>CAWIEK010000009.1:0-183435 GCA_963835065.1 uncultured Chthonomonadaceae bacterium | reverse complement strand
TTCCTGCCAAAAAGACAAGAGGAGGAATTAATCCTCCTCTTGTTCGTTACAACTTAACGGTGTATGCCATACTTCTGCCGCATCTCTAAATCGAATTCTGCAAAGGGACGTGTGCGTCCCGCTTCAACATCCTGCAAGCCGCGCTTGATGCCTTCAATGGCTTCAGCTCGGTCTACGGCTTCCAGCAATTTCTGGTAACTTTGCGCATCCTGAACGACAAGTTCCGCTTTGCCGTCTATCGTCAGCACAATGGGATGCCCCGAATGTTTCAGGGCGCGGAAAAAGTCTGTCGCATTAGATTTGAAATCCGACAAAGATCGTATGTCATAAATTTTACTTATCATAAATTTCGTCTCTTGCCAAATGACGCTAACATCCGAAGAGTTATATAAGTCTGTAGTATACTGCGACATAGATGTGCGGGCTGTTCCTCGTCTGTTGACCGGTTGACCGCAGGCCAAATTAACCAACGTATAAAACGTCGGTTACTGCGCCAAGAATTACGCCGCAGTGTACTAGAAGGACAAGCTTGT
Source organism: uncultured Chthonomonadaceae bacterium (assembly GCA_963835065.1). Taxonomy (GTDB): domain Bacteria; phylum Armatimonadota; class Chthonomonadetes; order Chthonomonadales; family Chthonomonadaceae; genus CAWFQB01. The sequence goes on along the minus strand of CAWIEK010000009.1, from coordinate 182,902 downwards.
GCCACCTATGATTCAGCCTAGATATTATGAATTGTCTATCGATCAGAAAATTGATTGTAGCGTTCTTGCTCACGGGCGTCTTCAGCCTCCAACTCACTATCACTAGGCGGAAGGATGTTACAAATGGTGCGAAAATCATCTTTGTGCATATACAAATGCTTGGTTGAGGGATTTCGTAATCCGTGTTCCCAATCCTGTATTGTGCGAAAATGCAGCACATCATCATCCCTGATCCAGAGTGCAATATGGGAAATTTGGATGGGGTTATAGCAATCTACAGGATGATTTACTAAGAGCTTCCACTTCATGGTATCATTCCAAACAGGATCCCCGTTGTCCCCTATCCTAAACACCTCTTGTTCCAGCAACGCCAAGATTTCTTGGCTTGCGGCATTAGTAAGAGTTACCTCACCGCGTACGTAGCTGGAATACAAACTGGCGGATTTATCATCGGGCCTGTAGTAGTTTGTTTCGTCTTCTTCGTCTTCGTGATACTGTGTTTCATCATAAGGATCGCTGTAAATAGCATCAGCAGGCTCATACTCGCCTGGCTCATCCGGGTCGCTAGTTTTGGGACCACGGTAATAGGAATGATGTTTAGCCCTAGCTTTTGATATTCGGTCAAATTCCTCCTCGCTGAGAGCAGTTGATTGATATGATATCGCCCCATCGCGTCTCCACGAGCCGCGTACAAAGGGCGCGATGCTTGGTAAATCAGGGTGGGCTGCGGGGGCAGCATATAAATCGTAGTGTTCCCTCATTCTCGTGACCTTTCACCCCTATCGATTAACTACATTTAGTAGTTCGTCTTGTGTATGATAAAGCGAATACAACAACCAATTACGGAAACTTCCTGTATTTCAGATAAATGCCTTTTGCACTTCACAATGTTGGATTTGCAGGATTCCAGATAGTTACAGAGTATTGTATATAATATCATACCTGCTGTGAAAGGTTTCTGCTGATAACTCAATCCTCTTTCAAGTTCTCTTAGTAGTCCATAAAGGTAGAATAGAGGGATAGATTTTGAGCCAATCGGCTCACTGCTAACCTCGGAATCTATACATACAAACTACCTTGACGGACTACTAGCCACTGACCCCTTCCGCTACGGTCTGCGGCGCAGGAACGCGGGAATGTCTATGTCCTCATTGCTGGACTTGCGTTCCGGCTGTGGGGGCGATTGGGACGGAGCGGCCGGCGCGTTCGTTGGAGCAGGCGTTTCTCCGGCGCGGGTTGTCGGCGTGTTTGTGGCAGGCTGATTGGCGGGCGGCTGTGACGTGGAGCGTCCGTTGTTGATGGAATCGCCGGGCTGGTAGGGGCGCGTGTTGGGGTACGCCGTTGCTGTGCGGGGCGGGGGCTGCGGGGTTGGAGCGGGCGTTGTGTTGGGGGTCAGTTTGGCAATGTCCGGCGCGGACGACAGACCGTTGAAACCCGTTGCCAGCACGGTTACGCGCACTTCGCCTTCCAAGCCCGGATCGGCCACCCATCCGAAGATGATGTTGGCGTCGTTCTGGTCGCACAGTTCCTGAATCTGGTTGGCGGCTTCGGTGAATTCCTGCAAGGTCAGGTCGTTGCCGGACGTGACGTTGACAAGGACGCGGGTCGCGCCGTTGATGCTGGTTTCCAGCAGTTGCGACGAAACCGCGTTTTGAGCCGCTTCCACCGCCCGGTGATCGCCACTGCCGTAGCCAATGCCCATGAGGGCGGGGCCGGCGTGGGTCATAATGGCGCGCACGTCGGCAAAGTCCACATTGATCATGCCCGGAATGGTGATGATGTCGGAGATGCCCTGTACGCCCTGCCGCAGCACGTCGTCCGCCATTCGGAAGGCTTCCACGAGCGTCATGCGCCGGTCGCCAACGGACAGCAATTTTTCGTTCGGCACGATGATGATGGTGTCAACCTTGCTTTTCAGTTCCTCGACACCGGCCTCGGCCAACCGCATCCGGCGTGGCCCTTCAAACGGAAACGGCTTGGTGACAACGGCGACAGTGAGCGCGCCCATTTCCGCCGCGATTTCCGCGATGACGGGCGCAGCCCCGGTTCCGGTTCCGCCGCCCATGCCCGCCGTGATGAACACCATGTCCGCGCCGTCGAGCATCTTTTTGATTTCGCTTTTGCTTTCCTCCGCCGCCACGCGCCCGATGCTCGGATCGCCGCCCGCGCCCAACCCCCGCGTGGAGTTTTCGCCAAGCTGGAGTTTGCGCGGCGCTTTGGAAATGTTCAGCACTTGAACATCCGTATTCATCGCCAGAAACTCGATGCCGCTCAAGCCCGATTCGATCATACGGTTGACCGCGTTCGTGCCGCCGCCGCCCGCGCCGATTACTTTGATGCGCGCCGAACCCAATTCCGGCAAACTTCCGCCAAGAGAACTATTAATCATGGGTCGCCTTCCCGCTAAATGTTGAAATTCATTCTAAAATGCTGAGATTCGCTGCAAAATGATAGGATTCATTATATCCAAAAATGGGTACGGAATCCAAACAATTCTCGCTTGTTTTTCGTACCGGCTTGTAATGTCTTAATCTTCGCTGCCAAGCAGGCTGTGCAGCCATTGCATAATCTTTTGCAGGAAGGGCGGCAGGTTTGACGGAGAACGGCGGCGGGTTTCGCGCTGCGCGTCGCGGGCATGGCGCGCGCCGTACAGCACCAAGCCTACGGCTGTCGCGTACATCGGATGCGTGAGCGCTTCGGGCAAGCTGCTGATGCCGTGCGGCTTGCCGACGCGCACGGGCATGCGCAGAACCTGCTGCGCCACTTCCACGCACCCCTTCAACTGGCTGCCGCCGCCGCTGATGACCAGGCCGGCAGGGACTTTGTTCAGGCAATCGCCCCGTTCCAGTTCAGCGTGTACCAGTTCAAACAATTCCTGCATACGCGGCTCGATGATTTGCACCAGAGCGCGGCGGCGCAGTCGGCGCGAATCGTCGCGCCCTACCTGCCGCACCTGAATCACGTCTTCTTCCCCAACCAATTCCGTCAGGGCGCTGCCGCTTTCGGTTTTTAAGCGCTCGGCCTCGTCGTGTCCCACCGTCAGGCCATACGCGACATCGTTGGTGACATGGTTGCCGCCCACAGGAATCACGGCGGAATAGAAAATCTCGCCGTTGACGAACACGGCCATATCGGATGTGCCGCCGCCAATGTCCACCAAGCATACGCCCAACTCGCGCTCGGCGGGAAGCAACACGGCCTCGCGCAGTGGCAATCGGTTCCAGTACCTGCTCAATCACTTCCATGTGCGCTTTGGCAACGCACTTGTCAATGTTTTGCAGGCAGGTGGTCGCGCCATGCACGATATGGGTATGCACTTCCAACCGCTGCCCGCTCATGCCCACAGGGTGGCGGATTCCGTTCTGGCTGTCAATGGAGTAGGAGCGGGGAATGGCGTGTAAAATCTGCCTGTCCGGGGGCAAGACAATGACCCGCGCGGCTTCCAAAACGCGATCCACGTCGCCGTCCGTGATTTCGCGGTCAGGGTGCGTAATGGCAATGCGCCCGTTGCTGTTGAGCGAGGAGATATGTTCCCCGGTCACGCCTACGTACACGCCGTCCACATCCTGCCCCGCCTGCTTTGCCGCAATGTCAATGGCTTCTTCGATGGCGCGGGCGGTGGCCTCGATGTCCACCACCATGCCCTTCTTCATGCCCAAAGACGGCGCAACGCCGACCCCGGTAATCATGAATCTCCCCATGCTCGGCCAATTCCGCGATCAGCGCGCAGACTTTGGTCGTGCCAATATCCAAACCCGTAATTATGTCGTTTCGCGCCACGCGCATGTATCCGTTCGTAAGTTGATAGTTGATAGTTGATAGGTGATAGTCAAACACGCGCTTTCTCACTTGTCTGCCCAGATAATAGTTACCCGTATAGGCAGCAGCGTGTATCCTATCAACTGTCAACTATCAACTATCAACTCCTCTGTAATTATCCCAGCGGTCCCGATGGCCCGGACAGTCCGGCGAACGCGGCGGCGTTGTCTTCCTGCAGGCGTTTTCGCGCCAGCGTCACTTTGTTGAGGTAGAAGCGGCGCATCAGCGAAAGGTTGTTGAAAATACGCGCGCCCAGCACCAGCACGGCGACCAATCCCAGGTCTACGCCGATGTGCGTACCGTACCACGTCAGGCCGACGGCCAGCAGGGCGTTCAGGATGAAGCCACTGGCGAAAATGTCGTTCTGGAAGCGGCCTTCGATCCCGGCGCGGATGCCGCCGAAAACGGTATCAATGCCTGCAAGGGCGGCGATAGACAGGTAAGGCGCCCCTTCGGGCGGAACCTGCCAGTGAAATCCATTGAATAAAGCGAATCCGGTCAGCAGGCCCGCCGCAAGACCGACAAGGGGCAACAGGGCTTTCATTTGGCGTCACCTCCCGCATTTTCGGACGAGTCGGAATGGGCGTCACCGGAGGGCGCGTCATTGGATGGCGCATCACCCGGTGAGGAGTCGTTGGCATGGGTTTTGTCGGCGCGCGAATTGTTAGAATGGGTTCCATTGGAGCGCGTATCGCCGGAGCGCGTTTTGTCGGAACGATTGACTTCGGAATGACCGGCGGAACTGTCTTCCACGGGTTTTACTTCGTGGGCGAAGCGCATTTGCGTTCCGCCGGCAAACGCGGGCAGCACCAGCTTGTTCTTTTTCTCCACTTTTCCCATATTCGGGTCGAACTGCCGCAGCTTGTCCAGAACGCCGTTGGGCAGGTTGATGCCGCCGAAAATCGCGTTCGGGTCGCCGATAGCCTGAATGATGAACGGCGGCGCGGCGGGCACGTTGTTGACATGAACGACGGGCCCAACGCAGCGAATGGACGAGATGCCGATGATGCGTTCACCATTAACGGCGATGGCTTCCGCGCCGGACGCTTTCAATTCGTTGACAACCTGCGCGATGTCCACGTCATGCACGATGCTGGCAAGGCTGAGGGGATCGTTGAAAGCATTGCGGCGCGTACTGTCTACGAGCGTCACTTGAACGCCCGGCCCGGCAACTTCGGTCAGCCCGGCAAACACGCGGTACTCGCTGAGTTTCTTGTTTTTCTCGCTTTCGGCGTTCTGGCCTTTCATCAGGCGGTTATTATCGCCGTTAAGTTTGTTGATTTCTTTTTCGTATTCGGCGGCTTTTTTAGCCGCCACTTGCACGTCACTGCCGTACACGAAGCCGGCGCGATTGGTGGCTCCGCCGTTGTGGTTGATTTGCGAGGCGGTCTGCCAGGCGGCGGCCATGAGCAGGCCCAGCACAAAGCACAGGCTGGTGATTTGCCAGAGAAAGGAACGATGGTTCATGCCCGTGGAAAACACGCTCATTTTGTCTTTCTAAATCCTTAAACTCACAGTGGCGCGTCTCCGCCGAGACGTCATTGCTTTCGCGCCGCATCAACACACATGCACTTTCTATAAAGCGACTGTGAGGAAGCCGTCTTTACAGGCATGTCGCGCAGTGCCGGCTATTGGCTCTGATGTCAAACTGGTTGCAGACCTGTGACCGTGCAACACTGGCCCGCCTACGGGGTCGCGCTTCCCATCAGCGCCCCCGGCAGGAGGGGGGACATCTGTATGGGGCGCGGCGTACAGGCAGGTGCGGAAGGACTCGATACGTTGATGGAGGCGAGCATTTGCCCGATGCCGGGGTCTTTCGCGTAGATGCGTTTTACGAGCGCGACCTTCGCCACGAGGTCGTCAGCCTGGCCGAATTTGAACTCCATTCCATCGCGCATATTTAAGCATATATTATCGCTTTGGTCAATGACTATTTTCGTGATCTTAACGCCGTTTTCCTGCATGGTTTCGCCACTATTTTGCGGCAGCGCTTGCAGGATGCGAACCGCGCCTTCCAGAGCGGGGTCGTGGAGGGCCATACCGGGCTGCGCCATCATTTCCTGCTGATAAATGACGCGGGGCAGGCGGTTCGCAACGCCGGGACGAGCGGCGCGAATCAGGACGCGGGCGGCATCCGTTTCATACCACTGCGCTCCTACTTTGAGAACAAACAAGGGTTGGCGCGGCGTGACATTGACGGTAAGAATGCGGCCAAAGCCATGCGGAACATGGGCATCATCCACCCAGGGCAGCGCGTTCGCGTCCCGCCGCAAGCGGGCAAACGGGGCGCGCAGGAAATTGGTTCCATGCGGCACATTTAGCGTCTGAAGCGTTTGCGCGCGTTCCATTTCGGGCAGCGCGTCCAATCCCTTGACGCGCACCTCCCGCACGGTCAGCGCAGGCGAGGTGAAAACGGCAAACACGATTTCAGCCACGAGCGCGGCGTACAGCAGTTTCAATGTTTTGCGCCGTCGCTCCCGAAGTTCAGCAGGGCGTATCCCCTTGCGAACGACGCCATGCGCTTTCCGCACCGGCGCGGCAGATTTCGCGCCCGCGCGGTGTTTGTTACCCTGTGTTTTGCCCTGTGGCTTGCGCGGCGCATGACTGCCGGCGGGCGCAAAAGTGCGGTTGGTTGGTTTATAGTTCACGAGAAAGGCTCCAAGAGGTAGACGGTAGACGGTAGACAGTAGAGATGCCGCTCTGCTTACAGCTTTACGTTTTATTACCAACTTCCAAGAAGGGATTTTCTACTGTCTACCGTCTACCGTCTACCGCATTTCCAATTATCCTATCCAGCAGTTCAGGAAATTCAATTCCGGCAGACGCGGCGGCTTGCGGCAACAGGCTGGTGGGCGTCATGCCGGGAATGGTGTTTACTTCCAGCGCGAACGGGCCGTCGGGTGTTACAATGAAATCGGTCCGCGACATGCCCCGGCAGCCGAGCAGTGTATGGCATTGGCGGGCCAGTTCCTGTACCTGTTGCGTTTGGGCTTCATTCAGCCGCGCCGGGATGATGTGTTCGCTGCCGCCGTCTGCGTATTTGCTTTCAAAGTCATAATATTCGGATTTGGGCACGATTTCTACGACAGGCAGCGCAGTCAGTTCCTCGCCCGCATTGCCCAACACGCCTACGGTAATTTCCATGCCGCGCAGGTATTGTTCGATGAGAATGGTTGTATCGTACTGAAACGCGCGCTGGAGGGCATCGGCAAGGTGTTCCGCGCTTTGAACCAGTGTGCCGCCAACGGTAGAGCCTTCCCGGTTGGGCTTGACGAATACGGGAAAGCCGCCAAGCTGCTGCTGTATCTGAGCCGTTAGCGCGTTTACATCTATATTTTGGTGGGACAGCAGGATTTCATTGGCAACGGGAATGTTGGCGCTCCGAAATAATCGCTTGCTCATGGCCTTGTCCATTGCCAATGCGCTTGCCAGTATGCCCGACCCGGTATAGGGTATGCCCAACACTTCCAGCATCCCCTGTACGGCCCCATCTTCGCCGCCCCGCCCGTGCAGGGCGATGAAAACTAGGTCGGGGCGTTGGGTGTTGGGTGTTGGGTGTTGGGAATTTTCGATTTTCGATTTTCGATTTTCGATTGCGTCTGGTTCAGAAACATTGCGCGTAGGGGCGTGATTCATCACGCCCGCAACATCATCAGACGTGGGCGCAACATCATCAGACGTGGGCGCAACATCATCAGATGCAGGCGCAACATCATCAGATGCAGGCGCAATGAATTGCGCCCCTACGGGATTGTCGTTTTGTAAGGCAAGTAAATCGCGGGTGTCAATGGCGACAACATCGTATTTGGTCGGATCGAGCGCGCCGACAATCTGACGGCCTGTATTTAATGATATTTCACGTTCACTGGACGTGCCGCCCATCAGAACGGCCACGCGGAGTTTGCGTCCGGCGTGGGAAGCGTCAGAGGTTGCGGCAGCATTGATTGGAAGCGAATTCATTAGGAAACTGTCTCCGAAACGGGATGCAATATGGCGAGAAACGCTTCGCCCTGTTCGCGTATATCGCCCGCGCCCATAAACACGCATACGTCGCCGGGACGCGCAAGGCTTCGCAAGGTGGCGGGAATGTCCTGCTTGTCGGGCAGGAATGTGGCGGGCAAGGTAGGATTGTGCAGAATTGCTTTGTTCACAATGTCGGCAGCGCGAACGCCTTCAAGGGGCTGTTCGCGGGCGGCGTAAATGTCGGTGACGAGCAGAACATCCGCTTGCGCAAGCGCATCGGCAAAACCGTCCAGAAAATCGCGCGTTCGGCTGTACAAGTGTGGCTGAAATATGGTAATCAGGCGACGACTCGGGTATGCGCTGCGCAGGGCGTCCAAAGTAGCGCGTATCTCGGTGGGATGGTGCGCGTAATCATCCATTACCAGTACGGCTTCGGCATCATCTACGTTCAATTTACCTTCGCCAAGCGTGTCCTGCCGCCGTGTCGCGCCCCGAAATTCCGCCAGTCCTTCTGCAATCACCGCCAGCGATAGAGTAGGGTTTTTTAATGCTAATCCTGTGTAAACGGCAGCAAGCGCATTGAGGAGATTATGTTTACCTGGGACGTGTAGGGTTATAGGTTGTCTGCCAAATTGACTGACAAGTACAAATGAGGTTTTGGAATCGTACTCTACCTCTTTTGCGGCGTTAAGCCCATACCAGACGCACTCATTTTCTACTGCCATTTCACCAACCAATTTATGGATGCCGGGATCATCAAGGTTGGCAACGATATTTTCAGACAGTGGTGAGACATTGCTCAGAAACTTGCGGAACGCCTCAAATACGCGCTCCTCGGTTCCATAGTGGTCTAAGTGGTCGGCTTCGATGTTGGTGATTACGGCAATATCGGGTTTGAGATACAAAAATGAGTCGTAGGCTTCGCAGGCTTCGGCTACGAAAGGCCCGTCAGGATTGCCGACGCGAACATTGCCGCCTAACTCCGGCACTTCGCCGCCGACGAATACGGTCGGGTCGAGTCCCGCGTGTTGCAGCATCACGCCGATCATGCCGGTTGTCGTGGTTTTGCCGTGTGTGCCCGCCACCGCGATTTTCGGGCCGGGATGCGCCGCCATAAGTTGCCCCAAAAACTCAGCCCGCGAGACTATGGGAATGTCGCGCTTCCGCGCCGCCCTGATTTCCGGGTTCGTGTCCGCAACCGCTGCCGAGGCTACAACAAGATCAACATCGTCCGCCAGATTTTCAGCCTTGTGCGCGGTGTACAATTTCGCGCCACCCGCCGCAAGCCGCGCCACAGCGGGATTGGCGGCAGGATCGGCGTTCGGGTCGGAACCGGACACCTGAATCCCCCGCGCCTGCGCCAATTGCGCCAATGCGCTGACACCGATGCCCGCAATGCCTAAAAAATGAATGTGTTTCGGCGCTGTCTGCAAAACGCTTCTTTCTGTGTTGTCTACTGTGGATGCTCGTAAATGACAAGACGCGGCGGAATACCGGTTGGTTCCAGGCTGCGGTAGACAATCGGCCAGTCTGCTAATAGTTGCTTCACGTCTTCGTCTATGATCGGGCTGCCGTCGAATGTGCTGTTAATCACGGCGAAACGCGCGTCGCCTTTTGCCATGCGCTGCAAGCCGGGCAATTTAGCACGCCCTTGCGGCAGTTCGGCTACCTGCGTTTCCCGAATGGGCAAGTTCTCCCCGACAAGCAGATACCAGCGGGGTACGACAACCGGCTGCGGCCCGATAACAAGCCGGTCGCCTGTGCGCCAATGGTGTGCCAGAAACCGCGCCGCGTCCGGCCATCGGGAAATTTGAGATTCCTCGTCCGTGATGCGCAGTTCCGGGCGTACCTGCCAATGCGCCAGATACGCGCACAGCAGCAGCGTTATGGCAGGAACAAGCGCATTTAGCGCCGTTTTCATCCTGCCTGCGCGTTCCAAACGAGGCACGGCAATGCGCTCTGCCACCTGCGACATTTCCAGAAAGCAAAAGCCGGTCATCAACGTCAGCAAGGGCAGGCAATGCGCGAGATACTGCGGGCCGAACTCTACCGTAAGATGCGCTACCGCGATTTCGACAATCGTAATCGTCAGCAGGACGCCCGCGCCGCTAGAAATCCGATGCCGCACAATCTGCCATAGTAACGCGCCTGCGCCCAACACGTACAGGACAAAATAGGGTCGGTAATCGTGTGAAAACCAGTATAGAAACGCCCATTTCGGAATGGGATTGCGCGAAACGCCGCCCACAACCGCCGAAATCGTGTTGGCAGGCAGATGCGCGTAATGCTGAATGTTGCCCCACGCGCCCCCGAACAATCCGATAGGCCATAGAATCAGCACAATGGATAGAAACACCATGCCGCCCGCACCGAATGTTTTCAGGAGTGATGTACGCTCCTGTGGCGTGATGGGCGCGTTTCCTGCTTGCTTGTTTTCTGCTTTCCGACTTTCCACTTTCAGATTGAGGACGAACGGCATACTGAGCAGCGCGGCCAGCAGGATAGGAAAGAAACTTTCCGTTGTACAAAACAACCAGCCCAACACGCCGCACGTACCCACCAGCCAACCACGCTTCGCCGTGTGAATGTACTGGAGCAGCGTCCATAGCGCGGCCATAATTCCAAGCGAGATTTCCGCCCAGGGTATCGCATGAGAGGATGCCCGAATTTGCAGGGGCGTGACCAGAACGATAATCGCGCAGGCCAAACTCACGTCCCGCCGTTCGCCAAACAAGCGCAGCCCGCACAGGTAAACCAAACAGACCACCAGCGAACCTGCAATCACAAACGGCGTCCGCAAGGCCCGCTCATCCTTGCCCCATGTTTGCGCCGAACGCAGCAGGTACGCGGTCATAGGGGGGTGAAAATGCCGCAGCCGCACCAGTCGCAGCGGCTCACTTGCCACATCCGAACGATCCCAACGCTGATCGGCAACGGAGTGCGTACTTGCCAGCGCGTACTCGGCCTCGTCCTGCCACAAATCCCCCCGCGTATGCCCCATCCGAACCGCAAACGCAACCACAAACAACAGCATAACCGCCAGCGCATCCAGCCACAAGCGCCATCGTTGTTTCGCAGCGCCGTTCGGAATGTTCTTAATTTTCGGCGGCGCGTTTGCCTCCGCCGTTGTCGTTTCCGATACCAATTCGCGTGTATTCGCGTCCATTTGCGGCTAAATTCTAAAAATCAATCTGTGTGACGAACATTTATGGCTACTTGCGAATTAGTTGAAAGACTTCCTGCGCAACTAAATCGGCGGCTTGCGGACGGGCTAATTGCAGCATTGCGCTGCGCATGTTTGCTCGGCGGGCAGGGTCGTTGCGCAGGGAAAGCAGGTCTGCGGTTAAGTTCGACGCCGTGAGTTCATTTTCCGCGCGCAGCAGTCCCGCGCCTGCCGATTCCAACACGCGCGCATTGAACGTTTGATGATCGGCATACGCGGTGGGCAGGGGTATGACCAATGACGGTAATCCGTTGACCATTGCTTCGGAAAGCGTAGAGATGCCGCCGCGACAAACCAATACATCGGCGGCGCGAAGGGCAAGCGGAACCTGCGCCTCGTCCAAAAACGCCGTTGCCATATAGCCCTGCCGCCCCCAAATCTGTTTTGCCTGCGCCGCTTCCCGTACCTGCTCAAAATTTCGCGCGCCCGTTTGATGCAGTATCTGTATACCCGCTTTCAGCAATTTAGGCGTGGCTTCAATCACCAGAGTATTGACTGCCCGCGCCCCCTGACTGCCGCCAATCACCACAATCGTAAACACATCAGGGTTGAGATTCTCAAAACTTTGCCGCGCTTGTTCCTGCGTTACATCCGGCGGGGCGACAACCCCTTCCCGCAATGGCAAGCCCGTTAAAACTGTCTTTTCTGCCGGGAAACTCGCTCGCGTCGGCTCAAACGCAATGCAGATACGCTTGGCGTACCGCGCCAACATCTTATTCGTACGTCCGGGAACTACGTCCGGCGCGACAATCACAGTCGGCAGTCCCAACTTCGCGCCCGCCAGCACCGCCCCGGCAGCGACATAGCCGCCCGTACCCACAACCGCTTCCGCCCCGAACGCCCGCAAATGCCCCTGCGCTTCCCGATACCCCTTCCACAGCGACACCATGACGCTCAGCGTAGACGGCGACATGACCTTGCGCAGTTTCTTTGCCGTCACCGCCTGAAACCGAACGCCCCGTTGGGGAACGACCTGACACTCCATCCCGGACGCGCCCCCAATGTACAGCACTTCCGCGTCAGGGCGTAGCCGTTGCACACTCTGCGCCACCGCCAACGCGGGAAAGATATGCCCGCCCGACCCCCCGCCGCTTACCACCACGCGCATAATCTTCTCCAATGCAGAAACGAACCACCCGCCTGCGGCTAGAGACACAGAGACACAGAGGAAAAGCCAATACGAGAAAAGACAAGGAGAAGATGAGGAAACGGAACCGCAAAGAGGCAAAAGACAGCAAAGGAGTTTCTTCTCTTCTTTTCTACTCTTCTTCTTTTCTTCTTTTCTTCCTCTGCGTTCCTCCTCTGTGTCTCTGTGTCTCTAGCGAAGCGGGTGGTTAATTCTTCCTCCTGGGCGCGGTTTGCGCCGGCGGGAGGGGATGCTGGGCGATGTTGAGCAGGATGCCGACGGACGCCAGCAGCAGGACGAGCGAGGTCGAGCCGTTGCTGATGAAGGGCAGGGTGACGCCCGTTGCGGGAATGGAACCCGTTGCCGTGCCGATGTTCACCAGGGCTTGCCAGCTTACCAGCGACGCGATGCCCGACGCGAGCAGGGAGCCGAACGGGTCTTTAGTCTGCTGCGCAATCCGAAACCCGCGCCAACTGACGGCGCATTGCAGCGTCAGCATTACAAGGGAACCGGCCAAGCCCCAATTCTTCGGCATACGTGGCGAAAATGAAGTCGCTGTTGCCCTGCGGCAGAAAATACTTTTCGCGTCCCTGTCCCAAACCAACGCCGGTCAGTTCGCCCGAACCGATGGCAAGCCGGGAATGGAACAGTTGGTAGCCGATTCCCTTGATGTCCTGCTGTGGGTGCAGGAACGTGGTGATACGCCCGCCCCGGTGACTGAACCCGAAGCCCATCAGGAGGACGGCCATGCCGCAGACGCCCAAAATCAGCGCGATATGGCGTTTGCGCGCTCCGGCGAGAAACAACTGCGTCATAAAGGCCAGAAACAGGACGGCGGCGGTTCCCAAGTCCGGTTCGCGCTCAATCAGGAGGAGGTACACGCCCGCTACCAGCAGCAGCGGCCCCAATCCCTTCTCGCTCAAATCGCGCAGATTGCAGTTGGGACGCGACAGAAAACTGGCCGCGTAAATCATCAGCAGCAATTTGGCGATTTCCGAAGGCTGAAACTTGATTGGTCCGAACTTCAGCCAGCGCGCGGCGTTGTTTTCATGGACGCCCAAATGCGGTATGTACACGGCGCACAGCAGCAGGATTCCCGCGAACATCAAGCCAACCGCGTGTTTTTTGAGGTTCCAGTACCCGGCCTGCATGAAGCAGAACAGGGCGAACACGCCCACACACGCGCCCATCGCCTGCCTCTTAATGAAGTAGTAGGCGTCAAAGCCCATGCGCGGGTTGTCCAGCGCTTTGGGATAACTGCTGTCGAACACCATCCACAGCCCGATAACCACGAGCGCCAGGGTGACGGCAAACAGCGGCACATCTACGGGCATACGCAGGCGGGTTTGCTGTCGAATCATGGCGCGGTGGCCTCCACAAAGGATGCGGGAGTAGGTTCGGCTGACTCAGAGGGCGTGGAAGGCAGGAGCGCGTGAACCGCCTTGCGGAAAGCGACGCCGCGCGCCTCGAAATCGCGGAACATATCGAAACTGGCGCAGGCGGGCAGTAACAGCACGGCTTCACCGGGAGCGGCAAGCGAACGCGCCTGTTCAACAGCGGCTTCCAGTGTCGGGGCGCGAAAAATGGACGTATAGCCGCCCGCCCGAAACACCGCTTCCATCTTATCCGCCACCTGCCCGATCAGCACAACGGCTTTTGCTTTTTCGTGCAGGGCAGGCACAAGCGGCGCGTATTCCAAATTCTTGTCCGCGCCGCCCATAATGGCAATTGTGGGGCGATCCATAGCGCGGAGGCTGCTTTCGGCTGCGGCGACATTGGTACACATGCTGTTGTTGATGTAGCGCACATGATCAACGTCGGCAACAAACTCCATGCGATGCGCCACGCCGGGAAAGCTGCGAATCGCGCTTGCAATCACTTCGGGCGGCACATTCATAGCAAGCGCGGCGGCAGACGCGGCAAGGCAATTTTCAATGCTGTGCGCGCCAGGTAGAGTAGGGGGCATGTCTTCGACGGGCAGAATGGCGACAGAGCAGCCGGAACTTAGCCTGACCGTCAATAAACCATCCTGAATCCAAGCTTCCCCCTGTTTTGCGCCCGGTTTGTTGCCACGATGAGTGAACCAGACAATGTGAGCGAGGCCACGTTCGGCAGCTAACTGGAAACCTATCTGACGCGAAGGCAGGTTCCAGTGATTGACAATGGCCCAATCATCTGGTCCCTGCGCGGCAAAAATCCGCGCTTTGGTTTGCGCGTACTCCTCAAACCCCGCATGGCGGTTCAAATGATCCGGCGTGATATTGGTCAGAACCGCGATATGCGGCGCAAACGTTTCTACCCATTCCAGTTGAAAACTGCTGATTTCCGCCACAAGTACAGGGTTGAGGGTTGAGGGTTGAGGGTTGAGGGTAACTTCCCCGTCTGCTTCTCTTCCTTTTCTTCTCTTCAACTTCCCACGCCGCTTCGACCAACGTCCGCTTGATTTCATCGGCGCTGATGTTGCCGGCGACGAGGGCGTTGTGTCCGGCGGTTTGTAAGATGTGCGCGATGAGCAGCGTTGTCGTGGTTTTGCCGTTGGTTCCGGTGACGGCGATGATGGGCGCATTTGTGAGACGGTAGGCGAGTTCGATTTCCGACCAGACGGGGATGTTGCGCTGAACGGCGGCTTGCAGAACGGGCGCGGTTTTCGGGACGCCGGGACTGGTGACAACCAATTCAGTTTGGGGCGGCAGGGCAGATTCGATGTCGGCTCCCAATACAAACGGCACATCCAATTCTTCCAATTGCGCGACACGCGCAACGCCCAATTGCTGCGCCGTTTGGCTATCCGACAGCAGCACGTTTGCGCCCAGACGTGCCAGCACCCGCGCCGCTTCCATGCCGCTGCGCGCCGCTCCAATCACGCTGATATGTTTATCTTTGAACTCGGTCATATCTGCTCTGCTTTTATTTGCGTCCATTCGCGTGAATTCGCGGCGAACTATCCTCGTCCCCATAAGAGCGCGACAGCCGCGCAAACCGCGCCCGCCAGCCAGAACCGGATGACAACCTGCGTTTCCGGGACGCCTAATTCCTCAAAGTGGTGGTGCAGGGGGGTGCGGCGGAAGACGCGGTGCGATTTGGCGTACTCTAAATCGTGCTTGCGCCTGCGGTACTTGAACACGCTGACCTGAATAATGACCGAAATGAGTTCCGCCCAACAAACCAAAGAGGCAATGATGAGCGCCACTTCCTGATGGCCGAGCATGGCCGCGCCCGCCAGTCCCGCGCCCAACGCCAGGGAAGCCGTGTCGCCCATGAACACGCGGGCGGGGTGGGCGTTCCACCACAAAAAGCCGCACAATGCGCCCGCCAGCGCCACGCAGAAAAAGCCTAGATCGGGGCGTACCGTCCAGACAAGGGCGGCAAGCGCGAGGGAAATCAAAATCGTCACGCCGCTGGAAAGGCCGTCCAGTCCGTCCGTGAAGTTGGTGGCGTTGGACAGGCCGACAAGGAACACGAGCGCGATGGGATAGTACAGCCAACCTAATGCGATGTGGAACGGCTCGACGGCAAGAGCGTTCGTCACTTGATCCGGCAGCACATCCACAACGGTTTGTATACCATCGGGCGTGGTATTGCGCATCCAGGCGACAAATACGAAGGCGACGATCCACTGCGCGGCAAACTTTTCCCGCGCCCGCAGTCCCAGGTTTTTGCCCCGTTTCAGGCTCAGGTAATCGTCCAAGGCTCCAATCGCGCCGAAAGCCAGGGTCATCAGCAGCAGGGGCAACAGATTGTAATCCTGCGCCGGGTGGCGGTGCGTCCCGAACTGCGTGAGCGCAATATAGGGCACGGTCACGGCGGTCAGCGCGAACAAAATCAACACGCCGCCCATTGTCGGCGTTCCCTGCTTTTTGCCATGTGTGGTAGGCGCGTCGCTGCTGACGTTTTGCGTGGCTTTCATCTGCCGCAAGCGGGCAATCACCCATTTGCCGGGCAGCGCGGCCAGCAGAAAGGCGAACACAAAGCCAAGCACGAGGTTAAGCATGGAGGTTTCCATCGTTTTCGCCCATCAGCGCGTTGACAATCACTTCCATGCCCATCGCCCGCGACCCTTTCACCAGAACCGTATCTCCCGGCTTTACCAATTCTTTGATATGCGCCGCCGCTTCTCGCGCATCGTGAAAGCGAACAGATTGGAAATCTGCCGCGCGTTGTTGGCGCTTGTCTACATCATCGGCAATCCATGCGGCCATGCCGCCAACGGTTACGAGCAAGCGAACCTTATGGTACGCGACACTGGAGCCTATGTCCGTATGCGCCTGCCGCGCATAATCGCCCAATTCGCGCATGTCGCCAAGTACGGCTACGCGGCTATGACTCATTTGTTCCAGCGTGTGCAGTGCGGTGTACATGCTTTCGGGACTGGCATTGTAGCAGTCATCCAAAACTGTAATATCGTTGGGCGCGCGGCGCGCGGACATGCGGCCTTCCGCCCCCTGCCAGTGGGAAAGCGCGTTTGCCGCTTGTTCGGACGGCACGTTGAGCGCATAGCCAACGGCAAGAGTCAGCAGCGCGTTCCACACCAGATGAAGCCCAACCGCCTGCATGTGAATGGACCGGCTTTTCCGCTCACTGCCAACGCGAACCCGAAATGAAGCCGTGCCCTGCGCATTGATTACAAGGCTGTCGCGCATAAGCCGCACTTCCGAGTCGCGGATCGTACCGCCGGTTTGAATGATGCGGCAATCGGGCGGAATAGAGGCTTTCACGATTTGCGGATACGCGATGTTACGCGGCAAAATGGCAATTCCATTGGCAGGAAGACGCGCAAACAGTTCCGACTTTGCCCGCGCAATGTTTTCAGAACTGCCTAACAGTTCCCGATGCGCCGAGCCGATGTTGGTAATCACGCCGATTGTGGGTTCAGCGATTTCGGCAAGGTAATCAATTTGCCCCAGGCCGCGCATTCCCATTTCCACAACCGCCACCTCATGTGTCTTGTTCAAGTTGAAGAGCGTGAGCGGAACGCCGATCTCGTTGTTGTAGTTTTTTTCGCTGGCAAGCGTGTTGTAGGTGGTTCGTAAAACGGCGGCAATCATTTCTTTGGTGGAGGTCTTACCTACGCTGCCGGTTATGCCGATAATCGGAATCGCGAACTGCCGGCGATAGTGCCTCGCCAGATCGCCAAGGGCGCGCAGCGCAGCCGGAACTACGATCTGCGCGCCTGTTTTTTCTCCTGACGCGGCAACGGCTTCCAGTCCTTCAATTTTGCGTTCCACAACCGCAGCCACCGCGCCCGCTTTCAATGCCTGCGCAACGTACTCATGCCCGTCCGAGTTCTCCCCTTTGAGCGCGAAAAACAACGCGCCGGGTTTGGCCTGCCGCGAATCAATGCAGACGCTCGTGACTTCACCAACGGCGCTGCCAATGACTTGCCCATTTATCTGTGCCGCCCATTGTACCGAAATGGGTTCCATTTGTTCTAGGGCAGCGACGGGCTGAACCCCTTCGCTGTATGGCCTGCGGCCCTGTGTCCTTCGGACACAACCTGTTCATCAAAGAGTATTCTGTCCGAAGGACAGTTGGCGGAACGCCATACAGCGAAGGGGTTCAGCCCGTCGCGCTATTGTGCATGGCGCTACCTGTGTGGCTCAATGTGCATTACTAATGATACTCTCAGCAACTCCCGCGCCACTTCGCGGTCATCGAAGTGGTGTTTGGTGTCGCCGATGATTTGATAATCCTCGTGGCCTTTGCCGGCGATAACGATCAGGTCGCCAGGTTGGGCAAGGCTCACGGCTAAGGCAATGGCTTTGCGCCTGTCGGGTTCGACGCGAACGTCGGCGGTGAGGGTGGCATCGGCGCTTTTGTCCAAGCCGGTGAGAATTTCGTCAATTATAGCCTGTGGTTCCTCGTGGCGCGGGTTGTCGGAGGTGACAATCGCAACATCGGACAGGGTTCCTGCCAGCCTGCCCATAATCGGGCGCTTGGTACGGTCACGGTTGCCGCCGCAGCCAAACACGCACAGCAGGCGCGCGGGATTCAGGTCACGGGCGGAGCGCAGCACGTTTTCCAGTCCGTCAGGCGTGTGCGCGTAATCCACCACCACGCTGAAACCGCGCGTGTTGGGCACGGCTTCAAACCGTCCGGGCACGGGCGGCAGGTTCGCCAATCCGCGCGCAATGGTTTCTTTGTCAATGCCGAGTTTCAGGCAGGCTCCGATGGCGGCAAGGGCGTTGCCGATTTGAAACGCGCCCCCAACAGGCAATGCAATGGGCAATGTCCACCGCGCCGTGCCGATGTCATAATCCAGCGTAAACCGCGCGCTTTCCGGGGCAAGCTGCACGTCCTGCGCCCGCAGATTGGCCGGATTGTCGGCGCTGGTATACGTCAGAATATCGCCCCGCGCCAGCGTGACAAGGTTGCGCCCTTCCCACGCCGCAACATTGATTATGGAAGTGAACACGGTCTTGTCGGGACGCGGGTAAAGAACAGGGTACTCGGCAAACAAGCGGGCTTTCGCCTCGAAATAAGCGTCCAGTGTGCCATGAAAATCGAGATGGTCCTGCGTCAGATTGGTGAACACGCCGATGTTGAACGCGATGCCGTCCGTGCGATGCTGCGCAAGCGCGTGAGAGGAGACTTCCATGACAACCGCGTCCGCGCCCTGTTCGCGCATCTGCGCCAGCAGGCGCTGCAGTTGATCGGATTCGGGCGTGGTATGCTCGCTCGGCAATTCAATGCCGTCCAGTTCCGCGCCCAATGTGCCAATCGTGCCGACTTTGCGCCCCGCTGCGCGCAGGATAGACGCGATCATGCGGGTTGTCGTGGTTTTACCGTTCGTGCCGGTCACGCCTACCATTGTCAGCGCGTGGGAAGGGTTGCCGTATACTTCGCAGGCAAGCAGGGGCAGGGCGTGGCGCGTATCCTTCACGGTAAGAACAGGCGCGTCTGCCGGAACCGTGACGCCCGCCTGCTCCAGTCCATCTCCCTGAACCACAAGGGCTGCCGCTCCCTTTTGCAATGCATCCACTGCGTAACGGTGTCCGTCAAACGCCTGCCCGCGCAAACAAACAAATATATCGCCCGGTTCCACCATGCGCGAGTCATGCGAAATGCCTGTAACCGTGACAACTTCCAGCGCAAACGTATCCACGTTGGAGTGCGCCTTTGGCAGCCGGGAGAAAAGTTGTGCAAGCGAGCAGGCGGGTTTCACGAGCGCGTTCCTGGAATAAAATTAGACGTTCAATAGTATAGCAAACTTTTCCAAAGAAAAGGTTCAAGAAAAGAGAGCCGTACCGGAAATGAAAAACCGGGCGAACACCCGCCGGCACGGCCCCAAACCATACGTGAACCGGAGCATGGCGCGTATGGCGATTCGGAACAAGCAAATTAGTTATGATGTATCGCCAGTTTTTCGGGATGCTTGATGGTATATTCGGCGGCCTTGGATTGAACGCAATTCGGGTCGTCTTCGGGAACGCGCCAGTATTGCATCAGGCGGGTGGCGATGGCCTTGAAGGCGGGGGCGGCCACTTCCGCGCCAAAGTGCTTTTCGCCCGTTGGTTCGTCTACAGCGACCAGAATCACCACGCGGGGCTTGACATGCGGGCTGGCGGGCAGGTAGCCGATGAACGACGCGACGTATTTGCCCGGTGTGTACTTTTGCGCCGTACCCGTTTTGCCCGCGAACTGATACCCCGGCATCGCGATGGTTTTGGCGGTTCCGCTGGACACGACGGAGCGCAGCATATCGGTCATCAGGGCGCTGGTGGCAGGGGAAACCACGCGGCGAACCGTTTGCGGCTCCCATTTTTGCACCGTTTTGCCGGTTCCGTCCGTCAGGGACGTAATCAGGCGCGGCTTCATCAGAAGTCCGCCATTGGCAAAGGCAGCGTAGGCAAGCGCGACGTGCAGGGGCGTGGTGACAATGCTGTGTCCGAACGCGACGCGGGCGGCTTTGGCTTCCGAGTATTGCTTTTCATTGGGGTCACACGACCATTTACCGGCAATGCCGCCCGGTACGCCAAGATTCAGTTTGTCCATCAACCCGAACTGCTCGTCAGCCTGTTTTAACTTCTTCGCCGTCATGCGCATCCCGATTTGCGCGCTGGCGACGTTGCACGAGTGGCGCAATACGTCACGGACGGTTTCTTCGCCATGCACTTCGCTGTGCGCTTCACGGATCGTCTTTTTGCTGACCGTCAGCGAGCCGGGACAATAAAACGACGTGGTTGGCGTGATAATTCCCTGATCTAAAGCAGCGGCGATGGTCAGGGCTTTCAGCGTAGAGCCGGGTTCGTACAAGCTGGATACGCAGCGATCCCGGAAATGCTCGTCCATTTCCACTTTGGGAAGCGCGTTCAGTTCCTTGCGCTTGCCGGGGTTCGGGTCGAACGTGGGCAGGCTGGCAAGCGCCAGAATGTCGCCCGTATTCGGGTCCAGCGCGATCACGGAAACGCCGCGCGGGTGCGAGTCCGCAACGATTTTTTCCGCTTCTTCCGTGACGATGTGCTGAATGTTGGCGTCCAGAGTGGTATGCACGTCGTAGCCGTCGCGGGACGGAACCATTTTTTGGATCGTGTCGGGGATTTCGCGCTTGTGGTCATCCACTTCGGCGAGGGCGAAGCCGCTTGCGCCGTCCAGCCATTTGCGGCAGCCCCGTTCCAATCCCGCCTGCGCCACGCCGTCCGAGCGCACGAAGCCTACGACATGGGCCGCGCTGTCGCCACTGGCGTACACGCGCTTACTGCCATCCAGAATGCCGAAGCCGAGCAGGGGCGGGCGGGCGTCCTTAATCAGCAGCGCGGTATCCATAGACAGCCCCTTTTTCAAGCGCACGAACTGATGATGGGGCTTATGCGGATTGAAATCGGCGCGGGCTTTCTGCACGGTTGCCGTCAGTTCGGCTTCCGGGATTTGCAGCAGCAGCGCGGCCCTCTGGATGCTGGAAGCAAGGTCTGTTTCAATTTTGCGCGCGGTTTTGGCGTCCTTGCCCGTCGTCAGCGTGTCAAATGGATCGAACCCGGCTTCCCCAATATACAGACTGGCGGCTAAGGGGCGTCCGTTGCGGTCAACAATTGTGCCTTTGCGGGCGGGCAGGACAATTCTGCGTTCGCGGCCCTGTGCGGCGATCTGGTGTATTTCCGCGCCGTGCAGCACCTGCAAGTACAAGAGCCGCGCCATCAGGCCGACGTAGCAGGCCAATATGAACAAAAAGGCGATCTTGATGCGCCGTTTTTGAACCACGCTCCGATTCAGGCTGCTCACGGCCATGAGGGGCTTCCTTTCTTGTTAGGCATTAGGCATGAAGGCATTAGGCATTAGAAACATGCCTTATAGAAGGTGACTCATGCGGCTAAATAAACTTGACCGGGAGTATTCCTAATGCCTAATGCCTTCATGCCTAATGCCTCGTCTGCGGGCGCTGCCAGAAGAGACTGCTGCAGCAATTGCGTGGGTGTGGTTTCGCCTACGGTGACCATCTGCTTTTCTTCGGCGGCAACCATTCCCAATGCGCGGGCTTTGTGTTCGATGTGGGCAGCGGTGTAGGCTATCGCTTTTAATTGTTTAGCCTGCTGCTGTTTCTCGGTTTCCTGCTTTAATTGTCCTATTAATTTCGTGTGCCGGTAGCCTTCCTGCGTCACCTGCGCGTACCCGGACAGGTAGACCATTCCCGCAATCACCACGAGCAGGGCGACCCCGACCAGCGCCAGCAGCCAGCCGGTTTGCGCCGCATGGCGTGGGCGCGAAGCGGGAATCGCCTGCGGACGGGCAGGCGCGGTGGGCGGAATCGGAAGCGGGCGGCGGTTGGGAAGGGCTGCCGCGCCGGAAGCAAAGGTTTCCGTGCGGAACGCGACACTGGCAGATTGGCGCGGAACTGTTGTGGACATTCGGCAACCTCTTGGTAGGCATTAGGCATTAGGCATTAGGCATTAGGCTTGTAACTCTTATTTTGTATCTAATGCCTAATGCCTAATGCCTCCTCTCGGCTACGCGCAATTTCGCGCTGCGGGCGCGGGGATTGCGGGCGATTTCAGTTTCAGTCGGCACAATGGGCTTGCGGGTGACAAGGCGCAGCGTTGGTTCGCGCGTTGCTGTCACGAACGCGGCGGGCGAGTAACCGGGAGCGGACGCGCCCTGTCCCGCGGCTTCGGCAAAAGCGTGTTTGACAATCCGGTCTTCCAGCGAATGGTAGCTGATGACTGCGATGCGCCCGCCGGGAGCGAGACGGTCAAGCGCGGCTTCCAGTCCGGTTTGTAATTGTTCCAGTTCCTGATTGACGGCGATGCGCAGGGCTTGAAACACGCGGGTCGCCACATGAATGTCGCGCGGCCAGGCTTTGCGGGGTACGCTTTGCTCCACGACCTGCGCGAGCTGCGCGGTGGTTTCAATCGGCTGTTTTGCGCGGCGTTCCACAATCACCTGCGCAATGCGCTTTGCCCACCGCTCTTCGCCATACTCGCGGAAGATGCGCTCCAGTTCGGCGGCGGAAGCGCCCCGCACAACATCCCCTGCGGATTCGCCCTCGCTTTGATTCATCCGCATATCCAAATTCTCGTCCCGGCGGAAACTGAAACCCCGCTGCGTGTCCAACTGGTGCGAGGAAACCCCCAAATCGAACAAAATTCCGTCTAATTTCCTGTTTTTTATGGCGTTATTGGTGGCTAAGGCCGTTTCCATATTGCCAAATGCGGAATGAACGAGTATAATGGAGACAAAGTTCTGTACAGAATCGAGTCGGGACTGCGCGGCCTGCAGAGCATCCGTGTCCCGGTCCAGTCCGATCAGCGTTCCGGTTGGCTGCAATCGCTGCGCTAAGGCCAGACTGTGCCCGCCGCCGCCAAGCGTGGCGTCTAAAATTGTTTTGCCCGGCTGCGGATTGAGCGCGTCCAGAATTTCGTCCAGCAGGACGGGCGTATGGTAGTTGGTACTTGATAGTTGATAGTTGATAGTTTCGGAAGCGGTTTGCGGTTCTTCCGGGTTTTCAGAGTTCATGGCAGTAACTCAACTGTCAACGTTCCGTTATGATTAACTTTTCGTAATTACATCGTCGGGCTGTTCGGCGGCGGTCAGCGGACTGTTGGCGCGTTCGCCTGTTACTGTTGTTGCCGGATCGCTGATTCTGCGGCTGCGGGCGGCGATGGCGGCGTTTTCGGGCGTAAAGTCGTTGCTGTAAGCGTCCCAGCCGGGGCGATTCCAGATTTCAAGGCGCGTGCCGTTGCCGATAATGACCGCCGCGTCGCTTTCGCGCAGATTGGCCCAGTCGCGCAAATGGCGCGGAATGGAGAGCCGGTTCTGCTGGTCGGAACTGGCAAATTCGCAGTTGCCGAACATGCGCTGCAAAAACACCAGGTCGGGATTAAATTCGTCGTGAACGTCTACGCTGACGAGTTGTTCTTCCATCGCTTCCCAAATCGGCATGGGATACACGCGAATGTGATGACCCGGCCCAAGCGTGAGGACAAATTCCTCGCCGAGCTTGTCTCGAAATTTTTGGGGCACGATGACACGGCCTTTGTCGTCCAGGCTATGCTCGAAGCGCCCCCACATGCGTAGGGAAGGGGAACTGATCGCCATTCGGGTGCGTGAAACGCTTTCTGCAACGAAAACAACTGAGAAAAGCGGGATGAGGGGTTGGATTGGGAGCCGGTCACTGCTTCCCCTCCAACGAGTACCCCTGTAGTTCCCCCATAGTTACCCCGTAACGACACCATTGTACTTGTTCGCTGCCGCGAAGTCAAGTGCCTGGAGGGTCGTTGCTACTGCTTTTTTACATCTTTTTTGTTTTATTTTTACGGGTGTTTACGCCTGTCTACCGGAATATCACCCTGTACTGCCCATCCTTGTTTTTGCCCGATTGCTTTGTGGAAGTGTAGTGGAGTGACAGCCCATTCGGGTCGTCTTTTAGGGGCTGTGGTGGAATTTCGGGGGTACAGCGGGTGGGGGCTTTTGGCGCACAGTCGCCGGTTAGTTTGCCATTGACAGCGCGAAGACTGACGGAAGATTGAAAGGGAGAGCGTATGCCCGATCCGTTACGAATGATGTATAGCTGGCCGGGTTCCGGTTTGCGCCCGGTAAACCCGCCGGCCACTTCGGGGCAGTTATTTTATCGGGATAACCTGCGCCATGCCGCGTATTTGATTGCCCGCTATGAATTGCGCGTCTGGTTTGAACCGAACTGGCGGGATGCGCGGCAATTGGCGCGTCAGTTTCCCCATTGCACGATCTGCTCCATTCCCGAAGAGTCCGACACGCCCTCGCTGCACAAAATTCCCGGCTGGCGCAAGCGCCGCGCATCGGGCATACTTTAGAACGCCTGCAAAGCATTTCTATTCTCATGCCGTATATTCTGCGGGGAATTGAACATTTCGGCAGGAAAACCATCAATCTATGGCGTACTATGCAGCGATTGTTGTAGCAGCAATTGTTGTACAAGAAAGTTTTGCCGAAGAAGTTGTTGCTGAGGAGAGAAGTTATGCAGCCACAATTACGAAAAGCCTGCCCGCGCTGCCAAACGCCCACGAGTTTGACAACGGCCTGCTGCGTGTACTGCGGCCATCAGTATCGGACGCGGTTTGTGCCGCCCCTGCCTGCCTCTGAAGCGGTACAGCCCACGCGCAGGCTGTCGTCTGCCGCGCTGGAAATTCGGGATATGAGCGCGAAGCAGGCGGCTTTGGGTTTGGCGGCGGCGATTGCGCTTTCCGGCCTGATAAGCCTGGCGATGCCCAACTTGTCCGGGCGCTCTGTTCCTTATAGCCGCGCGGATAAGCTGCGCAAAGAAAAAACAGCGTCCTCGCCGCCGCCGATTACTGCCGACACTCCGCAAACGCGCTTCGCTGAGGTCCAGACTCGATAGGAACCAACCGCTATGCCCTCCCCTGTAGAACCTTCCTCAGATACATTCCCTGTAAAAATTCCCAAACCATTCGCGTATTTCTGCGGCGGGCTGGTTGTGGGAGCCGTCTGTGTGCTGCTGCCGTTTTTGTGTATCCTGCCCCTTGCGCTGCAGCAGGCGCGCGTCAGCGACCAGCTTCACCAGCAAGTTATCATTCGGGATGCCGAGATCGCGCGCCTGCAGCAATTGCAAAACCAGAGACGGCCTCCGCCTTCGCCCTTCTCCGATTCCTATCCGCCTCCCCCGCCGCCCAACGACGGTTCTTCACGCCCCCCGCAGCGCCCGCCTTTTGATCATGAGTAAGCGGCATGGAAGATGTTAGGCATTAGATATTAGATGTTAGGCAGAAGGCAGAAGATACAAGCCCAATACCGAATGTCGAACACCCAATACCGAACACCCTAACCACCTAAAACCCTAAAACCCTATTTTCGTACCGGAGGAATTCTCGATCATGAAACGGCTTACGGAGGCGCAGCGGCAATCCTTTCAGACGGACGGCTACTTGATTTTTGAGCGGTTCTTCGACGATGGGGAATGTGCGGCGTTGAAAGCCGACATTGACGTGTTGATGGAGCCGCCGCCTGCCGGTTCGCGGCGTTCCTACCCGTGTGAAATGCCACATTTGGGACCGCTTATCAGTCATCCCCGCGTGATGGACATTGTAACGGACGTGATGGGCGAAGGGTTCGCGTTTCACCACCTTCATGCGGCCCGGCAGGGCGCGGGAACGCCGGGTGTCCACTGGCATCAGGATTACGAGCAGTTTCCGCAATCCAACCGCTCGCATGTCATGGTTCACTTCTTTTACTACCTCAACGGCTTGAATGGTGAAATCGGCGATTTGCTGGCGCTGCCCCGGAGTCAAAATCTGGTTGTGGGCAACGACGCGCTGCGCCTGCTCGGAGAAACAACTCTGCCGGGAACCGTCGTGATGGATAACCTGCCGCCGGGTTCCGCCGTGCTGGTTCATTCCGCGCTGTGGCATGCCCGCCGCGCCAAACCGGGCGGCGAACAGCAGGCGCGCTATTTCGCCGATGCCTCTTATTGTCAGGCGGGTATCCGATGGCCTTCCTATGGCAACCGCAATTGGCGCGACATTTTAGCGCGGGCGCGCGAACTCAACCTTGACCGTGACGGAACCTGCGCCCACCTGTTCGACGAGTCCCATTTTTTCGATGAGCCAACCGCCCGCGCCTTTGTAAAATCCAAATCCGGCAGCCTGGTACTGGATATGACGGATTGGAAAGAGTAGACCTTTTGCCATGCCAGAAATGGAGCGAAGCCGCATCCTGCAGGCGCAAGTGGAATGGGCGGCGGCAGAGTATGAAGCAGATATTGTCCGGCCCATAGCATATCTCGAATTGACTGTGTTTACAGCATTAGATGAGAGTTTTAGTTGGGAAGGGGCAATCAGGTGAGCAATGGACAGGCAGTAAAACGGAAATACTCGGCCTTCACACTGAAATCGGAGGCAGCGAAAGTTCTGCTGATAGATTTTATTTTTGCCGCCATTGTTCCTTTGCACCCCAAACTCCGTATCTGGAAAGAAGCTCTGATTGCAACGGATACGCTTACGGGCATTGCCGATTATCTCATCGCGCCGAAACGCGCCTATCTGGAAACTCCGCTCTTGTGCGTGACGGAAGCGAAACGAGACGATTTCGAACGTAGGACAGCGCAGTGCGTGGCCGAAATGGTAGCGTGTCAGTGGACCAATCGGCAGGAAAATCATCAGGGCACTGTGTTTGGCATTGTCAGCAATGGGCAGGATTGGCAGTTTTACAAACTTACGGACGCGAACGAAATTTATGAGTCCGCAATCTACCCGATGACCAACTTGCCGGAACTATTGGGCGTACTGGATATAGTGTGCAGAGAATGCGCCGACAGCATTCCGTAAGAGAGGAACAAGTACGATGCCGCTTTTCTTAATCACTTCAGTTTGTGATGATGGCGTAGATACCCGCAGTTTCCGCGTTGTCGAAGCCGAGTCGGAAATGGTGGTTGCGCAGAATATACTCGATAATCCCTGGGCGTGGGAGCCGCTTTTGCAGAATACCGAGTTGTGGTGGGACTTGACCCGTTACGAATACAAATACGGCGTACCGTTGGAATGGACGGCGGAAGAACTTTTAGAGAAAATCGAATCGACTTGGATTGACGGAGACAGCCGCAACCAACTGCGGATACATCCCATCGAAAACATCGAGCGTCTTTGCTCCAATTTGCAGGAGCCGCATACATTACATCGAGATTCAGGCCTCGCTTCGGTGATGTAGATATCGTCGAACAGAAAAGAGCAATTTATCTGCCGGTGTTTGAGCAGCTGGTACGTCGCCGTTGAGGAAACAAATCCGAGGCGAAGGCGCAAAGCCCAACCCGGCGGACACTCTCGACTGCCGAATGCCTCTGTGGCATAGTCTGTTGAGGAGGAACCCGTCCATGTCCGTAAAGCGATTTGAAGCCCTGACACTCGAAGAATTCGACAAACGCCTTGAAGCCAATAACGAACGCTTACGCCTCGAACTGCTTGAACTGGAAGAAAGTCAACGGAAAAGGGAAGAGATTATCACCCGCAAAGAAGCAATGCTGCAACGTCTCGAACAAACTCTTGCAGAAATTGAGCGGGAAGAAATTGAGATTGCAGCAATGGAAAAAGAACTGCCTCCGTTACGCCGCAAGGGGCGCCGTCAACCTGTGTCTCCGGTGCTGCAATGATCGCGGCTCATATGCGCCGCACCGTTATCGCTCAGGCGGCGTTGAACAAAAAACGTCTGGCCCGACGTAGAAGGTTGCGCTGACAGCGACACGAGTTTTCGTTAGAGTAAGAGCGAACGACGAGAATTTCTGATGATGGGAGGGTAAAGCAGTGGCAATGGTTTCTGTGCTTATTGACAAGAGTGACGTGAAAACCGCAGGATTCCGAGCAACGGCAGGCAGGTATCAATCCGTTGGCAGGACAATGGGCGAAGCATTGGATGCCCTGATGGCAGATTGGGAGGACGCGATACAAGAGGCCGATGTCTGCATTGAGCCGCTCCCGAATGAAGAGGAAGAAGAGGAATACGTCCAACCGCATCTTGTCAACTAGGGCGGGCTTTGGGCTATTGCAGGCGGGGGCAAAATGTCGCCGGAAGACGCGGAGCGTGATTTTGTTGCGGAAATGCGAGAGGAGCGGTTGCGCTCGTTCTTTCCCGATGTATTGAGAGGTGAGGATGAAAGTTCTTCCTGATACTTCCGTGATGATTGCGTCTCTGAGGGAAAATCACGAACACCATGAACGCGCTTTTCGTTGGCGGGAGCGTATCGTTCATGGCGAAATTTCAGGCGTACTGGCGGCACATTCTTTAGCAGAGACTTATTCCACGCTGACGCGAATGCCGCCGCACGAGGCCGAGCAAAATGGCGGCGTTTTTCCGACCCTGGCGGCGGGGCCATTGCAGGAGATTCGCGCCAACCTGGAAGCCGCCCGCGCTTTCGCGCATGCCGCAAGCGATGTGCCTCCAAGAATATCGAACCTCGAAACGCAGCGCCTTGTCAGCGTTCCATAACCGGGTTCGTACCGTGAGGCTGCCGGCTCTAAAAGGAACCAATTAAATTATGCGACGCATTTTAGTGACGGGGGCGACGGGAAAAGTCGGGCAGGCGTTTCTGCATCGTTTTTTGTCGGAACCGCGCGAAACGCCCACCGTTGTACGCGCTTTGTGCCACAACCGCAGGCTGCCGGAGCGCGACGGGCTGGAAGTCGTCACCGGCAATATGGCCGTTCACTCAGACGTGCAGGCGGCGATGGAGGGCGTGACGCATGTGCTGCATCTGGCGACCTGTAAGGAAACGCCGGACGCCATAATGGATGTGACAGTGAAAGGGCTGTTCTGGCTGCTGGAAGCGTGCCGTCAGTCGGAAACGTTTACGCAGTTCATACTGCTTGGCGGCGACGCGGGTATGGGGCATTTCTTTTATCGCTTTCCCGCGCCCGTCACGGAAACGCAAAAACATTCGGCGTACCCCGGCTGCTACGCCCTCTCGAAAGTGCTGGAAGAGGTGATGTTGGAGCAGTATTACGTTCAGTACGGCTTGAATGGCTGCTGCCTGCGCGCGCCCTGGATCATGGAAAAGGACGATTTCAAATATACGCTGTCGTTTGAGGATGATGTGTTCGGCGGGCCGCGCTGGAAAGATTTGGTTGAAGCGGAAAAAGCGGCGGAATACGCCCGAACCGAAACCGTTCCCGTGATGCTGGATACAAACGGCGAACCGATGCAGCGCAATTTCGTGCATTTGGATGATTTGATTACGGCAATTATCATGGCGCTGGACCATCCGCGCGCCCGGCAGGAAACGTTCAACATCTGCATGGATGAGCCGGTCAATTACCGCGCGGTGGCCGAATACCTGCATCAAACGCGCGGCCTGCCGTCCGTAGACATTCCCACGCAGTTTCAATCCACCTGGCTGGACAACACGAAAGCCAAATTCCTGCTCGGCTGGCGTCCCAAAGTGGATTTGCCCGCGCTCATTGACCGCGCCTGGAACTACGAGCGCAGCCCGGACGAACCGCGCGTGATCTGGTATCCGGGATGAGGAAAAGGATGAAGGATGAAGGATGAGGAATGAAGCAGAAAAGGAAGAAGGCCGATGGGGTGGCAGAGACAATTTGCTTTACGAGCGTTTGTTTTGAAAATGGCTGCTGTTGGCGCGGCAATTGTGGGCGTGGCGGGCATTCCCCGCCTTGCGAACGGGCAATCGTTGGGCAAATTTGGGGTTGGGCTTATCGGCGCGCGGAGGCAGGCGGAGACCGGGCAAGCGGGTGGGTTAAAGCCTAACAGCCCCGCGTTTCGTCATGCGTTGGCATATTTGGCTGCGGAAAAGGTGTTCAAGACGGGGCAATGGCAGAAGGCGGCGAAACTGCTGCGCCCGCTTGCGGAAGCGGGGGATGCGCGCGCCCAGGCCATGATGGGAGTATGCCTGAAAAACAGTCCCAATGGGGCGCGCGAAGCCTACGACTGGTTTAACAAGTCGGCGGAACAGCATGACAATGTGGGCCTCTATTATCTTGGCGTGTGCTATGAGGAGGGGATCGTGCCCAGCCCGAATCCCTCTTCTGCCGAAGAAATGTACCGTTGGGCGCTGCAAGACATGCAGGAAGAAGCCAAAAAAGGCGATTGGCTGATACAGGACACGCTTGCCGCCGCTTACGGATGGGGGCGGGGCATCACGCAGCACTACGACCTTGCCGTGAAATGGTACGGCAAAGCCGCCGCGCAAGGCAGCGTGGAAGCGCAATTCAATCTTGGCGTCTATTCGGAAGACGGCGCGCGCAAGAATATGCCGCAAGCCCTGATGTGGTATCGCAAAGCCGCCGCGCAAAACTTCGCGCTTGCGCAGGACAGGCTCGGCGAATGTTACTTCGATGGAACCGGCCTGCCCAAAAACTATGCGCTGGCCGCGCAATGGTATCGCAAAGCGGCGGAGCAGGGCGTGGCAGGGGCGCAGTACGATCTTGGGGAGTGCTATTTCAACGGCAACGGCGTTCCCAAAAACCACGCGCTGGCGGCGCATTGGTACCGTTGGGCGGCGGAGCAGGGGAATGTGAACGCGCAGTTGGTTTTCGGCCACTGCTTGCGGGATGGGGACGGCATCGCAAAAAACGAGGCGGATGCCATGCAGTGGTACCGCAAGGCGGCGAATAAAGGAAACGCCGACGCGCAGGACGCTCTCGGAGATTTGTACAGCAAAGACGGCCCGGGGCAGGATTACGCCGAATCCATAAGCTGGTATCGCCAGGCGGCGGAGCATGGCAGTGTCGAGGCTATGAATAGTTTGGGCTTTGTTTACTATGCAGGCAAAGGGGTCGGCAAGGATTTCAAGCAGGCAGTGGACTGGTATCGCAAGGCGGCGGCAAAAGGCAATACGGATGCGCAGACCAACCTCGGCCACTGCTATCGCGATGGCAATGGCGTGGAGAAAAGCTACGCGCAGGCGGTGCAGTGGTATCGCAAAGCGGCGGCAAAAGGCAATGCGGACGCCCAGGCTAGTCTGGGCTATTGCTATGAATTTAGTGAGGGCGTCGGCAAGGACATAACTCGCGCCGTGCAGTTGTACCGCCAGGCTGCGCAGAGTGGAGATGGCGATGCTCAGGATTATCTCGCCGACTGCTATGCCAGGGGAACCGGCGTCCGCAAGGACTATCAGGAAGCCTTAAAGTGGTATCGCAAAGCGGCGGCGCAGGGCAACGCGAACGCGCAGTGCAACATTGGAGAAGCCTACCATTACGGCAACGGCGTGGCGAAAAACGCGATTGCAGCGCTGCAATGGTATCGTAAAGCCGCCGATCAGGGCTATGCGGCCGCGCAAGACAGGCTCGGCTGGCACTATCAATCCGGCGTCGGCGTCGGAAAGGATGCGGCACAGGCAGTGGACTGGTATCGCAAGGCGGCGGAACAGGGTTACGCGGACGCGCAAACCCGGCTGGGCTTGTGCTATGCGGAAGGGGAGGGCGTGGATCGGGACCGCGTGGAAGCCGTGATCTGGTACCGCAAGGCGGCGGAACAGAACGACGCAGAAGCGCAGAGTTTGCTTGCCACCAGTTACTTCGAGGGCCGGGGCGTGGAAAGAAACCCTGCGGAAGCGATCAAATGGCTGCGCAAAGCCGCCGGGCAGGGCTTTGTATGGGCGCAAACGGTGCTTGGGGGCATCTACGAAAATGGCGAAGACACCCCCGCCGACAAAGCGGAAGCCTTGAAATGGTACGCCAAAGCCGCCGCGCAGGGCGATACCGACGCCAAAAAAGCCCTGAAACGCCTGCGTCAACAGTAACTCTTCACCACCAAGATTAGTGGCCTGTTTTCTCTTGGTGTTCTTGGCGTCTTGGTGGTGAAGAGTTACCGGCAGCATCAAGCGGCTGCGGCGTTGGCTTGAATGGCGCGAACCAGCGCGGCAAGTGAGGCTTGCAGAGCAGGAGCAAACTCCGGGTGCGCGGCGATAGCGGGCGCGTCCAGCGGTGTTCCCGCGATAGGAAGCGTGAGGCAGGCGTCCGCCACAAGCTGCGCGGTCATCACGTTTAGAATTTCGGTGAGCGCGGCTTGCGCATACGTGGAACGGGGCGAGGGGTTGAGCAGGGCGACGGGCTTATACACCAGTTCGCCACTGCCGACAAGCCAATCCAGCGCGTTTTTCAGCGAACCGGGAACGCCATGCGCGTATTCCGGGCTGGAAATCAACACGCCATCAGTGGCTTGAATTTGGGCGCGGAATTGGAGAACTGCCTCCGGTTCCGCGCCTTCCAAATCCGGGTTGAAGTGCGGCAAATCGCCCAATCCCGCATACAGCGTAATGTTCATGCCGTCGGGAGCCAGCAGTTGCGCCGCGCGCAGCAGCGTGGTATTGGAGGAAGCGCGGCGCAGGCTTCCCGAAATGGCTAAAATGTTCATCTTAAATCCTGAAGCTGTCTGTTCATCATACTTTCATCTTTGCGCGTTGCGGCGACAGGCTGAACCCCTTCGCTGTATGGCGTTCCGCCCAATGTCCTTCGGACATAATCCCATCGTTGAGATGTAGCAGGTCTATATAACGCTTGCTGTGAAATAGCGCCCGTGTGGTTTACCGGGGGTTGAAAACCCCTGTCTGGACAAAGCAAGCGTCTTTCAGACGCGCCCCTGCTTTCTGGAAGTTGCGTCTGCAAGACGCTTGCCCTTTCCTGCCGGGTGTTTTCAACACTCGGAACGCTCTTGTCGGTACCCGGCCTCCCATTTCACAGCAAGCGTATATAACAGGAACTCACAGCCTGCAAAGCAAGCGTGTCCGAAGGACACTGGGCCGTAGGCCATACAGCGAAGGGGTTCAGCCCGTCGCCACAACGCGCAAAGCTACGGATAAAATCATGAGGTTTTATGTACCGTCTGCCGTCGGCACACAGGGCGTCATAAATGGGTATGTGTCTGCGCTTTCTGAAGAAACCCTCTTGAAGCGGTTCCCTGCTAATCCCTGCGTCGAAGTCGTAAGCGCCCCCAATGTAGTAAAGCCAGAAGATGAAGATACACGAGTCAGAATAGCCTGTGTGTTCGACTCAAGCACTATCTTGTAATCAGGTGGCATTATAAGGCTACATGACACCTTCGCGTATGGTAAATTTTGTAGGTTAGTGACCTGCGTCTTTTTCGGAAATCGGTAAATGGCGTACTCCTCCGTAGGTGTGCGCCTTAATATGTAGGTTCCCGTGTCTACATAAGCGTTCTTGAAGACGTCAAAAGGCAAACTTACCAAAGTTTCTACTCCCGCCTTTGTGAAGAGATGTTCGCGCAATTTACGGAAGTTTTCTCCTGTTTGCCATGTCAGCGAGGAGATGAAGCCCAAACATCCATTTGCATTTAGTTTCTCAAGCATAGCGAGGATGAAAACAATAGAAGTATCGTACTTTCTCTCAAGTTGCTTATGGTGAGATTGGAAGTAGTGTCTGTCATCTTCAGTAATCGTCTCAATTGGAATGTATGGCGGATTGCCTATGACGGCATCGAAGCCGGAATTATCGCCCGTCAGGATTTTGGGAAAAGCCTTTTTCCAGTCGAAGACGTTGACGCGGTACATCTCTTCCTCGTCCAGAAGCGTGAGTTGCCTGCCATCGTAGAAGTCGGGGCCGATGAGGGAATTGCCGCACTGAATGTTGCCGTCCAAATCGGGCAGGACGCGCTCGTGGAACATGGAAAGCGTCGCGTTCACCGTCTGCTGCGTTTCGCCTTCCAGCATTTTCAGCAGCAGCGACAATTTAGTGACTTCTACGGCCTGCGCGTCTATGTCCACGCCGTACAGGTTGGCAAGCAGGATACGCTTGCGCTCGCTTGTCGTGAGATGCCACGTATTGCCCGCGCCCTGATACAACCGGGCATCCTTGCCTTTGGCGTGTTTGGCCGCGCCGTCCGTTTCGTACCACTGCTGATGCCAGTCGAGCAAACGCTGGTACGCGCCGATGAGGAACGAGCCGGAACCGCAGGCCGGATCAAGGATTTTCAGTTTTTCCACCTGCCGGGGCGTTTTGCCTTCCACCAGTTTGCCGACGGTTTGCTCCACGATGTAGTTGACAATGTAGGTGGGCGTGTAATAAACGCCGCCCGCTTTCTTTACTTCCGGCTTGTCTTCCACAACCGCGCGGTGTTTGGCGTCCAGCCGGATCACTTTGCCCAAAAACTGCTCGTACACCTGTCCCAAAATATCGGCGGGCAGCACGGAAAATTCGTAGGGGCAGGGATAATACAGCGTCGTCAGAATGTCTTTGAGCGTTTTGTCGTCTATGTTCAGGCGCGGCGTCAGGGTGTCCAAACCCGCCTCGTCGCGCCCTTTTTCCATGCGAAAGTGGAACAGGCCGGAGTTGTAGCGCTCGTCGGCTTCGCGGAACAATTGCAGCAGGCGCGGGTAAACGTCCTTGCCGTTGAGCAGGGCTTGCAGCCTGCCGTAAATGTCAATGCCCCGGTCTTCGCAAATGCGCAGGAAAATGATGCGGTCAATGATAATCTGAACAGCGAAGTTGAGGTCGCGGTTGCGCAAATCAGGATTGCGCAGGGCGATGTTTTTGGCAAGGCTTTCGCGCCATGTTTCGATCTCTTTGAGGAACGCCGCGTCCACTTCCGCCGTGCCGCGCCGGGTCTTGTTGTCCGTCGCGTACTTGTCGAACGCGCCCTTCAAAATCGCGCTGCGGGAAAACACGGCTTCGATTTCCTGCCAGCGCGCGTCGTATTCCGTATAGGGGATATAAAGGGTGCGGGCAATGGCGGGCTTGTCGCGCTCGTCCGGCTGAACGCGGCAATCGTATACGGCGAACTCCTCAAAATCGCTGAGGATGGAAAGCGGCAGTTTGGCGGACCAGGCGTAGCGGCGCAATTGAAACGCGGGTTTCGGATCGTCTTTGAGGTTGACGGCGGGCTTTTTGGCTTCCACAAAGAACTTGCGCGTCCCGCCGATGCGAAACGAGTAATCGGGCGCTTTGTTCACGCCGCCGATTTTGATGGCGTCCTCGTGAACCACGTCCTTGTAGGCTTCCGCGTAGCCCTCCTTGTTTTCCACATCCCATCCGAGCGCGGTAAAGAAGGGGTCGAGGAACTCCCGGCGCAACTGAGTTTCGTTGTACTGCGGATTGCGGTAGTTATCGCGGTTATAAGCGAAGCGGTCTACAAGTTCAAGTATGCTTTGCGGAGCCGTCATCTTTACTCCAAACGTTTGTGTGGAACCGCTCTGATCGGTAAGTGATCTCACACGCGGACAAAGTATTATAGCCGGGTAGGACCAACTTGTAAAGCCTATACTGCCCTCTCGCTCTAGGACTTGAAAAGAAAAAGTCTCGCGCGAAAAATAAAAAGTAAAAAAGCGCCGCACAGCGCGGAAAAAGCGAACCTTTTGCCCCACACAGCCGTCCAAACAGTAGAACAAGGTCTACTATGTAGACAGGAAGGTTGAACGCTGGTAGTTCCTATCAACTATCAACTATCCACTATCAACTAAGAAGGGAGGTGCCAGTCCTATGTTTCACCCATCCCGTTCGCCCTGACGCTTTCGAGGTCACGACGCCTCTCTCCTACAACCAGACACAACGAGACATCGGGCTGGAAGCGCTGCATTGCCAAGATTTCGACGATGACTCTACATACTCTTATCCCTTTCTAAATATACGCTTTGGTTATAGTCTTATACTGAGAGGCACAACATGGCGGAATTCATTCTAGCGCTGGATCAGGGCACGACGAGTTCGCGGGCGATTTTGTTTGACCGGGCGGGCGCGGTGCGGGGCGTGGAGCAGCAGGAGTATGCGCAGCGCTACCCACATCCCGGATGGGTGGAACACGCGCCCGAAGACATCTGGGCGAGTCAGGCGGGCGTTGTCGCCAAACTTCTGCGCGAACAAAACGTAACGGGCGCGGACATTGCGGGCGTGGGCATCACCAATCAGCGCGAAACCACGCTGTTGTGGGAACGGGCAACCGGACGCCCCGTTGCCAACGCGATTGTGTGGCAGGACAGGCGTACCCTGCCCCTGTGCGAACGCCTGCGATCTGACGGTGTGGAACCCCTGTTTCGCGCCAAAACCGGCCTGCCGCTCGATCCCTATTTTTCCGGCACGAAAATACGCTGGCTGCTGGACAACACGCCCGGCCTGCGAACCCGCGCCGAACGGGGCGAAATCGCGTTCGGCACGGTAGATACGTTTTTGCTGTGGCGCTTGACGGGCGGCGCGGTTCACGCAACCGATGTTTCCAACGCTTCCCGCACCCTGCTGTTCAACATCCTCACCGGCGAATGGGACGCGGAACTGCTGCGCCTGCTCGACATTCCCCCCGAAATTCTGCCCGTCGTCAAGCCGAGCAGCCACATCTACGGCGAAACCACGACGGATTTATTGGGCAGAAACATTCCGATTGCCGGCATCGCGGGCGATCAGCAGGCCGCCACGTTCGGGCAAGCCTGCCACCTGCAGGGCATGGTAAAAAACACCTATGGAACCGGCTCATTCCTGCTGATGAACACCGGAAATCAGCCCCAATTCTCCCAACACGGCCTGCTGACAACCGTTGCGTGGCAGATTGGAGAAGGGAGAAGAGAAGAAGAGAAGACGGAAGAAGCCAATCCTCAATCGAAAATCGGCAATCGGCAATCAGCAATGGATTCAACTATCAACTATCAACTATCAACTATCAACTACGCTTTGGAAGGCAGCGTGTTCGTGACCGGGGCGGCGGTGCAGTGGCTGCGGGATGAACTGCAAATCATTCGTTCCGCCGGGGAGATTGAAAGTCTGGCGGCTTCCGTTGCGGATAACGGGGGCGTGTATTTTGTGCCCGCATTTGTGGGCTTGGGAGCGCCGTACTGGGATGCGGAAGCGCGGGGCGCGATTGTCGGGCTGACGCGGGGCGCGGGGCGGGCGCACCTTGCGCGGGCGGCGTTGGAAGCGGTCTGCTGTCAAACCCGCGATGTGCTGGAAGCCATGCGGCAGGACAGCGGTCTGGACATTCCCGAACTGCGCGTGGATGGCGGCATGACCGTCAATAACACATTAATGCAGATGCAGGCGGACATTTTGGGCACAGCCGTTGCGCGTCCGGCGGTCACGGAAACGACGGCTTTGGGCGCGGCGTATCTGGCCGGGTTGGGCATCGGGTTCTGGCAGACGCCGGAAGAAATCGCCGCGCAGTGGGCGGTAGACCGCATCTTTACGCCGCAAATGAGCGCGGATCAACGCGAAACGTTGTACGCGGGCTGGAAGCAGGCGGTGGCGCGAGTGCGCTGAGGAGGAATTTTAGCCGCAAATACACGCAAATGAACCAATTCCTTCTACTCCATTAATCCTGTTTAATCCTAAAAATCCTGTTAATCCTGTCTATTCTGAATTTGCATTTGCGTGTATTTGCGGCTGAAATCTCTTCTGGAAGTGGTATAGGCTATGGCGCTGGTTTTGCGCCCAAGTTTTCGTACCATTTGATTACATTGCTGCCGCAGCAAATGATGTCGGGTTTGCTGTCGCCGTTGATGTCGGCAATGACCATTCCTGACCCGCCCATGTTGCCCGCGTCAATGGTGAAGCGTTGCCATTTTGTGCCGGTCGCATCCGTAGCGCGATAGCCGTAGAGATTGCGCGTTCCGCCTCGATACCCGGCGATGATTTCGCTTTGCCCGTCACCGTCCAGGTCAACGCAGGCGAGGGCGTGTCCGTCTTCGAGCGTGGTGTCCAGAACGTGACGCTGCCATAAGCCTTTGCCGTCCGGGGGCGGCAGGTAAACAACGACTTCGTTGCCGTGCCAGGGTTCAATTGTCGCCAGAAAAGGGCGTTTGCCTTTGAGCCAGCCCCGATCTACTTCGCTGCTGCCACGCTTGGGCGGCAGGTTTTGTTCCCCGCTTGCCAGCAGGGTTTTACGCCACGTCCGCGCCGCGCCTTTGCCCTCCGGCTTGAACCACGTCACGCCCTCGTAACTTGCGACAAGCAAATCGTCGCGCCCATCGCCATCGAAATCCAGAATCCGCATCCCGTGCGCGACCGTGAGGGAATGGTCTACAACATGGGATTGGACTTTGCCTTTGTCGAAGCCATAAGTGACGATGGAAACGGGCGCGGCGTAATCGGGCGACATTGCGCCTTCGCCCAGTATCGGCACGACTACCAGTTCTTTTTTGCCGTTGCCGTCCCAATCGGCCCAGCGCAGGCGGTGCGCGGTGGGCAAATTAGCAAAATCGTGCCCCGTCCACTCCGCGCCCGCGTCCGCGCCCCGCGCAAACCATTGCAGCCTGCCGCCCTGCCGCGTGTTGTTGAGGTCGAACGCGCTGGCAACCGCGAGTTCCGGTTTGCCGTCGCCGTCCAGGTCATACGCGGCGAGGTCAATGTTACTGCGCGTGGCCGTTGTGATAACATGCTTCTGCCAGGTCGGGTTTTCGTACCACGCGATCTCGTTTTTGCCGCTTGACAATCCCAGAATGTCGGGCTTGCCGTCACCATTGATGTCGGCAACGGCGCACTGGTACACGCCGGGCAGTGTGGCAATCAGATGTTCCCGGAAGCGGACGGGCGCGTCCGTTCCGGGCTTCGGAACCGCTCCCGCCGCCACCCACAGCGCTGACAGACAGAAGATTGTACAAACGCGGCGTACCATTGCGCTGCCTCGCAGTCTATTCATTTTGGGCATCATTTTGGGCGAGGCGCGTGAGTTGGGACGCAACCTCCCACCAGCGCTCGTCACGGCGAACGAATGTATCCGTGAAGCGCAGGGCTGTTTTGGATTCAGCGTCTTCGGTTTTGATCGTCCCGCTCCACTTTCCGGTGATGATGCCGGTATCTCCGTAAACATGAACTACGAGATCGCTCAACTTATAGGAAACCACCTGAATGTTGCTCGTTGCATCCCTGAGAAACTGCGTCTTGCCGCTGATTTTGCCATCATCGTCTGTGAACACAAAGTCCTCGGAACACAACGCCATCAGAGCGTTTTTATCCCGCGCTTTGAAGGCTTCATTCAAGTCCCGCTCCACTTTCATCAACTGCGCGGCAGCGTCCGGTTTGTGGTCGGCTTTGAGCGTGGGCACATCGGCTGCGGTCGCAAGCGTCGCGGCGCAGCCGAGCAAAACATAAGCGAACAGCGTTTTCATAACTCTGTATCCTTTTGCTTAGGGTCTGTAAAACAACAAGTTCCCGATTGTAGGGGCACAACATGTTGTGCCCGCCCGCCTCCTGTGCCCGCCGCCCTTATGTGCCCGCCCGCCTCGTATGTGCCCGCCGGGAAGTTATAGATTTACTCAGTAAACGTGCATGGAGCCGTCCTGTCGGCGGACGAGCGGCATATAAGCGCGTTGGTAGGGGAACTGCGCGGCCTTTTCCTCATCTATGTCCATGCCGAGGCCGGGGCGCTCATTGGGGTACAAATAGCCGTCGCGCATTGCGGGTACGCCGGAAACCACTTCGTAAACCGGGTCTTTGTACCTCGTCCATTCCTGTACGCCGAAGTTGGGAATGACCGCTTGCAGCGAGACGCTTGCCGATTGCGCGATTGGCCCGATGTCAGCGGCCCCGTGAAACGCGCTGCGCACGTTGTATGGTTCGGCCATGATCATGATTTTGCGGGCTTCGGTCAGGCCGCCGACATGCAGGGGCTTGATGCGGATGAAATCTATCCAGCGGTTGGCGAACAGGGGCAGGCAGTCCCAGCGCGACGTGAAAATCTCGCCGATGGCAAGCGGGGTCGTGGAAGCGGCGCGAAGGAGCGGCCATGACTCGCGGTGTTCCGGCATCAAGGGGTCTTCGAGGAAGAACAGGCGGTACGGTTCCAGTTCCTTCGCCAGCCGCGCCGCTTCAATGGGACTGCAATTGCTCGTGAACGTCGTGGAACAGTTCGATTTCCATGCCCAATTTGTCGCGCAGGTGCGCGAACAGTTTGGGAACGGAAAGCAGATAGGGGGTAGGCTCGTAAATCTGTTCGGGCGGCGTACCGGGCATTACGGGCGGGTTTTGGCCCAACACGCCCGCCCCGCCATACACGCCCACCTGACAGCGCACGACCTTGAAACCCTGCGCCATAATTTGCCGCGCGTGGTCTTCGGTTTCCAGCGCATCGCGCCCGAACGCATGGGTGTAGCACATCACGCCGTCGCGCGCCTTGCCGCCGAGCAGTTGGTACACGGGCAGGTTGGCCTGCTTGCCCTTGATGTCCCACAGCGCGAAATCAATCGCCGCCAATGCCGCCATGAAGACCGGCCCGCCGCGCCAATAACTGTGCCGATACACGAGATGCCATAAATCTTCGATGCGCTGCGGGTCGCGTCCGATAAGCAGGGGCGCGATATGGCGCAGGGCTTCGGCCACAACGGGTTCGCTGCCGTTCAGCGTACCCTCGCCCACGCCGTACAGTCCCGGCACGTCCGTGAAGATTTTCAGGAAAACATAATTGCGTCCCGGACAGGTGAGAATGACTTTAACATCGGTGATTTTCATTCTTTCTTATTGGACGCAACCGCAACGTTTCCCTGCGTGAGTTTTCTCTGCTGTGGCGAAGAGCCTATACAAATAAATGCCCCTTCTTCCAATTTTGGAAGAAGGGGCCAAGCGTTGAAGGCCATGGAATCGAAGCACTTAACTGCGGGCGGGCGACGTGTCAATCTGTGTGATCGTCCAGCGGTCGTTGATGCGCTCCATCACGACGCACAGGTACACCGTGCGGCTCTGCCCATTCTGGTCCTGATAGGTATGGCGGGCAAAGACCTGATAGACGCCGCGATCTCTGGGATGGACGCGGTACGCGGTAAACCCGGTGGTATGCGCGCTGCGCAGGAAGTCGCGGGTCATATCCAGGTAGTCGTTGGGATTGAGCGAATACTCGAAGCGTCCCTTTGCAAAGATCGAGATGTTGGCTGCCGGGTCGGTGAGCGGAGCCAGCAACGCGATATCATCGTTGCGGAAGGCGTCTTCCATGTCGTAAACCGCGCGCTTCAAGTCCGGATCATCCCGCCACCGGTCGTCTTCACGGTGGTTCAGGTAGTAATCGTCGCGTCCGTCGCCATACGCCCGGTATTCGCCATGCACGTAGATGGGCACGTCAATGAAGACGTGGCGGGGCGCGGCAATAATCACCGCGCTGCGATCAATGAAGGGCGGGAAGATGCCGACGTAGAAGCTGAACGGCGAAATCACCGCGCGTCCCGCGTCTCGATTGAAAGCATAATGCGGATAGGAATAGGTGTGGCGTGGGAAGTACGTATCGAAACGATGGTCGGAAACCGGCGCTCCGCGTCGCAATGTCACGCCATTGTCAAAACGGCGTCCCTCGTCGGAGTGCGTGAACCGGACATGGCTATCGTCGCGTTGCCGACGTCCCTCTTCGCGGGTGGTATCGCGGCGGTCACGCGAGTCGTCTCGTCCGGTACGCGAGTCGCTGCCTCTATCCCGCGAATCATTGCCTCGGTCACGGGAATCACCACCTCGGTCCCGCCCGCGATCCTGCGCGTAAACGGCGGATGGAGCGGACAATGACACTCCGGCAACACAGGCAAGCGCCAGGGGAACAATCATTCCGGTACGAGCGCGAAAATTTGTCAGTTTGGTTTGCATTGAATTTACCTCTTGGTATAGGTCTATCGGTAAGTGCATCCAGGCACATACGGCTTCAGGCATCACATTTCATGCCTGGCTTATAATACGAGAACGATGGCGGTAACGGTTCGTGACACAATCTGAAAAATTCCCCGAACTCTAAACTCAGCAGGCAAAAATCAGAACGGGTACAATAACTGAAACCGGGAGCGAATTTCACGGTGTTCGGTATTTGGTATTTGGTATTTGCGTTTGGACAATTACGGAAGTCGGTCGAGACTTTTTCAGGCGGAGATGTGAGCAAAAACAATGGATGAACGCAATTGGGCGGGCAATATAGCGTATCGGGCGGCACGGTGGCACTGCCCCGAAACGACGGCGCAAGTGCAGGAGTTGGTCACTCGCTGCCGCAAGGTGAAAGTGTTGGGAACACGCCATTCCTTCAACCGAATCGCGGACACGAGCGAAGACATGCTTTCGCTGGCGAATTTCGATCAGATATTGGGGTTGGATCGGGAGCGGCATACGGTCATGGTTGGGGCGGGTATTCGGTACGGCACGTTATGCAGGTTTCTGCACGAGGAAGGCTACGCGCTGCACAATCTGGCGTCCCTGCCGCATATTTCCGTTGCGGGGGCATGCGCGACGGCCACGCACGGCTCCGGGGTCGGCAATGCGAACCTTGCTTCGATTGTATCCGCGCTGGAAATGGTCACGGCAGATGGCAACATAAAGAATTTCTCCCGCGAAGCCGACAGCGAAGCGTTTGCGGGCGCGGTTGTCGGACTTGGGGCGCTTGGCGTGGTCACGCAGTTGACGCTGAATCTTGTGCCCGCGTTTACCATGCGGCAGAACGTGTACGAGAACCTGCCCCTGAGCCAATTGGAAAACCATTTCGAGGAGATATTAGGGGCGGCTTACAGTGTGAGCCTGTTCACCGATTGGCAGGAAGCGAAGTTTAATCAAGTGTGGCTGAAGCGGCGGGTTGGGGATGAGGATACGTTTACGCCGGAACCGGATTGGTTCGGAGCGACGCCTGCCACGCGCGACCTGCATCCGATTGCCGGCATTTCGGCGGAAAACTGCACCGCGCAAATGGGCATACCCGGCGCATGGCACGAGCGCCTGCCGCATTTCCGCATGGAGTACACGCCAAGCAGCGGCGAGGAACTGCAAACGGAGTATTTTGTGCCGCGTCAGAACGCGCTTGCCGCCCTGAGCGCCGTTTACGAATTGCGGGAACACATTGCCCCGCATCTATTGATCTCCGAAGTTCGGACGATTGCCGCAGACGACTTGTGGATGAGTCCCTGCTATAAACAGGACTGCGTTGCCATCCACTTCACCTGGCAACCGGATTGGCCTGCCGTAGAAAAATTACTGCCCCGGATCGAAGCCGAACTTGCGCCGTTTCACGCCCGCCCGCATTGGGGCAAGCTGTTTACCATGCAGGCCGCGCAACTCCAACCTCTGTACCCCCGCCTGCCGGATTTCAAGCAAATGCTTCGCGCCCTTGATCCGCAGGGCAAATTCCGCAATGCGTTTCTGGATACGTGCCTGTTCTGATGTCCGTGTGTAGTAACCGCCTAAACCTTAACGGAAAATTCATGCAGGCTTAATACTCGCTTAACATCTATGATGCAGAATATCATCACGCTCACTCTCCGAGCGACGATCACCCTTCTTTTGCCGGACGCGATTGTAAATCGTTGCGTCTTGAACCGGATGCCCACAAAGCATCCGGTTTTTTTGTCCATTGTCTTCCTGTGTGGTTGTAGAAATAGCAACAAATAGCCCCTCTCCTGGCGAGGAACGAGCGGCCAGGAGAGGGGTATGTCCACAAGTGGACGCCCGGTGAGGTAAACGCGAGAAAACTACTATTTGCCGTTCATGCCTCCGCCGGCAATGCCGGCAGGGAGATGTTCGGTAAACTTCGGATCGTTGGGGTTGCTGGGCCTGACTATCACCGCTTTGCCCTCGCTGCCGGTATCTCCCCCTCCGCCACCGCGAAAGACTTTCATCCCGATGAAGAGGAGACAGAGCGCGACGACGGCGGCAAGCGCGGCGGCGACAGCCGGATTCACTTTCTGGTTCATGCGTCAAAAGCCTTTCGTTCGAGAAGAGCCTTCCGTTCAGAAAAGGAAAGTTCAGAAATGGAAGTTGGGACGCCTGACGGATTACGGATCGGGGATGCAGGTATCGGAAATGTTGAACTTGATATGGGCGTCGTTGACGTCCATCCAGGGGTTGAGAAACAGGCTGTAGTCCTTGCAGTTGATGACCGCGTCAGGATGCCACAGCACCGCCGTTCCTTTGTACCATTTGGCATGGCCGTCGAAGAAGGTCAGGTTGGTCCCCTCCGTGTGGCGCGCGCCGAGACTGCCCGCGCTGGCGGTGGTGTAGGGAACGTTGAGAGCGGTATTGCCGAACAGGTAGCCGCGATAGCCATCGGCAAGCGCGCCGGGAACCGAGTCGGCGAACATCACGTTCTTGGCGGGGTACTGAATGCCGGGCAGCGAGGGCAAAATCCACTGTCCACAGGCGTCGGTGGCGTAGTACCAGCCGCTGATGGTCTGGTTGTAGCCGGAAGAAACCGCGC
Source organism: uncultured Chthonomonadaceae bacterium (assembly GCA_963835065.1). Taxonomy (GTDB): domain Bacteria; phylum Armatimonadota; class Chthonomonadetes; order Chthonomonadales; family Chthonomonadaceae; genus CAWFQB01. Next base: position 138,773 of record CAWIEK010000009.1, on the reverse strand, counting down.
TGCGCGTATTCCAGGTGTCGCCGTACTTGGACTGCGTGGAAGAAGGACAGATCATAATCTGCTTGTTCTTGACGTAGGGCTGAATGGTGGCTGTCCAGAGCAGAGGATCGTCCGGGGTGGCGGCAGGCCCGGTGCTGGGGCAGGCCTGGTAACGGGGCAGCACCACCTCGTCATTGTCCTGCAGGTACATCGTGAAGGCAATGCCCAACTGCTTGAAGTTGGACAGGCACGACGCGGTGCGCGCTTTTTCGCGCGCCTGGGCAAAGACGGGGAACAGAATCGCCGCGAGAATAGCGATGATGGCAATAACCACTAACAACTCGATCAGCGTGAAACCTTTGCGAACGTGAACCATGGGGGAACCTCCAAAAAAGAAAATGAAGCCGGGAACGGCCAAACGCAAAAAACGCCATAGCGCGGCCAGAGAATAAGTTTGTTCCCTCTTCATTTGAGGAAACAAGCTTATTTGCTCATATGGCTGCACAAGGCGTCGTTGACTACCCTGTACCAACAACAATGCTGGAAGACAGGGAGAAACTATGGAAACTACGGGATACAATGCCAGTATACTTGTCAGGGATAGGGTTTGTCAACGGCAAAGAATGTCTTTTTGAGAAATTTTATAAAAAACTTGTAGCTGCGCGAACTTATTGCCTTGCTGCCGCGTCGTCAACGCTCAGAGATTTCAGCAGGCGCAGAAAAAGATTGTGAGCAGATTGCATTGACGACATTTTCGCCAGGCTGTATAATGGCGCTATGAAATATCTCACGCAGATTCTGGATAAGCGCGTTTTGGCTCCCGATGGCGTTCCTATCGGCAAAGTCATAGATACGATTGCTGATATGGAGGGGAGGCTGCCTGCCGTGCGCGCGATTCTGGTACGCGCGGCAACGGGTGAAATATGTTTGCCGTATGACGCCCTGGAATTTGACGCCGACCCGCGCGGGCCGGAAGGCAGCGGCCACATTCGGGGCGATATTCGGCTGCGCGCGCCCCTTGCCGAACTGCTGCCGTGCGTTCCGCATGAAGACGCCCTGCGCCTGCGCCGCGACATTCTGGACAAGCAGATCGTGGACGTGCAGGATTACCGCGTCGTGCGCGTCAATGACGTGCGGCTTGCCGAAGTGGGCGGCGGGTACTGCGTGGTGGGCGTGGATGCCAGCCTCCGCGCCCTGCTGCGCCGCTTCGATCCGTTTCACAAGCCGATAGAAGCCCTTGCCCGCTTGTTCCGCCATCCGCTGCGCTCCAATCTGATCGCGTGGGACGATGTGAACACGCTGGAACCCGGCACAGTCGGCGGGCGCATACGGCTGAAAGTGTCGCATGACAAGATCGCCCGCCTGCACCCCGCCGACATTGCCGACATTGTGGAACAACTCAGCCCCCACGATGCGCGGGAAGTGATTTCCGCGCTGGATACGGATGTGGCGGCGGAAACCATTGCCGAAGTGGAGTCGGAAACGCAGGTGCAGATTATGAATCACCTGCCCGACGAAACGGCAACCGATATTCTGGAAGCCATGGAACCCGATGAGGCCGCCGACCTGCTCGAAGACCTGCCCAACGCCCGCTCCAACAGCCTGCTCGGTCAGATGGAACCCGACGAAGCCCGCGATGTCAAGGAACTGATGACGTATGGCGGGGATACGGCGGGCGGCCTGATGACAACCGAACTCGTCGCGCTCCACGCCAACCTGACCTGCGAACAGACGATTGCCCGCCTGCGCGAACTCGCCCCCAAAGCCGAAACCATCTATTACATATATGTCACGGACGAGGAAGACCGGCTTGTGGGCGTGCTTTCTCTGCGCGACCTGGTGATTGCCGCCCCCGCAACCTACATCCGCGACATCATGGTACACAACGTCATTCATGTGTACGTAGACGACCACGCCGATCAAGTGGCCCAGATCATCGGGCGCTACAACCTCCTCGCCGTTCCCGTCGTCAGCGAAGACGAGCGCCTGCTCGGAATCATTACCGTAGACGACACGATGGAACGCCTCCTCCCCCCCGAACGCCGCCGCCGCTTGCCGATGCCCGCTTTGGAAAGTGATGAGTGATGAATGAGGAGTGATGAATAAAAATGCAAATAGAGGATGTTCCACTCATCACTCATCACTCATCATTTCTTTAACCCCTCAACTCTCAACCTCCTTCTGCCGATAATTCTCTACCAGTAAGCACCGCCGAGAGCCGCTTTCGGCAACATCGCACGGCAGGAGACAACACGCGCATGGAATGGGAAGAAGACCCGCATGGACACGCCAATGATTTCGATAACCAACGGACGCCGTTTTCCCGTCGCCGCCTTTGACCCCGGCGGGCGGCAGCTGGGAAAACATTGCGGCAGACAGCCTGGAAGATACGTATTCGCGCCGACTTGACTATCTGCTGCCCATTGACGGCGAAACCGGCGTCGCCACGCATGACGCGGTTTGCGTCTATTTGGATACCATGATTGAAATGGTGGCCCGGCACAACCTGCCGCTTTCCGTACTCAGCATCGCCGTAGACGACTCGCCCGTGCTGCGCTTTTTGCGCGCAGAAGGCGCGGCTCTTATCGGGCGCGGCGTGGCCCGCTGCCTGCGGCAGGAAACGCGCACCCATGATGTTGTGGGACACGCGAACCCGGAAATATCGCCGGATGCGTTTACGTTCCTGGTGATATGCCCTTTGCTGCCGGAGCATCAGGCGACGGCTCTTGCGGAGCGATTGCGCGCGGCCATGACCGCCCATAGCGGCGAAGCGGAGCGGCCCTGGCTCACCCTGAGCGTAGGCGTGGCGGCCATGTCACTGGACGTGCCCGCTTCGAAACTGCTGATTGCGCGCAGTATGGATGCCCTGCGGCGGGCGCGGCACAAAGGCAACCGCATCTGGAAACATACCGATACTCTGCGCGCGATTATGGACCGGGCTGCGGAGCAGGCGATTGACGAGGCTGACGCTCAGCATGGCGAGCCGGCAATTGAGCCGGAAGATGCCGTTCGCAAGGCTTTTGACGCCATCGTTTTGCCGGATTATCAACCGGACTTGAAACTGGATTTCAAGACAATTCACCGGGACGACGAAGAGCGGGACGCCTGAATTATGTTTAACCCGAAAGCGCGCCGCATTTCCCAGCATGACAGCCTTGACACACTTGCGCCAACGCGCAACGCGGCAAGGAAGAACGGCAGCCTGGCCTCGGCGGAAAACAGGATGCAGGCAGTTTTCCCGGCTACAAATCACACTGCTGAAACCATGCTGGACGCCCTGTTGAGCGCGCTGAATACCCGCGATACGGAAACGGAAGGCCATTTGGAGCGCGTGACCGCGTATACCATCGAACTCGCCGACCTCCTGAATTTGCGCGAAGCGGAACTGTATCCCATCGAGCGGGGCGCGCTGCTGCACGACATCGGCAAAATCGGCGTTCCCGACAGCATCCTGCGCAAGCCGGGCAAACTGACGCCGGAAGAGTGGGTTGAAATCCGCCAGCATCCGCTCATAGGCTACGAGATGTGCGCTAAAATTGACCTGCTGAAAACCGCCGCCACAATCGTGCTGCACCACCACGAAGCCTGGGACGGCAGCGGCTATCCCTACGGGCTGAAAGGCGAAGCCATCCCGCTCGGCGCCCGCATTTTCGCCGTCGCCGACACGCTCGACGCTATGACGAGTGACCGCCCGTACCGTCCGGCCCTGCCCTTCGACGCCGCCCGAACGGAAATCGAAAAGTTCAGCGGCAGGCAGTTCGATCCTGAGATTGTGAAAGTCTTTCTGAGCATCCCCGAACCTCGCTGGCAGCGCGTGCTAACGCAAACCACGTAGGAAGTGAACCACGGGGAACACGGAGGACACGGGGGTGAGAGGGGGAACGAATTAATAAGCGCACAAGCAGATATTAGATACTGGATGCTTCGACGCTGCCGCGTGATGAAAATACGACTTCTGCAGTGGCGTATACTTTTTCGTCGTCGCCTATTTTTTCGGTGGGATGAAGAAGGTAATTGGCAATAAATTTGTCTTCCAGCGTTTGCGTCAAACTGCCGCTGCAGTTGCTGCACTGCTGCCACGTCGAATTAAGTACTACGACACCCCCGTTGGGCCGCGCTAAATCTTGTAATTTAGCGGCGTTGTTGACGGCTGCGCCGATATAATCGTTGGCTCCATTCTCGTAGGTAATGCGGATGACATGCCCCGCATCCACGCCAATGCCCAACGCGGGCGGCACACTGCCCAATTCCTGCTCCCAATCCTCCGTTTTCAGCCAGTCGGCGTACTCGCTGTAGATTTTGTAGGCCAGCCGCACTTCTATTCCGGCCCGTTCCCAGAGCAGTTTCCTGTCCGAAACTTCCCACACAAAGAGGAACCCATCCCCCAAAAACTTGATAAAGTCCGGGCGATTGTCGGGAAAACTCAACGCCTGGTTCCGCGCCCATTCCCGCAGACTGTCCATAAACAATCCGACCTGCGAGGCGCTGCGCTTTGCCGTCACCTGTTTCGCCCACTGCGAAGAGCCGCGCAAATCGAAGAAAATGGCGACCACATTCACGTTGGACGAGCCACCCACAAACCGTAAGCGCGACGTATCCGACAGCCCCCACGCCACTGCCAGCGCGATGAACAGCATGGTTGTAATGGTGCTGCTCGCGCTGTCGAAAATCGCCCGCGCGCCCGACGCGGTTTGCAGCGCCAGCAGAAATTGTTTTGCGATCTGATAGAGGAACGTTACCCCGGTCAGCGCCGCCAGATACTGGTTGTTATAGATGTAGAAAGAGTACATCAGGCCGATGCCTAAGATAATAAGGGCGAGGCTGGACGTGGTTGCGTCTATGACTTTTGCGGCAGGCGGATAAAAGAACAGCAAAATCCACTCCACGAGGGACGCGGCGACAACGCTTGCGACCATGCTGCGCGGCCAGTGTTTGCGATCCTTGTTTTGAAACAGTTCGCGGACGCGCGCAAGCTGAAACGCCGTCATAGTAAACAAAATGCTGCTGACCGGGGAAAGGGTGTAGCTGATGGCATCCGCGTTGCTGATTTTCCACGGCCCGGAAAGCAATTTGGAAGCATGGATTATTGCCCAACTGAGCAGGCTGATACACAGCCAGAGCAGGCTCCGGTCTTTCACATCCCGCTGCCGCAGCCACAAATGGAGAAGCAGCAGAATCACCGCGCCGCACAGCATTTGCGTTGCGGCAATAGCGGCCACAATTACGGCAGTATTCGGATTACTCCAAAGCGCGCGATCCATCGTTGTCTTCTCCCCTGTTCTTCTCCCGTGTTCCCGTGATCCCCGTGGTTAACCGTTTGCCCGTATAATCGCCAGCAGTTCGTCGCGCTTGCGCTCCATCTCGTCCTGGCTGCGGGCTTCGAGGTTGAGGCGGATGAGCGGGTCGTTGGCGGACGGGCGCACGTTGAAGTGCCAGTCGGGATATTCGATGGTGATGCCGTCGCGCAGGTCTATGTCGCCGTCCCCGAATTGGGTTTGAATGCGGTTGAGAACGGCGTTTACATCTGGCACGGTGGAGTTGATTTCGCCGGAAATGTAGTATGCGCCCAAGCCGGCAACGAGTTGGCTGAGCGTACTGCCGCTTTCACTGAGCATTTGCAGCAGGGACAGGAGCGGGATATAGCCGTTGTCGGCGTAGAAATGGTCGCGGAAGTAGTAATGCCCGGACACTTCGCCGCCGAAAACCGCGTTTTCCGCCCGCATCCGGCGCTTGATGAACGAATGGCCGACGCGCTCCGAAACCGGTACGCCGCCCAATTTGGAAACCCAGTCCCGCACGGCCCACGACGCGCGCAAATCATATACAATGGTTGAGCCGGGGTGCATTTTAAGAAAATGGCGGGCGACGAGGGTGGTAATCACATCCCCGGAAATCGGCGTTCCGTTTTCATCCACAAAGAACACGCGGTCGGCATCCCCATCCCACGCCACGCCGAAATCGGCTTTCTGCGCTTTTACGGCGGCGACTAACGGCTCGATGTTTTCGTGTTCAAACGGGTTGGGACCGTGATTGGGAAAATTGCCGTCCGGCTCGAAGAACAGTTCCGTGACCTTGAGTTGCGGGAAACGGGCAAACAGCGCGTGGGCTGCCGGCCCGCCGACGCCGTTGCCCGCGTCCGCAACGATGGTGAACGGCTTCACGCTGTCCACGTCAATAAACTGCATCAGATGGTCAATGGACTCGGCCAGAATGTCTTTGCGCGTAATGCTCCCCTGCGGCCTGCCCTCCCGAAACTGATTAGAAACCACAATGTCGCGCAGTTGCTCCATGCCCGAACCCATGCCGATGACCTGCGCGCCCGGACGCACGATTTTCATGCCGTTCAATTCTTTGGGACTGTGCGAGGCGGTGATTTCAATGGCGCACACGTTCATTTTGCCGGAAGCGTAGTACACCATGTCCGTTGTGGCATAGCCGATTAAAACCACGTTGACGCCCTGTTGCGCCAGTCCACGCGCCAGCGCGTCCGCCCACGCGGGACCGGACAGCCGGGCATCATGCCCGATAACAACGGTATCCGTGTCCAGCAGTTCGCCCAACCCGCGCCCAATCTGTTCCACCTGTGCGGCGGTCAGCGTGGCGAGGAAAGCGTCGGGGTTGTTGAGTTCGCCATAAAACTCGCTGTCAGGCGTCACCATGTCGGGCACAAGGGCGCGTATGTCATAGGTCCGAAACACTTTCGGATCAACGGTGGTCATATTTTAGGAGTCTCCTTGATTTTGTTGGGGTTCAAGTGTTCAAGTGTTGAGGATGAGTCAGGTATTCGGCAGTTGGTGTTCGGTGTTCGGCTTCTGTCTTCCATACTTCCTATAGTCCCTCTTCCGTCTTCCTCGCATTTCAGATATTGGAAGATTGGTGAGTGAAGTTTAGGCGCGAAGGGGTAAAACTCCTTTGCTTGTTTGATTTGGGAACGGTTTAACACTAATCTATGAGAAGGCATACCGTGCAGGAAACTACAAAATCAGAACAACATTCGGCAGTGACGCTGACGTTTTTGCCGCAGAACCGAACCGTTGCGGCGCGGGCAGGGGATACGATTTTGGACGCGGCATTGGACAATGGCATACCGCTGGAGCATGAGTGCGGCGGCAATTGCGCGTGTACGACGTGCCATGTACATATTTTAGTTGGAATGGAGCATCTTTCCCGCATGGAGGATGTGGAGGCGGATCGGCTGACCTCGGCGGAAGACCGGATTGCCACGTCCCGGCTTGGCTGCCAGGCGATATTGAAAGGGGGAATGGTAACGGTTCGCGTTGTAGAAGAGTAGGCGGGCAAAATGAACCGAGCAAAAAGCGCGGAGGCAGATTGCTATAATTGCTTGCTAAGACTTGGTCAAGCATAGAAGCGCGAATTTTGATATAGATGTGATGTGTAGGGAACATCAAAGCCAGAGATCGCATCTATTGCGAAAAATAATCTGAAAAATAATATCAAAAGGGTCTGATTTATCGCTAAATGGCTGTATACTCTATTCAATCGAGTGTTTACTAACTATGACCAGAACCAACGCCCCTACTTTACAGGATATTGCCAGAGAAACCGGTGTCAGCGCCATGACGGTTTCTGTTGTGCTGCACGGCTCGCGCTCTTCGGCGCGCGTGTCGGACGCCACGCGGTCGCGCATCGTGGAAGCGGCTGCCCGATTGCGCTACCGTCCCAACGGTGTTGCGCGCGGACTGAACCGCCGGCGCATGGATACTATCGGCGTGGTGTCGGTGGTGGACGGCGGTGAAATAAACCTGTATTTTCTGGCAGTGCTGAACGGCATCCTGGAAGCCGCCACCAAACAGGGGCAGAACATCACGGTCTGTTCCCTCGCCAACTGGGAATCGGAACAAAGCCGAATCCCCGGCTTTTGCGATGGGCGCGTGGACGGCATTATCCTGGTGGCTCCGCCCCGCTTTTCCGGCGGTTTTCTGGAAGATCTGCGGCGATTGACGCCCCTGGTGATGATACATGGCACTCAGCCGGAATCTGCCACAATCGCCAACATGGAAGTGGACAACGAACCCGGGGCGTATGCGGCGGTGCGGCATCTGCTGGCGCACGGGCATCGCCGGATCGCGCATTTCACCGCCGGGCTGGATATGCGGGAAGTGCAGCAGCGTTTGAGCGGGTATTGCGCCGCATTGGAAGAAGCCGGAATTGGCTATGACCCTGAATTGGTATTGCAGGGCAATTATAGCGTCTGGTCGGGGCGGCATTGCATGGAGCAGGCGCTTGCCAAATGGCCCCGCGCCGCGTTTCCGACAGCGTTCTTTTGCGCCAGTGACGCCATCGCCTATGGCGGCATGGAAGTGCTGGCCGAAAACAATATGGCCGTGCCGGACGACGTTTCCGTTGTCGGCTTCGATGATACGCTGCTGGCGCGCTCGACAACGCCGCCGCTGACGACGGTTCGGCAGCCGTTCCGACAAATGGGACGCCGCGCCGTGGAGCGTTTGCTGATGCAAATCAGCGGCGAAGGGTTGGATCATGCGGTCGTGTCCGGTTCGGAGCCGGCCTGCGCGGCCAATGAAACCAATGGAAAGGAGGGGATGAACAAGGGCGCTGCGTCATTGCCGACCGTGCTGCCTGTGTCCGCATTGTCGGATACCCAGGTGTTTGAACTGGAACTTATTGTTCGTAAATCCGTCGGCCCACCGCGCCAACAAGCGCTGTAAAATATGCCTGCATCGGATACCACTCGAATCTCGAACATTTCACTCGAATCATGAGAATCATGAGAAGGACAACAACCATGAAAACGCGCAGAAGCGTTGCCACTCCGGTCCGTAAGTCCTCACAGGGATTTACCCTGATCGAACTGCTTGTCGTAATCGCCATCATCGCAATCTTGGCGGCCATTCTGTTCCCCGTCTTTGCGCAGGCGCGCGAAAAAGCCCGCGCCATCTCCTGCACCTCCAATGTCAAGCAGATGGGAACCGCGATCCTGATGTACACGCAGGACTTTGATGAGACCTTCCCCATGGGCATGGATGAGACCTGGCACAACTCGTGGGCCATTACCACGCAGCCTTACATCAAAAGCTACGCCGTTTACCGCGACGTGGATGACGCCCTGAAAATTTCGGCGCAATCCTGGCTGGTTCCCTGGGCGGGCGTTCCCATCTCCTACGGCTGCAACGGCCTCATAGATAACTCCAATGGCAACGTCGTGAAGGGCATCTTCACGCCTATGGACCAGTCATGGCTGGGCCATTCCCAAACGCTGGCGGTCGTGAACAAAGTGGCCGAAACCATCATGGTGACGGACAAGCATAACGCGGACGCGGCGATGAACGGCACGGCGGATGGCAACAACAGCGACTGGTACGGCAACTGCTTTGCCGGTGTGAACTGGTGGGACTGGGCCGCTCCCAGCGAGATTCCCAACGGGACAAACGACCCGAAAGCCGCTTTCCCGAATGGCCCCAACGGAGCCGTCAGCGCCCATCACACCGACACAGCCAACTTCCTGATGGCGGATGGACATGTGAAGTCGCTGCGCCCGTCCACGACCAATCCTGACCCCAAGAATCGCCCGCAGGACAATATGTGGGACGCCACCCGCAAATAGCCGCGTTTGCATACCCTCAGAAACATTGTCAAACATCACGCTCTCGCGACAACGGTTGCCGCGAGAGCGTAAACGAGGAATCCAGGACATGCACAAGTCACACAGATACGTCGCGGTTTTTTGCTTGTCTGCTCTTCTTGGCGGCGCGGTTCTCGGATGCAGTGAAAAGTCCGAAATGACCAAGCAGGAAGAACAAAACTTCAAAGGCACCGGCCAGATGTCGCCGGACGCCGCCGCCGCTATCGCCAAGCAAAAGGCAGCCGCGCAGAGTAAAATGGGGCCTTCCGGCGCGCCGCCGGAAAGCGTTCCTTCCGTTAAGTAAGAGCGCGCTTCATACTTGAAGTCGGCGCAGCCGGTAACAAAAAGTGCCTCGTTCTTTTCTTCTGGAAAGGAACGAGGCGCTTTTGCATGTTATAGGAAACGCTACTTTTTGTTGTTGGCGCACCACTCGACGCCGTTGCGGAAAATATGGCGTATTTCTTCCATGAAGTAGATGGGGTACGCTTCGTGGCCGGGCTGGAAATAAAACACGCGGCCTGCGCCCGCCTGCCACACCATGCCCTGCTGCGCGTTCTCTTTTTTGCCGTCTTTGAGCGTGTAAACGCCGTCAAAAATCAGCGTATCCGGCGTGGGAACCTCGAACGGATCGCCGTAACGCTCGGTTTTGGGAACCAAAAAGTCCTTCACGCCTTTGGCAATCGGGTGCTTGGGCGCTTTCACGATCAGTTCCACGGGCGCGCCATCATCAATGTAGTATTTCCATCCGCAGTTCGTGCCCAAGATGGCTTTGAGCGGCTTGGAATAGTGCGCGGAATGGGTGGCAATAAAGCCCATGCCGTCGTCCTTGACGCGCTTCACGATGCGCTGTACCAGTTCATCCTTCACATCGCCGTGTTTCTGGTGTCCCCACCAGATCAGCACCGAAGTGTTGTTGAGCAGTTCGTCGGGCAAGCCTTGATCGGCGTCTTTGAGGTTGGCGATTGTCACGTCCCAGCCTTTGAGCGGCTTCAATCCTTCCGCGATGGCTGTGTTAATATCATCGGGATAGACGTTCTTCGGCGCGGTTCCCTCCGACCAGACCACTACTTTGCGCTTGGCTTTGGGAGCCGCGTCCGCGCTTTCCCCGGCCAGCAGCCCGCCGGCCAGCGCCAATCCTCCGCCGATTAACGCGCGGCGGCTTATTGCTTCCTTCATCCAACTATTTCCTTTCTGCCCCTTGCGTGGGCAGCGTGTTAAAATTACAGGGCGCAATGTTATCGAACAACCCTGTTATCATTCGACACGGAAAATCGGATTTCCTCTCAACATTCTCTACTTCACTTATTCAGCGCGCGATTTGCCGACGGGCGCGCGTTTTGTAGCGGCGGGCCAGTGTCACCATGCCCGAACTGAAAGCGCTGAGAATAATCCACAGCGGCATGAAGGACAGCGCGCTGCGAATACCTGCCTCAACGGACAAGCCGAATGGATACGTGAAGGTTTTGCCTGTCAGCCAACTGACATAAGGGGCTTGGCAGGCGTTGACGCCGATAAACCCCACAATAAGGAATGGAAGCAGCAGGGCATAGCCCGCCAGCGTGGCAAGAACCGGATGGCGGCGCGCTCGCATTCCGATGATCGTTCCCGACACGAGCGGTGGTCCGAAAAAGATCGAAAACATCAGGGGAAGACGCAAGGGTGACTCAGGCTGTGTTAAAATCAGCATCATCAGAATCGCGCCGGCGGCAACTGCCATGCCTCCCGAAACCGCCCACATTTTCGACGCCAGCTTCAGCGAGGGCAGGAAGGGAACAGCCTTTGTTGCCGTAAGCGTTGTTTCCCACTCTTCCTGCCATTGCCGCGCCACAACCTGCGGCTTGCCGAATTGGGCGAACGCATGTTCTACAGACTGTTCCGGCGCGTAGCCCAATTCCTGCCCGGCAACCACTGCCGCCTGCAAATGCCCGCGCATTTCACGGCGCATATCCTGCGCGGCATCCGAATCCACTTCGGGCGGCAGATTGGCGCAGATCGAATCCAGATAAGCGTCCAGCAGCGCGTCTGTAGCGCCGGTATCAGCCGGTGGGTTCAGGATGGGGCCGGAGACCGGGGATGGGGAATACGTTTGTTGTTCCGGTTCCTGCTGCTGATGGTGTTCCTGCATGTTGGTCTCCCTGTGGACTGCCCGCAATCACGCTTTGCACGGCGTTGGCGAAGGCGTTCCACGTTTGCGCGCGCCGCGCTAAGGCGGCCAATCCCTGCGGCGTGATGCGGTACACTTTGCGTTCGCGCCCGCCGGGTTCTTTTTCCCACGCGCCGACAATCAGCCCTTCGCGTTCCAGAGCGTGCAGCGCGGGGTAAAGCGTTCCTTCCTTGAACTTCAAGGCGTTGTCGCTGCGCCGCTCGATTTCGCGGGCAATGCCGTAGCCGTGTCGGGGCGCGTCCTTAAGAACGGCCAGTACCAGCGTGGGCGTATTTCCTTTGAGCAGTTCCCGCTCCTCGTCCATTCTTGCTCCTTAGCGCCTTGCATTGGATTATAGTATACATCGGATTCCGAGGCTTGTCAAGAGGCATTAGGCATTAGGCATTAGGCATTAGGCACAAGTGCCTTCTGTCTTCTGCCTTGCATCTAATGCCTAATATCTACTCCCTACTCCCTACTCCCTGATCTTAATAGTAGTTCAGGCGCAGTGTGGGGAGTGGGCAGGGTGGGGCGCAGAAGCTGGTCGGGGGAAGTCGGGGGTGGCGTGGAGCCGCGCAGGAGGAGGCGGAGTTCGTTTTCCTGCTGTTGGCGCTGGCGCAGAAGGGGCAGGATTTGGCGGGCGGCGTCGCGCGCAGACGACGTCCAGCCATCCTCGGCTACGCTTTCCACATGTCGCACAGCGCTGCCATCGCCGATTTTGCCCAATGCGTCTAATACATCCAGCACCAGTTGCTCGGTATGCAGGTGTCCGGCAAACAACCGCTCTTTTTTAACATCCAGCAGTTTGCACAGGGCGGGAACCGTATCCGCATCCAGTCGCCCATAGTGGTCAGGCGTAATCTGCGGCAGGCATTGGCGGAGGCTCTCCTCCGCCACGACTCGTATGCCATGACTGACATCCAGAGCGGCGCGGGAAAGTGGCCCGATAGCTTCCGGCGCGCGCAAACGCGCCAAAGCCAGAATCGCGGCAACGCGCACACTGTTGACGCGGCGCATGTTTAGAAGCGCGGAAAGCAGAAAGACACTTGGAAAAAGAGAGACATACAGCGCCAAAAACATACCGGCAACCATGAATACAGACGTAGATAGATCAAGCGTAGTATGATGATGAGTACCGTGCCGGATAATTGGCAGAGTAATCCATAGAGCGCTGATGACAGCCAATGGCAGCGTTTGATACTCTACTCTTCGTAAGTGGGCACGAAACCGGTCGTAACGGGATACATAGCGGAATTGTACCTCGCTGCCTAAAGCGCGGGTTGCTTCAAGTTGCTGTGCGGGTGTCAGGGGCGCATGACCAAGCAGCCAGGCGCAATACATGCGTTCGCGCCAGGCGCTGGGCGCGGGGTTACATAATGCGGTCAATGCCGCACTGAACTTTTGCGCGTCAAGCGGGCTGGGATTTTCCGAGTACGCTTGCGGCATGGACGGAAAGGAGCGCCGGAACAATTTACGCCGCAACTTCTGAATAAACGGCGTTTGTTGGCGTGTTTCGATTGGTAATACTTCTGAAATCAAAGGATCATTTTTAGCCTGTGTTTCCGTTTCCATGTTCAGGCAAGCTGCAGCATCTGCCGACACATCCGGCGGCATAGTACGCAGCCCCCCTGTATCAGGAGGCAGGCTGAACTCGCGCGCTTCTTCTTGTATATGCTGGTGCTGCATGTTGGGTTGGTATTCACTACCGGACGCTTGGTTCCGGGCATTGAAAATACCCGTCTCGGTGGCGTTCCGCCAAGCGTCCTGCGGACGCAACTCTGTATAAAGATTCCCGCGTCCGCAGGACGCTTGTACTTTCCTGCCGGGTATTTTCAATACCCGGAACCAAGCGTCCGGTTGGTGAAATTACAAGGGACGCAATAGTGTGTGCTGCTGATCTTCGCTGCCATCGGTTTCGATGGGGCGCAGCAGGGTTTGGGGCGTATCACTGGGCGTGGCCGCGCCGCGCAACAACACGCGCTGATCGGTTTCCTGCTGTTGACGAGCCAGGAGCAGGGGAAGCAGGTCTTTGGCGGCACGGTTGACCGGGGCTGTCCACCCCGTATTGATGAGATTGCTGACCGTAGACGCGGCGCGGCCATCCCCAATGATCGTCAGCGCGTCCAGAATACTCAGCGCCAGTTCGGATGCCCGCGCGCTGTTGTGGGTCAATTGTTCGCGCGCCCGTTCCAGCAGGCGGCACAGGTTGGGGATTACGTCGGCTTCCAGTTCGCCGGGATACGCGGGCGTCAGATTGGCAAGACAGGCTTGCAGCGCCGGCACGGCCGCATGGCGAACGCTGGTATTGCCGTCCAGGGCGGCGCGGGCTAAAGTGGCGATACTATGCGTACTGCCGATGCGCCCTAACGCCGTTGCCGCCGTTGCGCGCAAGCGATTGTCACGAATAAGCGCGGATGTTTTGAGAGATTGGTTGAACCGCTGCGCAATGTAAACGCTGCCGAATAGCGCGCCCGCCTGAAAAACAACCGGGCTGCCCTGCGCTTCCGAGGTATGCGCGAGCAGGGCAAACAACCAGCACAGCAGGCAGGGCATGGCGACCAGCACAAGGGGCGGGTCTATCCAGCGCTCTTTGTGAACTCGCCCTGTCAGCATTTTGCGGCGCAGAACATGGCACAGCGCGTAACTGACGGTCTGCTGTTGGCGTGGCGTCAGATGCGCCAGGCCGAGCGCCCACACTGCGGCAGTGCGCTCCTCCCAATGCTCCTCAAACGGCCCTTCCAGCATCGTCAGCAGGGCGTGGAGGGTTTGGGTTGGCAGGCGCGATTGCCCCAGTTGCGCCAGTACGTCCGGCGTCAGCAGGCTGCGCCGCCGGACGCGCCGGATGCGCTGCTGCATTTTGCGCTTTTCTTCGGGCGTGACCGGCAAGCGTTCCCCCGACGACACGGTTCCGGCTTCCGTCTGCAAAGGCGTATACGGCAAGGGATGCGAAGCGGTTTCAGATGCGACAAGGCGCTGCTGCATGATGGTATTGCCTCATGACACGAGCGAAGGTAAATCAGTACGGGCGGACGGGTTGGCAAAGATCGAGCGGATGCGACTCGGCAGCCACGCGCAAACGCGGATTTTGCCGCGCTTCTGCGAGCAGGGCAGACGAAACTTCCAAATACTGCGTGTCCGCCGTGCTGCGGATGCGGGCGAAGCGTACCTGATCGGGTTCCGCTTTGCCGCAGCAGGCATACGCGGTACGGACGCAATCCTCACTCGTCGGCTGAATGAGCGGCAATCGCCCCCGCAGGACGCCGCCCTCGCCACTGGTACGCATGTTGATGTAACTGGCGGCAAAATCGGTTTTCTCAATCAATTTGCGCGTGACCAGATCGGCCAGCCCGAAAGCGGTGGCGTTGCCGTGCGAAGCGGCGGTCAAATCCAGTACGGCAATTATGCGGATGTCCGGCCCGCCCCACGTATGTTCGGCAACGCTGGGCATGGTTCCCCTGCCGATAACATGGGTATCCACGCCGCTGCCACTGATGTTTTTGCCCATTTCATCAATAATCAGCGCGTCCAGTTCGTCAAAGGGCAGGCGCGGCGCAATGGCGCGGGCGCGCTGCAACAACTGTCGTTCGCCGTCTTGTCCAATCTGGTCGGGCAGCAGGGCGTGAAGTTCCGACGTATGGCCGAGTTCGTTTTCGATCAGGGCAATGCCGCCAATCAGGGGCAAATGCTGCGCGTTATAACGGGCAAGACGTGGGATCAAGTCCCGCAGGCCGTGCGCTCCATACCGGTGTACGCTTTCCGCGCCGTGCCGCTTGCCCAACCCGATGACGCTCATCTTGCCGATGCCCGACTCCCACTCGCCGCTGAAATCCGTATGCGCCTTGATGCGGTTGATTAACAGAATGGCATCGGCGGCAAGAGCGTTGCGGTCACAATATACAGGCTGGCCGGCATACTCGCCCGCGTCTTCTCCCTCCAAAACGCCGATCTGATTCACTTCCATCGTGGCCCGTATTTCCGCGCCAACGGTTTCCGGCGTGATGCCATAGCCGTGCAGAACGTCAATTTGCCCCTCCGCCGTCGCGCCGCCATGACTGCCCATCGCGGGAACCACAAACGGCTGCATCCCCCGCGTTTTCAACTGCGCGATTACGGCGGAAACAATCGTCACCAGATTGTCCAGGCCGCGACTGCCCACGCCAACGGCAACCGTCGCGCCGGACGCAAGCCCCTTGCGCTCCACAAGCGCATCCACCGCCTGCCGCGCCTGAGCCGTAATCTGCTCCGAAGTCAGTGCGGGCGTGTCATAAATTTGCTCCACCGTCCAAACAGCGGGCAGGGGAACATGGGGAAACGTGAAAATATCAATGGGCAGCTCAATCTGCATAGCAAGCCTCCGAAATTGCGCCGACAGGATGAAAGAAACGGTAGCAGCGTAAGCAGGCGCGGGAGAGTATTGTGGGGTAAGTTCGACATCGCCGCGAAAAACCCTTCTGCAAGGAAAAAGGAAAAAGGAGAAAGGAGAAAGCAAGGACAAAAGCCCAACACCTAATACCCAATACCTAACACCCTTCTGACGTGGTATACTGCGATTACCTCCCGCTCGTAATTTCAAACGCGAAGCAAGTATTGATAAAATGTTTATTCTGCTTCGCTGTTCCGTTTCTGAGAAAGCGCATGAACGTTTTTCAATTTTCCATTCGACCCATTTCCGTAATCGTTCGGCATGTTTGTTGGGCAATGCTGTCTTTCACGTTGTTATCCGCGTTGTGCCTGCCCGGTTATGCGCAGCAAGGGCCGCAGGACGAGGTTCCGCTTGCGCCCCGGCGTACTGCTTCCGAAGAAGCGTACCGGATTCGCGTGGAAAATACCATGCAGGGCCGTATAAGCGTCAGCGTAGATGGGGGACAGCATTATGCGCTGATTGGCCGCGTGACGCGCCCCGCGACCACTGTGCAGTTGGAACGAAGCGCCGAAACGCCCGGAATTGTGTTGCGCAGCAGTGGCGACGGGATTGCCTTTACCGTGAGTTTGGGCCAAGTCCTGAAATTACGCCCGACTGCGCTCTCATCTCCGAACGGCAAACGCGGCTCGATGCCTGCTGCGGGCGAAGCCGGCGCGATTATGACCAATATCGCTCCTCATACCGCCATTTTTGCCGACCTGACGCCGCCACCCGACGCGCCGGTAAAACTGGAAATCGCTCCCCGCGCGCTCCGCCCCTTTCCCACCTTGTACGATCCCCAACAGGACGAGCCTATCGTAATTGTAGTAGCGCGGCCACAACAGGAAATAGGGAACAGGGAACAGGGAACAGGGAACAGTAGGAACACAATCGGCAGTACCTCAACCCTCAACCCTCAACCCTCAACCTCCCTTAGCCCTGAACTGCTTCAGCAGCGCGTGACGGCGCTGGAACAAGCGTATCTGGCGCAATCGCTTGCGCGCGCCCGGCAGGAACACCGCTCTATCGTAGCCGGAGTCCTCAATCTGAAAGCCAAACTTCCCCCCGGCGAACCCGACCCGATTGCTTACGTCACTTACGTTGTGGACGGCCAGATTGTTTCGTCCCAAAACGTGCCGCCGTTCAATTTCGAGTGGGATACGCGCCGCGAAACGGAAGGCGAACATCTCGTCGAAGTCCGCGCCCTCAACCGCAACAACCACGTCATTACCTCCAAACGCGCGCTCCTCATCGTCCAGAACAAAGCAAACTAACCACCCGCTGCGCTAGAGACACAGAGACACAGAGGAAAAACCGATGCGAGAAAAACAAAAGAGAACAAGGAGAAGAAAAGGAACCGCAAAGAGGCAAAGGAAGCAAAGAGGTTTATTCTCTTCTTTTCTTCCTCTGTGTTCCCTCTCTGTGCCTCTGTGTCTCTAGCGCAGCGGGTGGTTAGTTTATTTCGCGGCGTAATCGGCAGTGGCTTCGCGGGCGAGGGTGCGGCGGTAGCGGGCGAGTCGAAGGACTTCCTGTGGGTCGGGCGGTTCGGGAAGGGTGGTCAGGTCGGCGGTGACGATGGCGTTGACACGATTGTAGCCGCGCGGCAGGGACAACATCCCTCCGGCAGCAAGCAATTCCTGATACTCGGCAAGCGCGTACTGGAGACGCTTGAGATGGACGGGAAACGTCAGGGGCAGATAAGCGCGCGTCCACGTTTCCACTTCCCCGAGCCACCAGCGGTCTCCCACGCGCCGATGTATAAAGCGGTAATAAAGGGCGGCTTGCCAGGCCCGGTTTTCACAGGCAAAAACGTCCGCGTTCTTAATCGGCAGGCCGAAAAAGGAATCCAGCGTGTCCGGCGTGACCCGATGCCGCTGCGCCAGCCAATGCCAGAGTTGGTGGTTGGTGGCTGGTGATTGGTGGTTGGTTTTTCCTGTTCCCTGTTCCCTGTTCCCTGTTCCCTGTAGCGGTTCTTCCGGGTGCAGGGCGCTGGGCCAGTCGAGGAGCGCAAAGGGAAAAGGAAGATCGAGAAGGGCGCGGGTGACAAGACGGCCTTCGGGACGCATGGCCTGCGCGTCGGGATGGGGGCGGAAGCGGGCAAGGCTGCCGATGGCAATCTGCTCGCCAATAGCGTCGAGGAACAGCAGCGGTGCGCCGTCCCACAACAAACCGCGTTCCAGTTCGTGGGTGCGCAGGATGGTGGAAGGCAGCGCGGGGGCGACAGGAGTATTTGCCGCAGGGGTGTTGCCAATATCTTGCTTTATGTTCGCAGCGCGGTTTGCGTTTACATTAGGATTTTCGTTCGTATCGCTGTTGGCAGCGGGCGGCGCTTCGCGCAACAGGCGTGAGCCACCGAGCAGCCACAAATCTTGAATTCCCGCGTTGCGATAAAGCTGATGCCGCCTGCGCCATTCTTTAGCCGGCATGTTGGCGCACTGGTATTCAATAGCAATACGCTGTGATTTGGTGACGGCGGGCGCAACAACTCGGCCATTGGTTCTGTCTTGTACGTGAGGCGCGTTGGCAGTGGACGGCGTATTGACGGCGGACGTTGCGGGGTCGCGTACCGGGAACGTTTGCGCATTGAAATTGAGGCGTGGCTGGTGGGGCGAAAGAACAACAAGAATATCGGCGCGCTGGTTGGTTTCGGGAATGTGGGCTTCCACGACAATATCGGCGTCCGGGAGGCAGGCGCGCAGCCATTGGGCGAGGAGCAGTTTGCCCGCGCGGTGTTCTTCCGTTTCGGGTTCGGTTTGCGGGGCGGAGCAGACGGCTCCGGGCAGGTGCGCGAAGTGGTGGGCGCGGACGCTTCCCGCGTGGAGAATGACGGGCGAACCGCAGCCGGGACACGTCAGCAGGCGGGCATTAGACAAGCGCCGCAATTCATCGGGCGGCGTCAGGCCAATCGTGACGCGCTGATGGTTCCATTGTGCCGACAAAAAAGTTTGCGCGTTCAACGTTTACACCACTTTCACAGGCCATGCAGAAATTCTTCTGCTATTTTACCCCGAAGTAAGGTTAAGAACAAGTGGTGAAGTATGCGAAGGTGGAGCAGTCGGGGAAACGCGCAAATGATTATGAACCGCCTGTGCCACTTCCTGCGCGGTGATTTGGCGCAGACACGCGCTGTTGTGGCGGCACACGTATAACGTACACTCGGGGCAGGCGGAAACTTTGCGAATGATGGTGTTGCCGGGCGCGTAGCCGGGTACCGGTTTGGATTGGATTTGTGGGGCCGAATAGAGCAACGACGGGCGTACCCACCGCGCAGCTAAGGTGCATGGGGCCGGTATCGCCCGTCACCAGAACGCGGCAATGTTTCAGCAGGGCTGCCAGTTGCAGGATGGTCAGTTTGCCGGTCAGCGTGATAGGTTGAACTGTCATGCCCGCGCAAATTTCATTGGCAAGGCTTTCGTCACCGGGGCCACCCAATAATAGCAGGCGCGCGTTGGGCAGGGGCGCGAGCAGATTGCCTAATTCGGCGAAGCGTTCAGCAGGCCAGAATTTGCCCGCCATTGACGTGCTTGGGTTCAGGGCAATCAAGGTTGTATCGGGCGCAACTCCCTCGGCTTTTAGAATCTGCTGTATGGCCTGTTCATCGGCAATAGCAGGAAACACTTCGGGGCGCGCGTCGGATACATCGCCGCCCAAATGCGCGATCACGTTCCGATAATTGTCATTGGTTTCGTGTCCGTTCGGGTTCCAGTCAACGATGTCGGTCAGGCAGTTTGCGAAACGGGGCTTGCGTACTATCCCAATGCGGCGCGGCGTTCCACTCAGCCGCAGGAACAGGCGCAAATCGGGGCTGTCATACAGGACGACGCCCAAATCGAATTTACGCTTGCGCAGCCAGGCAACGTACTTTGCTTTGCCCACAATTCCCTGATGCGCGGGACGACTGACAACCTCGTCCACATACGGGCAGTTGGCGAGGACGCAGGCGGCGCGTTCGCCCACATCAACGGTGATATGGGCGTCGGGATACAGGCGGCGCAGGCTGCGCAGGGCGGGCGTGGTGCAGACCAGATCGCCGATATGCTCTTTGGCGATCACAACGATGGAGCGGGGCGCGGTTTCGGACGCGCTTGCGGAAATGTCGCGGCTGCCGGACGGAGCAGGGGCAGGTTTGGAGGGCAAGTTCGTCACGCCAATGTCACCTCGGAAGCCGTTGTCTCATCCGTTATCTTGCGCGTGGTATCAGCAGTGGAAGCCAGCAAATCCAGCGCGGCAGTCAACCACCTGCGCAACGGTAATGCTGTCCACGCAGGCGTTTTCCGTTTTGGTACAGCGCCGCGCACACCCTGCGCAGCGTACAAGCGGGCCGAGTAAGCGTTGCTGCGATTCGGTCTGCCAGGGACGCCAGCGAATGCGCTGCTCCCAATGCTTGATATAGGGAAATAAGCGTGACATTGGGCGTGTCCATCGCCGCAGCGAGATGGGATGTGCCCGTGTCAATGCTGATGTGCAGTCGGCAGCGCTGCAAAATGGCGGCAAGCAGGGGCACGGAAGTTTTGCCGGTCAGGTCCACGCAGGCCGAGCCGATAACTCTCGCAAAACCCGTTTTCCATTTGCGCGTCGCCCTTGCGCCCGACAATTAAAATACGCGCGCCCGTTTTCGCCGCAAGTTGCTTGCCCACTTCGGCAAACCGTTCGGCAGGCCAGGGGCGCGAACTGCCCGCGTAGCCCGGATTAATGGCAATCAGCGTATTGCCGTTCTGAACGCCTTGTTCGCGCAAAAGTGCGTCTGCCTGCGCTTGCTCCTGTAGCGAAACGGGAAAGCGCATGGCGGTATCGGGAGCCGTAATGCCAAGCGGACGCAACTGCTCCAGATTATACACCAGTTCGTGACGGTCAGGAGTTTCGCGGTTAAAGGCTGTGTTGTGCGTAATCAGGAATTTGTAGTAGCGGTTGGAACCGGCGATCCGCATGGGGATGCCCGCCAGCCAGAACATCCAGACGAAATGCGCGTTGCGTCCGCGATAAATCGCCACATCGAACTTGCGCTTGCGTAACTCGCGTACCACGCCTGCCATTCCCTGACGGCGGGTATGGTCGTCAGGATTGCACCAGATGATGTCGTCCACCAGGGGATGCCGCGTCAGCCACTCGCCGGGATCGGGGCGGCGCAGCAGCAGCGCGATATGGCAGCCGGGAAAATGCGCGCGCAAAGCCGCAAGCGTCGGAACGCTCATCAAAAAATCGCCCACTTTAGAATCGGGAATACACACAAGAAAACGTTTCATGGGCTGTTGAGAAGCAGGCGTTAGAACCATCGGCAGTATTGGTATTGTTGTAACAGTTTACCACGCATCTGTCTGTTCCCGCCCGGCAGGATGCAAAAACAGCAACGTTTTCAAAACAGTGGTTGACGGAAAGGAGGGCAGAGGGTTATAATAAGAGGGTTCTACTAAAGTATGCGCGGGGGTGGCGTAATGGCAGCCGCACAGGTCTTAAACAAATTGAGTGCTTGAACTGAAAAGTTCAATGTAGAAGTTTCCAAATTCGGTGAACCCTTCGTTAGAATTTAACATGGCAATACCGAGCCAAGCTCAGGGAATACAAATTCGTTCCCTTGAGAAGGTGTAGAGGCCAGATGGAAACCTCCTAAATCCTATGGGATATGGAGAAGGTATGGTCCAGACCACAAACCTTACGGGCAGTGAAAACTGTAGTGGTAAGAAAAACCTGGGTCGTAAGACGTACGGGTTCGAGTCCCGTTCCCCGCATCGGAGGCCCTTCAGCAATGAAGAGCCTCTTTTATTTTGGGAGTTTCTACCCTCATCCGGCCTCCGGCCACCTTCTCCCTGCAAGGGAGAAGGCTAAACTATTCAGTGGGCGGTTGTATTAGGGATGGGAAACGAGCGCGCGAACCTTATACACCAACCAACTCCACAATCAGCGCACCAGACTACCACATTGGCCTTCTCCCTTGCAGGGAGAAGGTGGCCGGAGGCCGGATGAGGGTAGAAGCCCACTATTTCGCCGGGGCTGTCCACGCAAAGACGCGCTTGGAATCATCGGGGTAGGGGAGCGCGTTGAAGCTGCGTTCGGTGGGTTTGTGGAAGAACTGGAGGTCGGCGAAGTTCAGGAGGGCTTGCCAGTCCCAGAGTTTTTGCGCGTGTTCGCCGGGACGGTAGGCAATGCCGATTTTGTCACCCGCGCCCAAATAGTCGAAGACGGTTCTTGCCGCCTGATAGGTGGACTGCGCCCCCTGCGGATTAGCCCACTCATCCCCCAACGCCTGCGTTTCCAGCAGGGCGCGAGGCGCAATCAGGGCTTTCATGCTATGCTGATCGAACGGAAGCTGCTCTTCGTGACCGATAAACTCCGTCAGGCGGGGCGAAAACCAGTAGGGGAAATTCTTCGTGATAATGGGTACGGTTTCCCCGGAGTAGATAAAGCGCGTACAGCCGGTTCCCATGCAGCCCGCATCATTGGGCGCGGTCAGGGCAATGCGCTCATCCAACGCGCCCGCCAGCAGAACCGCTTTGCCGCCCCGCGAATGTCCCGTTGCCGCAATGTGTTTGGCGTCTACGTTAGGCAGCGTGTGCAGATAATCTACTACCCGGTGAAAGCCCCACGCCCAGCCCGCAACCGCCCCGTAATCTCCATTGGGATAAGCGTCGTACAAGCCGCCCGTATGAACGTTCTTGTCCGGTACAACTTCGGTACGGTCAAATTCGGCCAGAATATAGCCGCGCTTCACCACTTCCGCGACAATCTCCGGTTCCACTTTGCCCCAGCATAAATCGCCAACAACAATAGCGGGGAACCGCTTGCCGCCGTCGGGAATAGTCAGCAGCAGATGCGCCTGCACCTTGCCTTCCGGCCCCATGCGCAGCAGCAGTCTCTTTTCCGTCGCGCCAAGCGCAGAATTGTGCGTGGATTCCAGTTCTTCGGCGTGAACCGCGCCGCCTGCCGGGGGCAACACGCCATAAGCGTAATACTGCGCCAGCATTTTGAGTTCCTCACGCCGCTTTGCCCACTCCTTTTTGCTATGAACCCGCGTTCCATCCAGAAACAGAAACGGATCGGGCAATTGCTTGACAACAGGCAATTGCTCTCTTTCCGGCAGTTTTGCCACCTCTGCGCTGGCAGGTGTCCCGCCGGACAGGGTTACGCCTGCCATCACAGCAATTCCAATCAAAAATGTCAGGCTTATCATTTTAATTACGCTGCCATTCAAACAATATTTGTAGGGGCGTGATAAATCACGCCCGCAATTAGCCACATCCGCCAGAGGGCGCAAGCGCGCCAGAGGGCGCAATAAATTGCGCCCCTACGGAGTCTTGTTTTACATGGTATTGGCTCTACTCCCGCAGTTTTGCGTCTACGGATTATTTTCCAGTTGCGCTTTCTGGCTGATTTGGGCGACGGCATCGGCGATCTGGCGGGCAAGTTCCGCCAATGTTTTGTTTTGCGCGTGGGCGTCCGCGTCTGTAAGCAGGGCTTGATTGCGAACCATGATGCGCGTTTCGTCCCGGCTTACCTTGACCTCGAAGGGCTGCAGGCGATCATCCAGCAGTTTGGTCAGCTTTTTGCCAATGTCAGTGGCGCGCTCCGTTGCGGGAATACCGTCGTCGCTGATAACCCGGCAAACGACCATGCCCCGTATCTTGATTTCGGCCATTTCAATGCCGCTGTCTTTGACGGACGTGACGACTGCGCGAATGGTGGGGTCTACATCCGCCAGGCGGATGGGAATGTTGAGGTTGTCGAGCAGTTCTTTCGCGGATTCGACGCGCTCCGCTCCGGGCGGGTGGGTGCGGAAAATGCCCAGGTCGCCGCGCTCATGCGATTTCTCCAGTTGCGCCAGACGAATCATAAAACTGTAAAGGCCGACGGGATTGTAGCGCGAGTGCGTCATCAGCAATAAGCCCGCGTGATCGGCGTCCTTTTCGGCTTCAATGCCGAACCCGTTTACTTTGGCCGTCGCGTACAGTTGTCCCACCTGAATGGCCTGCAGCGCGCCCGCCCCGCCCTGTCCCCGTTTGCTCATGGCCGCCGCAGCCGCCAGCAGTTCCAGAGGAACCATCCAGTTCTCAATTTTGTGCTGTTCGCGCAGCAGTTTCAAAACGTGGTGGTGCGCGGCATGGGCGATTTCGTGCGCCAGAACGCCGGCCAGTTCATCATCGGATCGCACGGCGTCAATCAAGCCTTTGTGAACATAAATAAAGCCGCCCGGCAGCGAGTAAGCGTTCACATCTTTATCGTCCACCACTTTGAAGGTGTACTTGAACGCCTTCAATTGCGAACTGCCCCAGGTCGCGGGAATGGGATAGTTGTTGGCGATACGCGCCAACTCCTGCCCGATGCGGTTCACGCGCTCCAAAACCTTGCTGTCGGTAATCAGTTTTACCTGTCGGTCATTTTCTTCCGCGTTCATGCGGCCTAGTTTCACTTCGCCGTCTTCAACCGGCGTCGGATCTGCCAGGGGCGTTTTCGCGCCCCCGGCGTCCGCGCTTGCGCCCTTTGCAGCGGCGGTTGGGGCCGTGTCGCCAGGCGCTTTCTCCCCACTCAGCGCCGATCCCGGCCGCGACATGACAGCCAGAACCAGTGACAGAGCAAGCGTGCCCATCCAGGGGCACGAGTAGCGCGCGCTCGAAAGCAGCGCGCCGCGCGAATTGGAAGTGGAACCTGAAACAACGGAACTGCGAGTCCGCGAATAGTGAAAGGGCATAATGCGTGGCCTTCTTCCAAATACGTCCGGGTGGAGCAGCGCGTAAATATACCGCAGGAAACAGGCGCTAAACAGTTGAGAGTTGAACCAATACCATTGAAAGCGATTGAAAGCGATGGCGTGACATATCACTTATACGTCACGCCCTGCGCTTTGTTACAGTATATCACTTTGAAGTTCTGTCTGCATTGCTATTTACCGCGCCTTTCAACTACGATTGCGGGAAAACGTTGTCTGTCTGCCCGTCGCTCCAGATGATTTTGGCGTCGAACAATCCTTCGGTCAGCAAAACGTTCAGGGAATGAACGCCGTTCAGATCGCGGCTGGTTCCATCCGGCTGTAATCCGACGGTTAAGAACAAGCCATCGAAGGTGTTGGGGTCCTTGCAAATCACGGACAAGCGGCGTTTTTGCGCCACAATTTCCAGCGTACAGGGAAACAACTCTGTCCTTTGCACGGTTTTGCCGCCCGTAATCGCGTCCACGTAGCGGGCTAATGTCGCCCGTATCATGCCGCTGCTCGGATCATTGTCGGAAGGCGCTTCAATGGCGACGTTCAGGCTTTCCACATCCAACTGCGACACGAATTGGTCATTCAAAAACAGATAAAACGTCAGGGGCGACAGCCCGGTGACAATAATCTGCGCCAATCCGCCGCCCTGTATCTGCGCTTCGTCCGCAACCGCAGGCCGATTGGCGCTTTGTCCATTATTGGCCGCACTGCCCGCCGGATTGCGATTGCCGGGATTGTTCTGCGAAGGTTTGCCGAACACGATGGGGGTCTCCGAAGTAGTCAGTAGTCAGTAGTCAGTAGTCAGTAGAAACACCTGTCTCTTCAAAGCCGTGTACCTCAGTAACAGCTTACAAGAGCAGATTTTCTACTGACTACTGACTACTGACTACTGACTACTCTGTCACGAATAGCTCGTAAACCGAACGTTTTTGCGCCGGAAGAACAGTCTGCCGATCACCCAGAAGATGCCTGCGAAGACAAGGAGGCTGATGAGCAAATGGCCGAAGTTGAAGCCGCCCGCGTAGTAAGCGCCATCATTGTAGTACGGCGGGTAATAGTAGAACGCGGGATGGAACGGCGTATAGTAGTACCAGGAGGGCGAACCCCAGTAGTAGCTGTAGCCGCCGTAGCCATACGCGGGGGAGTTGTGATACATCATGGTGCCGCTGGACGAGCGGGTAATTCCGCCACCGCCAAAACTGCCGCTGCGCCCGAACGACCCGCCACTACTGCTGCTGCCGAAGCTGCCGCTGCTGGAGCGTCCGAAGGAACCGCCTCCACTTCCAAAACTGCCACCCCCGCCGGAACTGGAACGGCCAAACGAACCGCCGCCACTGCCGAAACTGCCGCCCCCGCTGCTGCCGCGCCCGAACGAGCCGCCGAAGCCACCCCCGCCGCCGGAGCGCCCAAACGAGCCGCCCCCGCCGCCCCCGCCGCGCCGCTGCGCAATCGCGCCGTCCGCAAACAGCGCAAGCGCCATCACGCCCGTCAACAGAAACGCCAGTCCCGCGCGCATCAAGCGAATCCAACTCGAACGATTTGGATGTGTCATTTTTTTCCTCACTCACACTCAAACTATAGTATACGTCGCCACTTCATCGGAGCCGAACCAGTGCGCTTTGTACAGGGTAATGTACGCCGTCACCACGTTGTCAACGGCATTGATGTCTACGTACAGGTCTACGACATGGTTGGTCACGTCCTGATTGTTGTAGAGGATGCGCGTAAATTCAAATTGAAAGCCTGGATGCGTGTTTTCCAGCACAAGGGTATGGCCGGGGAAAATCATTTCCAGCCGACCGGGGAAAATCCCCATTTCATAGGTGGGGTTGTCCTGCGGGCGGATGATCGCGGTAATCTCGCCGCCATCGTACACGCCGCCCCGTGAAGGCATGCCGTCGAAGTCGCGCCCCGCATGGAGTTCCACAAACAACTGCGCGGCCATCACTTCCATACCATTGTTGAACAGCGTCGTGCTGTCCCAATCGCCCCCGGTTTGAAATACGACATTATTCATGTGAATGTCTCCGAAAGTAGTCAGAAGTGAGTAGTCAGTAGTCAGTAGGACAACCACTTCTTATAAGCTATTACTGTAGCGCAGAGAGTTGAGTCGAGAGGCATTTCTACTGACTACTGACTACTCACTTCTGACTACTTACTGATGCCTGGTTCCCGCGCCGATCAAATGAATCACCTTTTCGTAATCCAGCGGCAGGAAGAAGGTGGTTTTGAAGGTTTTGCCGTCGTATTGCTGGGTGGCGACGAGGCTGTTGCCGGGCGCGCCTGCCACGCGCAGAATGTCTTCGACATTGATGCCGGAACTGTCGCTGCGCATCGCATCGGTCACGTAGGGTCTGACGGCTTCCAGAATGGCCGGCAGGTTCAGCAGCAGGGCATTTTGCGTACCCGGTATCATTTGCTGCCGCATTTGCGCGTAGCCCGGATCATTCGCCAATGTGTCGCTGCCGCTCTGATAGGCGGCAATGGCGCGATCCAACATGCGGCGCGACGACGCTATCAGCAGAACGTGTCCGATCTGCGCATACGCAACCGTTTTGTTGCGCATGGCCTCCTGCATGTCGCTCGCATGGGGCGGCGCAGATACTCCCGGCGCGGATTGTCCCGGCCCCGTTTGCCCGAAACTGGTTGGCCCCGTGTTGTTTTGCGCGATTCCCCCCGGCGTTGTGCCGTCGTCATGGGCATGGATGTCAATGCCGTTAGGGTTGATGTCCACACTGCTGCCGTCATCGGAATGAACGCTCAGTCCGCCCCGGTTCACGTGTACCGTGTTGCCAGGCCCCGACTGCACATCCACGCCGTTATGGTCGGCGTGTACCCGGTCGTCGCCGTGATGCAGGTCGAACGTATCGTCGTACACGCGCCCGTTATGGTTAGCATGGATATGCACATCCGTATCGTTGCTTTGTCGGCTGCTGCCTCCGCTTTGCAGCAATCCGCCATTGTCCCCGCGCCGGTCGGCTCCATTCATATTGCTGCTGCCGGAGTTGGGCATAGTGCCACTTCCCATGCCGCCATCAGGATTGCTCCCCGAACCAGGCGGCGTTGACGGCATGGAGAACGGATTACCCTGTTCCCTGTTTCCTGTTCCCTGTCCTCTGCTGTCCGGCGAATCGCCGCCGAGGGATTGAATTTGCCGCTGCGCTTCCGGGTTCAGAGTCCAGATAAGGACGCCGTTGCGGTTCTCAGACGTGTAATGCCAGGCTTGCCCGCCATGCTGCGCGGACGCGCGCTCGGCATACCCGCGAACGAGGTCGGCAAGTTTGGCGGGGTCGGCTCCGTTGGCGTCGTCCATCACGAGCAGGCCATCCACGCTTTTGCGGGAATTGTTCGCGTCCGGGTAGACGGCCAGCGCGAGGTTGCCGTTGACGCCGGGCAGAATATCGCGGGTCACGCTCATGCCGGTTTCCTGCTCGAAACTTTTCACGCCCTCGTCCATCGTGTGCTGAAAGTCCGGGACCGAAGCGGCTACCGCAGTGGCGTAATGGTAGTATTGGCCGGGCTGCGACATTGCTATAATTCCATACGCCCCCGATGGCATTTTGCGGAACATTTCGGCGTCGAAGGGCGCGATATGGCTGATTGCCTGTCCGTCCGCGTTGGCGGGCGCTTCGGCAGGCGACAGCATAACGCCATCAATACCCCGGTCGTGAACGGCAAATCCCATTGCCAGATAGTGCGCGTGGTTCAGGGGATTGCTGGTGCTGTTCAGCAGGCCACCCGATGTATTGTTTGAGCCGCTCCCGCCGCCCGCCAAACCCTGCGCGGCCTGCTGCGCCTGCGCAATGGCGGCTTGCGACACGAACAGCATGATGTTGCTGTCGGAAGGAAGCCCGGCGCGCGCCTGCTGGTAGTCGGTCTGCGTGGAAATCGCCGGCGTTTCCCCGGTGCGTACCGCCTCAATTTTAGTCAGGTCCTGCGGCTTGTCCGCCAAGACGAGGTAGCTGCCGATTACGGCCATGCAGTTGGTTTGGCCCGCAATGGTGTAATAGTCAAAGCTGTTCACCGTGTTCTTTTGCGCATCGCGCGTCAGGGCTTCCTGAACGCGGCGGGCATCGCTGACGGCTAAGAACACCACGTTGTCCCCATTGGGGGCTGATCCCGCGCCCGTATTCGCGGCGTTTGTTTTCAGCAGGGCATACGCGAGGCTGCCGGTCACAAACGGGCGCGTATCGCGCGCCAGCGGCGAACTGTTTTGTACGCTGCTGATCGCCTTTTCCAGCTCGGCGTCCAGATGCTCGGCTTTGAAGGTGTCCATGATGTGCTTGAACACCGGCACCTGCGCCGGGGAGGGCGTGGTGTCTAAGGTCACGACAACGAGCGTATCCGCGGGAATGAGCTGTACCGCGCCCTCGCCGCCTCGATGAAAGAAATGGCGAAAAGCGAACACGCCGCCCGCCGCCAGCGCCACCAAAACGACCAGCGTGGCGAACCGGGTTCCGCCCGTGTTGACGCGCCGATTGGCGTTCCAGCGGGTTGACCGATAGCCACGCGGCAGGGATGGCAGCGATTGGGTTGATTTACAAGGCTGTTTTTGTTTGGTTTTTGGACGCAGCGCAAGCATAGTATCCATCTTCTTTCTTTTCAATCTTATCAAGCTTGACGTATCAATCCTCAGCAAGCACTCTCAGTATAGCGCATTTTTGACGTGGAACCTGCGCCTGGCAGCGAACGCGGCATTGCTGCCAAGCCACATTACGTTGACGTTTATTGCAGGTTTCAGAAACAATGTAAGATTTTGCAGAACGAATTTGCATCAGCAACTCTGCTGCTGCCGCCCTTACCTGCGCCGCCCGCCCCCGAACGAGCCACCGGAGCGTGTTGAGCCGCCGCCAAAGGAACTCCCGGAGGGCCGGCTGGACGAACTGCCACCGCCGAACGAACTGCCGCCGCCGGTTGGGCGCGATGAGAAACCACCGCTGCCACCGCCGAAGGAACTGCCGCTCGGACGGCTGCCAGAGGTTCCGCCGGATGGGGCAGACGCGCCGCCGTTAAAGGCCGGCCGCGTCCCGCCGAAGGAGCCGCCGCCGAAAGTTCCGCCGGACCGGGTTCCACTGCCGAACGAACCCGTGCCGCCTGCCGTGCCACTAGAACCACTTCCGAATGTGCCGGAAGGCCGCGAACCAAAGCCCGTTGAGGGACGGCTGCCAAAGGAGCCGGTTGATCCCGAGGGCCGACTGCCGAACGAGCCGGTGGAGCCGGAAGCGCCGGGTCGGAACGAACCCGTGCTGCGCCCATTGTTGGCGAACGAGCCTGTGTAGCGGTACGAGCCGGTTCCACGCGGGGCTGTGTTGTAGTTGCGGTAAACCACGCTGGGCCGATAATAGCCGGGATGGCTGCTGTAGTACGTGTGGTACGAACCCCAGCCGTAATAGGGATTGCCGCCGATGTTGATGTTGAAGCCGGGCATCCAGTGGAAGCCGTAGGGGTTGTAGCCCCACATACCGCCGTACATCGCCATGCCCGGATACCAGCCCATGCCCACATAATCATTCCAGCTTGGAGCCATGCCAACGTACATAGGGCTTGTATAATTGTAGTTGTTGGGAATGGGATACCACATCGCGCCCTGCGCGCTGGCGTTGGACAGCCCGGAACCGGGCGCGAGGTACAGCGTCGGGACGCCATTGTCGTTGATAAAGTACGCCTGTCCATTCGTTCGCCCGAACTTCATCACGTACAAATTCTGGTTGACGAACGGCACGACGATAGTATCGCCGCTGTCGGTAATCAATTGGTAGCCGCCCTGATCGAACTGCGCGCGCTGAATGCCCACCTGCTGATTCGCGGGCACGTCCTGCCAGTTATACACGCCGCCCTGCATGTTGCCGACAGGCATTGTCCCGCCGCCGTTCATGCCGCCGCCCATGCCTCCATTCATTCCCCCGTTCATTCCACCGTTATTCATGGGCGCGTTTTGCGTCACCGGCGGAGCCATGGAGGCTGTTTGAACTCGATGCCCGCACCCGGTCAAACTCCAAAGTCCCGCCAATGCGACAGGAGCGAGTAAATACGAACGTTTCATTGCGCAAAATCCTTTTCTATGGGTACGTTGCCCATTTATCTAACTGCAATGTAACTGCATGGTAACTGCCTGACGGCTTGCTATGTAGGTTCTGAACGAAACGCCGCTTATGTAACAAATAAGACGCGCCAATGGTTCCCGCCTTACCATCGCTATCGGCAGGCGGGACCAAATTTTCATCCTTCATGCTTCATCCTTCATCCTTGCTTTTCCGCCCGCCATACAAACGCCATCTCGCCCATCAGCGAGGCGGGGAGGGGAGTCAACTGCCCCAATTCAGCTAAGGCCGCCGCGCCCACTTCGCTGCTGACAAGCGTATCGCCGGGGTTCGCGTTGCGCAACAGGGCCGCATTGCGCTGGGACGCAAGGCTGGAATTGGCATCGCCCGCGCTCACGGCGGCGCGTAACAGGAACGGCAGGGGCAGGCGGTTGAGCGATTGGTTGAACTGCGGCAAGCGTTCCTGCAATAAGCGCGCGGCGCGCATTGCCTGCGCGTCCGTTGGAAAGGTCGCTGTCAGGTTGACGCCGGTTTGCATTTCGCCGCCGCACCCGCGCACAAGCTCTTCCACCCACGAGCGAAACTGCCCGAACGAATAGTCTACCGCAACCAGCGTGGCGCTTTGCCGCAGCTTATCTTTGTCCGCCACTTCCAGGCTCAGGACCGCGCGCCGATTTTGATGGTACATGGGCGTGGTTTGCATCGGCGCGTGTGTCTGCTCCGGGCGCTGCGCGTATGCCTGCCCCGGATGCTGCGCTTGTCCGGTATAGGGAGTCTGCATCGGTGGCGGCGCGTACTGCGGTGTCTGCCCATACGCCTGTCCGGGCATGTAAGGCTGCGCGGCCTGGTAAGGTTGTGCCGCTGTATTGGATTGTGCCGCATAGGACTGCGCCTGCGCGCCCTGCGCATAGGACATTGGCTGCAATTGGGGCGCGGGCGCGATTTTGGGCGCGGCGTATTCTTTGTGCTGAACCGAATTTACGTCGGCATTGTCGCGCTGCCTGCCGCCGAACGGGAAATAGGTTTTGCGCGCCCAGGCTCCCGTGATCGCCATCAGGCCGACGACGGGCAGGCCAAAGAACACATAGCCGAACATCTCGCCCGTATAATCGAACAAGTTGCGCAGGATTGAGAAATAAGTCTGCCCGGTTTCCACAAGGAACGGAAACGTCGGAGCGAGCGCAAGCATCATGGCGGCGGACGCGGCAAAGGCGACGCGCTTTTTGCCGGCCAGAAAGCCCAGCATCAGGGCGAGCGGCGCGGGCGCGATCATCGTGAAGCCTGCCAACATGCCGGGGCGCGTCACCATCATGGGATGCGAATAGCCGTCCGTGAGCAGGCCGCCCATCCAGTGCGTGCTTTTGAAGTGCCAGGCCAGAAACCCGAACGCGAAGGGAATGGCAAGGGCGGCGCAGGCGGAATAAAACTCCGCGTTCCCGGCGGCGAGTTCGGTCTGCAGCGCGGTTTTGTGCAGGGTCGTCTGCTCGCGCAGGCGGCGCTGTTCTGCAATCTGTTCCTGCTGCTTCTGCTTTACCGCTTCCTGTCGTTGCTTTTCCACTTCCATGCGCGCGTGTTCCTCTTCCAACTGCGCCAGCGCCTGCTGTACGAATTCGGGATGCAGGCCCATTTCCAGGCCGATGGCTTCCATATCCGAAGCCGTCAACTGCGCGGGTGATGCAGGCTGCTCGTGGTGTTCCTGCTGCAGGCGCGTAGCAAGGATCGCCACTTTTTGCAGCGTTTCCGGGTCATAGCGGCGCTCCTGCGCAGGCGCTTGCGTATTCTGAGCAGCAATCTGCGGCGCGTGGTTTTCCTCGGAATGGTCTTCCTGAGAATGGAACATCATCGGCATGGACTTACTCTTTCGTGTTTTTGTAGGCGTTAGGCATCAGGCATCAGGCATTAGGAACTTGAGCATCTAAGTTTTAACTCTTATCTTGTATCTAATGCCTGATGCCTAATGCCTGATGCCTCTCACCTTGTTACGATATACGGGCGCGAATGAATGTTGGTGACAGAGTTATTTTCATAGATTCCGTTTGAAGCAGGAAGATTCCTGCTGATTTTTTGGCTGGTACTCGGTTATACCTTGTTTGTTCCACAAGGGAAAGATTCGGTTCAGCAGTCCTGACATTTTCAGCGCAAATGTCAGGACAGGAAGCAGAACTAGGTACAATGGAATAGAAGGCTTTGAAAATTATTTTCAATGTTTTAGAAAGGGCGCGGCTCAACATGGCCGTTTTTATAATTGCGGGGATGACGCTGAAAGAAGCGGTACGACGGCGAACGCTGTTCGGAGCGCTGCTGATGGGCTTGCTGGTTTTGGGATTGTCGCTGATGCTTGTGCCAATGCAGAACCACAATAACCACATGCTGGCAACGGGACGCATTTATCCTCCGCGCTACTTACTGAACCAGATCACGGGGAGGGCGATTGTCATGTCGCTCTGCCTTTCCTCGATTAAATCGCTGGGAGCGCTGTTTTCAGCCCTGCTGGCGGGAGGCGCGATTTCTGGTGAAATCGAAAGCGGATTGATGTCTGTAATCCTGCCCAAGCCTGTGCCGCGCTGGCAGATTCTGCTCGGCAAATGGATCGGTATCAATTTTATTCTGGTTTGCAGCACACTTGTATGGACGTTCATGGTGTGGGCGTCGTTCAACCAGCAATGTGATGTAAATGTCAGTAGCATTTTACGCGCCGGCCCGCTGCTCGCCCTGTTTCCCATCCTGCTTTCAACCGTCACACTGACGATTTCAACGGTTGCGCCGCGCCTGTTTGGGACTGTCCTCGCCGTCACACTGGGGGCTTTGGCCTGGTTCGACGGCGTTTTCAATGCCCTGGGGAATCAATACGACGTTGACATTCTGCGCTGGATCGCGGATATTGCCGGCTTGGTTGTGCCGCAAGGCTATGTAGGCTGGTGGGTTGAGAATAAGGTTGAACCGCTGATTCGGCCTTCTTTTAGCGGACGCGGGTTTGGACAATGGCAATCCCCGGAGTTCTTAAACAGTTGGGGGGAAAGGCATTTGCATTTCGCCCACCTTGATGCCGTTTACGTGGCTGTCTACATAGTGGCAGTGTTTTTCATCGGCGCGGCTTTGTTCCAGAAGCGAGATATTTGAGGCAGGACGTTGGGCGGCAATGGGCGTGTTTGGCGCGTTGTAAAAATAAGCAAAGAAATAAGCCATGCTAAAGAACAACTCCATAGAAGAACTGACGGCAACGTTTCTGCAAACCTGCGGCGAGGCAGGCGAAAGCGAGCAGCGGGTTATTGAGCGTCTGACTAAACGAGGCCACATCAGCCGCAACACCAATCAGGAATTCGAGGAAACCCTGACGTTCGGACAGCGCCTTGCGGACCGCATTGCAATCTTTGGAGGTTCCTGGACGTTTATCATTATTTTCCTGGCGTTGCTGCTTTCCTGGGTCGTGCTGAATACGGTGATTTTGACGCGGATCGGCAAACCTTTTGATGCCTATCCCTACATTTTCCTCAATCTTATTTTGTCCATGCTGGCCGCGCTGCAAGCCCCTGTCATTATGATGTCTCAAAACCGCTATGCGGCAAAAGACCGGCTTGCCGCCGAACACGATTATCAAGTCAACTTGAAGTCCGAATTAGAGATATTGGCGCTGCATCAGAAGATTGACGCGCTGCGCGAACAACAATGGGGGGAATTGGTGGCGATGCAGCAGGAACAAATCCAACTGCTCACCAAATTGATTGAGGAGCGGAAATAGCCGGTTTTACAGGCGAGACATTTCACGCCAACATTGAAAACATTATAGCTAACATAAGGAGACAAAGATGTATTTGACGGTTCTGAACGCCACATTGTTGTGGAAGATGGGCGGCGGACTGGTGCTGTGTGTGCTGGCGGCGATGATTGCCGCGCCCACAAGCGCCGCGCCCCCGGATTATCGGAGCGTGAAACTAACGGCTTCAGATACGATTGCGCTGTGGCCGGGCGTGGCTCCGGGTGACGCGGGCAAACTGGACACCATCGGCGCGGAACTCGACACCACCAAGCCGGGGCAGGACGGTTCGCAGGAAAATTACGTGATTCGCACAGGCAATGTGACGCGCCCGACGATTACCGTGTACCGCCCCGCCAAAAACAAGGCGAACGGCGGGGCGGTTGTCGTATGTCCGGGCGGCGGGTACTCGATTCTGGCGCTGAATCTGGAAGGCACGGAAGTCTGCGCGTGGCTGAACTCATTGGGCTATACGGCGGTTCTGCTGAAATACCGCGTTCCCGCCCGTCCCAGCCTGGAACGACACGCGGCTGCCTTTCAGGATGCGCAGCGCGCGCTGAGTTTGACGCGCCATCATGCCAGAGAATGGGAACTGGACAGCAAGCGTATCGGCATCCTGGGCTTTTCCGCAGGCGGGCATCTGGCGGCCATGCTTTGCAGCAACCATGAAACTCGCGCTTATCCGACTGTAGATGCGGCGGATCAGGAAAGCTGCCGCCCGGACTTTGCCCTGCTGATTTATCCCGCGTACCTCACTCCCAATGACGACCTGACGCGCCTGGCTCCCGAAATCAAGCCGTCCACCGACACGCCGCCGACGTTTATCGCCATGACCGAAGACGACCCGGTTCACGTCGAAAACGCGCTTGTCTACGGGCAGGCGTTAAAAGCCGCCAAAGTGCCGGTTGAACTGCATATCTATGCCAAGGGTGGGCATGGCTACGGCTTGCGCCCCTCGGAAAATCCTATCTCGCACTGGCCTGAGCGGGCGGGGGAGTGGCTCAAAGGCATAGGGGACAAAAAGTAAGCTATGCTTGCTGCTTTTCAATCTGCCGTTATTGATCGTATCAGCCTGAATGTGGGTGGGCGACAGTGCGATTATCGCGCTTACCTGGCGCTGCCGGAAAGTGAGCGCAGCAACGATGAAGCCAATGCCGTAGATCAGCAGTTCGCCCGCTACGCGCTGGAATGGCTGGGTTTCGAGGATGCCCGGCTGAATTACAACCTGACGCAGGCGGGCAATCGGGAAAACCGCCCGGACTACATTGTA
Source organism: uncultured Chthonomonadaceae bacterium (assembly GCA_963835065.1). GTDB lineage: Bacteria > Armatimonadota > Chthonomonadetes > Chthonomonadales > Chthonomonadaceae > CAWFQB01. Next base: position 102,891 of record CAWIEK010000009.1, on the reverse strand, counting down.
CGAGGGCCGGTCGGCACAGCGTTTGTATGGGAGGACAAAAACAGTACGCTTGATTTAGAGCCGAAACATATTCAGCAGATGCGCCGCTACTGCATCGGCACAGCGGGTTACGCGGTTTGGTGCAACATGCGCCGCATTGTCGCTATGCGCTTTGCCGCCAACGACATGTCCGACGCCGAAACACTGGTCAATGTGAACGTGGAAGCCCTGTTTGGAGCGCAAACCGTTACGGATGAGGTTCGGGAAACGCAAACCACCAATTTGGCTCTGTTTCAACTGTTGTTCAGCCGAACGCGCTTCTTTCAATTTGCAAGCCTCGCGGAAAGCATTGCCGTTGACTCGGCCACGTTTGAAGCGAACGCGATTCACCTTACCACCGACCGGGCGCTTGCGCAGTTTATCGCGGGCAGCCGCGAGTCACTGGATCACCTGCGCCTGGCCGCATTAACCCGTATTCGCGCCGCGCTTGCCGGAGAAGAGGAGGCGAACGTCACGCAAACGCGCCTGCTGTCGGAATGGCAGGACGCTTCCAAAAAATTGTTAAGTAATTTCACGTATCAGCCGGAAAGCATTGCAGCGGCTTTGAATGCGCTCAAACCTGGTGAAAGCACAAAACAGGAGTTGGAGCAAATTGAACCGGTGCTTGTCAAGTCGCAGGGCAGGAGTTTAACCCCCGCGCTTAACGCGCAGTTCAACATCTGGAAAGAAAATGTTTTGCGCATCAGCGGCGTTCTGTACTCGCTGCGATTTGAAAGCAGTGGCCGCCTGCTTGTCGCTCATGCCTACCAGGTGTGGAGCAACCGACAGACGGACGCCGAGGACATCAAGCCGGAAGTGTTTGCCGAACAGGTGGCTTATGTTTTCTTTGTGCGTATGCTGCTTGTTCGCGTTCTGGAAGACAAGCAGGTGATGCAGCCGCGCATGGCAAGCAACGGCGGCTTTCAAGTGTGGCTGGATTACGCGCGCCGCCAGTTTTGGGAACTGGAAAGCGTCAGCATTGTGGGCGATATTTATTGCAATTTGCTCACGCGCAAAGCGGGCAACTACTATCTGCACTTCTTTCAGCAGCCGGTTTTCAACTGGTTTGTTCCCGACGACTTTCTGCTGCTCGAAACGCTTGCGTTTCTGTGCCGCTACTCATTTGCCGATATTGCCAGTGACGTGATCGGCTTCACCTACGAAAACTATATTGACCGGGTGGCGCAAAAGCGTAAGGGCCATTTTCTCACCCGGCCTCGCGTTGTGGAGTACATGCTTGACCTGCTCGGCTATGAGGGCGCGGCGGTCATCGGGCGTTCCATCCTCGACCCGGCCTGCGGCAGCGGCAGTTTTCTTGTCCATGCGGCCCGCCGCTATCGCCGCGCCCTTGTGGCCTCGATCTGCCGCCGCGAACATCTGCCGGAGGATGAAAATGCGCTTACGGAGCGTCCCGAACCTGCGCGTGGAACTGGCTCGCCGATTTGTGGAAGACCTGATCCGCCTGTTTCACGGCATGGAACTGCTGCCCTTCGCCTGCTACCTTGCCGAAATGAACCTGCTGATTCAGACGCTGAACGATCTGGCGGTTTTACAGCAGGCGGGGCAGAACTACCCGATTGACCGTTTCAATATTGTCAATACGGATAGCCTGGAATTGCCGCGCGACGTGCTGGACGACCCGCATGTTTCCGGGCAGTCCTCCACGATTCCCGACACGCTGAATGAGCGACTGGCTGATGAAGCCTACCCGATCAAGGCGCGAACAAACGGCTTTGTGGCGGGCTTTCAATACGTGATTTCGAACCCGCCCTACGTCACGAGCAAGCGCGAGGCGCTGGCAGCAGAGCGATATCGCAGCGCGCCGTTTTATGCGGCGGCACTATCGGGTGACCTGAACCTGTACCTGCTGTTTCTGAAGTTGGGGCTTTACTATCTAGCCGAGTTCGGGCGCATGGCGTTTATTGTGCCTCTGACGATCTTCGGCGATCCAAGCGCGAAAGCGGCGCGGAACCTGCTGCGAACGCCGCCGTTCGCGCCCTTCGCCGCCGTCCGCTTTTTTCGCGGCGATATGCTGTTTCCCGGCGTGGATCAGGCTGTCGGCATCGTGGCCGTCGAACATTCTATTGACGCGCAGACCATTGTTGTCGGCGGCGGCAATGACACCCCGGACGCGCAGGCCGGCCATGTCCTACTTACAGCCCCGTCCGTAGTAGACGCCGTGCCGCAAAATGGAACGTGGAACGGCGCGTGGCTGGTTTCCAACAACCCGACCGATGCGGCAATCTGGCAGCAGGCAAGAATGGTCAGCAACGAATTGACGTTCACGCTCGGAACCCTGCTTGCTCAAACGTTTTCGGATTTCAAACAGGGCGACGTGAATGCGACGCATCTTAATCCATTACGGGTAAAAGGTAGGAATGGGAGTTATGCGCAAGGAGATGTGGCAATCTACAAAGGCGAAAATGCGAATTTGTTTGCGCCATTGCCCGCTATTCCTTCCGATTGGGCCAGGCCGCTTCCACCTGGTTCAAACACCGGATTTACGACTGCCAACATTACCGCCTCGAGGAATCTGGAAGCCGTTCAACAACTACCAGCCCGTGAATTCGGCATTGTTTTGCGTCAAGTCGCCCGTTTGAATACGCGAGACACCTTGATTGCAACCTGGTTTGAACGGGACGCAACTCACCCGATTGCATTTACGAATGAGTTGTGGCGCATCTCGCTTGCGCCTACAGCAGAGGTTCAAACCGGCAGGGCGCTTCTTGCTTTCATTGTCAGCAAACCTGTCGCCTACATGATAAATCTTTTTTCTACCAACAACCACATCGGAAAGGAAGAATTGTACCGCGTTCCTGTGCCTGACCCGGCGACGTTTCCCGTTGCCGAACTGGCGGATTTGGCCGACCGGATGTTGCATATTCGCGCCGAACTTGAAGCCGATTTTGTGACGCGGCTTCATGCCATCCTGCCCGGAACAGAAACCGGAACGGTGACTTTGCCGCCGTCCGCCGTCCTGAACACGACGCCACTGCCCAAACTGACGCTTGGCGATATGATAGCGCGAGGGGAAGTGATAAATCAGGGCGCGTCCAATCAGCGCGTTTCTGCGCTTCATGCGCGGCAGCGAATCGTTTCCGGCGTGGGAGAAGAACAGCCCTACGCGGCTGATTTTGCCCGCGTTCTGGGCCTGTTTCTGGACGAGTGGAGTCGGAGCGATCAAACGTGGGCGCAGGCGCAAGGGCGGCAGATGCCGGAACCGATTGCCGCTTCAAGATGGCTTGCCGCCTATGCTGCGCTTGGACAAGAAGCGCAGCAGCGGTGGGCGCTGTTTTGCGGCCTCCAACGCGAAGCGGATAAAATTGTTTGCGACTGGTACGGCTTTGATGACGCCATGCGCGCCGCTATCGCGCAGGGCGTCGCGTGGGCCAGAAAACGCAATTCTGGAGACCTAACATCTTGATTTCCGATTTTGCCGCCCGTTTGCGCGCCTTTTTACTGAGAATGTCCCCACAGACCCGAACGGCCTGGCAATGGGACATGGTGACGGGATTGTGCGCGGGCATTTATCAGGGCTGCATCTGGACCTTCGTGCTGCGCATCGCGCGCGCCGAGATACACGCCACGCGAGGGCAGATGGGCTGGATTACGGCGGCTCCCGCGCTGGGCTACATCTTCGCTACCCTATGGGCGCGGCAGATGGAAGGCCGCTCCAAAATGCCGTTTGTGACGTGGACATGGCTGCTGGCGCGCGGTCTGTTTTTGTTCGCTCCCTTGCTGCACACGCAGGCGCAGTATGTCGCCCTCGTTTGTATCACGCCGCTCATTTTTTCCATTTCCACGCCCGCGTACACCGCTATTATGAAGGAGATTTACCCCGACGCGCACCGGGGCCGCTTGATGAGCATCGTTCGCATGGGCATGAGCCTGGCGACACTGGTATCGGCGCTGGTGATGGGGCGGCTGCTGGACCACGTTATCAACTGGCGGGCGGGCTTTTTCATCGGCGGCGCGTTCGGCGTTTTGAGCGCGTGGACGTTCAGCCGGATTCGCCTGCAAGCCGTGCTGCCGGAGGAAAATCCGGCGACAGCGGGCGCGTTTGCGCGCGACACCATTCACATTCTGAAGCGCAATCCCGGCTTTCGCTGGTTTACGGCCTCGGTGTTTATTTCCGGCTTTGGAAATTTAATCTCCGCGACCTTGATCCCGATTCAGCAGGTGGACAAGTTTCACGTTTCCAATACGCAGGTCGCCAATCTGCAAAACATCATGTCCATTATGACGATTGTGGGCTATGTGTTTTGGGGCACGTTTCTGGATCGCAAGGGGTCATTGGCAACGGTGCTGGCGGCGATCTGCATCAATCTGGCGATACCATTGTTGTATGCGGGGGCGTGGGGGATGTCGGCGCTGTACCTGGCGGCGATTGCCAGCGGGCTGTGTATGTCCGGCATTGATTTAGGCTACCTGAATACCACGCTGATGTTCGCGGAACCGGGCAAGGCGGCGCAGTATCAGGCGCTCCATTCCAGTTTCTTCGGCATTCGGGGTACGATTGCGCCCCAATTCGCCATTCCCCTGCTGCGGCGGGAGGGCGCGCAAAACACCTTCGTGCTGGCCTTCCTGATTATGGTGGTGGGCGCGTACCTGCAGCTGATCTCCATGCGCGACTACCGCAAGCAGGCAAAGGAAGGCAAATAGCGTTCTACCCTCATCTAGAAAAAGAGTATGTAGAGGCAGCGTCGAAATCTTGGCAATACAGCGCTTCCAGCCCGATGTCTCGTTGTGTCAGGTTGTAGGAGAGAGGCGTCGTGACCTCGTAAGCGTCAGGGCGAACGGGAGGAATGTACAGGCATCTTCCAGCACCTCCCTTCCAGGTTAGATTGTTGAGAGTGGAGAGTTGATAAGAACTCTGAACTGTCAACGGCCCGCCACCTGGCTTTTAAGTAGACAGTTATACAGTTTTATGACGTCGTGAGTAGGGAAATGGTTTCGTTTTTCTTGCGGTTTTTCGATTTTTCTGTCTTTTTTCTGACGGTAAGTGTTTATGAAGAACGCGGTATGGTCAAGAGGGCGCGAAGGACGAAACACGCCTGTTTACAGCACCGCACAAGGCCAGCGCATTTCCGCTCTTCTTGAGTAACGCAGGAACGGTCAGACAGAAGCGCCGGAATTGAGGGTATGCGCTTGCAGCAGGAATCAATTTTGATGCAGCAGAAGCATGCAAATAGTGTGACGTTGCTGCGGAAAGGCGCAAAGGAACTTATGAACAAACGTCGCTTCCAACGTTCTGCCCTTCTTGCTTCCGCCCTGCTGCTCTTGCTGATGGCTGTGCCTGTTGTGCTAACGTGGCGAGAATGGCGACAGGAGCATCTTAATCGCGCTTTAATCATGGCGCTTCAACGTAATAAGGCTCAGGAGGCTATCGCGCTGCTGGAGCAAGGAGCGGATGCGAAAACCCGTGTGGCGGTTCCCGATCCGCGCTCCTTTCGACAGATGCTGTGGGATAGACTTCGGGGCAAGCAGTCAGCGGTTGAGACAAGCGGCCTGACTACTTTACAGATAATATTTGCTGGCGATCAGGATGCTCATCCCCTGCCCAAGCGCAAAGAACCCGCCGAAATCGTGCACGCGTTGATTGCGCATGGAGCCGATGTCAATGCTAAGGATGAGTTTGAAGTTCCCGTCGTTGTTTTTGCGGGCGTGTATCAGGGGAACTATGGTGAAAACAACCTCCATTGCGTGAAACTTTTGTTGGATGCGGGCGCTGAAAGTGAACGCGGAAACGCGCAATGGAATGTCTCTCCTGCTCTGCGCCATCAAAGGCAACAATCTGGATATGGCTCAATTGCTGCTCAGTCGAGGCGCGAAGTGTCAAAACGACGGCGAAGACGTGCCGGCTCTAGAGGCCGCGAGACGTTATGAGAATCACCCTGAGATGCTGGCTCTGCTCAGGGAATATGGTTACAAAAACTGATAGAGAAAGCCGCCCTGTGCGAACACCTAAACATTGTGGTATTGCTGCGAACAGGCGCGGTATGATAGTTTCGACCCTCATCCGGCCTTCGGCCACCTCTCCCTTTCAGGGCGAAGGCTAAACTGTTCATTGGGTGCGTTGATACGGCGTTTATGGAAAACGCAAGGCTTTCTGACAGATTTGCCCTCTCCTGTTCAACTGCCCATTGAACACATTCGCCTTCTCCCTGAAAGGGAGAAGGTGGCCGAAGGCCGGATGAGAGTCGAAGCACCGTACCTGTTCATAGCAATGCGCAAGGCTTGGGCACTCGCTCCCCTCTCCCTCCGAACGCAGCAAAGTCGTGTTCCCAAAGTGAAGCAGGAACACGAAACACAGGGGAAGAGCCGGGTTTAAGGGTACGCGCTTCGGGGAGGCGGGAGGATTTCGGATGGCGGGAAGGCGTGTAAAGATTGGCATGATAGCTCTGCTGCTTTTGGGAACGACGTTGGCCGCTGGCTGGCGTTTGTACCGTCCTGAGCGGCTATTACGTTCCCGCGCCACATGGGTACTGGATTATCACCGCGAAGCGCCGGATACGCAGGGGTACTGGCTGGACGAACATACCCTGCTGCTTGTCACCGGCGACCCCTATCAAGGTTATCGGTGGCCGAGCCAGTGGACAGGGAAAGTGCAGCGACTGGACACCCGCACCGGACAGCGAACTCCTGAAGTGGGGCTGACGCGAATGCTCAACAGCCTGTGCGCTGAACCGATGGAGTGCGAACCTGCGCCCAGCGGCAAATGGCTGCTGTGGACAGTGACTTATAGCGCTGACGGCTATCCTAATCCCGTGTTGTCAACCCTGGACGGCAAGCGGCATTATCATTGGGAAGCGGACAAGTTCGATGTGCAGAGGTGGGCAAATGCCTGCCAGTGGATACGCCATCTACGCCACAGTGATGAGGAGGTCTCCTTTACGCCTGCTCCCGGCGCAAATAATGGAAAACTGGAACCATCGCTACTTCCCGTGTATGTCAATGATGTGCGCCATCCTGAGAAACATCAGGAGATTGCCGCCAATTCACCGCAGGCGCACACTTTGTTCGCCTCGCTTGCGCCGGATGGCAAGGAGTACGTATTAGAACCGCAGGCGGGCAGTAACCCGCCGACGGGCTGGCATCTGGCTGTTTATGACGTGTTCGACTACCATATTCGGTATGATGCAAAGCCCCTGCGCACTTTGCCGCTCAACCTTCCCTTCACGCCACAATACGGCTCTTCGACGACTTCCCCGGATTACCAAAAGCATCGTTTATGAACTGCGCTATGAACAAGCGTCGCCCCTGCTGACGCTGCTGCACCGCATAATCCCCCGCATCCATCCGCCCGTTCAGCAGGTGCAGGGTTTGTGGGTGAGCAATCTGGATGGCAGCGACCTGCGCGAAATCGGGCATACGATATCTACAGACCACTTTACAATGCAGCATGTGCAATGGCTTGCAGACAACCGGCATATCGCGTGGGACGATGAAGATGGCCTGTATGTGGTTCCGACGGAGTAAAGGCGCTGCGCAAAGGCGCAAAGTAGCATAGGACTTGCGGAAAGAAGGCGGCCAGGAAAATAGGTGTCTGGTATCGAGTGGCGAATGAGAAGAATATGAAACATCGGCGTCTACTATTTTTTTCAGTATTGGTTGTCGTGCTGCTGGCGGGCGGCTGTGGTCTGTGGGTATGGCAGGCGAAGCGGCAGTACATCCTCAACCGCCAACTCATTGCCGCTCTTGCACACTACGATAATAAGCAGGCGCTTCTCCTTGTCAACGCGGGAGCCGACCCGAACACGCGCTACAATGCTTCGCCCGCGCCTTCCCTGCCGCAACTGGCGCTGCAGCTACTGCATCGTTCACCGCCGCTTGTAGATGATAGTTCGACGGCGTTTCTGTTTGTTTGTGGAGCGCATTGGCATTTCTCAGATCGTTTCATCATTGTGCGTGAAAAAAAACCGGAAGAGGCGCTTTTAGTTCGTACTATGCTGGCGCATGGCGCGGATTGCAAGGCCAGAGACTCACAAGATGTATCCGCTCTGCATTGGGCCATTTGGCGTGACTATTCGGAGACGGTTCAACTTCTTCTGGAATATGGCGCGAACGTCAACTCTCAAGACAGAGAAGGCAAGACGCCGCTGATGTTAGCTGTTGAGGTACGTGATACGGGCATGACGCGCCTTCTGCTGGAGCATGGCGCGAACGTTTCTATGGAAGATGAAGGGGGCGATACTGCTTTGCATTTCGCTGTAAGTAGCGACTATGGTGAAGATCGCCTCCGTCTGCTCATGGCACATGGAGGCGATCCGAATTATCGTAACAAGAAGGGCGTTACTCCAATCATGCTTGCCCAACAGGCGGGTCGTCCCGACCTTGTAGCGCTGCTGCGGGGAAACGGTAGGTTCTACCTTCATCCGGCCTTCGGCCACCTTCTTCCTGCAAGGGAGAAGACTAAATTGTTCACTTGTTCACGACAGACACTAACCTCAGAAACTTTCCGCTTCGTTTGCTCGTCTCTCACTATAAGCGCAGCATTGAACCTGAACAGACACAAGCCAAACAGACGGGTGGAGCCGCAAGAATTATTTGCACTTTGGCGGCTGATGCAGGATACTATTAGTACGGAAGTGACCTAATTACGCGCTTTCTGATGTACTGCGCAAGAACGCATGTTTGCCCACGAGGGAGAACAAATCATGAATCCAGAAACCAACCCGGAAACACCCGTTTTGATGATAACCCTGCAAATCCCGGTTCAGGACGATACCAGCGCCGACCAGATTTTGGAAGCCTTCGGCCCGCAACTCGCCGAAGCGCTCCGCCAGATCAAGGAGCAGCAGTCCGCCGCCGAAGCGTCCTTAGACGAAGACCCGGAAGCCATTCCCCGCGCGGAATTCAACGCTTCCGTTATCAAAGAAACGCAGGAAAGCTACTCGGACAACACGAAATCCGATCTCCTTGCGACGCTGGGATACGCAGCCAAATAAATTACGCCTCTTCCCGCGTGTTCCCATTGTGCAAACAGCCCCACTTACCGAAAAGTAAGGGGGCTGTTTAGTTCAGGTGTTCATTCGGTATTCAGGAAATACAAGAGTACCGAAGTTTTCTGTAACTTGGCAAGATCACCACCCGAACACCTGAACACCCGAACACCTGAACACCGATTGCATCTTCCCCGTTTGCGCAGTATAATGAGAAAGACGTATTTTAAACCGCGCCCTGACCTACCGCGTTTTCGACATTCCCGGCAACACAGGCTGTGCGGGAAGGGAAACCGCAGGAGATGTGACTATGTTCCACCGCGTGACGCGCTTGTTTCCGCTCCTACCATGCTGCGCCCGCAATGCCTTCTTTCGGCGCTTGCGTTCCCATCGGAGCGTGGCGGTGCTGACGCTTGGCCTTATTTGTGGATTGCTGCTGCCCGCGCCCCTGCCTGCCCGCGCCGCCGACACCGCCCGCGAACATTTCGATCTGGGCGTCAAGAACTACAACGGCAAGAAATTGGATGACGCGCTGACGGAGTTTCAAAAGGCGCATGAACTGTCGCCCAAAGAACCCACCGCGCTGTTTTGGATCGGCTTTATTCAATTGCAGCAGCGGCACTACGAGGAAGCGCTTCAGCCGATGCTGGATGCCGTTGCCCTGCGGCCCAATCTGGCGGACGGCCATCTCAACCTGGGCAACATTTACGACGGCCTGAAGCGCTATCCCGAAGCCGTCAAAGAGTTTGAGACCGCGATCAAGCTGGAACCCAAAATGCCGCGCCTGGCCGACGCTTACTACAATCTCGGCAGCCTGGATTTGAAGATGGGGCATAAAACCGAAGCCCTGGCCGCGTTCCAGAAAGCCGTGTCGCTGTCTCCTGACGATGCGTATGTGCAGGATGGATTGGGATACGCCTTTCAGATGTCGGGCAACTACATGGACGCCATTCCCCCGCATCAGGCCGCCACGCGCCTGGAACCCACCAACCCCAGTTTCTGGCTCAACCTCGGCCTGGCACAGCAAAGCGCCGCTCATAAACTGCTTGCCTCCAAAAGCGCGGCAGACCATACCGCAGGGAAGACGCAGCTCATCGCCGCTCAAACTTCGCTGGCGCAGGCGCAGAAATTCGCGCCGGAAGATTACACCATTCGCGCCGCGTATGGTGAAACGCTGTATGAACTGGAGCGCGACGAAGCGGCTGCCGCGCAGTTTGCCAAAGCCGCGCAGTTGCGTCCCGCCGATCCCAAACCCCTGTACAATCTGGGGCTGGTTCAATCGCGCTTGAAACATTACGATGCCGCTATCAAGGCGTATCAAGGCGTGTTAAAGCTGGACCCCAACAACATCGGCGCGCTGCAAGGCATGGGAGCCGCGCAGTACGAGCAGAGCCACTACGCCGAAGCCGCCCTCACCTTTCAAAAGCTGACCACACTAAAACCGGAAAGCGCGTCCGCTTGGGCCAATTATAGCCTGTCGCTGCAAAATGCCGGCAAAAACGACGAGGCGGCGGCTGTTCTGGAAGACGCTGTGAAGCACGTCGGAACCGGCCCCGCATTGGCTCCATTGTGCCTGACATTGGGCGTCCATTACTTCAAGCAAGGCGATACTGCGGGTACGACTCGCGCCCGCGAACTGTTCGCGCAGGCGGCGAAGGCCGACCCCACCAACGCTAACGCGCACAATGGCCTGGGGCTGGTGGCGCAAAAAGACCACAAGTACGACGAAGCCATTACCCACTTCACCAAAGCCACGCAATTGGACACGAATTTTGCCGATGCCTTCAACAATCTCGGCGTGGCGTATGAAGCCAAAGGCGACCTTCCCAAAGCTATCGCCGCCTGCCGCAAAGCCACGCAACTGGCCCCCGGCAATACCTTAGCCAAAGAAAACCTGACGCGCATGACGACCAAAGGAGCCGCGCCGGGAAAATAGACCGCGAGAGATGGGGAGAAGAGGAGAAGGCGCGAACGGCAGTGAATTGAGGAGAAACATACGACCATTGATTGCGCCGTAGCTGCGATTGTGCCGGAAGTCTCGTCGCGAAGATCAGGCGCGGAAAGTTGGTAGCTGTGAGAGAACGGAACCTGTGGAGGCCTGTAGGTGTAAAGTTGCTGGGGGGAGTTGCTGCAATTGTAGTATGGGCAATCTGGCTTCGTGTTGACCGCAGTCCTGCCGATGAGCAAGCTGCGCGTACCCTCGTGGATCGCGGCTACCTCGCGGCCCAGGGAGGAGGAGAAGCCGACAACTCTCTTACCCAGGTATGGCTGCTGATGATGCAGAAACGGTACGGACGTGTTCTGCATTATCGTATCACCGGTACGCGCTGGAGTTGGCGACCTCACGTATATGCTTTTGCCCTGGAAGTACAGCGTGAGAACGGCAAGACACACGAAATAGCAGAGGTGCTCTCAGGATGGTCGAAGAGGGGCAATGTCCTGGCAATGGAAAGAATACAGGTGGAAGACTGTTCAGGATCGCCTTAGCCTTTAATTGGGAAAGGCTGGCTTTGCAAGCAAGCAAAGCCAGCCTTTCCCATTCTGCTCTTCTTTCTTACGCTTGTCGAACCACGCCGCGCAACTGGGGCGCGTAGTCCGGGAACACTTCGGCGAGGCGGGGGTTGCGCAGGCGGAGGGAAACGACTTCGGCCAGAACGTCGCGGTAATCCGTCGTGACGCGCAAATCTCCCTGTCCGCCGCCCGCATTTTCCAGTTGCGACTCGGCCAGCCCCGGCCATTGTCCGTGTACCTTGCCGCCCACCACGCCGCCGCCTAAGAGGAACATGCAGCTTGCCCGCCCGTGATCCGTGCCAAGCCCGCTGTTTTCCGCCGCCCGCCGCCCGAATTCCGTCATGACAATCGTGGTGACGTGGCTTGCGGCGGGACCAAGATCGGCGTGAAACGCGGCCAGGGCGCGGCCCAGTTCATTTAAACGCGCCGGCTGAAATCCCGCGTCGCGTCCCTGCGCGACGTGCGTGTCCCATCCGCCCATGTCCAAACAGGCCATTTCCAGCCCGATGTTGCCTTTGAGCAGACACGCCGCCTGCCGCAGTCCGTTGCCCAGATCGTTGCCGGGATAGGTGACGCCCGGCGCAGGCCGATAATGCGCGGGATCAAGCTGCCGAATCGCGTCCAATGCCAGCAAGGTTTCCTGCCCCGCGCTTTGCAGCGCGTCCGTCTTCTCGGTTGCCGCATACAGCCCGCGCAGCGTTTCGGTCAAAGCGTCGGAACGGAGTGTTGGGTGTTGGGTGTTGGGTGTTGGGTTTGTATCTTTTCCCTTTTCCCTTTTCCCTTTTCCCTCGTCCGCCACTTGCTGCACATTCAGTTTGTAATCCGCCAATGAGGTTAGCGAGGTGGCGTTGTTGGCGCCGCGCAGGGAGTCGGGCATGGTATCGGTGATGGCGACGGCGCGCAGGGGCGAGTTGTTGGGATCGGCGGTTGTCACGAGATGGCGGGCGAGCCACCCACTGGCCGCGCCCGTGTCACTGGCAATGCCGCGTTCCATCGTTGCCATCGCTTCAAAGTGGGAACGGGTCTTGTCGCCCGACCCGATGGCATGAACGATGCCCATTTGCCCGTTCTGGTACAGCGGCAGAAGAGGGGCCAGCGATGGATGCAGCCCGAAAAAGCCGTCCAAATCGAGCGCGCGGGCGGCTGCGGCGGCAGTACGGTCATTGGGACGGGCAAGGGCGAGCGTGGGCCGGTAACGGTGGTAATTGTCTTCGCCGTGTGGGATGACAATGTTCAGGCCGTCCGCGCCCCCGCGCAGAAACACCACCACGAGCGCATCGCCGCCCGTTTTATGCGGGTTCGGCCCAATCGTGACGTTGGCAAGCGCGGGACGGTTGCGCCCTAAGCCGTTCGCCACGCCCGCCGCTATCAGCGCCGCCCCCGTCAGTATCTGCCGCCTGGTAATTCGTGCTTGCACAGTCAACTCCTTAAAAATTCGTTCCCACCACAGAGGCACAGAGACACAGAGGTTTCATAGAGAGAATAAAGAAAAGGAAAGGAGGAACTATGACGCTTCGTATATTTGGCTGTTCCCTCTCCTTTTCTTCTCTTCTTCTCTTCTTCTTTTCTTCCCCTCTGTGACCCCTCTGTGTCTCTGTGCCTCTGTGGTGAAGGTTCTTTTCGTTCGTTTTGCCGCTAGTCTACCGGCATCGGCCTGCCGGAATAGATGTAGGCGAAGATCAGCGCCAGGATGCAGATGATCAGGGCACACGCGAATACCAGGCCGAAGGTACTCAGAAACAAGACCTGCGCGCCTCGCTGCTTGGCGTCGTCTTCCAGGACGTCCGCGTATTGCTCCAGAACGGGACCTAAGTCGCCCGTCATTTCGCCCGTGCGAAGGGTGTTGATCATTTCGCCTTTGAGCAAGCCGACTTGCGCCAGGCTGTCGCTCAAACTCACGCCATTGCGCGCGGCTTGCGCGGCTTCGCACAAAATGCTTTCGTAGTGCGCGTTGCGCGTGCTGCGTCCTGCCGCTTCCAGCGCGGAACTGATGGGAACGCCGCAGTGCCACAGCGCGGCAAATGTGCGTGACCACTGCGCCCCGCCCATCTGACGCCGCACAAATCCTTTGCCCCAACCGCGCAGCACAAATTTTGATACAGCGACATTCGCAGCCTTGCGCTGCGTCAGCTTATGCCGGAACTTCCAGACTAATGCGCTTCCGCCGAACATCAACGCGCAAAACAGCGTATAGGGAACCAGCGGATTGGCGCAGATTAAAAAAAATGGCAGCAGCGCCAAAATCATAATGCCGCCCGCAATCAGGGGCATCACAAAGCCGGGATTAAGCGCGCTGTACTCGAATTTGGATTGTACGCCCGCCAGTTGCTGCAAGGCTCTGGCTGTCTGTCGCGCCGCATTTTCCGCCGTGCCGTAAATCAGCCCATGTTCAAAGATGGGTACAACGATGTCGGGCAACTGCTCCTGATGCGTTTTGAGCGCCTGTACCAGTGTCGCGCCCTGCTCGATCTGCGCGGCAATGTCCGCGAACAGGGCTTGCATCTGCGGGTTCGCCGCGCGCGTTGCCTGCCGCAAGGCGTCACTCGTTGCCATTCCTGACGCAAGCGCGTAGCCAAACGTTTCAAAAACACTGGCATGCCACTGATACGGCCCGCCGTCGCCATTGACAACGTGTTCCACCAGTCGCCGCTTTTGCTGTTCGCGCTGCCGTTGAGCAATCGCTTCCGCAACCTGCGCTTTCACGGCAAGCTGCTGCGGGGTGGGTGGCAGGGCGACAATAGCGTTGGGGTTGCGCGTGGCAATAGCAGCGGTCTGCTGCGTTTGCGTTTCGGGCGCGTGCAAGCCGCGTTTTGCCACCACGTCCGCCTCGGTTGTGACGGCAGGCCGCGCGTTCAGCAGGGGCGCGTCCAGGGTTGGAGTTTGTTCGGTTTCCAGTGTTCGACGCAAAAGCGTTGCTTTCGTTTTATATCTGTTGGTTGTTTGTGTCGTTGCTTGCAGAACGTTTCGAGTGATGGCGAGTATGCCCACTCTCTATTATGGCTAAACGGACAGGAATTTGGTTTGGTTTCGGATTCGAGCAGGAAAAACTTGTTTGAGTGCCGCATATTGATACCACTTGCAAGCGGGAATGTTGCCGGTTGGCGTGGAGCAGGGTGGATGCTGGCTCAAATCATACAATGGCTGCGCAAAATGCCTCCGGCTCAAACGCAGGAGGCGCATATTCAATGGTTGCTCAACGGCCTGTGCGACGCCGACATTGGAGTTCGGGAGCAGGCGCAGCGCAGTCTCGCCAATCTCTGCGTGAACCGCCACGGGGATTACACGCCGGACGAAGTGATTGCCACCCTCCGCGCCCTTCAGGAGCGGGAAGGGATACGAAATCTGGCGTGGGTTATGCGCCATGTCGAGTTTGTGAGCCTGCCCAACGCGGCCCTGCGAACCTCCTCGGAAGTGCGGGAAGCGGCGACGCAATGCCTGCATCGGATGCGGGAGCGAACCGAACCGGGCTATTTGGCGCAAACCCTGCTGCATCCCTCGTCCGAGCCGCCTGCAAACCCGGACATTCTGCTCCGTCCCGCGCAGGGCGTAACCCCGGTAACAGGCGACAGCCTGTTGCGCGCAAGCGAGGCCGGAGAAGCATCCGAGGCTTCAGTGCCAAAAGCACCTGAAAAGCAAGGGTAAACAGGCAGAGGAACGAAGCAGAGTTTTTTCGCGTCTACAAGTAGATAGATTTATTTATGTCCTTCACTACGGCGGCAGGTCGTATTCTCAAGCCAGCCAGTCAAATAAGAGTTCGTAGGGGCGCAATAAATTGCCGGTTCCAGTCCACAAGTTGCCGGTTCCAAGAGGGCGCAATAAATTGCGCCCCTACGAACTCTTATTTGAACAGGGCGCATTAACATGGTTCGCGGGGCGCGTTGCGGCGCAAGGCGTTCCACTCTTCACGCAAGGCGCGTGAGAAAGAAGTCGAAAATGTCTGCTCATAACAACAAGGAAGAGACGCGCAAGGTGCGCGCCCAAATTGCGCGGCGGTACGTAGATACTTCCATGCTCAGCGTGAGCGTGATCGGTGGGAACGTGCATCTCACCGGCGTCCTGGGTACGCTGCGCTCCCATCCCGGCGTGGACCTGAAAGCCGAAATGATGCAGATTTCACAAATCCTGCGCACCATCCCCGGCATCCGAGACGTGGTTTGGGACGTAACCCAACGCTCGTAACAGGCAAACCTGTAAAACATGAGACTGCCATTTTCAACCGGTATATAAAATACCGGTTGTTAGGCCAGCGGCCAATTGTCCTGTGGGCATGAGTATGCCGGTTGTTTCTCTCGTCGTTCCTCTCGCATTGCTTTTCCTCTGTGTCTCTGTGTCTCTAGCGCAGCGGGTGGTTCATTTCTCCCCGCATGGCCTGGCGCAGACTGCGGACGCGGGAAGTATCAACGGGATTGGCAACCTGGCCGTCGCGCTTCAGGCTCGTGCCGACAATCGCGCCATCCGCATGGACAAGCAATGCGGGCGCGGTGTCGGCGTCAAAGCCGCTGCCGATCAGCACGGGCGTTTGGGGCGCGGCCTGCTTCACGCGGCGAACATCGTCGGGGGCGGTAGCGTTGCCGGTTGCGGTTCCGCTGACGATCAGGGCATCGGCAAGCCCGCGCAATACGGCGTCTTTGGCGGCGTCTTCCAGCGTGTTCGCGCCCAATTGCGCGGCGTGTTTTACGAACACGTCTGCCCATAGCTGCACGTCCGCGCGCAGTTCCCGGCGGTACAGATTGGCCGCCCGCGCCGCGCCCTCGATGATTCCCTGATCCGTCACCGCCGCGCCGACAAAGACGTTGATACGAACAAACTGCGCGCCGCAAACGTGCGCGATGGCGATGGCGGCAAGCGCGTCATTGCGCAGGGCATTGACGCCAATCGGCAAATTTGTCGCGTCTCGCACGGCCTGTACCGCCCGCGTCAGCGCGGCAACCGTATGCGGCGGCAGATGGTCTTTGGCAAAAGGCGCGTCGAAGAAGTTTTCCACCATGATGGCGTCAGCTCCCCCGGCTTCCAATGCCTGCGCGTCGGCTATGGCGCGTTGCAGCAGCGCGTCTATCGGTTCGCCGGTATCGCGCGGACTTCCCGGCAGCGCGCCCAGGTGTACCATGCCTATAAGCGGTTTACATGCCCAAAATGCGGCGTCCAGAACAGGTTTGCGTAGTGTGTTTGTCATAGTGGTTCATTGTGATTGGTGAGGAAAAGATCGGTAAGAGTACAAACTGTAGGCGAAGAAATGAGGAGCGGCGTAAGCAGTAAGGGACTTTCACAAAAATAAGTGTTCCGGTCGCAGACTGGCTGGCGGAACGCCCATTAGACGGGTCGTTCACGACTCGGTCAGGTGGAACGTTTATTTTGGTGAAAGTCCCTAAGAACTTGCGCGCGTTTGACAGACCCTTTTACAAAGTGCCCCGTAATTGCAGCAGGAACCCGGCCAGAATCGCGCACAGCGCCAGAATAATGGCGAGGTACACCATCACCCATGTACTGCAAGGGCGATAGCGGCGCTGGATAATCTGTTCCTGCGCGCTCATATAGCGACAGGCCGCCATGACCATAATCGCCAGCCCCGCCGCCAGGAATATCAGGCCCAGCGTTGTGGGATAAAAAATAACCACTGCCGCGCCGCTTGCTCCTGACGATAGTGGCGATGTATTCAGCGCAACCAACGCTCGCGCCAACGCGACCCCGCCGCTCATGATGAACAGGGACGTGAAACTCCACGCCAGAAAGGTGCGCTCATTGGCAAGATGCGCGGAAACTTGGTCAGGGTGTGGCGTGATTTTGGCATCGGCAGGCGAATCCGAAGGTTCGTTTAGAATAAGATTATTGGATTGTTCTGGTTCTGCGCCACGCGACATGGTTACTCCGTCAACGAAAGGGATACCCTCAGTATACACGCTACAGGTACGACGCGCCATCTGAGTAAAAGTAACGCTTTGCCAGGCTGCACACCCCTGTTCGCATTGCGCGCACCCTCAACAACGCGCCCATGCCGGAGAAAACGCGCTTTATGCCGACATTTCCTACGGATGTGGATACCGTCGCGCTCGCCCGCCGCCTGAACAGTTCCAACGACGCGGAACGGCAGCAGGCGCAAGCCGACTTGCAAGCCTTAATTGCCGGTGATATAAAACGGCTGAATCGTATACGCAAACTGGAAATGGTCTTTGTAACTATTTATGGCTTGCTTTACATTCCGGCTGTAATGTTCGGCACTCTTCCCGGACATGGCTTTGTCAGAGACTACTCAATCTTCTTCAGCTGCGGCTTTATAGGGGTGCTATATCTGTTTTCGCAATGGAAGAGTCGCGTTGCCCGCAACATCGCAGTTCTGGATATTCCACAGGCAATTGGCCCGCTCATTGAAGTTTATGCCACATCACAACTTCTGCGAAACGCGCGTTTCAAAGGAATGTTGATACAAATGCTGCCGCGATTACAGGCTACGGATACCATCCTGCTTACGTCCCAGCAGCGCAAATGTCTGTATCGTTGTC
Source organism: uncultured Chthonomonadaceae bacterium (assembly GCA_963835065.1). Taxonomy (GTDB): domain Bacteria; phylum Armatimonadota; class Chthonomonadetes; order Chthonomonadales; family Chthonomonadaceae; genus CAWFQB01. Next base: position 84,923 of record CAWIEK010000009.1, on the reverse strand, counting down.
TGAGCAATGACGAGTATTTTCCATACTACGGACGATTTTGGGGCGCAGATTTGAAGATAGCCATTTTGAAGGCGCTGGAACAAATTGGGGATGAGAAAGCGGTTCCGCATGTGGAGAAGTTGGCGCGTACAGCCCGCAATCCGCAAGTGCGTTTTGCCGCGCAGGAGTGCTTGCCGTATGTACAGCAGCGCGCCGAACATGCCCGCGTGGAACAAACTCTGTTGCGCGCCGGAACGCAACCAGACGCGCTCGATACGTTGCTGCGCCCGGTCGTTTCCAGTGCGCCGACGGAACCGCAGCAGTTGCTTCGCGCTTCTAATACGGGATCCGAAACGCAGAATCCATAAATACAACATTACCACAAACGCTGTACGCTGTTAGCAGGCACGTCCAAGATACGCCTCAAATTCTTCCGGCGTCGCGGCGAAATCATCCGCAATGTGCAGAATAATGCCTTTAGCGCTGCCGGGTTCCCGGCGTGGGCGCGACACGGCAGGCGCAACCGGAATCAACCGGGCGACAGGCTGATTGTTTTGCGTTAGCACAACGTCTTCACCGTTCCCGGCTTCAGCCACAAGTTGCGGCAGACGCGCGGCGGCGTCTTCAAGCGAAATTTGATGCACCGTATTCCTCCTCATCTTCCAAGTTGCCTTTTATAGAGTTCCGCATAAGAATGGCTATTCCTGCTCAGGCCATTGTTGGAATGATGTTTTCAGTTTGTTACCGACGGTTGTTGCGATGTTCCGTTTTGCTGCGCCGGAGTGTGAGCGAGGGACGCGCCTTGCTGCTTTTGCGCGCGCTCCCGCTCTTTATCCTGCGTTGCTTTCGCCTCTTCTGCCCGGAGTTTCGTTTCTTTGGTACGCAGGTCATCTAATTGCCGGTTAATCGCTCTCGATTCGTGCCAGCACAGATACGCGCCCCGCGCTGTCGCTGCCGTCAGCAGCAGCTTCAAAGCGTATTCCATATAGAAGGCAAGTGATCCCTGCAGGAAAATGCTGTTGACGCGCCGAACAAAGTTGTAACGATCTATCACGGCTAAAATCAACACGGGTAGGGCGTACAGCACGGCGGTAACGATCTCGGCGAGCGCGTTGTTATGGTTCGCTGAAGAAAACACCTGCGTGGATTCCAGCAGTACCAGATCGGTAGACGTGCGCGCCTTGTCCATCGCAATGCGTAAGTTTTGGGACTCGCGCTGCGCGGAAGCGTACAGCATGAACAGCAACGCCATCAATGCCGCCCCGCTGACCATCCCTAAATCGTTGATGTCGAATTTCGCGCCCAGAATGGGGACGCTGATGGTCAGCGCTTCCTGGCGGGCCTTGATAGCCTCGTCGCGCTGCTTCTCGTAAGTCTTGGCAACCGCTTCCGCCGTATCCTTGTCGAAGTTTTTTGGCAGTGGTACGCCAAGTTCCTGACGATAGCGGTAGATGTACGCGCAGTCCGGGTCCTGCGAGTGTTCCCATCCGGGCTTGTAGCAGCCGGACACTTTGCTGTAGAAGGCAATACGCTTGCTGTTCCATCCCGGCGCGCGCCCGGAACGATATACGCCGAAACTGGCGACAACGGCCACCAGAATCAGGTAGATCATAAACCGCGAACGGTCTGAAGCCTGCCGCGTCGCTTCCAGAAAAGGCGCGAATCCCGACTTTTCCGATGAGGTGACTTCCGAGTTCATAATCACGGAGTCGGTAATCTCGATGCCTCCCGCCCCTTCTTCCTCTTCGCTCATGACGGCTCCTTTCAATGCGACGTAGAAACTGCGTAACTCATTTGTAGGTAAGTGAGATATTTATTGTAAGTTATATTTGTTCGATTGTCAATACCTGCGGCATCGGCGCGCAGGATTAAGTGAAAATGACATAGCCTCCGAACAATCGCAAATGTTCCGCGTATAAACAACATTATCCATGAGAGCAGACGTGGGGGGTACGAATGACAGAGCAACAGCCTTTGTGGGCGAGTACGGAACAAATCGCGCGTTTGCAGGAATTGATTACCACCGCGCCCAACGAGAAAGAAGCGCCCCTGCGCCGCGACGTGCGCTCCCTGGGCAGGCTGTTAGGCGAAGTCCTGCAGGAACAGGGCGGCACGGAACTCTTTGAAACCGTCGAAACCCTGCGGCGGCTGGCAATCGAATACAGGGGAAATGATGAACGCGGAATGATGAATGATGAATTGAATTCCCATTCATCACTCAGCACTCATCATTCATCACTTTCTTCGCCCTCAACCCTTAACCTGGAACACCGTATCCGGCAATTGAGCGTGGACGATGCGTACTGCGTTACCAAAGCGTTTTCGATTTATTTTGAGTTGACCAATCTGGCGGAAGCCAATCACCGCAAGCGGCGGCTGCGGGCGGCATTGGTCAACCCTGACCGCAAGCCGCAGCCGGGTTCCATGCTGGGAACGCTGCAAAGGTTGTGTCGGCACGGCATTGACGCGCAGCAGGCGCTGGAGATCTTTGGGCGTATTGAGGTTGTGCCGACGTTTACCGCGCACCCGACGGAAGTGGCGCGACGCACGGTTCTGTTCAAGCGGCGGCGGATCGCCGATCAGATCGAACGGCTGGACTGGCTGCCGCTGACCGATCTGGAAGCGCGGGAGCGCGAGAACATTATGGCGGGGGATATTACCGCGCTATGGCAGACGGATGAAGTAAGGCGACGCGCCCCTACCGTGCGCGACGAAATCCGTATGGGATTGGACTATTATCCCAACGCCCTGATTGCCAGCCTGCCGCGTTTGTACGAAACCTTTGCCGACGCCTTTCACACGGTTTACAATATGCCGCTGACGCCCGAACAACTGCCGGACGTGCTGCGCTTCGGCTCGTGGATCGGCGGCGACCGGGACGGCAACCCCTTCGTCACGCCCGACACGACGCGCAGTGCCCTGCTTCTGGCGCGGAAAACCATTGTTTCGCATTACATTCACGGCGTTGCCGATGTTATCGAGCAGCTCAGTTCTTCCGCAAAACAGGTGACGGTTTCGGATGAACTGCTGGCGGCGCTTGCCGATTACGCGCAAAGCATCCGGCTGGACGAAGCGCAATTCCGCACCAAGTCTACGGATGAGAGTTATCGCGGCTTTCTCGCGTATGTCCTCTTCCGCCTGAAAAGCAGTTTGGAACCGCAGGACGCGGCCAACCTGCGCGACACCCTTCACGCCTATGCCAACGCGGAAGCCTTTGCCGCCGACCTGAATCTGGTACGCAACAGCCTGACCGCCCATCGGGGCGCGCGGCTTGCCCGCCTGCTGATTGATCCGCTTTTGCGGCAGGTGCGGGCGTTCGGGTTTCATCTGCATACGCTTGACATTCGCCAACACGCCAAAATCCACGCGCAGGCGATGCGCGACCTGGCAACCGGAGCGCAAATCGGAACCGGGGAATCCATTGTTGTGCCGCCCGCGCCCGCCCCGGAAACCACGCAGCTAATGGAAACGATGCGCGCTCTGGCCGACATCAAGCGGCAGTTTCCGCCGCAGTCCATCCGAACCTATATCATCAGCGGCACGACGGGCGTAGACGACATGCTTTCTCTTGTGTGGCTGCTCCAGTCCAACGGCGTGTGCGTGGCCGCGAGTGAAGACGGCAGCGATCCCGGCATCATGCCTGTGCCCCTGTTTGAAAGCATCGAAGACCTGCGCAACTGTCCCGAAATCTGCCGCGCTTTATGGCAGTCGGAAAGTTACGCGCCTCTGCTGAATTCATGGGGCAGAATGCAGGAAGTAATGCTGGGCTATTCCGACAGCAACAAAGACGGCGGGATGCTGACAAGCACGTGGGAGATTTTCAAGGCGCACCGCGCCCTGCACGACGTGGCGCGGGAGTGCAATGTCAAACTGCGCTTGTTTCACGGACGCGGCGGCACGGTGGGGCGTGGCGGGGGACCGACGCACCGCGCCATTGCCGCGCAGCCGCCCAACTCGTTTGACGGCCCGCTGAAAATAACCGAACAGGGGGAAGTTCTCAACTGGAAATTCGCGGACGGCGTGATTGCCGAGCGCAATCTGGAATTGATGGTCGCCGCCTCGCTGGAAGCCCTGACGCGGGCAGGCGGGTGGGGCGCAAACATCGAACCGGAGTGGGAAGCCGCGCTGAATGGCATGTCCGAGGAAGCGTTTCAGTTCTACCGCGCCAATGTCGCGGAAAACCCGGACATTCTGCCCTATTTCGAGGAAGCCACGCCCGTTGGGGAACTGGAACACGCGCGCATCGGGTCGCGTCCCACCCGGCGCAGCCAAAAGCGCGGCTTGGAAGATTTACGCGCTATTCCCTGGGTGTTCGGCTGGATGCAGTCGCGGCACGTTTTGCCCGGCTATTTCGGCGTCGGGTACGCGGTGGAGCGCTTTCTCAACGCCGACCCCGCGCATGAAGCCGTGCTGCAAACCATGCTGCGCAAATTCCCCCTGTTTGAAGACATGATCCGCAACGTGGAAACCGGGCTGGCAAAAGCGGATTTGACGATTGCGCGTCGGTACGCCGATCTGGTGGCCGATGCGGGCGTTCGGGAGCGCGTGTTCACGATGATCAGTGAGGAGTTCGAGCGGACAAAGCGCGTACTCTTGCGCATTACGGGGCAAACGGAACTGCTGGAAGCCAGTACGATGCTGGCGGAAAGCATCCGCCTGCGCAACCCCTACATAGACCCGATGAGCCTGATACAACTCGACCTGCTGCGCCGCAAGCGGCAGGGCGAAGAGTCCGACGAACTCAACTACGCCCTCGCCGCCACCATCAACGGCATTTCCGCCGGCCTGCGCAATACGGGTTAGGAAGAAAAGAAGAAAAGGAGAAGGGGAGAAGAGGAGAGGGGGAGAAAAGATTCATGTCGAACTCTCCTTTTCTCCTTTTCTTCTTTTCTCCTTTTCTTGAATGTTGTACAATAGGATATGAGTGGAGTGGATGTGGATTTGTCCATTGTGATTGTCAGCTACAACACGCGCGACATGCTGCGCGCGTGTTTGACCGCGTTGCCTACTGCTACAGAAGACATTTGTTCTGAGGTTTGGGTGGTGGACAACCATTCGCCGGATGACAGCGCGGGCATGGTGGCGGCAGAATTTCCTCATGTGAAGCTGATTGCCAATGCAGATAATCCCGGCTTTGCCCGCGCCAACAATCAGGCGTTGCGGCAGTCTAAGGGGCGGCATGTCGTGATTTTGAACCCGGACACGGAAGCGGAACCGGAATCGCTGACGCGCATGGTGGGGTATCTGGACACACACCCGGATGTGGGCGCGGTTGGCCCCAAACTGCTCAACACAGACGGTTCGCTTCAGCACAACGGACGCCCGTTCCCAACGCCCTGGCGCGAATTTATCGGTCATTCAGGGTTGCGTCGGCTGAACCGGCGCGCGTATGATCGTAACTATGAGTATGGCCGGGAAGATTTTGACGAGACTTGGGAAACGGATCAGGTGTCGGGCGCATGTATGATGGTTCCCCACGCTATCATGGATAAAGTGGGGATGCTGGACGAAGATTTTTTCATGTTTTATGAGGAAATCGAATGGTGCTGGCGAATTCGCAAGGCGGGGTACAAAGTGGTCTACCTGCCCGAAGCGCGGATTGTGCATCACTGGATGGGCAGCGTCCGGCAGCAAAACCGCGCCATGACCGCCCGTTTGTTCAAGAGCGCGTTGGTGTACTACCGTAAGACGGCGGGGATGGGCGCAAGGACGGCGATGTTCGGCGTAGTAGGCATGGGACTGGCGAAAAACGAATTGCTGCACCTGGGCGTGGCGGTGAAGCGTCAACTCCGCGCCCGAAAATTGATACGGTAATCGAGTATTCAGGTGTTCAGGTATTCAGGTTATTGCCTTATCGCGGTAAATTAAACTTCGGTACTTTTGCATTGACCCGAACACCTGAACACCTGAATACCTGAACACCTACCCAAGTTTCCATTCCGCGAGGCCGGTTCCGCTCCAATGGCCGAAGGAAGTAATATCCATTTTGGGCAGGGCAAGGTCGCGCCAGAATTTGAGCAGTTCGTGCATACGAATGTCGTCGAAAACGAGCAGGGGATTGTTGGCGAACGGAACCGCCTGGAAGTTTGCCATCATTTTTACTTCCGTTGGGCCGTCGTGCGGGCCGTCCATAAAGATCAGGTCGGCGTTTGCCAGCAGGTCGCGGTGTTTGGCGACAACAGCGGGATTGGCAAGGTCATCCAAATGCTGGACAAGTTGCCCGTCGGCAAAATCGGCAGGGGTCAGGGCCGTGTCGGTAAGCGCGTTCCATGCGTTGATGTCGAAGGTGCTGATGCGGCTGTTCGGGGGAAGGTACTTCTTCATGGCGAGAGCGGACCAGCCGGTATGCGTTCCGATTTCAACGACGCTGCGGGGCTGAAGCGCGACCATCATACCGGCAAGCAATTTGTAATGTTCGCCCGGCCATTGCAGGAACCGGCGCGAGTTGATTGCCGGGCGAACGGCTATATCGGCCAAGTCAATCTGCGGCACTTCGCGGACACAGGCCAGCATTGTGTCAATCAGGCGTTGTGAGGGCTGATGCGGTTCGTCATACAAAGGAAACAGATACGTGGACAGATGTTCGTCGCTGTCGAACGGAAGGGGCGGCATTAACTCTCCACGCAAACGACGATTGACGCGCTTAATCAGGCTCATGAAAACTCCCGGTGGCAGACATTGGCCTATTATAATCGGAACGGGGCGGGGAGCGCAAGTGGGCGCAAGGTTGAATTATGGTTGGGACAAGTTCCCTGTAGAACGTATTCCGGCTCCGGCTGCTTCCGGGCGGGATAGGAAAATACGGCGGTTACGATGAAAGTAGCGATGCTGACGACGGTGGGGCCGCGCTGCGGGATTGCCGCGTACACAAGGGCGCTGGTGGAAGGGTTTGAACAGGTTCCCGATACGGAAATACAGGTCGTGCCGATTGAAGAAGGGCGTCAGCCGATTGTGCATTATCGGGAGCAGGCCGAATTGCTCAACCACGCCGATGTAGATGTGGTGCATATTCAGCACGAACACAGTTTTTGGGGCGGCATCATGCCCCGCGCGTCCGCCTTTTGGGAGATGCGCTATCTGCTTACCAAGCCCGTCGTGCTGACCGCGCACACGACAACCACGCTGGCCGATCTGCTGAAACTGAAACAGGAGCGGCGTCCGCATAAGTGGCTTGCCAAGCAATTGCTGGTGCGCAATCAGGGCTACCGCGACAGCGTGGAAACCGCGCCGTTCACGACTGCGATTACGATTGTGCATACCACCGCGGCCCGCAACGAACTGATTGCGCGGGGCGCAAAACCCGGCTATGTGACCATTGTGCCGACGGGAGTACCCGCGCCCCTGCCTGCCCCATCGGGCGGCAAAGCGTTCCGGGAGCGGTTCGGGCTGCACGGCAAGCGCGTCCTGACCATTTTTGGCTACGTGACGCCCAATAAAGGCTATGAATTGAGTTTGGAGGTACTGGCGGGGCTGCCCGAAGACGTGACATTGGTAATCGCGGGGGGCGCAAGGAATGAAAGCGAAGCGCCCTACGCGGAAACGGTTCGGCAGGCGGTAGAGCGTTCGGGGCAAAAGCAGCGCGTGGTTCTGACCGGGTATCTGAGCGATGAGGATGTGGCCGAAGCGATGGAAGCGACGGACATTGCGCTTGTGCCGCATACCTATGCGACGGGTTCGTATTCCGTGACCCTGCCACTATCGCATAGCCGCGTGGTGTTCGCGTCCGATCTGGATTGCTTTCAGGAGATTTCAAACCGCGTGGACTGCGTGGAATTGTTTCGGGCGGGCGATGCGACAGATTACCGAACAAAACTGCTGGCCTTGCTGAACAGCCCGGAGCGGCAAACAAAACTGGCGGCAAACGCCCGCAAGTACGCGACTCGCTACGCCTGGCCCCGCGTCGCCGCCATGACGCGCCGCGTGTATCAGGCCGCCATAGACGTATACACCTCCGGCCCCCATCACGGCATGAGCGTCCCGTTTGTATAGCCTGCGTTCCGGGTACTGAAAGTACCCGGCAGGAAAGTACAACCGTCCTACGGACGCAGGAATTTGTGAATAGAGAATCGCGTCTGTAAGACGCTTGTTTTGTCCTGCCGGGTACTTTCAGTACCCGGCAGAGATAATCTTTATGAAGGATAAATCAACTATGTCTGACCGTCGAACGTTTTTGCAGGGCGTTGCTTTGGGCGCCGCCGCGTGTGCTGTGGGAGAGCTGGCTGCCGATGCGCCCGCGTCTGCCGCTGCCGCAGCCGACAAACTGCCCCGCGTCCGGTTGGAAGCGGCGGGTATCGCGCCCGATGGCCTTGCCGCCTTTGTGGATGCCGTGAACGCCAAAGTGGGCGGGCTGCACAGCCTGATGCTGCTGCGGCATGGCAAAGTGGCGGCGGAAGCGTGGTGGCAGCCGTATGCGCCCTCCTATCCGCACATGCTGTACTCGCTGAGCAAGAGTTTCACGAGTACGGCGGTTGGATTTGCTGTGAGCGAGGGGCATTTGAGCGTGGAAGACAGGATAATGGATTTCTTCCCGGACCAACTGCCCGCGTCTATCAGCGACAACCTTGCCGCCATGCGGGTAAAGCATCTGCTCACCATGAACACGGGGCACGACAAGGATGCCACCGGCCCGACAACCGCGCAGCCGGACGGTAATTGGGTACGCGGCTTTCTCGCCCTGCCCGTCGAACACGAGCCGGGTTCCAAATTCGTTTACAACAGCGCGGCCACGTACATGCTGTCCGCCATTGTGCAGAAGCAGACCGGGAAACCCGTTCTGGAATACCTGACATCGCGCCTGTTCGTCCCTCTGGGCATTGAACATCCGACGTGGGAAACGTGTCCCAGAGGCATCAATACAGGCGGGTGGGGCCTGGCCGTGAAAACCGAAGACATTGCCCGCTTCGGCCAATTGTATCTGCAAAAAGGGCAGTGGAACGGGAAGCAGGTTGTGCCCGCAAATTGGGTGGAGCAGGCGACACATGCGCAGGTATCCAACGGCGATCCGAGCGCGGCCAGTGATTGGAGTCAGGGCTACGGCTATCAATTCTGGCGCTGTCGGCACAACGCTTATCGCGGGGACGGCGCATTCGGCCAGTTCTGCGTGGTCCTGCCGGATCACGACGCCGTGCTTGCCATCACCAGCGGCGTGGGCGATATGCAGGCCATCCTCAACGCCGTATGGGAACATTTGCTGCCCGCGATGCAACCGACGCCATTGCCCAAAAGCGACGGGGACAAAGACCTGGCGCGGAAACTAAAAGCGCTTGCCATTCCGGTTCCACAGGGACAGCCGACAACGCCCACTGCCGCCCGCGTATCCGGCAAAACATTCCGATTTGCTGACAACCCGCAGAAAATCGAATCGCTTACGCTCACGTTCGATGCAAGCGGTTGGCAGATGGTAACGCGGGACGCAAAGGGCGAACAGCGCGTAACATGCGGAAGCAGCCAGTGGGTAAAAGGCACAGCCCGACTGGAAGGCGCAGTCTCCAACAAAGTGGCGGCGCGCGGAACGTGGACGCAGGACAACACCTATACGGCAACCCTGTGCTTCTACGAAACACCCTACATACAAACCGTCGTCTGCGAATTCAACGGCGATCAGGTGACATTAACAGTGCGCCGCAACGTCGGCTTCGGCCCCGCCGCGCAGCCGCCACTGACGGGACATGCGGTGTGAGGAGTACCCCGTGCTTCGTTGGAAACAGAACAAGCCCTGCGATAGTTTGGAGGAAATCAGTTTAAGTCGCATCCACCGACACTATTGCACTATAAACCGTATAAATAACGCTATTATGGCGAATTTTGTTGGCTTATGTATCATACTATTGCTGTACTTATTTACGTTTCCCCATCGTTCAAGTAGTGCGGGTTCAAACGCCCTGCTTTACCTAGCCATCTTTGTTGTTAGCAGCGCAATCCTCGGTCAACTTTGTCTGCAGGCTTGCTTTAGCAGGGCAATCAAAAGGTACTCTGCTAAAGTTTCTTCTGCGGAAACGAAAGACGTTTTGCCTATTCTGCTGCTGGAGTTACAACACGCTTCTCCAGAAACATACTCCGTGAAAGTAGACAAAATCGCCAGTCTCATGCAAATGGTAGATAGGCTGGACAGTGACCTCCTGAACCAAGAGCGCCAAACCCAAATGCTTTCGCTGCTTGATTCGCATTGCTGGAAGCAGCATGGTAACAAGGGAGGCGAACCGGATAAACTTACGAGCGGCTTACTGTTTGCTCTTTCGCAAGTGGGAACGCATCAAACCTCGAAAATGCTGAAAAGATGGGTAATGCGTCTGCCCATCCGATTCAAACACGAGAACACACGTATTCTGGCGGACATGGCAAACAAAACGGTCCTCTGCATTGAAGAACGTTTACATTCAGAACATGCCCCCGGTGTCTTGCTGCGGCCTTCCTTCTCAGCAACGCCGTCTGAAATCCTGTTGCGTCCCGGTTTTGGTACAGAGCAACCCGTCTCTGAGGCGGGAGATCAACTCTTGCGTTCAACAGCAAACGGGCAAGAAGAACATACCGAACAACTTTTACAGCCGTTGTTACAAGAAGCAGTCAAGGCGGAAACCATAGATAAGTCCGCTCCCGCGCTTATTACCAAAAGTTTAGAGTAAAGAAAGGCAGGACAAACTATGAAAAGAATTGCAGCGCAACGATATGGCTTTGCGATTTTGCTGCCGATGGCAGTTTTGGGCGCGACGGCAACAGTTCAGGCAGGGGCGCAAAATGCCGACTTCAAAGGCTTTCCCGACGTGCCGAAAACCCATTGGGCGTATCAGGCCGTGACGGAACTGGCGCAAAAAGGCATTTTGCAGGGCTACCCGGCGAAAAAGAAAGGGGGCAAACTCACGTTCAACGCGCCCATGAAGAATACAGTGGCATCTACGCCGAACAAGCCTGCCGCCGTTTCCGCCGTATCGAAGCAGCCCCAAACCAAAGCCGTGCCGCGCAAGCGGTAAGGGTTGAAAAATACAAGTTCCCGAACGTAGGGGCACAACATGTTGTGCCCTCCTTACGTGTTGTGCCCTCCTTACGTGTTGTGCCCTCCTTGCGCGTTGTGCCCTCTTTTTGCGCCCCTTGCGCGTTGCGTCCGCCGGCAAGGGATAAACGATCAGCCCCGAAGTAAGCCCCCTTCCCCGTTCCCACACCACACCAGGAATAGCCTACCCGCAACAACAATCCCGCTAAAAAATAAAAAAACAGTGAACCTTTTGCCCCACACTGCCGTCTAAACAGTAGAACCAAGTCTACTATATAGATGTTAGACAGGTGCTATCCATACAGGAAGGGAGGTGAAGAGCCTATGTCCCCACCCCTCCCGTTCGCCCTGACGCTTACGAGGTCACGACGCCTCACTCCCACAACTTGACACAACGAGACATCGGGCTGGAAGCGCTGCATTGCCAAGATTTCGACGATGCCTCTACATATCTTTTTTTACCTACCCTAATTCTGCAATCCTTCATCATTAAGCAGGAATTCAAGAACGGCATAACGAATACGACGCGCAGACAGTCACTGTTTTGCGCGTCATTGGCGTTTGTGCCGCAAAGGGGCCTGAGAAGCGCAGCCGCTCGATGCCGGCGGATGCGCCAAAAGGAGCAACGTTTCGTGCGTATTCGTCCTGCCGAGATTGCTGACGCCGCTCAAGTCGCGCAGGTCAACGCGCGCAGTTGGCAGGCCGCGTATCCCGGCATCATCCCCGACGCCGCCCTGGCGAAACTGGTGTCCGAGCAGGCGAAGGAAGCCTACTGGCAGCGCATCATCGAATTCCATTCCCGGCTGCATGTCACGCTGGTTGCCGAAAACGACGCGGGGCAAATCGTTGGCTGCGTCACCTTCGGCCCGGAACGCCACCACAACCGCAACTATAAGGGCGAACTGTACAGCCTGTATCTGCTGCCGGAGCATCACAAGCAGGGTTTTGGCCGCGCCATGGTGATCGAAGCGGCGCGGCAGTTGAAGCGGCAGGGTATGAATTCCATGCTCGTGTGGGTGCTGACCGAAAACCACCCGGCGCGGGGCTTTTACGAGCGGATGGGCGGCGCGTGGCTGTGCGATGGCGTTTTCGACGCTTCCGGCATCCCGCTTGCCACCGTCGCGTATGGCTGGCCGAACGTGTCCGTCCTGCTTCCACAAACGGAATTAAAGCGTACTATTCCTGCTCTGGCTCTTATGGAAAGCGCAAGAGTATGGCTGCGTTGCTGGCTGCAGCGCCTGCGCATTGTAAAGAAAATGTAATCACCGGTTCGTTGGTTTGCGTATGAGGGATAGGACGGCTGTGTTGCCGCTTTGCGCCGTTTGTTTCTTTTCCCGTGCGGACTCCATAGGAAGGGCTGCCTCGTGCCCATGCAATTATTCAGTTTTGTCACGCAATTATTCAAATCTGTTCAGTTTGCCAATCCGTGGTTTTTGCTGCTGCTGCCGCTTGCATTTGTCTTCTTTGGCTGGTGCAATCGGCATACCGTCACGGATATGAGTCCTGCGCGGCGCAGGGGGGCGCTGCTGCTGCGCTGCGCCCTTGCCACCCTGCTGATTTTCACCCTTGCCGGATTGAAGATTGTGAAGCCGGGCAATGCCCTTGCCGTCGTGTTCGTGGTGGATTCGTCGCGCAGTATCCGTGACGATCAGCGGACGCGCATGGAGCAGTATATTCGGGAAGCCGGGCGGGGAATGCGAACCGTAGACAAAATCGGCGTGATTACGTTCGCCAGCGAAGCGCACGTCCAATCTATGTTAGGTCAGCCGCTCGAACTGGCGCATTTGCGCGATCCGGGAATTACGACGGCTACCGACATTGGACGCGCCTTGCAGCAGGCCAAAAACGAACTGGATACCGCAGCGCGGGACGCGGGCAAGCGCATTGTGCTGCTGTCGGACGGCAACGAAAACGTGGGACGCGCTCTGTCCGTCGTGCAGGAACTCAACGCCGACCACATCGTTCTGGACACGATTACCCTGCCGGTCACGCTGACCAAAGAAGCCCTCGTTGACAAAATGAACCTGCCCAACCGGGTCAAGATCGGGGAGCCGTTTACCGCCAAAGTGATCGTCAGCAGCCAAACCGCGCAATCGGCAACCGTATCGCTGTTTCGGGACGGCAAGCCGACCGGATTGAGCAAGCGGATAGACCTGCACCGGGGGAAGAACGTGGTTGCGTTCGACCAGATTGTGGGCGACAAGGGCTTTTATCGCTACACCGCCACGCTGGATGCCCGCGACGACACCATTGCCGAAAACAACAAGGGCGAGGGCTTTGTGTGGGTGGAAGGCAAGCCCACTATTTTGTATGTCGCTGACAGCCCGACCCTGACCGGCTTTTTGCGCAAATCGCTGCAAAGCCTCAATATCAACGTTGAGTACGCCAACCCCGACGCCATGCCCACGTCGGCTGCCGCACTCCAGCCCTATGACAGCGTGTTTCTGAGCAATGTGCCTGCCGCAGCGCTGTCGTCGGCGCAAATGACCGCCTTGCAGGTCGCCTGCCGCGATTTCGGCGTGGGGTTGGGCATGGTGGGCGGCGATACCAGTTTTGGCGCGGGCGGCTACCGGGGAACGCCCTTAGAAGACGCGCTGCCGGTTTCGATGGACGTGAAAAAGCAAAAACGGCTGCCCTCCGTTGCCGTCGCGCTTGTGATTGAAAACCTGGAAATCCCGACAACCGTGAATATGTCCATTGAAGCCGCCAAAGCCACGATGGATTTGCTGGAACCGATTGACCAGGTGGGCGTTCTGGACTGCAACGGCGCGTTCGGGTACGGCAGGGGTGACATTGCGAACATGGCTCCGGGCGGAACCTGGCGCATCCCGATGCAGCACGTCGTAGACCGGGACGCGATCAAAGCGCAGATGCAGAACCTGCAAAACATGGGCGACCCGCCCAATTATGACCCGTTTCTGATGGAAGCCGCCCGCGTCCTGAACCAGACGGACGCCAAAATCAAGCACATCATTTTTCTTGGCGACGGCGACGCGGTGTGGGAAGCCAATCAAAGCGCGGTTGTCGCCAACATCCAGCGCATCCGCGATATGGGCATTACCGTGTCCACAATTTCAACGGGCGCGGATCGCAGCGGCGTACAATTTATGGCGGCGATTGCCAAAACCGGGGATGGGCAGGCGTATGTCGCTGACCGTCCGCAGCAGTTGCCGTACCTCCTTCTCAAAGACCAGCAGACCATTTCGCAGCCGCCCATTATCGAGGAACCGTTTCACGTTGTGCCCACTGATGGCGACGAGATATTGAAAGGCATGGATTGGGGAGGAGCGCCGCCCCTGCTCGGCTACGACGTGACCAGCCTGAAGCCAACCGCGCTCCTTGCCCTGCGCAACGGCAACCCGAACCGCGAAACCGATCCGATTTTCGCCGGCTGGCGGTATGGGTTGGGCCGTTCCGTCGCGTTTATGTCGGATGACCGGGCGCGGTGGGCGGCGGCGTGGATGGGCTGGCCGGGGTATGCCAAGTTCTGGGCGCAGGCCGTGCGCTGGACCCTGCGCCCGTTTGCGCCAAGCGAGTACAGTACGCAAGTGACGATGGAAAACAACCGGGGGCATGTGGTTGTGGACGCCATTGACGACAAAGGCAAATTCGTCAACCGATTGAGTCTGCGGGCGCGGATCGTGCCGCCCGGCGTGACCGGAATCAAGGGCGCAATGCCCACTGAAGAAACCCTGTCGCAAACCGGGCCGGGGCACTATGAAGCCAACTTCGACGCGCCGCAAACCGGAACGTACCTGATCAACGTGCTGCAAAAATCCTCCGATCCAAGCAAGCCGGACAAATCCACGCGCATCGGCCTGGCAACCTCGTACTCGCCCGAATACAAAGACACGCAGGCCAACCAATACCTGATGACGCAGCTTGCGCAAACCGGAGGCGGGCGCGTGGAACCCTCCGCGCCAAGCGTGTTCGCGGCAGACCGCCCGGTTGTCTTTTCCGCGCAGGACATGATCCCTTACCTGATGCTGCTCACCCTTCCGTTCCTGCTGTTCGACATCGCCACGCGCCGCCTCGCCATTGAGCGCAGCGACTTCGCCCGCGCCTGGGCGTGGATAACAGGCCGCAAAGCCCCAACCCCGAAAACCCGCGCCGCCACGCCCGAACTGTCGCGCCTGATGGAGCGGAAGGAGAGCGTTGCGAGTGGTCAGTGGTCAGTGGTCAGTGGTCAGGAAGAAGGGGTAGGGGAAGAGAAGATACAGGGAACAGGGAACAGGGAACAGGGAACAGTCAATCCCCAATCCCCAATCCTCAATCGGCAATCGGCAATCGGCAATCAACAATCGTCAATCCCAACACCCGACACCCGACACCCGACACCCAACACCCGGCAACCCTCCCGTACCATTCGCCCGGAGGGAGTGGAACCCGTTACGGTAGCGGCTCCTGTGGAGGTGGTAGAAAACGCGCCTGTACCCGAAGAAGAAGCCGGAATGTCGCGGCTGATGGCGGCCAAGCGGCGCGCGCAGCAGCGGCAGGAGAAGAACGACGATGCCGGATAAAATGCAGCAGACGGGCAATGCTGATGTGGCAGCAAGCGAAGGCGAACACACGGATGCCCTAACGACAGGCGCTACCGTATCCGGCAAACGGGCGCGTCCGCGCTGGCAGCGCTGGCTGATGTGGGCGTCGGTTCGGCTCTTGCTGGTGGCGGGCGTGGGCGCGGGCATTGGAACGGTGCAGATGCGGGCGCGTCCTCCCGACCTGATGGCGCATGCCCACCGCATAGCGTCGCTTGCTAAAGCCGAGGGGTATTATTGGACTCCGAACGGCGAGTTGCGACTCTACGAATATAGGCCGGAGGGAACGGCAACACTGCGATGGAATCAAGCAACTCAATCCACCACGTTCGAAGAACTACTGATGCCGGGTAAAGACAGCTTCTTTCAAGACCCGATGCGAGATGTAGGGCCATACGTGCAGACATTTGCCGAAGGAGACAAGCAATTTAAGATTATTAGCGCGTTCAATGAACCACAGCACTATTCTTTGAGCCGACCTATGCCCAAGCCGGATTACTTATGGAAAATCAAGGTAGTGCCGGACATGCAAACTTCTTTTTCTTCGGTATCTCTATCGCCGGACGGCAAGCGCATAGCATATAAGTGCCTGGTTCCCCACATAGAGTGGCGCGATGCGATTATGCAGCGTTTGCGGCGCGGGTACAAAGCGCCATTTCGGGGGCAGGGCGCGGCAATTCTGATAAGCGCGGTAGACGGCAGCCGCACGGACATTTTGGGCGTTGTGAAAGACGACATGCCCAACAAACCGCCTTACAGCAAATCCGGCACGGCCTTCTCCTTGCAAGGCTTGTTCTGGTGTCCCGACGGCAAGCATCTGAGTTTTGCGTATGGCGACGGGGTTTATGAGGTTCCTGTGAATTAAAGGGCGTTGGGTGTCCCAATACCCAACACCCGCATTTTAGCTGCTGATATAGCCCATCAGGTTACGGCGCTTGGCGGCGTGTTTTAGTTTTTTCAGCGCCTGGACTTCGATCTGGCGGACGCGCTCACGCGATATGTGCATGTTTTCGCCGATTTCCTGCAAGACTTGCGACGATTCTTCTTCAAAACCCAGGCGGCGGCGCATGATTTCCTGTTCGCGCGGCGTCAGGATAGACAGCAGCTTGAAAAGTTCGGCTTGCATCTCCTGGCTGAGAACCGCGTCCTGCGGGTTGGCGGCGGTACGGTCGTTGATGAGCGAGGCGAGAGTGGTGTTCTCCTCATCCCCGACGAGCATATCTAAGGAAACCGGTTCCAGCCCCGCTTGCAGCAGGGCATTCACTTTGCGCAGCGTCAAACCTAAGTGCAGGGCAAGGGTTTCCGCCGTCGGCTCTTCGCCGTGTTCGCGGGTGAGCAGGGCGCGCGTCCGTTCCAGCTTGCGCAGGGATTCGGAAACGTGGGCCGGGATGCGGATGGCTTTGGCCTTGTTGTCTATGGCGCGGCTGATGGCCTGCCGTATCCAGTGCGTGGCATACGTGCTGAAACGGTAGCCTTTGCTCGGATCGTAGCGCTCGGCAGCCGTCATCAGGCCGATTGCGCCTTCCTGAACCAAATCCTCGAACGGAACCAGCGCCGTGCGGTAGTTCTTGGCGATGTTGATGACAAGGCGCATATTAGATTCGACAAGGCGATCTTTGGCGCGGGCGTCGCCGTTTTTGACACGGACGGACAAAGCGACTTCTTCCTCAAAAGTGAGCAGGCGCTGTCGTGTCAAGCGGGTCATAAAGGAAATGGCGTCCGGGATTATGCTCGGAGCCTCGCCAGGCGCTTCCGAAGGTTCCTGATGCGCGGAGTTCTGCTGCGTGTTTTTCATTTTCTAGCTGTCACCCCTTGTTCTATCTGCCTGCGGCGTTGCCCCGATGTTTGTGTTCGCTTCCTGTATGCGCCACGACTATTGATAACTCACAACGCATTGGCAAAAAAGGAAGGCCAATGGCTTGCTTCCAAGCAGTGTTGCAAAGAAACCAATCCTGCTAATGGATTGTTCCATACCTGGCGCGTACAGGAAGGCATCGAAACGACGTTTTCAGCCAATCACGTAAAAAACCGGCATTTGCGCGAGTTGCGAACCTGTACCTGTTATTGACGACGCGACGCCCTGGGATGTTACTTGCCCAACTGTGAACTCAGCCACAGCCGCGCAGAGAAACACGTCACAATAGCCGTGCTTGCAGACACATCCGGGCGGATTTGTCTTTCTAACTCCTCTTTGGAGACAAATCGAAGTCAACAAGAAAGCAAAACGGGTAACATTCACAACCGCATAACATGCGCGAACGACCTTGCGCTCCTTTTCTGCCGGGCGCGACACATCGGCAATCTCAAAACTAAGAACCCGATGTTTCAACTTGGCAGAGTGTTCGCGTTCTTGATCATAACAGGGCGTGACTCGAAAATAGCGCAGCGATAGTCAGGAATAAAAAAGTATGAATGCTGCTTCTCGCCAGGAAGATGCGCCTTCGAGCGACCGGTTTCGTCAGGACATTGCGACATTTTATGACGCGCTTAATCCGTTAGACGGCGTAAGTCTCCAAAAGGTTTTACAGGCCGATTGCCTGCTTGAAAATTGCCGTTGGACCGTAACGGAACACGGCTTAGGTATCCATACGGAACATCATTCGCTTTTCCTCACCGGCAAGGATGGCTTTCCGCTGCAAAACCCGACGTGCCTCGCATTGGGAAACGAGGGTACGTTGTGGGTGGGAAGCGAACGGGGCGCGGCGCGGCTGCAAAAAGGAACCTGGCGCTATTTCGGCGGCAAGCGCTGGCTGCCCCATGACCGCGTAGAAGGCATTGCCATTGACCTGCAAAACCGCGCCTGGCTTGCAACGCCGGACGGCTTCTCCTGTATCGAATCCATAGACATGACATGGGAAGCGAAAGCCGCGCATTACGAGCAAATCACGCAGGCGCGGCATAATCGTGACGGCTGGGTAACGGAGTGCCTGCTGACTCGTCCGGTTGATCTGGACAGTTTTCTGTATGAAGCGAGCGACAACGATGGATTGTGGACGGCGTTATATCTATGCGCGGAGTGTTTTCGGTACGCGGTGACACAGGAGGAAGAAGCGCGTTGTTTGGCGCGGCGGAGTCTGAACGCCCTGCTGAAACTGGTGACGGTCACGGGAATTCCCGGCTTTCCCGCGCGGGCGGCGGTAAGGCGAAATGAGCGCGCGCAAATGTCCGTGCCGCAGCGCAACTGGATTCAATCGCCCGTTGACGCCGATATGCTGTACAAAGGCGATACCTCTTCAGATGAGATAGATGGGCATTATCTGGCGTGGTACGTGTATTATGAACTCGTGGCGGATGAAGAGGAGAAACGGGCAATTGCAAATGTATGCCACGCCGTCACCAGTCACATTTTGGACAACAACTATACGCTGGTGGGCGCGAACGGTAAGCGTACAAGTTGGGGCGTGTGGACTCCCGAACTGCTGAATAATGATCCGCAATGGAAGAACGAGCGGGGGCTGAATTCACTCGAAATGCTGTCGCATCTGCGCGTTGCCATGCGCCTAAGCCCCTGTGAGCGATTCGCTGCCGCCTACCAAACGCTCATCAAGGAACACGGCTACGCGCTGAATACAATTCGCCAGAAAGTTTTGCCGCCCGAAGGCGACAACAACCATTCCGATGATGAACTGGCCGCCTGCGCCTATTACCCGTTGCTGATGCTGGAAACCGATCCGATGCTGCGGCAACTGTACCTGCTGAGTCTGGAGCAAACGCAGTCAATTTTACGCCCGGAGCGCTCGCCCTTTTACAATATCATCTACACAGCCTGCGCGGGAAAGCCCTGCGACGTGGACGCAATTACGGAGTGGCTTCAGGATGCGCCGCTGGATTTGCGGGACTGGAAAATGGAGAATTCTCACCGTCCCGACGTTGTCTTCGCGCCGGATTTAGACCGCTTCGGCAAGCGGCAACTGACAACGCCGCTGCCGCCGGGTGAGCGCGGCGTAACCAAGTGGAACGAAAATCCCTATCTGGCCGACAGCGGGACGGGAGGTACGCGGGAAATGGACGGCGCGTTCTGGCTGCTGCCGTATTGGATGGGAAGGCGGTACGGGGTAGGGGTCAGGATTCAGGGGTCAGGGGTCAGTCTGGAGTAACTGACTTTCCTGCTGGCAGAAGTGCAGGAATATATAGGTCTTTCCTGACCCCTGACCCCTGAATCCTGACCCCTTTGACTTAGAACCTCATGCCAAACGTCAGGCTGTAGCCGTCGAGTTCGCTGGAAGAGCCGCCGATGAACATATAGCGCAGGTCCACGGAAACGGGATTGCGCCCGCGCGTGAGCTGATAGCCGAGCAGCAGTTCCTCGACGGTTCCTTTCAGCCCTCTGCCATTGGCGCGCTTGCCGAACGCATAGCCGACGCCCCCTCCGTAACGGAGGTTGTCTTTGTAGGCAACGAGGTCAACCGTCAGGGGAATGCTGTAAATGGGGTCAATGCCATGATAGCCGATGCCGATGGTGACATCGTAGCCCCGCCCGGCATACACGCGCCGGTTGACATCGCCGCTGATGCCGATTTCCCCGGCGTTACCGCGGGTTGTCTTGCTTTGAAACACGTACATGCCGACGCGCACTTCCCAGTCCTGCGACAGTTCGGGGAGTTGATCGGATGAGTCGCCTGTCTGCGCGCGAACCGCATTGGGCGCGAACAGCGCGAACACGCTTAAAACAAGTACGAGAGCGGCACTCCAAATTGTACCAAGTCGTCTCACGTAGGTTCCTCCTGTGAATTGGGGGCGCGGGAAAATTCAGGCGGCTGCGTCCATGCGTTACCAGCCGTCCGAGGGTTTCCCGCGCGCCGCGTAAGTTGTCCCTACTAATTTACCCGTTTGTTCGCAATTTCCTGCGCGTTCGGCGCGCAATTCCGGGTTAATTGTGAAAAATAGTTTGCAGCAGGTGACAGCAAGCGGAAGAAGGCGCAGAAAACAGGCTTACGGGCGTTGTGGCCGGCCGCACACGTCCGTTTAATTTACCTCGTAGGAGTATCGTTCCACTCCTGTGTCTTGCATAAAACGCTGCCAGGGCTTGTTGGTTTCACCGTTAACAAGGTTTGTGTCGCTGCCATTGCTTGCCTGTGGCGGCCCAACCCCTCCTTACAGCGGACAAGCCCCACCTGGCATTTTTCCTTGTGAAGCAATCAGGGGCTTGCCGCTAAATTCAATCGTTGTGCCGCTTTCAAGCCTTTACAGGCTTGAAAATGTGGAAAGTTCTCTCATTAACAAAGGTAACAATCTATGTTTCGTTTTAGTTCTCGTATCCTGTTCCTTACTCCTACGGGAGTATAGAAGTTGAAAAGGAAAATTTCATGCAATGCTTTTTTCGTACCACCGGCTTTACTCTTTGCCTCTCGATGTTGACGGTGTGGGCAATTTGCCGACCCGCCTCGGCACAGACCATCTATGCCACATCAGTTACCACCAACCAGATATACACCGTTGATGCTGTGACACATGTCGTCACCCCGATCTTCAATACCGGGGCTGCGCTTGACAGTCTCTTTTTTGATTCCGATGGACGCATCATATACTCTCAACTCGATAACGCCCGAGTCTTGGCATACGATCCACACAGCCATTCCAATGTCGTGCTGGCGACGGGGCTTGGTTCGCCGATTGATCTCGCCCTGGAACCAGATCAAACCAGTTTTCTTGTCAGCGACCAGGCTACCAACTCTCTTAGGCGTGTCCGGCTGTCCGGCGGCGTACAGGGCAGTCCTCTGTCATTGAGCGGCAGGCCGGATGGGATTATCTATGATTCCGCAAGCCGCCTGTTCGTCAATGTGAGCAGTGGTTTCCAGAACAATAACTCGCGAATCGAGCGTATTGACCCGACAACCGGCAGCGTGATCGCACAGTCTGCGAACACGGGGGTTTTCCTGGATGGGTTGACGTATGACAGCGTGACGGGAATGTTGTTCGCCTCCGACTACAATAATGGTCGTATCCTCGAACTCAATCCCACTACCTTAGCCTTCAACTTTCTGAGGCCGACAGGAGCGGTTCTCTCGCAGCCAGATGGTATTACCTCGGATGGCTTAGGGAACCTGTACATCGCCAGTCGGGGAAATAGCCATGTCCTTCAATACCACATTGCCAGTAATACCGCCGCTGTCATAGGCACTATCGCGGGCTTGGACGACCTTGCTCCCGCTTCCGGGCTTGGCGCGCAAGTTCCCGAACCCGGCACAATTGCCCTTCTTCTGGCAGGCGGGCTGACCGGAGTGGGAGTATTTTTGCGCCGCCGTCGAAGATAGTATCGTTAGTCAAATGTTGTGCTGACCGAACTTGTTTTTGCATCGGGCACGGGAGTTCCGAACAAAACGCTTGTATTTTCTGAGATATGCGTGTCCAAACCGAATGGCGAGGCCGTAAAGACGCGCCATCAGCGCATCCGGCAGGCGCAGACGTGGCAGTTTCGTCACGAAGGTTTCAAATACGGCGTAATACCTTGCCGGGGAGCGCGCCTGTGGGAGTATCCCCGGCTTTGGCGGCGACACCATTCACGAACACGTAGGGAATGCCAATCGGGAAGCGGAGCGGATCGTCAAAGGTGGCCGTATCGTGAATGGTTTGCGGATCGAACACAACGATGTCGGCGGCATGTCCGACTGCCAATGTGCCGCGCTGTTTCAATCCGAAACGCGCGGCGGGCGCTCCGGTCATTTTGTGGACGGCGGTTTCCAGAGAAATCGCGCGGTTGTCACGAACGTAATGGCCCAAAACGCGGGGGAACGTGCCGTACAAGCGCGGGTGCGTTTTGCCGGGAAGGTGCAGGCCGTCGCTGCCGACCATCTGGCCGGGCCATTGCAGAATGTCGCGCACATTGCCCTCGTGCGCGGCATGGTGGACGTAGCAGGCGCGCAGTTCTTCCTCTTCCAGCAGGCGGCAGACCAATTCGCCGAACGACAAGCCCCGGCGCGAAGCAATCAAGTCAAACGTTTCTCCCTCAAACGGCGCATTAGCGGACGAGGATGCGCCGACAAGATTGTAGCGCGTGGCGTCCAGATTGGCGGCGTCAAGGAACGTCACAATTTGGGCGCGCGTATCCGGTTCCGACAGGCGCTGTAAAATCGCGTCCGGCCCGCCATCCACCGCCCACGCGGGCAGCAGCGATTGAATAAATGTCGAGCCTGCCGTATAGGGGTACGTGTCGCACGTAATGTCAATGCCGGATTGCCGCGCCCTGTCCAGCAATGCCAGCAGTTCGGGCGCGCGTCCCCTGTTGCCCTCACCGTTCATTTGCAGATGCGCGATTTCCAGCCTTGCGCCCGCCTCCGCTGCAATGGCAAGGCTTTCTTCGGTGGCGGAAATAATGTTGTCGCCATAGTCGCGCTGATGCGTGGCGAAAAATCCCGCCGTCCGGCAGAGCGTGACCAGTTCCGCGCGGGCTGCCGCGCGCATGGGCGCGTACCACACGCCCGTACTTAATCCCCACGCGCCTTCTTCCATACCCTGCGCAACCAGCGCGTCCATTTGCCGGATTTCCTCCCCGCTTGCCGCCCGCTCCGCCATGCCCATAACGGACACGCGCACCGACCCATGCGGAATCAAATACGCGATGTTCGCGCCAATCCCGCCCCGCTCGAACCGCGCCAGAAAATCGGCCACGCTGCGCCAGTTCCAATCCGGGGGTGAGGGAATTGCCGATTGCCGATTGCCGATTGCCGATTGGGGTTCTTCTGTTCCCTGTTCCCTGTTCCCTGTTCCCTGTCTGCAGTCTCCTTTTCTCCTTTTCTCCTTTTCTCCTTTTCTTCGTTCTGGACGCCGAACAGCCCGCCGATGTACTCGCGCTGGATGCGCAGGGCTTCCCCGGTGACGGGCGCAAAGCCTAAGCCGCAGTTGGTGAACACTTCCGTTGTCACGCCCTGCATGATTTTGGGGAGGTGCGCGGGGCGGGCGAGGAGGGCAATGTCGGCGTGGGTATGAATGTCAATGAAGCCGGGCGAAACGGCCATGCCCGTTACGTCCACAATAGCCGTCGCCTGCGTTTCGGGCGGCAATACGCCAATGGCGCGGATGATGCCACCCTGAACCGCAACATCGGCGGCAAATCCCGCGCTTCCCGTGCCGTCCAGGACGGTTCCGCCTCGCAGCAATAAATCGAATGTTTCCGGCATGATTATCCTCGTAGGCATTAGGCATCAGGCATCAGGCATTAGGGAAGAAGACAGAAGACAGAAAAGATTTGGTTCTAATGCCTGATACCTGATACCTAATGCCTGATGCCTGATGCCTGTATTCACTGTTGAATATTTGGCGCGACTGTGCTAACATTAGTTCACAAAACAACAAAACGAGCGAGTGCATCCAACTTTGACGAGAATTGAGGCTACTTTGGATTTGGCAGAGCAAGAAAGACAGCAAGAAACAACGCCGGGAACCGAAGTGCCCGCGCATATTCAGGAGCAGATTGTCCGACTGGAACGCGGGGCGCAGGGCATCGTGCCGGATAACGGACTGACCGAAAAACTGCTGAAATCGGAACGGACGGGCAAGCCGCTCAATATTAAATTGGGATTGGACCCGACTGCGCCCGATATTCATTTAGGGTTTGCGGTTGTGCTGCGCAAACTGCGTCAGTTTCAGGATTTGGGGCATCAGGTCATTATCATCATCGGCGATTATACCGCGCTTATCGGCGACCCGTCCGGGCGTTCGGCGACCCGCCCCATGCTTACGTCGGCAGAAATCGAAGCCAACGCGCATACGTATGTGGATCAACTGGCGCGGATTTTGGACCGCGAAAAAACCACTGTGCGCTTCAACGGCGAATGGCTCGGCAAACTGGGCTTTGCCGACGTGATTCAGCTTACCTCGAAAATGACCGTTGCCAAAGTGCTGTCGCGGGAAGATTTTGCGAACCGATTGGCGCAGCATCAGCCGGTCAGCCTGCATGAACTGCTGTACCCGTTGGCGCAGGCATACGACTCCGTTGCCATTGAAGCCGATGTCGAAATGGGCGGGCTGGATCAAACCTTCAACATTCTGGCCGGGCGCGACTTGCAAAGAGAATTGGGGCAGGACCCGCAAATCGCGCTGTTCATGCCCCTGCTTGTCGGGCTGGACGGCGCGAAGAAAATGAGCAAGTCGCTGGGCAATTACGTCGGCATTACGGAATCGCCCGATTCTATGTTCGGCAAGCTGATGTCGCTTTCCGACGCGATGATGCGCGATTATTTTGTGCTTTGCACGGATGTTCCCCTGCCGGAAATAGAATCCCTGCTGGCGCAGGCCGATTCCGGGCAAATCAATCCCAAAGATGTAAAGCGGCGGCTGGCGCGGGAGATTATTGCCCTGTACCACAGCGCGGAAGCAGGCGAGGCTGCCGATCAGGAGTGGAACCGGATTCACGCGCAAAAGGAATTGCCCACCGATATGCCGAACATTGCTATTCCTGAAGAGGCCGTCAAGGACGGCAAGGTATGGGTGTGCAAACTGCTCGTCGTAGCGGGAATGGCGAAAAGCAACGGCGAAGCGCGGCGTCTCATCGAACAGGGCGGCGCGTTCCTCAACGGTGAAAAACTATCCGATATAAGCGCGGAACTGCCGCTTGCTGACCTAAATCAAGCTGTACTGCGCGTCGGCCCGCGCCGCTTCGCCCGCCTGCAAGTCGCAAAGTAGAAGGCAGTAGACAGAAGACAGAAGACAGAAGCCGCGCTTTCAATCACTGATGACCTGATGTGTACGGTATACATTGGGAGAGAATTCTGTCTTCTGTCTTCTGTCTTCTGTCTACTGCCTTCTGATTCCCGGTACTGGAGGAATGGGCATGTCCGTATTCCGATTCCGCGCGTTCAAACACGGCAGCGCGCCTGATAAGAAGGCGGCTATCGCTTTTTTGGCGTCCGGGCAGCAGCGCGTGACGTTCCTGAGCCTTGCCGGAGGAGCCTTTGGCGCGGCCTGCATCCTTCTGCACAGTCCCCGCATGGCGCAGGTGCTGGCTCCCGTCACACTTCCGGTTCCGGGCAGCGCAGGCAGCGCGGCGGGCAATTCCGGGTCGGAATTCGGCAGGCACGACCGGCAGGGCATGGATGCGGGAAGACAGCCCCTTTATATGGCAAATCTGGCCTGTCAAACCGGCGATTACATTGTTTCCGCGCGGCGGGTACGCTCAACGTCCTATGTGTATGACACCAATCCGCCGTATGGCACAAATACGGCGATTGCCGAGCCGTTGCGCCTGAGCCTTCAGGTGATGTCCACGCGGAGCGGGCAGATGCAGATGTTTGACCACCTCAGCGCCGATGTGACGGTTATGGACAACACGGGGCAGCGCCTTGCGATTTTGGAAGCAGGCCGCGAGTTTTCCTTCCCCAAAGGGCTGGGCTATGTGGTCTCCCTGTCTGCGCCCTCCCAATCGGCTGCGTATGTGAGTCGAATTAATGGCGTGGTACATCTTGTCGCCGACAACCCGGCAGGCAACGCGGCTTTACGCCCGACCCTGGCATCTTCCTCTGTAATGCCCGGTTCCGCGCCAACTTTAGCGTCCGGCAGCGTGACAGACTTACCGTTTCATATTGAAAACGTGCCCTTGCCGTGGAAATTGCGTATCTTCGGCATGGCCGGGGCCGCTATTGTGAAGGGAGACACGGCGCGAACATTAAAGTTGGTCTCCGAACCGTTGGTTCTTGAACCGGGAGCGGCAAGCAAGCCCGCGATTAAGCCAAAGATGCTCAAAGGCGAGCCGATGGAAGCCGTTTTGCGCCGTCTGCCCCCGTCCGCTTTCCGAACGCCCCTGCGCCCTCCACAGCCCAATCTTCTCGCCCTCACGCCGGATACGCCCAACGTCCTGCGTCTGTATGCCCCAATTGTAAGTACACCCGCTAATCCGCAAAACGCGCCCCTGCAATCGCTGACGCTTACCTGCGTTCTGACGCCCCATGTTTGCCCGAATGGAAAAATTCAGGCAGGCATACAGCTGACGGGCGCGAATTCCACCCCGCTCCATGCGAACGCCGCCGTATGGGACAACGAACCGTTTCTGCTTGCCTTGCCCGCCCGCGCTTTGTATCCGGGGCAGGGCGCGGACACAACCCTCGTCCTGTATCTGGATTTACATCTGGACAATTATCCGCCCGAAAGCCTGTTCAACGCCCCGCTTCCCAAAACCCTGCGCTCAAGAAAGGGAGAGCGTGGCGGCGCGCTGTCCGGGCAAATCACGACAAGCAAAGGGGCGTTCGGGCTGGCGACAGCAACCCTGAATATCACGCGACGCAACGAAATAGGCGAAGCAACGGAAAAAGACGAAGTAAATGGAAAAAGCAGCAAAAAGGAAAAAGGAAAAGCAGAGAATACCCCGGCGCGTATTGAGGTTGCCATAGACAAGAATGGTCGTTTTGCCCTGTCGAATATGGCCGCAGGCGCGTACCACATCGCGCTTGAGGAAGTAAAGCCCTATCTCTCGCCTGCTCTTGCTCCAACGACCTTAGCAAAGTTTCTGTCGCAGCGAATGGGAATCCGACAAGCCAGGGCAGACCGTGACGCGCAAGAGGTTGTCATAAAAGTCGGGGGTAGGGCGGAACTGTCGCCCTGGGTGTTCAAAGAAGCAAAGTGACAGGCGGAAATTTGTCTTGAACCATGATTTCACATGATTTATGTGATTACCATGATTAGGAGGCGCGTTCCTCATGGCAATCATCATAATTACATAAATCATGGTTCAAGACAAATAGAAGTTACGCCGCTGCGCTGAGAGCCGCGTCGTAATTCGGCTCGTTGGCGACTTCGGACACGTACTCCACATATTTGAGCGTACCGTCCGGGCCGACGACGAAGATGGAGCGGGCCAGAATACGCTGCAATGGGCCTTCCGAAATCAGGACGCCATACGCTTTGCCGAAGTTGGAATCGCGGTGGTCGGACGCGGTTTGCAGCTTGTCAATGTTTTCCGCGCCGCAAAAACGTCCCTGCGCAAACGGCAGGTCGGCGCTAACCGTCAGCACGACGACATTGTCCGGCAACGCGCTTGCCTTCTGGTTGAAGGTGCGTGTTTGCAGGGCGCACACGGGCGTATCCAGCGAAGGAAGCACGGAAAGCACAAGCGTTTTGCCCGCAAAATCTTTTAGCGAAATGTCTTTCAGCCCCTCTGCGGTATTGGCCTGCAAGGTGAAATCGGGGGCTTTGTCGCCGGCTTTCAGTTCCGGCCCCTCAACGGCAAATGGATTGCCTCTCAAAGTAACGCTGCGAGTGGACATGGTATCTCCTTCGGGTAGGGTTTTAGGGTTTTAGGGTTTCAGGGTGTTGAGGGTAGTGCTGAGTGATGAGTGATGAATGATGAATGATGAATTGGATTCTGCATTGTACTCATCATTCATCACTCATCATTCAGCATTGTTCTCCCCTATCCCTTCCTCAATATGATCCAGCAGGCCGTCCGTGAGATGGTAGATGCTGTCGGCTTCGGCTAACATGCTGGGGTCGTGGGTAACAACGATGACGGCTCCCTGCGTTCGGTAGCGCATGAGCAGTTCGATGACCGCGCGTCCGTTGGCGTGGTCGAGGGCGGCGGTGGGTTCGTCCGCGAAGATGATAGCGGGCTGATTGATCATGGCGCGGGCCACGACGAGGCGCTGCCGTTCGCCGCCGGAAAGATGGGCGGGGTAACGCTCGGCAAGGGGCAGAATGTGCAGTTCGTCCAGCAGGGCGTCCACGCGGGTTTTTGCCTGCCGGTCACCTGCCGGGGCCGCGACAAGGACGTTTTCGCGGGCGGTCAGGTAGTTGAGCAGAAACGGCTGCTGAAACACAAAGCCGAAGCGTTCGCGCCGGGTTCGGCCCCGTTCCCCGTCGCTCATGCGGGACAGGGATTGCCCACCGTAAATCACATCGCCGGACGTGGGCAGTTTCAGCCCACTGAGCAGATACAGCAGCGAACTTTTGCCGCTCCCGGACGGCCCCATGATGCCGTAAAACCCGCGCTCTGGAAACGCGGCGGAAACGTCGCGCACGGCATACGTAATCTGGTCGCCATCCCCGTAGCTCAAGGTGACGTTTTCGGTTCGCAAACTCATGCGTAATTAACCTGCTTCATTTCGCGCCTGCCATGCGCAGCAGCATGGCTATCTCGTTCCACTTGGTTTGGCGGGTACTCCATTGCGCGCCCAAATCTGTGATGTCGGTAAGAAGGGTATGCTTGTATCCTGTCTTGATATTGGGATTTGCCCCTTGCGACAGTAAAAACTGTGTGGCTTCCACATGCCCGCCGGTAGCGGCGGCAGCTAATGGAGTTGTTCCATGCAGGGGCGCGTTGACATCGGCTCCGTGTTCAAACAGCAGTTTCAGCATCGGGGTTTGGCCGGATTTAGCAGCCGTCAGCCAAGCGCAGTTTTCCGGTTTGGCGCAGTATTTCCAATCGGCTCCATGCTCCAGCAAAATGCGTGTTTCCTCTACATAATGCAAGTTGACTGCTTGCTCAATGATAGTGCAGTCATTGTTCACTTTAGCGTTTATATCTAGCCCGTGTCCGAAAAGTAATTCCATCTGACGCCCGATGCTGCCGAATACACCAATACAAAGCAAGTTGTTGCCTGCATCATCTCGAACGTGAACGTCGGCTCCATGCGCCAGCAGGAAAGGTATGGTATCTGACGGGCCACCGTGCCGCATCGCCCATATTAGCGCGGTGTTGCCGTTCAGATCGCGCCGGTTTACGTCTGCGCCCCTGACAATAAAAAGCCGCGCGAGATCGGTACGCCCCTGCCAGGCGGCCAAATCCAGCGCTGTCCAGGGTCCTGTCATACTGTCAGCGTCCCAAAACACAATGTTTTTCGATTGATTGGGGTTTGCGCCCCAGCGCAATAAGCGGCGTACCTGCGTAGTATCTCCTCGATTCACGGCATCAATCAGCCAGCGCGTCAGGAGGGCGCGGCCAAGCCAGAGCCAGCCTATCCCCAAAACGCAGGCGAACGCTCCCACCCCAATCAACCTGCGGGCAGGGCGCGACAATCTGCGATAAGACGCTCGAAGGGACATAGCAACTCTCCGGCAATCAAGACAAACACCTGAATACCCGAACACCTGAACACCCGCATTGCCTCAGTACAACGCCTGCTCGCTTTCCGTGTCGAACAGGTGGGTTTTGTCCATGTCCAAAATCACTTCGATCTTGTCGCCCATGCGCGCGGGCGAAGCGCTGTCAATCATGGCCGTCAGCGTTCTCTCCCCGGATTTCAGGTACATTTCGATGTTGCTGCCCAACGGCTCGATCACATCCACGTCAACGGCAATGGTGTTGTCCGGGGTGGACTGTATCAGGCCGGCAAGCTGCTTATCGTAAATGTCTTCGGGGCGTATGCCGAACATGCACGATTTGCCGACATAATCGCGGACGCGCTCGGCCTGCGCAGGTGGCAATACGACGCGGAAACTGCCCGCATCCGCCACAAGCCGCTCGCCCTGCTGCGCGATTTTGACCGGCACAAAGTTCATGCCGGGCGAACCGATGAAGCCGGCGACGAACAGATTCACGGGATGGTTGTACAACTCTAAAGGCGCTCCAACCTGCTGAATGATGCCGTTGCTCATCACCGTAATGCGGTCGCCCATCGTCATGGCTTCCACCTGATCGTGCGTGACGTAAATGGTCGTAATGCCCAAACGCCGGTGCAATTTAATCAGTTCGGCGCGGGTTTGTACGCGCAGCATGGCGTCCAGGTTGGAAAGCGGCTCGTCCATCAGGAACACTTTGGGTTCGCGCACAATGGCGCGTCCCAACGCCACGCGCTGACGCTGCCCGCCCGACAGTTCTTTGGGCTTGCGCTGGAGCAGGGGCTTCAATCCCAACATTTCCGCCGCTTCCTGAACCCGCCGGTCAATCTCTTCTTTGGTAAACGTCCGGCGAGAATTGAGCGGCCATACGCCCCCCGTCGGCGTCCGCTTCAAGCGCAGCCCGAAACTCATGTTGTCGTACACGCTCATGTGCGGGTACAGCGCATAGTTCTGGAACACCATCGCAATGTCGCGGTCTTTGGGCGACACATCGTTGACAACCCGGTCGCCAATGAGAATCTCGCCGCCCGTAGACTCTTCCAGGCCGGCAATCATGCGCAGGGCGGTGGTTTTACCGCACCCGGAAGGCCCGACAAGCACCATAAACTCTTTGTCCCGGATTTCCAGGTTGATGCTGTTGACCGCAGTGACCTTGTTGAACGATTTGGTCAGATTTTTCAATTCTACGCCAGCCATAACGCGACACTCTCCTCCGCTTCTATGCGGATACTCAGGGAATAAGGAAAGATAATAGGGAAGCAGAAATCGTTGTTTTTCAAGGAAAAAGGAGAAAGAATCAGCTTTCATCCTGATTCAAGGCACTCGGTGTATAGGAAGATTATGAAGAATTAATGCGCGGTTGTCAAGCCGTCTGCCAGGAATTGAAAACGCTTGCTGTGAAATAGGGCTACGGGTATTTTCAATCCCCGAAACGGACGGACAAACAAAATACCCCGAAAGACAAAGAGAATTATCAGCGCAATATGGTACAATAGGTGATTATAGCTGTACAGAATTATCATGGCTGTACAAATTTTCTGATATACAAGCCACAAATACCAGCGCCCTTGATGGTTCGTCAACAGCGATGGTGACGTTGCCATACTCTTGCTGCCGCGCGGCAACCATCCTCCATCCGACACAACTTCCCTGATGCTCCCACCGTTGCGCAGCACAGGTTTCTTTTCTGTCGGCATCATTATGAGCAGTAGCTTTAATTCGACGCCTTTAACCATTATATCATATCCGCGCGATGAGAATCATCAAACCACGCGCCACCTGTCCGACCTGTCCACCCTGTCGCGCGCCCTCCTGTCTGCCCCCGATATGGACGCGCTGCTCGAAATTATCCCCGGCCAGGTTTGCGGCATCATTGGCTTTGACCGCTGCTGCCTGTATTTACAGGATACCAACCGCCCCACGCTGACCATCCGCGCAAGCGAAGGCTACCCGGAAAGCCTTGCCCGCAATCCTGTCACGCTTGGAGAAGGCGCGGTTGGACGAGTGGCCCGTTCCCGTGAAATGCTCCACTTCGACAGCCGCCTGCCTGTATCCGAAGAGGAGCAGCGCGTTCCCGCGTACCGCCAGAATAAGGGCTACGCCCGCTCACTCGGCGCGAACGCCTTTGTCGCCGTGCCCATCCTCATTCGCGGTGAAACCTGCCTTGCCGTCCTTGTGGCCGATAATCAGCGTAAACCCGCGCCCATCCGCGAGGAGCAAATAAACCTTCTGCAAGCCTACATCTGGCAGG
The DNA here is from genome assembly GCA_963835065.1 of uncultured Chthonomonadaceae bacterium. GTDB lineage: Bacteria > Armatimonadota > Chthonomonadetes > Chthonomonadales > Chthonomonadaceae > CAWFQB01. Next base: position 53,185 of record CAWIEK010000009.1, on the reverse strand, counting down.
CCGGGCTTGCCCTCGAAAACGCCCTGCTCACCGCGCAAATGCAGGAAAGCGCCGCCAAACTTCGCCGCTTGAAAGACACCACCGATAACGTTTTGCAGTCCATAGAAGCCGCCATTCTCACGACGGACGCCAACGGAAACATTGCCCGCTGCAACCCTGCCGCCGAACTGCTGCTGCAAGGCGGGGCGCGTCACATGCGCAATGCTCCCCTCGAAGCCGCTTTTGCGGCCCTGCGCCTGCCGCCAAGCGAACAGGAGAACCTGCTTGCCCTTGTTGGCCGCGTTCAGGAAACCGGGGAACCCGTGCATCGCTTGAAATTAACGCTGCATCCCCAGGATAAGCCGGCGCTGACGCTGGTTGTCATGGCGTCCCGCCTGCCGGAGCGTCCCAACGCGCCCCGCGAAACCGGGGAGCGCGCCGGCGTTGTTCTTATCTTCGAGGACGTGACGCAGGAAACGCATCTCGAAAACGAGCTGGAAAAAATGCGGCGACTGGCCGACATCGGGCAGCTTGCCGCCAAAATGGCGCATGAAGTGCGCAATGCCCTTTCTCCCATCCGGGGCGCGGCCCAACTTATTCGCAGCGAACTTGACAGCCCCACATGGCCCGACATTATCATTGAGGAAGTGGACGGATTGAGCCGCCTGACAACGGAGATGCTCAACTTTGCCCGTCCCACGCCCCTCGCGCCCGCGCCCATACAGCTCAATACTCTGCTCCGCGCCGCGCTGAAATCCCTTGCGCTCTTTCTCAAGGAGCATCGCGTTCGCCTGGATTGGAAACTGGCCCCCGGTCTGCCGGAAATCCTCGCCGACGAAGCGCAAATCCGCCAGGTGATCCGTAACATTGTTATGAACGCCGCGCAGTCCATGCCCGAAAGCGGCGTTCTAAAAATACAAAGTCGTTGGGAGGAGACTCGCCAGATGGCCGGAATGGAATTTTGCGACACGGGAACCGGGATTGAACCCGAAGAATTGGAGCGCATTTTTCAGCCCTTCGTCACCACACGCCCTAAAGGAACCGGGTTGGGCCTTTCCATTGTCCAAAAAAACGTGGACAATCACGGCGGCCAGATCGAAGTGGAAAGCGACGTGAACCAGGGAACCCGGTTCCGCGTATGGCTTCCGCTTGTTCCCCCCCACGACCAGGACGCGCCGCCCCCGCCCAAGCCGCCTTTGATTTATGGCCGTGCCGCCGGACCCTTCCCGGACAATTGAAAAGTGGGTGTTGGGTGTCAGGTGTTGGGGTTTACGGGATGGGACGCTTATCTCTATCAACTATCAACTATCAACTATCAACTCCTTCGCCTGCAAACCTACCGGAAAATTCACGAACCACTGGAAAAACTCAGCGAATCCGCCACAATCCCACTTGAAGCGGGGAACAGAAACGCCGGAATTGGGCGTCGAAGTGTTGACGCGGCGGACATTCTAAGAATCACTTTTCTGATATAATCACCTTTTAAGGAGCAGCAAGGCCAATGGCAGCGGCGAACGGCAAGAACAGCACGATTTTGATTGCGGATGACGAGCCAAACATTCGGCGCGTGTTTGAAGCGATGCTGCTAAAAGAAGGCTATACGGTACTCACAGCGGAAAACGGCAAGAAAGCCATTGATCTGGCTTCCACGCACACCATAGACGTGCTGATTTCCGACCTGATCATGCCGGATATTACGGGCGTGGAAGTGCTGCAAAAGGTCAAAGAACTGCATCCGCAATGTTCCGCGATTATCGTGACCGCCTATGGAACCATCAAATCCGCTGTAGAAGCCATGCGGCACGGCGCGTTCAACTACCTGCAAAAGCCCTTTGACATGGACGAAGTGCGGCTGGTGATTAAGAAAGCGCTGGAGCATCGCGCCCTGCTGGCGGAAAATACCGAACTCAGGCAGCAGTTAAAAACAACCGTGCGCCTTGACAGCTTGGACTGCGTAAGCGGTAAAATGCAGGAAGTGTACAAAATTGTGGAGCGGGTTGCCGAGAGCCGCGCAACCGTTCTCATACGCGGCGAAAGCGGCACGGGCAAAGAACTCATCGCCCGCGCCCTGCACTACAACAGTCCGCGAAGTGGCAAACCGTTTGTCGCCGTGTCGTGCGCTGCCCTGCCCGAAACCCTGCTGGAAAGCGAGTTGTTCGGACACGAAAAAAATGCGTTTACGGGCGCAGTGGCGGCAAAGCCGGGCCGGTTTGAACTGGCAAACAACGGTTCGCTGTTTCTGGATGAGATCGGCGACATTCCCGCCTCGGTGCAAATTAAAATGCTGCGCGTTTTGCAGGAGTGGGAGTTCGAGCGCATCGGGGCGACCAAAACAACCAAAGTGGACGTGCGGCTGATTACCGCCACCAACCAAGACCTTGAAAAATGCGTGGAAGATGGCACGTTTCGCGCGGATTTATATTATCGCCTGAACATCATCTCCATTTTCCTGCCGCCCCTGCGCGAACGACCGGAAGATATTCCGACGCTCGTCGAACACTTTCTGGACAAATACTGCAAGCAGAACGGGCGTAAAATCATAACGGTAGACGCGCAGGTATGGGATATGCTCCGCGCCTATCGCTGGCCGGGTAACGTGCGCGAACTGGAAAACGTCGTCGAGCGCAGCGTCGTGCTGTCGGACCGAACCGCCAAAAACCTGACCCCGGACTTGATGCCCCTCCCGGTTGTTTCCGCGTATGCCCAAAGTCAGGCGGTAAGAACAGAGTAGCACAAAAGGGGAGTATAATGATTCCCATGAACAACAAACTCTTTTCCAGGGTCACAACGCGATTAGCCTGCCGTAAGTGGCGGATTGCTGCTTTTGCCGCGTTTGCGGTTGGCGTACTGTCACTGAGGGCGAACGCGCAAAACCCCGAAGCGCCGTTTTTGCGCCGCGCGGATATTCATGGCGACCGGGTTGTCTTTACGTCTGAGGGCGACCTGTGGCTGGGTTCCGTTCAGGCGGGAACCGCGCAGCGCATTACCTCGCATCCCGGCATTGAATCCCGCGCCCACTTTTCACCCGACGGTAAAATGCTGGCGTTCACTGCGCAGTACGACGGCGGAGTGGACGTGTATGTAATGCCGCTTGTGGGCGGCGAACCGAAACGCTTGACGTATGATCCGAGCGGGGCGCAGGTTGTCGGCTGGACGCCCGACGGTAAATTCATCCTGTACCGTTCGCGCCGCAATTCGGGTGAGCGCCGCAATCGCTTGTGGCAGGTTCCTGTTGGCGGCGGAATGCCTACGCTCCTGCCCATACCGCAAGTGGAACACGCCGCCGTCAATTCCGATGGGCATACGTTCGCTTACGTGCCCGTCAGCGCGGAATGGCAGCACTGGTTTCGCTATCAGGGTGGGCAGGCGGACGCCATCTGGCTTGCCGACACGAGTGCCAAAACGTTCAAAAAACTGACCAATGATCCGGGCATTGATACCACACCCGTATGGGTTGGAGACGCAATCTATTTCGTGTCGGAGCGCGACGGCATTGCCAACCTGTACCGGCTCGACCCGAAAACAAGCAAAACAGCCGAAGTCACCCATTACACGGATTACGGCATCGCGTATCCCGCTTCGGATGGCGGGCGCATTGTGTTTCAGCACGGGCATGGACTCGCTCTGTTCGACCCGGCCACAAGCAAAACAACGGAACTGCGCTTCGCGCTCAATTCCGACCGCATCCATGCCCGTTCGCGCCGCGTCCCGCTTCAGCCCGCGATCAACTATGCCGCGATTGGGCCGACAGGCAAGCGCGTTCTTGTGGAAGCGCGGGGGCAGGTGTGGAGCGTTCCCGTAGAAAACGGCGATGCCCGCCCGGCTGCGCTTCTGCCGGGAAGCCGCTCGCAGTATCCCTCGTGGTCGCGCGACGGCAGGCAAATGGCGTTTGTGTCGGATCGCTCCGGCGAAGAGCAAATCTGGATTGCGCCCACAACCGGAACCGGGCCGGCGCGGCAACTGACCCGCGCCCATCAGGGGCCGCTCGGCCCCCTCCTCTGGTCGCCGGACGGCAAAACCATTGCCACCAGTGACCGGGAAATGCGGATTCTGCTTGCCGATACGACAACAGGCGAAATGACAACCGTAGATCAGGCTGACCGGGGTGGCTCTTACGACAATATGGTAGACCCGGTTGCCTTCAGCCCGGACGGCAAATGGCTGGCTTACGACAAAAATGAGCCGAACTGGAACAGCGCCGTTTACCTGTACGACATCGCCACCCGCAAGAAAACCGCGATTACCACATCTGAAATGAACAGTTACGGGCCAACGTTCGACTCCTCCGGCAAGTATCTTGTGTTCCTCTCGGACCGGCAATTCGACCCTGTAGACGCCGGCGCAAGCCATTTCTTCGCGTACAGCAAAACAACAAAAGTAACGCTGGTTCCCCTTGCCGCCGACACGCCCTCGCCGTTCCTGCTCAACAACGACGAGGAGGGTACGCCCGATACCGCAGCGGCTTCCCGTCCCGCTTCCCCGGCTTCAACCCCTGCCACGCCCGCATCCCCGACTGGCGCAGTGACCGGCGCGGCAACAAGCGTACCCGGCGCGGCAGGCAACGCGGCCCCGGCATCAGGAAGTTTGCCGACCGTGAAAGTGGATGTGAACGGCATCGCCACGCGGCTTGTAGACATTCCCCTGCCTGCCGACCGTTATGGCAAAGTGGCGGCGCTGGACGGACGGCTGCTCCTGCTCGTCAACGCCGACCCGGAAGGGCAGGCTGGCCCGGTTCCCAACTCATTGATTGCTTTCGACCTCAAAAAGAAGCAAAGCGCGACGCTGGTTCCGCGCCTGTCGGACTTTCAGGTATCGGCGGATCGCAAAAAACTGCTGCTGCAGACGGGCAAGGCGCTTGCTGTTGTGGACAGTTCAACCGGTCCTGTCGCGCCCGGAACCGGCAATGTGGACATGGCGGGCGTGACCCTGACGGTTGATCCCGCGCAGGAGTGGAAGCAGATTTTCGCCGAATCGTGGCGTATTGCCCGCGACTTTTTCTACGATCCGAACATGCACGGCGTCAATTGGCAGGCCGTGAAAGCCAAGTACGCGGCGCAGCTTCCCGCCGTCGCTGACCGCAGCGACCTCAACGGCATTTTGGGCGATATGATTGCCGAACTGAATACAGGCCATGCGTATGTGGGCGGCGGGGATACGGGCGAGGTAACAGCGCGTCCGGCTCCGATGGGCTATCTGGGCGCGGATTTCGAGCCGGTCAAAGCGAACGGCGCAAATGCCAATGCAAATGCCAATGCAAATCCCAACGCGGGCGCAAACGCGAATGGAGGCGCAAACGGGGCAGGGAATGTGGGCGGCGCGGGGAATGGCGTCGTCGGAGGCGTAGACGCTTTCCGCATCACAAAACTGTATCCAGGCGACGAGTTCGATCTTGAATCGCGCTCACCCCTGCTGACTCCGGGCGTAAACGTCAAAGTCGGCGATTACGTTCTTGCCGTCGCAGGACAGCCGGTTCGCGCCGATCAGGACCTTCAAGCGCTGCTGATCGGAACGCCGGGGCAAATGCTGACGCTTACGGTCAACAGCAAGCCGACTCTGGAGGGAGCGCGGGAGATTCGCGTAAAACCGATGGCAACGGAGGCAAAAGCGCGGTACTACGATTGGGTGGACAGCCGCCGCGAGTACGTCCGAACGCATGGCGGCGAAAACCTGGGCTACGTCCATATTCCCGACATGACGCAGGGCGGCCTGACCGAGTTCACCAAGCACTATTACGCCAATCTGCCCAAAGACGGCATGATCTACGACGTTCGCAACAATGGCGGCGGCAACATTTCGGCGATGCTGCTGCTGCAAATGGCGTCCAAGCCCATGACCTATTTCAAGCCGCGCTACGGGGCGTCATGGACGCGGCAGAGTTGGGGGTTTTCCGGCTACAGCGTGGCCCTGTGTAATGAAAACAGCGGTTCCAATGCGGAAGAATTCTGCGACGCTTTTCAGCGGCTCAAACTCGGCCCGGTTGTTGGCGTTCGGACATGGGGCGGGGAGGTCGGCTCCGGCGGTGGCTATCCGCTGATAGACGGCGGCAGGCTATCCATTCCCAATTACGGCGAATGGGCGCCGGACGGCAAGGGAACGTGGCTCATCGAGGGAACCGGGGCGCAGCCCGACATTACCGTTGCCAACGATCCGGCAAGCCTGATGGCCGGGCGCGACCCGCAATTGGATCGGGCGATTGCCGCGCTAAAAGCCGACATCGCCAAACACCCGGTTCCGCGTCCCAACCCGCCCGCGTTCCCGGACAAAGCCTACCGCCCCGGACGCGCCATCCGCCGCGAAACCACCCAACGGTAACATATTTTCAGCCCTGCGCGACCATACTCGCGCAGGGCTGAATTCCTGAACAGTTCTGCGTTATCAGTTCTGTGTCCGTAATGGAGGCGCATGATTGCATATAATTTCCTGTGGCGTTTTCATTTCCCACTCCGCATTGATGTCTTCCGGCGTTCGTCCCGAAGCCAGCAATTGATCGAAAATGTCTGCCAGACGCTTATTTGTTTCCAACTCTTGTAGCGACATTCCTGCATCGAGCCATGCCTGATCTAAAACATCACTCACGGACGGGCGGATTACATTGTTTTTGGATTGCATCGTGTTGCTGCTCATTCAAAAAAAGCCAGTGTTTTGGCTCCTGTGAACCGATAGTAGTTGCAATTCAGGGTGCTGTCTGAGCCAATGAGAGTAGAAATATATCCTAATTTAGTACACAGCCCTGACGAACCTTCAGAAAAAGTGATAATGAGAACAAGACCGTTTCGGTGACAAAGTTGGTAGAATGTAAGCGCCAACCCACATGCTCACCGAGGTCAACCATGAAGCGGTCTTGTACGAATTATGATACCCTGTCAGCGCGTTTGCGTCTACGTGTGCCTGACGCCAGTGTGCCCCAACTCCACAATCTGGCGCTGTTCATCTCTGGCTTGGTGCTTGCCGGCCATGTCCATTTGCCCAAAATCGCGTTGTTCTTGCCTATTGCCGGTAACGCGCCCAACGCCTTCCTATTCCCGGTAACGCGCGCAACGCCTTGCAGCGCCTGGAACGCTTTCTCAAGAACAAGGCGAGTGCGCCTACGCTCTGGTACAAAGGCATGGCACGGGCAGGGCTGGCCTGCTGGAAGAACCGCGAGAGCGAGTTGATTAGGGATCAGACCGATCTTGACGACCGCTTTCACCTGTTGTTTGTCGCCTTAGCCTCTCGCAAGCGGGCTATTCCCCTCCTCTGGACGCTGTTGCCCCACGAAGGCGGTAGCGGCGCAGAGGAGCAAAAGAAGCTACTGGCGCGCGTTCGCAAACAGCCGCGCCCGCTCCATTTATATGCCCGCATTGGGGACACATCATCACCGCTCAAAACAATGCCGTCCCTGCTCCAACGCTGCCCCGGCGTTCGGGCTATCCTTGCGCCCATCTTCCTCCCCCCACGAGGACACCGCTATGTCAAAAGGCCGTTTGCCGCGTTTGCTGTTCCCGCTCGTTGTTGTTTGCGCGCTTGCTATCATCGGACGGAACGTGTACCGGCGCTATCTCGATGCCGCGCTTCTCACCGCCGTTGAAACCAAAAATGTGCCCGCCGTTCGCGCCCTGCTTGCCAAAGGCGCAAATCCCAACACGAGGAAACCACATGAAACCGAATTAGGCGAGGATATTCCCCTGCTGTATGTGGCGTGTGGAATTACGGGGAGCGCCGCCAATTCAGCCGCCAAAGAAAAACAAACAGAGATCGCCTGCCTGTTGGTCGAACATGGCGCGAATGTGCGTGAAAAGTGGGATGCAGGTTTGCTTAATATCGCCTGCAACGATGGCAACGTCAAACTGACGCGCGCTCTGCTGGAACATGGGGCGGATGCAAACGCCCTTCAGCCCAATTCCGGGTTGCCAATGGATTGCGCCATTGCGCGCAGTTCTCGTGCCGTTTATCCCCATGATCCGCAGAAGGCAGCCGCCGAAGCCGAACAGTATTGTCGAGTTACGCGGGAACTCGCGCGCCTGCTGCAGGCGCATGGCGCGCGCGTAACGCTCCACCAATGGATACGGCTGGATGACCTTGCCGGATTGCGCGCGGCTTTGGAAGCGGGCGCTGCCGTGGATGCCCGCGAACCGGCTGTTAGCGTTGTTCCTCCAATCGAGCAGCCGACCCCCTTGCAAGTCGCTGTTGACCGGCGCAGCATGGGCGCGGTTCGCCTGCTGCTGGAACACGGCGCGAATGTCAATGCCGGCAGCACCCTGCTTTCGCCGCCACTGTTACAGGCAATCACCCACAAAGACGCCGTTCTTGCTCGCCTGCTGCTCGCGCATGGAGCCGATCCCAACGCAGCGCCCGCAAGCAGTGCCTGGGACCTTCCCGCCCTCGCTTCCGCCGTTGTCAATCTGCCTGCGCTTGTGCCGGAACTGCTCCGAAAGGGCGCGAATGTCAACGGATACAATGCAGCCGCGCTGAAAGCCGCCATTTTGCGGCGGGACAGGGCGCAGCTTCGGGTACTGCTTCAACATGGAGCCGACGTAAATCAACCGTTAAGTGACGGAAGTATGGGTATGTCAAAATTGTATGGAAACAAAGGCTTGATGCCTGCATCCCTCCTGATGAACGCGGCTTGCTTTGCTCCCGAATGTGTGACCCTGCTGCAGCAAGCGGGCGCGAAGATCGGCTCGGACAAACAAGGCATTCTGGCGTGGGCGGCACAGGCTGGGCACGCCGATTTGTTCCCGCGCCTGCTTGCGTTGGGAGCCAATGTCAACGGGACAAATAAGGCGGGCGAAACGGCGCTGTGCCAGGCTGTTCTCCATGCCCCTTCCGGTGTAGCGTTTCTGCTGGAACATGGCGCAAATCCCAACCAAACAGGACGTTCCCAATCCACGCGAACACCGCTGTGCCTCGCAGTTCTGGCGTCCAACATCCCCTGTACGCGCCTGCTGCTCCAGCATGGCGCAGATGTGAACGCGCACACGTCGTCCGTACACACGCCCTTGTATTACGCGCGCAAGCACAAGGATGCAACCCTTGTCGTTCTGCTTCAGCACGCAGGCGGCAAAGAAGAGTAAGCAAGAGCCTGTCCTGATTGATTCCCCTTCTCCCAACTTTGGGAGAAGGGGTCAGGGGTTGAGGGCCGGGCGATTAAGCCCGAAAGAATACGGCAAAAAGACACGAAAAAGCCGGAACGTGGAACCAGTTACATTAGTGAACAGTAATATAAGAACAGCCCGGAGCCTCTACCGCCTGACACAAGCGACTGTTTTCCGTTCGCAGCGGAACGCGCGTCCTGTGCAATACGCCCGCCGCGACAGGGCAAAACTTTGAGGGAAAGCGAAACAAACGTGGCTGCGCAATCGAACCTTATCTCCGTAGGACAGCCTGCGCCTGACTTCACCTGTCTATGCAGCGACGGCAGTACGCTGTCCCTGTCAGCCCTGCGCGGCAAGGAGCGGGTCGTGCTGGTGTTTTATCCGGGAGATAATACGCCCGTTTGCACCGCGCAATTGTGCGCGTTCCGCGATGATTGGAGCCGCTTTCAGGCGCAGGACACGCGCGTTTACGGCGTCAACCCCGCCAACCAGGAGAAACACGCCGGTTTTGTCGCCCGCCATCAGTTTCCGTTTCCCCTGCTGGTGGACGCGAAAAATGAAATCGCCGCCGCGTATGGCTGCCGCATGTTGTTCGGCCTTATCCGCCGAACCGTGTACCTGATAGACCGGCAGGGCAAAATCGCGTTCGCGCAGCGCGGCAATCCCGCGCCACAGGAGTTATTGCGCGTTCTGGAAACCTTGCAGGATTAGGTGGGTGTTCAGGTATTCAGGTGTTCGGGTGTTCAGGAGATACAAAAGCACCAACGTTTGCTTTAGCGCAGAAAGCAATCATAACGAACACCTGAATACCCGAACACCTGAACACCGACATTGTGAAGTAAATCAACGGTTCAGCGCGTACAAAGGTTGTACGTCCGTGCGTGACCATGCCCGTGAGGAGGCGCGTTGTCTTCGATGAATGTATCCGATGGAGCCGAGTTTGCTCCCCTTCCGTCTGCCGCCATGTCCCCTTCCGTTGCCGCGCCTGCCAGAGCGCGCCAGCAGGACAATGCTGATTTCGGCGATGAACACCGCCGCTCAGACCGCCGCAACGCGCAGAATGAGACGCGAAATGTCGCTGATAGTCCCCGCGCGGTTGTGATTGGGGCGGGCTTGGGCGGGCTTTCCGCCGCCATTCATCTGGCGCGGCAGGGCTGGCAGGTGGATGTGATCGAGCGCAACGCGCGCAGTGGCGGGCGCATGAACGTGATTCGGGAGCAGGGGTTTACCATTGACATGGGGCCGACCATGCTGATGATGCCCGAAGTCGTTGAAAATATCTTCCGCGCCTGCGGGCGCGACATCAAAGATTATTTAAGTTGGACGCGACTCACTCCCGCGTATACCATCGTCTGGCCGGACGGCAGCCAATTGAACATGGGCGGCTCCATTGACGAGATGATCGCGCACATGCAGGAGTTCGCGCCCGAAGATAAAGACCGCATCCGCCCGTTTATCGGCAAAATGAAGGGCAAGTACGACAACGCCCGCTACAACTTTATCGAACGCTCGTTCAACAGCCTGCGCGACCTCACGCACCCGCAAACCCTGCGCGGGCTGGTGAAAGCCTTACCCCTTGAAAGCGTGTACAAGTTCGTCAGCAAAAACATCACGAACGAAAAACTCCGGCAGGCGCTCACGTTTCAAACCCTGTATTTAGGCATGAGTCCCTACGCCTGTCCTTCCATTTACGCCCTGCTGCCCTACATTGAAATGGAATTCGGCGTGTGGTTCCCGAAAGGCGGCACGATTGCCCTTGCTGACGCGCTGGAAACCCTGCTGCGCGAATTGGGCGGTAATCTGCACTTCAATCAGCCCGTCGAGCGCATTACAATGGAAGGCAAGCAGGCGACGGGCGTTCGTACCTGTGACGGGCGCAATTGGCAGGCCGACGTGGTAGTGTGTAATTTAGATGTGCCAATGGCGTATAAAACGCTGCTGCCGCCCGAAGTCCGGCGCAAGCACACGGATGCGCGAATAGATAAACATGACTTCGGCTGTTCCGGGTATCTGCTGTATCTTGGCGTGAAGCAAATACCGAGCGAGTGGGGACATAACATGATCGTGCTGAGTGACAACTACCGGCAGATCATAGACGACATTTGCGTTCACCACATCCTGCCCCGTGACCCGGCCATGCACGTCTGCATCCCGACCCGTACCGACCCGACGCTGGCTCCTCCCGGCCACGATGTTGTGTATGTTCTGGTTCCCTGTCCCAACACGGACGCCAAGATTGATTGGAAACGCGAAGCGCCCCTGCTGCGTGAGCGCGTGTTGACGAAACTGGAAAATGAAGGGCTGCCCGGTCTGCGCGACAACATCGTGTTCGAGCGCGAATTCACGCCCCCGGAGTTCGAGTCGCTTTACGGCTGCTGCGCGGGCGCGGCGTACAGCGGCCTGACGCCAAGTTTCTTGCAGTCGGCCTACTTCCGCCCGCACAGCCGCAGCGAAGACGTGAATGGCCTGTACTTCGTCGGCGCCAGCACCCATCCGGGCGGCGGCGTTCCCATCGTGCTGACTTCAGGCCGCCTCGCGGCGGAAGAAATCACCGCAACGGCGCGAAGATAGGAGTATTCACCACCCGCTGCGCTAGAGGCACAGAGACACAGAGAGGGAACACAGAGGAAGAGAAGAAAAGGAGAGAGATAGAAACCGCGAAACCCACGAAATAAACGAAAAAAGAACGAAGGGGAATAGACAGGATTACACACGAGAAGGACTAATTCTCTGCTATTCTTATCCGTGTCCATCTGTTTTATCCGTTTCATCCGTGGTTTGGGCTTTTGTATTTTCCTTTTTTCGTCTTGGTTCGCATGTTTCGCGGTTCTCTTCTTTTTTCTCGCATTGGTTTTTCCTCTGTGCCTCTGTGTCTCTAGCCGCAGGCGGGTGGTTAATTTTCTGATGACCTCTTTTGGCTCGTACAATCCCAGAAACGGCGCGCGGATTGGGACCTTTCCCATATCCTCGGCGGCAGAGGTGGCCTGTGCGGTGAAACGGGCGCGGGAGCGGCAAGGCGCGTGGGGCGCAATGGCGGTTGGTGAGCGGGTAGGGGCGCTGCGGCGTCTGCGCGACAGCATTGCCGGGGATGCGGACGCGCTGGCGCTGGTGGTGGCGGAGGAGATTGGCAAGCCGCTGCAAGAAGCGTATGCCGCCGATGTGCTGGCGTTGATTGGCGGGCTGGATTGGCTGATGGCGCGTTTGCCGGGTCTGCTGAAGCCGCGAACGGTTGCGGGGGAAAAGCGGGCGCAATTGCTGCCGATGCCGGTTGGCGTTGTGGGCGTCATCGGCACGTGGAATTATCCCCTGCTGCTGGACGGCGCGACGCTGGCCTGGGCGCTTGCGGGCGGAAATGCAGTCGTGTGGAAGCCTTCGGAACTGGCAACGGCTTCCGCTGTGGCGCTGTATGCCCATTTGGAACGCGCCGGTTTGCCTGTTACGTTGGTAACGGGAGATGGCGGTACGGGGCAGGCATTGTGCAATCCGCTTCAAGCAGACGCCAACTCCGATGAAGAAAACGCCGGCTCGTATATTGATAAACTGGCGTTTACGGGCAGCGTTGCCACCGGGCGAGCGATACTGGCGCAGCTTGCCCCGCGCGGTATTCCGAGCGTGATGGAACTCAGTGGCAACGACGCCCTGATTGTCTGCGCGGACGCGGAGTTAAACGCAACGGCGAAAGCGGCAGTTTGGGCGCGCGTTTGCAACGCGGGGCAAAGCTGCGTATCGCCGCAGCGCGTTTATGTGGAAGCCTCCGCGTACCCGGCTTTTCTCGATGCCTGCGAAGCTGCGTTGAAGGGCTTGCGGGCGGGCGTGGATTACGGGCCTGTGCGAACGGACGGGTTTCGGAAGCGGGCACACGGGCTGGCAGTGGATGCGGTTCAGCGTGGGGCAAGAGTGGTAACAGGCGGCGATTGTTTGGATGGGGAAGAATTTGCGAACGGCTTTTTCTATACCCCGACCCTGCTTGCCGATTGCCGCGATGAAATGCCGATTATGCGCGAAGATTTCTTCGGCCCGGTTTTGTGCGTCCGCTCGGCGCGTGATACTGACGAAGCAATTGCCCTTGCGAACGCGAACCCGATGGGATTGGGCGCAAGCGTGTGGACGCGGGATGTGAGCCGGGGTAGGGATATAGCGGCGCGGTTGAAGGCAGGCGTAGTTACAATCAATTCGGAAACATTGATGACGGGTACGCGGCCCGGCTTGCCCTTCGGTGGCACGGGCGCAAGCGGCTGGGGACAGCAGCGCGGCGAAGCGGGCCTGGACGAATTTGTACACTGGAAAACCGTCTGCTGGCAATCTAAGGCAGGAGCGCAGCGGCATGTATTTCCCTATTACGACGCCACCATGCCCATTTTGCGTGGCTTTCTCGCCCTGAAATCGGCGCGAGGCGTAAAAGCGAAAATGCAGGCTGTTCGCCAACTGACCGATGCCGTTCGTCACTGGAACAAACACGCAAAATAAGAGGGGCCGTTTGTATGAGAGCAGAACTACAGGCGCAACTTGACCGACTGCTCGCGTTTAGCCGGGCAGCCGGGCATCCCTTGACGCTTGCCCCACCGGTTACATCCGATGTTCTTGAACGAGTGATGGCGCAAACTGGTATCCCACTGGATGAGGATTTGCGCGGATTGTGGCAGGTCTGCAACGGCTCTCCCGGTCAACTCTGGTTTCTTGCAGATACGGATGAGGAGACGCCGTTCTCCTTAATGAGCGTGGAAGAGGCACAGGAGTTGTACAACGTACACGGCCCCTACTCCGCAGATACCGATGCCATTCCCGACCTTGAGCCGGATGAATATGCAGGCGAATGGGACGCGCGCATCCAGCCCGGCCTGCTTTCGCACCGGCACTGGTTTCCCTTTGCGGAGTGGGGCGGTTGGAACGCGGCGCTGTATGTTGATGCTGCCCCGACACCACAGGGCAAAACGGGACAAATCATCGTCTATCAGCACGACCCGGACATGATGTACTACGTTGCGGATAGTTTTCTTTCCTTTTTCAAGGCTTCCAATGACCGATTGGAGCAAGAAGGTCCGCGAATTTTCGATTCGGGCTGGTACTTCAATCCTGAGCCTTAACAGCAAGCATAAAATTATCAGAGAATTCCGTCCGCAGGACGAGTAGCCGAAGGTCATAAAATTGGCTTTTTGTAAGTTGGTTTTTCGGGGAGAAGCAGAATTATCATGGCAAAGATAGCCGTAGTAGGCGGGGGATTGGCAGGGTGCGCGGCAGCGGTTCGGCTGGCACACGCGGGCCATGCCGTCACGCTGTTTGAAAAGAACGCGCATTTGGGCGGCAAAATGAACGTTTGGGAAGAAGGCGGCTACTATTTCGATATGGGGCCGACCATCATCACCAAACCCGACGTTCTGGATCGCTTGTTTTCCGATGTGGGGCGCAGGCGCGAGGATTATCTGGATTTGGTGTCGCTTGATCCACAGTGGCGCGCGTTTTTCGCGGATGGCAGCCGCTTTGATTTGTACACGTCATTGCAGGATATGATCGCCGAACTTCAGCGGTTTGCGCCAGCCGAGATTTCCAATTACCTTCAATTTCTCGCGTACAGCCAGAAAATGAACGACGTGTCGGATCGCTGGTTTTACTGGAAACCGTATGGCAGCATCATGGAAATGGCGCGAGCGAACCCGATGAACATTCAATCATTAGGGATCGCTATGAATATGGACCCGCTTTCCACGATGCACCAGGCCGTGCGCAAGCATTTCAAAGACCCGCGCCTGGCGCAATTGTTCGAGCATTTCGTGCAATACGTCGGCTCGTCGCCGTTTGTCGCGCCTGCCATTTTGTGCCTGATCGCTTGGGTGCAGCTTGCGCTCGGCTGCTGGTATCCTATGGGTGGCACAGGAGAAATCGCCCGCGCCCTGACTCGCTTATGCGACGAGTTGGGCGTGGATGTACGCCTGAATACACCGATTGCGCGTATCGAAACCGCAGGCGGAAGCGTCCGGGGCATTGTGCCGGAAAACGGCGACCTGGAAACGTTTGATGTGGTGGTCGCCAATTCCGATATTGTACGCACACTGGAACAAATGCTTACCGGCGTAGATACGAAAGCGTATGCGCAAAAGCACGAAAAGCAACTGGAACCGGCGTGTTCCGGCATCGTGCTTTACCTGGGCTGCAACAAAACCTGGCCGCAATTGAAGCACCACGACTTTTATTTTTCCGCCGACAGCGACGAGGAGTTCCGCGACCTGTACGAACGCAAGATTCCGCACGAAGACCCGACCTGCTATCTCGCCGTGCCATCCCTCACCGACCCGCAGATGGCTCCGCCCGGCTGCACTGCCCTGTATGTTCTGGTGCATTGCCCCTATCTGACGGACGCTTTCGATTGGGACAAAGAAGCCGTTCGCTATCGGGAGGTGATTATCAGCAAGCTGGAGCGGAGCGGTCTGACCGGCCTGCGCGACAGTATTCAGGTGTCGCGGACGGTTACGCCGCGCGATTTGGAGAAGATGTACTGGGTGAACCGGGGCGCGATTTACGGCGTGGTCACGCAGCGCGGCCTGAATTCCGCCTTCAAAATGTCCAACCGCAGCGACCTCATCAAAGGCTTGTATTGGGCGGGCGGCAGCGTCAATCCCGGCCCCGGCGTCCCGATGGTCTTGATGTCCGGGCAAATCGCTGCCAACTGCGTTCTGGAAGATTATGGGCGCGACGACAAAGCGCCCGTCAGCCGCCCGGAACTGGCGGGAACAGCGCGCGGATAAAGTTTGCTATCATTTGCGTAGAGTATAAACAACAAAGCGTTCCGCTTCTCCTTCATGGGGAGGCGGAACGCTTTGCTTGTGTGGGTACAATGAGTGCGGGAGTGCAGCGTTAGCGCGCCACACTCCCAAAACAAACTCGAGGAATCAGCGCGCCAACGCTAATTTTCTCGCAGAAAGGAGAAGCTGATGACAAGCTTCCTGTTCTGGCTGGCTGTAGCCGCCAACGTCGTCACCCTCAGCACGGCAATTGTCTTGCTGTGCCGCTGGATAAAGCGACAACGGCGAAAACGCCAGCGCCGATGCTCTAATCTGCTTTAGAGCTTAGGCTGTTTCCTGTCGGGGACTTCACATCCTCGGCAGGGATGTTTCTATTATAAGCCTTGTTGCCGAAATTGTCAATACCGCCGCCGATGTAAATTCCCAACGAACTTGCATTGGCTTGCCGTCTTCAAGCTACCTGCGTCTGCGTATCCGTAAAATTGTAAAAAATAGCAGTTTACACCTGTATTTTTGGTAAATATACTGGCTATTCTCATAAGTACCCTGTACAATACCCCTGTACTTTTCTGACCGACATTCGCGCGCAAGAGTTTCTTCCGCAACGATGCATCCCAAGCCTTCTTCGCGTGACCCCCGCCGGGCAAGGTCCGGCCATAGGAGTTTGGATTTGAAACAACGCTGCTCTGGTCGCTTTTTTCGCCGCGCCGGTTCGCGGTTGGTTTCGGCTTCGCGTGTTCTAGCTTCCCTATCCGCTTTTTGTGGCCTTGCCACACTTTCTCTGTCCGCCGGCGCGCAAACCGGCGCGGTACACCTGCGCGGCCATATTCCCGACGTGGTGCAAAGCGCCAATTTGATTGGCCGCGTCCAGCCTGCGGAAACCGTCAATCTCGCCCTCGCCCTGCCCCTGCGCAATCAAGCCGCGCTCACCGATCTGCTGACGCGCCTGTACGATCCCAACGATCCCCTGTACGGCAAATATCTGACGCCCGAACAATTCAACGCGCAGTTCGCGCCCACGCAGGCCGATTACAACGCGGTTGCCGCCTTCGCGCAGGCGCAGGGCCTGACCGTAACGGCGACCCATCCCAACCGCCTGATCCTGGATGTGGCTGCCCCGGCGCAAAACGTGGAAGCCGCCTTCGGCCTGCGCTTGAAGCAGTACCGGTTACCCACCGGGCGCGTGTTCCGCGCGCCGGACGCCGACCCTGTGATTCCCGCCGGTCTTGCCGGCAAGTTGCAAAGCGTCGTCGGATTGGATACCGCCGCCGTCTGGCAGCCGCACAACCGCTTGAAGCCGATGGACCCGCTTGCTTTTCTTAATCCACCCGCCAATCCGCTGGTTCCGCTAGGCGATAGTCCGGGTACGGGCGGGGGAGCAGACCCTCGCCTAACAGGTTCCGGGCCAGGCGGGGGATTAGCGCCGAATGACATCAAGAAAGCCTACGGACTGAGCGGCGTGACGCAAACCGGCACGGGGCAAACCCTGGGCTTGTTTGAACTCGACGGCTACAAGGCCAGCGATATTACGGCCTACGAAGGCAACTTCGGCCTGCCCAGCGTGTCCCTGCAAAATGTGCTGGTAGATAGCGCTACGGGCGCGGCGGGCAGCGGCGCGGGCGAAGTGACGCTCGACATCGAACTGCAAATCGCCCTTGCCCCGGGCGCGTCCAAGATTTACGTGTACGAGGGACCGAATTCTAATGCGGGCGTCGTGGATACGTACAACCGCATCGCTACGGACAACCTTGCCAAAAGCGTCAGCACCAGTTGGGGATTGTACGAAAGCGGCAACAGTTCCAGCGCGCGCACCAGCGAAAACAACGCTTTTCAGCAGATGGCCGCGCAGGGGCAGAGCATCTTTGCCGCCGCGGGCGACAGCGGCGCGTATGACAACGGCTCCTCGCTGAGTGTGGACGACCCGGCTTCGCAGCCCTACATGACGGGCGTTGGCGGAACCAAACTGACCACCAGTGGCGCAGGCGGCGCATGGAGTTCGGAAACCACCTGGAACGGCGGCAGCATTGCCAATGGCGGTGGGGGTGGCGGCATCAGCACGGTCTGGACTATTCCATCGTATCAAGTCGGCTTCGGCTCTACCGCCGCGAAAACCTCCACCACGTACCGCAACGTGCCCGACGTTTCTCTCGACGCCGACCCGAACAGCGGCTATGCCATTTACGTTGGCGGCAAATGGAACATTTATGGCGGCACAAGCTGCGCCGCTCCGCTCTGGTCGGCGTTTATCGCGCTGGTCAATCAGCAGCGCGTCAGCGCCGGCAAAGGCGTGTTAGGTTTCGCCAACCCGCCTTTATACACCATTGGCAAAGGCAGCAACTACACCACAGAGTTCCATGACATCGCCGACGGCAGCACCAACCTGTACTACCCGGCAGTTTCCGGCTACGACGCGGCAACCGGGCTGGGAACCATCAACAACGGCGCGAACCTGCTGACCGACCTTGCCGGTGGCACGGTAAGCGGTGGCGGTGGCGGCGGCGGCGGAACCCCCACGCAACTGCTGAAAAATCCCGGCTTTGAAAGTGGAGCCGACGGTTCGTGGACGACGACTTCGGGCGTGATTGACAGTTCCACCGGCGCTCCCGCCCACAGCGGCAGTTGGAAAGCCTGGATGGATGGTTATGGCTCGGCGCACACCGATACGGTGTACCAGACGGTAACTATTCCTTCCACCGTTACGAGCGCGACACTGACCTTCTGGCTGCTCGTCACCACCAAGGAAACTACAACTACATCGGCCTACGACACGCTCAAAGTGCAGGTGCGTAACAGCAGCGGCGCGGTTTTAACCACCCTCGCAACCTACTCCAACCTGAACAAAGGCAGCGCGTACACCCAAAAAACGTTTGACTTGTCGGCTTACAAGGGGCAAACGGTGCAGGTCTATCTGGTGGGTGTGGAAGATAGTTCCCTCGCAACCTCATTCCTGGTGGATGACTTCGCGCTGAACGCGCAGTAGCCCCTGGCGAAGGAGCGGCAGTCGTTCCGCGCCCCTATTTATGGCAGAAAGTGGCAATTTCCTGAGTTTTCAGGAAATTGCCACTTTTTAGCCTTGTTTTTCATTGAAAAAGTGGCTATACTAACATCAGTTGCATCGAAAACTCCGCTCTTCCAGTGAACTTGCGGGGGTTGCCTCTTCCTAATTCTATTCCGGGAACATTCGCCAGTGTCTATCGTCTGCTTATAACAACGCGCCACAAGCGCGTTGGTTCCCGCTTGCCTCCAATGACCTTGATGTCGTTCACTCTGGGATGAGTGGAAAGCAAGTATCAAACCATGATGAATGAGATATACAAAACTGCGGTTCGTCCTGTCGTCGCTTCAATCATTGACAGCGAACATAACAAAACTGCCTGCGCGCCAGCTGTCTGTTGCGATGCGTCCGGCTTCACCATCACCGATGAAGATGCGGAAATGTTGCTGCCCGGCTACGCGCTTGCGTTTGAGGAGTATCACAAGCGACGTTCCATTGGCGAGTCGCCGGAACAAGCGCTGGAAGCAACGCTTCTGGAGTGGCGGGCTATGTGGCGGCAATGCGCGCTTGTGCCGCATCGTCACCAGTAAACGCGCCGTGTGCCATTTTTGTTTGTGTATATCAAGATGCCAGGCACACCTTACATTATCCTGGCCTAACTTTGTTGTGGCTTCCTGTATCGCGCCGCGTCTGGTACGCCATGGTGTAAATATGCTGGTAGGAACCGGTATATACCATCTAAATCTCGTTGGCGGTTATTAGGCCTTCGGTCAATCGTCCTGCGGACGAAAGAACTTCTGGCGAATCTATGCCGCAGTGTACCGGTGTGTTATACAACGCGCCCTGCTTTTCAAGAAAAAGCAGGGCGCGTTGTTATTTCCGGTAATTTGCTCTATTCGTGTTCCTTTATATCGCCTCCTATATTTTTTCTTTTTTCTTTTCCCTTTTCCCTCTTCCCTCTTCTGCCCCTTCCTCCGCCGCCTGCGTCATGCGCGTAAGCTGCGCGCCGGGATAGTAATGCTGGACGATGGCGGCGGCGGCGCGGTTGAGCGGGGGAGCGGCGAGGGCGAGAGCGCCCTGCTGGCACAGGCCATGCCCATGCCCCCATCCCTTGCCGTCGAACTGAAAATCTCCGTTGGGCATCCGCCGAACCGTAAACAGGGTGCTGCGCAAAACGTTGTAGCCAATCAGTCCGCGCAAAGTGTCGCCGCTGATTTCCGTGAACATCGTAGCGGTGGGCAGCGCGGGAGCCGAAGGCGGTACAAGCGGGGAAGTGGAGGTTCGGCTGCCCTCAGAGGGGTCAGGCGGCATTGCGTTCGTAGAGGAACTCGCGGCGGAATTGGCGGAAGTAGTTGGGAGGGAGGAACCGGATAGGGTCTTTGGCCCCCATCCGAGGCGGACGCGCTGCGCCCGCCCGGACACATCCCGCGCGCTGATTTCCACGCCGAGCAGGGTTCCGGTTCCTCGCGCCTTGCTGTTTCGGCCTGCTATCGCGCCCAATTTATCCGCCGTCAGGTTCAGCGTCCACGTTCCATGCGGCGAACGGCGGATGTTGCGGTGCGCTTCCGCATCGGAAACGGAGCGCGGCAGGATGTTGGGATCGTCACCCGGAGCCGTGACGCCGCCGCAATCGTCGCAAAAATCCGCGTCAATGGCCTGCCCGTTTAGTGTCAGTATCCAGCCGGCTGTTTCGCGCACAGCGCGGTTGCCGTCGCTCGTTTCCGCTTCAATGCCGTTGTACGCCTGCGAGTCAACCGTATCGCGCAGGTCATAGCCGTCGGTTTTCCAGCGGCCCCGGCTGCTGATGGCGTAGGTGCGGGCGGCAATGGCCTGCGCTTTGATGGCTTCAAGTGGCCCGTCGCCGATCTCGCTGATAACCACGCCGCACAGATACGATTCTATATCCACTTCGTTGATGACGCGAATTTGCCCGCCCGCATTGCGGATTTCCATGCTGCCGTGATAGTGGCGTATAGCGCTTCCTGAACCGCGCAGGCCGATTTGCGCGTCGCCGTCCTCCGTCTGCACCCGCCAGGGCTGTCCTTCCACAATCGCGCCTAACTTTTTACCCCGCGCATCCCGCGCCTGTATGCCGCCACCCTCTGACGTAAACGTCCACGGGCCGATACCCGCCGCCCGCTCTTTGCCCATTTCGTCCAGCAATTTTGCTCCGGCAAGCGCTTCCACAACGATCTGTGACGCGCCCGCATAGCGCAGCAAGCACACGCGCACGAGAGGCGACTGCTGATTGGCGCAGCCGTCGGCAGGCGGGGGCGGAGTTGAGCGCGTCCGGTTTCGGCGCGAGGTTTGCCCCGGTATACGGGGCGCGGCAGGCGCAAGCCGCGCCGTCACAGTCCCTTTGCGCGGCGCAGGAACCGAGACTGCGCACAAAGCAGAAAGCGGCAGCAGAAGCAGGCAAAAACCAGAGGAAAGCCGATGGTAAATCATGTCCCATTATAACACGGGGGAGTCAGTCGCCGCAAGCACTGCCGGGTAAATTCCTTAACAGGGATGATTTATAAATGTTTTCCTCCTGAGTTCTGGACTATGGAGCGAACTATTTACGCAACGTGGGCGCGACGCGAGCGCCAAGCAATTCGATGGCCTGCCTGAGTTGCGCATGAGATAAGTCCGCATTGTCCATCTGGAAAGTTACGCGGTCAATGCCGCCCAATGCCTCGCTGTGCCGGGCAATCTTTTCCGCTACTTCTTCGGGACTGCCGACCAGCAGCGCGCCTTTGGGTCCCTGCTGCGCGTCGAAGTGGGCGCGGGTGACGGGCGGCCATCCCCGTTCCCTGCCGATCCGGGTAAACGCGCGGGCGTAGCCCGGATAGTAGTCATTGACGGCTTCCTGCGTGGTTTCCGCCACATAGCCCAGGGAATGTAAGCCGACCTTCAACTGCTCCGGCGCGTGTCCCGCCCGCTTCCCCGCTTCCCGATACAAATCAACAAGGGGCCGGAATCGGTGCGTTTCCCCGCCGATGATGGCGACCATGAGCGGCAATCCAAGTGTGCCGGCGCGCGCAAACGATTCGGGCGTACCGCCAACCCCCAGCCAGATGGGCAGCGGATTTTGCAAAGGGCGCGGATAAACGCCCTGCCCCGTAAGCGCGGGCCGATGTTTACCGGACCAGCGGACATGCTCATTGTCGCGGATGTTGAGCAGCAGGTCGAGTTTCTCCGTAAACAGCGAGTCGTAATCTTTGAAATGCAGGCCGAACAGCGGGAAAGACTCGGTAAACGAGCCGCGCCCGACAACCATTTCCGCCCGTCCCTGCGAGATCAAATCAAGGGTGGCGAAATTCTGAAACACGCGAACCGGGTCGGCGGCGCTGAGTACGGTCACGGCGCTGGTCAGCCGGATACGCCGCGTTCGCGCTGCCGCCGCCGCAAGAATCACGGCAGGCGCGCTATCGAGAAACTCCGGGCGGTGGTGTTCCCCGATCCCGAAAATGTCCAGCCCGACCTCATCGGCGTAGGCAATGCGTTCGAGCAATTCGCGCATCGCTTCGGACGCGCTGACGGGAAGATAGGGGCTGTCTTCCGACATTACGGCGGCAAAACTGTCTATTCCGACTTCCATATTCCGACCTTGTTTTCTTTCGCCTTTGTATGCCTGCGCCGGTTAGAAACACTTTCATTAGACCTGTTTCATAAGTCCTTGCGAACGCGGCAATTCCTATCTCATCGAGTAGACTTATGAAACAGGTCTATTGTCTTATCTACGTTGGGATGCGACCGGCGCTGCCGGCTGTCGTCACATTTTGCGAGCCGTCACGACGAACTTCCCCCGGACTTTCCACCTGCATCGCAAACACGCCCGCGAACGCCGAGCGTACTCCGTAAAAGACAAGCAGCCACAGTACCAGCGCCACTGTTCCCGGCGGCAATCCTGCCGGAGCCATCAGCGTGTGATACAGGAGAATGTTGACGATGACCGGGCCGAGCAGCACGAGGGCGATGGGAACAAACCGGTTTGCCAGCAGCAGCGCGCCGCCGATCAACTGCAGCAAAAACACCGGAACCATGTAATGGGAGGCGGACAACACGCCCAGATACTGCATCGCCATACCGGCAGGCGGCGGCGGCTGGGGAAGGAAGCGAAGGAACCCGTTCAGCCCAAATACAACGAACATCAAGCCGAGCAGGTTACGAGCAATCAGCGTGGCGATTTTCATAGCAATCCTTTCATAAGCCCCGTCATAAGCCCCGAAACAAGTGGTAACGAAGTTTTCAGGCTTCCATGTGTGTATTATGCCGCACACGCTTTAATTTGTCAAGCGCATAGTAAAATAAAAGCACGGAGAAAATATCCGCCACCTAAAGTTATGCGCAGAGTATACGGGGGTTGAAAGTAGATGTAACGTGTATGAAGTCTGGTACAATGGAGCATCTATTTCGAATGCTTGCGCCCTCTCAGAAGTTGTGGGCTGCGAAAGGAGAACGCTTGTGGCGCGTCTGCTCTGGTGCGCTTTGACTGCCGGATTGCTGCTGCTGAACGCGCTCAGAGGAGCGAACGCCGAGGACAAGCCGCGTAAGATTCCGGCCAACATGGTTGCGGAATGGGCGTTTACCTCCCATAAAGCGTATGCCGATCCCTTCAATGACGTGACGCTGGACGCCATTTTCACCACGCCGGACGGGGCGCAGCAGCGCGTCCCGGCTTTTTGGGATGGCGGGCAAACGTGGCGCGTTCGCTATGCGGCAAGCAAGGCGGGAACGTACCATTTCCGTACGCTTTGCAGCGACGCGGCAAACCCTGATTTACAGAACATCAGCGGAATGCTGGCGGTCACGAAGTACCGGGGCAGTAATTTGCTGTATCGGCATGGGCCGGTTCGGGTTTCCTCAAACAAGCGTACTTTTGAACACGCGGATGGAACGCCGTTTTTGTGGCTTGGCGATACGTGGTGGATGGGATTGAGCAAGCGCCTGCATTGGCCTGACGAGTTTCAAACCCTGACCGCTGACCGCAAAGCCAAAGGCTTCAACGTAGTTCAGATTGTGGCGGGATTGTACCCGGAAATGCCTCCGCTCGATCCACGCGGCGCGAACGAGGCCGGCCTGCCCTGGGAACCCGATTACAAGCGCATCCGTCCCGAATACTTTCAGGAAGCGGACAAACGCCTGCAATCCCTTGTGGAAAACGGCCTGACGCCGTGTATTGTGGGCGCGTGGGGCTACTTTCAGCCGTTCATGGGCACGGAGCGATTGACACAGCACTGGCGGTATTTGATCGCCCGCTATGGCGCAATGCCCGTGATCTGGTGCGTGGCGGGCGAAGTGAATCTGCCGTATTATAAGCTGCCGGGTTTTCCTTATGAAGACACCGGGCAGGTGCGGGAATGGACGGAAATCAGCCGTGCCGTTCGGCAAACCGACCCGTTTCGGCGCGTTCTGACGGTGCATCCGACGGGATTGGGAAAACTGAGCGCGCGGGGCGCGACATTGGACGCGAACGCGCTGGATTACGACATGCTGCAAACCGGGCACGGCAGCCTCAACGATCTGACGCCCACGCTTAACACCATTCGCGCCTCGTACAACGCCGCGCCCGTCCTGCCGATTGTGGAAGGCGAAGTCAATTATGAGGCGCTGCTTTCTCCCGATTACAACAATGCGTCCGTGCAGCGCTTGTTCGTGTGGAACTGCCTGCTCAACGGCTGCGCGGGCTACACCTATGGCGGCAACGGCATCTGGCAGGTAAACCGGGAGGGCGAACCGTCCGTCACCTTCGGCGGCTACACCAACATTCCGTGGAACAAGGCCATGCAGTTTCCGGGTTCCGCGCAGGTGGGACTGGCGCGCAGACTGCTGCTGAACTACCACTGGGAACATTGCGCGCCCCATCCTGAATGGGTTGTCAGCGCGGAAGCCAAAACCCTGACGCTGGATGGCAGCGCGTGGATATGGTTCCCGGAGGGAAATCCTGCTCAGGACGCGCCAACCGAAAGCCGCTATTTCCGCCGCGAGTTTACCCTGCCGCAAGGCAAAATGCCGGTTCGCGCCCGCCTGAAAATCGCCGCCGATGACAAGTTTACGGTTTGGCTGAACGGGCAGGAACTCGGCTCGGACGCCAACTGGAAGGCGGGTAAAGAGTTCACGGGTTTGGAACGATGGGTAAAACCCGGCGCAAACGCGCTTACCGTTCTGGCGGCCAATCAGCCCGCGCCCGTCGCGCAAAATCCCGCCGGACTGATCGCCAAACTGGAACTGCAATTTGCCGACGGCACAACCCAAATTCTTGCTACGGATGCGGCCTGGCGAACTTCGCGGCAGGAAGCGCCTGGCTGGCATGACGCAGGCTTCGATGACAGCGCGTGGAAACAAGCCCTTGCCGTTGCGCCCTACGGTCAAGGCCCGTGGGGACAGGCCGCGCAGGGCGAACCGCGCTTGCTTCCCTGCTGCGCGGGTACGGCCAACACCCTGCGCATCGTATACCTGCCGCAAGCGCAAAGCGTCACGCTCACCCATCTGCAAACCGACAAGCCCTACAACGCCGTCTGGATTGACCCCATAACCGGCCAGCGTTCGCGTATCGGCAAAGTACAAGGCGACGCTAAAAGCCTCTGGCATTCGCCCGAACCGCCGAAAGCCGATCAGGATTGGCTGCTTATTCTTACAGCAAGTTAGTTACGTCGGTTGAGAGGTTAAAGGATGAAGAACAGGAAAGGGCAAGCAGAAAAAAGAGTATGTAGAGGCATCGTCGAAATTTTGGCAATACAGCGCTTCCAGCCCGATGTCTCATTGTGCCTGGTTGTAGGAGAGAGGCGTCGTGGCCTCGAAAGCGTCAGGGCGGGCGGGAGAGGGGGAACATAGGACTGGCACCTCCCTTCTTAGTTGATAGTTGGTAGTTGATAGTTGATAGGAACTGCGAACGTTCAACCTTCCTGTGTGTCTAACATTTGAATAGTAGACGTTGTTCTGGTATTTAGACGGCTGCATTGGGCAAAGGGTTCACTGTTTTTGAGTTTTTTGAATCTTTTTTCTGTGTTTTTTCTGTGTTTTGCGGAATGGCAGCTGTTGGCGTTTGCGCGGGAACGGGGGCGAAGGAATGATTGTGATTGCCGCCTTGATTTTAGGTACAGTGGGAACTTGCGCCACAGCGCTCAACATCTATCTTTCTTTTGTACGCTATCCCTGGCATCAACATTAAAACGCGCATTATAAGGCGCAAACTTTACGGGAACGAATTACGATTACTCCGCATATTTGTCATGGTATGCCGCAAATCGTCGGCTTACGATTTATCGCCATTCAGGAGCAGAATGACATGGAACATCAAATACCTGTTGACCCGCACAGCCGGGCAGACGATCCCGAATTGGATAAGGAGCGGCACGATGGTACACACGAAGTCACGCCGGATGTAGCGTACAAGCGCCTGATGCTTGTCAATGTCGCCTTTTACGGCAATCCGAACGCGGGGGATGGGCAGTGGGTGTTGATTGACGCGGGCATACCGGGCATGACGGGGCAGATTACCGACGCGGCAAAGGAGCGATTCGGGGGAACGGGACGGCCTGCCGCCATTGTGCTGACGCACGGGCATTTCGACCACGTAGGCGTACTGCGGCATCTCGCGGAACTGTGGGACGTTCCCATTTACGCGCACGAACTGGAAACGCCGTTTTTGAACGGGCAGTTGGCGTACCCGCCGCCCGACCCGACAGTTGGTAACGGCATGATGGCTGTCATGTCGCCCCTGTATCCGCGCGGCCCGATTGATGTCAGCCAGTGGCTGCAAATCCTGCCGACCGATGGCAGCGTACCCTTCATGCCCGGCTGGAAATGGCTGCACACGCCGGGACACGCGCCCGGTCACATTTCGCTGTGGCGCGAACAAGACCGCACTCTGATTGTCGGGGACGCCTTCATCACCACCAATCAGGAGTCCGCATACGCTGTCGCCACGCAAAAGCCGGAACTGCACGGCCCGCCCATGTACTTCACGCCCGATTGGGACAGCGCCCGAACTTCCGTCGCCACCCTCGCCGCGCTGGAACCCGAAATCGCCGTAACAGGACACGGACGCGCCCTGCGCGGTCTGGAAATGCGCCATGCCCTGCACACGCTCTCGCAAAACTTCGATCAAATCGCCATTCCTGAGCATGGACAGATACGTTGTCAGGCAAGGATAAGGATGAAGAGATGAAGAGATAAGAGTACAAGATGTATGTGCACATTGAACCATCTATAGGAATTTCATGCCTCTCTTCATCTCTTCATCTCTTATCTCCTCTCTACCTCCTCGCTTCCAGATACCGATTGACCAGTTCCGCCGAGAGTTTTTCCGCCGGGGCGTCTACCACGAGGATGCCCCGGTCGGTTAGCGTAGACAGGGCGCGTTGGCGGTCTTGCAGGACTTGCGTGGCGACGGCTTTTTCATACGCGGCGTTGAGGGTGGCGGGTTCCTGTTCGGCGGCTTGCTGGAGTTTCGTGTCCAGCAGGGTGACGGCGGCGACAACGTGGCGCGGCTGAAGACTGGCGAGTTCGGCAATGGTGCTGCGCGACGAGTCCGGGTCCCATAGGTCGGTGAAGCAGACCATCAGGGAACGTTTGCGAAATCGCGTTTGCAGCAGAGTGAGCGCTTTCACATAGTCCGGTTCAATGAGGCTTGCCTGCGCGTTGTGCAGGGCTTCCAGTATGGCGTGTACCTGCGCGCGGCCTTTTTGGGGCGGCAGATAGGTTTGCGTGTCGGCGGCGAAAACCAGCAGTCCCACTTTGTCTTCCGCTTCCGTCGCCACATGCGCCAGTGTCAGGGCGGCGTTGATGGCGTAATCCAGTTTTTGGATGCCGTTCACTTCGGCCAGCATCGTCCGGCCAACGTCCAGCACCAGCATTACGTTCTGCGATTTTTCCACTTCATACTGGCGGGAAATCAGTGCGCCACGCCGGGCCGTGGCTTTCCAGTCAATGCGGCGCAGTTCATCGTCGGGCTGATACTCGCGCAGGCTTTCAAATTCCCGCCCCGCGCCCTGCAAGCGGGCTTTGCGAACGCCCGTTTGCTGCAACTGCCCCCGCCGCGCCATGAGCGCAAACTTCGCCGTTTCCCGCAGGTTCGGATATACTTTCACCAGTTGGGACGCAGGTATCCGCCGCAGCCGATGCACCATGCCCAATCGCCCGCGCACCCGGATAAACAGGTCGTCAAAAGCGTAATCGCCGCGCAGGGTCGGGCGCAGATGGTAGGTAGCGATGTGGTGCGTATTGGGCGGCAGAGCAAACGCAAGCGGCAGGTCGTCAAGGTCGTTGGCAATGGCTTCGGGCGGCGTGTCGCGCAACTCCAGATGCACGGGAACATTGGTGGCATTGTGAATACGAATGTGAACGTCGTTTTCCGCGCCCAGTGATAATTTCTCGTCCACGTCACGCGCAACGATCAATTTTTCAAGCGGCGGAAACCACAGCCGGTCCGCGACTGCCAAGCCTAGCAGGGCCGCGTACCAAACGATTGCCAGCCACACGCCTACAGGCAATACGCCACTGAGCAGCAGGGGCGCAAGGCCAAGCGCGAACAAGGCAAGCCACAATCTGCTGAACGTCACGAGCGTTCTCCTGACAAGGGTTCTTCCCCGCGCGTTTTGGCAGCGGGTTGGGAAGCGGAAGGCGCGGCGTTACTGCCCTGTATGGCGGCATCCCCGGCAAACGCGGCTTTTTGCTTTTGGCGCGTGGTTGGCGGGGCGGGCGGCGTGGGCGTTTCTTCGGCTTGTGGAGCAGGCGGGCGGGCGATAAGACGGACGGGCGGCACACCGGGCGCGGCAATCAGGTCGCCGGGACGGAGTTTGCGCCCGCGCCGCTGTTCCGGTTCGCCGTTGACCATAACAACGGTTTCCGCAAGATACCACTTTGCTTCGCCGCCCGTGCTGATGATGTCGGCCATTTTCAGCAACTGTCCAAGCGTGATATATTCGTCTCGAATAGCGATTTCACGTTCCGCAAGAGGAGCGTTTCTGCGTTTCGGACGGGGAAGCGCGTTTTTGTTCAGCATAATAACTTACCGAGGTTTGATAGAATCTTCGATCTACTCTTGATTTTTCACGCTTTAAGGGTTATACTAGAATTAGCTTATCTACCATGTGTGGAAGGAGTAGCGATGCCGTCTCATATTTTTATGAGGCGGCATCATCCTTTTGATAGTTTTCATATTCGCGTTGAAGCTTCCTTTTGCGGTGTTGTTCTGTGACGCAGTAGGCTGTCCACAGGACGAAGTTTACACCTCGAAAACCCAATACTACTAAATACTCTTCTTGCTCAAGCCAGATGCAGACCCGTTTCTCTCCCCGGTTCTCGTTCTCCCATATCTTGACACACGAATCTTCACTGTTTTCAATAACAGCGCGAGGCCATCGAATGTGTTCACATCGCCGAAAATCCGTCTGCCGTTCCTCTTCAATTGGGCCTTCCGAAATGATATGCCAGAACGTCGCCACTTTTTCCTTTGACATTGGGTGACGCTTAAATTTTACTTCAATACCTCGAAAGAATGGCCCACCCTGCAAAAAGTCAGCTTCAAAGAAGTTGTACAATGCTGACTCATAACGAGGCCAGTTCCCATCGTAATTATCGAAGAGTACCAGTTCAGGAAGCCAGTCTGGAGTATCGGCCATTACTCCCTCCACGAAGCCTGCCAGCGGAACAGGTTCATTTTTTCTTCTCGGAGCAATGTTTTGCGAGTTAAGGAGTATCCCGAACGTTCACGCATCCGGGCTACCAAAAGATTTTTAGCAGGGCTAGAATTGAGATTTCGATTTGCGTAGCTGACCGCCCCAAGCAACAAATCGGTAAGTTGTAGTAGTTCGACTTCATGTGAGCGCACAATTTGGACGCGCTCTATAACCTGGCGCGAAAAATCATAAACATTGTTACACAAAGCATTATGTAGATGTTGTACTTTCTTGCCGCCATGTGTGTCTTTGTAGTCAAGATAGATGTGATTTTTAGCAGTTGGTGACAGAACTACCTTGAGCATGTCGAAATACATTTTATAGTACCAATCGTCATGACTTTGATTGTGTTCGGCATGGTTCAACAATGACTTATCGGCTGCGATGAGTGCGCGGAAGTGTAAGTCCTCATTGTCGAAAAAGTAGTCTACTAACTCCTGGTAAAAGGCAACCTTGGCGGGAGAAACTTTCACCCACTTGATTTCTAAATCCGGTTTTAGTCCATGCTTCTGCTTGGTTTCGCGTATGTGTGCCGCCGCCTCACGAACCTTGTCCAGAGAACACCAAACAGCGCCCAACGCCATAATGCTGGAACCGTCATGTTCCAGATGACAACTTTCGTCACAGTAAAAATTAAGTACCTGGCTCATGACTCGTCCTTGATAGGTAACTTGTAGGTAAATGGTATTGTACGATACCACAAATTGAAGGCGGATTAGCTCTGCCTGTCTTTTGGACCATCGTTTGTTCTTCCATGTCGTTCTGCGGAAGGTGGCGCACGCTTATACGTACAACTAATAGCATTGCGACAAGAATAAATCTGGCTGAAAGCAATTACACGAAAACTTTGAACTGCACATCTTGGGGAGATCACATCCATGTTCTACAAAGTTCGCATTACGGCAGCGTTGCGCAAAGTGTTGCTTGTTCCGGCCTGCCTGCTGTCTGTCGGGCTGTCCGCGCAGCCACCCGCAAAAGACGCAAAAACCGCCGACAGCAAAGCCGATGCCGTGAAAACGGAATTGGCGGTACGCTTTCTGGACAGCAAGCCGAAGACGCTGCAAATTGCCGATCTGGACAGCCTGCCGCAAAAAAGCGTGAAGGTACATGACCAAAGTGGGCAGGAGATAACCTACAGCGGAGCGGCGCTGGTGGACGTGATGCAGAAAGCCGGGATGAACTTCAAGGAAAATTTGCACGGCAAGTATTTGACGGCATACCTGCTTGTGGAAGCCGCCGACAAGTACCGCGTGTTGTTTGCCCTGCCGGAGTTCGATCCCAATTACACGGATAAGTTAATTCTGGTAGCGACCAAAAAAGATGGCAAACTTCTGTCGCCGGAAGAAGGGCCGTTCCGCTTCATCGTGCCTGACGACAAGCGGCCCGCGCGCTGGATACGGCAGGTACGGATGTTGTCACTGCGCGATTCGGTTTCTCTGGAAGACCGCAATCAAAAACCGTAGGATCGTTCCCAAACAGAATCAAGGCGCTGTATCGGCTTTTCACATCGCCTGAAAACAGCGCCTTTTCCACTTTGTTGATTTTATAAGTGCTGAGAGACGTGGATTCGAACCACGATTAACGGCTCCAAAGACCGCTGTCCTGCCATTGGACGATCCCTCATCATACAACCTCAATTATACTCTGCCTGCGCCCTGCTGTCAAGATGGAACCCGCATTTGCCTGCCCCGCTCCTCACTGAATTGACAGCAACGGATAAGGAAAAGTTGCCTCCGATGTCGAAATAACAGGGCATCACCTCCTCGTTATCAGGAACTTTGAAGGAACCAAGCCATGCGTAAATGGAAAACTGCTTTGTCCGCGCTTGCTGTCAGCGGATTGTGTTTGAGCCTGGCAAGCGCGTTTGTGGCGGGAGCCATGCGCCGCCCGTATGCCAACGACGCGCAGAATGCGAACCACTGGCCGCAGGCGGCGGGACCGAACGGATCATGGGCGGTCACGGGACGCGAGGTTCCCCTGCAATGGAGCGTAGCGCGTAACCAGAACATCGTGTGGAAAACCACGTTGCCGGAAGCGGGGCAAAGCGGCATTGCGGTTTGGGGCAATCGCCTGTTTTTGACCACGATGAAGCCGCTCGAATCCAACACGGCGCGTAAGGAGGGGCACGAGGCCGTCGGCTACTGCCTGGACAGCCGCACGGGGAAAATTCTGTGGGCCTGCGACCTGCCCGGCAGCGAGGACAGCACGTATGCGTATGGCTACAGCGACTCCTCCTCGCCCACTCCCGTTACGGACGGCAAGCATGTGTGGTTCGTTAATTCCAGCGGCTCGGTGGGATGCTATGATTACGAAGGCAAGCCTCTCTGGATGCGGCAGTGGAAGCCAACCGGAGGACGGCCTTTCAACAAGCAGTTTGAGCCGTTCATAGCGGGCAATGCGCTTGTCAACATGGAACCCCGTGACGCGGACGACCCGAAGCGCGAAAAAGACGCCTGGAACTACCTGCGCGGGCTGGACAAGAACACGGGCAAAACGCTGTGGGTTTCCGAGGACGCCCTGACGCACTACAACACGCCGGTCATGGGCACAACAGGGGACGGAACGCCCGCCGTTTTGCAGGGACGGGGCGGCTACCATGACGTGCCGGAAACGCCCATTGGCCTGACTCTGACCAGTCTCGCGCCGGGCAGGGAAGGCAAAACCCTGTGGCTGTACGAGGCCAAAGGCAAGGCTTTGTACAACATGCACTGGGACAAACAGCACGCTTATTGGATTGACTCGGACAACAGCGAACACATTGTCATTGATACCCGCAATGGAAAATGGATCAAAACGCAATCCCTGACCGCCAAAGCGGATGTGCGCCGTTACGATGCGACTTCGAGCAAATACGTTTTGGAAGCGGACGTTGATTTGGGCAAACTGTCGCCGCCCACGCATGTATTCCCCGCGTGGTTCACCAACATCGTTGTCGGCGACTGGCACTATTTTCTGTGCTTCACGGACGCGGCCAGCCATTCCGGACCGGCGCATTGCGTGGGGCGCGTCAACATCCAGACGGACAAAGTGGAGTATCTTGAATTGCCCGTGCAGATGGTACGCGAACCCAACCAGCCTGACAAGCCAATCTGGGGGCAGGAGCAGCCGTCTTCCACGACGAATTCACGCGGCATAGATGCGGCGGGCGATCCGCGCTCCAAGCGCGACGGCTGGTGGTGGTGCATGTTGGGCAGCCCCACCGTTGTCAACGGCAAAATCTTCTTCACCACGATGCTCGGCGTGACGTATGTGATTGACGGGCAGGCGAAAGTCTTGGATGAAAAAGCATTGCTGGCCGTCAACGACCTCGGACCGGCGGGGCAAACGTGGAGCCTGAACAGCATCAGCTATGCCAATGGCCGCCTGTACCACCGCAGCATGAAGGAAGTGGTCTGCATCGGCAAAAAATAAACGCGCGTTCCGCCAAGCCGCTTTACAACGCGCTTTTTAACCGTGCTTTAAAAACACAAACAGCCTGATGCCGCATAAGCATCAGGCTGTTTGTATGGTTGGGCGCTTGCTTTATTCCGCAGCGACGGGCGCGGCAGAAAGGGTTTCGGATTGCGTCTGTTCGTCCGCAACGGCGGCTGTTGACGCGGTGGCGCTGACAGCATCGGCGTCCTGCGTCGGCAGGGGCGGCAGCGCAGTGCGCAATTGATGCGACGGTTTTACCTTATGCGTGTGATGGCGTGGCTTGTGCCGGCCTTTGTGGCGAGAAGCCATGATTTGTATTCTCCTTAACTATGCGGACAATCCGCTCCCCATACTGTACCCCGAAAACCCTCCATTTAGGAACAGTTTCTCAAAAATGAATCCGTTCAGGATGGAAGACTGCTGTTTCTTTGCGGCGTTGGAAACCGCGATAGTGTCTTACTTTCGAGTCGTCAGGTAGGCGATGGCGGCTTCCAGTATTTCATCCTTGCCCTGCCGGATGCCTTCAATCGTGGGCGCGACTTTAATATCGGGCTGGATGCCGACGCGCTGTAGTTGGCGCCCGTCGGCGTGGCGCACGTCATGCCCGGTGAAGTTTACCAGTATGTTGCCGGGCAGCACGACGTTGGTGACGTCGCCGTTCGCGCCCATTGTCGGCGTCCCGATGAAGGTTGTCGGCGTACACGCTTCGATAAACAGGCACGTATGCTCCGATTGGCTGATGGCATCCTCGTTGATAAGGACGACCACTTTGCCCTTGTAAATGTCGCCCGCGCCGCCCAGAGTAGACTGGATAAACTGGCGTACCGTCGTGTCGTCCGTATCCGGGCTGTGCGGTTCGGGGCGCTGGAAACGGGCGGCGGGCGTGGCTCTGCTCGTGAGATGCGGCGCAATCGCCCACGCGGTTCCATTCGGGTAGCCGCGCATGTCGAAAATCAGGCCGGGTGTGTCCTTCACCTTTGCGAACGCTTCGTCCACCTGCGGCGGCTGCAAACGCGCCAAATCCATGTAGCCCAAACCGGACGACAGGACGTCGAAAACGGGCGTGGTTCGCGGCGGCGGCGCGACATACGGCGTGGAGCGGGTCAGTTCCACTTCGCGGACGGTTCCATCTCTGCCCTGCACCCGCGCTTTCACTTTGCTGCCCCTCGGCCCGCGCAGAAGATAGGGGTTGACGCGCCCCGCCAATGCCTGCGGCGTGGAAGCCGCAAACAACGGCCCCAAACTTTCGCGCCGCTTGTCCATGTCCTCGCCGTCTGCCGCCAGAATCACATCGCCCACTCCAATCCCGCCGACGTTGTTCTTTTCCCGGTCAGGAATGGCGACGACAACGGTTTTGCCTTCGATTTGCCTGAGCGCGAGCGGGGCGGTTGCCGTGCCAAGCTGCTGTTCCAGAACAGGGTTGCGGGTAAAGCCGTGCGAGTTGTTGAAGCGGGCAACCAGATGCGCGACGGTTGTGGCGTAATCCAGCGCGTTCTGGTTCGTTTCAAACTGCGGAATGAAATCAGTCAGCGTTTTATCCCACGACACGTCCATCAGGTGTTTGTAAGGATAAAAGTAGTGGATCACGTTCCAAAGCCGGAACAGCGACAGCAGGCGGTATTCGGCGGCTGGGTACGACATATCCGCATACGTGTTTTCCGGGCGCAGACTCATTCCCGGAGGCGGGGCGGTTTTAGTTTTGGGCGCCCCGACAGGCTGCTGCAAAATTTTACGCGCGGCCAGCAGCGCGGGGTTGCTGTCACTCCGGTTTTTCGAGGCGGGAACCACAAGGTCGGGCTGAAAGCCAACCGTTCCGCTCGGACTGACAGCCTCGCCGACGCGCAGGGTCACGGTCACATTGTCGGGAAGTGTCATGGCGTAGGTGTCGGCGTCCGGTTCCGCCTGCGCATCGCCTTCCTGCACAATCGTCGCCAGTTTCGCCGCCTGCAAGCCGCTGCAGATGTCGCTGATGCCCGCTGTATTCGCGTTGACCAGAAACGCCATGCGCGGCGGGGCGGGCAGGGTTTTGACGGCCCGCATCACGCTTGCCTGCGGCGTGACCCATGCGGTGTAATAGCCGCCACTGGTTCCGCCAACCTGGGGCGGGTAGCCGGAGTACATGCGGTGACGCGACGTGGCGAGGGGCAGGTCGGTGGTCAGCAGCGCAGGAAGTCCCTGCTCAAAGGCGGAGCGCAGCCAATACGCGGTTTCCAGATTTGGAGAGGTGTTGCGCAGATCGAAAATGATCGCTGAAGCCCGGCTGGCTTCCTGAAATACCTCAATGAACTGGCGGCTTCTCCTGCCATTCCCCACGAACTGCGTCCAATCGTCCGCCACAATCAGGGCGGTTTTCGGGTCGAGCCAGCGGACATACGGCTGCGATTTGCCGCCGTCCTTGCCTGCCGGGGGCGTGGATTTTACCCCGTTGCCGTTTGTGGCTTCCACCTTGGTTCCCGGCAGGGGAAGCGTGTGCGTGGCCGGGTCGCGCAGGGCTGCCAGCATGCCGTCAATCGCCGCTTTGTATTCCCCGGCGCTTGTGGCCGCGCGCACTTTGGGAATGGCGGCAACCAACGCCCCATCCCAATCTATGTTTTTGTAGGCCAGCCAGGGGTGGAAATACTTGGCCGCGCCCCATACCCGGCACAATCCGGCCAACCGTTCGGTTGTCGCTGGGGAGGGAATTGGCATCGCTTCCGCCACCTTCGCCCCCGCCTTGCCTCCCCTACCATTTGCGGCTTTGCCATTGGCTTCTTTCGCGTCGCCTTCAATGGTCAGCGAAACGTTGTCCATCCACGCCTTGCCTTTTCCAATCAGCAGCAATCCCAAACTCAGGCGTTCCGCGTCGGCTTCCACATTGCCGACAATGTTGCAGTCGTGCCAGGCTTTATCGCTGACGATAAGCGGGTGGTCGCTCATGTTGTTGAACAGGCCCATTGCGCCGTTCGCGCGATCCACGCGCAGCCAGATACGCGCCTGATCGTTGGGCGCAGCCGCCTGCAGGCGAATGACCGCGTGAAAATGGATGCGCTTGCCCCGGTACGGCGTGGCGTCCAGCGTTTGCATGATGTTGCCGAACGAATTCTCGTTGATTTCCACGTTCGGCCCGCCCTGCACCAGGACGCACTGCCTGCCGCTTTTGGGCCGGTCATTGGTAATTACCGCGCTGAACCCCGCCGCGCTTACTGCCGGCGGCACAAACCATCCCGGCGGCGTTTGCCCCACGGCGCCCTGTTCAAAATCCGCATTGGCAAGTCCCGGCGGCGCTTTTTGGGCTTCCGGCGTGTTTTGCGGTTCGAGCCGTTCCGGGGCTGCAGGCAAAGTGCCCGCAACCATTTTCAACGCCGGTAAAGCAAGCATCAGCAGCGTTATCAAAACCGTCAGCCCCGCATAGCGGCGTACCCTCATCAGTTTCTCCTTTGCGTAAAAATTGTCTTGACAACTAGGCGGCAGCCTCTTTTTGAGAGGCGTTGCGCCGCCCCGTACCACAACCAACCTTAGCCGCAACTCCGGGGTTTCAGAGGGCATCGGCCTTGGCTTTCGTTTGCGCTTCGAGCATGGCTACAAACGCTTTGACGGCATTGGGATCGAAGTGAGTTCCGGCTTTGGCGGTGAGATACCGGCGGGCGTCGTGTTCCGTCCATGCCTCGCGGTAGGGACGGTCGGAGAGAAGGGCATCGTAGACATCCACGACGGCGAACAGCCTTGCCGAAAGGGGAATGGCCTCGCCTTTCAAACCGTAGGGGTAGCCGCTGCCGTCCCATTTCTCATGATGATAACGGGGAATGTCGAGAGCGGCTCCGACCAAAAAGGGGAGGGTGGAAAGCATCTGGAAGGCAAGAGCGGGATGACGCTGCATGACGGCTCTCTCCTCGTTTGTGAGCGCTCCCGGCTTGTGCAGGATGGCGTCGAGGATGCCGACCTTGCCGATGTCATGGAGGAGCCCGCCCCATTTCACGAGCAGGACTTCTTCGTCATTCATCCCAAGCGCTTGTGCCAGTTTCACGATCATTCCGTGACGCGCAGGCTGTGTTCCTGTGTCTCCTCATCCCGCGATTCGACGAGCCGCGACAAACACACGACCATCGCGTCCTGCGAACTTTGCAGGCTTGCCCCGATTGTTTCCACAGCGTCTTCGACCTTAGCGCGAAATTCGTTGAGGGCCTGCTGCATCCTCGGCGCGGTGGAAGGCGGCGCAAGCGCGTGTCTGTTTGTGGCAGGAGACGGGGCTTCCGCAGCCATTTCTTCCACATTAGGAACATCGCCAGGAACATCGGCGCTGTGTAAAACACAGTTGCGCCCGCGCGCCTTGGCGCGGTATAAGGCTGTATCGGCTGCCGCGATCAGGGCTGCGGGGTCACAAACGGACGGGGATAAGGTTGCCGCGCCCACGGAGATTGTGATCGGGCGCTCCTCCCAGGGTACGCGCTCAATAGCGGCCCGGAACCGTTCGGCGGCGATCCTGGCGCTTGTCACATCGGTTTCGATCAGGATTACAGCGAATTCCTCGCCTCCATAGCGGGCTGCCAGGTCGTTGCCGCGAGCCGTCACTTTTAATACTTCACCAATCTTGTGCAGCACGGCATCCCCGGCAGGATGGCCGAATGTGTCATTATAACCCTTGAAGTCATCCACATCCAGGAACAGCAGGGAAAGGGGCGCGTTGTAGCGCTGCGCGCGTTCCACTTCTTCCTGCAGAAGCTCCTGAAAGGTGCGATGGTTGTTCAAGCCGGTCAGTCCATCTGTCGTTGCCAGTGCCTGCAATCTGGCGTTCAGCGCCTCCGCTACTTCCCTCAATTCATGCTGGCGTACGCTGGAAAGCAGCAACTCCTGGTTCATGGTGGTCACTTGATGACGGAATTGGGCAATGCCCGTGCTATCCGTCACCTGGATCATCACGGCTATCGTATGGCCCTCATTGGCAAGGATCGGCCAGGCCACATAGGACCAGTAAACACCGGAGCGAGAGGAATCGGGAAGGGAAGCACGGGCATGTTCCTGATCCGCGAGTGTCTCCGTTACGCCCGTTTGGGTCACGCGCTCCAGCAGCGCGATACATCCATTTGCTTTCCCTTCCGGCACGGCAAGCGCAAACGGGCGGTTTAGCAACTCCTCCGCTTCCTTCCCAACAAGCAGGCAGAAAGCGGGATTAACATAGCGTACCGCGTGTTCCTGACCCTCAACGGCAACGAGAGGCAGGGGTGAACACGTCATCATGGCGCGGCAGGAACGAAGCGCGGCGTTGATTTCCGCGCTGCCTGCCGACCCTGCTTCGACATGCCGGGCATCTGTCCCTGTACACATGGTTTTTTGTACTTCCTGCCCACTTGTTTAGGTGGGCGATGCTTTTGTCTCTCCATCAGTCGGCTCTACGCGCTCAGGAACGCCGGTGATCAGGCCGCGATAGCCTTCAAGCCGTACGCCTATCTTCACGCCTTCGGACGTGATTTCGTACTCGCGAATATCTTTGCTGTGCTGGCCGCCTCGCATCTTGACGACAACCAAAATTTTGCGCAACTGGCCGTCAATCTCAACGTAGCGCAACCGGATAATGTCATCGGTAAGAAATGAAATCGCCTGCGCGCTAAAGGGCAGGTCGGTAAACGATTCGGGCAGTTCCACCGTGCTTAGAACCGTAACGCCGATATTCGTCAAGGCTGCGATCATACGATAAAGCGATTCTCGAAAGTCCTGTCGGAAACCCGGCGCAAGCGCCAGCTCGAAGCCGGCCAGCGAATTGATCACCACGCGCCTGGCTCTCATCTTTTCAACGGTATCCAGCAATTCCTCCAGCATCTCGTCTACGGAAAGATCGAGGGGACGCAGGTAGACAATCTTTAACAGCCCTTCCGTCTGTGGCGTGGTCCAATTCAGGCCGAAGCTGTTGGCGCGCTCGGTGTACCCTTCCGGGCGTTCTTCAAACACGGCGGCGATTGCCGGCTCACCCTGTCGGATGCCTTCCGCAAGGAATTGTGTGGCGAGGAGAGATTTCCCCGTCCCGGAGGGACCTGCCACCAGGACGCTGTCGCCTTCCGGGATACCGCCATTAAGCATCGCGTCCAGTTCCGCAATGCCGGTAGAAAGCCGCCGTATGGAGGGTTGTTCCGGCTTTTTCGCCAGCAGGCCCAGGGTGCGGGAGAAGACTTGCAGACCGTTTTCGGTGATGCGGAAGGTATGCAGTCCCGGCACGGATTCCTGCCCGCGCAGCTTCATGACCTGCATCTTGCGCACGACGGAGTTGCGCTCCACGCTTTGCGTAAGCCAGAACAGGCCGTCGGCGACGGTGAAGATGGGGTTGTCACGCATTTCCGCCTCTACATACTCCCCGACAAGAAAGGTCGTGGCCTGCCAACTGGTAAGGTAGAGGGCGAGGCGCTGTATAAAACCTTGCAGTTCCCACTCGGCAGAACTGCTTGACTGCGCTTTGCGCACGATGGTTCTAAAGGAATCCACCACAACGATGCCGGGATTTGTCGCTTCAACCTCTTTGATGATCTCCTCAAGAACCGCGCCCAGATCGTTTTCCAGCACCACCTGGCTCAGATTGATGAAGCGGATGAATTGGGGCACTTTGGCGGGATCGAAGAAGCTAAACTGCTGCTGGTAGCGCATCATCTTCAGGGCGGGTTCGCCCAGAACGGTAAAATAAAGGACAGGCCGTTCGTGGGAAGTGTTGGCAAACACAATCTGGTGCGCCAGCGTAGTTTTGCCACTTCCGGGAGCGCCCGCAATGATGTTGAAAGAAAACTCCGGCACCCCACCCCCCAGGACAGCATCAAGTCCCGGAACTCCGGTCGTCAGTCTGCTAATATTCACTTTGCCTTGCTCACTCATGCCGTGTCTCCTCCGCGCTGAAATTAATCGCGTTCCCTTGCGCCTCCGGCCACACATCTGCCACAAGGCGCAGCGTCAGGGACTCGCCGATAAAGGTGACAAGAAGGCCGAGCAACTGCGCCAGCAATACCACGCTACCCTCTGTAACAGTTTGGGCAGGCAGTTCCTGCGCCGCCTCGCCGAACCCTGCCAACATTGCGTCGGCCTGAACCCGGACGGCTTCCAGCCAGCCGACTTCGGCCTTTGCCAGGGCGAGGGCGCGGGCCAAAAGCGCCTGAAATCCCGCCATACCCACGAGTTTAGATAAGTGCGAACGCAGTTTTGCAAAAACACTCAAAACGGCATGTACTTCCCCTTCGGCGTGTTCGCTTCGGTTTGCCTCCAATGCCAGCAAAATCCGGGCTAAATCCCGTATGGCCGGCGTAGCCTGTTCCATGTTGCGCGCCTTTCCCGCGAGGCAGTCTCGCCTGCTCTGAATTATGCCTTCTTACCGCAGCGGGCGGCAGATGTATTCTCCGTCTTACCACAGCGGGCGGCAGATGTATTCTCTGTTTTCGTACATTCTATGCGCAGCCGCGTATTCCCTCTTTTACATACGATAATGTTGGAAAATAGTTATATAAAACTCTATACCCTACGCTTGCGAGAAATGAATTTATATTCGCAATGCCATGAGGACACACGCAGTCAGGCCGAGCAGAAGAAGCGCTTCTTCTGCTCGGCCCCGGGAACAACGTATACGCCTCTGCCGCTTCTCACGAAAGCATGGAGGGCTGTCTTTTCGCTGATACCGCGCTTTTGCTGTCAGCGCTGCTGCGGAATTGGAAATTCAACGACAACTCGCGCGCCACCTTCCGGGCGGTTCTCATACCTGATTTGTCCACACAGGTCAATACGAACGATGTGCCCCACAAGATCAAGCCCGACGCTGGAGTTGATTAAGGAGTTGAACGCCTCCTTGAAGCCGGGGCCATCATCACACACTTCTAGCGTCGCCACTTCCTGGTCCGCCCTGAACGTCACGGTGACACTGCCGTGACTGTATTTCAGGGCATTGGTGCAGATTTCATTCGTCATCAGCGCCAGGGCCATCACCTGCTTGCCGGTCAAGCGCGCGGGCGCAATCTCATAATTGAGGAGTCTGTTCCCTGTTGTTTTTTGGAGCAATGTCAGCAGCTTTTCCAGGACGACCTCTGCGGGTATCCTTTCTGACTGCCCTTCGCTCGTGATTTCGTGGGTGAGAAGATCATGCACTTCTGCCAGCGACCCAACATGGGCTATAATCTGTTGGACTTCCTCGGCAGGGAGGGTGCCTTCATGTTCTGCCGCCTGCATTTCTACCAGGGCCGCGACCATGTAAAGGTTGTTCTTTGTTCGGTGCAGGCCATCGAGAATGCCACGCTGCAGGCGCGCATTCAGCGCTTCTATCTGCTCCTGAGCCTGCTTGCGAGCGGTAAAATCGCGTAAAATCTTGACGTATCCACAAAGCGCGCCCGCATCATCGCGTAAGCCCGTCATAATACCGCTGGCCCATAAGCGCGAGTCATCCTTGCGGACATGCCATCGCTCATCCTCAGCCCGCCCGGTCGCTGACGCCGTTTCCAACTCACAGGCAGATACGCCCTGCTCCTCATCTTCGGGCGTGAAGATAAGGGCAATGGGACGGCCCAGCACCTCCTCTTCCTTGTAGCCCAGGATGCGTTCCGCTCCGATGTTCCAGGCGACGATGCAGCCCTCGATGTCCAAAACAATAATGGCAAAGTCATGCACGTTTTCTTCGATGAGCCGAAGACGCGCCTCGCTATTCATCAAGGTGGCGATGCTTTGCAGTTGTTCGGGCTTCTTCGGCAGAGAAGACTTTATATTGTCGCTGGATAGGGTAGGGTACAGCGCGACCACCGCCCGTTCATTGATCACTGCGTTAGACATTGAAACTCCTGACAGATACAACGCTCAGGTTGTCGAAAAAGATAAGTAAAGAGAACGGTTCCGCAAAAAGAAAAGACGCGCCGGAGGAAAGCAGGGCAGAAGAGGGAGTCCGAGGGCGTTACCGCTTATTCAGATACTCGGAAGAAAACGTTCGCAAAAATAGGCGCAGCGCATCGGGATTTTGTTAGTGTATCGTACCATAGAAACAACCTCGATGTACGCTTCTTTCGCAGCGTATTCCCGGGCTTTTGCGGGTTCTGTCCCCCTCCGTGTCTTTCCTTTTTTCCGCGCCATAATTGCGGCAGCAGGGCCGGTTATGGCAGAGCGCTAATGAGGCGACTGGTCAAGCGGCCTTCGCCAATCCGACAGGGCTTTGCGCCGTTGCTTCGAGCAGGCGCGTACATTCCGTCGCGGGCAGCGGGCGGCTTACCAGATACCCCTGAATGGCGTCACATCCCTGCTGCTCCAAGAACGCTCTTTGCGCCAAAGTCTCTACGCCTTCGGCAACCACTTTCAGGCCCAGGGTGTGGGCCATGTGGATGATGTTGGCGGCAATGGCGGCATCGCGCGCATCCACCGTAATCTGCTGTACAAACGAGCGGTCTATTTTGACCGTATCAATAGGCAGTTGCCGCAGGTAGTTTAAGGAGGAAAAGCCGGTTCCGAAGTCGTCTAGCGACAATTTCAAGCCCTGCCGCCGCAGGTTCTGTAAGGTCGCTATTTTACTCTGAATGCCCTCCATCGCCATACTTTCGGTAATCTCCAGGTCCAGGTTGAGCGCTTGCAGGCCGGACTCTTGTAAGGCGCGCATTACCTCCGAGACGAGGTTGACCTGCCGGAACTGGCAGAGCGAGAGATTGACGCCCATCTGCAGCAGCCCATGTCCCTGTTCCTGCCAATCCATCGCCTGCCGGCAGGCGGCCCGCAAAACCCACTGTCCGATGGGCACGATCAGGCCCGTTTCTTCCGCCAGAGGTATGAAATCCAATGGCGAGATCATGCCCCGCGTCGGATGCTGCCAGCGCAGCAGCGCTTCCAGGCCGTAGATATGGCCGGT
Organism: uncultured Chthonomonadaceae bacterium; assembly: GCA_963835065.1. Classification (GTDB taxonomy): domain Bacteria; phylum Armatimonadota; class Chthonomonadetes; order Chthonomonadales; family Chthonomonadaceae; genus CAWFQB01. Next base: position 10,502 of record CAWIEK010000009.1, on the reverse strand, counting down.
ACGCAGATTGACCTGCGGCTGATAGTAGAGGAGAAACTCGTTGTTCTCCAAAGCTCTATGCAGGCCGGTTTCCAGCGATAGCCGCTCCACCGCATGCTGGTTCATGGTCGGCGTAAACACCTCGAATGCGTTGCGCCCCTGTTCTTTCGCATGGTACATCGCCATGTCCGAGTTCTTCATCAGCGCTTCAACGTCCGTGCCATCGTCAGGATAGATGCTGACCCCGACGCTCGCCGTAACGAAACATTCCTTTCCCTCCAGCAGGAAAGGCTTCTGCATCTTCTCCACAATGCTGTGGGCTACCCTGTCTACTTCTTCCCGATGTTTTATCAGCGGCAGCAACACGACAAACTCGTCGCCGCCCAGCCGGGAAACCGTATCCGAAGAGCGCACACACCCTCGCAGCCGTTCCGCAACTCCCTGCAGTAGCAGGTCGCCGATCTTGTGTCCCAGGCTGTCATTGATGATTTTGAAGCGATCCAGGTCAAGGAATAAAATGCCGATCTTCTGCTCCTGCCGACTGGTTTCCAGCAGTTCCCGGCCCAGACGATCCATGAACAGGGTGCGGTTGGGCAAGCCCGTCAAAGCGTCATGGTAGGCGAGGTGTTCGATGCGGGCTTCCGTCAGCTTGTGTTCGGTAATGTCCTCTATGAGGGCGATCACAAACAGGGGCCGGGAATCCATGTCACGCACCAGCGAGACGGTAAGATGCGCCCATACAATCCTGCTGTCTTTGCGAACATACCGCTTCTCAATCTGGTAATGATCGCGCTTGCCTGCAGCGACCTCGGCAAACAGCGTGGAACTTTGATTTTGATCTTCCGGGTGCGTACAATCGGAAACCGTCAATGCCTGCAGTTCCCGCTCGTTGTAACCCAGTATCGCGTGCAGCGCCTGGTTCGTTTCCAGAAAATGTCCTTCCAGGTTGACCCGCGCCACGCCGACGGCTGTGCCGTTGAAGATAGCGCGGAAGCGCTGTTCACTTTCGCTCAGTCCCGCATTGGAAAGCGAAAGCGCCTGGGTGCGCTCCAGAACCCGCTGTTCGAGTGTCTCATTGGCAGCGTTGAGCGCCTGGCTCTTCCGGCTTAACTTTACGAGTGTGCGGACGGCATACAGCAGCAGTCCGACACACGCGACATACAGGTAAAAGCGGTAGATATTGGTCTCATACACTGTCTGCTCGTAATGAGCGCGGTAGGCCAGGTACACTTGATCCATGTCTTTGTCGTCGGGCAGCGCGACGAGCCGGGCTACCAGCGTATCCACGCGCTCTTTTTGCTGCGCGACGGTATACGCATGGGCCAGCATAAGGTCGAGGTCCGCCCGCGCCCCTATGGGGCAGGCGGCAAAGGCATGGTAGAGCCGCCTTATCTGTTCGTTAATTTGCGTCTTGATCGCCGGGTCGCCGGCCAGGTGGTAGAGGAGGACGTTGTGCTGCAAGGCTTGCGTTTGCAGCAGCAAGGCATCGCTCGCCCCGCCCTGCCGCATCCTGGCGGTCAGATTGGCGCAGGCCGTAGGGAAATAGGTAAGCGAGTTATTAAGAACGGCATTGGACGACTTGAATTGCTCGATCAGGCCGCGCTTCTCGGCGAACAGGCGGGCGTACTCCGCAACGCTTTGAGTCAGATCGGCAGGCTGCTGCGGATAAAGCGCGAACAGCGCGTTTTGCAGGTCGGCAAAGGCCGCCGACAACTGCTCCGTCTTCTGTACGGTCGGGTCATAATAGGTGAGCAGGTGGAAGCGCAGGGCGTAAATGTCTAAGTTCAGGTTGTCATCTACCTGCTTCAACTGCCGGATGTCGTTCAGGACGGTATTGTGCAGCCTGGCGTCAACGCCCTGCGTTTTGGCGTAGAGAAACGTCAGTATCCCGATGACAGTCAGCGCGAGGCCAAGTCCCGGCAGGCGCGACAGAGAGCGGCGGAAAAGGTTCATAGCTCCCTCCCGTTGTATTGGCCCGTAAGCGTCTTCAGAAAGGCTGTGAGCGAAGCGACCTCCGTCGGGGATAAGTGGCGTCCGAGCTGGCTAAAGCCCATCATCCTAACCGCGTCTTCGAGGGTACGGGCGGAGCCGTCGTGAAAATAGGGGGCGGTCACGGCGACATTGCGTAAAGAAGGCACCTTGAACTTCGCCTCGCTGCTGTCGCCTTCTGTTGCTCCGTCGGCTAATTGGAAGTAGCGGCGGTTTTGTCGCAGCGCCATGCTTCGGACGACAGACGGAGGGACCATCACGCCAAAGGGCTGCATGAGATTGCCGCCGACGTTCGCCCCTTGATGGCAGGAGATGCAGCCATAGGATTTGAACAGGGCATAACCCTGCTTTTCGCGCGGCGTAATGGCAGTCCGCTCACCCCGCAGGAAGCGGTCAAAGCGGCAATTCGGAGTCACCAGGGAGCGCTCATACGTCGCAATGGCGTTCTGGACATTTTCACGCTGAACGCCATCCGGGTAAATGGCCTGAAACGCGGACACGCAGTTGGCATCCGCTCTCAGTTTCTGCAGCGCCTGGGGCCAATTCGATCCCATTTCCTTGCTCGCCTGCAAAGGGCCTTCCACCTGCGCTTCCAGGGAAGCCGCGCGTCCGTCCCAAAACTGCCGATAATTAAGGCTGCAGTTGAAGACTGTCGGAGCATTGCGGTCGCCTGCCTGGTGGTAAATGCCCACAGAATGCTGCCGCTGGTCCGTTCCCCCGGTGGCGAGGCTATGGCAGCTCGCGCACGAAATGGAATTGTCGGCGGAAAGCCGGGGATCATGAAAAAGCCGTTCGCCCAGAGCGACCTTAAAGCGGTCCAGTGTGGGCGGCGTCAGGGGCTGAATGGGTTCTGCAACAAAGGCGTCCGGCTGTGCCTCCGTTTGTTCTCCCTGGACCGGTTTGGGCACTGCCGGCAGCATACGTCCGATCAGGGTGATGCCAAAACAAACAAGCGTACTCAGAGCCGTCAGCGTACCGATATTCCTGTAGCGCATAGTGTCCTTAACTGAGATCGCGTCGTGGCATCCTCCGTATGAAGTGAGCAGAGAAACGGTAGGATTATCAGTCTATACCAGTCCTATCTGTAGGGGCAGGCACTGGAGCGAACGCGCAGGAGGGGAGAATTTAAGTATTTGTACCGGGGGTGAATGCGGAAGGACAAGGCTGCCTATGCTTAGTGTCCGTAAAGCTATTCCTTCCCGAACGAGCGGCAAACCCACTGAGAAAAGAGTATGTAGAGTCATCGTCGAAATCTTGGCAATGCAGCGCTTCCAGCCCGATGTCTCGTTGTGTCTGGTTGTAGAAGAGAGGCATCGTGACCTCGCAAGCGTCAGGGCGAACGGGAGAGGCGGAACATAGGCTTGCACCTCCCTTCCTGTCAATACAACGTCTGTTTAGTAGACGTTTATACTGTATTAGACAGACCAAGTGGGGCAAAGGGTTCGTTGTTTTCGCGTTGTTTGGCTCTTTTTTCTGTCTTTTTCCTTATTCTTGAAATTTAGATACTGTCTGTCAGCTTCCTGTTGCTTTTACATCGAGCGCGGCGAACCCGGCGTTGACGGCTTCCACCAGTTGCGCGTGGAGAGTGGCATTGGAGGAGGCTATCAGGCTGCCGAAGTTGGCTTCCGAGGTGTCCAGCAATTTCCAGTCGGACAGGTTGCGGCCCCAGGCGTCCGTGAATATGCCGCCCGCTTCCTTCACGATCAAGGCCGCCGCCGCTATGTCGTAGCCGTACAGGCCGAGCATCCGCCCGCCGCCATATTCCTTGAACTGTTCGCGCGTTTGCGGGAAATCTTTGAGCAGGCGGTTACGCACATCCACGACGCCCGACAACTGCCCCGTCACCAGCCGCGTCAACTCGAACGCGCTGCTGTTCAGAATGAAAAAGCCGCCCTTTACAGTTGTCGGGTTGGCAATGTCGCGCACAGCCTGAAACAGTAAATCGAGGGGCGCTCCCACCACTTCCATGCACCATGCCATGCTGGGAATTTCGGTTGTAGGCGACAGAAACGGCGTAACCGGCTTGCCTTCCCCGTCTACGATCTCCACGCCCCCGCCCCGCGCCGCGGAAAGCGTCAGATTGCTCTTGATTTCCGTAATGCCCGCGTACTGCACATCGGCCAGCGTCGGCTCCGCCTTGTAATCCGTCCACGCAACGGAAACGACACACGCTTCAAAACCCGCAATCGCGCCCCGCGTGCCGTCAATCGGGTCAATGATGAGAATGCCTTCCGGCGTTCGGTCGGGAAACGGATGCACCAGGCCCCGGTCTTCCGAGTAATAGGCCACGTTCAAATCGCGGTCACGAATGAACTGCTCCACCGCGCCCTCCGCAATGTCGTCAATATCGAAGGTCGCGTCGCCGCTGTTGGCAATGCCGGTTACTTTACGCGCCCGCCACGTTCCCAGATGCGGGAACACCGCGGCTTTTACATGCGCGGCCAGGTCGCGGATCGTTGCTTGTGGCGTTACGGTCTCTTGTGAGGTCATTATAAGGCTCCTTTCCTGTATTGTACCCGCAACCCTTAACCATAAACTCTCAACTTTGCTTCAACGTAGAGTATTATAAGAGCAGGATTATTCAGCGGCAGGTGGGACGCGGGCATTGCCTGTGCCGGGCATTGAAAATACCCGGCAGGAAAGTGCAAGCGTCTTTCAGACGCAGATTCTATTGTTGATGGTTGCGTCTGAAAGACGCTTGCTTTGTCGTGCCGGGTATTTTCAATGCCCGGCAAATTCCGTCCATGTCGTCTAACGAAAGGTAACGCGGGTTTATGGTACATAAGCTGATAATAATTGGTTCCGGGCCTGCCGGGTATACGGCCTGTTTGTATGCGGGGCGGGCCAACTTAAAGCCCCTGCTGATTGATGGCGGCGTAGGCATGGGGCAGGAAACGCTCGGCGCGGGCGGGCAATTGATGATTACGACGGAAGTGGAAAACTATCCCGGCTTTGAACACGGCATACAGGGGCCGGAATTGATGCAGATCATGCGCAAGCAGGCGCTGCGCTTTGGCGTGGAAGTGGTCGAGGAACTGGCGACGCGGGTGGACTTTTCGCGCCGCCCCTACAAAGTATACGTGGGCGATACGCTGTACGAAGCCCGCACGATTATCATCGCAACCGGCGCGTCCGCCAAATGGATCGGCCTGCCGGAAGAAAAGCCGGTGTGGGAAGGGGGATTGGGCGGCGCGGGCATTTCCGCCTGCGCCACTTGCGACGGTTTCTTTTTCAAAAACAAGGAAATCGCGGTTGTGGGGGGCGGCGATACGGCCATGGAAGAAGCGATTTACCTGACCAACCATGCCAGCAAAGTGAACATCATCCACCGCCGCGATACCCTGCGCGCTTCCAAAATCATGCAGGAGCGCGCGCTGAAAAACCCTAAAATCAACTTCATTCTCAACTCGGTCATTGAGCGCATCCACGATCCCGCCGCCAAAAAAGTCACAGGTATCACCCTGCGCAATCTCAAAACCGAGCAGCAGACCGAAATGCCGGTGCAGGGCGTGTTCGTCGCCATCGGCCACAAGCCTAACACGGAACTGTTCAAAGGCCAACTGGAAACGGACGCGAGCGGCTACTTAATCACCACCCACGACGTTCGCACCAACATCTACGGCGTGTTCGCTGCAGGTGACGTGCAGGATCACGAGTACCGCCAGGCCATCACCGCCGCCGGCTCCGGCTGCATGGCCGCCATCCAAGCCGAACGCCTGCTCGAATCCGAAGGCGACACCGACATTCTGGAAACGCCGACGCATTGGTAGAAGAGAAGAAGTTAGTAACCGCGAAAGACACGAACCAAAACGAAAAAGGAAAAACAAAAAGAACCTCAAAGAGGCAAGGCGGTAAAGCGAAGAAGTCACGTTGCAGGACGTTTTAAGTGTTTTCCTTGTTTTTTCTTTCCTTTTTGTTCTTTTTTTCGTTTATTTCGTGTCTTTCGCGGTTCCTAACTTCTCCTGTTCTTCTCTTCTTCACTTGCCGCCCGATACGCTCGCCGGCAGGCTCTTGACATTGAGGCGCATCAGTTCGATGATGGTTTTGCCGTTTTCGGCGTGGAGGGACGCGACTTGCGTGTTGCCCTGCGCATCGTTGCCGGTCAGCACCACCTTGCGCCGGTCATTCTCTTTTTCTTCGCGGGGCGTAGTCGGTGTCGAATTGCCGCGCGCATCCGTGACTTTGATACGCGCTTTGTAAAAGTCCAGCACTTTGTCCAGGCTGTCCGTGGTTTCCAGCAGCGCCACCGTCATGCCATCGTCGAGAGCAGGCTTGACGGATTTCCCTCCCATCCCCGCGTACGTCTTCGCCTGCGGGTACACCGGCATTCCTAATTCCGCTTCGGTGGGCGGGGGAGTGACCGTATCCATTTCCGATTTGTCGGAAGTGGTTTTGTCTGTCGCAGGCAGGGAAGTCGCCTGCGTCGGCTTGGTCGTCGTATCAACCCGGTCATGAGGCGTGTCGGAACACCCGGCCAGGCCGATGGCAGCCGGTATCAGCGCAAGGGAAAGTATGCGCCGGGCATAGATTTGCAAGATGCAGCGATATTTCAGCATAGAATTCTTCTCCCGGTTTTGCAGGCAAGAGCCGTACACGCTCCTCCTGATGTGAAAGCAGTTTGTGGAAATAGTGTAGCGTCAGGGGCGTGGATATGTCAAGGGAACAGCCTCCTCTCAGCGTGAGAGGAGGCTGTCTAACAGGAAGCGCAAAGGCAGGGGCCAGCCGCTGGAAACGGCAAATGGCTGAGGCGCGTGGCAGAGACAGCATAACGCAGGCGCGAGGACGAACTCTATTGTGTCCTCGCGCCTGCGTTGGTAAACGGTTCTACTTCGCCAGAATCTGGTCCAGCTTGCCCTTGATTTCCTGCTGGTTGGCTTCGATCTGATCCTGATTGGTCAAAATCCGGTCCAGTTTCTCCTGATTGGTTTTAATGTCCTGCTGGTTGTTCTTGATTTCCTGTTGATTGGCTTTGATTTCCTGCTGGTTGTCTTGAATGGTCTTCTGGTTGTCGAGAATCGTCTGCTGATTGGCAAGCACTTCGTCATTGGACATGGAACGCTCCTTTGCACCTAAACAAGTGTGGATGAAACGGGTTCCGGGGAACACCGGGCTGCGGCAGGAACTTGCCTGCGCGTATCGCCGGACATACTATTCGCCATGCGCAGGCGAATTCCTGCCCTTTCAAGCAACATTTTATCTATATGCGAAGTTTTGTCTATACAGCAGCAGTTTTTGGGAAATTCAGGCGCGAATATCTACAAGACGACCGGTGTTTTCGGCTGATGAGGTGGTTTTATCCCGGCTGTCAACACGCTGTCTAATGCGCGCGATGTCGGTACTAAGGCGTTCTTCTAATTGGCGCGTCAAATCGGCTTCACGCGCGGGCGCAGACGCGCCTGTAGGCCTGACCCGGTTGTTTTCGGGCAAAGCGCGCGTAACAGCCTGCGCCGCCGCGTCTATGCGAACGGACATACATTCTTTCCCTTTCCACGCTCCAAAGCACACCCTCTAAAATCGGCGTGAAATTCGCATTTGTTTGCCGCAAGCGTACTTCTATTGTGCCTGAAGCCGCCCTGTCGCTTCACTCGCAGCAATGCGGGAAAAGTAGGGAGTAGGTTGTAGGGAGTAGGGGCACAACATGTTGTGCCCTCCGAGAAGTTGTGCCCTCCGAGAAGTTGTGCCCTCCGGGAAGTGATAAAATTATGAAGCCTTACTCATTTGGCGGGGGTACGGCCATCGGTAAACTCGCAGATAGCATGGCGCGGTGGCCTTCCCAGAAGGTTTCGCAGCACACCGGCAGGCTGTTATAGTTTAAGTACCAGAGCGCGGCGGCGTCAAATTCGGGTTCCACTTGCAGAACAACGGATTGCGTGGCCTGCTCGCCCGGCGCGACCTCCCATGTAAACGCGCGGATTTGATTGGTGGCGGGACTGCTGACGGAAACACCCTGCGGCAGCACCATTTGCCACACGCCCGATTCCATGCGCTTGCCGTTGTTGCGAACGCTCAATTCCAGCGCGACGTGATGCCCCGGCTCGATGTCGCGGACGGCTTCCGGCGTGATCTGGACATGCAGGCTGCGCGCGCCCTGCCCCACGCGCCATTCCAGCCCGGTCAGCGCGGGGCCGAGGCCCTCGCTATCCGATTGGGACGCGCCGCCTTCCAAACGCAGGCGCAGATAATCCTCGGTAATATAGGCGTGCCATTCCAGATTCCAGGCGCGGGGCGTGTCGGGGATAGGCGTACACCAGTACTGGCAAAGCGGATGGGTGCGCTGAAACGCGGCAATGAGCGGATAATCGAAGAACTTGACCATGCGCAGCATTTTGCCATACGCGGTGGGCACGAAGCCTAACCCGGTATACAGGCGGTGCGCGGCTGTATTGTCCATTTCTGTCTGCAAAAACAGGGCGTTAAATCCCCGCCTGCCCGCTTCTTCCTCACACCGGCGCGTCAGCATCTCGCCCAACCCCCGGCGCTGATAGTCGGGCCGAACGCAAAGGTCTATGAGTTCGGCAAACGGCTGCCGGTACGCTTCCAGGCCGACGCGGGCGGCCAATACGCCGTCCACTTCCGCGATAAACTCCCGAAAATAGTGCCCCGCCTGCCAGTCCGCGTCCGCGTCCGGCCAGAAGCGGTGGCGCGTGGGCGGGTCAATCCAGCCCGCCGACCAGCGCACAATGTTGGCGCGCGACCTATCCTCCGGCTCTGACGCGCGCACAACCACTGCCGAGCCATCCAACTGCACCCGCAGCACGTCTCCCTGTCCTTCCATCCCTCACCTCCAAAATGCAAATACTAAACCACGGGGAACACGGAGGACACGGAGAGGAAGAAATAGGAACCCGAACATACAAACACAGATAAAACGGATAAAAAAAACAAATGAACACGAGAAAATAGGATTGAGCCATAAACGGATTGCTGCCTTAACCTCTCCGCGTTGTTCCGCGTTATCCGTGGTAAGTGTGTCTCTTTGTTCTTCTCCTGATTTCCTCTTTTCCCCGTGTTCCCCGTGTTCCTCCGTGGTTAATAATCTTTCTCTTCTTTCAACTCGCGGGCCAGCAGTTTGAAACTGTCGTAGCGTCGGGGCGCGATTTGCCCGGCTTCCACCGCTTTTTTCAGGCTGCAGCCGGGTTCGGCGTCGTGGCGGCAATTGTGGAAGCGGCAGGGCGTTTCCAGAAAAGGCCGGAACTCGATGAAACTGTTCGCCAGTTCCTCGCGGCTCATGTTGAGCAGTTCCAGCTGCCGCAGGCCGGGCGTGTCCGCGACCCAGCCGCCGGATTCCAGTGGAATCAGTTCGCGCACAGTTGTGGTATGCTTGCCTTTATACGTGACGGTTCCCACATCGCCCGTTGCCAGTTTCAAACCCGGCTGCATGGCGTTGAGCAGGCTGGATTTCCCCACGCCGGACGGCCCGGTAAACGCGGAAATGCGCCCCCGCAAAGCCAGCCGCAATTCTTCAATGCCGATGTTTTGTTTTACGCTCGTGGCGATAACGCGGTAGCCGATGCGCTTCAAATCAGCAAAATAGTCCTGAAACGTCTGCTCGTCCACCATATCGCGCTTGTTGGCGACAATGAGCGGTTCCAGATCGTTGGATTCGGCGGCCACGATCCAGCGGTCAATACGCCACAAATCGGGGTTGGGGTTGGCGCAGGCAAACACAATCGCAAGCTGATCCAGATTGGTGACAAGGGTTTGTTCGCGGCCCCGAAAGGACGAGCGGGCAAAGCGGGTGCGGCGTGGCAAGACTTCCTCAATCACGCCGTTTTCCGCGTCAATGGGCGTGAACCGGACATGGTCACCTACCGCTACGACATCGTAGGAAAAGGAGCGCTTGGCGCGGGTCACGCGGCGGGGCTGGCTGCCACTGGTGGAAAACGTAAAATCTTTTTTGAGGTTGCCGCGCAGTTCGCAGCGAATTTGCGTGGGGCGGCTGTCCTTGTCGCCGGCGGGCTGCACGATATACGCGCCATTGTACGCGCGCAGGACGATGCCTTCGTGGGCCGTGTCTTCCTGCGCCATGTACTCTTGAAAGACGCTTTCCCGCGCAGGGGTTTCCTGGTCGGGACACGCGCTGTTTGCGTCGAAATCATCCAGGCCGAGCGAATCGGCGTCACGATTGGAAGCGGGCAATTGCGTCACGATGGTTCCTGTCTCCTTGCATAGCCACGAGAAACTCCATTCTGAAAGTGGGAAGGGCCGGTCTCCGGCGCATACGTACTCGGCTTGCCGCCCGTAAGGGAATGGACAAGCCTGCGCGGAAACGGTGACAAAGCAAAACGCCGCCGGACAGCGCAAGGCCATCCGGGGCGCGACGACAAATTCAGACTTCGTAAACTTCTAAGGAGCGTTGTCGTCGCGCGTTTCCTTCCCGTCACGCAAAGCGGTATAGAGAATAAGCGGCTCTAAAAGAACCGTTTTCCTGCGCTCTGTGTGGTTTGAGTGTTGTTCAACTTCTCCCCTAGTGTACCACAAAGGGAAGTGAGAGTTGCGAGTTGAGAGTATCTATCTATCCGCTTACTTCGGGG
>CAWIEK010000008.1:0-75808 GCA_963835065.1 uncultured Chthonomonadaceae bacterium | reverse complement strand
TTCCTGTAAATTCCTCAGCGCAGTTGTTATCAGTGACTTGCAGCAAACACCAGTACGCACATACGTACAGATATGTCTAGTTGTGTTTGGCGGATAAAACCGCTAGAATAGCCTCATGCGCCACATCTAGGGCAACGTGGAGTGGCGCGAACTAAATAAGGTTTCAGGTGTCAGGTTTCAGGTGTCAGAAAAGGCTCTTCTTCCTTATAGATGAGACGAATGCAGCAGCGTTCTCCCCTGATACCTGAAACCTGATACCTGAAACCTAACTTCCTTCCGAGGCAACCATGAGCGATACCAGCAGCGATTTTGTTCACCTTCATGTTCACTCCGAATTCTCTCTCCTCGACGGAGCCAACCGCATCGGGCATCTGATCAGCCGCGCGGCGGAAATGGAAATGCCCGCCCTTGCCCTGACCGATCACGGCGTCATGTACGGCATGGCGGATTTCTACGGCAAATGCAAGGACAAGGGCGTGAAGCCGATTTTGGGCGTGGAGGCGTATGTCGCGCCCCGGCATCGGCGAAAAAAGAGGCCAAGCTGGACCAGTCCGCGTACCACATGGTGCTGCTGGCCCGCAACAACGAAGGCTACAAGAACCTGCTCAAACTCACCACCATCGCCGCGCTGGAAGGCTTTTACTACAAGCCCCGCATTGACCGCGAACTGCTGGAAAAGTACCACGAGGGCCTGATCGCCACCACCGCCTGTCTGGGCAGCGAAATCAACTCGCACCTGCTGCGCGGCGACTACGATTCCGCCCGCGACGCCTGCGCGTACTATGGCGATCTGTTCGGGCGCGACAACTATTATGTAGAGATTCAGAACCACAACCTGCCCGAACAGGAACACTCCAATACCCAACTGCTCAAAATTTCGCGCGAACTCGGCCTGCCCGTGATTTGCTCCAACGATGTGCATTATCTCACCGGGCCGGACGCCGACGCGCATGATATTTTGCTGTGCATTGGGACGGGTTCGGTTGTCACGGATACGGATCGCCTGAAATACGCCACGCAGGAGTTTTATCTGAAATCATCGCAGCAGATGAAGGATTTGTTTCACAAGCTGCACCCGCGGCTGCATCGAAAACACATTGGGAATCGCGGAACGCTGCCATGTAGAACTGGAATTCGGGCGCGCGCCCATGCCCTCCCCCGGTTTCCCCGCCGAATACACGCCGCTTGAGTATCTCACCAAGCTGTCCGAAGAAGGGCTGCTTAAAAAGTACAATGGCAACCCGCCCGCAGCGCGTGATTGACCGCATGAATTATGAACTCGGCATTATCCAGACAACCGGGTTCGCGCAGTATATTCTCATCGTGCGCGACTTTGCGCAGTTTGCCGCCAAGAAGGGCATTTACTACGGCGTGCGCGGTTCCGCTGCTGGCTGCCTTGTCTCTACCTCGTGGACATTACCGACATTGACCCGGTTGAGTATGGCCTGACGTTTGAGCGGTTTCTGAACCCGGAGCGCGTTCAGATGCCCGATGTGGATATGGATTTTGAGGACACGCGCCGGGGGGAAGTGATTGATTACGTCACCAAAAAGTACAGCCCCAATCAGGACATTCCCGAAGAAGCCCGCGTCGCGCAGATCATCACGTTCGGAACCCTTGCCGCCCGCGCCGTACTGAAAGACGCGGGAAAGGCGTTGGGCTATCCCGCCGGCGACGTGGACAAATTGTGCAAGATGATCCCGACGATCCCCGTCGGCATGACCATTGACAAGACGCTGGACGCCAACCCGGAATTCAAGAACGCTTATGTGCGCGACCCCGCCGCCCGCAAATTGATTGATACCGCGAAACGCTTGGAAGGCATTTCGCGCCACGCCAGCGTTCACGCCGCAGGCGTTATCATCTCGCACAACCCGCTTGTGGAGTACACGCCGCTCACGCGGAGCGCGGACGGCGGCTGCGTGACGCAGTATAACGCGAACATGCTGGAAAAAATCGGCCTGCTGAAAATGGACTTTTTGGGGCTGATTAACCTGACCATTTTGGGACAGGCGCTGAAAAACGTGGAGCAGACGACCGGCAAAAAACTGGATGTGCGCAACTGCCGCTCGAAGGCGACGGCGAAGACGTGCGCAAAACCTACGAACTCTTGGGCAACGGCGAGTGCGTGGGCGTGTTCCAGTTGGAATCGCCGCAAATGCGCCGGTACGTTCAGGAGTTGAAGCCGACGAGTGTGCGCGACGTGGCGGCTATGGTGGCCCTGTACCGCCCCGGCCCGATGGCGCATATTCCCCGCTTCGTCCGGTGTAAGCACGGGCTGGAAAAGATCGAATACCCGCACGAAAAACTAAAGGAACTGCTGGACGAAACGTATGGCGTCATCGTGTATCAGGATCAGGTGATGCAGATCGCGCAGATTATTTCCGGCTACACGCTGGGACAGGCCGACCTGCTGCGCCGCGCCATGGGCAAAAAGAAAAAAGAAGTGATGGTGCAGGAGCGCGAAAACTTTTTGCGCGGCGCAAGGGAAAACGGCGTTTCGGAAAAGAAGGCCAACGAAATCTTCGACCTGATGGAACCCTTCGCCGGTTACGCCTTCAACAAAGCCCACGCCGTCTGCTACGCGATGGTGGCGTATCAAACCGCCTATCTAAAGGCCAACTACCCCGTCGAATACATGTCCGCCCTGCTGGCCTGCTTCATCGAAAAATCCGACAAACTCGTAACGTGCATGGACGAGTGCAAGCGCATGGGCATTCCCGTCCTCCCGCCGGACATTAATTCCAGTGGGGCGGACTTTACGGTGGAAGGGTGTAGGGTATCGGGTATCGGGTGTCGGGGGAAATCTTACAACGGACAATATCTACACCCGACACCCGACACCCGACACCCTCGCAATCTATTCGCTTCGGCCTTGCCGCCATCAAGAGCGTCGGACGAGCCGCGGTGGAAGTGATTTTGCGGGTTCGGGAAGAGGGCGGGGCGTTTGCCAGTCTGGCCGATTTCTGCCAGCGCGTGATGGGCAGCGAGACGGGCAGCGTGTCGCGGGGAACGATGGAAGCGCTGATACAAAGCGGCGCGTTCGCGTCCCTCCCCGGCCATACCAACCGCCGCGCCCTGATCGAAGCCCTGGACCCGTGCTGTCAGGCGGCGCAGCGGTCGCAAAAGGACAAGAAGAACGGGCAGGCGTCGCTGTCGGATATGTTCGGCGACGATGCGGATGTGGGGCCGACGGTGGAAACCATTCCCATCCCCAATATCCCCGATTACCCGTCCGCGCAATTGCTCGGCTTCGAGCGCGACCTGCTCGGCCTGTACATTTCCGACCATCCCCTGCAAGCGTTTATGCCGCGCTTTGAAAAGGCGAGACGCAATCCGCGTGTCCGAACTGCCGGAAAAAGCGGATCGGACGGAAGTGACGATTGGCGGCATTATCACGAGTATCAAGCCGTTCACGTCCAAAAAAAGCGGCGAACCGATGGCCTTCTTCACTTTGGAAGACATGACCGGAACCGTTGCCTGCACCATGTTCCCGTCCACATACGCCACAGCGGGGCATCTGCTGGAAAAAGACAAAATTGTCCTGCTCGGCGGGCGGGCCAATCACCGGGAACGGGTGCGCGAGGACGATGAGGGCGGCGTCACGGTGGAAATACTGGCCGAAACCATTACGGCGTTGGGCAGTGGGGGCGCGAACGCGAACGTCGGCCCACGCAAAATTGTTGTTCAGGTTGACGCTTCAAGGCGTAACACACTTCAAATGGTACATGACACCATTCTGCGACATAGAGGAAACGGGAATGCAATGCCAGTTCATCTTCGAGTTCCTGACGGTGAACACATCTACGAAGTATGCACGGATTTACTCGCTGAGTATTCTGATGCCTTCAAGCAGGATGTAGAACGCCTGCTTGGAAGACAATCTACATGGACGGAGGCGGCTTCCTCGTCGTCAAACCAACGCGCGTTAGATAGTTCAACTAATGGACGTTTGCTCGTAAGCAGGTAAACTGTTTAGGAACGTCGGTTGCATGTAGATGTAGTAGCTGTACTGTAGGAGGGTGTAGAGTTGTCTATAATTGCGAATGGCCTTGTGATAGAACAGTTGATTGTCAACTGCCTGAAAGAGTTGGATGATAGTGAATATCCCTTACCTTACTTGTCATCCGCAATATTCGGTCATGACAGTGGAAAGGAATGGATATATAACGCTATTCGTCAGAACGAGTACAACAACGTTGCAGGGAGTAATGCAGTTACGTATGAAGTTGCAAAATTTCATCGTGGCTCAATCCGGCCCCTTCATTACCAACCAGTTCCAGAGGCCGTTGAATATCACAGTTTAGCGCGACATCTTGGAGTACGTTCGCGCAAACTACAGAATGATATATCCTTTTCTTTTAAACCTAATCTCTCGTCAACATCAGAGATATGGTTTGAGTTGCAGCCTTTTCAACGCTGGTCGGGCTTTAGGGAGTTCCTGAAGCATCAGTGTTCTCGCTACACATTCTTCCAACGAGTAGACATACAAAGCTTCTTCAACAATATACAACATGGCATGTTGGAAGAGGCTATAGCCACAAATTACCAAGACGCCTTCTTTGCAAAGGAGGAGGTTTTAGCTTCTCATAAGCATCGTTTGTTTCGCTTGCTGGACGGCTGGTTCCCTGATGACAGAGTAGGAATTCCTCAAGGACTTGATGCAAGTTTTTTCTTTGCAGAACTCCTTTTTATTGAGGATAGATTATGCTTGTGACAAGCCCAACTACCACGCCTGCCGGTTTGTAGATGATTACTGCTTGTTTGGAAGTACTAAAGCGAATGTTGCTTGGCAAAATGAGCAACTGGAAACTATGTTTTCTGAGCTAGGGCTTGTTGTCAATGTCTCGAAATCAGAGTTCGGTGTTTGCGCTATCTTAGCAGATCGTCTTGCTCATTTTGACAATATGGTAGGACGGTTTCAACAAACGACGTTAAAACACGCATCTGTGTCAAGCTTGCAGAAAATTCAGATTGCTATGCGTATGTTGCGCGAGGAGTTCAACGATTTCGATATTGACCGCTACGCGGTCAACTACCTGTTAGCTACTATTCGCAACAATATGAAGACAATACAGAGTGTGCCAGATACCCTGTTGCAAGAATTGTTCGACTGTTATATTGACCATTCTGTTCGCGCAGCTAATGCTTTAGCGGGATGGCTGCCCATATTCAATAGCAATATCCGTTGTAGTCCGGTTCAAGAACTACTCGGTAAAATAATATTGGAAAAAGCAGATATGCTGGATACTGAATTGGCGTTTTGCTACGGAAGTTTCAGCCTTACCACAATGATTCACAACGCTTCACTTCGACAAAAACTTGTGGAGCGCTTTGAACGTGATGCATCACGCCCTATTACCCATTGGTCTGGTTCTAATGCTTCAAGAAAAGGCAAGAGCTTACGGGCTTTGCAACAACATGGTCAAGGCAACGATTTACTGATGGACGTTTTTCGTAAGAACAACTATTATCAGGAAATGAGACGCTATACTGCTGTCGCCGCGACTAGCTTGCCAGTAGAACAAATGCAAGAATTTTTCTATACACAATTGCTGGCTTGTATAAATCCAGAGGAACGTTTCCTTATCTCACAGTTGCAGAAGTACAATGAGGTAGACTCAGGGAGTGGCAGAGGTTCATCTGTGACGTACCCCGATAGCCGACGTCGGTTCGCCACTTCAAAATACTAACATTATTGACGCTTTAGGGACTGTGTAAAAGCAATTCAGGCAATCAACAGCAACGCCGTTGCATGTAAAATCGTTGGAGGTTTCGTCAGAATGAGGTTACCTTCTACACAGGCTTACGGGAACGGAGGAAGGTAATACCAGTTAGAACGCTTGCGATAAAGAAGGCAATTATCGAAGGTTCAGGAACAGGGTTAGTAGATTTGATGGCGATGCCCCAAGCACCTGAAGTATCCAGATAGCCCAAATATGTGCCTGTGCTGTTGAACTCTGGTACACGAGTTATGCCGCTGTTTGTGACGTATAGATTACCGGAACCATCGAAAGCAAGGTAACGAGGATTGTTGAAGTAATCCATAGTTGATGTGTTAGACAAGTAAACTTTCGCTACTCCGCCGTTGATTCCTACTACGGAGACGTTCCCGTCCGCAATATAAAGCCTGTTGTCTTGTCCGAACACAATTCCAAATGGACCAGCTAATCCAGTTGCAAATGTGTGGGAGGTTCCATTGCTAAGATCAAACTCTTCGATTGTACCATCAAGGCCGTTGTTAAAATTCGAGAGGAGCAAATGTCCATTATCAGGTCTGAAGGTTAGGCCATAAGGAATGAACAGACTTTTTGAAGAAGACCCAAGTGGCGTGAAGTATGTACTGGTCACTACGCTTGTTGCATTAGTAGCTACATCAATTTTGTAAACCTTGCCGAATCCAGTTGCATATAAGGCAGCATCCGGCCCGAACGTAAGATCGTAGAGGAAGTCATTAGGAGTAAATGAACCTACTGTCCCAAGATACTGCCCGGTATTGGGATTAAACCGATAAATGCCGACTACCCGGTTGCTATTTGCAGGATTTGTATACTGACTCGCAACATATAACTGACCATCTGGCCCGATTGTCATGCCTTCAGGTGTAAATGAGCTACCTGGAGTTAGTATTCGTACTTCCTGACCTCTAATGGTATACTGATGTACCGATGTACTGTTATCACTAATGTATATGGATTGTGACCACGCAGATTTCAAACTACAAATGTATATTAAGATAAAGGTTAAAAACAGCAATTTAAGATTGAGCATTTTCATCGTTTGTGCCTATATCCCCTTAGTATGTTTGCCCGGTTGAATGCGAACAAACTCTATGCGTATTATAGCACAAGTACCTCCATCATTCTTGCACCACATTGTTTATCTTTCACGAGGAGGGTCAGACAATTTGCAGAATTTGATGCTCGTCTGCCCTAACCATCATGAGGTTATTCATGCAGTTGACGCCGTATTTGACTTCAAAGACTTGTGCTATGTTTTCCACAATGGGAGACGAGAACCCTTGATCTTAAATACTCATTTGCAAAAAGCACAGAGTTAAACGTCACCATGCTGGCGAGGAGAATGGGAATGACGATAGCGAAACCTTACATGACCGAAGCAGAGTTTATGCGCCTGCCGGATGAGGGGCGCAAGTTTGAACTTGTGGACGGGGAGGTGCAGGAAGTGCCGGGAAGCGTACGCAACGATGAGATCGCGGCTATTGTCATTTACCGCCTGACGCCTGCCGTAATCGGGCGGGGCGCTCTGTGCAGTTCGCAGGCCGGGTTTCGCATGGCATCGGGCAATGTACGCGCCCCGGATGTGTCGTTTACGCGGCGGGAACGGTTGCCGGGCGGCGTTGCGCCGGACACCTTCGGAGATGCGGCCCCGGATTTGTGTATCGAAATCGTGTCGCCGTCCGAGGAACCCGCCGATATTGCGCGTAAGCGGGGGGAATACTTCGCGTCCGGCGCACAGCAAGTGTGGTATCTGTTCCCGGACACGCGCCGCGTTATCGCGTACACGTCACCCATGCAGTTTGTAGAGTATACGCCCGAACAGGAAATTACGGGCGGCGATTTGCTGCCTGCGTTCCGTTGCCGCGTTGCCGACTTATTTGCACTGACTGCCTGATCCACGTTATTCCGTGTGATTTTCGACGCGCTGCGTCGAGAATTGTAGTGGGGGCATAGATTCGAGACGCACTGCTTCTCGAATCTACCTTCTGCCTGGGAATGGCAATTCGGAATGCAGCGCGTTCCGAATTGCCGAAGTTGCGTATTGAAGATGTAAAGGAGAGAAACAATGCTGACAGCAGTGACTGGCACATATCGGAACGGTGGTGTGGAACTATCTGAAAAACCAGTGGATGTCGAGGAGGGGGCGGAAGTGGTAGTGATGTTTCTGCCTTCCAAAGTTGTTGAAACTTCGCAATTGCCTGTGAGTTTGCGCGGCGCATGGGCAGGGAAGATACCTGAAGATATGGATATTGACGCCATCTTAAAGGAAGTTAGAAGCGAGTGGGAGAAGGAGTGGGAGGACAAGGAAGTTACTTGAGTATGTTGCCGACACGCATGCCCTCCTCTGGTATTTGCTGAAATTGTCGCAATTGGGCGCGAACGCTTCTGCCGTTTTCGACGCCGCCGATCAAGGACAGGCGCGTATTCTCATACCGGCGATTGTCCTTGCGGAACTCTACTACGTCAACGTCAAACTGAAGCAACCCCTCAACTTTGCGCAGGAGTTGGTTCGCTTAATGGCGGCAAGGCAGTTCCAGTTTGTTAATTTTCAGGCGAGTGATGTGCGACAATTTGACCGGCTTGCCGCCGTACCTGAAATGCACGACCGCATTATTGTGGGTGTGGCACTGGCACGTAATTGTCCCTGCCTGACACGCGATGTGTCTATTACTAACAGTGGCCTTGTGCGCGTAATCTGGTGAATTCGCAACGCGCTGCGTCGCAAATTCATCTTTCGTCTGCACATAAAGCCTTGTGAGAACGAACAAGCCATGTCAAACCTATCCAAGACAGACGACAATTTTGATCCGGTTTACCAACGTATTCGCGACATTCTGCAAGCGCGGACGTCATCAGGCGTTGCAGGCGGTCAATGCCGAGATGGTACGCGCGTATTGGGAGATTGGGCGCGAGATCGTTGAGGAAGAACAGCGCGGGCAGGCGCGGGCGGATTATGGTAAAAGCCTGCTGCAAAATCTGTCTAAGCAGTTGACGCAGGAGTTTGGCAAAGGGTTTGACCGATCCAATTTGTCGGACATGCGGACGTTCTACAATGCGTTCCCAATTCGTGACGCACTGCGTCAAGAATTGAGTTGGACGCATTACCGCTTGCTGCGGACGCGTTGAAAAGCCGGAAGCGCGGAGTTTTTATGAGGCGGAATGTGTCAAAGCCAACTGGTCTACGCGGGAGTTGGAACGGCAGATTGCTTCCCTGCTGTATGAACGGCTTGCCCTGTCACGCGACAAAGCCGGGCTGCTGCAACTGGCGGAACAGGGCAACGAGATTTTTCAGCCGTCCGACCTGATTAAAGACCCGGTTGTTCTGGAGTTTACCGGCCTGCCGCAATCCCATCGCCTGCTGGAAACCGATCTGGAACAGGCGCTTATGGATCAGCTGCAAGAGTTTTTGCTGGAACTTGGACGCGACTTCTTCTTTGTTGCCCGCCAAAAGCGCATCACGGTTGACGGCGATAACTTCTACATTGACCTCGTGTTTTATCACCGTACCCTGCGCTGCTTCGTGCTGATTGACCTCAAAGTGGGCGCTCTCTCGCATCAGGACGTTGGGCAAATGCTCTTTTACACCGGCTACTACGAGGCCGAAGAAATGCGCGAGGGGAAAACCCGCCCGTCGGCCTGATCCTCTGCACCGATAAAAACGACGCGGTTGTTCGCTATACCCTCCACAATGCCAACGCGCAAGTGTTTGCTTCCCGCTACCAACTCCATCTGCCAACCGAAGACAGAACTGCGGACTGCCTTGCAGCAGGAGCGGCAGCGCATTGAGCAGGAACAGTCCCTCACCACAGAGAATTAGAGAAAATAAGAAGCAATCTGCCGGGGATTACTCAGACTACAATTTCAAAGGATTATAAACGATGCTGCATGTTGGCGACCCTGCCCCTGATTTCAGTTTGCCGGATCAGAACGGCGAAACGGTTACGCTGTCGGGCTTGCGGGATAAGACGGTTGTGCTGTTTTTCTATCCGAAAGCGGATACGTCCGGCTGCACGGCTGAAGCCTGCGCGTTTCGGGATGCGCGGGAGGAGTTTAGCGGCGAAAATGCGGTGCTGTTGGGCATCAGCCCCGATGAAAGCAAGGCGCAGCTTGCCTTTGCCGACAAGTACAGCCTGCCGTTTCGCCTGCTGGCGGATACGGAACACAAGACGGCGGAAGATTACGAAGTGTGGGCGGAAAAGTCCCTGTACGGGCGTACTTACATGGGAATCGAGCGGGCCACGTATGTCATTGCGCCGGGCGGCAAAATCCGCTTCATTTTCCGCAAGGTAAAAGTGCCGGGACACAGCGACGAAGTGTTGGCCGCCATCCGCGAGACGGCGGAAAACGCTTAAATAGTTGATAGTTGATAGTTTGTAGTTGATAGGGATGCAGGAACTGCGAACTATCGGCGTCCCTTCGCTTAGGGTCTGTAAATTAACAACTTCCCGCTTGCGAAGGTCGGCGTTCCCGCTGGTTCGGGAAGTTATAGATTTACGAACCCTTAAAGCCTCTTGCGTAATAGGGTAAAATCAGCCTATGCTTACCTTAACCAAGTTACGGCGCAAGCCGCGCCACTTTCAGGCATTCACGGGTCTGTGCGTCGCGGAGTTCGACACGCTCCTCGCCCAAGTCGCTCCGGCGTATGAAGCCATGGAACTCGCCAAGCGGCAACGTCCGCAGCGTCACGGCGCGCTCACCTCCGGGCATCCGTTTCGCCTCGCGTTGCCCGAACGGCTGCTGATGGGACTGATGTACCTGCGTTTGTACGTCGGGCAGAGTTTGCTCGGCTACCTCTTTGACTTGGACGAGAGCAACATCAGCCGCGAATTGCACGAGCGCTTGCTGCCGATCTTGCAGGAAGTGCTGCCCACACCTTTGCGGGATGCGCCCCTACGTGATCTGGCAAGCGACACACCTGCCGACACGTCACCCCTCCCCAGCGGGCAGCCTTCTGCCGACCACGCGGGCACACAGAAGCGGCGCAAGCGCATTGGCACTCTCGAAGAACTCTTGGCCGCGTATCCCGAGATCAAGGAAGTGCTTCTCGACGCCACGGAGCAATCCATTCCACAGCCGACGGACAAACTCAAGCGCAAACTGGCGTATAGTGGCAAACAGCAAGACCATACCGTCAAGACCCAGATTGTCGCTACCAAGACGAGCATTCTCCATGTCTTCGGCGGCTTGCCCGGTTGTATTAGCGACATGACCGTGCTGCGCGCTTCGGGCGTTCTGCCGCAGATGCCTTCCGGCCTCAAAGTGCGTCTGGACAAAGGCTATGAAGGCACGGACACCGCGCATCCTGAGCTGGACGTGCAGCAGCCGATCAAAAAGCCGCGCAATCAAGAGCAGAACATCCTCGAACGCGCTTATAATTACATGCTCTCCACCCAACGCATTTACGTGGAGCATCATTTTGCCCGGCTCAAGAAGTGGCAGAGTATGGCCCAAGTGTGGCGCGGCAAGTTCGACGACCATGAAAGCGTCTTCTGTGTCATTGCCGGGTTGCTCAACTTCCGGCAAACCGGACAGATGGAACTGGTTGCTTAAAAGTACATAAGGGCAAGGAACAATGGTGTCTGGCAAGCCACAGAGTAAAAAATGGGACACAACACGCATCGCGGAGCCAGATCACCAATTACGCAAGCCGCTTTTAGTGAACTCGCTATGAACGCTGAACCCAATGGCAAGTCTGCGGAACTATCTTTTGCGGAAACAATCGTGACTGAACTGGAGGCTGTTAAAACGATTGCGGCAGGCAAGCCGGCGACACCCCGCGAATTGGCGCTGCTGTTCCTGCGTTTGGGAACAACGGCTTTCGGCGGGCCTGCCGCGCATATCGCTATGATGCAGCAGGAGGTTGTCGAGCGTCGGCAATGGCTCACCAAAGCGGAATTTCTGGACCTGCTTGGCGCGTCCAATCTGGTTCCCGGCCCCTCATCCACGGAACTGGCGATCCACATCGGGTTTCGCAAAGCCGGATGGGTAGGTTTGTTTCTGGCGGGAACGTGCTTTATATTGCCTGCGTTTCTGCTGGTGATGGTTCTGGCGTGGGCGTATGTTCGCTATGGGCAACTGCCGCAAATCGCGGGCGCATTGTATGGCGTGAAGCCTGTTGTTGTCGCTGTTGTCGCGCAGGCGTTGTGGAATCTGGGACGCGCGGCAATCAAGACCCGGTTTTTGGGTGGCGCAGCAGTCGGCGCGTTCGCGTTGGCGGCGTGGAGCGCAAACCCACTGCTGACGCTGGCGGCATCCGGGCTGGCAACGAGCGGCGTTTTCTGGTTTTGCGCCAAGCGCAAAGACAGTATCGCGTCCGCTTTTCGTTCTGCTGTTCGCGTTGGGCGCTATAATTGCCCTGCCCATCCTGTTGAGCCTGTATGCGGGAGCATCCTCCGCGCTTGGCCTGACTTCGCTTGGGCTTGTGTTCCTGAAACTCGGCTCGGTCGTGTATGGCAGCGGCTATGTGCTGCTGGCGTTTTTGCGCGACGATCTGGTGACAAAACGCGCGTGGCTGACAACGGGCCAACTGCTGGACGCCGTTGCCATCGGGCAGGTAACGCCCGGCCCCGTGTTCACGACGGCAACGTTTATCGGCTACGTTCTGGCCGGGCCAAAAGGCGCAATCGTGGCGACAGTGGGAATTTTCCTGCCCGCGTTCGCCTTTGTCGCTCTGAGCGGCCCGCTTGTATCGCGCATCCGGCAATCGGCAACGGCGGGCGCGTTTCTGGACGGCGTGAATGTCGCCTCTCTTTCTCTCATGGCGTTGGTAACAGGGCAGTTGGCGCAAAACGCTTTACGAGATGTAACCACGATTGTCTTAGCCCTTATCAGCCTGCTCCTGTTGCTGCGCCGGCGCGTCAACTCCGCATGGCTGGTACTCGGCGGCGCAATCGTTGGCATTGCTCACGTTTTGATACACCACTTTTGATATTAAATCCTCAAAAAGAGGCTTTGCCTGATAGGAGGTATCTATGCGCAAAATAATACTCCAATATCTCATCGGCTTCTGCTTACTTGCTGGTAGTATGATGGCGCACAGCGCGGCTGCGCCGCCTGAACAGCTTTTGCGTAAACGCGCAACGTCGGTAACAAATACGAGCGGCTGGCATGCTCATGCTCACCATACCTTTGGCTGGTGTTGGCTGTCTGAACGGAAGGTCCTGTTTGCGCGCGACAATGATGGAAGAGACACCTACTTCCTCCGTGACGTGGGAACAGGAAAAGAAACTAAATTATCCCGCCTAACAAACTTCATGCACAAATTTTGTGTTTGCAATGCGCCGCGTCTCTCCCCGGACAGCAAATGGATGCTTATAGACAAAGAAATAGGCGGCGACAAAATGGAACTTGTTGCGCTGGACGGCTCCAAGCATTTTTCAATCTTGCAGCGCAGCGCTTCTGCTGTATGGCTGCCCGACAGCCGCCACTTCCTGCTGGCGAAGGACGACGTTCATCCGCAGAATCATACCTGCTTCCTCTACGACATTACCAATTCGGCTCACATTCGCAGGAACATCGCGCAGCTGCAGATGTCACCCGAAGACATCGAGCGCAGTGTCACTACAAGGCATAACGTGATTACTATAGACGACAACGCAGACGACACAAACAAAGTGATTATCCATCAACGCGCCTCGTACTGGAAGTCAAGCCCTGATCGTCGCACTATTATCAACATGCCGCAAGGCGCAAAACTTGAAAATGCCTGCCTATCCCCTTCTGGAGATCAACTGGTTTATACGCTGACTGTAAAACGAACTACTTTCCGGCAGGCATCACGATACCGTCCAGCTTCTTCGGGAGTAACAAAGCCGCTCACGTTTATGGAAATCTGGCGCAGTGATATTCGCGGGCGGCATCTGCGCCGCCTCATAAGCCTGCCCAAATATCAGGCAGACGAATATGCGATCCACTTTCCCTTGAATGTAGACTGGCTGCCGGGCGGAAAGGCGCTGGCAGTCGAGTATCACTGCATGTTGTATACCATGCCTGCCAATTGACAAGAGCGGAGAAACGCATTGACGAATGAACAACAGCAAATAGGACACGACCTCGATGTAATCACATTTGGGGAAACGATGCTGCGGTTGAGCGCGCCGGGGTTCAGCCGATTGGAGGAAGCGGTTTCGCTGGACGTTAGGGTCGGCGGGTCGGAGTCGAATACCGCTGTGGCGCTGGCGCGGCTGGGATTGCGCGCGGCGTGGTGGAGCAAGCTGCCTGCCAATCCGTTGGGGCGGCGAATCGAGAACGAAATTCGGCGGTGGGGCGTGGATACCTCCGATGTGGTTTGGGACAGTTCCTCAACCGCGCGGGCCGGAACCTACTTTCTGGATTTCGGACTGCCGCCGCGTGGCATAGACGTGTATTATGACCGCGCTGACTCGTCTGCCAGTACGCTTGCGCCTGACGATGTAAATACGGATCGCATTGCCCGCGCCCGCCTGCTGCACCTGTCCGGCATTACGCCCGCGCTTTCTCCGTCCTGCGCGGAAGCCGTTGCTCACGCGATGCGAGTGGCGAAACAGGCGAATACCCATATCTCCTTTGACATCAACTACCGCGCCAAGTTGTGGAGCGCGGAGCAGGCAAAGCGCATTTTGGAACCCTTGCTGCCGCAGATTGACTTGCTTCTGACGCCGCTTGCCGACGTGGAACTGCTGTTTGATATTCGAGGGGAGGGCGCGGAGGTGGCGCGGGAACTGAAAGCGCGTTATGGCTTGAAAACGGTTGTGGTAACATTGGGCGGCGGCGGCGCGCTGGCGTGTGACGATCAGGGAGATTGGGCCGCGTCGCCGCATACATTAGGGCAGGTGGTGGATCGGGTCGGAGCCGGGGATGCGTTCAACGCGGGCGTGATTTTGGGATACCTGCAAAACGATCTTCACGCCGGACTGGAATACGGGGTTGCCATGGCCGCGCTGAAACATACCATGCCGGGTGATCTGCTGCTTTCCACGCGCCAGGAAATCGAAGCCGCCCGCTCCCGCGCTTCCACCAACATACGGCGGTGACAACTCCGCGAAAAACAAATAGAAGCGCGATTGCGTTATCTGCGCACAGCAGGAAGGAAACAAGCCGCAAAAGACACGAGAATCAACGCGCAGGGGTAACTCTTCACCACCAAGACGCCAAGAACACCAAGAAGAACGAGAAAAATGACGTTATAAAATTGCAGCAGATATTGAAAGATTTGCGCGTTCTGAATCCGTTCCTATTGCCTGCTTTACTTGGTGTTCTTGGTGTCTTGGTGGTGAATAATTATGCGCTTGCTTCTTCCAGCACGTCTTCGGGAATGTCGAAGTTGGCGTGGACGTTTTGCACGTCCTCATCGTCTTCCAACCGGTCCATCAGGCGCAACAGCAACGCGGCGTCCTTGCTGTCAAGCTGAACCGTGTCCGTCGGCTCCATCGTGTACTCGGCATTGGCAATCGGGATATTGGCGGCTTCAATCGCCTGCCGCACGGCCCCGAAATCTTCGGGTTGCGTGATAACCTCGTAGTTGTCTTCATCAGCGCGCACGTCTTCCGCGCCTGCTTCGATGGCGGCATTGAAAACGGCTTCCTCTTCGGCGGCGGCGCGGGCAACGGTGATGATGCCGATAGGACGGAAGCGGTACGAAACCGATCCCGACTCGCCCATGCGCCCGCCATTCTTATTAAAAATGTTGCGAATGTTGGCGACGGTGCGGTTTTTGTTGTCGGTCGCCACATCCACAAGCACGGCCACGCCGCCCGGCCCATAGCCCTCATAAACAGCTTCTTCAAAAACCGCGCCTTCCACTTCGCCCGTGCCGCGCTGGATGCTGCGCTTGATGTTGTCCTGCGGCATGGAGTTTTCGCGCGCCTTTTGGATGGCGAGGCGCAGGCGCAGGTTGTTATCGGGGTTGCCACCGCCGCTTTTGGCGGCCATGATGATTTCTTTGGCGAGTTTGGTGAACAGGTTGCCGCGTTTGGCGTCCTGCGCTCCCTTGCGCAGGCGAATGTTATGCCATTTGGAATGTCCAGACATGGACGGGCGCTCCTTTCTCGACGATTCCGCATAAACTGTGTATTGCAGGGCAACTGCAATGGCAATGGCGACGCAACACAATCAAAATCGTCTCGAACCTGATGATTAACCTAGCGTATTATAGCATACCGCGCCCCGGACGGTCAAAAACTATCCACGCGGTTCGCGGTCACATGAAGAAACACACGCCGGGTACGCATAATAAACGTACCTATCCTTTGCGCGAGCGTGGCCTGATAGTGGAAGGTTGACGCTGCGCAGGAATGTTTGCTATAATCGAAAACTCTGTTTGCCCGCAGCGCCGCGACTGTCAAGAGCGGAGTGGAGCAACCGACGCTGGAAAGGAACCCTGCATGACGCGCGCGCTTGTTACCGGAGGAGCCGGTTTTCTTGGTTCACATTTGTGTGATCGCCTGCTTGCCGAAGGGCTGGACGTGATTGCGATGGACAATCTCGTGACCGGAAGCCTCGACAACCTCCGGCATCTGGAAGGCAACCCGCATTTTACGTTTACGCAGCACGATGTTATCGAGCCGATTGAAATTGACGGCAGTTTGGGGTACGTGTTTCATCTGGCTTCGCCTGCCAGCCCGGTAGACTTCCCGACCCGGCCCAAAGAGATTATGAAGGTCAATGCGTGGGGCACGGAGCGCGCGCTGGATGTGGCGCAGGCAACCGGGGCGCGGTTCTTCTTCGCGTCTACATCGGAAGTATACGGCGACCCGCTCATACACCCACAGCCCGAAGAGTATTGGGGCAACGTCAATCCCATCGGCATACGCAGCGTGTACGACGAGTCCAAGCGCTACGGCGAAGCCATGACCATGACGTACCGGCGCTTTTACGGCGTGGACACCAAAATTGTTCGCATCTTCAACTCTTATGGCGAACGCATGCGGCTGAATGATGGGCGCGTGGTTCCCAATTTCATCGGGCAAGCCCTGCGCGGCGACCCGATAACGGTGTATGGAACCGGTACGCAAACCCGCTCGTTCTGCTATGTCAGCGATCTCATAGACGGCTTTTGGCGGCTGGTCAATTCCGAGCAATCGGGGCCAATCAACATCGGCAACCCGACCGAACGGACGATGCTTGAATTCGCCCGCGAAATCAAAGCCTTGACCAACAGTTCCAGCGAAATCGTTTATGAGGAACTGAAAACCGCCGACGACCCGCGCCAGCGCCGCCCCGACATTACCAAAGCCAAAGCGTTGCTGAATTGGGAGCCGAAAGTGACGCTGGAAGAAGGCTTGACCCGCACCATCGCCTACTTCAAAACGCGCCTGTGAAAACCTGGTTATGAACCAAATGCGAATTACGGATGTTATCGCGAAAAAGCGGGATGGCGGCGAACTTAGCCGGGAAGAGATTGCGTTTGTGATTGCGGGCGTGACGGACGGAAGTTTGCCGGATTATCAGGTCAGCGCGTGGCTGATGGCGGTGTTTCTGCGCGGCATGAGCGAGCGGGAAACATTGGATTTAACGCTTGCCATGCGCGATTCGGGCGAATGTATTGATCTGTCGGATTTGCCGAATGGCCCCGCGCTGGACAAGCACAGCACGGGCGGGGTTGGCGATAAAACCACGCTGGTTGTTGTTCCCATTCTTGCGGCGTTGGGCGTACCGATGCTGAAAATGAGCGGGCGGGGGCTGGGCTTTTCGGGCGGCACGGTAGACAAATTGGAGGCTATCCCCGGATTTCGCGCGGACTTGACGGTAGAGGAAGCCAAAGCGCAGGCGCGGCGAATCGGCGCGGCCTTGATTGGACAAACGCCTTCGCTTGCGCCTGCGGATAAAATTCTGTACGGGCTGCGGGACGTGACCGCAACGGTAGAAAGCATTCCCCTGATTGCAAGCAGCATTATGAGCAAAAAACTTGCGTCGGGCGGGCAGCGATTGGTGCTGGACGTAAAAGTTGGGCGCGGGGCGTTTATGAAGACATTGGCGCAGGCGCGCGAACTGGCGCAAACATTAGTTCGCATCGGCAATGGCGCGGGCGTTCCGACCTCAGCCGTGCTGACGCTCATGGACGAACCGCTTGGACGCGCGGTGGGCAACGCGCTGGAAGTCCGCGAAGCGCTGGAACTGCTGATAAAGGGACAGGGCGAACCCCGGTTTGAGCGGCTTTGCATTGATCTTGCCGTACATGGATTGCTGGCGGCGGGAAAAGAAACCGATGAGACAGAGGCGCTTGTTCAGGTAAGGAAGGCACTGGCATACGGACAGGCGGCGGCAAAGTTTGCGGAAATCGCCGCGGCGCAGGGCGGGCCGAATACGCCGGAAGCCATTTTAGCATCGCTGCCCGTCGGGCTGATTCAGCAGCAAGTACAAACCGATCAAAGCGGCGTGGTTATCGGCCTGGATGCGGAAATCATCGGGCGGCTGTCGGTAGAAATGGGCGCGGGACGGCAGGCCAAAACCGACGCCATTGATCCGGCAGTCGGCCTTGTGCTTCACGCCAAAACAAGTGATGCCGTCACATCAGGAATAACGCTGGCAACCCTGCACGTTCGCGCGGCTGACAACGGGCGCGTAGAGGAATGGGCGCAAACGCTGCGTTCCGCTTACACATTAACCGCCGATGCCAATGTAAACCATTCTTCCGCAGCGCAATCTCTTGTACTGGAAATCATTGGGTAAGCAATTCCGACACATAACGCACAAGAACACCGGTCTTCGATTTATAACCCAAGCCAATCGCATGCCGAATCGGATCGTAATACGCGAAGGCTACATCCAATCCGATCTTCTGCAAGGTAGTTTTCTTGCCGGAAATCCGATAAAGATATTGTTCTCTGCATGGCGAACCACTCACTGCCGCCAATCCTACGATGCCGAAAAGCGTGTTCTCTCCCACAAAGGGACCTTGAATACTTTCGAGGCTGTCTTCGCCATTCCTCATAAAAAGCGATCTTATCTGTTGCCCTTCAGCCATTTGAAGGGTGTATAAGGCTTCTCCTCCATGCGGATAGTTGAAGACAACTCTTTGATCTTTTCCCATGCCGAACCTTCCCGGTACGCCACTGCTGCCGGGATCGAAATAAGTTCTGCCGAGAGTGCGTATCCGACGCAACCTGTCTCGTGAGGTCAACTTGCATATCTGAAGCAAGTAGGCAGGACCCCGTTCTGCATGGTTGAGTTCACGCGGCAGCAATGTGCCACACAGCAAGTACCCGTTTTGAGGATCGGCAGCATATATTCCTTCTATGTTCCGCAGCACGGCGATGGGTTTGTTTGCCGAAGAGACTATACGAGGCGCATCCATCGTGTAATCTATGTAAGCGTAATGAGAACCTTGCCACCAAGCCACTGAATTATTGAGGTGATGCACAAAACGTAAGGAATCTGCTTCCAAAACATAAGCATCTGTCTCTCCCACGACAAGCAGACGCTTCTGGTCTGCTGACCACGCCATCTGTTTACAGGCGCAGCCGCCATTGGGAAAGGTAAACTCAGCTCCGGTGCGCGTATTATGGAGTTTCTGCGTAGTCGCCCACAACAATGTCCCGCTCTTCGGCTGACGCGCGATGAGAAAGGTATCCGCTGGAAAGCGGGTGGAGATTGCCGAGACAGGCTTGTCCCCGACCGTTCGCGGCGAAGAACCGCAGATGTTAGACGCACAGCCGAACATCAGGCCGCAGAAGATAAGAACCGGGAACAGAAAGCGTGATTTGTTCATGCCTTAACTCTCAACCCTCAACCCTCAACTTCTCCCTACCGTTCCCAATGGCCGTAAGCGTCGGCGGGGAGTTTGCTGCCTTCCGGGTAGATGAGGTAAATCAAATACTTGGAACGGTTCCACGCGCGCAGGAAGTTGGCGCGGGGAAAGACGCGACGGCAGGCTTCGCCCCGTTCGGGATGGTGGGCCGGGTCGTTCAGCACAATGTCGCCGTCTTTGGTAAACCCGTCGCAGACCATCAAATGGCCGGGATCGTTGTCATTGGGCTTGCCTTTGAGCAGGTCGTAGGACACGGACACAATCGGCGGGATGCCAATCGCAACCCAGTCTTCCAGTTCGCGGATGTCGGACAGGCGCGTGACATAAGCGCGGATGCCGGGGAACGAACCGGCGAACGCGGTATTGAACGGCCAGTTGCCGGTTCCGCCGTACACCTTGTCGTAGATGGCGTGAGCGGTATCGGGAACGGAAATATCAAGTTCGGGCCGGTGCAGCGATTTGGCCCAGAACGCGAGGGTCATGGAGGTGCTTGTCGGGCTGCACCAGCCGCTTCCGCCCGGATAGCCCAATTGCGTTTTGCCGGGAACCACGATTTCCTTGCCCCACACGGCATGGTTCGGCTCTAAAGGCGTGAGCGGCGTATGCGTATCTGCCAAACACACGCCCAAAAACTTCAATTTGGGCAATTCCGTTCCCGCTTTGCCTTCTAAGGTGACGCGCAATTGCAGGCTCGTGGCGGGTTTGTTCAAAACCAGCGTATCGGTTTGCACATCGCCGTTTTCATCCTTCTGGTGGTTCACGCTTTCGCGGGGAAAACCGTTTCCATCTTTCGACCACAGCCCCAAAACGTAGTATTTCGTCGCCTGCTCGCCGTGAAACGCGCGGGCTTCCACTTTGATACCCGTGCCAATCGGCGCGTCTGCGTTCCACGAAAGCACGACTTCATTGGCGGCAATATCTATGGGCAGGGGCGGCGACGTGAGAACGGCGGTATGCGCGTCCGGGTTCGCCTGCCGGTCAAACGAGGCAAAATCCTTGAAACCGAGAAAAGCGCGTCCGCGCCGTTCCGAAGCCGTGTGTGTCACGCGCTGTCCTTTCATGACTGTTTTTGACGAAGTTTGCGTCCGTGTTACTGAGGAAGCAGGAAGGTTGAATAGAAACAGTAAAATGAAAGCCCGTAGAGCAGGAACAAGCATGAAAAACTCCTCCCCTAACTGCTGACCACTTGCCGGCAAAACAATTCCGGGCAGTGGCATCCTTCGCCGCACTCGGTTTCAATCGTGGAGTGCTGCACGTTGTATTCCGCGGCGAGCAGGGTTTTCACGGACTGCACAACCTGCGCGGCCTGCGCCGTTTCCGGCTCCCGGACGCGCAGGTGGCAGGAAAGCGCGTTCATGCCGTCACCCACCGTCCAGACGTGCAGATCGTGCAAGTCCACGACGCCGGGAGTGGCGCGCACGGATTGCGCCAGCGCGTTCAGGTTCAGGCCGGACGGCGTTCCTTCCAGCAGCACGTTGACGGTTTCCCGCACGATGCCCCACGACGAGTAAATGATAAATCCGCCAATGAGAACGGAAACGAGCGGGTCCGCCAGCGTCCAGCCCGTGAAATAAATGACCGCTCCCGCCGCCAGAACGCCGAGGGAAGAAAGCGCGTCGCCCGCCATGTGGATAAACGCGCCGCGCACATTCACGCTGTGCGCCGCTTCGCCCCGCAGTCCGAGCGCGATAGACGTGTTCAGGACAAAGGCAAGGGCGGCGATCAGCATCATGGGCTTGCTGCTGACCGCGTGGGGATGCGCGAACAACTGCCACGCCTCAAAGAAAATGAAGGCCGCAATCACGATCAGCGTCAGCGCGTTGAACAGGGCGGTTAAAATGCCGACGCGATGGTAGCCGAACGTGCGCGTAGACGTGGCGGGCTTGCGCGCGATCCAGATGGCGTACCACGACAGGCCGAGCGCCAGCGCGTCCGTGAAGTTATGCCCCGCGTCGGAAAGCAGGGCGAGACTGCCCGACCGCCAGCCGGCAAGCGCTTCCAGGCACACGAACGCCAGCGTCAGCGTCAGGGACAGGCGCAGTTTGTTCTCGCTCATGCCTGCCGCGCTGTGGTGCGTACAGCCGCTATGGTGGGTATGTTCGCCAGTATGCGTACAGCCGCTATGGTCATTCGTTGCCGTCATAAATCCGCGCAATCTCCTTCGTTTCGGGTTTTTAACGCCTACTGTGAAATAGCGCCCGTGTGGTTGGCAGGGGTTGAAAACCCCTGTCTGGACAAAGCAAGCGTCTTTCAGACGCGCCCATGCTTTCTGGAAGTTGCGTCTGGAAGACGCTTGCTCTTTCCTGCCGGGTGTTTTCAACACTCGGAACGCTCGTGTCGGTACCCGGCCTCTGCCACCCAGAAAGCGCAAAGCAATGTTTTCACTTTGCGTTGCGTAGTGTTCAGTACGTTTCAAGATTGTAGTCCGGCAGCGATATAAAATTGTACCTCGTTTCAGGCCGTCCTGTATCGGCTTGATGTCGGAAAACTTGCCTGGTTGACGCTTGGGAAGGGGTTATGTTATAATGCAGCAAGCGGTTCCGGGACACGCCTTGAGTTTGTCGCGCGGCAGAAGGGAATGGGGCAGGTGGCACTAAGCATTATGGAAGATAACGAGACTCTCAAAAAAGAGATAGAAAGCCTGCATCGGCAACTGGCCGAGCAAAAAGAAAAGATAGACGCTCTGGAGCGCTCCCGTGCCGGAGCCGCCGAGTCCGGCGAACTTCCCAGCGCCATCAGCGAATTTGAAGACACCCTGCGCCGGCTTGTGCAGCGCACGGCCATGATCGTGCAGGCCGAAAAATGCGTGATTATGGTGCGCGACCGGGAAGCCGATGAACTTGTCGCCCGCGCCCCCGCCTTCGGCATGACCGATCTGGAAGTAAAATCCTACCGCATCGAAGCGGAACGGGGCATTTCCGGGGAAGTGTTTATGTCCGGCAAGGCATCCATCTTGCAGGACGCGAGTGACGATCCCCGCGCGCTGGTGGAGCATCTGCCCGGCCTGCGCATCCGCAACGGCGTGACCGTGCCCCTCGTGGTGGAGCGGCGCGACGATGAAAACCATATTGTCGAACAAATGCGTATCGGCGTTTTGCATTGCTTCAACAAGCGTTATGGCGGCGCGTTCATCGAAGAGGATGTGCGCCTGCTGGAACGCCTGTCGCGCAACGCGGCTGCGGTTATCGCCAACGCGCAGATGTATCAGGAAGTGGTTCAGGAAAAGCAAAAACTGGTACATACGCTGGAAAGCCTGACGGCGGGGCTGATTTTAATTAATCAGCATGGCCGCATCAGCCAGATAAACGCGCAGGCGCGTGCCATGTTCGGCGTCAAAGACGGCAGCGATCCCCTGCACAAGCCCTTCTCGGATGTGATCGAGCATGAGCAGTGCCTTGCCATTCTGAACCGCAAAATTGACGAAGCGAATAACCCCAAGCCGCCAAGTGATGACGAAGAAGAAGAACCGCGCAAGCCGGATGAAATCACCGTTACGGACGAGGAAGGCATCACCTACGTTTATCAGGTTCACGCCGCCAATGTGCGCGACGACGACAATCAGCCGTTCGGTATCGTGGTCATTTTCAACGACATCACCGACCTTCGCGCTGTGGAGCGCATGAAAACGGAATTCGTTTCCATCGTGTCGCACGAACTGCGCACCCCGCTCACGCCCATGAAAGGCTTCATTCGCACCCTGCTCGACGATGAGAATGAAGAATGGTACATGCGGGAGGACCGGCGCGAGTTCTACACCATCATTGATGAAAACGTAGACCGCCTGAGCCGCCTTATCAACGACCTGCTCAATGTGTCCCGCATTGAGCGCGGCGCGGGCCTGGAATTCAACTGGGCCGAAGTTGACCTGCAAAAGTCGGTGGAAGACGCGCTGACCATGCAGAAGGGACGCACGGACAAGCACCAGTTTGTTGTGGACTTTGAACCCGAACATATCATCGCGGAAACCGACCCGGACTTGTTCCAGAACGTGCTGCACAACCTGCTTTCCAACGCCATCAAATACGCCCCGGACGGCGGCGAAGTGCGCGTAATCGGGCGCATAGAGCCTGCCACGGACGAACAGCCGGAAATGATCCGGGTTGGCATCAAGGATCAAGGGTTGGGGCTGTCGGAAACCGAATTGAAGCGCGTCGGCAGGCTGTTCGAGCGGGCGCGAAGCGCGCGGGGCAAGCAGGGAACGGGCATTGGCCTGTACCTCGTCACCGCCATCGCCAAAGGGCATCACGGCAAACTGATGCCCGAAAGCGACGGACACGGCAAAGGCTCCACGTTCTGGTTCCGCTTCCCGCGCAAGCAGCCGGTGGCGGAAGAAAGTAAATAGTTGATAGTTGATAGTTGATTAGATGCGCTTTACCTACACCATTTTATCGTAGATATGAGTTGAGAATTGGACTACTCGCCAGCGGATTGTACTATCAACTATCAACTATCAACTATCAACTTGCCTGGGAACATCCCTCAAAAACCATGAGTCAAATGGAAACAAGTGGGGCGCAGGTGACGTTTGTTCGGGAAGCGGAGGCTGAAGGGCTGCCGCTTCCCGCGTATGCTACGGAACAGGCTGCCGGGTTGGATTTGATTGCGGCGTTGCCTGTGGATGCGCCGGTGACGCTTGCGCCGGGAGAACGGGCTTTGATTACGACCGGCTTGCGCGTTGCAATTCCCGCAGGGTATGAGGGGCAGGTGCGGGCGCGAAGCGGCTGGGCGGTCAAGCACGGCATCGGCGTCCTCAATGCGCCCGGAACCATTGACAGCGATTACCGGGGTGTTTTACAGGTTTTGCTTGTGAATTGGGGACAGTCGGCATTTACTATCGAGCGCGGCAATCGAATCGCGCAGTTGGTAATTGCTCCCGTAACCCGCGCTGTTGTGGTGGAAGTGGAAACCCTGCCGGGAACTGCGCGGGGCAGTGGCGGCTTCGGCAGCACCGGGCATAAATAAAATCACGCTAACGCCTGCATCCCATGTAACGTCTATACTATTTAAGAGACACCCCGGAGACAAGATGGACGATAGGCCACCCCGCAGACTTTCTACACCCTGCCCCAATTGCGGCAGGCGTGTTGGTATCGGCGCGGGCATCAAAGCGCCGACGCCATTCACCATTCGCTGCCCACATTGCCGGACGTGGCTGCTGATACGGATGCGCGGTATGATACCATTTGTAGCCGGGTTGGTGGCGTTTATCATCCTGTGCGTGTGGAGCGTTTTCCAGGTTTTCGCGCTTGCAGGCGCATTTTGGGGATGGTTGACCGTGCTGCTGATGCTGGCTGTCTGGCTTGCCGTTGAGATAGGCGCTTGTGTTCTGTTCTTCACCTATGCGCGCTTCACTCCTATCACTCTACGCCGTAATAAAATTAAAACGGGGCTGGAGTAAAATAACTGCGAGTTGCGCTTGTTTGCTGTCCGTTGTACAGCCTTTTGTGTTGGAACAATGACTATGGAATGTACCCAATGTGAGATGAAGTTGAGCGCTGACGCCAATTTCTGCCCGCGCTGCGGCAAAGCCACCGAGCATAGCGCGGCGAATAATCACGCCGATTCGGATGGGGCTGTTTTCACTTCGGCTCAGGCCGGCCCTGATAATGAAATGCAGATGGCGCTCGCCGCCGCTTTACGCGCCAATACCCTTTCCGGTGGCGTAAGCGGCAAAGTGCAGACCTCGCCCTTTCCCGGACTGCCGGAAACGTCGGCGGGAGCGGGACTGCCCAACGAAAAACTGTCGGGACAGACCATTCACGCATTACTGGCGCAGGCAAACCTGCATCGGATGCGCCACCAGTGGGACGAAGCCATTGACTGCTGCGTGGCCGTCCTGCGCTTGCAGCCTGCCAACCAGACGGCGCATGTTCTGCTCGGCGATGTTTACCGCGACCAGAACCGCCTGGATGACGCCATTCAGTGGTACGGCATGGCGGTTGATCTGCGCCCCAACCCGACCGATCAAGCCAAACTGGAACAGGTGAAGCAGCAGCGGGAGCGGCACGAGCGCATGAACGTGCTGCGAACTCAGCGCGGATACGGCGACTCGTCCGTGTCGGCGATAGACCGCGAAACCGATCTGAACACGGGTACGCAGAACTTAATGGGCTTATCGCCGCGCCGATGGCTGCGCGGGATTACTACGATTTCCGTCGCGTTCGTTATGCTGGCGCTTGTGGCTCTGGTGTGGAATCGGGCGCATGGCAACGCGAACGCCAATGCCAAAACGCCTCGCGCGCGCGCGCCGTTCGGAACCGGCTCCTTCGACATGCCCTCACACCATCTGGACAAAACCCTGCCCTCCTACACCGTGATACGAGCGGCAAACGGCAATCGCCCGGTGGTTACGGGAGGCGCGGGCCTGCCTCCTGACCGTAACGCGCACACCACAACCGCCCCGGCTGTCACTCGCGCGATGCCAACGACAAGTACGCCGCCGTCCGGTTCGACACTGCCTGCCTTTGGTTCCGGCGCGCAAACAAGCGCCAATGCCACGCCCCTGCTCAATGTTCCGCCCGCGCCCGTGCAGGAAGTGCGGCCTCTTTCCTCAGCAGAGGGCAACGTAACCGCGCAGTCGGCGCCGCCCTCGAACCGGCTGACGGATGGCTTGCAGCAGGCGCGAACCGTCGCGGATGGCGGCGTCGGGGCTACTGTGCTGCTGACAGGAGCGCCTTCGCTGGTTTTGGACAGCAGTTCGCATGGACAGGAGATACTGCTGCGCAACGTGTACCGCGCAGCGCGCACGGCCTTTGCCAACAACATGGTCTTGATGAAGGTCAAAGTCTTCATACAAACGCAAACCGCAACGGCGGGGCAGGCCGTTGTTTTGGAAGCGGAACTAGATCGCAGCACCGCTAACAATGCCAACCCGGACACGGATGCCGCCGCCAGCCTGCTGAACCGGCTCGCCTATTTCCGCTATGTGGGCGACGCCGCCACGTCCGCGCCTGCGCCCGGCACCTCCGAAACAGGGCTGAAATAGCAGAATCGTAACTATTCTTGCCCTCACCCCAGCCCCTCCTCCAACTTTGGGTCAGGGGCTGTTTTTAACCCTCAACCCCTTTCCCAGTTTTGCGCGAGAGGCTGTATTAACCCCAATTCCTCTCCCACAAGCGTATAAGAGAGGCTATTTTTCAACTCCCATCCCTTTTGTGTGACATTTGTATACATCCAATTTAAGGCTTGAATTTGCGACTCGGCGCGGAAATTGCCTTGTTTAGCGTATCTTGCGCCTGCTGCCTTCCCTGCGTGACGCCCGCAAGATGCTATAATTATTATGTAGCAGTTTCTTCGGGGTTCGTGGCGTGACCTGCGCCGACCTCGTGGGCGATATGTCGGGAAGGATGAGGAACGCCGCCATGAAAGTTCTCGTCGTGGATGACGAATTGCCGATTGTAGAAGCTGTCGCCTACAATTTGAAAAAGGAAGGCTTCCGCGTGCTGACCGCCGCCGACGCGGAGCAATGCCTGGAGATCGCCAAACGCGATCAGCCGGACCTGATTATATTAGATGTAATGCTGCCTTCCGCCAGTGGTTTTGATGTGTGCCGGATGCTGCGCAAGCAGAACAGCGTTCCCATTATCATGCTGACGGCCCGCGCCGATTCCTCAGATCGCGTTGTCGGCCTGGAATTGGGCGCGGATGATTACGTCACCAAGCCGTTCAACATGCGCGAACTGATGGCGCGGGTGAAGGGCGTTCTGCGCCGCACGAATGCGCAGGAACTGACCGAACAGCCGATACAGGCCGGCAATCTGACCATTGACCCGACCCGGTTCGAGGTTCGCGTGGGAACCCGCCCGGTCACGCTGTCACCCAAAGAATTTGAATTGCTGCGCTTCCTTGCCACGCATCCGGGGCAGGTGTTTTCGCGGCAAGTGCTGCTGGATCGGGTTTGGGGCGCGGAAGCCTACGTTGAGGAGCGCACGGTTGACGTGCATATCCGCTGGCTGCGCGAAAAAGTGGAAGACGATCCTTCGCATCCCCGCCGCCTGCTGACCGTGCGCGGCGTCGGCTATAAATTTAGTGGTTAGTGGCGGGTGGCGGGTGATTGGTGAGGACGAAGCGTGGCCCGGTCGCAGACCGATTGACCGCAGTGGAGCAGACGGGTCGTTCCCGACTCGGCTCTGATAAAGCGGGCGTTTATAGTGAACAGGTTGGTAATTTGAACAGTGTTCAGGAAGGCAATGGCATCAGCGCGGCAGTGTATCGCCTGCTGCTGGAGCAGTTGGATACCGGCGTCCTCATTGCCGATGCGCAAAAACGCATTTTGGAAGGCAATGCGGCGGCGACACGCCTGTTGAGCCTGCGCGGGAATGCGCTTGTCGGCAAAACGCTGCTGGAAGCGACGCTTTCCTACGAAATCGGGGCGCTCGTGAACCGGGCGCAGGAAACCGGCGCGGCGCAGGTGCAGGAGATTCAGCGCGCTGAAATCGGCGGGCGCACCCTGCGAACTCGCGTGATTCCCCTGCTCCTTTCCGACATAGCCGACCCCAACGGGCGTCTTCCCACGTTTGAGGAATCCGGCCCCGACCCCTGCTTTCTGCTGCTGTTTGAGGATGTCACCGAATTACGCCGACTGGAAACGGTGCGCCGGGATTTTGTGGCGAATGTTTCCCACGAATTGCGAACGCCCCTTGCCTCCATACGCGCAATGGCGGAAACCCTTCAGGACGGCGCGCTGTACGATAGCGAAGTCGCCAATCGCTTTGTCAACATCATTGTGGGCGAAGTGGAGCGCCTGACGCGGATTCTGGAAGACCTGCTCATCCTGTCGCGCGCCGAGTCACAGGCTCCCGAACGTGAACCCTTCGCGCTCACCACGCTTGTACGCGACGTGATTGAACGACTAAGCCCACAGGCGGAAAAATCCAATCTGCAGCTGGCTTACACGGGTGGCCCGCATATTGAAATCAACGCTAACCGCGATCAAATCGAGCAGGTACTGGTCAATCTCGTAGACAATGCCATCAAGTACACGCCAAGCGGCGGCAAAATCACCGTGTGGACGGAAATCAGGGACAGCCGCGCCGGTGTCTATGTGAAAGATACGGGTATCGGCGTTCTCAGCCAGGACGTGCCGCGCTTATTCGAGCGTTTTTACCGCGTGGACAAAGCGCGTTCGCGCCAATCGGGGGGAACGGGACTGGGGCTGTCCATCGTGAAGCACATCGTCGAAATGCACGGCGGCAGCGTACAGGTGCAAAGCGAGTACGGCAAAGGCAGCACGTTTTGGTTTACGCTTCCCGCGCAATAAAGGTAAGTATTGAGGCCCTCACCCCAACCCCTCTCCCAACTTTGGGAGAGGGGCTAATTTTTAGCCGAACCCCGCTCCCGAAAAGCATATGAGAGGGGCTATTTTCAACGCCAACCCTCCCGTTTCCGAGACAGATGACGCTTTCTGCAGCAAGAACAACCTAAAC
The DNA here is from genome assembly GCA_963835065.1 of uncultured Chthonomonadaceae bacterium. Classification (GTDB taxonomy): domain Bacteria; phylum Armatimonadota; class Chthonomonadetes; order Chthonomonadales; family Chthonomonadaceae; genus CAWFQB01. Next base: position 46,916 of record CAWIEK010000008.1, on the reverse strand, counting down.
ATTACGGTAACTCAGCCGACAATAGTACCCATTTGCAGTACCGCCCCCTTCCCCTGACCGTTTTTCAAGCGTTGAGAATGAGCGTGAGCAAACAGGGCTGCGTTGGCAGGCATGTGGGCCGCTGAAAGCCGTGATGAAAAAGGTATCGCTGTATGAACATTGATATGAGCGTATTCCAGCAGACGTTTTTTGAAGAAACCGAAGACATTCTGGCGGACCTGGAGAAACTGCTGCTGCGGCTGGCGTCCGCGCCCAATGAGCCGGAACTGCTCAACACCATTTTTCGCTGCGCGCACTCCATCAAAGGCGGCAGCGCCACATTCGGTTTTGCGGATATGGCGCGCTTCACCCACAGCCTCGAAACCCTGCTGGACTTGCTGCGCAACGGCAAAGCGCAGGTAGATACGCAAATCACGCATTTGCTGCTGGAATCGCTGGATCAATTGAAAGCGCTGCTTGCGGTGGCGCGGGGCGCGGCGGCGGCAGCCAAAGCTTCCGAAACTCTGATTTTTCAAATCGAAGAAGTAATCGCGCTTACGGGCTATGTGGAAGAAGAGTGGGACGAGGACGCCCTGCGCGCCGAAATCGCGCAGATGCTGGTGGAACAGACTGGTTCCGCGTCAGCGCCGGACGAGCAGCCTGCCGCTGTACCAGACGCCGACGCCGCTCCGTCCACAACATTCGAGGAGTTTTTCGCGCCGACACCCGCGCCAACCCTTGCGCCGACACGTGCTTTCGATGAAATTGCTTCGGATGAAAACGCTGCTAATGTAAGCGCCTTCGATGTAAGCGCTTCCACTAAAAACGCCTTCGATGTAAGCGTTCCAGTCGCCAAAGGGGAAACGCAAGCGAAGCCCTCATCCCTCATCCCTTATCCCTCATCCCTTACGGTGTCTCCCTCATCCCTTAGCGCAAGCGTTCCTGCCGGTAAAAGCGAAACGCAAACACTGCGCGTGGCGACGGATAAAATAGACAAACTTATCAATCTGGTGGGCGAGTTGATTATCAACCAGTCCATGCTCAACGAAGTCGTCCAGAACTTTTCGATGGCGAAACTGCCGCGCCTGCGCGAAGCGGTGGCGGAAATGGAACGCGCCAGCCGCGAACTGCAGGAGCGCGTGATGGCTGTGCGGATGCTGCCCATCAAATATGCGTTTGGCCGCTTTCCGCGCCTGGTGTATGATCTGGCGACGATCTGCGGCAAGAAAGTTGAACTGAGGACGTCCGGCGAAGACACGGAATTGGACAAATCGGTGATCGAAGCGATTGCCGACCCGCTCACGCATCTTATCCGCAACAGCGTGGATCACGGTCTGGAAACGCCCGAAGAGCGGCGCGACGCGGGCAAGGCCGAAACGGGCATTATCGCGCTCAACGCTTTCCATGAGGGGGGCAGTATCGTTATCGAAGTGTCGGACGATGGGCGTGGGCTGAACGGCGAACGCATCCTGCGTAAAGCCATTGAGCGCGGCCTGCTGTTGGAAAGCGACCCGCCCCCGCCTGACGAAACGCTGTACAACTTCATCTTTCATCCGGGCTTTTCCACGGCTCCGCAGGTGACGGATTTGTCCGGGCGCGGCGTGGGCATGGACATTGTAAAGCAGTCCGCGCAAAGTCTCGGCGGCTCGATTACCCTTCTTTCCACGCCCGGTCACGGTACGCGCTTCCGCATCCGCCTGCCGCTGACGATGGCGATTCTGGAAGGGCTGTCCGTATTGGTGGGCGAGGAAGTGTACGTGCTTCCCCTGACAAGCATCGTGGAAAGCATCCGGCCAAAAGCGGGCGAGATTCGTATGCTCGCCGGCCAACGCGAGGTGGCGCTGGTACGGGGCGAGGCGCTGCCGATTATGCGCTTGTACCAGGTTTTCGGCGCGGCCTCGTTTGTCACCGACCCCACGCGCGGCTTGCTGGTCATTGTGGAAAACGCCGGCCTGAAAGTGGCGCTGCTCGTGGATAAACTCATCGGCCAGAGCCAGGTGGTCGTCAAAAGCCTGGAAACCAATTACCGCAAGGTGGAAGGCATCGCCGGAGCCACAATTATGGGCGACGGGCGCGTGGCTTTGATTATGGATGTGCCCGCGCTGATCCAAAGTATGCGCACATCCAATACTGTTTACCGGCAGGCGGCATAGAGCCTACCCTGAAAACGCCGGTATTCGGTGTTCGGTGTTCAGGTGTTCAGGTGTTCAGGTGTACGTAGATGCGTAGATGCGTAACCCCCGGCAGGAAACTGCGCAAAGCAGGGCGAAATAGCGCGTATGAACACAGCAGCATTAGAAAACGGCAACGCGCCCGGTTACACGGCGGGACTGGTACATACAAATGAGGAGCGGGAAGCGGTTTTTGCCGTCCGCATGGTTGTTTTTGTTGAGGAGCAGGCGGTTCCGCCCGAAGAGGAATTGGACGCGCTGGATATGGTCGCCACGCACTTTTGGGCACGTCAAACCGGCGCGCAGGAAGCGGAGGCCGCGTCCATTGTTGGCGCGGCGCGGCTGGTGGACAAGGGACATGGCAAGGGCAAGATCGGGCGCGTTGCCGTGCTGCGGGAACACCGGGGCAAGGGCGTGGGCGCGCTGCTGATGCGAACGGTGGAGCAGACGGCCCGCGAACGCGGCTTTACCCAACTGGTTCTGGACGCGCAATGCTACGCCATTCCTTTTTACGAGAAACTCGGCTATGTGGCGGCAGGCGACATCTTTCTGGACTGCGACATCGAACACCGCTTCATGTCCAAAATGCTGCGTTAGGCATCGTTCGTTCCCGATACCTTTTATTTTAACGCGAGCAGGGTGTCGCAAGCGGCGGCAAGCCTGTGGGCGGCTTCATCCATCTGTACCGCGTCGCGCTGCAAACGCGCTTCCCGCAAGTCATGCGCGGCCTGCTGCAAGTCCTGCATGGCTTGCTGCGCGTTCTGGCCTGGCGGCATGGCAGGCGCGGGCAGGGCTGAAAACTTGCGGGCGTCTGCGGCAATCCGGTCTGTCTCCCGGTTGACGCGCTTCCACTGGTAAATGCCGACATTGCTCCCGGCGTCCAAAGCGTTTTGGCGCAAAGCGCGCAGCAGACGGACGGCATCGTCACCCTGGCTGCGCCCCGGCGCGTGGCCGGCGGAAACCTGCATGCCATTCAAGAGCAGCAGCAAAGCAAACGCGCTGATTATCGCCTTCATTTTCTTTCCTCCACGGGGTTCGCAAACCATTCCTGGTTATAGAATACTCTCTCGCATGGGAAAAATCAGCCGCATAAATTACGGTTTTTCCTTCCCTGTGCCCCTTTCCCGCGTTTTTACAAGCTGCCGGGTTCCCGTCCTCGCCAGGTTTCGAGGCGAGCCGCCCCGCCATTATACGAGAATCCCCGTAATTGTTCCGGCAAATTAAATAACGATTTCATGGAAAAAACCCTTGACTCTGCGTGGAAAGCATCTGCCGCAAGCCGCGATGTTTCCCGCTCCATTTTCAAGGCTGACAGTTAATGCGACAAAATAAATGGTTTACGGTGGTTTTTGTAACTTTGATGGGCGTATTTTGCTGGCCTACAGCGCCTGTCCTGGCGGGGCCACCCTACGATGTGGCCGACCCGGAAACGCCGGAGCCGCATCATATTGAACTCAATGTGGGCTATCTCTCCGGCCAGAAGCGCGGCAGTGAAACGCAGGAATTTCCAAGTTTTGATTTCAACTACGGGTATCTCAACAACCTGCAATTGACGCTGGGAGTGACCGGCATTTCCACGCGCAGCAACGGGGCGGGACGAACCGCCGGCCTGGGAGATATTGTGCCGGAAGTGAAATGGCGCTTTCTGGAAGAAACCAAAGTCAGGCCGCAGTTCGCTCTCGATTACGCGCTGAAAATTCCCACCGCCAGCCGGTCGCGTGGTTTGGGAACCGGCTGCGTAGACCACCAGTTGCTTTTCATCGGCCAGAAGGCGTTCAAACGCTCCACGCTTTTCGGCAACGTCGGCGTCAACCTTGTGGGCGATAAAGGCAGCCGGGACAGCCTGCTGTATGGCCTTGCGTACACCTATCAACTGACAGAGTACCTCAGCGCGGGAGCGGAAGCCTACGGCAACACTTCTGCCGCCTCCGGCCAGAAAGCGGAATTCGCCTGGGGGCTTAGGTTTGACTTATAACTTCGCGCCGGACCGAGCCTTGCTGCTGAAAGCGGGGCGCAGCGCACAGGGGTTTTCCGACTTGAATGTCTACGCCGGCGTACAATTCAACTTCGGTAAGAAATAAACAGGAACCATGAGCCGACTTACAAAACACTTCCCGAAATGGGCCTATATCATTCTTCCCCTGTGCATGGCGCTTCTTGCCTGGAGCCTGATTGGACAGGTTGCGCGCCGCGCGGACGAGTTTACCGATACGCAGTTAGAGCTGACCCGCCTTCAGGGAGTGGTTTATCAAATACATTCTATCGAGGAGGAAGCCGTCGCGGAAAAACACCTTTCCCCGGAACGGGCGCAAACCGAAGAACAAGTGGATCAGCAGGCGGATACCGCGCTTCTAAACTTGCAGCGCAACCATGCCAACAGCGCGCTGCTCGAACAGGTGCAAGCCGCTTACCTTGCTTATGATGCGGCGCTTGACGCGGAGTTTCCTTACCTGAGCAAGGGAGATTTAGACGAGGCTGAAAAAATCGCCGAGGCACAGGTAGACCCGGCTTATGAGAGGCTTGAGCAGGCTATCCAGAAGGCGATTGCCTATTACAACCGTCAGGCGGACGAGAAGCGAACACAAACGGCCCTGGCCTCAATTAGTGTGCTGGTCAGTGGCGGGCTGTGTCTCGGCGTCTTTATGCAGCGTGTCGCCCGCTCACAGCAGACCGCCGCGCAGCAGGAAGCGCAGCGCGGCGAAGAAGAGCGGACGCGGGCCGTGCTGGAAACAGCGCTGGATGCCGTCGTCGCTACGGATGCGCAGGGGCTTATCATCGGCTGGAACGCTCAGGCGGAAACGATTTTCGGATGGACGAAGGCCGAAGCGCTGGGCCGATCCCTCACCGAAACCACCGTTCCCCATGCGCTTCGCGAAAACTATCAGCGCGATATCAGGCGCTTTATCGCCGGGGAAGAGGGGCGGTTCGTCGGGCAGCGCATCGAAACCGAGGCGCTGCATCGGAAAGGCCATACCTTTCCGATTGCCATGTCGCTTTCCTGTGTCCGCGCCGGTGAGCGGCTGACTTTCAGCGCTTTTATTTGCGACATTTCCGAGCGCAAGCAAGCCGAAGCGCGCCTGGAGCATCAGGCGCTGCACGACGCGCTCACCGGCCTGCCCAATCGCCTGCTTTTTCAGGATCGGCTTGGGGGCGCGATTCGGCGCATGGGGCGGCTGCAAACGGGAGTGGCTGTCCTGTTTGTAGATTTAGATAACTTCAAGTTCGTCAACGACAGCATGGGGCATGAGGCCGGGGATACTTTGCTCAAAACAGTCGCGCAGCGATTGCAGGCGTCGGCTCGCGGCGGAGACACTATTGCCCGATTGGGCGGCGACGAGTTCACGCTGCTGCTGGAAAGTGTCTGCCATGTGGAAGAAGCGACACAAACGGCGGAGCGGATCGTGGCCCAATTGCAGCAGCCTATCGCGCTCGGCGGGCGCGAGGTTTTCGTTTCCGCAAGCATCGGGATCGCTTTTTCCAGTGACGAGGCACTGGAAGCGGAAGACCTGCTGCGCGATGCGGATACGGCGATGTACCAGGCCAAATCGCAGGGTAAGTCGGGATTTGTCGTGTTCAATACCACCATGAATGCCGATGTTGTGGAGCGCATGGAGATTGAAACCGGCCTGCGCTTTGCGGTGGAGCGCAACGAATTGAAAGTGCATTACCAGCCGCTCATTGATCTGGAAACAGGGCGCATGAACGGCGTGGAAGCGCTGGTACGCTGGGAACATCCCACCAGAGGCTTGATGGCTCCCGGCGCGTTTATTCCCATTGCCGAAGAAACCGGGCTGATTTTGCCCATCGGCTACTGGGTGCTGGAAGAGGCATGCCGCCAGATGCAAGCATGGAAAGAAGCGTATCCGAATTTCGGCCAGATGGCGGTCAATGTAAACCTTTCCGGCAAGCAACTGCAGCGATCCGATGTTGTCGAACGAGTGCAGGCCATTTTAGCGAAGACCGAAGTTGCGCCGGAAAACGTCAAACTGGAAATCACGGAAAGCGTGATGATGGCCGATGTGGAAGATACGGTTGCCAAATTGCACGCGCTCAAAGCGCTGGGCGTGAAATTGGCGATGGATGATTTCGGAACCGGGTACTCGTCCATGGCGAGCCTGAACCTGTTCCCGCTCGATACCGTCAAGATTGACCGCGCGTTTGTCAAGCGACTGACGGAGCATCGTGAGTCCGGGTCTATTGTCGCCGCGATTATCATGCTCTCGAAGGCGTTACATCTGGACGTGACCGGCGAAGGCGTGGAAACCGCCGAGCAGGTTTCTCAACTGCAGGAATTGGGGTGTCATATTGGGCAGGGGTACTTCTTTGCCCGCCCCCTTCCCGCCGCCGAACTTGGGGATGGCATTGCCGCAGGCCCTCATCATTTCGCGCAAACGATCTGCCCGCCCGGCAAAGACATACCGGGTACGGCAATACCGGACAGGGAACTATCGGACAGGGAACTATCGGATATAGAAATGCCGGCTACAGCCCTCGTCGAGCAGTACCTTCGCGCGGCGTAAGGCATACAACGCGCAGTACAAGAACCTGAAAGATCATTCCTCCCGGCGCGTGAACGCAAAGGTTTCTGGTTCGATTTTGATGAAGATAGGTGTTGCGCGGCTCTCATGCGCAACACCTGCCGGCACATAGCGGCGTTGAATGTATAAGCAGCGTGAAAAATGCGGCAATCCTCTATTGCCGCATTGCGGTTTCCCCAATTGTGTGCTAAACTTTGGTAGGTGTTTCAATCTTCAAAGGAATTTTAAATTATCGTGTTTGCACGTTTGCGCGAAGATGTACAAACGGTTTTTCACAAAGACCCTGCCGCTCGCAGCCTGCTGGAAGTGCTGACCTATCCGGGATTACATGCCGTATGGCTGCACCGGTTTGCCCACGCCCTGTGGAAGCGTCGGCTGAAGTTAGGCGCGCGTTTCCTGTCGCAATTCGCCCGTTTTATGACCGGCATTGAAATCCATCCCGGCGCGACCATCGGCAGGCGTTTCTTTATTGATCACGGCATGGGGATCGTTATTGGCGAAACGGCCATTATCGGCGACGATGTATTGCTGTACCATCAGGTCACGCTTGGCGGCACGAGTCTGGACAAGGTAAAGCGCCACCCGACATTGGGCAACGGCGTTCTTGTCGGCATGGGCGCGAAAATACTTGGCCCGATTACCATTGGCGACCATTGCAAAATCGGCGCGAACGCGGTTGTCAACAAAGACATTCCCGCCCATTGCACGGTTGTCGGCATTCCGGGGCGCATTGTGCGCCGCGAGGGGCAACGGGCTAACGAAGATTATGCCATGCTCGGCGCGGTCAGCGCTCAGGACGCGGACAGCGGCGTTATGGACAACTTTATCAACCGCGTGGACCCGCAGGACGAAACCATCCGCGAACTGCGCCAGCGTTTGGAATTGCTGGAACAGCACAGCGAAAAATTGGAAGAACTGATCGCCCGTCTGGAACTGCATGAAGGGCTGCACCACCACAGGGAACATGCGGCTATCGGCAGCGGGCACGGCTCCCACCATTCCGAAAATTAACCATCAAATTAACTAGTTTCTGTCACATTCCTCCGCCCGCGAAGTTTCTAACGTAGGGATACAATCTGTAGTTTTTCGTGCCGTTCTGCGCTCTGCCTGGGCCGTTTTATATAAGATTGCCTTGTAACCTCGTAAGACAACAATCTTTGACCCAATTTACAGGCAAGTAAGGTTATCGTTCCGTGTCAGCAACATCTAAAAGTTCTCCCAGCAAAAACGCTCCGAAAGTTCGTTATGCCGGCCCGCGCCGCCTGTATGTCGTGACGCCGGTGGCCCTGTTTGCCGTTGCGGGCGTCGGCCTGCTTGGGGCGCGGGCGCGCGTGCCCGACAACGAAATCGCGCCGGGCGTACAGGTCGGCAATTTGAAGTTGGGCGGCAAAACCCTGGAGGAAGCGCGGACGCTGCTGCAGCAATGGGGCAATGCGCGGCAGGACGTGGAACTGAAACTGCGCTTTGCCGAAGACGCGCATGTTCCCAAAACGTGGACGACAACAGCGCGTAAACTGAAACTCGGCTTCGACATTCCCGCTACGCTGGATGATGTGAGCAAAGCGGGGCGCGAAGGCATGTTGGCGCAAATGTCCCATGCGCTGACCGGCAGCAAAACCATTCTGGTTCCCGCCCGCGTGGCGATGGACGACAATCAGGTACGCGCTTATGTCCGGCAGATCGCGTTTCAGGTGAACCGCAAGCCCCGCAACGCCCGCTTGAAACTGGATGGTACGCAAATCACGGCCTATCTCCACGACAAACCTGGCCTGGGCGTGGATGTGAACGCTTCCGCCACCGCCATTACGCAGGCATGGGTCGGTTTCAATGGCGCAACGCAGGGTAGGGAACAGGGAACAGGGAACAGGGAACAGGGATCAGAGGGGGAGACCGAGGAAGGGAAAAGGGAAAAGGAAAAAGGGAAAAGTGAGGATGCTGCTCCGGCGGACCCGAACGCGCATCAGAAACCGGGGGGCGCGAATGGCTCCGTTACCACTCCTGCTGCGCCCAGGAGCGACACGACTGAGGGGCAGCCCAAACCAATCACCGATCACCAGCCGCCAGCCACCAATCACCAACTGCCAACCGCCAACCCCCCTGTTGGAGATACTTCGCAGCCTATTGAAGTGGAACTGGCGGCGAAAGCAACGCCCGCAAGCATCACCTACGAGGACATTCGGCAGATCAATGGCCTGTTGGGTATGAAGCAGACGGATATTGGCGGCACGGCCAATCGGCACAGCAATGTCGCGCTTGCCGCCAGCCGCATCAATGGAACGGTTTTACGTCCCGGCGAAGTGTTCTCCTACAACAAAACTGTCGGGCCGCGCAGCCTGGAATGTGGCTTCAAAACGGCCCCGGAAATCGTGCGCGGCGTACTGAAGCCGGGTGTGGGCGGCGGCGTATGTCAGGTTTCCACGACCTTGTTTAACTCGGTTTTGCTGTCCAACTTGAAGATTGTGGATCGCTCACACCACGCTTTTCCCGTCCATTATGTGCCGCAGGGACTGGACGCGACAGTGGTTGATGGCGATATTGACTTTAAGTTTATGAACAGCACGGACGCCCCGGTTTACATTTACGGGCGCGGCCACAACGGTTCGCTGACGTTCCGCGTGTACGGCAAGAAGACGCCGGGGCGTGAGGTCACGCTGACGCGCGGCAAATTCGTTCAGGGCGATTTCGGCACGGAAACCCAGCATGACCCAAGCCTCCCTGCCGGCCATACCGAAGTGAAAGTGCCGGGACACCCGCGCATTGACGTGACGTGGTATCGCGTGGTGAAGGACAACGGGCAGGAAGTGAAGCGCGAACCGATTACCACGCACTACCGCGCCATTCCCTCCGTCGTGATTGTGGGCACAGCCCCGCCCAAATCGAAGCCGGCTCCCGCTGCGGCGGGAGCCGGAAGAACCGGCGCGAAGCCTGCTTCTGCGGGCGCGTCCACCCCCGCCGCCGATGATGGCGCGGGAGCCGTCCCGAACCAGTAGAGCAAGGTTTGATGCAGCCCTACAACGGTTAGCAGATGTTCAAAAACGGCTTCGGTGTCTGGTGTTCATTACGAACGCGCCAGATACCGAAGCCGTTTGCGCTCTTGCGCATCCCTATCAACTACGAACTATCAACTATCAACTTTTTAGAATGTGCCGCCTGCGCCACTTCCGGTGGTATCGCCTTTGTCGCCGCTTCCGGTTTTGTCGCCCGTGTCGCCGCTCTTGTCGCCCTTATCGCCACTGCCGTCGCTTTTAGAGCCGGTATCTTTGGAGCCGCTGTCGCCCTTATCGCCGGAGTCTTTTTTGGTGTCTTTGGAGCCGGCGTCAGCGGAACCGTCTTTGTCCTTGCCGCGGGGCGTGTCGCCGGAGGCGTCACCGGTATCGCTGTGGCGCTTGCGGCGGGCGCGCTTGCCGTCCGAAACGGTTTCTTCGTTGGAGCGATCTACGGGTGTCAGGTCGGTTGCCGTTTCGGGGTTGTCGTTGGCATCCGCGAGGGGCTTGCCGCTGTCGTCGCGGGGCGTTGTCGCGTCCGTGAGCGCGGTACTGTGCCGCCCGGAGCGCCGTTTGCGTCCCAAACTGTCTCCGCCTCCGCCGCCTTCGCCCGCGCTGTTCAGGCCGCGCGAGTTGTTCAGGGCAGCCACTTGATCCCAACTTGGCGTATCCATCTTCACCATGCTTTCATTGCCGTCATAGAACAATTCGGCAATGACTTTGCGGGCTTTGTCAGGATAGATGTAGCAGTAACTGCGGCCCTCGTAGTTGGGCAGGGTAATCAGTTGTATCTGCTCCGGCTTCAGCTTGCGGGCAAAGTTGGCAAGGGCGATCATCTGATCCTGCGTCATATCGGTGTGCAGGTCGGACGTGATTGCAGACAAAATGCGGGGCAGTTTGGGAATGATGGTGGGGTTGACCTTGCTGCGAATGGATTCCAGAAACTCATGCTGGCGTTCGGAGCGGGCAAGGTCGCTGTCGGAGTGCCGGATACGCACATAGCCCATCGCCTGGTAGCCGTTGAGGTGCTGCATACCGGGCTTTAAGATGAACGTGCAGGTTGCCCCAGTTGTCGTCATAGTTGAGGGGCTTGTGAACGTTGACATCCACGCCGCCAAGCGCGTTGACAACCTTCTGAAAACTTTCAAAATCCAGCGTCACGCAATAATCGCTGTCCAGTCCGAAGCGTTCCTTGATGGTGCGAACCGTCAGGGCGTTGTCGCCGAACTCATGCGCGGCGTTGATCTTGTGCAGGCCGCGATGGTCGGGAATACTCACGGCCGTATCGCGCGGAATGGTCAGGCATTTGATGGTCTGATGCTCAAAATCTATGTGCGCCATCAAGATGCTGTCGCTGCGGCCCGGTGTGGTCAGAATGGGCTTTTGCGTCCGGTCATCATAATCATGGTCGCAGCCCAAAATCAGCACATTGATGGTATTGCCCTTGTCCGTCAAATGCTGGTTTTCCGGCGTCCACGCGGCTGTGAGATCGTGTTCAATAATGGTTTGCTTGGAGTGGCTGATAAACGTTCCAACGGCGTTGGAAAACTCTTTGCTATTGTGGATGAGATACCCGAAAACGGTTCCCGCAGCCAGCGCGCTGACCGATACGGCGGAAAACACTCCCCACTTCAGATACGTCCAGACGTTGCGAGGCCGCGCCGTTTTCTTGCCACCGGCGGCAGAGGCAGCCGCAGGCGTAGAAGGCTTGGCTTCGAACGAAGACGCGCCTTTGGGGGCGTTGTTCGTCAGGGGAAATTTGTTGTCGCGCGGTTGCTCCGGGTCATTCACGTCTGAGGTTCTCCTTGAAAATCGCCCGCATGAACCGGCGCGGCGGCTGTTGATGCGCAGGGTAACACGCTGGCAATGCGGCCTGGCTGTCCATGCGTCTGTTTGCAAGCCGTTTGAAGGCGCAAACAGATTTCAGCCATAAGTATCAAATTCATCATAGCATGTGACATACCCTGCTGTCAAGAAATGCTATGCGGGTGCGTTCTCATACGCGAATTTAGCGCGAAACATTCGCCTTTGAGGAAAGTTCATCGCGTAAACCGGCAAAAACCTACAAAAAGATGCAACTTAGGCAGGCAGTCGCGTGTCCAAACGGAACAACTGCCGCCTGCATTCCGGATATTGAAAATACCCGGCAGGAAAGTGCAAGCGTCCTACGGACGCGAACCTTTGTACAATCGTGTATTGCGTCCGTAGGGACATAACATGTTATGTCCTCTCCCGGCAGTATAGAGCGCGGACATAACATGTTATGTCCCTACGCAGAACGCCACCGAGACAGGCGTTTTCAACGCCTGGAACCAACGCGCTCAACCGTGAACCATCATCGTGTGTTTGTCGAGGCTATTTTATGCGTTTTCATCCAATCTACTTTGTATTTTGCTTTGGCGGCATCGTGTGGTGTAGCGGTCGGCGCGGTTGCCGCGCCGCCACCCGTAAAGTCGCCCGATACCACAAGCAAGCAAGCCGCGCCTGCTCCAGCTAATGTCGGAAATCCTGTTTCCGGCTCCAAACCTGTGCCTGCCAGTGCCGTTCCTGCTGTGAAACTCGTTTCCCCCCTGAAGTCCACTGCTTCTGTAAAGCCCGCTGTAAAACCCGTTGAGTTTTTGCGGGATGTGGCTCCTATTTTGGATAGGAATAGCTGCTCGACAGCGGCGTGTCACGGCAAGTTCGGCGGCAGGGGCGGGTTTCAAGTTTCCCTGCTCACCCTCAGCCCCGAAGACGATTACGAGCCGATTATCTACGGGGCGCGGGGACGGCGCATCAACTTTGCCGAACCGGAAAAAAGCCTGCTGCTGCTGAAAGCGGCGGGCGTTGTGCCGCACGGCGGCGGCCCGCGCTTCGCCGTCGGTTCCCCGGACTACAACACGATTTTGAACTGGCTGAAACAGGGCGCTCCCTTTACAGATAAAGACCCGCGCCTCGTATCCCTGACGATTACGCCCGCCAAAGTCACTCTGCATCGGCCCGCGCCCGTTCCCGTCAAAACGCCAATCGTAAAAGTGGCGGCTTTGAAACCGGCAGCCCGGCATGGCAAAGGCAAAGTTGTCGCGGCGGCAAAACCTGTGGCGGCAAAACCAGCGCCGATTGCCGCGCCCATACCGCCCAAAACGCAACTGCGCGTGTGGGCCACTTACACGGATGGCAGCAAACGCGACGTGACTGCGCAGACGGTGTTTCAGTCCACGAACAGCGGCGTGTTGAGCGTTTCGCAGAGCGGCGAAGTGACCGGTTCGCGGTGGGGTGGCGGCGCGATTTTGGGCCGCTATTTGGGAACCATTGCCGCGTCCTTCATCACCTTGCCGCAGGAGCGTAAAGGCGCATACCCCGTCATACAAACAACGAATACGATTGACCGCTACGTGTTCGACAACATGAAAGCGCTCAACGTGGTTCCGTCCGCGCCCTCCTCGGACATGGAATTCCTGCGCCGCGTCACGCTGGATACGGTTGGACGCCTGCCCACTCCCGAAGAAATCGTGAATTTTCAGGCCGACACGTCTCCTGATAAACGCGCCAAACGCATTGACGCCCTGCTGGAAACACCGGAATTCGCCGATTATCGCGCTATGCGCCTGTCCGATCTGCTGCGGGTCAATCCGCGCAAAATCGGCAACGGCAGCAACCTTTCGGAACGCGCCGCCGTGCTGTTCCACGAGTGGATTTGGAACAGCGTCCGCGATAATAAGCCGTATGACCAGTTTGTGCGGGAACTGCTGACGGCGCGGGGCAGCACGTACCAGAACGGGCCGGCCTGCTTTTACCGTATCGAGCGGCAGGCCAATGACCGCATGGAAAACATCGGACAGGCGTTTTTGGGCGTCCGCATGTCGTGCGCGCGGTGCCACAAGCACCCCTTTGACAGATGGACAACCGACGATTACTGGAACTTCGCCGCGTTCGAGCAGAAGGTTTCCGGGCGGGGCGGGCGCTTGTACGATGAAGAAATCATCAGTTACAATCATGGCGCGCAACTGCGCAACGATTCGGTAACAGGACGCAACCGGGGCAAAATCGCGCCGCCGACGTATTTGGGCGACAAGCAGCCTACGCCCGAGCAGCCCGATATGGTTGTGGGTCTTGCCAACTGGATCACCGATTCCAAAAATCCGTTCTTTGCCCGCGCTACCGTTAATCGCCTGTGGTCGTATTACTTCGGCAAGGGCATCATCAATCCCGTAGACGATATGCGGGCCACAACCCCGGAAAGCGTGCCCGGCCTGCTTGACGCGCTTGCCAAAGAACTGGTGGACAGCAAGTACGACATAAAACACGTCATTCGCGTGATTTTGAACTCCAAAACGTATCAGCTTTCGTCCGTTCCCAACGCCTCCAACGAAAAAGATGACCGCTTCTTTTCGCACTTTATGGCAAAGCCCATGCCCGGCCAGGCCCTGCTGGACATGATCAATCAGGCGTGTGGCGTTCGGGAGCAGTTTACCAATTTTACGGATCGCAGCCACGCCATACAAGCCGCCATTCCCATCGGCAACAGCTTTCTGGACTCGTTCGGGCAATCGCACCGCGAATTCCTGACCGAAATTGATCCCAAGCTGGAACCCAATCTGGTGCAAACCCTGACCATGATCAACTCGCCCTACATCGAGAACAAAGTGGACAACGGCACAACCACCAAAACCATCGTCAAAGACGCCAAAACCGATGAAGACGTGGTGCGCGAATGTTACCTGCGCACCTTCTGCCGTCTTCCCTTGCCCTCGGAAACAACCCAGGCCACCGCGCTGATTTCCAAAGCGAAAAACCGCGCGGAAGGCACACAAGACCTGCTGTGGGCGCTGGTCACATCCCGCGAGTTTTATTTTAATCACTGAGGAAGTAGTCAGAAGACAGTAGTCAGTAGTCAGTAGATTGTGACCTGTGGGAGAGGCGCTATGACGAAGACTTTTGAGGACTTGGCGGTTTGGCAGAAGGCGCATCGGTGGGTACTGGCAATTTATCAACTGACGGTTCAGTTTCCAAAGCATGAACTATATGGCTTAACTTCGCAATTGAGACGGGCTGCGGTTTCGGTTCCGGCAAACATTGCAGAAGGCTATAGACGACAAAGCAAGACAGAAAAAGCGCGGTTTTACAACATCGCGCAAGCGTCTCTGGAAGAATGTCGTTACTATCTAATCCTTTCCAGAGACTTGAACTACGGCGATACAAACGAACTTATGCAGTCTGTCACAGAAATCAGCAGAATGTTGAACGCTTACATGCGGGCAATGCTGGAAACAAGCGCGCAACCCGAATCTACTGACTACTGACTACTGACTACTGACTACTTCTGGAGGCTTCCATGAGCGACAACTGGCTGAGCGACTGCGAAAACTTTCATCGGCGCGATTTTTCTGAAGGTCGGCATGTTGAGCATGTTGGGCCTGACCATGCCCCGGTATTACGCGCTGGCGGATGCGACGAACAAGGCTGCGCTGGCGAATCCCGCCACCAAACCGGCGTTACCGAAGGGTTCGGGCACGGCGGATTCGTGCGTGTTGATCTGGCTTGGCGGCGGGCCGAGCCATCTGGATACGTGGGACTTGAAGCCCGATGCGCCCCTCGAAATCCGGGGCGATTACAAGCCTATCAACACGTCCGCAAGCGGGATGCAGATTTCCGAACACCTGCCCAAAACGGCGAAGGTGGGCGATAAAATCTGCGTCGTTCGTAGCGTCACCAGCCCGACGGGAGCGCATGAAATCGGGACGCACTACATGCTGACCGGGTTTCTGCCCCTGCCCGGTTTCGCGGTTCCGAGTTACGGCGCGGTGGCGTCGCAACTGCTTGGCCCGCGCAGCGCCCTGCCGCCGTACATTTCCCTGCAGCAGCCGATGGGCGAGCAGGGCGCGGGCTTTCTGGGCGCGGCCCTGAACCCGTTTTATCCCGGCTCCGACCCGGCCAACCCCAACTTCAAAGTGCAGAATATGGAAGCGCCCGGCAATATGTCCGTGGAGCGTCTGGATCGGCGCAAGTCCCTGCGCGAAGCCGTAGACAGCGCGTTCAAGGCGCAGGAAAAAGGCAGCGACACGGCAAGGGCGGTAGACAGTTTTTATAATCGCGCCTATACCCTGCTGTCCTCAACCGAAGCCCGCGCCGCGTTCGACCTGAAGCAGGAAAAGGACGACCTGCGCAACGCTTACGGACGCAACAACTTCGGGCAAAGCCTGCTGCTGTCGCGCCGTCTGGTGGAAGCGGGCGTTCGGTTCACCACCGTCTCGCTCGGCGGCTGGGACAACCACACGCAAATTTTCAACCAACTCAAAGGCGGCGTTCTGCCCACGTTCGATCAGGGTTTCGGAACGTTTATCGCCGACCTCGCTTCACGCGGACTATTGGAACGGACGCTCGTTGTCGTGATGGGCGAGTTCGGACGAACGCCGATCATCAATAAAGACGGCGGGCGCGACCACTACCCCCGCGTGTTCTCGATGGTGCTGGCGGGCGGCGGCGTGAAGGGCGGCACGGTTGTGGGCGCATCCGATTCGCGGGGCATGGAACCCGCTTCCGATCCCGTCCGCCCCGAAGACCTGGCGGCGACCATTTACCACTGCCTGGGCATTGACTACACGCAAAGCATCTCGTCCCCGGAAGGCGTCCGCATCACCCTTGCGCGCGGCGGCAGCCCGATTCGCAAGGCTGTAGGATAGAATACGATTTCACCACAGAGGCACAGAGACACAGAGGGGTCACAGAGATGAGAAGATGGGAAATGAGAGATATGGAGGCGAGGTGCAGTTTGAAGGGTACTCAGGGCCGGTTACGGCTCAGGAGGCTTCCTTCTCTCCTCTTCTCCTTGTCTCCCCGTCTCCTTGTCTTCTCTGTGACCCCTCTGTGTCTCTGTGCCTCTGTGGTGAACTCCGTTCCCGCCGCTGCGCAGGCCGCGCCCCCCGTTGCGGCGGCTCCTGTTCCTGTTGTCCCCGCGCCGATTGTCCTTGACCATCCGGTTGCGGCGGTTTCCGCGCTGGCGTACAGCCCGGACGGGAAGAAACTGGCGGTGGGAACGCAGGGGCAGGTGGTGGTGTATGATACCCAAACGTGGCAGCCGGTTGGTTTGACGCGGCAGGTGGAAGACGCGGTACGGTCACTGGCGTTCAGCCCGGACGGCTTGACGCTGGCGATTGGCTGCGGACTGTCGGGGCGCAACGGATTGGCGCTGACGTGGGATATGAATTCTGCCGACAAGCCCCGCGCTTACCCGGCGCAAAAAGATGTGATTGAGGCGCTGGCGTTTCGCAAGGACGGCAAGGCCTTGCTATGCGGCGCGGACGACAACAAAGTACGCTATTTCTCGTCTTTCCCGGACGCGAACGGCATTGTGCTGGACGAGCATAATGGGCGCGTACAGGCCGTCGCGTTTTCGCCCAAGCCCGACACCATTTTTATTACGGCGGGACTGGATCGCATCGTCAAAGTATGGGACATGAAGACCAACCACACGGTCGTCAACTTCGATCAAAGCGAGGGCGGCGTAACGGGATTGGCGTTTATCAATGACAGCCAGTTTGTCGGCAGCAGCCTGGACGGCAAATTGTACTGGTGGGGCGTCGGCTACGACACCAAAAAGAAAACCTACAACGGCTACCATTTCCGCACAGTCGGGGCGCACGATGGCGGCGTATTCGCCCTGAGCGGTTCCGCAGACGGCAGGCGCTTTGTGACGTGCGGCATGGACAAATCCGTGATCATCTGGAACCCGGACGGCGGGCGTGTCCGCGAATTTAAAAATCTGGCGCAGCCCATGTACGCGGTCGCTCTCAGCCCGGATGGCAAAACGGCAGCAGGCGGCGGGCGTGACGGCATCCTGTACGTATGGGACGTAGACGGCAACAAACTCCTCAACAACCTCCTTCCTCCCGAACTGCCCAAGCCTCCCGCGCCCAAAGCTGCATCAATCGTGAAAAAAGCGCAAGCAGGCGCGAAGTCAACAGCGAAAAGCAAGTAAGGTAGCGGGAGTAAGCCGACGCAGAAAGATGTGGCTATGTCATGGCACAATCACCTGTGATATACTGTAGGCAGAGGATATTATCATGCAAGACAACCTTATAGCGCAATCGAATCTGACCACCACCGCCGAAGAAGCCCGGACGCTGGAAGACTATTTTGCTGAGATACTGCGCCTGCGCAGCGATATTGAGGCCGAACAGGAAGAAATTGAACGCCTCAAAGCTGATAATCGGGAGTTGAAGGGGGAGACTCGCGCCATTTTAACGACGCTTAAGGCAATGGTGCTGACATGATGAAGCCGGTGCTTGACTTTACCAAACAGGCTATTTCGCTGGCGAACGAAGAGTTGGAGCAATTGTAATGATACTTATTAGTTTTCCCGATGCGGAGTTGAAGCGTCGCGCGCTCAGCTTTCTGGCAGGCCGTTTTTCTTTCAAGAGTTGGGCAAGCGGAGAGATGACTGTAGCGGAAACCGCGTTGGCGTATCTGGCGGCGGAAAACATTCCTTTTATCAAAGAGGGTGAATGTCATGCGAAATAGCGACCTTTTGGAAGTGGTTGAGTGTAACCCTATGAAGATGAGTGGCGCGTGGGTGTTTCGGGGAACGCGCGTTCCTGTTGCCGCCTTGTTCGAAAATCTAAAAGACGGCGCTTCGGTGGAAGAATTTCTTGAATGGTTTCCCGGAGTAACACGCGCCCAGGTGAAAACATTACTGGATTATGAGCAGACCCATTGGGCGCAAATGACGCAGGCATGAAAATTCTATTTGATCAGGGTACGCTTATGCCTGCAAAAGACCTGTTCCACGAGAAATTAAAAGCCGCTCTCCTCAAAGACGGCTGGACTGTGACTGATGATCCGCTTTCCATCAAATTAACCAAGCAAACCGTGTTTGTGGATTTGGGAGCGGAAAGACCGCTGGCAGCGGAAAAAGAGGGGCGCAAGATTGCCGTGGAGATCAAGGGGTACAACGCTTTTTCGCCAATCTACGCAATCCAAAGAGCGTTGGGCCAGTACCTTTTCTATCGTTATCTTGTGCAGAAGCGGCAGCCGGAGCGTGTTGTCTGGCTTGCATTGCCGAAACAGACATTGGAACTATTTGAGCAGGAAACCGAAATTGGCGATATGATGCGGCATTATGGCGTATACAGGCTCATCTATGATGCAGACAAGGAGACGATTGTTCAATGGATCGAACCGAACGCTACCGAACCATAATCAAGGAACTGCTTCAGGAAGTAGCGGGCTACGTGCCTTCAACCGAAAGTGTTCGCACGGAACTTCTGTTTGACGATGAGCGCGGGCATTACCAACTCTGCACGGTCGGGTGGGAAGGGAAACGGCGCGTTCATAACATCATGATGCACTTCGACCTCATAGACGGCAAGATATGGGTTCAGGAAAACGCGACGGACATTGATATCGAACACTACTTTTTTCAGGCGGGCGTCCTTTTCGAGCATCTCCTGCCGGGGATGGTCCCGCCGGAAGAGCGGCAATACTCCGAGTTGGCTGCAGCCTGACCACCGCTTTCACAGCGCAGACTTGGTATCTACTTTATCCACTATGCAAACCACGAAACATTTTATAACGTCGGCTTTCCTGCTCGCAGGCATGGTTGTTTCCCATTGGTGTGGGGCGCAGTTGCCGCGCATCAACACGTTCTTTCCGATTGGCGGCAAGGCGGGCGAAACCGTAGATGTCGAGATACGCGGGTCAAGCCTGACCGGAGCGGACAAGCTGATCGTGTTGGGCGCGGGCGTGACCGGAACCGTCAATCCCGGCGGCGTCAAGGCGGACGAAACGTTCAAACCAATCTGGCAAAGCAAGTGCGCGTCGTGCCACGAACTGCGCTCCCCTGCCAACCGGAGCCTGACGCCCGCGCAATGGGCGGCAACGGTAGACCGCATGGTGAAGGTGCGGCAGGCTCCGCTTTCCGCGGACGAAACAGCCAAAGTGACGCAATACCTGACGGCTCTGGCGCGGGCGGGGAAAATCACGGCGCAAATCAAAATCGCGCCCGATACCCTGCCCGGCTTGTGCGAGATACGGGTGGCGACTCCCAAAGGCGTTTCTACAGTCGGCCTGTTTGAAGTGGGACAATTGCCCGAACTGCTGGCCGTCAACAATACCATGCAGCAGCCCCAATCGGTCACGCTGCCCTGCGTGGTCAACGGCAATATGGCGGGCAACGGCGAGCGGCACTATCTCAAATTCGCGGCGCAAAAGGGCAAGCGCTACGTGTTCAATATGAAAGCGTATCGCTACAACGAACTGTCGCAGGAGTTTTTCAATCCCAATCTGCGCTTGTACGACAGCGCGGGTAAGCAGTTGGTTGAAAATCATGGCTACTATGACCTTGACCCCTTGATTGACTGGACATGCCCGGAAAACGGCGACTATGTGCTGGAAGCGCGGGATCTTTTGGGCAAGGGCAATCCGGGCAGCGTGTACCGGCTGGCGATGGGCAGCGTAGCGTATGATACCGCCATCAATCCGCCCGCCGTTCCCGCAAGTTCGCATGTGTATGCAGCCGTTGTGGGCAAAAACCTCGAAGGCGCAAAGACCGCGTTCAGCATGGATACGCCCGCCCTTTCCGGTATCACAACCGTGAGCAGCCCGGTTGGGCCGCTGCCCGTGTACGTGTCCACCTATCCTGTAATACGCGCCGACGCCAAACCTTCCGCCAACACGACCCTGCCCGCCGCGTTTACGGGACGCCTGACCAATGACGGCGACGCGCAATCGTTTTACGTGCAGGGCAAGGGACGCTTTGAATTCAGCGTGTATTCGACCCGGCTAGGTTCGCCGTCACGGGTGCGCGTGACCCTGCTGAACGACAAAAACCGCGCGGTTGCCAACATGGGCGGCGTGGGGCGCAACGACGGGCTGCGGCGTCTGGAAGTGGACGGCAGGCTCGTGGCCGATCTGGAAGCGGGCAAAGTGTATTCGCTGAAAGTGGAAGCGCCCAAAGAAAAGATTCAGGACCCCGAAGACGACAGCATGGGAACCAGTTACGTGTACTGCGTGGAAGCGCGACCCGCGTCTGCCGTGCTGGAGTGCGTGGCGCGTCCGGCAAGCGTGACGATCCGCCCCGGCATGTCCACGCCCGTTGAAATCACGCTTGCGCGGCGGGAAGGCATTACCGGAGATGTCACTATATCCGCCGCCAATCTGCCGCCCGGCGTCACGTGCAGCCCGGCTATCATTCCGCCGGACCGCAATCGCGGCTATGTGATTTTGAACGCGGAGGCAAACGCCGCGCCGTCCGAACAGCCCATAGAACTATACGCTTCCGCGCAGGGGCCGAATGGCGAAGTGAAAACCCGCGCCGTGCCACAGGAAACGTACCGCATCCAGAACAATCCCCGCTATCTCACCCGCTCCGAATGTCTGGTTGTCGTGCGCGGGCAGCCGGAGTTCAGCGTCACGCTTGCCGACAGTGGGCCAATCAAGGCGCATCCGCGCAAGGGCGTGGAAGTGAAAGTGAAAATACAGCGACGTGGCGATTTCAAAGGCAATGTCACCATTCAGATCGAAAATCTGCCGTCGGGTTGGGTCGCCAATCAGGAAACGGCAGGCCCTAACCAAACCGAATTGACCATGATCGTGCGCCCGGACGGCAACAATACGCAGCCGTTCTTAAAGCGCGACCTGAAGTTGACTCCCATTCATGCCATCGTGATCGCTAACGTGGACGAATATGAGTTTGCCATCGCCACCCCCCTGGTACAAAAAGCGGACCGCGCCGACGAGGACGAAAAAGCCGCGCAGGAAAGATAACCCATGAAGCCGACGCGAAACTGTATTATGCAGGACGCGCCCGAATAGCGCCAGGAAAAATTGCAGGAAAAATTGTAAGTTTTTTCGTGTTGCGCAGGAACAGATTTTTATAAATGGGCGTCAAAGCAGAGAAAGTCCTCATGCCTTGACGCCCATTCTTTATTTTCTGGTGTTCCTGTATGTGTAAAGGAGCGCGATCCATGCCGATTTCTGCTGCCCCCGACCCGATTCGCCTTGCGTATGCGTATGCGCGTCGCCTGGGATTGTCCCGCGAAGACGCGCAGGACTGTGCCTCGGATTTCCGCCTGCACCTGATGCGCGTTACTAACTCCTACCCACAGGGCGCGTCTCCTTCCGGCAGCGCGGCCTGGCTGCATCGCTGCGCCCACAACTATGCCGCCAACTATCTGCGTTCCCTATTGCGCCGCCAGCAGCGCGAACGCGCTTACTGCGAACAATCCGGTACATGCGTTCCCCGTTCCGGTGAGCCAATCTCCAGAAACGCCGGCCCCCGCACCCTGACGCTGCGCAAAGCGTTGTGGGAACAGGTACTCGTAACCCTGCGCCAGTTCACCCCGGAACAGCGCGATTTGTTCCTGGGCTACCATCTGCGCCAGCAGAGCCTCGTACAACTATCCGAGCGAACAAGCCGCACCCCGGCTGCCGTGACGCAGGCTATCTACCACATCCACCGCCGTCTCGCGCGTCTGCTTCTGGCACAGGGCTGGAGCGCGACGGAAGCCCGGCAGCTAATCAGCTCCGCTCCTGTCCCCGCTTTGCCGCGTTCCTGCGCTTCTCAATCCTTAAAAATCACCAAAATAATGTCAAAATAACCTGCCTGACCTCCTGATATGATGCGTTGCGGCGGTGTTAATCCAGCGGGGGCTTGCTGGCTTTTAGTCCGCAAAGGCCACCATCGCTATTTTGCATGTTTTTGTAAGGAGGCAGGATATGACATTCATGGTTCGTTCTCTGGTTCATTCTTTCGCCCGCGCAGTCGGCTGCGGGTTGGCAATGCTGGCTGTCGTACCCGCAGGGGCGCAAATTCTGTTCGTGGACAGCGACAATACGAATGAGGTGAAACGCTATAATGCCGGTACAGGCGAGTACCTGGGCAACCTGGAAGCGGGGCACGACCTGGAATTGCCAACCGGCCTGTACGCCGACAAGACCGGCCTGCTGTACGTAGGCAGCTACTACAACAACGAGATTCAGCGGTACGACGTGAAGACCGGCGCATTCGTGGACAACTTTGTGGCCGCAGGTGTGGGCGGATTGCAAAATCCATTGGACCTGACGTTCGGCCCTGATGGGAATTTGTATGTCATCAGCGGCGGCACATTTGCGGCTATCAAGGAGTACGACGGCCACACAGGGGCGTTTATCAAGAACTTTGTCAACCCCCGCTTTCCCTACATCAGCAATGACAGTTACGGCATGGCTTTCGCCCCGGATGGCACACTCTACGTGAGCAGCTACGGCGAGACCTTAATAAGCCATTTTTCCGCGACAGGCGATTTGCTCGGTGACTCGAATTTTGGGCGGTTAAGCGTTGCCCCTGCGGGATTGACTATCGGCCCTGCGCCTGCGAATTCGTCCGATCCCTTCAATGTGTATGATGCCGATGGCTACATTGTAGGCGCCTGGGCGATTGATCCCAGGCTGCAGAGTTCAACGCATTGCTACGCTGCCCACCGGCGGCGGTTTCCTCTTCCCCTGGGGAATACGATTTGCCCCCACAGATGGCGACCTGTACATCTCTTTTGCCAATGAGAACACGGTACGCCGCTACGATACGACCACGCGCCAGTATTTGGGCGACTTCATCTCGGCGGGCAGCGGCGGCTTGGATTTCCCGACGTACATCGAGTTTTCCACAGTACCCGAACCATCGGCGTGTGTCCTGCTGGCGAGTTTGACGGTGGGAGCCGGGTTCTTGGCTCGCCGCAAGCGACGGCAACAATCCGCGTGAGTTTTTACCTCATTCCAACCCCTCTCCCGGCTGCGCAACGCGCTGGGAGAGGGGCTTTTTCATGTTGCTGCTACACTGCGGCGTAACTTTTCACCACCAAGACGCCAAGAACACCAAGCAAAACGAGAAGAACGGGAGGGGAAACGTTGTGAAATTGCAGGAGAAAACGAAACCGACTTCGATTCTGTGTCTATTGTGGCCTGTTTTCTCTTGGTGTTCTTGGTGTCTTGGTGGTGAAAAGTTACACTGTGGCGTTAAGAAGCCGGCAGTTCTTGCGTCCGCAGCGCCATTGGCCCAGGGTTTCGCTTGCGCCCGGACAACGTTTTCGCCGGGCGCGGCAGTTTTAAGCAGGAAAAGCGACCTTGCAGGCAGAATCAACCTTTGCGAACTGAATTCGAAGGGAACGTGTTGAACTTGTTGAACCAGAAGCTAATCGAAGGGCATGGAGAGCAAACATGATGAAGCGAACTGCAATGATGGCAGGATTTCTGATGCTGAACGCGCTGGCGGGAACGCGCGGATTGGCGCAAAAGCCAATGAAGTCCGGGATGGGAACGAAAGCGAAAGCGGGCGGGCAGGCGGGTGTCACGCGCTCCCCGTTCGGCAAACTGCCGGGCGGAACCGCCGTTGAGCTTTATACGCTGACCAATGCGCATGGCGTGAAAGCGAAAGTGATGACGTATGGCGCGACACTGACGCAATTGTACGTGCCGGACAAGAACGGCAAAATGGGCAATGTCGTGTGCGGATTTGACAATCTGGACCAGTATACCAAAGCCACCGCGTACTTTGGCGCAACAGTCGGGCGGGTCGCCAACCGAATCGCCAAAGGCAAGTTCACGGTGGACGGCAAGGCGTACAAACTGGCCGTTAATAATGGCCCCAACTCGCTGCACGGCGGCCTCAAAGGGTTCGACAAGCGGGTCTGGAAAGCGGCTCCCGTTGCCAGCGGCGAAGGTCCCGCCGTGAAGTTTACGTATCTGAGCAGGGATGGCGAGGAAGGTTATCCCGGCAATCTGAGCGTTTCCGTCGTCTACACGCTCACCGCCAACGACGCCGTGAAAATCGAATATACGGCCACGACGGACAAGGCTACGCCCGTCAACCTGACCAACCACAGCTATTTCAACCTGGCCGGTTCCGGCGACGTTTCCGACCACGAGCTGATGCTCAACGCCGCTTCCTACACGCCTTCCGACGAGACCTTGATTCCGACAGGAGCCATCAAGCCGGTGAAAGGCACGCCCCTCGATTTTACCAAGTCGCACAAAATCGGCGACCATATTCTGGATGTGGAAACCGATCCGACCGGCACGACCGGCTACGACCACAATTATGTCATCAACGGGGCTGCCCACACCCTGAAATTGACCGCCAAAGTGCATGAGCCGACGACGGGCCGAACCCTGACAATGTACACGACGGAACCCGGCGTACAGTTATACACGGGCAACTTTCTGGAAGGCAACCTGACCGGCACGGGCGGCGTCACATACAATCAGCACGACGCTTTCTGCCTGGAAGCGCAGCACTACCCGGACTCGATCAACCATCCCAAATTCCCGACTGTCGTGCTGCGTCCCGGCGAAACGTATCACCAAACAACGGAGTACATCTTTTCCGCGAAGTGATGGGTTTTGACCTCATGCCAAATCTTCTCCTGGCGCATTGCAGGGCAGAGAGGGATTGGCATGAGGTCAAAACCAACGAGGCAAGCGCAATGACAGTTAGCCGTGATAAAACATTCCGCGCGTATGTGGAGCGGTTTCAGGCCGACCTGAACGGTAAAAGCGTTCGGCTGGGCATGGGAACGGCGTACATCGGACAGGGCGCGGACGCGGCGACGCTGAAACAGTTTCAGCAGACGCTGGACGAGGCGTATCAGGCCGGATTGCGCTATGTGGATACGTCGGCGCAGTATGGCGGCTCGGAGTACCGCGTCGGGGAGTTTTTGCGGCGCATTGACCGGAGCAGCGTGTTTGTGGCGACGAAATCCCCAATTCCGCCGCCCCTGACGGGACGCGAGGCCGCTCTGCACCTGCGCCAAAGCCTGCGCAGCAGTCTGGAACGGCTGGGCATGGACACCATAGACCTGTTCCAAATCCATGACGTGGAAACATTGGATCAGGTTTTGGAAGCCGGGCACGTTCTGGATATGCTGAACGAGGCGCGGGAACAGGGCTTGATACGCTACTATGGGCTGGCGACGCGATTTCATCATCTGCTGGAAACGGCGGTTCGACACGGCGATTTTGATACCATTCTGACGTACACGGATTTTACGCCCGCGCAGCAATCGGCGCGCGAACTGATTACCCAAGCGGCGCAGCATAATTTAGGCGTTATCAACGGCTCGCCGCTTGGCTTCGGATTGTTTACAGGAACCGACCCGCGCGCCAATCCGCATTTGGGCGCGGAACAAAAGCGGGGCGCGAACCTGGCGGGCAGAGTGTACGATTTCTGCAAGGCGCGTCATCTTTCCGTTCTCGCCCTTGCCATGCAGTACCCGCTCCAAAACCCGGACATCAACATCACGCTGACCGGCGCAGCCCTGCCCGAAGAACTCCGCGCCACCCTGGACGCCGTACAGATTGACCTTCCTGCCGACATCTGGCAGCAATTGCAGGCGGAAACCGGCATCGCGCCGCCCGTTTTTACGGTATGATAGAAGCAACTGTTTAGATACTTGGAGAACTTTCAGGTTGCGACTTTTCCAAAATTTACCCATGATACGGCTTGCTTTGCTTTTCGGCGGTACGCTGGTTGTGTTTTCCGCAGGCTTTGCGCTGTCGGCGGATAGTCCGAAGCCCGCCGTTCGTACTGCGCCTGAAGGCAGCCGAACGCCCTTGCCCGCGCTGAACGGCAACCGGGGCGCGTTCAAGGTCATCTTTACGCCGGATGGAACGCGGGCGCTTGTCACGGAATACGATGAGGGCGCGCTGGCGATTATTGACCGCGCTTCCGGGAAAGCGCTACATCACGTGCCAACGAAGGGTGAGCAGCCGACGGGCGTAGCTGTTACACCGGATGGCGGGCTGGCAATTGTTACCAACAGCCTGAGCGGTTCCGTGGCGTTTATCAATCTCAACTCGCTGCAAACCCAAACTCTGACGCTGCGCGGTATGCCCTGGGATGTGGTAATTTCGCCAGACGGAACCCGCGCCTATGTTTCCGTCAGCCAACTGGATCAGGTTGCCGTGATTGACGTTGCCGCGCGCAAAATCATCGGCGCAATCCCGACGGGAAGACGCCCCCGCGCATTGGCAATCACGCCGGACGGGGCAACCGTTGTCGCCGCCAACATGACGGAAGGCTCCGTCAGCTATTTGGACACCCATACCCTGACCCAAACGGCGCAGGGACGCACCCCCGCCGTCAACCTGCGCGGCGTAGCCGTGTTTCCCGATGGGCGGCAAGTCTTTGCGGTAGGGCAGCGCGCCCAGAACGAGCGGCCTACCGAAACCGCAGTGGGCATCTGGTCCAATCAGGCGTTTTTGCAGGTTCCCAACGGTCCGCGCAACGGCGTTGAAAACCTGTGGCTCGACTTCATGGGCAAGGATGTGGCCGACCCCGATTCGGTTGTGTTGGATAGCAGTCAGACGCGGGCGTTTATTACGTGCAGCGGGGGGCACAGCGTCAACGTGGTTCCGGTCCGCAATAATGGCGATACCGTCACCATTGCCAACGTCGGGGCGCATCCGCGCGGGCTGGCGTTTACGCCGGACGGCAAAGAGTTGTGGGTCGCCAACATGTTGAGCAACGATCTTGCGGTCATCAACCCGCAAACGCTGCAAATCACGCGGCGCATTAGTTTGGGCGCGACAAGCCGCAAAGACCCGCATTTGCTGGGCCGCTACCTGTTCACGACGGCAACCATTGTCAAGGGAAAGCAGTTCAGCTGCAACTCGTGCCACCCCGACGGCGGCACGGATGGCATCTCGTGGAAGTTCACCCATGTTAAGGACGCGCTTGGCAAGGACATAGACCGCAACGCCAAAGGCTTGCGCGGGCACATCGGGGAGGACGCGCCATACCGATGGAGCGGGCACGAGCCGACGCTTGCCGCGTTTATCGAAGAAGAAATTCCCGGTTTGATGCAGGGCGAAAAGCCCACGCCTGAAGAAGTCCGCGCCCTGTCCGAGTACGTGGGTTCGCTGCCGCTTCCCCCGAATCCCTATCGCGCCCCGGACAATACGTTCACGGCGGCGGCGTTGCGCGGCAGGGAATTGTTCGGAGGCAAGGCCGGATGTATCGCCTGTCACACCGGGCCGAAGGCGGGCGGCAGGCAAAAAGCATGGATCGGCACAACGCCGCCGGGCGTGGAATTGCAGATTCCGCATCTGCAGGGCGTGTACGATACCTACCCGTATCTGCACGATGGCAAGGCGCAAACGCTGGAAGACATATTTTTGCAGCAGAACCCGAAAAATTTACATGGAAAAGCGCATGAATTGTCCGCACAAGAGAGGAAAGACCTGCTACAATACGTAAAAGAGTTGTAGCCAAACGCACTCGTGATTTTTATGCGCCTGCGCGATTTACTCGCGCGCTCTTTATCCACCGCCGGTTTGCAGCCGGACAACCACAGGAGACACCGACATTATGAAACTGGGAATTTTCATCGCCGCCGCCAGTACGCTGGCCGTGACCGCGTATGCCGCCGTTGAATCGGGATTGAAGCCGGGAACCACGCCGGGCGCGTTTCAGGTCGTGGACGTGACCGGGCCGAGCAAGGGCAAGCAGCTTTGCTACCGCTGCCAGTACGGACTGGCCCCGGTTCTCGCCGTGTTCGTGAACGGTGACGCCAGCAAGTCCGCCAATCTCGTGGCCGACGTGCAGAAGATCGTGGACGCCAACAAGAGCAAGGGCCTGCGCAGCTTCGTGGTCTTTATGAACGGCCCCGAGGCCAAAGACGCCATCCAGAAGATCGCCGACGAAAAGAAGACCACCATTCCGCTCGTCCTGCTGCCCAAAGGCACGAAGGAAGAGGACATCGCCGCTTACAAGATCAGCCCGACCGCCAAAAACACGGTTCTGCTGTGGAAAGGCTCGTCCGTCAAGAGCAACTTCGTGGACGTAGACACCACCAAGCTGCCGCAGGTGAAGAAGGCCGTAGACGCGATGCTTCAGTAGGCTTTGTAGCCGCAGACGCCTTACATCAGCCCCTTTTTGGCCGCTCCAAAGTTGCCAAAAAGGGGCTTTGTTGTCGCTCGTATCAAATGGCGGTCAATTCGCAGGCGACGCGCTGCACAGTGGCAATTACTGTCGCTGCCTGCGCATCGGTCATGGCGGGGTAGAGGGGGATGGAGATGGCTTCGCGGTAGTAGGCTTCGGCGTGGGGGCAGTCGTTTTGTGGATAGCCCAATGTGTCGCGATAGTAAGGCTGGCGGTACACGGGGATGTAATGTACATTGACGCCCAACCCGGCTTCCCGCAAACGCTCGAATGCCCATCGCCGCCCTCTCGCATCGGCTCCGGTGAACCGAACGACATACAGATGATAGGCGGACGCATGGCCGGGGCGCTGCGCAAGCGGGCGCAGATTGGGAATGGGCGCGAAAGCGCGGTCATACTGCGCGGCGATTTCGCGCCGACGGGCTATGAACGCGCCGAGTTTCTTTAACTGGCTGTGTCCCAGGGCGCAGTTGATGTCGCTCAGGCGGTAATTGAACCCCAATGCCTGCATCTCGTAGTACCAGCCGCCCTCATTCTCCTGCAACTTTTCCAGGTCGCGGGTGATGCCGTGTGAACGCAGCAGGCGCAATTTGTCATTAAGACTGCGGATTGTTCGTCGTAACAACGCCGCCTTCGCCCGTTGCAATCGCCTTGACCGCATGGGTGCTGAACACAGTCATATCGCTGTAACGGCAATCGCCAACGATTCCGTCCGGCATTGTCGCGCCCAGAGCGTGGCAGGCGTCTTCGATAATCGTCAGGCCATGCCGCTGCGCCAGAGAATGAAAGGAAGGCATGTCGCAGGCGTGTCCCGCGAAATGCACGGGCAGCAGGGCGCGCGTTTTGGGCGTGATGTGCCGCGCCGCTTGTTCGGGATCGAGGTTGACGGTATCCGCGCACACGTCGGCAAAGACGGGGCGGCTGCCCACGTACAGCGCGGCGTTCGCTGTCGCCGCAAACGTAATCGGCGTGGTGATACATTCCGACCCCGTCCCGATGCCCGCAGCCAGACACGCCAGATGCAGACCCGCCGTTCCGTTGGCAACCGCAACCGCGTATTTTGCGCCCACCTGGGCTGCAAACGCCTGTTCAAAAGCGTCCACGCGCGGCCCGGTCGTCAGCCAATCGGAGCGCAGCGCGTCCGTCACGGCCTGTATGTCGTCGTCGTCTATGGTTTGGCGGCTGTAAGGAATCATAGGTCAGGTGTTCGGTGTTCAGGTGTTCAAGTGGTTGGACGGTACATTGGCAGTCGTCAGGAGACAATGCTCCGGCCTGAATACCCGAATACCCGAATACCTGAACACCTGAACACCTATGCCGCTTGCGCCAGCGTCAGTTCCGGCAGCGGCGCGGGGAAGTGTTCGGGAAACAGGGCGCGGGCGAAGCGGAGCAGGTCTTCGCCGGACAGCCATTGCGTGTTGGTGTCACTGGCGTAGCGGAAATCGGGCGCGACACTTGCGCCGCCGTGATGCAGGCGGGCGGCAGTGGTGTCCCATCCAAAAGACGGCTGCACGATGAAATAGTTGTTGCATTCCAGCGTTCGGTGCGCTTCGTCTTCGGGAATCATCACTTCGTGCAGTTTTTCGCCGGGGCGGATGCCGACGATTTGCTGGCAGCAGCCGGGCGCAAGGGCGTCGGCCATCGCCTGCATGGTCATGCTGGGGATTTTGGGCACGTACAGTTCGCCCCCCGTCATGGTATCGAGCGCGCGCAGCACGAAGCGCGAAGCCTGCTCTAAAGTAATCCAAAAGCGGGTCATGCGCGGGTCGGTCAGCGTCACGGTTCCCATCGCGCGCTGTTGCAGAAACAGGGGCAGGACGCTGCCGCGCGACCCCAGCACGTTGCCGTAGCGCACCACGCTGAACCGCGTTCCGCCACCCGTGTACGCATTGCCCGCCACGAACAGTTTGTCCGAGCAGAGTTTGGTTGCGCCGTACAGGTTGATAGGGTTGGCGGCCTTGTCGGTGGAAAGGGCGATCACGCGCTGTACGCCCCGGTCAATGGCGGCTTCGATAATGTTTTGCGCGCCGAACACATTGGTTTTAATCGCCTCAAACGGGTTGTACTCGGCGGCGGGAACCTGTTTCAGCGCGGCTGCATGAATCACCACGTCCACGCCGTTAAACGCGCGGCGCAGCCGATCCACGTCGCGCACGTCGCCAAGGAAAAAACGCAGGCGCTCATCCCGAAACATCGGAAGGTTTTGCATCTCATACTGCTTGAGTTCGTCCCGGCTGAACACGATCACTTTGCGCGGGTTGTGTTCGCGCAGCAGCGTTTCAATGCACTTTTTGCCGAAACTGCCGGTTCCTCCCGTAATCAAAATAGTTTGATCGTCCAGCCGCATCCGTTGCTCCCCTCCTGCATCCATCCTTGACTTTGCGTGAAACTCGCTTGTCTTACTGTTGTATCGGGAAGCGCAGGCGAATTTTGCAGGCGAATTTTAATCACCGGCACAAATGCGACATGGGCAAAACGCCGTATGCCATCGGGCAGACGCTGTAGATGCCGGCTTTGCGCCCATGCGCTCCGTTTTGGCGGTCAGGGAGTGGCGCGTTGGATTTTGGCGGCAAAGTCCTGCAATTCCGCGCTGTTCAGGTCGGAGATGGCCCAGAAGGTCATGCCGCCCTGCGCCCAATGAACCAGATGGAAGCCCTGCCGGGTTTCCGGGTGAAGTTCCCGGCTGCTTTCCGCCTTGTCCGGCCAGATCAGCAGATTGATCGTATGCTTCTGACGCGCATATACCAGCGCGGCTGCCGGACGTTCGGCGACGTATTCCAGCCGTCCACCTTTGAGCGGAAAACCGTCTGAGGCCAGGTCAACAACGGGGGGGGCAAAATCCAGTTTACCGCTGAACCAGGGCTTCACGGTATGCTGATTGGATGAGGCGACATCGGCGAGATGATTCACCATCAGCGAGCGCACATGACACGCGATCACTTCCTGAGACAGCAGGCTCTCCGACGCGGCGGGACGACCCTGCCGGACAATGAACCCTAGCAGCAGGCATACACATGCTATTGCCGTCGTAAAGCCGACACTTTGCCATCGCCGCGCATTAGGTGGCAGCTTGAACTGCGGGAAGCGAACCCATGAGAAGCGATTGCCGTCCCTTCGGCTGATTTCGGCTTCCAATTTCTGCCGCAGCCGATCCGTGGGCGTATAGTTCAGCGAAGCCGCGCGCATCGCGCCGCGCAGCAATTGTAAGTTCCGGTATTCCTGTCCGCAATCCGGGCAGCTTTGCAGATGCGTTTCAATGGCGAGACTGCGCACAAGGTCGAGTTCGCCGTCCATATAGCCGTGCAGATAGCCTTTCGCTTCCTTACAGTTCATGCCGCGCCTCCCTGCCGTCGAGGAAGGCTGAACCTCCCAGCGCTTCCTGAAGTCGCTTGCGGCCCCGCGCAAGGCGCGACATGACCGTTCCAAGCGGAATGTCGGCGATCTGCGCGATCTCGCGATACGAAAAATCTTCCAGTTCCCGCAAAATCAGTACCTCCCGAAACTCTACCGGCAAGGCTTCCATTTCCCGCCGTATCTGCTCCGCGTCCGCCTGCTGAAGGACAATCGTCTCCGGGTTATACGCCTCATGCGGCAGGTCGAATGTCTCCTCGTGAAATGAAAGCGTCAGCTCATGCGCCCGGTTTTGCTGCAGCCAGGTGTAGCAGGTATTGCGTACGATGCGCAGCAGCCAGGCGCGGCTATCCCCGCCACGAAAACTGTCGAAGAACTTGCAGGCGCGCAGGCAGGCTTCCTGTGTCACGTCCTCGGCATCCTGATCGTTGCGCGTCATCCAGCGCGCCAGATTATAGGCGGCGTTCAGGTGCGGCAATATCAGCGTCTCGTAGCGCGCGGTATCGTTCGTTTTTGCCATGAGCGCGTCCTCAATCCTTGTTACGGCTCCCAGGTAGCCCTCAACCCCTGACCCCTTCTCCCAAAGTTGGAAGAAGGGGAACTCCTATTTGTATTCCCTGAGCGGCGTGGCGTTGAAAACTCGCCGTTCCTGCCTCTTTTATCCACTACGAACTATCCACTATCCACTGCTTAGACTGGCTTGCAGGCGCGTTTATTCCCGCGTTGTGGCGTTTTTTGTTTTTGCTTGCCGGGAATAAACCGGCGCTTACATCAGTCTGGAGGGAACATGGGAGGAGACACTTCCATGCGACGCAACAAGGGCGATGTCCAACACAAGGAGCGACAGGATGCACAACCGAACGGAAAAAGAAGCGCGGGGAAATAAAGCGCAGGGGAACAGGGAACAGGAAGACGCGGAACAGCAAAACCGCGAACCGGAAAACGCCGGGCTGGAAAACACCGAGCAGGCGGACGGCATTGATCGGCGCGGATTTTTGGAGTGCATGGCGTGGGCCGGAACCGGCCTGCTTTGCACGATTACCGGGGGCGTTCTCTCCTCCCGAAGTCTGGCGGACCCGCGCGTAAAAGCGGCCCCGCAGGGCGACCTGAGTTTTGTGCAGCTCAGCGACAGCCACCTGGGGTTCAGCAAGCCTGCCAACCCGGATGTGACGGGCACTTTGCAGGCAGCCATCGCGAAAATCAACGCCCTGCCGGTCACGCCTTCGTTCCTGCTCCATACCGGCGACATTACCCATCTCGCCACTGCGGAACAGTTCGATACATCGGATCAACTGCTGAAGGCATCAAAAGCTGACCGCGTGTTCTATGTGCCGGGTGAACACGATGTGACCGGCGACGACGGCAAGCTCTACAGAGAGCGCTACGCGAAGGAAACGCGGGGGGACGGCTGGTACAGTTTCGACCAGAAGGGCGTTCATTTCATCGGCCTGGTGAACGTGATGGACTTCAAGACGAACGGCCTGGGCAGCCTGGGGGAAAAGCAAGTGGCATGGCTCAAGCAGGATTTGAAAGGTCAGCGCGCCAGTACGCCCATCATCGTCTTCGCCCACATCCCACTCTGGATGGTTTACCCGGATTGGGGC
Organism: uncultured Chthonomonadaceae bacterium; assembly: GCA_963835065.1. Taxonomy (GTDB): domain Bacteria; phylum Armatimonadota; class Chthonomonadetes; order Chthonomonadales; family Chthonomonadaceae; genus CAWFQB01. Next base: position 13,400 of record CAWIEK010000008.1, on the reverse strand, counting down.
TGGGGCACGAGCGATGGCGCGCAGGTCCTTGCCTTGCTCAAGAGGTTCGGCTCCGTGACGGTACTCAACGGGCATATCCACCAGACGATGCAGAAAGTGGAAGGCGCTGTCACGTTTCACACGGCGGCCTCTACAGCCTTTCCGCAGCCGGAACCCGGTAAGGCCGCCGGCCCCGGCCCGATGAAAGTGCCGGCGGAGAAGCTGCGCGAGGCGCTGGGTATCACTACCGTCAACTACGTCGCAGGCAAATACAACCTGGCGATTGTCGATTCTTCCCTGGTATAGGGGAGAAATGCCCGCGTTCGGCAGTAAATTCAAAGCAGTTGACATCAAAGCGCTGACCGCGTTCGTTCACTCGATCAAGGCGCCGAAGTAGCACTGCTGTTAGATTTTCTCCTGAACGCGGGTACGCTCCAATTGGGAGCGCGTCAAATCGGGGCGGTTCAGCAGAACGTTACGTATCCACTCGTCCTGTATTTGCGCCGTCCATTTGGGCTGAAACACGAAGCCAATGGCAAGGCGCATGAACAGGTCGCGCAGGAAGGCCGAATACAGCACACACGCATCCAAAACCGCCGCCGTCATTTGTAGAGTCCCATACTCTCGGCTTCTGCCGTCATCTCGTCCAGCGCGGCGTTCGCTGCCTTCTGGTACGCTTCCATATAACAAAGAAGGTCCTGATAGCGAACGCGCCGCTGTTCGCCCACTTTGCGAAACGGCATCTTGCCTTCTTCCAGCAGCTTGATGAAGTAAGGCCGGGAAACATTCAAAAGTTCGGCGGCCTGTTGGGTGCTGAGTTCGGCAAGAAGCGGAACGAGCGTCACCGATTGCCCTTCTGCCATGCGGGCGAGTACATCCGCTAAAACGCGAACCGCTGTGGCGGGAACGAGGGTTTCGATCTGCTGCCCGGTTTGCGGATTTTCAAATTTGAGCGTCAGGGGCGGGCCGGCTGCATCGAAATCCGCGAGCGCGTTGCTGGAACTACGGGCGAGCATCGTTTCTTGTTCCGGCAAAGACAAGGGACGGACAGAGCCGGCAAGTAGGTTCGACATAGGGTTTCTCCTTGCACAAACGTAATCCTGATCCCATAGTACCACCTACTCGAAATTCTCGCAACACGCGAAATACACGTTAGTGCGGAGCCATGAGGGTGAAGGGGTACACGTAGGCTTGCAGCAGGACAATCAAGCCCATAATCGCTGCCAGAACAATGCTGTGACGCAGAACGACTTTGAAAATGTCGGCTTCCGTGCCGACCTGTTCCGTTGCGCCGTTAGAGAAATTATAGGTCAAAACCGTGTATACTATGCTGTGAGTTGACCATTCTCCGGCTTCCCATCGCGCATACTTCTTAGACGCGTTTCTAATTTCGACTGTTCTGTTACAATGAAATTTCGCATCGGGTTTATCAACTGCATGAACCTTTATCCGGTTGGCTTGCGCGACCGAAGTTCACAAACTCAGGATGCGCTCGACACACGTATCGCGCAGTTAGCCGCTACGATTTACGCGCTTTTCGATGGTAGGCCGCCTGAAATCATGGGGCTATGTGAAGTTGCTACAGAAGAGTTGGGAAAACAACTTGCGGAAGCGATACAACCCCACTTCTATAACACGATGTGGAGTGGTGTTCCCACACGCTAAAACAGGAATACGGAAACGGGTTTGATGCTGCTGTACAATCCTTTAACAGTACGCATAGACCCGAAAGCGAACCGGTATAATATCAACCCGCAAAACACGCAGCAACGCGCGAAATGGATTGTGGTTCATTTCACGCTACAGCAACTCAACACGCCTTTGCAGTTCTGGCTGGTTCTCAACCATTGGATATCTGCGTTTCGTTTTTGGACCTGATACAACGGAACCGGAGCGGGTTCAGAGCGCGAGCGAAATCGGCAAACTGCGATTGGAACTCAAAATCAAACCTGAGTACCGCGATCAGCCGATGCTGCTCATTGGAGACTTCAACTGCGAGCCGTTTGATCGTCCCTTCCGAGGACTGCCGGAGAATGACCTGCGCGCTGTGCGCGATAGAAGCCTCGTGTCGCGCCCAAGCAACAGGAAAGCGTATTTTTACAATCCGACATGGCGCTGGCTGCACGATCTGTCGCAGGACACAGCAGACAGCGAAACTTCCCTGCCGCCCGGAACCTACTGCAACGATGAATGGCGTGTTTTCGATCAACTTATGGTTTCCGAGGAGGCGCTTGCAGAAGGAGGTTTCTTGCGCTTCCTCGAATCCTCTTTGACCAGAACCATGCCTATAGGAAATTGTTCGGACCACATGGCTATTGGAGCGATTTTCGAGACGAATGAGTAACTAAGAATCTATCTCAAAACGAAAGTGGCTCTGCAACGGGCAAGATGACCTCTTGCTTTAATACGTGCAACTTGCGGAACCACAGGAGGGCACAGGCGAGTTTGCAGGTTGCCAGGTAGTTGCTGGGCTTTTTGTCCCACCGGATGAGGATGCCGCGCCAACGCGACAGCCAAGCAAACGTGCGCTCCACCACCCAACGCCGCGCCGGATGCGTTTTCTCGCCCGCTTCATCTTTCTTTTCTTCGCCAATGCGGCGAATGTGGGGCGTATAACCTGCTTTCTTAGCGGCTTCTTCCCCACGCGGATTGTCATAGCCTTTGTCCAGGCACAGGTTTTGAGGTTCTTCGGGCGTGGGCTGCGGACGGTACACCACCACCGCGCTGATCGTGGCCGCGAGCAGATGCGCGTCATTGGTGTTGGCGCTGCTGATACAAATGCCCGTCGGCCCGCCGTCGCCTTCCACTAAAAGGCTCTTTTTGACGCCTTGCTTCCCACGATCCGTGGGATTGGGACCGACACAGGCGTCGTCTTGTGCCCCTTTTTAGGCACACCGCGCGCTTTGCTCAGGCAGGCATCGGCAGATTGCCAGTCCCACTCTACGCCGCCCAAGAAGTCGCAATTGCGCAGAAGGACCGCCCACAACTTGCCGAACAAGTCCAGCTTCTCCCACCGCTGCAAGGTGCGGTGGATGCTGGCATCGTCGCCAAACTCCTTGGGGAGTTGGTTCCATTGGCAGCCGGTACGCGCTCGGTAGATAATGCCGTTGAGAGCAAGACGGGCATCAATGCGCTTGCGTCCGCGTTTGCGAGGGGGATCGTACTGGTTGATCAACGCCTGAATGTGTTCCCATAACTCGTCGGGAACACGCCAGATCGTCGGTAAAGAGGGTGTCTGCGCCATAAGTCACTCCAAAAAAGTAGGTCGTAACTTTATCATCGGCAGGCCACTCGCTTATTTTGAGATAGATTCTAAACCGTTGATAGGTGATAATTCGTAGTGGATAGGGATGCAGGAACTACGAACTTTCAGCGCCCCTCTGCTTAGGGTTCGTAAAAGTATAAGTTCCCGATTGTAGGGGCACAACATGTTGTGTCCTATGTTGTGCCCTCCGGGAAGTTATAGATTTACAGACCCTTAAAGACACAGAGTGGAAGTACGTGGAGACACAAATGATCAATACGAATGAGTTTGTCGACGTCTTGCGCAATCCGATGCCGGACAACACGCAACCCGCCGTCAACATCTTGCGCGAAGTGTCGGAAGCTATCGAAATCGCGACGGATCATACGGTACGCAGTTGGCTCGAAAAAGGCTTCCCCAATGTGGAGTACGGTCAGGAGTACCGGGTGATTATCAGTTCAAGCGCGCGCAGCTATGAGGAAACCTTGCTGCGCGCCTATGTTCCGCTTTCCGGGAAGCCGATTTGCGTGTTTCCGGGTGGCAACAATATGCAGGAGTGTGCCGATGAGGTTGAACTGAAAGCAACGTTAAAGGAGTTTTTGCAGGCAGAGCCGGTGCGTACGCTGATTCAGCAACTCAGTAACCTAAGCGCATGAAATAGCCCCCATTACAGTAGGCTGATTAGGCGAAATGACATCTGCCAGATGATTCACTATCAGCGGATGCACATGGCACACCGCTTGATCCCTAATCTGCGTAGGAGGGTTATCTCATCAATGTGGAACCATGAGAGTGAAGGGGTAGACGTAGGCTTGCAGCAGGACGATCAGGCCCATAATCGCGGCGAGAACGATGCTGTGACGCAGGACGACTTTGAAAATGTCGGCTTCCGTGCCGACCTGTTCCGTTGCCGAGGTGGCGACGCAGATGGATTGCGCGTCAATCATTTTGCCCATTACGCCGCCGGATGAGTTCGCCACGCAAATCAAAATCGGGCTGAGATGCAATTGCAAAGCCGTGATCTTTTGCAGGCTGCCGAACAGGGCGTTGCTGCCCGCGTCCGTGCCCGTCAGAAACACGCCGAGCCAGCCGAGCAGGGCCGCGAAAAACGGATAAAAGACGCCCGTGTTCTTGAACGCCATGCCCAATGTCGCGTCCAATCCGCCTAATCGCGTAATGGAACCCAGACCGAGCATGAAGATAATGGTGGGAATGGGAACCCGCATTTGCAGCGTGGTGCGTTTCAGGGCGGCGCGAAATTGCAGGCGCGTTACTTTCAGCAGTTTCAATACGAGCAGGACAGCCAGCAGAACGGAAGTTCCGGGCGTGGTAATCCAGTTCAATTTGAAGACGGCAGGCTCCAGCGTGTTCGTTTCCACAACGGGCGGAGTGCGCTGTACCTGCCTGTCCAGTCCGTGCAGATGCAGTTCGTACAGGCCCCGGATCGGCCCGATTTGCAGGCTGTCCAGCCTTGCTTTGTTGGTTCCGATACCCACCATCAGCACGCACAGCACGATAAACGGCATCCACGCCGACAGCGTTGCTTTGAGACTGACGCGGGGCGCGATGTTTTCGCCAATCTGGTGTACGGCGGCAATCTCGTCTTCGCGCCCCTCCAGATTACGCGCCTCGTAGCGCCACGTCCGCCGGGGTTTCCAGATGCGCAAAAACCCGCCCGTCAGCACAAGCGAAATCAAGCCGCCCGCCAGATCGGTCAGCGCGTAATAGGGCGAGTGCGCGAATAGGAACTGGCACAGCGCGAACGAGCCGCCCGCGACCACAATGGCAGGCAGGGCTTCCCGCGTTTCCCGCCAGCCGCACATGCTGCGCACCAGCCACAGGGGAATGATGCACGACAGAATGGGCAGTTGATTGCCCGCCATGTGGCTCAGAGCGCGAATGTCCAGTCCCGTGACGCCTTGCAGCGTGAGCAGGGGCGTCCCAAACCCGCCATACGCAACGGGCGAGGTATTGGCAATCAAACACAAAAACGCCGCCTGAAATGGCTTGAACCCCAGCCCGACCAGCATGGCCGCGCAGATGGCAACGGGCGTACCCGCTCCCGCCGCGCCCTCCAAAAACGCCCCGAAACAAAACGCGATCAGCACGGCCTGCAGCCTGTGATCCGGCGACAAGCCCGCGACCGACTCTTTAATCCGCGCAAAGCAGCCCGTTTCCACCGTGATGTTGTACAGCAGCATCGCCCCGGCCAGCACATACCCGATGGGCAGAAGCGCGAACAAGGCTCCATTCATAAACGCCATCGAAGCCATGCCAACGGGCATCCCATACATTGCAACAGCAACCACAAACGCCGCCAACGCTCCACCCGCAGCGGCAATCGGCACAGGGGCGCGTTTGACCACCAGCAGCGCGAACAGCACCAGCACGGGCAGCGCCGCCAGCAGAATACACAGCGGAACCGAGGAAAGCGGATGGTAGTTTTGGGTATAGATCATAGAAACGCTTCCTTGCGCTCGTAGGGGCGTTGCGTGCTGCGCTTGCGTTCGTAGGGGCGCTGCTTGCTGCGCCCAACTTTAGAGGCGTTGCTTGCTGCACCCAACTTCAGGTGGTGTCGGTTTTTTGCCCGCTGCTCTCCCCGTTCCCACGCAATCCCAACAGCAGCCATGCCGCATAAAATATCTAAAAAAAAGTGCCTCACAACGCGAAAACAGGAAACCTTTGCCCCACAAACGCAGTCTATAAAGCACAAGTGTCTACTATTCCGCAAAGGAGGTGCATACCTATGTTCCAACCCTCCCGTTCGCCCTGACGCTTTTGAGGTCACGACGCCTCTCTTCGACAATCAGACACAACGAGACATCGGGCTGGAAGCGCTGTATTGCCAAGATTTCGACGATGACTCTACATATCCTTTTTCCAACGCCCTCACGGCTGCATGCAAATGCGCTGAAACCCTCCCCGCTTTAACAGTTTTGTTCATAGCGACGGCTGCGGTTTGAGATGTTTGTTAAAGAAAGCGAACATGGCGACGTCGGCTTTTTGCGCGGCTTCGCCGCTGAAACCGTGTCCCGCGCCTTCCAATGTGAGGAGTTCGGCTTCCACGCCTGCCGCTTTCAATTTGTCCACAAGCCACACGGCCTGCTCGTAAGCCACATAATTGTCTTTGGTTCCGTGAACGCACAGGGTTGGCGCGGCGTGGGGCGTGACCCAGTAAAGCGGGCTGGCAAGAATATGCTTTTGCCGCGCCTGCTCCAGATTGCCGCCCAAAAACAGGGGCAGCACTTCCGCCGCGTCCACGCTTTTGCCATAGGACTTGGTGAAATCGCTCGGCCCGTAATTGTTGACCACGCACGTCACGCGGCTGGACTGATCGTAGTTGCCTTCGTTTTCTGCTTTGCCCTCGAATTCGGCAACGTCCGCCGTCACGCCCAAAAACTGCGCCAGATGCCCGCCCGCCGAACCGCCCGTCACGCCGATGCGCTCCGGGTCAATGTGATATTTGGCGGCATTGCCCCGCAGCCAGCGCACAGCCGCTTTCACATCGTGAATCGCAGCGGGAAACGGGTACTTGGGCGTCAGGCGATACTCCACCGTTGCGGCCACATAGCCCCGCCTGGCAAATTCCCGTATCAGCCCGTCATAGCCGTGTCTGTCTCCCGCCCGAAACCCGCCCCCGTGAATGCACAGCACGGCGGGAAACGGCCCCTTCCCCTCCGCAGGCCGCGCCATATCCACCATCAAATGCTGATTGTCGGGATTGGCGTACTCCACATCGTTTTCCACAACGATTTTGCCGCCGTCTTCCTTCTGCTGCGCACACAAGGGAACAATACCACAGCAAAAGAAAACGGCAAGCAGAGCAGAACAGCGCAGGAACAGGTTCATAGCAGTCCTCCGGGGATAAAGATGCAGTTCCTTGTCTTGAACCATGATTTCACATGATTTATGAGATTAACATGATTTTAGGAGGCACGTCCTCATGGTAATCACAACAATCATGTGAAATCATGGTTCAAGACAACGAAACAGTAATTGCCGTATCTATTGCATGGACAGGCTGACAATTCCTGCTTGAATTTCAAAGAGGCTGCGTTTATGTGGAAAATTAGAGTTTGCGCAGCCACACGCGCTGAACGGCGTGGCTTGCGCTCTTTTGCAGGATGAGGTTGGCGCGTTCGCGGGTGGGGAGGATGTTTTCGCGCAGGTTTACGCCGTTGATGCGCTTCCAAATGTCGCGGGCGGTATCTTCGGCTTGTTCCGCAGACAATTCGGCGTAGTGGTGGAAGAACGAAGCCGTGTCTTGAAAGGCCGTTTCGCGCAGGCGGAAGAAACGCTCCAGAAACCATTGCTCGATGTCGGCTTCTTCCGCGTCCACGTACAGCGAAAAATCGAAAAAGTCGGACACCAGAACGCGCGACGATTCGCCACTCGACTCGCCGCGCTGCAAAACGTTCAAGCCTTCCAAAATCAGAATGTCGGGCTGGTTTACGGTCTGCAATTTGTCCGGCACAATGTCATAGCGCAGGTGCGAATAGATGGGAGCCGTCACAGGTTCGCCGCCGGATTTCACGTCGCGCACAAAGCGCACCAGTCGCCGCAAATCGTAGCTTTCGGGAAAGCCTTTGCGGTGCATAATGCCGCGCTCTTTGAGGGTCGCGTTCGGGTACAAAAAGCCGTCCGTCGTCACCAAATCCACATGCGGATGCGCGGGCCAGCGCGACAGCAGGGCTTGCAGGATACGGGCGGTCGTGCTTTTGCCCACCGCCACACTGCCCGCCAACCCGATCACATACGGCACTTTTGGCGCGGGGCTGTCCAAAAACGTGGACGTGACGCGATGCAGTTGCTGCGTGGCCGTGACATACAGATTCAGCAGGCGCGAAATCGGCAGGTGAATGGCTTCCACTTCCTGCAACGAAATGCGCTCATTGATGCCGCGCAGGGCGTTCAAATCCGCTTCGGTCAGCGTCAGCGGCGTAGACGCCCGCAACTGCGCCCACTCCTCCCGCGAAAACGAGAGAAACGGCAGCGTCGGAGATAATACAGGAGCAGGCGGCACGATGGTTGTCTCCTAAAATTTATAAAGCGATTACCACGAACGCGCATACTGCGGCGGTGAGGGAATCTCCTGACGCAGTTCCTGGGCGGCGCGGCACGGCCAGTAAGGATCGCGCAGCAGTTCGCGCGCCAGCAGCACCATATCGGCCTGCCCGGTTCGGATAATATGGTCTGCCTGCGCGGGCGCGGTAATCATGCCAACCGCGCCCGTCAAAATGTCCGACTCGCGCCGGATGCGGGCGGCAAACTCGGTTTGATAGCCCGGTCCGAGGGGAATCTCAGCGCGGGGCACATTGCCGCCGGAAGAGCAGTCTATCAAATCCACGCCCAACGACTTCAATTGCCGCGCCACTTCCATAGACTGTTCTGCGTCCCAGCCGCCTTCCGTCCAATCCGTTACGGAAAGTCGTGCAAAAAGGGGCAGGTTTTCCGGCCAGTGGCGTCGAATCTCCTGAGCAACCTCGCAAAGCAGGCGGGCGCGGTTGGCAAGACTGCCCCCGTAGCGATCTGTGCGCCGGTTGCTGAGAGGGGATAAAAACTCGTGCAGCAGGTAGCCGTGCGCGGCGTGGATTTCGATGACCTGAAATTCGGCTTCCAAAGCGCGCTGCGCCGCAATGCCCCAGGCGCGAACGAGGGTTTGAATATCGGCCTCGTCCAATTCCTGCGGCGTCTGATAACCCTCCGTAAATGGAATCGCGCTTGGCCCGACAACCGGCTGCCAGCCGCCTTGTTCAACGCCGACAGGCTTGCCGCCTTCCCACGGACGGGCGGTGCTTGCCTTGCGTCCGGCATGGGCCAGTTGAACGCCCGCAATCGCGCCATGTTCGTGGATAAAGCGGTTGATGCGGCGCAGGGGTTCGATGTGCGCGTCCTGATACAAGCCCAAATCCTGCGGGCTGATGCGGCCCCGCGCTTCCACCGCCGCCGCTTCGGTCAGCACCAATCCCGCGCCGCCAACGGCGCGACTGCCCAGATGCACGACATGCCACTCGTTGGCAAACCCGTCCTCGCTGCTGTACATGCACATCGGCGACACGATGATACGGTTGCGAAACCCGACCCCGCGAATAGCAAGCGGTGAAAACAAATGCGCCATCGTAGACCCTTCCCGAATTACTGTCTATTCATAGTATTTGTTCACCACCAAGACGCCAAGAACACCAAGCAGAACGAGAAGAATGAGAAGAAAGACGTTGTGAAATTACAGGAGAGAACGAAATTGTCTTCGATTCTAAACCTACTGTGTTGCCTGTTTTCTCTTGGTGTTCTTGGCGTCTTGGTGGTGAATAGTTTCTTTCCAGACAGGGTTTTTACGCAGACGCTTGCGGCGAAGTTGCGTAACGAGACGCGCCGCCGACACCTACCTTTTGGAGCCTGACTCATGAAAAAATCACTTGTGGCGCTGTTTGCCACGCTTTGCTGCGCGGTGCTGTTCGGCTGCGGCAAGCAGACTGAAACCGCTTCCGCGCCCACTCCCGGCACGACGGGAACCGCCACGCCCGCGCCTGACAGTGGGGGCGGCAAGTCCAAAGGCGTTATCGGCGTATCACTGCTCACGCTGACAAACCCGTTCTTCAAGACCATCGGCGATGTGATGACCGAAGAGGGGAAGAAGCAGGGGTATGAGGTCGTTGTGGTTGCCGGGGAAAACGATCCCGCCCGCCAGAAAGATCAGGTGAAGGACTTCATCGTCAAGAAAGTCAGCGCAATTGTGCTTTCCCCGTGTGACTCGCGCTCCATCGGCACGGCCATTCAGGACGCCAACAAAGCGAGCATTCCCGTGTTCACAGTGGATATTGCCTGCCTTGACAAGACCGCCACAGTAACCGCGCATGTCGCAACCGACAACTACTCCGGCGGCAAACTGGCCGGGGAAGCGATGGTCGAGGCGATTGGCGGCAAGGGCAAAGTGGCTATTCTGGATTATCCCGAAGTCGAGTCCGTGATTCAGCGCACCAAAGGCTTCAAGGAAGTTCTCAGCGCCCACAAGGACATTACCATTGTCGCGCAACTGCCCGGCGGCGGCGACCGGGACAAATCCTTCAGCGCGGCGCAGGATATTTTGCAGGGCAACCCGCAATTGGACGGCATTTTCGCCATCAACGACCCGTCCGCTCTGGGCGCAGTCGCCGCGCTGGAAAAATCGGGACGGGCGGATAAAGTGAAAGTCATCGGCTTCGACGGCCAACTGGAAGCCCGCAAAGCGATCAAGGACGGCAAAATCTACGCCGACGCCATTCAGTACCCGGACAAAATCGCCCAAATGACGATAGCCACGATTACAAAATACATGGCCGGCGAAACGGTTCCCCCCGAAGTGCTGATACCGACGCAACTCTACCACAAGGCCGAAGCCGAGAAAGACGCAACCGTCAAATAGCCCTTTTTCCTAAGTCTGCATGAGACAGGGCTTGCCGCATTTGCGGGGATTGATAGAAGAGGTTTCATGAAAAAAGCGGATGTGCGCCAATTTCTGCTGGCGTATGGGATGCTGGGCGTCCTGCTGGTTTTGTGCGGCTTTTTTGCCGTCGCCACCTACCATACGGAAGTTCCAGTCGGTCAGGAAGGCGGCGAATCGCTGGCGGCGGATATTCTGGCATTGCAGCCCCGTCCGGCAAGCGTGGTAATTGTGGTCACGCCGGGAGACAGCGACAAAGAGTTTGCCGACGCGCTGGAAAAGCGTTTCGCGCAGGAGCATTTAGGCGTTGCCGCGCGCATCGCGGGCAACCCGCCGGACGCGCGGCAGGAACTGGAAAAACTGGCGGCTGCGGGACACGTTCCCGACACGGTTGCCACAACCGTTCAGGCGCGGGATTGGGCGGTCTGGAACGCCCTGAAAACTCAATACCCCGCCTTTGCGCAAACAAAAATCATTTCCCCCACAGGCGGCAAGCGCTCCACGTTTCTGTCACCCGGCAACCTGCGCAACATCGCTGACCAGATCGCCGTGATCGCCATTCTCGCGGTCGGCATGACGCTGGTGATTTTAACGGGTGGCATAGATTTGTCCGTCGGCAGTTTAATCGCCCTGTCTGCGGTGGCAACCGCCTGGCTGATCCACGCGGGCGGGGGCGCGAACGCTTCTGCCGGTATCATGCTTGGGGCAAGCCTTACCGCCATTGCTTTGAGCGGCGCGGTGGGCGTGTTTTCCGGCCTGATGATTACCCGCTTTCGCATCCCGCCATTTATCGCCACATTGGCAATGATGCAGGTGGCGAGCGGGCTGGCGTTTATCATCACGCAGGGGCAATCCCTGTACGATATTTCTCCCTCCTTTACCTGGCTTGGACGGGGAACAGGGCTGTTCGGCATCCCCAATACGGTCGTGCTGATGCTGCTCATTTACATCGTGGCGCATGTCGTGATGGCCCGTTCGCGCATCGGGCGGCAGATTTACGCCGTCGGCGGCAACCCGGAAGCGTCACGCTTGTCGGGCGTCAGCGTCGGCAAAACGCTGCTGTTCGCCTATCTGGTATCCGGCCTGATGGCGGGCATCGGCGGCGTGATTACGGTTTCGCAGTTGAAAGCCGGGTCGCCCACCTATGGCAACATGTACGAACTGTATGTAATCGCGGCAGTCGTAGTCGGCGGAACCAGTCTGTCGGGCGGGCAGGGCTATATTTTCGGCACACTCATCGGCGCGTTCATCATTGCCGTGATCCGCAACGGCATGAACCTGATGAACGTAGAACCCTACACCCAAAAAGTGGTACTCGGATTAGTGATCTTGGGCGCGGTGCTGATTGACCGCTTGAAGCGCCGAAAGTAATTGTCGTGTAACCCGGCATAGAAAACCTATTGTTACCGCATCTTGGCCCGACGGGCTGGCCCCTGCGCATAAGAGCCTATCCCAATAGGCGCGGTATATGCGTCCGCAGGACGCTTGATTTTTCCTGCCGGGTATTTTCAATGCCCGGCCTATGAGGATAGGCTCTAAGGCAGAAAGAACAGCGCGTATGTCTTTGTATCCCGATTTTGAACGGGTGTATGTGTCGGATTTGCCTGTCGGCCCGATACGCTGGCTGCCCTTGCGCGGCTCCGATGTGTTGGTTCAGGCAGCCGGGGATGGCGTGGAACTCCTGCCGGACAATGCTGTTGTCCGGCAGGCGCTTGCGGCGTTTACGCCTCTCACGCTTGGCAGGGTTGCGGAGACGACGTATGTAACCTGCGAAGTGTCCGAAGACATGCCGCTTCCCGACGGCTGGCAAACTGCCAATCTGCGCAGCCTGTACGGGCGAATAAGCGAAACCGAATGGCAGATTGCAGGCTACGCTGCGCAAATTCTGCACTGGCAGCGCGTCAGCCAATTTTGCCCGGTATGTGGAAGCGCGACGGAACTGATGCGGCAGGAGTGGATGCGCCATTGTCCGAACTGTGGGCATGACCGTTACCCGCAGGTCAGCCCCGCCGTCCTCGCCCTCGTGCATGACGGCGGGGACAGGGTATTGCTGGCGCACAAGCCGGGATGGGGAACGCGGTACAGCATTTTGGCCGGTTTCGTGCTGCCGGGCGAGTCGCTGGAAGAGTGCGTCCGGCGCGAAGTGGAGGAAGAAGTCGGCTTCCATGTTGCCGACATCGTGTACGAAGGCAGTCAGCCCTGGCCCTTCCCGCATCAACTGATGGTCGGCTTCACGGCGCGTTACGTGAGCGGCGACATTCGCTTGGACGAGGAAGAACTGGATCACGCCGCATGGTTCGATGTACGCGACCTGCCCCCGCTTCCCCCGCCCCTCAGCCTTTCCCGCCAAATAATTGACGCTTGGAAACAGGAAAGACTGTCTTGAACTATGATTTATGTGATTATTATGATCGCTATGATGATGCGTCGCCTGAATAATGACGGTGTCTTGAACCATGATTTCCCATGATTTATGTGATTACCATGAGAAAGCATGTCCTAAAATCATGGTAATCCGTTAATCACATAAATCATAGTTCAAGACAATCTCGCGCCTACTTCCGTACCAAAATGTCCTGCGGGGCGGAAATGGCGACCTTTTCCGGGTTGTAGTACGGGTAGACTTTGCTTAGGGGCGTTCGCGCTTTGATCGGGTACTTGGCCTTGATTTGGTAGGTCAGGGTGACGGTCTGACCCGGTTCCAGTTTTTCCATGTACACGATGATCTGGCGGGCGGCGACGGTGTACTTGCTGATG
>CAWIEK010000007.1:0-62132 GCA_963835065.1 uncultured Chthonomonadaceae bacterium | reverse complement strand
CGGAAAGCGCAGGGAAGATGCGGGCAATTCGTCGGTTGCCAGCACAATCTCGGCGTAGGGCGTCGTTTGCTCCGGGACGAGAACATACACTTTTGTATGCGCGGGGAGGCGCACCGTGTCGGCAAACCGAACGTTGCCGTTGGCGTCTGTTATGGCTTCAAATGTTTGCACAGGCATAGCATTTCACTCCAATTCTAGTAGACTTGGTACGACCAACTAAAACATGACCTCCGCCGCTGCCGGGAACATATAAGCAACGTCACTCATTTCGGCATCCTCGCCCAACTGCGTGAAGCCTTCATAGAGTTGACGCGCTTCCTCTTCGGCAACAAGACGCGTAAGCGCTTCCTGTATCAGAGCGTTCAGGCTGTCGCCGCGCCGCTGCGCCGTTGCTGTGGAGCGCACATGCAGTTCTGACGGCAACCGGACAGAAAATGTACTATAGGTTTGACTTTCCATCGGGTTCTCCTTGAAAGAAAATACATTTCAATGAAAACAACTACTATATGCTACCACTTTTCGGTTAGAATTAGGATTTCAACATAATGTGTTAGGCAAAAACAGCCTAATGCGTTTGCCGCTAATGCCGTACACCCGATCCTGACGGCACAATGCCAAAGTCGACACCACTCCTGTTAAAAAGTTCACACATTTCGCTGATGTTGCCACAAGGATAATACCGTTTGCCCGGCGAATAGAAAAGTCATCTGTAGTGTTGCAGTTGGATTGTCCGATGTAGGTGGTGTTCTGTGGCGGCGGTTGGCGTTTCTTCTTCCGAATTCCAGCCGCTTCTTTGGCTCCCTCCTGCATGGTATGTCGTCCCCCACTGGAATTTTGTTCGGTTTCCCGGAAGGCTGAGAAACGCCATGACTACTGTTGACCTGTCACCTTCACCGTTGCCTGCCGCCTTTTACATCACGGGCGGCACGCTGCCTGCGGATGCCGCTTCGTATGTGGAACGTCAGGCGGACACTGACCTGTACAACAGTCTGCTGGCGGGCGAATACTGCTACGTCCTCAACAGTCGGCAGATGGGCAAGTCCAGCCTGTGCGTTCGCACAAGGGGCCGATTGCAGCAGGCGGGCGTCCGCACCGTCTTTGTAGACCTGACGAAACTCGGCAGTAACCTGACTGCGGAACAATGGTACGCGGGAATGTTGTCCGTAATGGGGCGCGAGTTGGGACTGCGTGGTGAGTTTCTCGCCTACTGGAAAGCGCAGGCCGCGCAGGGCGTGGGGCCGCTGCCGCGTTTGTTCGGCGCACTGGAAGAAGTCGCCTTGTCTGCTTCCGAGTCGCCAATTGTCGTGTTCGTAGACGAGATTGACGCCACGCGCAGCCTGCCGTTCAGCGCCGATGAGTTCTTTATCGCCATCCGGCAATTGTATGTGGAACGCGCCACCAATCCCGCGCTAAAACAGCTTTCCTTCTGCCTGCTCGGAACCGCCGCGCCCTCCGACCTCATTGAAGATACGCGCATCAGCCCCTTCAACATCGGCAGGCGCGTGGAAGTGACCGACTTCACCCCAACCGAAGCCGCGCCGTTGGCAAAAGGATTGAACCACGGGGAACACGGAGAACACGGGGCAAAACTGCTTCAAAGAGTGCTGTACTGGACGAACGGACACCCTTACCTCACCCAACGCCTGTGCAGCGCCATCGTCGAAGCGCAACCCGCGACACCCGACACCCGACACCCGATACCCTCCTTAGATAAATTGTGCGCCGACCTGTTTCTGACGCACATGGCGAAGGAAAACGACAACAACCTGACATTCGTACGCGACCGCCTGCTCAAAAGCGGCGAGGAATTAGCCGCCGTACTGGATGTGTACGGGCAAGTGCGCGACGGCAAGCCAGTTGTGGACGATGACACGAACCCGATATGCGGGGTACTGAAACTGTCGGGCGTGGCGCGAGTGGAAAACGGCTTGTTGCGGGTTCGCAACCGCATCTATGCCCAAGTATTCGACAAGAAGTGGGTGGAAGACCATACCTCCGACCCGGAACTGCGACGTCAAGCAGAAGCCTATGGCAAAGGAGTATGGCGGGCTATTGTACTCTATGGCTTTTGATCGTGGCACTAATAGGGGTGGGAGCAGTTGTGCTAACAACACAAACTGCGCGGAAATTCGCGGAACATGAGAAACAGCTAGCCGTAAATGCACAGCAGGCTGCGGAAAGCGAAAAGCGAAAAACCGAAGCTTTACTGTACTACACGAACATAAATCTGGCGCAGCGTGAATACGAAGACCTGAATATAGATCATGTGCGCGAGATACTCGACAAGGAGAAGGACAATCCAGAAGCCGGGTTCGAGTTGGGGTATTTGCAGCAGCAGTGTGATTTGTCTTTAGGCAACCTTCAGGCGCACAATGCTTATCTTTCCGGGATGGCGCTGTCTCAGGACGGAAAGTGGCTGTTGACGGGCAGCAAGGACCACTCCGCCAAAATGTGGGATGCCCTGAGCCTTCAACTCAAACAAACGTTCAACACCTCTCAGAGCGTTTCCGCTGTCGCTCTGACCCCGGCAGGCGCGCGCCTGGCAACCGAAGACAAAGAAGGCATCACGGCGCTGTGGAACGTGGAGGAGCAAACGCCGCGCCTGCTGGCGGAACCGATGGTAGAAGCGACAAGCGTGGCCTACTCGCCCGATAGCCGGTGGTTTGCCGTCAGTGACGCGGAGGGCGTTGTGCAAATCTTGGACGCCGACACGGGCGATTTGCGGCATACGCTGCAGACGAACCTGGCCGGCGTGACGAGCCTGGCGTTCCTGCCGGATGATAAGCGCCTGCTGATTGGCACGAGCGAAGGCGCTGCGCAGATATGGGAGTTGGCCTCGGAACGCAAAACGGTGGCGCTGCGAAGCGGAAACGGGGGCATTGACGCGGTCAATTGTATGGTCGCCTCCCCGGACGGCAAATGGGTCGCTGTCGGCTGCCGGGACAAAACCGCGCATATCTTTGACGCGAAAACGGGCGCAGAACCTCATCTGCGTTCGTGCAAATGAAGCACCGCTCTGCCGTGATATGCATGACGTTTTCACACGACAGCAAATTGCTCGCCACCGGCAGCAACAAGGGGATCAGTGCGTATCTGGGATGTGGTGAGCCATCAACAACTGCGGCAGTTTCCGGGCCATGCCTACCGTGTTACGAGTGTGGCATTTTCCCCCGATGGCATGCGCCTGTACTCCAGCAGCGGCTACGACGGGCAGGTGAAGGTTTGGGACGCCACACAAGATCGGCATGTACACACCCTGAGCGGACATAAGGGGAGCGTACGCTCTCTGGCCTTTTCCCCCGACGGCAACCGGCTGGTGACAGGCAGCGATGACAACCATGGCGCGCGTGTGGAACGTGAAGACAAGCACGGGCGCGATCATTCTACAGGGGCATCAGAAACCTATCGAGAAAGTAGCCTTTTCTCCCGATGGCAAGCGCATTGCAACCGGCAGCGACGACGCAACCGCGCGGGTGTGGGATGCGGACAGCGGCAAACTGCTGTTTACCCTGCAGCCCGACGATGGCTCTCTGTTTGCGGTTGCGTACTCTCCTGATGGCAAGTACCTGGCAACCGCAGGGCAGAATGGCTGCCTGCGATTGTGGGAACCGCGCGATGGAACGTTCCTGCGGCTGCTGGGCAAAACAACGGATTATCCCAGCAGCCTTGCTTTTTCACCCGACAGTCGGCGTCTGCTGTGCGGCAACCAGAATAACATTGCAACCCTTTACGATGTAGCAAGCGGCAATGCGCTTGCGGTCCTGAAGCATAGCGGCCATGTTTCCAGCGTTGCGTTTTCCCCCGATGGCAAGCTCATGGCGACCGGCAGCGACGACAAAACCGCTGTGGTATGGGATGCCGCTACCTTCGCGAACCTGCATACGCTGCAAAACGGAATGGTTGTGGAAGGCGTAGCTTTTTGCCCCAAGGGGGAACGGCTGCTGACAGGCGATAGTGATGGACATGCCAAGCTGTGGGATACGCGGCGCGGACAGGAAGCGCTGATGCTCAACGCGCACGAAGAATCGGTGCTGTGCGTGGCGTTTTCTCCTGACGGCAATCACATCGCCACCGGCAGCGCAGATCGCACCGTCAAAATATGGGATGGAGGACGAGGGACAAGCAGCGCTGATCCCAACGAGGAGCAGCGGCATCTAACCGGCGAGTAGGAACACTCCTGAAAGCGCTTTCAGGAGGCGTTTCGCAGATGGGGAAGGAACACCTGATGGCAGAGGAAACACCGCGCTTAGAAAGTGAAACGGCCCACATTCTGTTTATGGATGTGGTCAGCTATTCACTGTTGCCTATGGAAAAACAAAACGCCGTTTCCCAGCAGCTGATGGAAGCGGTCAGCGCTACGTCGGAATACAAGCGGGCGACGGAACGAAACGAACTGGTCTGCCTGGATACGGGCGACGGCCTGATCCTGATTTTTGCGCGCGACCCGGTTGCGCCGGTGATCTGCGCTATCGAAGTGGCGCAGGCGGTGGGCGCGACCCTGCCGATGCGTATCGGTATCAACAGCGGGCATGTGGCGCGCATCCGCGACATCAATGGACAGGTCAATATCCGGGGAACCGCCATCAACATGGCGCAGCGCATTATGAACTGCGGCGACGCCGGCCATATTCTGATTTCCGCCCGCGATGCCGAAGACCTCATCAGTTATGAGCAGTGGAAGTCCAAACTCTTTGATTTGGGCGAATGCTGCGTCAAGCATGACCTTTCCGTTCACGTTTATAACCTGTATACCGGCACGGCAGGCAACAAAGCCGTGCCTTCTAAGATGTTGGAGTCGGATAAGCCCGCCGTCACGCCGCCTAAGTCCGGGGGTGGGATTGTTGCGCCGCCTGCCGGTGGAACCGTTCTGTCGCCGACAGGGGGAGCGGGGGTGACGCAGCCAGGCGCGCAGGGAAACACGACCGAAGCCGGGCCGAAAAAAGTCGCCATTCTTTACAAGCGCCATTCGCCCAACGACGAGTATGTTCGCAATCTGCTGGAAAAACAACTGACGGAAGCCGGGTACGAGGTTTTCATTGACCTGCACATGCCTATCGGCGTGGATTGGGTGCGCGAGATTGACCGTCAGATCAACACGGCGGATGCCATCATTCCCTTTGCTGTCCGCCGCCTCCGTTTCCAGCGACATGATGGAAATGGAACTGGAAACGGCTCATCACGCGGCGCAAAGGCAGCACGGCAAGCCCCTGCTGCTGCCCGTCCGGCTTGGCTACCACGAGCCGCTGACAGGCATGCTGGCAACCATCCTTAATCCTTACCAGTATGCGGCCTGGGAAGCCGAAGCAGACGACGCGCCATTGGCGCAGGCGCTTCTCAAATCCCTGAAGAACCCGCCCGCGCCGCAAATCCCGCAGGTTCCGACGCTGGAAGCCATCGGCGGCGCGGTTCCGCTCGACTCTAAGTTTTACATCGAGCGCAAGGCCGATCTGGAGTTTGAAACGGCCATCAAGCGCCGCGACAGCATCATTCTCATCAAAGGCGGGCGGCAGATGGGCAAAACCAGCCTGCTGGCGCGGGGCATGCAGCAGGCGCGCGAGGCCGGCGTCAAGGTGATTCAGACGGATTTTCAAACGTTCAACGAGTCGCACATGGCCTCGCTGGACGCCCTGTTCCTCGCGCTGGCAACCACCATCGCCGATCAGCTCGATCTGGACATCAATCCCCGAAAAACCTGGGACGCGGATCTGGGACCCAACATGAACCTGGAATACTTTCTGCGGCGCAAAGTGCTGATGCAGATGACCGAGCCTTTAATGTGGGGGCTGGATGAAGTAGACCGCTTGTTTACGTGCAGCTTCGGCAGCGAGGTTTTCGGCCTGTTCCGCTCCTGGCACAATCGCCGCTCGCTGGAACCCACCGGCCCGTGGGCACGCCTGTCTATGGCGATTGCTTATGCGACGGAAGCCCATCTGTTTATCACGGACATGAACCAATCCCCCTTCAATGTGGGAACGCGCCTGGCATTGGACGATTTCAGCCTTGATCAGATTGGCGACCTGAACGAGCGGTATGGCCGTCCCTTGAAAAGCAAGGACGAACTCGCGCGCTTCCATCAATTGCTTGGCGGCCAGCCCTTCCTGATACGGCGGGGCATGGACGACATGATCACCCATAACATCAGCCTGCCCGAATTGGAAGACCAGGCCAGCCGCAATGACGGCTTATTCGGCGACCATCTGCGGCGGCTTTTGGCTTCTCTATTGCGCGACCAGGCTCTGACCCAGTCCGTTAAGGCGTTGCTGCAGGGCAGTTCCCTTACCTCGTCGGACGATTTTTATCGCCTGCGCACCGCCGGCCTGATTGCGGGCAACTCGGTCAAAGACGCCCATTTCCGCTGCCAGTTGTACGCCACCTACATGGAGCAGCATTTGCAGTGACTATTCACCACCAAGACGCCAAGAACACCAAGTAAAGTAGGCAAGACGAACGGCTCAGAACGCGTAATTTTTATATCTGCTGGAATTTTACAACGTCCTTCTTCTCGTTCTTCTTGGTGTTCTTGGCATCTTGGTGGTGAATAGTTGCTCCTCTTCTTTTGCGCCGCTGCCGTGTTCTTTTGCATGGCAGCGGCGCAATGTTCGTGATTTAGATTTTTGCCGAAGTATCCTTGACGTTTCCTGCCGCAATTTTCGCCTGCTATGCCAACACGAATGTTGAATTAGCCGTAGTACAAGTATCATCATTCCTCCCCGCGCATGAACGCAGGGGTTTCCTGATTTGATTTTAGATGAACGCTGAAATTCTGCAACAGGAACGCGCCGCGCAGTGTGCCGAAAGCGCCGCGCAATACGCCGAGTGGGCGGCGAAGTTGGACCAGTCGGGCGCGGTGGCGGACGCGCTGACGGAGTGGCGACAGGCCATGCTGTATTACGCCGAAGCGTGGCGCCTCGCTGAAGAATTCGGCACGGTTCCCGCCGCGCTGACGCGCGCCCGCGCCCATGCCTGCCGTTATTATGGCGACGCGCTTGCGCGGCAGGAACAACACCCCGAAGCGGCGAACGTCTTTCAGGAAGCCGCCGACCTGTATGGCCTGCTGTCCACTCCTGCCGACCGGGAACATGCCCGCGAGTGCGCCCGTAAAGCGCTTGCCGACATTGCCGCCCTGCGCGCCGACCCGCACAACCGCCTGTACCTGCTGACCGCCCGCTACGCCCGCCAACAGCAGCAGCTTGCCCTGCAGCCCGACACCTGGGCGCAGCAAGCAAATTGCTGCCTGCATATCGCGCAGATTTTTCTCCGCCGTGACCGCCCACAGGAAGCCTACGCGCGCTATGAAGACGCCCTGCGCCTGTACCAATTGGCCGAGCAAAGCGAAACCGTCCAGATGTCTCAGGCGGAGTGTCACCACCGTCTGGGCAACTTACTGGCGAATGTACTCATAGATGAGCCGAACAACACCATGCAGGCGCTCGCGCACTACGATGCCGCGATTGCCCTGTATACCGCCCATGAAGCGCTCATGCAGGACCAGCAGGAAAATCTCGCCCTGTGCGTTTATGCTCGAACGGATTTGCAGCGCCGCCTGGAGAAATAATGTCCCATTTGCCCCGTATTTACACCCTGCCTTTGTTCCCGTTGCATAGCGTCCAGTTTCCGCAGTTTCCGCTGCAACTGCACATTTTTGAAGAGCGGTACAAGGCCATGATAAACGCCTGTATTGACAGCAACGCGCCGTTCGGCGTGGCCTTGATTCAGGAGGGCAGTGAAGTGGGCGCTCCTGCCGTGCCGCACAAGGTGGGCTGCGTGGCGCGTATCCTTGAAGTGGAGAGATTGCGCGACGGGCGCATGAATCTGCTGGCGGTTTGCGAGGAGCGTTTTCGGATTTTAGACACGATGGAAGCCGATCTGCCGTACCTTATCGGGCGCGTGGAAGAGTGGCAGGATGTGGAAACGGAAGTCGAAGACCTGAGCGAATTGACTGCCGACCTGTCCGACCTGTTTACCCGCTATCTGGCCCTGCTCGCCGCCCACGCCAGCCTGCCGATGCCCGACGTAGACCTGCCCGACGACCCGCAAACCCTTGCCTTCTGTGTGGCTTCCGTCGCCATGCTGCCGCCGCCGGTCAAGCAGGAATTACTGGAAATGACCAATTCGCGGACGCGCTTGCGCGAGGAGATACGCCTGCTGCGCGAACAGATTCAGGAACTGGAAAGCGGAACCGCCACGCCCTGGGGAACTCCCTCACCCGAAGCCGATGAGGAAGGCGTCACGGTCTTGATCGCGCGTCCGCTGGACAGCCAATCCCCGCACTGGCAGCGCATAATTGAGGAAATGAAGAACTGACGCAGCAGCAAACAAAATTTGCAGGGGCGCAGCAAGCGGATTTCCTTTGGAACGAACAGTATTTTCAGTTCGACACGCAAAACAAGCATAGAAAAACTCTCCCGGCTTTGTCTGCATTGTCGGGAGAGTACGCGCGCATCAGGACTAGCCGTTGGGAACGATGTCCTTGTCGGTAATGGGCTTTTTGCCTTCCATCTGTTCGCGGCTTACTTTGTAGGTGACGCGGGTGACGCGCAGAGGCTGCCCGAACTGGCCCCAGGGAACGGTTTCGCCGTTCCAGACCGGGCCTTCGCCGTCCTGCCCTTCGATCATCTTGGTCGCCATCACGCCGGGACTGCGATCCAGGACAACATGCGCCGGGTTGCTGTCGGTCAGCCCTTCGCCGCTCCAGCCGAACCGATCCTGCAAAAACGGCGACGACTGGCGGATGTTGTAATCCAGCACGATGCGGTACGTATCGGACACGAAGCTGTACATCTTCGGGTCTTTGCTCATGTCCATTTCGCGCGAATACTTGAACTCGCGCACGCTGATGGAATCGTGCAGAATCGTCGTATCCTGCTCCACATCAAAAGAAGTGAGCGTCTGCCCCAGGCCTTTGGGCTTGTAATCCCAGTCGGCGATCCACACGTTAATACGTGAGCCATTGGCCGTGTTGAACGTGCCGGAGATTTTCAGGACGTGCGGGCGCGTGACGTCAATCTGCGTTTTCAGCGCGACATCCCAGGGGCGCGGCGTTTGATTGGGGCTGTTGGGCGGCGGCGCAAGCACATACGGGAATTTGGTCGGGTTGATCGTCGGGTCGTGATGGGTTGTCGTATAGCGATCAAAGTAGCGCTGCTTGGTTTCCGCGTAGTTGTGCATTTCGGACGCATGCATCTGCTTCAGCGCATAATCTATCTCCATGCCGGGGTTTTTGGCGTTCGCCATCTCCTTTTCCGTGCGGGCGCGGGCCTTCTGCCAGACGGCCAGCGCTTCGGGGATGCGTCCCATGCGCTCGTAAGTGTGCGCCAGGATATGCAGGGTCTTCAGGGGAGTGGCATAGGGATAATCGTCCGTACCCTTTACGCCCGACTCGTTGCCATACGGCCCGGCAATCGCCGACTCGAAGGCTCTGGCGGCGGCAGGATAGTCCTTGATCTTGTCGTAGTTCTGCCATCCCTTTTCAAACTTGATGTCGGAAATGTTCGGGTTGTTGATGATGCCTTCATCCAGCAGCGCCTGCGAGGGGGCGATGTAGCGCCAGTCGGAACGCTCGGAACTGTCGGTGAAGTTGTAGGACAAGTGCCACGCGCCGGTCACGTACACGTTATCGGCGTGAGGATCGAGCCAGGTAATCATGCGGACAAGCGGCAGAATCGCGTCGTAGTCGCCCGAATGGAAGAACTCGTCGCAGCGCACCCACAGCAGGCCGGCAGCCGCTTCGCGGAAGCCGAGCAGGGGCAGCAGCATAAACTCGTTGTTCAGCCCCGACGCGCTTTGCCCGACGCTGACTTCGTGTATATGCAATTCTCTGATTTGTGGGTCCAGCCGATGCTGAAACAGCATCGCCCCGGCCAGCAGGACAGCGGCAACGGGAATGAGCGCCTGCCGCCGCTTCTGTGTTTCGCGCGACATGCGCTTGTGGGCATGGGACAGGGTAGATATGTCTTGGTTTGCCATGTGTGTATCCATTGACGATTGACGATTGACGATTTTCGATGGATAATCAGGCTATTCCCAATCGGCAATCGAAAATCGAAAATCGAAAATCCTAAACTTCTCTGCGGTCAAAGATGAGAATCGCCAGCGTCAGCAGCACGGCAGAATAGATGATGGCGTAGATGATGTTGTTGGTGTAGAACGCGCGCTCGTTGGCGATTTCCTGTGTGGGGTGAATCAGCGCGTTTTGAATGTTGAAGTTGCCGAAGTTGGGCAGAATGTAGTGAACGATTGTGCCCACGTACTTCGCGCCCGCGTTCTTGTTGGTCATCAGCGATTCGGTCACGCTCGACAGGTTGCCCACGAGGAAGATACCGAACGACAGGAAGAAGTTGACAACGGGCGTGGCAAACGTGGAAAAGAAGATCGTCAGCGCCGCCAGGAGAAGCATCTGGAAGAACGTCATCACGACGCCCTTGATCATTTCGGGCGGCACGGTTTTCAGCTGGAACTTCAGCATGATCAGGAACACAATGCCCATTGCCGCAATGTTGATAAAGACGGTGAAAAAGCCGCCCAAAAACTTGCCAAGCACGAACTCATAGCGCTGCACCGGCTTGGAAAGGACGGTATAAATAGTGCGCCGCTCGATTTCAACCGGAATCAGATAGATACAGGTGACAATCGTAATGAACAAACCGGCCAGCAGAATGGCGGCCAGTCCCAGGCTTTTCAGAATGGTTTGGCTGTCGCGGGGGCCGAGGAAGTTGAAGACGGGGCCGAGCGCGATCAGAAAAATACCGGAAATCAGGAACACCCACATAACGCGCCGTCGCAGCGCTTCGCGCACCGTTTGGCGCGCAATTGCCCAGGTAACCATCATTAGACTTCATCCTCCTTGCGAACCGTTTCCACGAACACTTCTTCCAGCGTACGCTTGTGCGGCACGACGGCGATCAGTTCGCCCTGCGCGCCGCGCACCAGATCAATAATCGCCGCCACCTTTTCCCGGTCATCGCTCGACAATCGGACGCCGTTCGCGCCATCCTGCACCGCGTCGGGAGCCAGCGCGCGCAATTTCTCGAACGTGCCGTTGACTAGATTGCCGCCCTGCGCCACGATTTCCGTCCGTTCGCCGGATACCAGTTCGCGGATCGTGCCGGATTTGAGCAGCTTGCCCCGGTGAATGATGGCAACGCGGGAACAGATCAGTTCCACATCGGCGAGTTGGTGGGAGGAGAGGAAAACGGTTTTGCCCTCATCTTTGAGACTGCCAACGATGTCGCGCAGTTCCGCATGGGCGATAGGATCGAGGCCGGACGTCGGCTCATCCAGAAACAGCAGTTTGGGATCGTTGATAAGCGCCTGCGCGATACCGGTGCGCTGCCGCATCCCTTTGGAGTAGCCGCGAATGTTGCGCTTCCAGGCGTCGGGCTGCAGCCGGACTTTTTCCAGCGACAGTTTTACGCGGCGGCTGCGCTCCGGTTCGGGAATTTTGAACAGGCGGCCATAGAAGTCGAGCAGGTCCCAGCCGGTCATGCCGTCGTAGAAGTAGGTTTCTTCCGGCAGGTAGCTGAGTTGGTTCTTGATGTTGTTGTCGCCCATCGGCTTGCCCAGGATGTTGGCATCGCCGGCAGTTGGGAAGATCAGTCCGAGCAGCATTTTGATGGTCGTGGTTTTGCCGGCTCCGTTGCGTCCCAGAAAGCCGAAAATTTCGCCTTCTTCGACTTCCAGATTGAGGTTATTGACAGCCGTAACCTCGCCGGTGCCCACGCCCAGGTACTTTTTGGTCAGTCCCTGGATGGATATAGCAGCAGCCATAAAAGCAGTTTCCTCCGTCCATCGCGCAAAACCGGCGCGCAGGAAAATGCTGCAAACTTCGCTTCTTCCAAACAATCTTCCCAACGGCTTCTAAAAAAGAAACGGCTTCGGATTAAGAATAAAGAAAAAGGGCGGAAGAGGCCCGTCGCGCGGGCGGAAGCGAAAGCCAAACAGCGTTCCCAAAGCGCGCCGCCTCTTGGCGACGGGGTAAACAAAGCAAAAACAATGCAGAGAAGCAAACAAAGTACAAAACGCAGACAATGCCGCAAAAGCGGTATCGGCGTATTATACCGTCTCAACTCTATCCTGTCAAACCGGCGTTTTCCAGGTACAGCGGATGGAAAACGGGGAATATAGGACAGCAGCCTCAATATCCAACACCTTCTATGATTCAGTACGGAAGAAACAGGCTGTTTTGTCACACGGGGTTTATGCGCTTTGGGTGGTACTCTGCTGCGCTTAGGGAAGGTAATTGAACAGACTATCAGGGAGGAGTGCAGTCCAGAAAAACGTGGTACAGATCAATAAAAGTGCCGTCATTTCGTCGGTGCTGTGATACTGCAAGATCGGGCAGAATGGGTATAGCTGAGTCTGTCAGTGTGTTCCGGCAGGCTAGACTGGAGTCCTGCGCTCAATTTGGCTGACAATTCTGCCTTCCAATATAGCGCGGTGTCGCTTTGTATTAAACCCAACATTCCCGCTTCCGGCGCTTCTTTTGCATATTGTCCTGCTACAAAGGCCGCAATGCCTTGTACATACCAGTCAATTTTGTACCTGCTTTTGAAACGCTTTCTTGCGCACCGTTTTGCCTCAAAATGGTAACGTACACGGGGTTGTGTGCTGCTACACTCAATGAGGATGTCTACTTTGGGACGTTGCTTCCCGAACTTCCCGGTGTCGTTTACAGGGTCTTCATTCTTCACAGAATAAATTTTGAAATACCTGTAAACAGCCGCGTCCATGTCGTCGAATTCAGCGTTAATGCCTGTGCTAATCAGACCAGTAATATCCTCCTCCAAATTGCGTCGGCGTACATCAACTTCTACTCGCTGATAACCCCATACGAGCAGTTGCAGAGCATCCTGACGAAAGTTAGGCCATGACCAATCCGCAGAAAGTATATCAGGCAGTGGCTTGTTCATAATGAGGCGTAGTCTTATCCAACACTTCGGCAACAAGGTCGGCAGCATCCTGAACCGCCTGTGCCCGCGTCCAATCCAGTAAACGAGCGGCTTTAACAATATGCGCGCGCGGCCCGTCAAAAATGCGGACACTGCGCTGTATGTAAGCCCATTGGCTGTGCTGTTCATTAGCCGCATTTAGAATGTGGCGGGCCGTTGTATTCCATCGTTGCGAAATTTCGACGGGAAGTGGCTCCGAGGCATTTGTTACCTCGATAGTAGCCACAATGGCTTCTGCTCCTGCCAGAATTGAAACGCAGTGATGACGGCGGGCAAAGCCATCTACTATATCCCGAAGCTCTTCTGCGTAAAGTTGCATATCTGCGGAAGAAGGCGGTTTGCTGGCAGTATCCCCCGGTTTTCCTTCCAGAAGCTGATAGCGCACTCGCATAAAGTCATGTGCAATCGCACTCACATCTTTCGGTATCCGTAATGTGTCCTCAACTACCACATCTACTTCGCTTTGTAAATCAAGCGATAAACCTCTCTGATCAGCGTGTTCAGCAATGTACGCGCGTTCCTGCTCCATAAACTCATCGTAGGCGGCTGAGAGTATTTCTACTTGCTGCGGCGACAAGTCTGTAAACGGAATTGCTCCCACGTTTTCAGGATTTATAGTGCCAATATAAATGCCCCAAAGCGCACTACTGAAAAAATGTGCATAGCGAGCTACGCTTGAATTGATGTACAAAGCAATGGCTTTTAAATAGTCAGCATCCTTGCCAGTTGCAGCAATTCCAACTTTGGGTGCTGGAATAACAAAATCCCTGTCACTGTAAACAGCGCGAGTTGCGCTGATGACAATATGGGGCGCAAACATAAGATCAAGCGTTGACTTACCACCTCTTTGCCTTATGAATTGACGTTCTGGTGGCAGTAGCGTCAGTAATTTATCAGGCACAAAGAAGAGTGTGTCTAGGTGGGAAGTATCTAGAATGCTTTTGCCTGCAAGTGCTTCGACTGAAACAAACGTTCCTTTTGACTTGCTATTTTCCGCTTTCACATGGGGGCCAGTGCCGAATACCCATTTACTTTCAGCGATGATTTCACCAAGGGTTCGAGGCAAAACCTTTTTTAGTCTTCGTAATGCGCGGCGGTCTTGAAAACTGCCCCAAAGAGCCGTCTTCCAGAGATAAGGCACATCTTCGACAGCATCATTGTAATCAATTTGCTGAATGTCGCTTTCATAAAGAGCGATTGTCCAGACGCGCCTTTGTCCTCCCCTTGTTCGCAAGGGGAGTTGATCTGCAACAAACGGGCCGAAGTGTAGAATGGAAGGCTTGTCCGTACCCGGTGCGGTTTTTTCGTAGACTAGGCAGGCGCAGGGGGCTTCCGCGCGTTTGCCTTCAGGCCCCATAAACAGAATACGCCTGAGATTAGATAGGTTGGATACGCGGCGCACAGTCTGTTGCTTGAAGAACGCCTTACGATAGGCTGAGGACGAGGAATTTACAAGTGTTGTCGCTTTTACCAGTAGGCCGACGCATCCTCTATCCTTTAACAAATCTGCTGTGCGCCATGTAAAGGCTTCATCTAAACGACGTTCGCCAACAACACGCTTTTGCAATGTTGCTTCTCGCATCCACGCAAGCGCAATCTCGTGTTTCGGGTTGCGCTCATCCGCCGATGTCCAAGGTGGATTACCGGTAATCCAATCAAAGCGCATGTTTTCCTGAAATACGGAATTGTTGGAATCGAAAAAATCGGCATGGTAGATGTTTTCGCCAATCAGCGTGGGAAAGTGAAAATTCACATTCGCGCGTAGTTCCGGCGGTTCCAGGTGACTGAGCAACGTCAGAATCAGGCTGAACACAGCAATATCACAGGCTTCAGGGTCTTTTTCTATGCCGAAGATGTTGGTTTGCAGCAGTCGCTTCAGCGTTTCCGCCGAAGGACGTTCGCCCTTTTCCCGCCACAACTTTTCGATCAGGCGGCGATATGCCAGTACCAGAAACACGCCCGAACCGCAACAGGGGTCCAGTACCTTATGGGTTTGCTCCAGCGGATTGACGGCTTCCATTTCGGCCAACACGTAGTCTGCCAGGGCTTCGGACGTATAAACAACACCGTCTCCTTCTCCTTTGCCCTCCGCTTTCAGAAATTGCTCGTACACGGACGATAGCAGTTCCACAGGAATATAGGAGAAATCGTAAGCGCCAAAGTCAAGAACCAATTGCCCGTCGAAAGTATCGCCATGAAAGGTTCCCGCCAGAAAACGAATGGCTCCGTTCGTACGCCAAATTCCTTTATCATCGGGCGGCAGGGGGAAAATCGCGCCGTTGAATTGAGTTTGCAGCGCCGTCGCCAACGTTTCAAATCCCTCTGCTGTCGCGTTTCGCCCAAACACCTCTTCCGGGCGAATGTTCTTCATCGCAAGCCAATCGTCGTCCAGAATGTCGCGGTCACGCAGATAACGGAAGTAGATGTATTTACCAATCAGGGCATGGGCAACAGGCCGCTCCAAGCCGTGCTTCTTCTGAAGTTGATGGCTCAGTTCTTTAAGGTTGTTAAGCAGGCGATAATCAACGCGCGTATCCGACGTTAAACGTTTCGCTTGCTGCGTCCAAATACGCCCGCTATCTATGGCTTCGGCATGAAAAGATTTGAGACTCTCCGGCAGTTCCTCATCAAGCAGGGAAACGGGATGTTCGATAATCAGGCCGCGCTCAGGGTTGTTGTAGGCATAGTCAAAGCCTGTATAAACGCGGATTGAACCCTCCAAAACGACAATGACAAATGGACAGTCACCCATGTTCCAGAAGTGCCGGTGAATGTCGCGCGCCTGTTGCTCGTTAGACGCATAAGAAACGAAGACAGCAGGACGCGGAGGCGTTACCTGATCTTCCAGGCTCGTTGTGTACACATAGCTTCCAACAACGGCAGCTCCATCCTTCACCTTCCCGCCTGCGCGTTGCGCGAGGCGATAATAGTGTGACAAACGTGGATCAGCGTTCTCCAGCGTGACCCATCGCCGCGTGGAGTTCAAATAACCCAGGGCTTGCAGCAGTGCGTTCACATCCATTATTTACTCCGTGCCAATTTTTGCCGGGTCTGTTCTTCCAGCGTTTCAAGCGCAATCACCATCACGTACTGGCCTGGATTAGCGGCATCCAACAAGGTTAATTCCTTGCCCTTCTCACGACAGACAATCAACAGCGCATTGTCTTCATGTACCAAAAGCGGGGTATGAAGCAAAGCAGGGTTTTTCAGTACGGCGGCAATCGCCGCCAATGCTCTGATAATCTGACTTGGTTTCCACCCGGCGCTGCGAAGTTTCTGCACCACAAACGCCTGCCGCAAATCACTGCGGTTGTAGAGACGGCGGCTGCCCTGCCCCGCTGCCTTTTTAACATTGGGCGTTAGGAGCTTTGATTTCACCCAAGAATCTACGTCGTTCGGTGATACACCGAGCAAACCGGCCAATTCTCCTGTAGAGAATATTTCCTCGCCACGAAATAATTCCACTTCCGGCGTCTGTAACTCTATAACTGTCATGTTCAATCCTCGCAATGGCTCTACGAACGATACGCGCATTATACCTTATAAACGTTAATTTGGGTCATTTTATAGTTTATACTACAAAATTAGCCCCTTGCTTGGTTTGTAACCCTCCAATTTAGATGCGTCTGCCCTGTTCACGTTCGCGTTCGCGTTTGCATTGACACATTACAGAGCAGGAGGTATAATGCCACAAAAGTTTGTGAAAAAAGCAACGAAGTCTGTACCCGTTCGTAAGCAGGATTAGCAGGACACGGTTGAGGGCGATAAAGAAAGCACCTGGAACGCGAATATGGCTGGCGAAAACACAAGCGCGGCGGAGAAAAAGCCGCTGTTTACGGGCGACAAAGAGCCTTATGTGCGCGATATGTTCGCCGCCATTGCGCCGCAGTATGACCGGCTTAATACAATTTTAAGTTTCAATCAGCACAAGGCATGGCGGCGCTTAACGGTGCGGCTGGCGGGCGTGAAACCGGGCGACCATTGTTTGGACGTGTGTACGGGCACGGGGGACTTTGCCATTGATCTTTCCCGCGCAGTGGGGCCGAACGGCAATGTGATTGGCGCGGATTTTTGTGAGCCGATGATCCGCAACGGGCTGGACAAAACGGCGCGGACGAGCGCGGGCGCGAATTGCGGCCCGATTACCATGATGGTCGCTAACGCCGAATCCCTGCCCTACGGCGATGCGCAGTTTGATGTCGTCACGGTGGGCTTCGGTGTGCGTAATGTGGCGCATTTGGATCGCGCTGTCCGTGAAATGGCGCGGGTTGTCAAGACTGGCGGGCGCGTGGCGATTCTGGAGTTCAACCGTCCGCGTCCCGGCTGGTACAAGCCGTTCGTAGATTTCTATTTGTTTCACATTCTGCCCTGGATTGGCGGGCATTTAAGTCGCCGGGAAGCGTACACCTATCTTCCCGAATCCATGAAGCAGTTCGTATCGCGCGAGGAGCTTGTCGCCGTGATGGAGCGGGCGGGCCTGCGCGACGTGCAGGTGCGTGACCTCAACTTTGGCACGGTCTGCATACATCTGGGAGTGAAGAGTTGATAGTTGATAGTTGATAGTTGATAGACATCTGCCCGCATACTCTTTAGAGACGAACAAAAGTTTTGCGTAAGAAGCCTATCAACTATCAACTATCAACTTCCTCTCTATTGAAAGAAGGCATCCCATGAGCGCCACAACGTACATCGTCACACCAGCGAGGGAACAAGCCAGGGAACAGGGAACAGGAAACAGGGAACAGGTGTCAGGCAGTGGGGGAACGGGTTGCGGACAGGCGGCTTTCCTTGATTACGTGCAGCCCGATTTATGCGCGGTGGAAGCGCGGATGAACGCCGATTTGGGTTCGGACGCGCGCACCGTTTTTGCCCTGACGCACCATATCCTGAATGCGGGCGGCAAGCGCCTGCGTCCCGCAATGGTGGCGCTGTCGGCGCGAGCGGTGAACAACGACGTGGACGCCGAACGGCTGGCAACGGTGGGCGCGGCAGTGGAATTCGTTCACATGGCGACGCTGGTGCATGACGATGTGGTGGACAACACGGCTACGCGCCGGGGCAAGCCGACCGCCAACGCCGTGTTCGGCAACGGCGTGGCTGTCTTGAGCGGCGATTACATTCTGGCCCGCTCCATGCGCCTGCTGGCGATAGACGGCGACCTGCGCATCATTCGCGCGGTTTCGGAAATCACCATTGAAATGAGCGAAGGCGAAGTGATGGAGATTGCGGCGACGGGCAACGCCGATCTTCCCCTGCCCGACTACTACGAAATTCTGCGCAAGAAGACCGCGAGTTTTGTGGAGGGCTGCTGCCGGTGCGGGGCGATGCTGGCAAACGCGGAAGCGCCGATTGAAACCGCGCTGGCCGATTACGGCTATCGGCTCGGCATGGCCTTTCAGATTGCGGACGACCTGCTGGACTATACCGGCGACCCGCTGATTACGGGCAAGCCGCGGGGCAGCGACCTGAAGGACGGACGCGCCACCCTTCCGTTCCTGCTGGCCTTGAAAGCCGCCACTTCCGCCGAACGCGCCCGGCTGCTGGCGGCATTCGGCTGCGCCGGATTGCGCGATGAGGAAGTCCTTGAAATTTGCGACGTGCTGGCGCGCTACGATGCCTTCGAGCAGACGCGGGAAGTGGCCCGCGAATTCGTGGAGCAAAGCGACGACGCCCTGACGCTCCTGCCGCCCTCCATTGCCCGCGATTGCTTCGCCGCCCTGACGAGTTATGTGGTGCAGCGGGATAGATAAGTCAAGGGGTCAGGATTCAGGGGTCAGGGTTCAGGGAATTCCTGCTTGTTCACTCGCGGGGATGTTGTTTTTAACAAGGCAATTTCCTGACCCCTGAAATCCTGACCCCTTGACTTATTCCTTAACCTGCGGTATAGTATGCCTGTTACGCGCCTGTAGCTCAGTGGATAGAGTGCTTGCCTCCGGAGCAAGAGGCCGTTGGTTCGAATCCAACCAGGCGTATTTTACAGATGTTCCCTAGTCTTGAGTCACGTACTTTACGTTGCTGGCCTGAGTAGCAGCATACTTACTCAACTTTTTACCTACCTTCAATTTGGCGCTACACACAGGAACCGGAAAGCGGTAAACGCTTCGCCGGTTTTTCTTTGCTTTGCTTTACTGCTTGGCGTTGAAACTTCCTTTTTCGGGTGTACGGGGAATGTGGCTTGACAGACATGGTAGAATGACGCGCGCTATTCTTGACCGGCGAGGGCAGGGTATTCTTTTGAATTGGAAATCGTTTGCGTAATGATTACGTACAGGTGAATGTTCATACCGGCATGATTTTTGCAGGATGGACAGCAAACCGCCAACAACTTAGAATGATGAATGTTCAGAAACGACAGAGTGAGCCGTGATGGAGCAAGAACACTACTCCAAAGCCCCTATAATCGAAGCCATTATTGACCTGCGCATAATATTGCCGCCTGAAGTCACGCTGGCACAGTTGAGTGAGGTTGGGGATGCTATCGCCAGCCGTTTTCCTGAGCGCCATAATTTTGTGAGAGAGCAGTATTCATTTCAGGGAGGGCAGGAACCAAACATAAACGCTTCCATACAAGCGCATGGGTTCGCCTTTGTCCGTGAAGACAAGCAAACCGTGCTGCAACTCAGTCCTGATGGCTTCACGTTCAAAACATTGCCTCCTTATGATCGTTGGGAGGCATTTCAAGCCGAGGCGCAGGAGTTATGGAACCTGTATTGCCGCATTTGCCGACCTCTCAACGTCGCGCGTGTCGCTTTGCGCTACATTAACCGATTGGATTTGCCAGCAACACTTCATGACTTCAAAGAGTACCTGCGGATTGTACCGGAGGTTTCAGACGACCTCCCACAACAGGGATTAAGTGGCTACTTCATGCAGCTGCAAGTGCCACAGATGGACATTGCGCCGGATTGTATGCTTATCCTCAACGAGGCATTAGTGCCACCCGTTGTACCGGATACCATACCCGTCATGCTGGACATAGACTTGTTTTGTGAGCGGCCTGAACAGCCCTGGGCTGCCGATGATGGAAGCGTATGGGCCTTGCTGGAACAGCTTCGCATCCGTAAGAATGAAGTTTTCAATGCCAGCATCACGCCCGCAATGCAGGAGTTGATACGATGAATACTATTTCAACTCAACATACAAACCAATCTTTGCTTGGCTATACGCCTACCTCAATTGACTACAAAAAATATATGGTACCATCTTTCAAGATAGGACTTGTAATAAACTGGTCGGGAACACGGCACTTACAGGAACTGGCTCAACTGCGGAGAGAAATCGAACACTTGGCAATTCCCGAAGATGCAGACGATGAAGAAGCGATACCTCCCGCAAGCCCTGAAAGCATTGAGCGCGGTCTGAACTTTGTGGAGCGGATGTATCAATCAATCCTCTCACAAGGTGAGCCTCTGTACCTGCCGTCTGTGTTTGCTGCCAGAGATGGGGGCGTTCAACTGTTCTGGAAAATTGACCGGCGACAAACATTGTTGATCTTCCGACCTAACACACAAATAGTCGAAGTAGGTCTTAAACAGCCAGGTGAACTCTCTTCGCGTCAGGAAGTATCTGTTGATGATGCTCTTTCTTATGCGATACGGGCAATGCGCAAGGAGTAACTGCCCAGAAGCGCAGATGCCACAGTGCCACCTACATCTGACGAACCATTGTACGCCTACGTCTATCGCAGGCTTGCCAACCAAATTGACAGGAAGGGCAATGTCAACCCTGCTGCTTTTACATTAGATCCGGGCGAAGCAGGATTATCCGTTTTTCGCGCAGACATTGCTACTCCTTATAATGTCTTGCAGGCCAGAATAGAAAGCGCAAAAGAGAAATTAGCTTTAGCGAAGAACGAGGATGAAATTGCTTTCTTGGCGAGATGGCTGGAAAAGAACTCGAATGTTGAAACCTTGTTGCAGAAGGGTTATCGAATCATCCGGTTACCTATTGATGATTTGAAGCAAATGGGCTTTACGCTTACTGATCCCGAGACGACAGGCTACAATGCAGGGCATCTTGAAATTCAAGAGAATCCAAACAAAGACGCAACATTTGAAAACCGTACCCAAGACATCATAGACCTGCTTGACACTGGAGCCGCCCGAATACTGAGCGTGGAAGAATGTCTTGCACAATAAGGGAGGAGAACAAGGCTGGGGTTGAGAAGTCGAAACATTCTTGTATTCTGCCCGCTTGCTGCGTTGTTCATGCGTCCCAACCTCTGAAACCTGCCCCCTTCCTCTTCCTCAGTAAAACAGAAACGGCCACCAGTTGAGCATCGGCTTGCCTGTATCGTCCTTGCAGGGATTGTCCAGGCCGGGCATGTTCTGACGCCAGTAGACCGTCCAGGGGCCGGACGCATCTGGGGCGACGCCCTGATAACGCGCGAACCGCGTGGGCAGCCAGGGAACCGCCCGATCCTTGCCGTCCGGCCCATCGAGCAGGCGGTAGTGTTCAATGGTGGACAGCACGGCGGTTTCGTTGGCAGTGTCGCCGTCGCGCCGCGCATTAGGCACAAAGTTGACGTTGCCGCCAACGGCTACATACGGATGAACGACCCGCTTCTCGCTTTTCCAGTAGTACACCAGCGTGTTTTCGTCGGGATACTCGAATTCGGTTCCGCCGCGCTGATAAAAGCTGTCGAAGGGCATCCGATACCGCTTTTTCAAATCGTAACCGGCGAATTCGGCAAAATAGCGGGAAAAATAGGGGATCGCGCCGGACGCCGCCGTGCTTTCCAGCGCGTGGCTCAGAGCCGTCATGGTCGCGCCCGGCCCCCGCTCCGGGTTGACATGCACAATGCGCAGGCTGCGCCCGATGAACGTTTGCTGATCGCTTGCCTGCGGCCCCGCCTGCACTGCCCTTCCCGCCAGTTTGCGCAGGTTTTCGTCATACGCCTGCTTCACCTCCACGCACTCCAGCGGCCCGCCAAAATTGCGCTGATTCGCCACAAACCAGACCTCATTCACCATTCCGCGACTCACCAACTGCGACAGTCCCAACATGCGCGTCGCGTCGTCAGGGTCGGGTATGTTGATAAGATCGGCAAACTTGTCATTGAACAATTGGCCGTACTGAAAATTCACCATGCCCTGCTTCCAGTCCGGCGTACGCGGGTAATGGGTGCTGTTGCCATCCAGTTGCTGATCCGGCGGCAGGGGAGCAGCATCAGTCAGGTCGGCCACTTTGACGATTTTGTAATCCAGAAACGGGGTCGCGCTTGTACGCGCATAGCCATGATAGCGCGACGACTCGCGCAGGGCGGCGGTAATCGCCTCCACTTTTTTGGTCGCTTCCGCCGTACTCAGGCCGTTCACAAAGTTCAGCACCAACAAGCGCGGCTGCATCTGCTTGATCTGCTGATGGTGCAGCCGTATCCAATCATCCGAATTGGCTTTGCTTTGCGCGTTCGGCCAAACCGTCAAATCCCCCTCGGCAGTCTGCGCCCGAACGGACACGGAAGCGCAGGCCGTCAGAACCACCATCAGGCTTGTAAGCAAACGGTACTGTATTTTCATAGCGATTATCTTTCTGTAGTCACACCAACAGAGTCAAAAACCCAACATGCGCCAGAAGCGGGCTTGATGAATCAAGCCCCTACATCACGAAATTTTCACACGCCGTTAGTATAAGAGTAGACGATGCAAGTGAGAGTAAATGCGCTCTTTCTCTCCACTGACCACTGACCACTCTCACTAATAGAACAGAAACGGCCACCAGTTGAGCATCGGACGGCCTGTATCGTCCTTGCAGGGATTGTCCAGGCCGGGCATGTTCTGACGCCAATACACCAGCCAGGGACCCTGACAGTCGGGAGCCAGCGCGCGGTAGCGCGCGAAACGCTCGTTTGTCCATGCCGTTGCCCGGTCCTTGCCGTCCGTCCCATCGAACAAACGGTAGTGTTCAATCGTGGAAAGCGCGGTTTCGGTGTTGTCCAGATCGTAATCGTGGCGCGCGGTGGGCATGAAATGGACGCTGCCGCCCGTCACGATATAAGGCCGCACGGTTCGCGTCCGGCCATTCTGCGTGACCGTCATTGTGCCCACATCCGGGTAGCCGAGTTCCGCGCCGTTGCGGGCGTACAGCGTATCGAACGGCAGGCCATAGCGCTTCTTCAGGTTGAAATCCGCATACTCCGCAAAATAGCGCGTGAAATAGGGAATAACGCCGGAATTGGATGTGCCTTCAAGCGAGTGTCCGAGCGACTCCATCGCGCAGCCGATGCCCCGATCCGCGTTGATGAACAGAATACGCAGGCTGCGCCCGATAAAGGGCTGCTGATCGCTGCCGCCGTTGCCGGCCTGCACGCGATTTGCCCGGCGCTTTGCGCAGGTTCTCGTCATACGCCTGCTTCACTTCTACGCTTTCAAAGGGTGCGCCATACTTGCCCTGCTTCGCCAGAAACCAGACTTCATGCACCAGTCCCCGGTTCACCAGTTCCGAGAGGGTGAGAAACCGTCCGGGCGTAGCGGGATCGGGAACGCCGTAATAGCGCGCGAACGTATCCCCGAACAACTGCCCGTACTGGAAGTTGATGTCGCCATCCTTCCAATTGGGCGTTCGGGGATAGCGGCTGCTGTTGCCGTCCAACTGCTCCGTTTCCGGCAAAGGCTGCGCATCCGTCAGGTCAATGGTTTTGAACAGTTTGTAATCCAGAAACGCGGGGGCGTTGGGTTTGGCATAGCCATGATAACGCGACGATTCGCGCAGGGCAGCCATTAAATCCTGCGCCGTCCGCGTCGCCGCTTCCATGCGCAACCCGTTCACAAAGTTCAGGACCAGCAAGCGCGGCTGCATCTGCTTGATCTGTTGATGGTGCAGGCGTATCCAGTCGTCCGAATTGGCCTTGCTTTGCGCGTTCGGCCAGATGGTCGTATCCGTGCCATAGGTTTGCGCCCTTGCCACGCTGACCGACAACAGCAGGAGCAGCCCTGCCCCGACAAGCCGCGCCAACTGCCGCCGATGTAAAAGCAATGTTCGGAGATTCATGCCACAAATCTTCTCCAATGCGCCGGATTTAATTTTCTCAAGCTTTGATTGAAATAGTAAGATGACGCATTGTAACACGGCGCGGCGGCAGTGTCAATTCCTTGCGCCCTCGGATACCTAATTTATACTTGGCTTTGTTGTTTCTGTATGCAAACCACTCACAGCAGGCGGGGAGTTCCGCAACATTTGACGCCAAAGCGGACTCGTCAGGTATACTAAGAC
Organism: uncultured Chthonomonadaceae bacterium; assembly: GCA_963835065.1. GTDB lineage: Bacteria > Armatimonadota > Chthonomonadetes > Chthonomonadales > Chthonomonadaceae > CAWFQB01. The sequence continues at coordinate 37,974 of CAWIEK010000007.1, read as the reverse complement.
TACCATGACGACATTTTCTAAGACGACTCCGACCCCGCCGCCGGTTCTCGCGCACAGGCCGATACGCGCGCTGTTTATTGACATTGACGGTACGCTTGTCGGCGCGAACGACACGGTTTCGCCCGGCAACCGCGCCGCCATTGACAAAGCGCGGGCAAAGGGCGTGGAAGTGGTATTATGCACCGGGCGGACGCGGCATACCGCGCAACCCGTTGCCGAACAGCTTGGCCCGCCGTTAGGGTATGTCGTCACGTCCAATGGGGGCGTTGCCATGCACCTGGGCCGCAACGAAGTGCTGCATCGGCATCTGCTGCCGATTCCGGTTGCGCTGCAAATCATTCGCGCCATCATTGCCGTTGGTTCGGAACCGTATGTGTATGAAGACGCGACCAGTGGGGATATGGACGGGGCGCGCGTCTTTTACCATCCCGACCTGCCTGTGAGCGCGTTTGCCGTTGCCGCCCGCTATCGTCCCTTTGCTGACATAACCAACACATTGCCGTTTGAACCCGTTTCCATCGGCGCGTTCGGCTCGCCGTCCAAAATGCGCCCGCTTGTGGACAAACTGCTGCATCAACTGCCCGAAGGTTTGGCCGTGATTCAATCCGGCTCGGCCACGCACTGGGGCATTGAGATTTTCGTGGGCGGCGTCAGCAAGCAGCGCGGTCTGGAAGCCTTAGCCGCGCATCTGAACGTATCTCGCGAAGAAACAATGGCAATCGGCGACCATATCAACGACATCGAAATGATTCAATGGGCAGGCGTCGGTGTCGCCATGCAAAACGCCTTGCCCGAAGTAAAAGCCGTCGCCGACTGGATTACTTCTTCGCAGGCCGAAGACGGCGTTGCGTATGCGATTGAACAGATAGTTTTAGGAAGTAGTCAGAAGTGAGTAGTCAGTAGTCAGTAGAAATGCCTCTCTACTCGAATCTTTGTGCAATAGAACCAACTTATAAGAGTGAGTTCTACTGACTACTGACTACTCACTTCTGACTACCTCTGGAGTCTTTCATGCTTCTAGGAACCCAACAAATCAACCGATACGGCCATCTGGAAATCGGCGGCTGTGATACAACCGAATTGGCGGCGCGGTTTGGAACGCCGCTGTATGTGATGGACGAGGCGGCTATTCGCGCCAATTGCCGCAATTATAAAGCCGCGTTTGCCGCGCGTTATCCTTCCAATGAAATCTGCTACGCCAGCAAAGCCTTTTTGTCAATGGCAATGGCGCGGTTGATTGCGCAGGAAGGCTTGAGCATGGACGTGGCTTCGCTTGGCGAACTGTACACGGCTTTGCAGGCGGGCTTTCCGCCCAATCGCCTGTCGCTGCACGGCAACAACAAGTCCCGCGAGGAACTGGAACTGGCCGTTGAGCATGGCATCGGGCATGTGATTGTGGATAATTTTCAGGAAATCGAACTGCTTGGCGAAATCGTCAAAGAGATGCGGGCGGAAATCAGTGTTTTGGTTCGCGCCGCGCCCGGTGTGGACCCGCACACGCACCGCCTGATACGCACGGGGCAGGCGGACACCAAATTCGGCTTCAACATCACGGACGGACGCGCATTGCAGGCCGTGAAACAGGTTCTTGCCACGCCGGGTTTGCGTTTCAAGGGCATCCATTGCCACATCGGGTCGCAATTGCTGGACGCGGGAACCCATGCTGAAGCCGCCGAGATCATGGTGCGCCTTATGGAAGCCGTTGTGCGCGAAACGGGCGCGACGGTGGAAGAACTCAACATCGGCGGCGGGCTTGGCGTCCGGTATCTGTCGCACCACGCGCCCCCCTCCTATGAGGAATTTGCCGACAAGATTGTTGCGCCACTGAAGGCTGCATTAGACGCGCACGGTTTGCCCTATCCGAAATTGCTGCAGGAACCGGGGCGCGCGCTTGTCGGCGAAGCGGGAACCACGCTGTACACCATCGGGGCTATTAAAACCGTTCCTATTGTGGAAGCGCCGGGAACCCGCAAATACGTCAGCATTGACGGCGGGCTGTCGGACAATCCGCGCCCGCAGTTGTACGAGGCGGTTTACGAGTGCATGCTTGCCAACAAAGCCGATCAATCTGCCGATAGCGTTGTCACGATTGCGGGCAAGCACTGCGAAACCGACATTATGATCTGGAACACCAACATCGCCGCGCCTACGCCCGGAGATTTATTGGCCGTGCAGACAACGGGCGCGTACAACTTCGTCATGGCAAGCAATTACAACCGCTTCCGGCGTCCGGCTGTCGTGCTTGTGGCCGATGGGCAGGCCGACATCATCGTGGAACGGCAAAGCCTGGAAGACCTGATACGCGGTGAGCGCATCCCCGACCGCCTGTGCCAGCCGCAAGCGTCATAAGGAAAACTTAGCCGCAAATAAACGCGAATGAACGCAAATAATCTCTAAAATCCTTTCCGAAAAGCGCTACTATGAACCTGGAAATTTTTACCAATCCCCGGTTTGTTATTATGCAGTTGCTCATCATCTTTGGGAGCATCACGTTGCATGAGTTCGGGCATGCCTTTGCCGCCGACTGGCAGGGCGACGACACGCCGCGCCGACAGGGACGCCTGACGCTGTGGCCTGACAAGCATCTGGACCCGCTCGGCTCCGTGATGATTATATTGACTTCGATTGTGGGGCGCGGCATCGGGTGGGGGCGGGCGGTGGAGTTCAACCCGTTCGGCTTAAAGCATCCGCGCCGGGGATTGTTCATTGTGGCCGCGTTCGGGCCGCTGATGAACCTGTTGCTCGCCCTGGTTGCCGCGATCATCTGGCGCATCGCCCTGACCACGCACAACCTGGACTGGCTGATTACGGATCGCAGCTACCTTTCCGATTACACGTCCCTGATGTACGGCCTGACCGCAGCGGCCTATTACAACCATTTAACGACAGTCGGCTTGTTCCTGTGGCAGTGCCTGTACCTGAACCTGATGCTGATGTTTTTCAACCTGCTGCCCCTGCATCCCCTGGATGGATCGAAGATTACCAGCAGCCTGCTGCCGCTGGATGCGGCGATTGCGTATGACCGCTTTGTGGGGCAATACGGGCCGATGCTGCTGTTCGCGCTGGCGGTAATGTTCCCGCAGGCGCTCTGGAAAATTCTGAATCCGGTTATCAATGCGGCCTGCACCCTGCTGCTCGGCCAGCCATTGATGTAGGAAGGCGTTTAAGAACAGCCGCGAATGAACGCGAATAAACGCGCATGGCAGCGCAACTACTTGCAGCGCGTTGCTGTCTTGGATTTACTATGCGTTTTGGGGCTTTGCGCCTCCGCCAACAGTTCAACCCAAGATTACGATAAGGATTTTGACGTGATGATTGCTTCGCCAACGATGAACAGCACAACCGACGCGGCTATAAGCGGTACGCGGAAACGCCTGTTGAGCGGGATGCAGCCGACGGGAAGCGGCGCGCTGCACCTGGGCAATTTGGAAGGCGCGTTACGCGCCTGGGTGCGCCTGCAGGACGAGTACGAAATGTTTTGCTGCATCGTGGACTGGCACGCGCTGACGACGCTGTACGACAAAACCGAACTGATCGGCCCGGCCTGCCGGGAAGTGGCGGCGGATTATATCGCGGCGGGGCTGGATCCGCAGAAATGCGCCATTTTCCTCCAGAGTCATGTCAAGGAACATGCGGAACTGCACCTGCTGCTTTCCATGATTACGCCGCTCGGCTGGCTTGAGCGCGTCCCGACCTTCAAGGAAAAGCGCGACCTGATGATGGAGCGCACGGGTGGAGGGGGCGACGAAAGCATTTCTTATGGGCTGCTCGGCTACCCGTGTTTGCAGGCGGCGGATATTCTGGTGTATCGCGCCCATGCGGTTCCCGTCGGCAAGGATCAGGCCGCGCATCTGGAAATCAGCCGCGAAATCGGACGCCGCTTCAACCACCTGTACGCGCCGGTTTTCCCGGAACCGCAATCGTTGATTAACGAGACGACGGGCGTGGTTCCCGGCATGGACGGGCGCAAAATGAGCAAATCCTACGGCAACGCCATTTACATCGCCGATTCGCCCGACGTGGTTGCCGACAAAATCAAGAACTGCTTCACCACGCCCACCAAAATCCGCAAATCCGACCCCGGCGTTCCCGAAAACTGCGTTGTCTGCCAACTGCGCCGCATTTATGATCCGGAAAACTACTCGCCTTCGTGGGAAGAAGACCGGGCCGGAACGCGGGGCTGCATGCAGAACAAAAAGGAACTGACCGAAATCCTCAACGCCGCGCTCGAACCCATGCGCCTGCGCCGAACGGAACTGCTTTCCGACCCCGCCGAACTCGACCGCATTTTAGAAGACGGAGCCAACCGCGCCCGCCAAGCCGCAGCGGAAACCATGTCCCTCGTCCGCAAAGCCATGCACCTTTAGTATCCGTAAATCTAACCCTTCCCGAACCAGTGGGAAGCCCGCCTTGTGCCAACGGGAGTGGTAGAGGCGTTGGGAAACGGGCAGGCAAAAAAGGGATATGTAGAGTCATCGTCGAAATCTTGGCAATACAGCGCTTCCAGCCCGATGTCTCGTTGTGTCAAGTTGTAGGAGTGAGGCGTCGTGGCCTCAGCAGCGTCAGGGCGAACGGGAGGGGTGAAACATAGGACTGGCACCTCCCTTCCTGTAGGTTATGACATTTGTATAGTAGACGTTTGTACATATTTAGACAGGCTGAGTTGAGCAAAGGTTTCGTTCTTTTTGCGGTATATTGCTTTTTTCCTGTGTTTATTTATGGATGGTTGCTGTATGGTTCCAGTCAGTAGCGGCAAAATACCTGAACCTTTACTTACCGAGTACCGCTTCTTGACGCGCAGGAAGCGGCTGAAGCCGTTGTCGGCAGAAGAACAAGCGCGTCTGCAAGTGGTGAGGAACACCATTGCGGAAATAGATAGGGCTGATCCCTCTGCGCAAGCGTGGCAGGAAAAATATAACGAATTGGCGACGGAGTTACCAAGTAATTGATTTTAATGCCCCTAGATTTATCTATAGGGGATACAAAATCCAAACCTGCTTCGCAGGTTACCATCTTGCGAAGCAGGTTCCCATGTTACGGAATTGGGTAAAACAGGGTGTAAAGTATACGTGAGCAGGAAAACACTAAAATACCGAATACTGCCTACACCTGCGCAGGAGACGCTTCTAGGGCGTACTCTGGATACGTGCCGTCAACTTTACAACAGTTTGCTCAACGAGCGTAAGCATGATTATGAAGTCTATGGCAAGTCCCCTTCCCGCATTACGCAACAAAAGCATTTTCCGGCATGGAGCAAACAGTTCCCGGAAGTTGGGGGCGTGTTCAGTCAGGTCTTGCAGAATGTTGCGGTTCGTGTCGAATTAGCCTTTGATGCTTTTTTCTCCCGCGTTAAAAAGGGAGACACTCCCGGCTTCCCGCGCTATAAGGGAGAAGGTTACGATAGTTTCACCTATCCACAAGCAGGCTTTAAGGTACAGGAACACTCTGTCTATCTTTCCAAAATCGGGACCGTGAAGGCTATCGTGCATCGTCGGGTTATAGGCAAGGTGAAAACCTGTACGGTTCGGCGGCAGAATGACAAGTGGTACGTGTGTTTTTCCGTTGAATGTGAAGACGACCCTTTGCCTGCTTCCTCTGAGAACATCGGTATAGATGTTGGTCTCAATGCGTTTGCCGCGCTATCCACGGGCGAGTTCCTAGCAAACCCGCGTTTCTACCGAACGGAAGAAAAGGCTCTGGCGAAAGCCCAACGCAAAATAGAGAAGCATAAGAAGGGTTCTCCTGAACAACGTAAGGCAAGAAAAGTTGTACGGCGTCTCCACGAACGCATACGCAACCGCCGCCATAACTTCATTCATCAAGAGAGCCGCAAGATCGTTAATCGCTGTGGCTTCATTGTCGTTGAAAAACTGCAAGTAGCCAACATGAGTAAGCGTCCTAAGCCCAAACAGGACGAACAGACACAAGAGTTCCTGCCTAACGGCGCAAGTCAGAAAGCAGGACTGAACAAAAGCATTGCTGACGCGGCATGGTCCCTGTTCCGCAACGCGCTTATGTACAAGGCTGAAAGTGCCGGACGTAAGTTTGTGGAAGTCAACCCGGCTTATACTTCACAAGACTGTTGCGGGTGTGGGCAGAGAGTGAAGAAAACACTCAAAGAACGTGTTCACTTCTGCCCTACTTGTGGGTTGAGGCTTGACCGGGACACCAATGCCGCCCTAAACATTCTTAAAATTGGTATGGGACAACATACCATGTCGGGTATACCCGGCTAGAAGCCCCGGCGTTTACGCATGGGGAATTGTCACAGCAGATACGCAGAGAAGCGGAAGCTTTACTTGCCTCATCATCCTGAACTGCAAAACCGATGGAAGGAAAAGCAAATATGCGCCGCTTATCTGGACTGGCTCTTGTTGCTCTGACTGCTGTTAAGATGGGAGTTGGCAGTATGCCAGCCTGCGCCGATGAAAAGGGCGACGAACTGCTGCGGCAGGTGAAGGCGACGGTTCAGGCGCTGGAGCCGCTGATTGGCGAGTACGATGTGACTTTCCGCTCGAAGGCGAGCAGCGAAACCGGGAAGTATCAGCAATCTATCGGGTTCGGCGGCAATGGCAAGGGCGGCAACGGGCGCTTGCCGCCGGAAGCGTTTGATTTGTTCGATCCCATTACGCAGGTTCCGGCCACCACGCGCTATCTGGGCCGGCAAACTGTTGCGGGCGAAACCTACGAAGTCGTGGAACTGCGTCAGCCGCGCTTTGCGTTTCGCCTGCTGATCGGCAGCGACGGCCTGATACACCGCGCTTTCAGCCAGCCACGCGACGCAGACAAGATAGAAATCGTTGTCACGAGTTACCGTAAGCCACGCGCGTTCGCGCCCCGATTGCCCCTGCCGCCGCCCGATTATCGGTTCAAGTTTCTCAACCCTGACCGCAGCAACAAACGTTTTCCCTTCCACTTTGCGCCTTCGCCCGACGGGTCGCGCCTGCTGGTCGTGTTTATGGATAATTCAGCGCAAATCGTGGATGGCAGGCAGGGACAGGTATTGGTCACGCTTGAAGGAATGGTTTCCGCCACAATCGGTTGCCTTTGCGCCGGACGGCAAGCGCGTGGCGGTTGTCGCGTCTAATGGAACCCTTGTGCTGTACGATGCCGCGACAGGGCGCAAAACGCTTGAACTTGCGGGCAATGGAGACCGGGTACATGCCGTCTTTTCACCGGACGGCAGCCGATTGGCGGGCGTAGATTACGAACACAAAGTAACGGTTTGGGATGTCGTGAGCGGGAAGCGCTTGTCCGTTATCGAACAGGAAGGAGTTCACTGGGCGGGTTTTGCCCCGGATGGCGCGCGCCTGTTTACGGCAGCGCGAAACGAAACTCCCAAGACTAAAAGCGTGGCGCTGACCGAATGGAATGTTGCCGATGCAAGAGTGGTGGCGCATCAGGAATTTCGCGGCGGCTGGCAGTGGGCGCAGGCCATGTCGCCGGATGGCAAATGGCTGGTTCTGAGCAGGGAAAATGGAGCATTGGGCCTGTTCGATGCCCAAACCGGGGCAAAACTGCGCGACCTGCCCGAATTTCAGGGTGATATCTATACCGTTCAGTTTGCCAAGTATGGCAAAACTCTGATTGCCTGCAATACAGGCTGGGGAGGTGACGATTATATTGGGCAGCCGGGAATGACGGCCTGGGACACGGGCACATGGCAAGTAATGTACTCCGGGCGCTTGCCGGAAGCCACATTCCTGGACGGCATCAGTTCCCTGCGCATTGCCCCGGATGGCCGCTCGTTCGCATATTGTGATTTTAGCAGGGGCATACGGGTGTGGAACGCGCCGCCCCAAAATCTGCCGCCGCGCATGCCGACAGCGACAACTCCCACAAGCGCCCAACACGCGAACATTGCCGACGTGGACATTACCTGCAAATACAAGGGAAGCGCGTACAAACTGCGCGGCACGATCATTCGGCGTGAAAATGCGCTTGATAACGCCGGTCCCTTTACCATGACGTTTCAGGCAGGTTCCACGAACGCTCTGGATTATCGGTTTCCAAGCGGCCTTTGCGCGGACTTGCGCTCGTACTTCAATCCCTTCGCCGCCCCCGTACCGAAAAGCAAACCCGCGCAAGATGTGACTAAACAGGGTTTCAATCAAGGTTTCAAGGCAAACGCGAAGGCAAACGCGCCGGGTTTGAAACAGAATGTAAAACCGGATGTAAAGCGAGAACCGCAAACCTTGCCATCCGAAAATATTGAGGGAATAACATATCGGATTGTCGAAGCGCTGAACCCGGATGCGCCGGAGGAACTCGTGTTCGGGCATGGCGTTCCCCATTTGCCGCGCGTTCGGCTGCGCTCTTATGTGGATGCGAACGGGCAAGTCCGGCGCATGGTGGGAGAATTTCAGTTGTTCGCGCCGGACGGCAAAACGCTTGATCCCAATCTGTTGGTGATGGACGCGGCGTTTACCCTGCGGGAACCGAACAACAGTCCGTTTCGCGCCCTGTCCTCGCTCCCCCGCCATACTGTGAACGCTTCGGAGGAAGCGAATCACGCCCTTATCGCCTTCGCTGTATCTCCTGCTACGCCCCTGCTGGCAACGGCGGACAATTTCGGGATGGTGACAATCTGGGATGCGAACACCGCCGCGCCTCTGCGCCGCCTGACGGTTCCGGCAGGTTGGACGCAGGCATTGGCTTTTTCCCAGGACGGCAAGCGGCTGGCATCCGGGTCTAACAATGAAATCCTTCATGTGTGGGACACGTTTTCGGGCAGGGAGGTATCGCCGGAAGGAGCCGAATGGCGGGGCGAAGGCAGCCTGGCGCTGTCGCCGGACGGCAGCCTGCTGGCAACCCATACACGGCATCCGGGACGAACCAATGACGTCGCCATCTGGAATGTGGCAACGGGCAAACTGCTGACGAAACTGGAAACCGCCGGGAACGAGCAAATCGTGTTTTCGCCGGACGGTAAAATTCTGGCTGTCCGCTCGTCCGATGACATTGGCCTGTGGGACACGGCCACCTGGAAGCGGCAGGCGATTCTGGTTCCGACAGACTTTGCCGTGAATGGCAGCGCAAGTGGCATCGCGCTGGCCTTTTCACCCGACAGTCGGATGCTGGCGATAGGGGATACCCGCATGAGCCAACGCGCTGTCGGCTTCCGCAGCAACGCGCAGCCATTACAGCCCGATACGGCCACGAGCGTCCAAATATGGGATATGCAGACCTGTCAGAAAGTTCAAACGCTCTGGGGCACAACCGGCCCGGTTCTCGCGCTGGCGTTTTCACCCGATGGCAAAACGCTGGCCGTTGTGGATAGCGACAAAGGGGCGGAAGGACAAGGGCATAATTCCGCCGTGCTGCTGTGGGATACCCAAACATGGCGGCAGGTGGGCGCAGTAGCCGTAGATCACGGCAAGCCTATCGAGCGCATGGCCTGGGCTTCGGACGGCGCAACCATCGTCACGACCTACGGCGACAACACCTTGAAGTTTTGGGCCGTGCCGCCGCGCTGAACGATTATCAGGCTGCCAAATCTTCCCTTTCAACAGCCTTCCCTGCCAACAGCCTTCCTGCGCTAACAGCGTTCCGATTCCAATAATGCGCCGCCGCAAATCATTGTGGCGGCGCGTGATTTTACTGCCGCAACTTTACCGATGCGCCATTTGTCAGCACATTTTGGAACGCCTGCGTATTAGCAAGCAACCGCCTTGCAACGAAACAAGAAAGTAACGTGAATAGAAGCGGCACACCTCTTACACAGCAACATCCGCGTCGAAAGTGGAACCCGGCAGGGCAGGAGCGCAGTCAGCCAACAGCATAACGCTGTGAGGAGAACAAAACCAGAGGAGCAAGAGTATGAGCTTGAAATGGCAATGCGAGTGGAATGAAGAAGGCCACTATTACGAGTTGAACAAGGGGGTGAAAGTGCCGGTGCGCCTGTTTCTTTCCCCCAAGCTGTTTGAGGAAAGCGAGGAAGAGATTTACCGGCAGATCGTCAACGCGACGGAGTTCCCCGGCGTCGAAGAAGTGATTATCACGCCGGACGTGCATACGGGTTACGTCGTGCCGGTCGGCTGCGTCATGGCAACAACTGGCACTTTATGTCAGGCTCCTGTCGGTTTTGATATTGGTTGTGGCATGCTTGCTTTTAAATCTACTGTGAGCAAAAGCAAGGGCATGGATGAAAAACTGCGCAAGAAGTTTTCCGAGCAGGTCATGGATACGGTTGGGATGGGAGCCGGCAAGGGGAGCGGCCATATCTTCAATGAGCGTAAGTTCAACGAGATCGTCCGGCAGGGCGCGAGCGCGTTGGGATTTCACCGCGAAAACTCGGAACGCGACTTCATCCCGGTCAGCGACAAGTGGGACATTCCCGCTACGCCCCTGAAACGGGGCATCAGCCAGTTGGGAAGTCTCGGCGGAGGTAAAATGACTGCCTCCCTGGTAGCGTAAGTTACCTGCAAAAAACTCGTCCAATACGGAGAAAACCTGAGATGGCAACTCCGTGGGAAGTGCGCTGGCCGCAAGGCTAACACCCCGTAGAGAGCAGAGGGACTTGGGCAACCTGAACGAAACTTCAGGTTGAAGGAGTGCTCCGAACTGCACTTAATAGGAAGGTGCAGAGTCAGGCAGAAACGACCTGGCCGCTTTGAATTAAAATCGCTATGTCCGACTACCAACTCAACTTGAATGAACCCGCAGTGGCGTATATGTTCGGCTTTTTACAAGCTGATGGACACCTTTACGCAAACTCACGTAATCGTGGAAAGTTGACATTGGAACTGAATAGTCAAGACCGCTGGATCATGGAACAGTTTGCTCGTCTCGTGCCATTTTACTCTTCTATCAAACAGCGCACGAGAACCACAAACTTTCAAGAAGATCATAGCAGCGTAGTTTGGGCTGTTCATAATCGTTCTTTTCGGGACGCGCTTATTTTGCGTGGCATCCCGGCAGGAAAGAAGTCCGACATAATCGCCGTTCCTTCCGGTGAGTATTCGCAGCGCGATTACTTTCGAGGGATTATAGATGCAGATGGTTCGCTTGGAATAACTGGAATGGGGTTTCCGTTCGTGTCTATCATTACGGCCAGTACCAGTCTGGCAGTTGGCTACAACGAATTTCTGCGTGAGCAGTTAGGTTGCCGCAAGAAGATACAACGGAACAACAGGGACAACGTTTTCAACATAACTGTTTACAAAGAGGACGCGCAGGCACTTGCAGCAATGCTGTATTATGAGAACTGCCTCGCGCTTCCACGCAAACAGGCCAAAGTTCCTGCAATTCTAGGTTGGCAGCGTCCGGCTGGAATGAAGATAATGTTTCATCAGGAATGGTGTGAGGCGCAAGACCACTTTATCCTCAGCCATCCTATCGGTGAAGCGGCGCTTCATCTGGGACGAACCGAACAAAGCATCAAAATGCGATTGTGGCGATTAAAAAGCAAAGAGGTAACAGACTGAATCATTTTTGCGAACTTCAGTACGATCAGGAAGACCATTTGTGGGTGATGGTGCATACCGGGTCGCGCGGGTTCGGGCATGGGTTGGCGACGTACTACATCCATGAGGGGAAGGAGTATCTGAAAAAGCAGGGCGTGGACGTGCGCGGCGGGGCGGAAGCCGTGTACTTCGAGCCGGACGCGCCGCTGTATGAAGGCTACAAGAACGCGGTGGCGGCGGGCGCGAACTTTGCCATCGCCAACCGCCTGCTGATCTGGGAAGCGGTAGGCCGCGCGTTCGAGAAAGTGTTCGGGCAGGAACCGGAACTGGTTTATGAGATCAGCCACAACCTGGCGCAGGAGGAAGAGGTTCCCTCGCTCGGCCACAAAGCCTGGGTTCACCGCAAGGGCGCGACGCGGGCGTTCCCGGCAGGGCATCCGATGCTGGCAGGCACGAAGTGGGAAACAACCGGACACCCGATCCTGATTCCGGGCAGCATGGGCGACAAAAGCTTCATTTTGTACGCCGAACCGGGCGCGGCCAAAAGCCTGTACTCCGTCAATCACGGCTGCGGGCGGCGTCTGTCGCGCAGCGCGGCCAAGAAGCAGTTCACGCAAAAGCAGGTGAACGAGCAGATGAAGCGGCTGAATGTCATGGTCAACGCGGGCGGCAACGTGCCCATTGACGAGTTGCCCGACTGCTACAAAGCGGCGGAAGACGTGATCGGCGCGGTGGTCAAAGCGGGACTGGCGCGCGTCGCCTACACTCTTACGCCGATTGCCTCCCTTAAAGGAGTGGATTAGCGTCAACGGCAAGCCCGACAGGAAGTGATTCCTGTCGGGCTTGTACTCAGGCAATGGTACTCAGGCAAAGGAGCCGGCAGCAGATTGACGGGTATACTGTTACAAACTTGCTTTTGGCAGGAAGGAACCCGATTCATGGCTTATAATCAGTTCACTATTCCACAATTGGAGCGCGACTTTGGGCTTCGTATTCACAGGCAGACGGGCTTGTTCAGCGTTTCCCCACCCGCGCCTATTTCGGATCTGCTGCGCCTGACGCTGGCACAAAATTCCCGTTTTGCCCTGCCGAGCGGCTCGGAAAAAGCGCGTTCCGAATATCTTATCGCGCCGATCCTTGCCGAAGTCTGCCAGCAGAAACGCGAACAAGCCAGTCTGTTTTCCGGTATCGAATTCGATGTGGATGCCCAACGCGGCCTGTCGGGTTACTGCGATTTTCTGTTTAGCCTGACACCGGATGCCCTGGTTCTCTCGGCCCCGGTCGTTTCCGTAGTGGAAGCGAAAAAGGAGAACATACTGGCCGGTATTCCCCAATGCCTTGCCGAACTTATCGCCGCGCAGATTTTCAATGCGGCTCAGGAACATCCGATGGAAACGCTGTATGGCGTCGTGACAACCGGGACCGACTGGCAGTTCTTGAGTCTTCAGGAAACCGTCGCCACGATAGACACGGACCTCTACTACCTCTCGAATGTTGAAAAGATTGTTGGTATTCTGCTGTCAATGCTGCGGCGTAACCTGCCTTGATGGATTGTCGCCTCGCTCCCGCGTATAGTTCCCCTGCGCTTTTGTGCCGTTTTCGTTAAATTATGTCCAACGTATGGTTTCAGCCTCCGTTTAGATGACGCCGCGCTCTTTGAGGCTGATCCAGCGGTTGTCGCCGATAACAATATGATCGAGCAGGTCAATGCCGATGAGCTGGCCCGCTTCGTACAGGCGCTGCGTGATACGCTTGTCTTCCGGACTGGGCGTGGGGTCGCCGCTCGGATGGTTGTGCGCGATGATGAGGGACGCGGAGGAGGCTAAGATCGCGTCCTTGAACACTTCGCGGGGATGCACGAGACTGCTGTCGAGAATACCGATGGAAACCGTGATTGTTTTCATCACGCGGTTTTTGGAGTCGAGCAGCAGGCTTTTGAGGTGTTCCTTCTTCAAGTCGCGCATTTCGGGCATCAGCAGGTTCGCCACGTCCTGTGGGCTGCGGATGCACGGGCGTTCCTCGTTGCTCAACGCGGACAGGCGCTTGCCCAACTCTACCGCCGCCGCGATTTCCACCGCTTTGACTTCGCCAATTCCCTTCACTTTCTTCAACTGCTCCACGCTGGCGTTCGCCACCCCGCGCAAGCCGCCGAATTCGCTCAACAGCAGTTCCGCCAACCCGACGGCGGAGCGTTCGCGCGTTCCGATGCGCAGTTGAATGGCGAGCAGTTCGGTTGTGGACAGCGCGGACGCGCCAAAGTGGGTAAGCCGCTCACGGGGGCGTTCGTTGGACGGCAGTTCGTGAATGGTCACATTATAGCGCTCGACGGATGTTCGTTCCCGCGTCTTCTCTGCACTCTTCTCGCCATTCGTGTCGTCGCTCTGCGCTTCATTCTTTTCGGCGCTTGTTTCGACCTGCAGTTCGCCGCCGTTTGCCCCGCCTGCCGCCGCGTCTGTGCTGTCCTGTTCGGCTTTGTTCGCTTTTGAACGGCTTTGGCGCGGGCTGCGCTGTTTCGCGTGGTTTTGCGGCGCGTTGTTGTGGTTGGCGCTATCGAGTTCGGAGTGATTAGGTTCGGCGCTGCTGAGTTCCGTATTATCGGCTTCGGCATTGTTAAGTTCCGGGGGAGTGTTGAGGGATATGGAGGGCGGCGCGTCCGGCAGGTTTAGGGGCACAGGCGCAGTTCCAATTCCGTGCGCGGCCAGCATGGCCGCAAAGGCTCCGGCTCCCTCACTGACTGCACCCGGTTCCTGCGCTTCCGGGGCGGTATCCTGCTCTTTTTGATCCGTTTCCTGTTTACGTCGGGTGTTGCGCCGGGTCGTAGTCGTCACGTGGGTATCCTTTTGCGCGAAAGCAGAGCGGCTGCCTGAAATGATGAGGATTGACTAAAATTCGACCATTGCCTTGATGACGCCTGTTTCGGGCTTGATCCAATCGGGAAAATGCGCGATCATGTCGGCACAGTCGGCGCGGTGCGTGATCCAGGGCGCGGTATCTATCTGCCCCGCTTCCATCAGCGCGATAATACGCCGAAAGTCATCGCCCGTGGAATTGCGGGTTGCCAGCAGGGTCAGTTCGCGGCGGTGAAAGTCGGGGTCGTGGAACGTTACATCGCCCAAAAACAGCCCGACAAACACCAATTTGCCGCCCGCCGCGATGTACTGAAACGCGCTGTGCATAGACGCGGCATTGCCCGTCGCGTCAAAAACAACCGTCGCCATGTCGCCCTGCGTACGCTCCTTCACGTCCTCAAACGCGCCGTCATTGGCGACAACCACTTCCCCAACGCCCAACTGCTGCCGACAAAATTCGAGCCGCCCCGTGTTGGTATCCATCGCAATCACGCGCGCTTGCCGCGCCTGCGCAAACTGAATCACGGACAGGCCAATCGGCCCGGTTCCAATGACCAGTACCGTGTCCTCGGCTTGCACATCCGCGCGCTGCGTGGCATGAGCGCCGATGCCTAGTGTTTCCACCAATGCAAGTTGATCGAGCGTCAATTTGTCGGATTTGTGCAGCTTTCGGGCGGGAACTTCGATGATTTCGCGCATTCCGCCGTCCGCATGAACGCCCAACACTTGAAGCGACGTGCAGCAATTGGTTTTGCCCCGCCGACATGCAATGCAGTGCCCGCAGTTGAGATAAGGCTCTACCGCGCATACATCGCCCGGCGCAATGTCTGTGACCGCCGTCCCGACTTCCACCACTTCCACGCCCAATTCATGCCCCAAAATGCGCGGATAACTGAAAAACGGCTGCCGCCCCGCAAAGGCGTGAATGTCCGTGCCGCAAATGCCCACGCGCCGAACGCGGACGAGCGTATTGTGTTCCGAAGAAAGGGTTGGCGGCTCCGTCTCGCTGTGCGCCAGTTGTCCGGGTTCGTGTAGGGTGATGGTTTTCATGTTGTTCGGTGTTCAGGTGTTCAGGTGTTCAGGTATTCGGGTGTTCGGGTGTTCCGGTAGTGGGCTGATACTTTTGCCACGTGAGAGTAAACTTCTGTACTCTTGCATTTCCCGAACACCTGAACACCGACTTAATTGTTTTCCGGCCTGCCGTTGGACCAGGTTTGGTTGTGGATGGGTTCTAATAGGGCGAGTACGTCGCGCAGTAAATCCGGGTCGGGTTGGACGCCGACGCAGGCGAGATTTTGAGCGAGCTGTTGGCGGTTGGCGATGCCGCTCAGGGTGGACGCGAAAGCGTTGTTGCTTAGAGCGAATTGAAGGCCGAGCGCGGCTATGTCCGTACCTCGTTCCCGGCACAGGGCGGCGGCGGCGGCGCAGGCGGCCTTTATTTCCGCGTTGGCGGGATGCCAGGCGGGCGGCGGACGATTGGTAAGCAGTCCCATGCCAAGCGGCGACGCATTGATAATGCCTATGTGTTTGGCCTGCAAGTAGGGAAGCATATCAGACAGCGATTGGTCGTTCAGCGCATAATGGCAATACGTGATAATCGCGTCAACATTGATGCGGTCAAGCACTTTTGGGTAAATGGCGAGCGGCAGGCCGCTGAAACCGACGAATCGTACTTTGCCCCCGTCCCGTACTTTCAGCAAAGCCGGTATCGCTTCCTCCACCACCTGATTGATGTCCACAAACTCGATGTCATGACATAAAATCAGGTCAATGTAGTCCACGTTCAGGCGCTGCAGGCTCTCGTCCACGCTGCGCGTGACGCGCTCGGCGGAAAAATCAAACTCGTTGTCGTTGTAGCGCCCGACTTTGGTGGAAAGAATAAAGCGTTCGCGGGACACGGTTTTCAGCGCCTTGCCCAAAACGGTTTCGGCTTTCAGGACGCCATAGTACGGCGACACGTCCACATAGTTAATTCCGGCGTCAAAAGCGGCATGAACGGTGGCAATGCCGTCCGCTTCATCCAGTTCGCCGAACACGCCCCCCAGCGGCGCGGCTCCCAGCCCCAACACCGAAAGCTCCAGCCCCGTTTGTCCCAATGGTCTCGTTTCCATAATGTTTCTTTACTCACAATCCACTTTTTTGCGTTGCCTTCTGTCTTCTGTCTTCTGTCTTCTTTCCTGATGCCTAATGCCTAATGCCTAATATCTTCCCTCACAATTCCGCCATAAAGTCGAAAATGCGGTCATTGCAGCCGGGCAGTCCTTCGTGGCCGTAATCGGGATAAACAAGCAGGTCTTTGGGCGCGGTGATCTTGTTGTACGCCGCAAACTGCGTGGACGGCGGGCAAATGGTGTCCATCAGGCCGACGGCCATCAGGACGCGGGCGCGTATCCGATGCGCGAGATGCTGATTGTCAATGTATCCCAGGCGGGTAAAAATCTCGGCCTCGCGCTCGTGCAGCGGGTCGAACTGGCGCAGGTATGTGCGCAATTCCTCATACGCGCCCACCGCTAAATCCATTTCCCACACGCGCTGATAATCGCACAGGAACGGATAGACCGGGGCGGCGCGTTTGATGCGCGGTTCCAATGCGGCGCAGGCAAGCGTCAAGGCTCCGCCCTGCGAGCCGCCCGTTGCGCCTACGCGGTCAGCGTCTACTTCCGACAGGTTCATCACGATGCCGGCAAGCTGCGCCGTATCCAGATACACCTGGCGGAAGTACAGTTTTTCCGGCGCGTCGTCCAGCCCGCGAATGATATGGCCGCGCAGGGTATTGCCCCGAACGCCTTCGATGTTTTCCGACAATCCGCCCTGACCCCGGCAGTCCAGCGCGGCTACGCAAAAGCCCTGCCCGACATAATTTAATTTGTCCGCCCAATCCCCGCTGTTGCCTGAATAGCCGTGAAACATCAGCACTGCGGGGCTTTTGCCGGGCGCGTTTTTCGGACGCAAATACTTGGCATGGACGCGGGAACCGCCCACGCCCGTAAAATACAGATCGAAACATTCCGCATGAGGCGCGTTCAGTTTGTGCGGAACGAGTTCCACGCGCGCCTCCACACGGCGCATCTCTTCCAGCGCGCGATCCCAATACGCTTCCATATCCTGCGGACGCGGGTTACGGCCTTCGTACTCCCGCAGCCGTTCCAATGGCATGTCAATCTGTGGCATGGCAATACCTCCAGGCATTAGGCATTAGGCATCAGGAGAAGAGGTCATTCAGGAGATAATCCATTGGCAGAGCAGTAACTACGACTCTGATGCCTGTTGCCTAATGCCTAATGCCTTTCGCACATCCTAGCGTTTTTGTGAAAATTTGTCAAGCGGATTTTTATTGATAAAGCAGCCGCGAATGAACGCGAATAAGCCGTTGGTTTTCATTAAAGCCAAGGCGCGTCCGGCAAATTGCGCCTGAATCAAAAAAATTGTACAATATAATTTTTATGGGCAGGAATCTTGTAACGGCAGCGCGAATGATAAGGTGATGTTTTTCTTACAACCGGCGCAGTAATGACGACAAAAGAATTTACGGCAGAGACGCGCCAGCGTTTGCAGCCGCTAAAAACCAATTTGTTCGCCTGCCAACGAAAGTCGTTCTGCGTTCGTTGTGAATGATACGTTACCGACGCGCATCAACCGCGTCTATGTAGGTAGGGTTTTAGGTTTTTAAGGTTTTAGGGTTCTATGGTGTTAGGTGTTAGGTGTCAGGTATTGGGCTTCTGTCTTCTGCCTAATATCTAATATCTAATATCTAATGCCTAATGCCTTCCTCAAAGGTTTGCTCAACATGCAAGGAGGTTGACAGGATGAGGGAACGTTTTCACCTAAGCAATTCGGCGGTCTTCGCCGTGATGTGGGTTTCGCTGTCCGCGTTGGTGTGGCATGACATTTCCCTGCGCAATCAGCATCAGGGCGGCAGTGGCACGTCCATCAGCGAACGGGTCATTACCAAAGAGTTTACGCTTGTGGACGACAGCGGCACGACCCGCGCCCGTATCGGCATGAGCGACAAAACCAACGCGCCCTGCGTTCAGCTTTTCGACGCTGCCGGCGCGCAGCGCGCCCAACTGCGCCTGAACAAAGATGACGTGCCCAGCCTGCGATTGTATGGCGGCGACGGCAAAATCAAGTCCGTTGTCGGCTTCACGCTCAACGACATGCGGCCCACCTTTGTCACCTTCGACGCAAACGGCGTTGGGCATACGCAGAACCGCGACGCCTTTGACCCCTACGTTCCTGTTCAGGACGAAGATTTGTCGGGCGGGCGCTACGTCCACAGCTATCATGGCACGGTGGACCTGTACAGCGGGCAGACGATCACGCAGCAAGACGGCGCTGTGACCATCACACTGCAGAACAGCGATTTGTCCTACAACGGCAACGCGCAGTTCATCTACGCGCAACAAGCGCAGGCCAGAGCCGAACTCGCGCGCGCCCAGGCGGAACTCGCCGCGCAGCAGGCGCGTTTGCAGGCCGAGCAGGAAGCCGCCCGCGCTCAGGTACAAGAGGGAGTGGCGCGGCAACAGGCTGAACTCGCCAGGATGGAAGCGGAACGACGTTAGCTTACAGGGTTGAGGGATAAGCCAGTGATGAGTGCTGAATGATGAATGATGAATGAAATACTAAATTCTATTCATCACTCAGCGCTCATTATTCATCATTTGCTTATCCCTCAACCCCTTCAAGGCAGCACATCCACCGTCACCTTGTCGTTGGTGTAGATGCACACTTCCGCTGCGATCCGCATGGCTTCCAAAGCGATGTCATGCGCGGTCATGTTTGTGTTCTTGACCAATGCTTTGGCCGCCGATGCAGCGAACATGCCCCCCGACCCGATGGCCGCCACGCCGTCATCCGGTTCCACCACGTTACCGTCGCCCGACAGAATGTAGATGCGCTCCCCGTCCGTGACGATCATCATGGCTTCCAGCTTGCGCAAAATACGGTCCGTGCGCCATTCTTTGGCAAATTCAATAGCTGCCCGCGTCAGGTTGCCGCTCGACGATTCCAATTTGCTCTCGAACTTGTCTGCTAAAGATTGCGCGTCCGCCACGCTGCCCGCGAACCCGGCAATCACCCGGTTCTGGTACAAGCGCCGCACTTTGCGCGCGTTGTGCTTCATCACGGTATTTTCCAGCGTGACCTGCCCATCCCCCGCAAGCGCCACCTGATCTTCCCGCTTCACCGCCACAATCGTTGTAGACCGTATTTTCGGCCTTGTCTCTGATTTTGCCACTCTTAGTCACCTTTGAATTATCCTGCCGTTGCCACTCTTGCTGAATGATACACTATCTCAGAGCGCCGACAAATACTATTTTGTTATACCGTTCATATCCACTCACTTCTCATCAATCGTCATAAATCTTAGGCATCCCGCTCCTGCCCTGCTTCCGAAATTTTGTAGTTGTATGTTACCTCTAAATACGCGCTAGTGTGTCCATTTGTAACTGTTCAGGGTTGTGAGAACCTTTTCGACATTTATCCGGCATCTTTGCGTTGCCCCTTCCTTTCACCGCCGGAGCGGAGGGTCATTGCTGCTGGACGCTCTGAACGCCTTCGCGTTCCGTACAGGCGCGCGGTTTGTGGCTGGAAACACAGAGCGTCAATCATCCGGCCATCCTGTTTTACCGACATTCCGGCTTTCAGTTTTGCGGCTTTGATTCCAGTTTGTACGCGCCCGAGGATGTTGAGGGGCAGGAAATTGCTTTGTTCTTCGCCCGTTCCCTACTTTCCTGTGGCATTTTCAGTCTGAACCCCGCCAAACATACCATAAAATCCTGATCTTCTCTGAACTCGTGTGACAACCTGCCCATAATCCTTGCCAGAGAGTAGGGTTTCAGGGTTTGTAAGGTGTTAAGGTTTTAGGGTGTTCAGGTACTCAGATGTTCAGGTGTTCGGTATTGAGGTATTAGACTTCTGCCTAATAACTAATATTTAATATCTAATATCTAATGCCTAATGCCTAGACGGAGCAAGGACATGCAGTTTGTAGCGTCGAAGGATGCGCGGGAGGGGATGTGCGTTGCGGAAGATATATGCGATCCGCAGGGGCGCGTCCTGATTGCGCGCGGGCAGCGGTTGGGAATGCACCATATCATTCGTATGCGCAAGTTTCGCATACGCTCCATTTTCATTGACCCGGCGAACGGGGAAAGCGTTGTCAAGCCGACGCGCTCGGATTTGCGCGACCAGTGCCGGCAGGTGCTTGGCGAATCGTGCGGCAAATTGAAACAGGAGTTTGCGAACAAAAAAGTGGTTTTGGATGCCGCGTCCATCAAAGCGGCGACGGACAATCTGCTGCAAGCCCTGTCGCGTACCAATAAGCCGCTCGTAACGCTGTGCAATGTGGGAGCCAGTTCCGACCGGCTGCTCCAACACTCCGTGAATGTGGCCGTGCTGGGACTGGTGCTGGCATTAGACATGCGCGCGCCGCGCGACCTGCTGCACGAGTTGGCTGCCGCCCTGCTGTTTCACGACACGGGCATGATCTTTCTGCCCGATTCGCTTCTGTATTGCGAAACGCCGCCCACGCCGGAGCAATGCGCCGAAATTGAAACGCATGCGCAGTTGGGATTTGAGCATCTGGTTCATTCGCAGGCTATCAGCCCGACGGCATGCGGCCTGATTTTGCGCCACCATGAGCGCCTGGACGGCAGCGGCTACCCGCACCATTTGCGCGGCGAAAAACTAAGCCTGCTGGCCTGTATTCTGGCCGTTGCGGAAACGTATGATTCGCTGACCGGTTCGCGCTTCGGAATCCCTTCCGTGCTGCCGGATGCGGCGATTTCCTATATCATCGGCAACGCGGATACCCTTTTTGCGCGGCAGGCGGCGGTGGCTTTATGCAGGCGCGTGGCGCTGTACCCCGTAGGGACAGCGGTACAACTGACGACAGGAGAGTACGGCCTTGTGGCGGGACTATTGCCCGATCAGCCCCATCGCCCGGTTGTGCTGATACATCTGGATCGCCGCCGCGTTGCTCTGAAACAGCCGCTCGTGGTAGATTTGACGGCGGAGCGCAGTCGGGGTATCCTGCGCTCCGCTGCCACGCTGCCGGAACTGCTGCAAATGAAAAGCGCCGACTATGTGCCGCCCTTGGTGGATGCGCGTTATGCCAACATTGGATAGGGCGTTGGGTGTTCGGTATTCGGTGTTCGGTTATTTGGGTGTTCGGGCTGGAAAGATTCGGAGTGATTTTGTTGCGCGGGCACATGGATGCGGAAAATGCGGTATAATGTAGGTGCTGAAATGGCCGCGTTTGAGCGTTATCGCGCTGCCATGCACTTTATTCCTCCGGCTTATAGCCGACACGACTGGAACGACAACCCACATCCGTATCCCGGATACCGAAAGGAAGTAGGCACATTTGGCACAAGTATCTGTCAAGCCCGGCGAAGGCATCGAAGCCGCCCTGCGACGCTTCAAGAAGCAGACAATGGAAAGTGGCATCTTAAAAGAAGCCCGCGCGCACGAGCATTACGAGAAGCCCAGCGACAAGCGACGCCGCGAAGCGGCTGCGCGCCTGCGCAAAATCGCCAAGGCCAAGCGCCAGGCGGAAGGCCGCGAACTGCGCTGACATCCCGCGCAATGTTTGCCTGATTGATTTTACGCTTTCACTTCGGATTACAATAATGGGGGCGCACCTATCCAGGTGCGCCCTCGTTGCTTTGCCCTTACAAGTTGAAAATCATACGCGGAGTTACGGCGCGGCGTTCGCAACCTTGCGCGTTTCCGCGCGTCCGGGCGTGGCGGGAGCGCGCGCCCGGTCACTCCATTTGTGCCACATAATCGGGTCGGCGAGCATCTTGATTGCCAAACCGCCGACGACGGAACGCGCCTGAAAGCCGACAAAATTAGCATCGGGTGTGTTAAACCAATCTGTCAGGGGGACGCGCTTGCTTGTGGCGTTGACGAAATCGTAAAGTGGCGTCACAAGGGCGTGGAAATCTTCGGGCGTGGTGGCGAGCGTGGCGGTCCAGACCGTCCAATCCAGTTTGGTGTACGCCTTGCGATTGTCAAGCGGCAGGCCGTACTTGTTCTGCCTGGTTTTGTAGAACGCCACTTCCGTATCGGCAACGTTGGTGGGGAACAGATTGATGCCCAGGATGCGATCCCACACCAGATTGTACTTCTGGCTCCAGGTTTCGGGCGAGCCGTCGAACGTTAATTTGTAATGGTCGGCGGCTTTTGCCATGTCCTGCCAGCGCGCGGCGAACTCCCGCGCGGTTTTGCGGTACGCGTCGCCCTCGTCCTTGTGCCCGGTCATATCGCACAGCATGGCATACGCGCCCAAGGCTTCAATGGCTTTCAGCGACAGGTTGGTGTTGTGCGCGAGATGCCCGGCAAAGTCGTCCGTGCAAAGCTGGTTTTCCGGGTCCAGCCCCTTGTCGCGCAGATACGCGGCCCATCGGGTCAGCACGGGCCAGTATTTGTTGGCGTAATCGGCGTTGCCGTCCGCTTTTGCCATCGCGGCCAGCATCAGGATCATGTTGCCGGATTCTTCGACAGGCATCTGGTCGCGCTCGTTCCGTTCCCCGCCGCCGTAAACCTGCCCGTTCGCCAGGGGGTACGTGCCCAAATCGTGCGGGGCAAAGGGGAACGTCCACCGGCTCGATTGCGCGTAATCCAGTACAGGCGTCAATTGCGCCCGCAGTAAGTTGGTGTTGAACAGCAGGAAGAACGGCGAGGACGGGTACAGCACATCCACCGTCGAAATACACCCGTTGCTGAAATTTTCTTTTGGGAACAGGAGCGGGTTGCCCTTTTCGTCCGCCGCCAGTCCGTGCGCGGCCCAACACTCCCGGTACGCCAGCGCTACCAGTCGCTGATAGCGCTCACCGCCCTGCTTCGCCAGATCCGCCATGAGTTCGCTGTCGAATTTATGCGCAAGCGCGTCCACAGTTTTGTATTGTTGCTCGGCGGTCGTGAGCAGTTGTTCCGCCGTCATGCCGTTGCGCTTCCAATAGGGGAGCAGGTTTTTGCCCAACAACTGCACCTCGTACAACTCATCATAAGCGAGCAGAATGTGGCGCGACGTGGGATTTTTACCGACTGTGCCGAACGAAATATAATTGGTGACGGCGGGCCATCCGTCGCGGGCAGGGCGCGGAAACGTCAATTTGTCGAAATCCACTTTGCCCAATCCGGCCTCTATGATACGGCTGGCATCGGCGGGCATAATACCCTGTTTGGCATTGCCGGGGTTCTGCGGCACGGCCACATAGAAATAGCCGTAATCAATGCGCAGGTTGTCGCCCGCTTTGGTCAGGACTTTCTGCGCGTCCGCGCCGATTTTGCCGATAAGCAGGCCGTTGCGCGTACTTGTCGTTTCGTTGACGGCTTGTTCCGGCGTGTTGACCGCCCATTCGCCCGTGCAGTCGAAGTACAGCGAGACGGGATGGTTTTTGCCGTCAATGGCCTCGGCGCTCCACGTAACATACGTCACCGGGCGCGACATCACTTCCAGATTGGAAGGCACGAGCGGCGACAGAAACGTGACATTGAGCCGAATCCCGCCGCCTTCCATGTGGTAAATGCTGCGCGTCGGATAGATTTCCAGGCCGGTAAAGGCCAGGGCAGGCACGGCTTTCGGCTCCGGCCCCGCCCAGCGATACGGCTTGTCGTCAATGCGGATTAAGCCTGCCAGCGCCTGCACCGCTCCCGTCCAATGGCGCGGCCAGTCATCGGTCAGGCTGTTGGCGTTCGACCATACGCTGAAATAGGGGCTGTGCGTGACAAGAGGCACGGAGGGCGGGCGAAAATCAGAACGTTCTTCCGAAGGCGATTTGGGCGTGTTGCGCTTCTGCGCAATCGCTTCCTGCGGTCCTGTAGCGGCAAAACCAAGCAAAGCAAGCGCGCCAACGCCGGTACGCAATGCCAGATGCGCGCGCCTTTTTTTGTTCCTGGCCGCGCTTAGTAAACCATGAAATAGACTCATGCTTTGTCCTTTGTGTTCTTGAAGTCTCCGTAAATGTTTCTGATGTGGAAATCTGCCACGTTCAGCCAAGCAGCCAATCGGGAACGGTAATCGCAGCGCTGGCGCTGCTGCCATGCGCCATGTCGCGCAGATCGTGCGGCTTCAAGATGGTTAGTTCCCCATTTTGCCAGGAGATAACCAGGTCTTGGTGCAGGTGGCGCAGTTCCGCCCGTATTCGGTCGGTTGTGGCTCCCACGCTGCGCGCCATTTCCGCCTCGGAAACAGGCGTTTTCAGGCGCAGGCCGTTGGGGGTAGACTCCGCCTCATGTTCCGCCAGATGCCACAGATACTTTGCCAGGCGTTCCCGCGCGTCCCGGAAAGCGGCTTCGGCCAGGCGCGTGTCCGTGGCGCGCAGGCGCTGGCACAGCACGGAAATGATGTGCGCCACCGCGCTGTGATCGGTTTGCAAAGCTCGATAAAACGTCTCGCGCTGCAGCGACAGCAGGGTTGTTTCGCGCAGTGTCACTGCCGATGCGCTGCGCGGCTGCCCATCCAGCAGGGACAGTTCGCCGAAGAACTCGCCGTCGTTCAAAATGGCAAGCACGGCTTCTTCCGGGTTGTCGGCGTCGGGCAGGAAAATTTGTACGCTGCCGCAGCGCACAATCAGCAGTTCCTGCCCCATTTCACCCTGCCGGAAAATCGTCGCGCCCGCCGGCAGGCTGCGTTCCGTCATGCTTGCCGCCAGTTTCGCCGCCAGTTGGGGCGAAAACGCGGCAAACAGGGGTATCTGACTCAACAGCGCGTCCGCTTCCCCCGCATGCCATTCCACTTCCGAGATATTCGACGCGCTCGCCTCCGTCGCGTCCTCCCCATTGTTTATGTTACGCATTGTTCTTCTCCGTCAGGCATCAGGCATTAGGCATTAGGCATTGGAGATTAAAGATTAGGCTCCTGTCTCCTGTCTTCTTCCTAATGCCTAATGCCTAATGCCCTTCTCACTCATGGTGCTGCTTTTCCAAAGGTTCGCCGCCCTGATCGATCACGTTTGTCCACGCTTCGATGAGACGCTGGTAGGCGCGGCCAACAGGGCGCAGTTTGCGGTCTAAATCGTACAGGCCCACTTTGTACACCCGGTTGTTTTCTTCGGTCAGGCCGGTATCCCAATCTATCTGGTCGGTCAGGCTGTACCAGGTGAAGCCGACAATGGGGATGCGGTCGTCGCGCAGCCGGATCATGCTCGACCATTCTTTCCACAGCCAGGTTACGGCCTGATCGGTGACGGCGTTGGTTTCCGTGTGCATGACGGGCAGGCGGTAGCGGTCATAATACTGCTTGGTAATGACGTAGTAGCCCAAAATCTCGCCGGACGGAACCCACTCGTCCTCGCGCACCATGAGATGCTCGTTCCACTGGTAATAATCGTTGCCCATCACGCAATTACGGGGCTGCTTGCGGTTCATAAACAGTTCGTAATCCTGTTTGGGAAAGCCGTTTGCCAGCAGGTGTTCGTAAATGGAAACGCGGGCATCGTGGCCGTAGGTGAAATCGAGGGGCAGAAAGCGGATGCGGTTCCAGAAGCGGGCGGCTTCGATCATTTCGGGGTGGGCGGGATGCCAGTATTCGCTGCTTTCGCTCTGGATAAAAATAGGGTCGGGGATGTGTTGGCAGATGGTGTCCATTGCCAGCACGTTCATCAGGCACATATTGCGCATGGCGTTCAGAAACGGGCGGTGGCCGCGCTCGCGCTCGTTCCACATGCCGAGCCAGCCGCTGAACAGGGACGCGACAAAAATCTCATTTACGGGCGTCCAATAGCGCACCCAGGGGTAGCGTTTGGCGCAGGCTTCGGCGTACTCCACAAAATAGCGGGGCAGGTCGGGGTTCTGAAAATTGCCCAGCCAGTCGGGAACGCCGAAGTGACACAGATCGAGAATGGGTTCGATTTGCAGCTTCTGCATTTCGGCCATTGCCGCGTCCGTCCACGCCCAGTCGTACTGTCCCGGACCAAGCCAGACTTTGTGGAGGGGCGGCCCCCAGCGCAAGTAGCGGATGCCCATCTCGCGGGTCAGGGCAAAATCTTCCTGAAAGCGGTCATAGTGCCCGCATTTCTCCATCTCGTCAATGCGCTTCCCGTCGGCAATGGTCGGGTAGCTGTTTTCGATGCCTGTGGAAAACAGAAACGGTGCGGTCATAGCGTCCTCGGCGTGAATTTAGTGATTGGCGCACCCTCGCGCCCAACAAATCCCCACTTCCGCGTCGTGACTATGAAATCCTTCTCACAATTCCCTGTATCTTTGCTAAATCTTTTCCAGCGTTTGAAAACATGCTGTGCAGGGCAGGGGCGTGTCAGGCCGGGTACTGCCTGATCCGGCAGGAAAGTACAAGCGTCCTGCGGACGCGGATGCTACGTTTATCGGGAGAGGCGCTCAGGTGAGCGCAATAGCGGCAAGCGGGAGTGAAAAAGAGTATGTAGAGGCAGCGTCGAAATCTTGGCAATACAGCGCTTCCAGCCCGATGTCTCGTTGTGTCAAATTGTAGAAGAGAGGCGTCATGGCCTCGCAAGCGTCAGGGCGCGCGGGAGGGGTGAAACATGGGCATTGCACCTCCCTTCTGAGTTAGGTTTTAGGGTTTTAGGGTTTTAGGTTGAGAGGAACTCGAACTTTCAGCCTTCATCTCTGTGTAGTATACAGTATTCTACTATTTAGACGGCTGTGAGGGGCAAGGGGTTCACTGCTTTCGCGTTATTTTGATCTTTTTCTGTTTCTTTTTGTGGAATGTCGGCTGTTTAAGATTTAAGATGCATTAGCTCTGCTGATAGCAATCTGTAGGTAAGCGCGTTGGAAAAACATGCTATACTGTGGCAGCCATGCAAGCCGAGTTTTGAACACGCGGGAGATAGAGGAAGATGGAACAAACCAGACAAGACGTGGCAAACGTTGTGCGGCAGTATCTGCAAAACACGCATCCGGGCGGAACCACGCTGGAGGTCGTAGAAACAGGAATTCGGCAGGAAGAGTTTGCCTGGCATGTGCCGGTGCAGCCGAATGTCGAGCCGCCAAAACTTTTTGAATACTACGAAGCGCTGACCGATGTGGAAAACAGGCTGGTATCAGAAGCCCATCTGAAGGTGTTCTTGATTCCCGCCGAACCGAAACAGGAATTGGCGGCCTGAGTATCACGCTTATGGTTGGGAACGACAAATTTGGATGGAAGAAGATTGGACGGAAGACGGGATCACGGATGACTTGCTGCGGGCAGGCGTGCCAAAAGAGGACATCGTTCTGGCGTTCCATTCTCCTGACAGGCGGCCTTATACCGATTTCGCTGTTGCCTGACCCGAAATAATACTTCTGACTCGTCAGTAGATGTTTTCTAATTCGCCTGCTTTGCGTAAATTGTAAGCGCACTTTTCGATGCCGTCGGAGGGAGGGCGCAGTGTGCCTAAGAGCCTATCCCAATAGGCCAGATTGTTTGTAGGTGATAAGCGCACAGGCAAAATGCAACATGGCAAGATAAGCCGCTGGCTTCTTCTCCCAACGGATGAGAATACGCCGAAAACGGTTCATCCAACTGTGCGTTCGCTCGACAACCCAACGACGCGCTTTGTAGCCCACTTCCTCCTTGAGGGCCTTGGCTTCTTCGCCACGCGCGCGAATGTGCGCCGTAAAGCCGAACTCAGCAAGGATGGCGCGCACTTCGTCATAGTCGTAGCCCTTGTCCAGGCACATGCCCTGCGGCTTCTCAGGCGTGGGCTGCGCACGGGCAATCGGGACGCTTTCAATCGTTTCGCGCAGCAACTTGAAGTCGTTTCGGTTGGCTCCGGCGGCCACAATGCCGATGGGAATGCCCCCGCCTTCACCGAGCAGGCTGCGCTTGGCGCCGCGTTTGCCCCGGTCGGTGGGTTCTTGCCCGTGCTTTTCCCCCCAAGCGGCGCTTTGGTCATCGCGGCGTCCATCGAAAGCCAAGACCAGTTGATGCCTTTGAGTTCATCGTAGGCGAGCAGCCCTTGGAGCCATAACTGCGCAAACACGCCGGCCTCTACCCACTCCAAGAAGCGGCGGTGTGCGGAGGAGGAGGAGCAGATACCGGTGGCATTGAGGGCGTTCCACTGGCAGCCGGTGCGTAGAACAAAGAAAATAGCGTCCATCGCAGCCCGATTGTCCACCCGCTTGCGGTGGCAACCTAAAGGATGCACTTTCGTCGGCGCAGGAAGAAGGGGCGCGATATGCTCCCACAGGGCATCGGGAATGCGCCAACCCCAGGCAAACTCTGGCACACCGGCTTCGGGCGTGGCATCAAGAGATGTGTCTGACATGTGTATACTTCAGCAACTAAGATGCTGAAGTATACCACAAATTTTACCTATTGGGATAGGCTCTAAATCGGGCAAATTATCAGGATAGCCCATGAGGTACTCGATCAACTGTTGTGCTTGCGTATCTCCATGCTTCCACAAGAAATCCAGTTGCTCCATAAACACATTTCTGCGTTTCACCCTGTCAGGTTCGTTCAGTCGCAGAATTCCAATATGAATGTTACCTTCCGGCGTCAGTCTGGTTACAATTCGGGAGCGTTCTATTTGTAGATGCTCACTATAGATCGTATCACATGGGGTTCTTTGCCCATAGAACCGGCAAGGTATAGTTCGCGTAAATCTGCACATAGGCGGGTCATGAATAACCTCTTCTGGAAGTATTCTCGTGACAATGTCTCTGTCAATAGATTCCGTAAGTAGTTTCCGTGACGATTTCGCCTGTCAAAAGTACAGAGAACACAGGATCATTCGCAGTGATTTCCTTTCTGCCGGAAAACAAGTGTTTTCCGGCAGGAAGGAGCAGGACACGCTCAACTATACCTTTCCGATGCTATGGGCAAAAACCCCCAAGGTGGAACCCGAGGAGGAGAAGGAACTCAGGTTCAAGGGGAAGCGCGCCCCGGTGTCCGCGTACGGCGGCATCATCGGGGTTGTGGAGAAAGGCGACACGGTGCGCGTCGAAGTGGAGAAGGGCGGCAGCGCCTCGGCGCTCAGGTGGCGCATATCCAACGCGTTCAAGAAGGCGAATATGCCCGTCGAGCTGAGGGTGCTGGCGGACGGCAGCGCCGTGGTGGCCTGCCCGGTAGCCAGGCCGGACGCTCCCCCGCCCGCGAAGGCCCCGGATCCGGCGGCAAGGAACGGCACTCCGGTCCAGACCGCGATACCCGTGCCGCCCCAGGCGGCGAAGAGGTCATCCCAGAGGCATCTCAGCCCATCCGTCGCGGGTGCCTCAGAATTTTTGGCTCCCAGACTTGATTATTATGATTAAATAGGGCATAATGAACGTAGGAAAACGAACATAGGGGCGCGTCAGACACCCTGGAAGGCACGTAAGGAGACGGAACTAATGATAGCAAATGCAACGGAGGTAAAGACCCGCTTCGGGGAGTTCATGGACAAGGCGCAGAAGGAGCCCGTCACCGTCGAGAAGACCGGCCGCAGCTACGCGGTCCTGATCGGCTACGACGAGTACCAGCGCCTGGTGGCCCTTGAGGACGCGTACTGGGGAGCCCGTGCCAGGGAGGCGGAGAAGTCCGGCTACGTCGGCACGGAGGAGTCCATGCGGATCCTCGAGGACATGATGAAATAGCGATCGCCGAAGCCAGGAGAACGCTATGAGGAAACTCGATATCTCCCGCGACGCCCTGAAGTTCATCCAGGAGCTCGCGGCGAAGCAGTACCGCCAGATCGGCAACAAGATGTTCGCGCTGCTCACGGACCCCCAGCCCGCCGACTGCGGGCCGGTGAAGGGGCACGACGGATACTGGAGGGTAGACTTCGGCGAGTTCCGCCTAGTCTACCGCTTCGACGCCGACACGGTGTACCTGACGCTCATCGGCAAGCGCAACGACGACGAGGTGTACAGGAAGCTGGAGCGCATGTAGTCACCGGGGGCTTGGAATCGTCCGGGTCCCCTATTTTCAATCAGAAGGAGTATCACACATAGATCCTTTGCGTCCGCAAAAGGAAGAGATTCTAGATAAACTCAATCCTCTGGGACTTGAGCAGCACAGGCTGCTTGAAGTCCTCAGCAAGCCCGTCACGAGCGATGACGAGAACGCCGCGTGGGACAAGGCGGCGACGGAGCTGGACGAGGTGAGAAAGCAGATAGACCCGCTGGTTGAGCAGCTCCGTGATTTTATCAATAAGACACCGAAGAAATCGCCATCTAATGGACAAATCAATAGAAGTTGGACATTGGGCGGCAGAATTTCCTCTCGTCATTGTTCAATGTTTACCTGATTTGTCCATAAGTAGCCCGTTGGTGTAAGTTCGTAGGTTTTCGAGATTGAACTTATACGAAGTTTGGCCTTCGGTTTACTTAGTTAGTAAGACGATCAGAAGCGGGAGAAGGCTAATTCATTCCCCTTCTCCCCAACGGCGCACGCCTTGCCTCCCCTACCACACGGCGTACACGTTGTGCCTCTGGGGAGGCTCCGTGTAATGCCCTTCCAGCTCCTCCCTGATTTCCAGTCCTAGGGAATTGACCTTCCTATCCACCTCATCGAAAGCCTTGGGCTTGGGTTCGTAGTAGTCGTACAGGAACATCCTGTCGTTCCCCTGCGCCACGGCACGCCGGAGGTTGTTCTCCAGGCTGGCGAGTATGGTCCTAGCCTTCTGCCGGTACTTCTCAGCCTCCGCCGTCCTCTCGCGTACCCACTCGGCATCGCCCTCCGCCTGCTGGCGCTGCTTCTCCTTCTGTGCGTCCTGCCGCAACCTGTCTGCAAAGCCCATCGCCCATCTCTTTTTCCCCGCGCTCGTTGACGTTTTAATATAGCAATATATTTGAATATTTTGCCATTTATATGGCTTAGATTAAATTCCTGTTCTCTGACTTGAGATTGCAGCGGTAGCACACGAACATCAGGTCGTAGATGGTCGCGCCCTCGTAGACCGGATGGTGCACCGTGTTCCTGCCTATGGCCCCGCACAGCTCGCACACTCCCGGATCCTTGCCCAATGCCTGCTCCATGAGCTGCGGTATCAGGATGCGGTACAGGTTCGCGTTGTCCTCGGCGTCAGTCCTGGGCATCCCCATCCTCCCCGACGGCTCGGGCCACGGCCGCGTCTATGATCGCCTGGGCAAATTCTGCCTCCTTGCTTCTCCCTATCCAATAGGCATCCTCAGGCGACGTGTCGGCATAGACGTGGGACCTTACGTCCTTCTCGCTGAATCTGCGCTTGCATTCCTCCCCCAGTTCCCGCATCCTGGCACGGTGCCAGTCGGCAATACTCTTGGGAGTCGGGGGTTTTTGCCCATAGCATCGGAAAGGTATAGTTGGGCGTGTCCTGCTCCTTCCTGCCGGAAAACAAGTGTTTTCCGGCAGAAAGGAAATCACTGCGAATGATCCTGCATTTTCTGTGGGTTTGATAGGCAAAATCATCATGGAAACTATTCACGGAATCCTCAACGACTGAATTGCCACGAGAACACTTCAGGGAGAGGTTATTCATGACCCGCCTATGTGCAGATTTACGCGAACTATACCTTGCCGGTTCTATGGGCAAAGAACCCTCACATGGATTTAACACCCCTGAATTGGCGAGTTTGGCTCGGTTGCAGCGCAGGCAGGAATACAAGAGGTTGTTGTAATCGTTGGTCAGGAATAGGATAAATAGACTGAGGACGAAAATGGTCTGCGCCGGTACTGCCTTCGGGATCGGGGTTCCATCGTTCGCGCTCCAAGCAATAAACGCAGCGAAATGAGAACTCGTCACGCAGCCAGGGTTTGTAGCTGCTGTAATCCGTATACCCCGCCGGGCCATGACGACGAACTATTTTCACGTCAGGAAAAGCGAATGCCTTGCGGATGATGTCAGGAGCCATTCTTCTGCTTGGTCTTTATCCTGGCTACTTGCGCCTGTAGCGCATCCAACGGATAGTTGGGCAAAGGCGCTATAGTATCAAGGTATTTGGTCGCTGCTTCCTCAAGAGATTCAAGTTCTGCTTGTTCTGCGCTTGTAAGTTCTTCAGTATACTTTCGGCGGATGAGGTCACACCTGCGAACGTTAATGCGCTCCCAGGTTTTTTCGTCCACAACCGGCGTACCCTGCCCATTAGAATTGTTGTTATTGTCCGAAGACGGTCTAACATCGGCTGGCATACTCTGTAGAGGGTTGACTGACACGCCGAATACGTCATGGAGTTTATCGCTTTCCTCCACCAACTCTGACACGGATTTAGATTGTTCTTGCGTAGTATTCATTCATGGTTTAAGCGTATCCCATAGTCGCGGCCTTGTGCATTGATTAAACTGGCTGTATCCACATTGCAGCCCACATAATGATGTCCCATACGTTGGGCTTAACACGATTGTAACATAAATCTACCCTGCAATGCAAAAAGAACGAGAGGCACTATGCAAATTCTTGAACGCTCGGTAGAGATTGACGCGCCGCTGGCAACGGTGTTCGCGTTTTTAACCGACATTCGTAATCATGCGCGTTTGTCGCCGCCGCACTCGCAGGAAGAACTTGTAGATGCGGGCGATATTCCGCTCAAACTTGGCACGACGGTTCGGCTACGCGGCAGGTACGGCGGCATCCATTGGCCGCTGGCGTCGCGTATCACCGTCTTTGAAGCGCCCGGACAGCCGCATCCTGACCGGGCTTACTTTTGCGACGAGCAGGTACGCGGGCCGTTCGGCGTGTGGAAGCATGACCACTGGATGCAAGTCCTGCCCGGCAACCGAACACGCCTGACGGATCGGATGCAGTTTTCGGCTCCGTTCTGGCCGCTCGGCCTGCCGGTGGAACGGTTCTGGCTGCGGCGCGTGATTTGGGAACTGCTTGTGCATCTGCAAACGGCGGCCAAGCGTATCCTCGAATCGGAGAGTCATTAAACCACGGGGAACACGGGGAGGAGAGGGGAAGAAGTGATTGGCGCACCCTCGCGCCCAACAAATCCCCACTTCCCGGCCGTGACTATGAAATCCTTTAGTTTCCTACCGTTTTCTCTTCTTTGCCGCTGTGAGCAAAGGCATCCAGAAACAGGAGGCAATCATTAAATTGTGTGCTACACTTTGAAGGAGGTAAAGACGGATGAAACGATTGGCGATATTGGGGTCAACGGGGTCTATCGGGACGCAGGTGCTGGATATTGCGCGGCGATTGCCGGAGCGGTTCCAGATTGTCGCGCTGGCCGCCAACAATAATGTGGAACTATTGGCGCAACAGGCAAATGCTTTCGGGGTTTCCTGCGTATCCATTGGTAACGCCGAGCGCGTGGGCGAGTTGAAAGCGCAGCTTGGGGGCGCAAACCGAAACCTGCGGGTTGTCGGCGGCGTCGAAGGGATGTGCGAAGCCGCCACATTGTCCGACGTGGATTTGGTGGTGGTTGCGGTTGCGGGCGCGATTGGGATTGCGCCCACGCATGCCGCCTTAAACGCGGGCAAGGACATCGCGCTTGCCAGCAAGGAAGTTCTGGTTGCGGCTGGCGAAACCACGATGGCATTGGCGCGGGCCAAAAACGCGGCCATTCTGCCCATTGACAGCGAACACTCCGCCATTTTTCAATGCCTGCAGGGCGCGTCGGGCAAAAGCATCGAGCGGATTCTGCTGACCGCGTCGGGCGGGCCGTTCCGCAAAACGCCTATCGAAGAACTGGCAAAAGTGACGCCCGCGCAGGCGCTGAAGCATCCGACGTGGACGATGGGCGGGCTGGTTACGATCAATTCCGCGACTCTGATGAACAAGGCGCTGGAAATCATCGAAGCGCGGTGGCTGTTCGATGTGCCGGTAGAAAACGTTGAAGTTGTCGTGCATCCGCAGTCCATCATTCATTCGATGGTGCGCTTCAACGACGGGTCTACCCTGGCGCAATTGGGACTGCCCGACA
The DNA here is from genome assembly GCA_963835065.1 of uncultured Chthonomonadaceae bacterium. Classification (GTDB taxonomy): domain Bacteria; phylum Armatimonadota; class Chthonomonadetes; order Chthonomonadales; family Chthonomonadaceae; genus CAWFQB01. The sequence continues at coordinate 3,932 of CAWIEK010000007.1, read as the reverse complement.
TGCGCCTGCCCATCCAATACGCGCTGGTCTACCCGGAACGCCTGGACACGCAGTTGCCGCGCATGGAACTGAAAGATTACGCCAACTTAACCTTTGAAGCGCCGGATGAAACCAAATTCCCGGCTTTGCAGCTTGCGCGGCGAGCCGTTCAGCAGGGCGGCACGATGCCTGCAGTAATGAACGCTGCCAACGAAGCGGCGGTAGACTTGTTTTTGAACAATCAAATCCCGTTTTTGGAGCTGACCCGCGCCGTAGAGCGCGCGATGGATCAGCACGACCTCCTGCCGCCCACGTATGCCAACGTGCTGGAAGCCGACCGTTGGGCGCGGCAAATCGTAAATACAGGCATTAGGCATTAGGCATCAGGCATTAGGAAAGACGCTGCTATACCATAGTTTTGCCAGAGCAGCAAAACACTTTGACGTTTGATCCTAATGCCTGATGCCTAATGCCTAATGCCTACCTCTGGAGCTTGCCTGTATGGATAAAATAATCTCGGCGTGTTACTTTCTGGCCGTGTTGAGCGTGCTGGTGCTGGCGCATGAGTGGGGTCACTTCATTGTGGCGAAACTGTGCGGCATGCGCGTGGACGATTTTTCGCTGTTTTTCGGCAAACGTCTCATCAGATTGGGTGAGCGTAACGGCACGGAATACAACATTCGCAGCGTTCCTCTGGGCGGCTTCGTCAAAATCGCGGGCATGGAGCCGGAGGATGTTTCCAATGGGGCGCCCCTGCTGCGCCGGGACCCGAAAGAGCGGCGCTTCGCGAAGATTTTGCAGGGGCTGGATTACGAGGCGCTGGAGCAAATTGACCCGGAGCAGATTTCCGAGCGCGTCGAACACGCTGTCGAGGACGCTGTTGAGGACGGGAAACTGACAACGGAGGGCGAGGCCGAGTTGTTCGCGCTTGCGAACGGCGCCACAATCACGGCGCAGGAGCAACGTTACATCGAACTCGCGCTTGCCACCAAGAATTATGTGCCCGACCCGGCCCTGTACAACCAGAAACCGCTCTGGCAGCGCGCAGCCGTGATTTTCGCCGGGCCGGTGATGAGCCTGTTCCTGGGCTATTTTCTGTTTTGCGCGATGGGTATGACGGCGGGCCTACCCTATCCGGATTACACGGAAAACGTCATTGAGTCGGTTGTCCGGGGGAAGCCTGCCGATAAAGTCGGCTTGAAACCGGGCGACCGGATTGTACAGATCAACGACACCAAAGTCACCAATGGCGAGCAGATGGTTGGGATTATCCACAACAATCCGGGGGTTCCCCTGCGCCTCGTGGTGGAGCGCGAGAAATCCCCGCTGCTGACTCTGACCGCCACTCCGGATTCGGTAGACGTGAGTGAAGACAGTGGCAGCGGCAAGCCCGCGTCGAAACAGGGACAGTTGGGATTTGTGCCGCATCCGCATATCGTGTGGGAGCGTTACGGCGTGGTGGGCGCGGTGAAAACGGGAACCACGCTGATTGTCAATTACGTCCGCAGTACGCTGATTGTGCTGACGCACCCGAAACTGGCGGCGGGCAATGTAGGCGGCGTCCTGCGAATCGCCGGGCAAATCCATCAAGACAGCAAGGAAGGCCCCTGGCGCGTGGTCTTTACCGCCGCCCTGCTCAGTATCAGCCTGGGGATTATGAACCTGCTGCCCATACCTGTCTTAGATGGCGGGCATCTGCTGCTGCTCAGTATCGAAGGCATCCGCCGGCGCAAGCTGACCGGGCGCGAAGTGTACGCCGCGCAATTAGTCGGCGTTTCCATCATCGGCGTCCTCTTCGTGCTGGTCATGTACAACGACATCATGGGACTGCTGCACAAATAGCGTTTGCCGACGTGCCTCACCAGGCGCCCACTTATGGACATGCCCCTCTCCTGGCCGCTCGTTCCTCGCCGGGAGAGGGGCTTTTCCGCTTTCTTGACGTAAATGTCTCACTTCAGCGCGCAGGTCAATGCATCGTAGCGATTACGTAAACAGCCGCGCCCACGATGAGCAGAGCGAAGACCGCGAACATCACGGCCACACGGAACAGCCGTTTGACAACGGCTCCGATTATGCCGACGACACACAACAAGGCGACTAGCGCCGCAATTACCGTCACGTTTGTCTCTCCTATGGCCTATTTGCCCTTAAAGAATAACATAGTCGCGTATTCAACCTCAGTAACTTGCGCAAGCCTGCTACGGTGTGATGTTTGTTCATAAAACCCTCTTGCATGGGCTGATTGCACCGGGGGCAGGCAGGCGCGGGATGGCTCATTTCAAATGTTCTCCTTGATAACGCTGGTTTCGCCTCCTACCATTCGACATGCCACTGCAAAATCCTGCATTTCGTGTAATCTGCGCAATTTTGGCGCTGAAAAAACTAACGGAACATGGGGAGTTGTCACTTGAAACGTACCGGCGATTACACGCCTGTGCCGACGAGTTCGGAAACGCGCTTTACGCCGTCGCGCTCCATGAGTTTGAGCAAGCCTTGATTGATGCGTTTGGGCAGGTACGGACCTCATAGACCAAACCCGTGTAAATCTGAACTAAGGAGGCGCCCGCCCGCAGGCGCTCATAAGCGTCTTCCGCCGAAAAAATCCCGCCCACGCCGATAAGCGGCAGCTTGCCCTCAGTGCAGCGATAGAGAAAGCGAATCACTTCCGTGGCGCGGGCGCGCAGGGGCTTGCCGCTCAGTCCGCCATTGCTTTCCACGCCCGCCAGCGTACCTTCGCGTGCAAGCGTGGTATTGGTGGCGATGATGCCCGCAAGCCGCTTGTCCAACACCACTTCGACCACATCCGCCATATCTCCCTCCGCCATATCCGGCGAAATTTTCACGAAAACGGGCAGCGGCGCTGTATTCCGCTTTTGCGCCAGTGACTCCGACTCGTTCATCAAGACTCCGAGCAGCGCGCCCAATTTGTCCTTTTCCTGCCACTGTCTTAAACCCGGCGTGTTGGGTGAGGATACATTGACTACAACGAAATCGGCATGGCGCGACAGGCGGCGGAAACCGGTGCAGTAATCCTCCAGAATGGCCTCATCTCCCGTAACGAGCTTGGTTTTGCCGATGTTGACGCCGAGAGGAACGAGCAGCTTCCGCTCCCGCCGCCGCAGTAAGGCAAGCCGCCGCGCCACCGCTTCCGAGCCTTCGCTGTTGAAGCCCAAACGATTGACCAACGCCTCGTGCGCGGCCACGCGGAACACGCGGGGCTTCGGATTGCCCCCCTGCGGCTGCGCCGTCACCGTGCCCACTTCCACAAACCCGAACCCGAAACGGGGCCACACGGGAACCGCCCGCGCGTTCTTGTCACACCCCGCCGCCAGCCCGACCGGGTTGGGAAACGCCAGCCCGGCCACCTCCGTCTGCAATCGGGTATGCGTAAACACGCCCTTGCCCGGCGGCAGGGCCAGATGGCTGATGCCGGACAGCATTTCCAGCGTATGCTCATGCGCGCTTTCCGCATCCTGCGCAAACAGCAGCGGGCGCGCGATTCGACGGTAAATCATTTTGGCTCCGGGTAGACGGTAGACGGTAGACGGTAGAAAAGCCCGTTCTTTTAAACTATAGCTGTGCTGCACAGCTTTATGCAGGTAGGTACTCCTACCGTCTACCGTCTACCGTCTACCGTCTTCTGCTTTTTCCTTCAAAGGATTTCAACCACACCCGTACTTTTCGGGAGGGAACGGGTGTCGGTATCTGCCGATAAATACGCCAGTCGGTGAAAAATGACGCTTGCGGAAGACTGCAGGCGCAAAGCCGCTGTTGAAACGGTACGCCGCAGGCAACAATCCGCCGTTGTCAGGGAAACCATGTCTTTCATGGCCTCAATGCAGAGGTTTTACCATTGGCGCTTATGAGCAACATTATGCCTACATTTCTGCCCAGGCTGCGCAATCGCATCGTTTGTATTTTCGTTACCATCCTCGTGCCCTGCCTGATGGGGA
>CAWIEK010000006.1:0-30652 GCA_963835065.1 uncultured Chthonomonadaceae bacterium | reverse complement strand
TATGAACGCTTCCTCTCTTGATTTTCCCGTCATTGTGCCTCCTGCCGTTGATCTGGATCGGTTCCGGCAGCGCGTTTTGCGTACCGATTTGGTCAAGCAGAATGGCAAGGTCACGCAGGTGATCGGGCTGGTCATCGAATCCATCGGGCCGAACGCCATGCTTGGCGAGATTTGCGACATCTATTATGACCGCGCCAACCATTACGACCCGAACAAGCCGCCGATCAAAGCCGAAGTCGTCGGCTTCCGGGAAAACCGCGTTCTGCTCATGCCGCTTGGCGTGATGGAAGGAATCAAGCCGGGCAGCGAAGTCGTGGCCACGCGGCAACGCAGCAGGTGCAGGTGGGCGACGCGCTGCTGGGCCGGATGCTGGACGGCCTGGGCCAGCCGATGGACGGCGGCCCGCCGCTCGACCTCGAACCATCTATCCGGTCAATCGCCCGCCGCCGAACGCCGTCACGCGCCCCCGCATCACCGAACCGCTGCCCACCGGCGTCCGCGCGCTGGACGGCTGCCTGACGATTGGCAAGGGCAGCGCATGGGATTTTCGCCGGTTCGGGCGTCGGCAAATCCACGCTGATGGGCATGATCGCCCGCAGTTCCACCGCGGATGTCAATGTGATCGCGCTTGTCGGCGAACGCGGGCGCGAAGTGCGGGATTTTGTCGAGGAGAGTCTGGGGATTGAGGGCGTACAGCGCTCGGTTGTCGTGGTCGCCACTTCGGATCAGCCCGCCCTTGTGCGTATCAAAGCCGCGCTTGTCGCCACCGCCATTGCCGAATATTTTCGGGACCGGGGCGCCGACGTGATGCTGATGATGGACTCCGTCACCCGCCTCGCGATGGCGCAGCGCGAAGTCGGTTTAGCCATTGGCGAACCGCCCGCCACGCGGGGCTATACGCCCAGCGTGTTCGCCATGCTGCCGCGCCTGCTGGAACGCGCGGGCACGTCGGGAACCGGGCCGGGAAGCATTACGGGCCTGTATACGGTGCTTGTCGAAGGCGACGATATGAACGAACCCGTTGCCGATGCGGTGCGCGGTATTCTGGACGGGCATATTGTCCTTTCGCGCCATCTGGCGCACCGGGGCCATTATCCGGCGATCGACGTGCTGCAAAGCATCAGCCGCGTCATGCCGCAATCACCGCGCCCGAACAGCGCCACGCGGCGGACAGCCTGCGCGATATTCTCGCCACCTACAAGCAGGCGGAAGACCTGATCAACATCGGCGCGTATGTGGACGGCACGAACCCCCGCATTGACCGCGCCAAAGCCAAAATTGACCAGGCCAACGCTTTCCTGCGCCAGCCCGCCGACGCGCCCAGTTCGTACATGGACACGCTGCGGGCGCTGCTGACGCAATTCACCAATTAGGTTTCAGGTTTCAGGTTCAGGTGTCAGGAAGCGCCTGCTCCTCTACCTTGTGCTGTAAAGCATGAAAACAGTTGAAAGGTTTTTCCTGACACCTGAAACCTGAAACCTTCCCCGGAGCGCCATGCGCCGTTTCACCTTTCGATTGGAAACCGTTCTGCGGCATCGCGCAACGCTGGAAAGCCTGCGCGAACAGGAATTTGCGAATGCGCAGGGGCATTGGCAGACGCTGCAAGCCCGCTTGATGGGAATGCAGGACGAGTTTGCGCGTATTGTTTCCGGGCGTCCGGGCAAAACGGGAGAGCCGTTCGACGCGCATCTTATTTTTGACCGGGAGCGGTATTTGCAAGCGCTGCAGGCGGGCATGGAACAGCAGACGCGGCGCGTGGAAGCCGCGCAGATTGTCGTGGAAGAAAAGCGGCAGGAAATGCTCATAGCGCGGCAGGCGCGGGAAGCCGTGTCGCAACTGCGCGACAAAGACCTTGTTCTGCACACGGAACAAACGCAAAAGCTGGAGCAGGAAACACTGGATGAACTCGCCACCCTGCGCCACATCCGCGCTGACAGGCAGAAAGCAGCATAATTGCTGGCTGGTGGTTCGTGGTTCGTGGTTGGTGTCCGCGCAGGCAGACACTTGGCGGAACGCCCTACAGCAAAGAAATTCATTTTGTTGCGCCCTGCGCATAAGGAGTAGGAACGATGAGTTATGAGTTGGCGATGGCGCGCGTTCAGGAGATACAATCGCGGTTGAACATGTTTGCGGAACCGGAACCGCCTGCGATGCTGCCTGCGGTTGCTTCGCCTGCTGCCGGGAAGGGTTTGCCGGGGCTAACGCCTGCATCTGGAACGGGCGCGACGCAGCAGCCGTTCAATCTCACGCTGGCGCAGGCGACGGGCAGCGTCCAGTTGCAGCCGACGGGCAATGGCGGCCCGCCCTTCGCGCCCTACATCGAATCGCTGATTGCCAAACACGCCGGGCAAAACGGCCTTCCGCCCGAACTGGTACGCGCCGTGATTCGGCAGGAGTCGGACGGCAATCCCCGCGACGTTTCCCACGCCGGCGCGCAGGGACTGATGCAGTTGATGCCCGAAGAGATACAGGAATTAGGCGTCACCGATGCCTTCGACCCGGAACAAAATATCGCGGCAGGGACGCGCCTGCTGGCCGGCCTGCTTAAACAATATAAAGGCGACACGCCTCTCGCCCTCGCCGCTTACAACGCCGGTTCGGGCGCGGTGAAAAAGTACGGTGGCATCCCCCCCTACAAAGAAACGCAGAATTATGTGAAGCGGATCATGGGAATGGTAGGAAAGTAGTCAGAAGTGAGTAGTCAGTAGTCAGTAGAAATGCCTGTTTACTCATGGCGTTGTGCTATGGAACCAGCTTGCAAGAATGGGTTCCTCTACTGACTACTGACTACTCACTTCTGACTACTTCTGGAGACTTCAATGCCCAAAGGCTTAAAAATCGTTTTGTTGACCGTTGTGCCGCTGGCGCTGGCGCTTGGGATTGGGTTTGGATTGGCGAAGGCGCAGATAATCCCGGCGCAGAAGATGGGGGAGAAAAACCCCGCTTTGGCCCGCGTCTTGAAGCCGTTGGGGTTGTACAAAGCGCCGGAGATAAAGCCCGCGCCCGCTGCGCCCACGATTTCGCCGGAACAGCAGGCGTTGCAAGCGCAGCGCGCGTCGCTGGACAAGGAGCGCGCGGATTGGGAAGCGCAAAAGCAGGCGCAGGCCAACACGGAAGCCAAAGCCAAAGCCGACAAAGCCAAACAGGAAACCACGGCCCCGTCCCTTGATCCCAAAGAAGTGGCGCGGCTGGCTTCCATTTATGAGCAGATGCCGGCGGACAGCGTGATAAAAATCTTTGCCAAAATGCCCGATCCGCAGACTGTCGCCTTGATGCGCCGCATGGACGAGAAAAAAGTCGGTGAAGTGCTGGCCGCCATCGCCCCCGAACGCGCCGCCTTCTTCACCCAACAATTAGCCCGCGCCGACGCTCCCGTTCGCGCCGCCAACACGCCGTAGGCAAGGATGAAGGATGAAGGATGAAGGATGAATTCATTGCCGATTGTGGATTGTCGATTGCCGATTGGGTTCCTGCTGTTCCCTGTTCCCTCTCCCTCTCCCCCTCTCCTCATCCCTCTGCCTGTGGCTGCGCGGCGTATTGCAGGCGGGCGGGAACGTGGCTGACGGCCCAGAGCAGGTGCAGCACATCGTCTTTGAAAATGTCGTCGTGCCCGCCGCCCAGAGCGGGAGCGCCGAAGTAGATCAGGCGGCTGGCGTCAATGTTGAGCATACAGGGCGCGGTTACATCAAGGTCGGGCGGCGTCACCAGGGAGGCAAACCCATTGCGCCATACCGGCCATTCCGGCGGCAGGTTGTAGCCGCTGGCCCCGGCGATGCTGTTTTGCACGGCTGCGGTGTTTACTCCCACATTCGTATTTTGCGTGGCAATGCTATTAGGCGCGGCAATAGTATTTGATGCGGCAATACTGTTATGGCCTGCCGCGCCCTTTTTGGCCGTTCCGATACGCGCCATGCCGACGCTGCCGAGCGCCATTCGCGCCTGATTGACAAGGGGATAGATGTAGCCGTTGGCGGTATCATAGCGGGAAAAGATCGAGGTAATCACGCCCCGGTTCTGGTTGGTGATGCTGTCCACAAGTTGTGGTTCGGCGTCGAACCACCCGCTGGCAACCGCGCCTTCCAGCAGGCACAGCGATTTGATATGCGTGTTCCGGCCTTTGCGCAGTTCGGTCAGTTTACGCGCCAGGTTCAGCACCACGAGAGCGCCGAAGCTATGGCCTATCGTATGGATGCGCGCGCCGTTACCATCTGCGGGAAACAGCGTTGGGTTTTCCTCCATTAGCTCGTTCAAAAACGCCGCCGCCTGATGCCCCGCCCACACTCCCTTGTGCTGCATTTCCCAAAAGGCAACCTGCGAATCCAGCCCTTCCACAAGCGTTAGAACGCTGCTGTCGGGACCGACAGCCTGCTGCAACTGGCGCACCGGGTAGCGCGCAAATTTTACCGACCAGGGAAGCGTATAGTTTTCCGTGCGCTCGTCGTACAGCGGAAAGACGTATTGCCCTAGAAACGCGCTCATCACGTAGCCGACAAGGCAGCGCAGAACCAGCGGCAGAATACAGACGATCTGCAGCACGGCATACGCCAGCAGGCGGGCAATCGGCATACCGGACTGCGGTTTGTCGCGTTGCTGATGCGCCAGTTTCCAGTTACGCCGCCGCTGAACGTTGGCTTCCAGCACCCAGGCCGACACGCCGATGAGAATCAGAAACACCGCCGCGCTTTGCAGTTTGTGCTGTAAAATCCACGTTGTAATCGGTCTGCCGATACCTCCCAGGAGCGCCAATGGCCCCAGTACCGCGGTGGCAAAGCGTACTACGGACACAAAAGATTCCCAGCCCTTCAGGGAGCGGGCGGGACCGGCGGGACCCGGCGTCTCGGCGTCCACCTGAACACCGCGACTATCCGCCTCGTGATAGCACCGCCACGCCACAACCACCTTGTCTTCGGGCAGGGCGCGGCACTCTTCCTTGAGCGTGTAATAGCCCAACACCCGGTACAAATCTTCCGCCATCTTGGTCAGATAGTCGGCGTTTTGCGTCGTCTTGGCGTCCCAAGTGTGGAGGCGGTCCGGGGCGGAGAGTTCGGAGAAATACTGGAATATCTGCTCAAAGTCGCGGACAAAATCCAGTTCTTTGGGCGCGTAGCCCGCAAACTTTCCGGCAGGCGCAGCCGACATTGCAGCCAGTTCAGCCTTGTACTGTTTCGCCGCGCTGTCTTCCAGCGTAAACAGGTCTGCTGCCGCCTGCATGAAGCTCGCTTTGTGACGCCGGCCCGACTTGTCTACCCACGTATCCGCGCCGGGGTCGGAGTGCCAGTGCAGGGTAATAAACAGCGGGCTGAACGGCATTTTGGCAGGCAGTGGAATGCGGCCATCCCCAATCAGCAGAGCAAGGCGGCTGTACAGGCGATCATACGCGGCAATACCCGCATAAAAGTTGCGATGCCAGCCGTGACTGAGGATAAAAACATCGGTTATCGGGCCTTGCCCGGTGGAGGGTGGGAATTGGCTTTGGGCTTGTATGTACCCGGAAATGCGCTGCTTCACTTCCTGCCGCGCTGCCAGATAGGGGGTTCCCGTCGCTTCGGAAACGGTTGTTTGATTGGGCGTTTGCCCGCTCTGGCTTCCCGCCGTCCCGAACTTCTGCCCGAACTTCGTGCCGAACAAAGGCACGAGGAAGTAAGGACGGCTGCGGCGGATGCCATGCTGATCCGGCCCCATTTGAAACCAGGCTTCCGGCGGCAGCCCGCCTTGAAATCGGCGCTCGTCGGGAACGGAAGCAGGCTGTACGCGCAAAACAGGGTTTTCGGTGTCTGTCAACATGGGTTTCTCCTCGCGCTCTTCTGCTGGCGGTGTCGGTATGAATTTTTACAAAAATGTATCGTCCGCCGAGTTGTCTTCATTGAGAGAACATCACACTTCAATACGACTGTTTCTGCATAGTCATAACGTGGATGTTATTTCCTTGCGTGGCTGCGCCTTTCCTTCTTTTGGGTTCGCCGGGGATTGAAAATCCTCGCATGAGTGCCGGGCACTGAAAGTACCCGGCACTAACAATTTCCCAAGTTGAAAAACACCTGACATTTGCTTCAACGGCAGCCGTTATATCATCCGATGTTGATGTTTACGGGAACTTTTCGCAGGGACATTCGATCTGATAGAACCAATTTAGCAGGGAGTGAAGGAACAAGACAATGCAAAGCAGGCGAGATTTTATTAAGGAGAGCGTGGTTATGGCAGGTATCGCGGGAGGATTGGCAGTCGGTTCGGAGGCGGAAGCGCAGCAGGTCACTATTGCGGATACCGCCGCGCCTTTGACTTCCTTCAAAACGCCGGCGACAACGCGCAAGGGTGATATGCTGTACCGGACATTGGGGCGCACGGGCGAACAGGTGTCCCTGATTGGCCTGGGCGGGTTTCACATCGGCAAGCAGGCCGACGAGCAGGAAAGTATTACGCTGATACGCAGCGCCATAGATCGCGGCATCACGTTTATGGACAACAGTTGGGACTACAATGAGGGCAAAAGCGAGGAGCGCATGGGCAAAGCGCTGCTGGATGGCTACCGCTCCAAAGTGTTCCTGATTACCAAACTGGACGGGCGCACCAAAGCCTCAGCCAATGAGCAGCTTGAGCAATCCCTGAAACGCCTGCAAACCGACCACCTTGATCTGGTGCAGTTCCATGAAATCATTCGCATGGAAGACCCGGATCGCATTTTTGCTCCCGGCGGCGCGCTGGAAGCCATTCTAGACGCGAAAAAAGCGGGCAAAGTCCGTTACATCGGCTTTACAGGGCATAAGGACCCGCTTGTCCATTTGCGGATGCTGGAAACGGCGCAAAAGCACGACTTTCACTTTGATACCGTACAAATGCCCGTGAACGTGATGGACGCGCATTTCCGCAGCTTCACCCATAAAGTGATGCCGGAACTGGTCAAGCAGCAGATCGGCGTATTAGGCATGAAAACGTTCGGCGACCATTTTATACTGGACAACGCGCTGCAAACGAATGCGGCCACGCCCATCGAAATGCTGCACTATTCCATGACCGTGCCCACGTCCGTCGTGATTACGGGCATTGACAGCATGAAGATACTGGATCAGGCGTTTGAAGCGACGCGAACGTTCAAGCCCCTGACGCAAAGCGAGATTGCCGGCCTGCTGAATCGCACCAAACTCGCGGCGTCCAGTGGCGCGTTCGAGTTGTTCAAAACAACCAACCACTTCGACAGCACGGCCAAAAACCCGGCATGGCTTGGATAGCGCCTGAGTGGACAGCAGCAAAGCGCATAGAAACATAAGGAGCGTTCCTGACGTATCAATGGCAGGAACGCTCCTGGCGTATTTATGGCAGGGACGCTCCTTTGCGCTTTTCAACGAAGGATGTACCATGCTGTCTGTAAGAAAATTTTCGATGATCGCTTTGTTCGCGTTCATTCTGATTGGGTTTGCCTTTTCTCCGAATGTTTGGGCGCAAACGCCGGGAGGAACGGCGGCGGACGCCACTGCCACGCCGCCCGCCAGCGCGTATGCGCCCGTGAAACTTGATAATCGCAAGCTGTTTGACGTGTTGGCGGGCAGTGGACTGTCCGCTACGGAACGCGCCGACAAGATACACCGCCGGCTGGTTAACCTGATTTTGCGCACCAACGATGTGCCGGCGTTTTCGCCGCAGGATTTGCAGGATAAGGACAACCAGACGATCATTCAAATCGGCGGCGATACCATTATGACCGTGACCGACGCCGACGCCCAAGATGCTCTTGCCACCCGGCAGGATTTGGCGCAGCGCTGGGGCGAAAAAATGTCAGGCGCGGTCATTGACGCTCGTACCGCGCACCGCAACCCGCTGACCGGCGCGGGCATTCTCATTCGCAACTCGTTTTCCGATCTGCTCGTTTCCGTGCTGCGCTGGATTCCCCATTTTGCCGGGGCCGTTGTGCTGACGCTCATCTTTTGGGCGCTGGCCCGCCTGAACAAACGCATAGCGAAGTTCCTCATTTCTCACGCGAGATTTGATGCCAATCTGCGGCAGCTTTTTATCGCCCTTGCGTTTTACGGAACCTGGACAGTGGGGATGTTAGCCATTCTGTCTACGCTCGGCCTGGAAAGCGGCAGCATTGCGACCACATTAGGCATTTCGGGATTCGTGCTTGGCTTCGCGTTCAAAGACATTCTTTCCCACTTTTTTGCCGGGTTCATGCTGCTGATGGGTCGGCAGTTTCACATCGGCGATCAAATCGTCGTGAAAGAGTTTGAGGGAACGGTGGAGCGCATCGAACTCCGCGCCTTATATTTACGCACGTATGACAACCGCCTCGTTATCATCCCCAATGGCGACGTGTTCACTTCCATTGTCACGTCCAACACGGCCAGCCCGCACCGCCGCCGCGAGTTTGTAATCGGCATCGGCTATGAGGCGGATATAGACAGGGCGCAGGAAGTGGCGATGGAAACGGTTCGGAGTACGGAGGGAGTTTCGGAAGACCCGCCGCCCGATGTGCTGATTGATGAACTCGCGGCTTCCACCGTAAACCTGCGCATCCGCTTTTACGCCAGTTCACAACGCGCCGATTATCTGCGCGTCGGCAGCCGGTGTATGCGGCGCGTGAAGGAAGCCTTTGACCGCGAACACATTTCCATGCCCACCGACATACAAACCGTGATTATTCAGAACATGCCGGAAGCGCTTTCCGCCCTGTCCAATGGCGCTTTCGGGAACGCCATGCCGCCCGCGCCCGCCGATTCCGACTATGCCGCTCCCGGTAGAAACGCAGCCCGATGAAACCAACAAACGACACCACGCAAACAGCGTCGGAAATAAATCAAACCGTACCGGAAGTGGAAGCGGCTTCCGCGCAGGTTCGCTCCGAGATTCAGGAGTATCTGAATGTGCGGCAGCAGCGCCGTCGCTTGTTTCCCCGCGCCGCCCTTGTGGGCCTGCTTGCCGGGCTGCTGGCGGTTGCGTTTCGCGCCATTTTAGACGCAGGCGATAAACTGCGCAATGCGATGCTCGCGTGGGCGCATCATTGGCATGCTGTCGGCTGGCTGCTGCCCATTCTGTTCGGCATGACAGGCGCAACGGCTTCGGTTTACCTGGTGCGCCGGTACGCGCCGGAAGCGTCGGGCAGTGGCATCCCGCATCTGGAAGCCGTCCTGCACCGCTTGCGCGAACTAAACTGGAAGCGCGTGTTGCCCGTGAAGTTCTTCGGCGGCGCGCTGGCACTGGGGAGCGGGCTGGCGTTGGGACGGGAAGGCCCGACTGTGCAGATGGGTGGGGCAGTCGGGGCGGCGGTGGCTGGCTGGATGAAGATGAGTACGCGGGATCGGCTGACGCTGATGGCGGCGGGCGCGGGCGCGGGACTTGCCGCCGCCTTCAACGCCCCGCTTGCCGGCCTGATTTTCGTATTGGAAGAAGTACAGAAAGATTTTCGGCAGGCGGTGTTCGGGGCGGCGTTTGTGGCGGCGGCAACAGCGGATATTGTCGCCCGGTTATCGTCGGGGCAGGTTCCCGTCTTCGGAATTCCAAGTTATCCCGTGCCCGCTCTCGCCGCGCTGCCGGCATTTGCCATTCTCGGCGTTCTGTGCGGGCTGTTGGGAGTCGCCTACAACCGCAGCCTGATCGCCACGCTCAATCTATTTTCCCGCGTCCCGGAGCGTTTCCGGCTTGTGCCTGCCGGTGTTGTGGGCGCAATCATCGGGCTGGCCGCATGGTTTCAACCCCTGAGCGTGGGCGGCGGGCATACCCTTGCCGAAAGGTTTTTGGACGGCAACGCCGCCTTATGGGCTATCCCGCTCTGGTTTATCGCGCGCTTTGTCCTCTCGATGGCAAGTTATGGCACGGGCGCTCCGGGCGGCATTTTCGCGCCCCTGCTCGTGCTTGGCGCGTTGATCGGGCTTGGAGTGGGCAAACTGACGGCGCAATGGTTCCCGCATCTGGTTCCCGTGCCCGCCAGTTTCGCGGTTGTCGGCATGGCCGCGTACTTTACCGCCATCGTCCGCGCCCCGCTGACCGGCATTGTGCTGATTATCGAAATGACGGGCAATTACGCGCAGATGCTGCCCCTGCTTGTCGCGTGTTTCGGCGCGTATGCCGTTGCCGAAGGCTTGGGCGAACTGCCCATCTACGAAAACCTGCTGGAACGCGACCTGCTGCGCGGCGGCCCGCTTCCCGACCCTAAAGAACCCCTGATTTTTGAGATCGAAGTGGAGCCGGGAGCGCCGTTCGCGGGCAAATCGGTGCGCGAACTCGGCCTGCCGCCCGGCTGCATCCTCATCAGTTGCCGCGAAGGCAGCCGCGAGTGGGTTCCCCTCGCCGACACCCACCTGGAACCGCACACCCACATCACCGCCGTCATCGCTCCCACCGCCAAAGGCGCGTTAAATGTCCTCCGGCACGGCTGCGAGTCCTGCGATTAACGGCAAAGAGATTCCTCCCCCTCTGTTTTTAATGCCCGGCGTACCAGTCGTAGCCCTGCTCGGCCCAGTAGTCTTTGGGACGGTCGTTGGTGAAGGTGATCGTGCCGATACGCTTGATGTTTTTGATGCCGTATTTGACGGGAATGACGAGGCGCAAGGGAGCGCCGTGTTCATACGTGAGCGGCTTGCCGTTCATTTCGTAGCACAGCAGGGTTTGCGGGTGCAGCGCGCTTTCCATGTCCAGCCCGACATAATATCCCTTGTCCGGGGTTTCCATCGCCACATACTGCGGCATGGCGTCGTCTATTTTGGCGGGTTTGTAGTGAGCGACGAAATCCGCAAGCCGAACGCCGGCCCACTGCACAATGGAACTCCAGCCTTCGATGCACTTGAGTTCGGTAATCATTTCCGTGCGCGGCAGTTTCTTGATGTCGGCAAGGGTAATCGCGCGCCCGCCTTCTTCATCACCCGCATCCTCCAGGCCGACAACATGCAGTTTCCAATCCGCCGACTCGAAATCATCGTCCGGGTCCGCGCCATACGTGCCGTTCACCGGGAGGCGTCCAATTTGCGCGTTGGTGAAGGTTGGGGCAAGGCGGGTGGCGGCAAAGTAATCGCGGGCGAGGTTTTCGTTGGCTTGCAGGGCGAGGCGGAACGGCCAGCCAATCCCGTCTGCCTGTCGCTGAATGTTGATGCCGCGCCACAAGCCGTAAGTGGTCGCAATGCCCGCCGCGCCCCACAGAAAACTGCGGCGCGACATGCGGCGAATGGTTTTTTCCACTTCCGCGTCATTGGCGGCGGGATCGTCCGGCTTTAACATCACGGGCGCATGGAGGGGCAAGTCGCTGATGGGCGCGTTCGCCATTGCCGTTTGTCCGGGCGTTTGTTCCCGCACATAAGGCGCGTCGGGCAGCAGCGCGGAATCGTAGGGCAGGTTCGGCGCGGGCGGGGCGGCAGTAGGCGTGGCGGGCGCTTGCCCGTTGCCCTGCGCGTTCAGGGAGGGCGCGGCAGCGGGCATCCCCGTTGCCGTCAAGGGGGGAGCAGACGCAGGCAGCGTGGGCGTGGCGTTGAGATCGCTTTGCGGGAGATTGTTTTCCGGCAAGGGCTGTGGTTCGAGCGGGTTGTTTGTGTCCATATTAGCCAATATCCTCCAACGGCACAGGCTTGAAACCGGGCACGGTTTGGCCGTCGTCCGTCACTTCATACCCCGTCACCATCGCCCGGAACTGGTTCCAGCCGGCCCGAATAACCTGAATGATATGCACCACGAAAAACGCGCAGTAGCCCATTGTGAGCCAGAAGTGGAAAAAGCGGGCGAAGGCGTAGCCGCCGAGCAGACTCGTCAGCCACGCGAACTGCGTGGGCTTGTACACGGCCAGCCCGGTCAGCAGCGACCCCAACCCCATGACGATGATGCTGGAATACGCGATGCGCTGCGCGCCGTTGAATTTGCGGCGGGGCGGGTGATACTTGCTCAGGTGCAGGTCGTGCAGCGTGACCTGAAGGGCTTCCTTGAAACTATGCCTGTCCGGCAGCAGATAGCGCCACTCGCCCGAAAAGAAGGTGTACAGGACATACAGAATCCCGTTGATGGCGAAGAACCACATGAACAGGAAGTGCCACGCCATGCCTTCGGCCAGCCGCCTATCCAGATTGTAAACCGCATGCCCGGTTTCCTTTTCGGCATTGTAGCCGGGATGGTAGAACCAGTCCGGGAACAGGTGAAATGGCCCTACGTGAAAGACATCGTTGGCCCAATAGATGACCAGCCCGCTCCAGATCATCACCATTAAAATCGGAAAGTTTAGCCAGTGGAACCATCGTATGGCTAAGGGGTGTTTTTTTTCCAGCCGTTTCAAGACGCCCTCCTTGCTGCTAAAAACCGTCTGCCTCAGTCACGGCATAGTGACAGCGCATGAACTGCTTATCTACTGCTAAGTTCTCTTTCAGCATACCGTATTCCTACGAGTATTCTGCACTTTTTGAAAATGACATAGCAAAATAAGGCGCGGAACCGCCTGCAGAACTCCAATCCTGTATAAAAACGCCCGGGCAACAATCATCTGCCCACTGCTCCTTTGGGCGGTTCCCAGAGTTCGATGCGGCTGCCTTCCTGGTCGGTGTTCAGGTATTCGGCGGATAGAGCGCAGGCAATGGCTTCTTCCGGCGTCAGCGCGATACCGGCGGCTTGTTCTCGCGCGAACGCTTCCGCGCCCAAACAGGCGCGCAGTTCGGAAGTGATACGCTCCTGTTCGACCTGTTCTTCTGCGGAAAGTTTCAGGCCCAGCGCGTCACACAAACCGGCATAGGCGGCAAACAGGCGGGCCGAGCGCTTGGCAAGCCCCTGCGCATGGGCAATCATTGCTTGCGCCTGCAATCCCCCTGCCATGCCGTGCCTGTCTCCAATCTCCTGTTGAATTTGCAGGCTCCGGCGGCAGAATACGCCTGCCGCTTCCAACTCGTCCTGCCGGCGCGCAAGGTTCGCCATGTTGTGCAGCGTCATGGCAATGCCCTGTTTGTCTCCCAATTCTTCCTTGATTGCCAGGCTGCGCGTATACAGGCCGCGCGCTTCTTCAGAACGACCCTGTTGTTCGGCGACCATGCCCAGGTTGTTCAGCGAACCGGCGATCCCCTGTTTGTCTCCCAATTTCTGCCGTATTTCCAGACTCTCCTCATGGTACGCCTGCGAAGCGGCGTAGTCGCCCTGCGCGTGGGCCATGTTGCCCAGGTTGTTCAGCGTGGACGCTACGCCGCGCCACTGCTGCAGTTCGCGCTTGATTGCCAGGCTGCGCGCGTACCAGGCGCCGGCTTCGGCGTAATCGCGGCGTATCTGTTTGAGGATGCCCAGGTTATTGTACGATGCGGCAAGCCCCGGCCTGTCGTTTATTTTAGCCCGTATGTCCATCCCCTGCGCGTACAAATCTTCCGCGAGGTCTAAATCGCCTTCGAGTTCGGCAATCAATCCCAGGTTGTTGAGCGCGTTGGCAATTCCCTGCTCATGCTCCAACCTTCGCCATATTTCCAGGCTTTCGGCATACGCGGCGCGGGACTGCGCGTATTCGCCCTGAATTTGCGCCAATGCGCCGACTTCGTTCAGCGCCTGGGCGCGGGCGCGGGAGGGCATCGCATCCGCGCGGGCAAGCGCAGCCTGCAAGTACGCGCGTCCCTCCCGCGCATAGCCCCGTATCTGAAAAAAAGGGCCGAGCGCCCCCGCCAGGCGCAGCGCCGCTTCCGCTGTCACTCCTCCCGTTTCCGCCGCGTCGGTCAAACTCCACGCCAGCGCCGCGCGCAGATTGGCGTATTCCATTTCCAGACGCGCCAGCCACTGCGCCTGCTCCGCGCCCTGCAAATGCGACGCCGCGGTTTCCGCGAACTTCAAAAAGCAGGCCAGATGCCGATTACGCGCCGCGTTCCGCGCTGCCACGCTGAGTTTTTCCTCGCCGTACTCGCGCAGCGTTTCCAGCGCGCCGAAGCGCATCTCAGCAAAGGGCGGCGGCTCCCGTCCCACAATAAACGATTGCGCCTGCAATTCCTGAAGCCATTCCAGGTGTTGGGTATTCAGGTGTTCGGGTGTTCGGTATTCAGGTGTTGAGTGTTGCGCGGCGGCAATTTCGCAGACTTCGGCGGCTGTTTGCACTGTCCAGCCGTCGCGGAAGACGCAGCATTGGGCAAAAAACTGCTGCAATTCGGGGCGCAGCCGCTCGTAACTCCAATCCAGGGTGGCAAGCAGGGTTTGGTGGCGCGGCGCAACGCTGCGGCGGCGCGTGATCAGAAACGCAAACCGCTGTTTCAGCGCGTCCAGCATTTCCGTCGGCGTCATCACCTGCGCCCGCGCCGTCGCCAGTTCGATGGCTAAGGGAATCCCTTCCAGCGCGATGCAGCAGCGGGCAATGGCGTCGGCGTTACCCGGCGTAATCTGAAAATCCGGCTTCACCGCCTGCGCCCGGTTGACAAACAACTGCACGGAGGGGCAGGAGATTAGCTGAGGGTTGAGGGTTGAGGGGTGAAGGATAAATGAGGAGTGATAGTGATGAGTGATGTTGATAGCGCATCCGCTTCTATCTTCTGTCTTCCGTCTTCTGCTTCTCTTCTGTTCCCTGTCTCCCCCTCTCCTCTTCTCCCTCTCTCCTCTTCTCCTTTTCTTCGCCCGGTACGGGCAACGGCAGCACCGGCTGCACCCATTCGCCGGGCAGTTCGAGCGCCTGCCGGGACGTGAGCAGGCAGGCGATGTTGGGAACGCGCGTCAGCAGCCGATGCAGCCATTCGGCTCCATCCGTAACCAATGCCTCGAAGTTGTCCAGAATCAGCAAATCGCGGCTGTTCTGATGGCGGAAAAAATCGCAAATCTGCTCGAATGGGTCGGCGGCGGGATGCGGGAGAAGGTTCAGCGTCCGGCAAAGCGCGTGGGGAAGCAGGTTCGCGGCTTCCACGCCTGCCAGCGACACAAACCAGACCAATCCGGGAATCATGGCCTGTACGCGGTGTCCGGCTTCGATGGCGAGCCGCGTTTTGCCGGTTCCTCCCATGCCCGTCAGCGTGACAAGCCGCGTATCGGGCGCGCGCAGCAAGGCCGTCAGCCGCGCCAGTTCCGCTTCGCGGCCAAAAAAGCGGTTCAGGGGAACGGGCAACGTTTCCGTTGTCAGCCGGGAAGCCCGCAGGGGCGGAAAAGGGGGCAGGGACGGTTCGGCAGCGTTGATCTGGAAAATGCGCTCCGGGCTTGCGCCTTCGGCCAGCCGGTACTCGCCCAGGTCTTCCCATGCGGCGCGGTGGCTGCGGGCTTTTTGCAGCAGCGCGGCCAACGGCATCGTGCCCAGCATTTGCCCGCCATGCCCCACTTCCAGTAATCGCAGCGCAATCCTCCGCGCCGCGCCGCACTGGCCGTCTTCCTCGGTTGCCACTTCCCCGGTATGCAGCGCCATACAGAACGCGGAGGAGGCGCTTGCCGTCGCATGGGTTTGCGCGTCGAGCGATTGGCGGCAGGCAAAGGCACATTCCAGCGCGTCTTCCGCGCTTCCGAACAAAGCCACAAACGCCCCGGCTTCCCCCGGCATCACAACCCCGCCAAACCGTCGGCACTGGTTCTGCAAAATAGCGGCCTGCATCGGGGCCGGCGTTTGCCATGCCGGTTCGCTGGCCGGTTCCGCTCCCCACTTGCTTTCAAAAAGCGCCCGCTCCCCTTCCGCTATTCGCGCAGTCATTCCCACTGCCAGTATTGTGACCGTGCCGAGCGGCGGCGAGAGGGGCAGGCGCGTATCCTGCCCGCTGTGCCTGTGGCTGACTGCCGCAGGCGCTTGTTTCCCGGCTTCGGCTTGCAGCGCCTGCCATTGTCCGCGCGCCTGCGCGTACGCTTCCTCCAGTCGCAGGCGCTCGACGGTTATCCAATCGGCGTCATAGTCGGGCAGCAACGGGCCGGCATAACGTTTTACGGCGGCTTCCAGCAGTCCCGCCCTGGCTCCGTTTGTTGTTCCTTCCGCCGCGCGCAGAGCGTTTTCAAATTCGCTTACGTCCGTGACAATCGCTTCCGGGCGTAACTGCACGGCCTGCCGATCCGCCAGCAAAACTGCGCCGGCCGCCATACCGGGCGGTTCCAACTGTCGGCGCAGGGACGATAGCGCCGTGCTGAGGTTGTTGCGCCCCGCGTCCACATCCAACTCCGGCCAGACGATTTCAATCAGCACATCGCGGGGCGTCGGTTTCGCGGAATGATACGCCAGGTACGCCAGCAGCAGCGCGGTCTTGCGCGTCCGAAACCGCGTAAGGGTTGTTTCCGCGCCGTCCACTTGCAGCTTGCCCAATAGTTGGATGCGGTACGTCTGCATGATGACCATCCTCGCTTCCCCCACGCGCCTGTCGCCTCCCAGCGAAAACACTTGTTTCGGGTTGTTTGCAATCACTTCTCGTCCTGCTGTAGGGGTATGGCCCCCGCGCATTACGCCAACACGCTGGTGACATTCTCCGTCCTGAATTTCGCCTTCGACGAAGAATCTCCTGCCGGCCCCTCGCGTCAGACCTATGGCACAGTTTACCGACGGGCATTTCTACCTATCTACCCATCTACCCATCTACCTATCTACTCTACCCATCTACCTATCTACCTCCTGCGCGTCAGACCTATCGTACAGTTTACCGGCCCACACTACAATGCCAATAACGGTATCTACGTAAATCTGGTAAATACGGGCGGCGATTGGGCCAAAAACGTCACAATTACCGGGGTACGGCCACCAACAGCGCGCGCTTGCCCTGCTGGCCTGCGAACGTTTGTGCGGGACGCGCCTGCTGTTCCATCGCCGTTGAGGAGCGTCACAAGAGAAGCGCGTAAAAAGCCCCTTTCCAACGCGCGTTGGAAAGGGGCTTAGAACCTACTCCCGTAGATTGCCCTTCTTCGATGCTTTTTGGCAGAATCCGATGCTTTTGGCAGCAGGGCTATGGAACTGCGTTCGCCATTCCGTATAAAAATGCCCGAACACCTGAACACCTGAACACCTGAATACCGGCCTATGTGGGATTGGTGCTGCCGAACATCTTTTTGGCAATGTCGGCGAACATTTCCGGGTCGCCATAGGGCGCGCCTAGCTGCGGCTCGGCGGGCAGTTCGGGGTACGGAACGCCTTCGGGCGGGCCGTCCGCGACAACTAACTCTTGCCCGTCTTCCGGGTGCGGACCGTTCCAGATTTCACCGAGCCGCGTGTAGTCATGGACGCTGTAGCGGTACATGACGGTATGCAGGCCCTGCTCTTCCAGTTTGCGCGCCTCGTCGTATTTCTTGTTGCTCATGTCGGGAATCGGCAGCAGCTTGCCTACCTCAACGCCGGTCAGTTTTTCCAGCGCTTTGGCGTAGGCCACGATGTGAATACCGCCGCGCACCAGCAGATAGCCGGTGAGGGCGCGGCCTGTCGGATCGTCGCACATCTCATACGCGCGCATTTTGTTGGCGCGTGCCCCGCACTCCAGGAAGAAGTTGTGCAGCAAGTCCATTTTCAAGTTGCCGGTTGCGGTCACATACTGGCCCGTCCACGGATTGCCCATGCTGTCGAACGGCAACGCGGCCTGTCCGCTGGCAAGGAAATGGTAGGCATACCGCTCATCCGCCGCGGATTTGAGCGGCGTCGAGTCGGGGTTGGTTCCGCGCGTGGTGGCTCCGTTGAGCAGCATGTTGATGGCGTAGGATACCAGTTCGATATGCCCGTACTCTTCCGCCGCGATGTTGGCGATCAGTTCGTAAAACGGGCGCACTTCCGCGCGCCCCCGGAAGTTGAACGACTGGAACGTGTAGTTCATCAGCGTAGACATTTCGCCGAATTTGCCGCCCAGCAATTCCTGAATGGCGGCGGCGGATTTAGGCGAAGGATGTTTCGGCTCCGGGAGTTCGGTGAGCAATCTGTCCATGCGAATAATCATGAGAACACTTCTTTCTGCACAAGTTCGGCGCGACGGCGCAGGCTTGCGGATAGCCGGACGGCAATTCCTGCCGCTCGGCTTGCTTTGGCGCGAAACCGCGCTCATTGCGGGTTTCTCCTTTAATCTACTTGCGCCGCCTGCCGATGTTATCCTACCAAAGAAGTGTCTGCATTTACCTAATTTCTCCTACGCGCATGGAAGCCTTCGCATATAGATTTTAGCGGGCGATGTTATGATTGCTCAACAGGGGAGCCGAAGACGCGGCAATCGGCGCGGCGGTAACAGGCGGATGGAATGTAATCGGCAGGAGGGGAAACACGAGTTCGGCGAAACGGTAGGCTTCTTCCAGATGCGGGTAACCGGACATAATAAACGTGTCTATGCCCAATGCGGCATACTCCCGCATCCGCTCGGCGATGATTTCGGGACTGCCAACCAAAGCCGTGCCGACGCCCGGACGCGCCAGTCCCAACCCTGCCCACAGGTTGGGGCTGACATGCAGATTATCCTTGCTGCCGCCGTGCAATTGCATCATGCGGCGCTGCCCCTCGCTGTCGCGCCGGTTCATCAGCGCCTGCGCCTGCGCGATTTTGGCGTCGTCCAGATGCTGTATCAGTTCGTCCGCCGCCTGCCACGCCGCGCTTTCGGTTTCACGGACAATCACATTCAGGCGAATACCAAAGCGCAGGGCGCGGCCTTCCCGATTGGCCGCTTCCCGAACGCGGTTCAACTTTTCCTCCACCATTGCCGGCGGTTCGCCCCATGTCAGATACACGTCCGAATGTTTCGCCCCAACTCGAATACCCTCCTCAGACGACCCGCCGAACCACAGGGGCGGGTACGGCTTTTGTACCGGGCTGTGCGCGTTCACGCCGCCCTCGATTTTGAGGAACTCGCCCGCAAAGTCCGCGCGCCCATCGCGCAGCAAATCGCTCCAGATAGTCAAAAACTCATCCGTCAGGGCATAGCGCTTGTCGTAGGGAATCCAAACGCCATCCCCGGCCATGTCTTCGCGTCCACTGCCCGTGACGACGTTGATGAGCAGCCGCCCGTTCGACATGCGATCAAACGTCGCCGCCATGCGCGCCGCCTGCGAGGGCTGCATAATGGAAGGGCGAACGGCAATCAGAAAGCGCAACTGCCGCGTGACCGCCATCAACGCGCTTGCCGTCACCCACGCATCCTCGCACCCCGTTCCGGTGGGCAGCAGCGCGCCGTAATAGCCCAGATACTCCAGCGCCTGCGCGATCTGCTGCAAGTAATCGAATGTCGCCGCCCGCCTGCCAAGCGGCGTTCCCAAATACCGCTCATCCCCCGAAGTCGGGAAAAACCACAAAATATCCATACGAATTCCCTTTGACAGCCGCGAACTAAGGAGCAGCAAGCAACGCCCCTACAATTAGCCCATTGCCTTCTTCAACTGTACGCTTAACTCGTGTATCGCCTCCTGAAGACGCTGCTCCAGTCCGGCTTCCATTTGCAGGCTGCCGTCGGGTTCCAACTGCATCAGCGTGTCAAGCAGGTAGACGCCGCGCAGGATATGGGTCGCGCCCAATGCGCCCAGAACCGGTTTGAGCGCGTAGTCAATGACGAGCAGATGCGCGGGGGAGCCGCCGGTTGCCAGCGGCAGAACAATCTTGTCGTGGAGGGCGTTTTGCGGCAGCAGGTCCAAAAACGTCTTCAACACGCCGCTGTACGCCGCCTTGTAAATGGGCGTGGCGACAATAACGGCGCGCGCCTGCTCCAGTTTGGCTTGCGCGGCAACAATGTCCGGGCTGTCCAGGCGGGCATGCAGCAAATCCTCGGCAGGCAGGCCGCGCACCGCAACCGTTTCTACTGTCCAGCCCCCGGCTTCCAGTATGGACTTAATCAAAGCGAGAACCGCCGCGGACTTTCCGGCCCGCGAGGGACTCCCCGCAATCATACAAATATCTGCCATGCGTTTTCTGCCTGCCGTCCTCTGCCGGTTCCTGCGACTCTATCTGCTTCCGTTTCTGCCGACTTCCATTAGTTTGCGCCCCACATTCCCGCCGGCCTCAAGAGCGCTTCCGCGTAGTATAGTATTCCCGGCGAATGTTTGTCAATCCTTCCCTGCAAGTTTCAACTGGGTGCGTTTCAAATTTAAGGCATTGCCTGTGCCGGGTATTGAAAATACCCGGCAGGAAAGTGCAAGCGTCTTTCAGACGCGATTCTCTATCCAGATTCCCGCGTCCGCAGGACGCTTGCTTTTTCCAGACCGGGTATTTTCAATGCCCGGCCTATTGGGATAGGCTCTAAA
Organism: uncultured Chthonomonadaceae bacterium; assembly: GCA_963835065.1. Taxonomy (GTDB): domain Bacteria; phylum Armatimonadota; class Chthonomonadetes; order Chthonomonadales; family Chthonomonadaceae; genus CAWFQB01. Next base: position 10,591 of record CAWIEK010000006.1, on the reverse strand, counting down.
CGCGCCGCAGGCGCAAACGTTGGCGGCATGGCTGCGTACACTGTTTACGACGGGAAGCCAACCGTAGCTTCCCGCGAATAGACAGGAGACGCACAGGATGCAGGAAGTCACGCCGGATATTGCGCGGCTGCAAGTCGCCATTTCCAACATTTATTTTGTGGGCAGGCCGGGGCAAGCCTGGGTGCTGGTGGACACGGGCGTACCCGCGTTTGCCGCCTACATCAAGCGCGCGGCGCAGCAGCGCTACGGACTGGACGCGCGCCCCGAAGCCATTATTTTGACGCACGGACACTTCGACCATTCGGGAAGCGCCTTAGCGCTGGCGCGGGAATGGGACGTGCCGGTTTATGCCCACGCGCTGGAACTGCCATACATTACGGGCGAGTCGCTGTACGCGCCGTTCGATCCGACGGTTGGCGGCTTTCTCGCGTTTGCGCTGCGCTTTATTCCACAAACGTACCGGGACTTGCGCCCGTATATCCGCGAACTGCCCGCGGATGGCGGTGTGCCGTTTCTGCCCGAATGGGAATGGCATTTTACGCCCGGTCACGCGCCCGGACACGTTTCGCTGTTCCGCGCTTCGGACCGGACGCTGATTGCGGGGGATGCGTTCGTTACGGTGGACGTGGACAATATGGTTGACTTTGTGCTGCAAAAGCCGGAACTCAACCGCCCGCCCGCGCCCGCCACGCCGGATTACGAATCCGCGCAGGATTCCGTCCGCCGATTGGCCGAACTGGAACCGCTCACGATTGGAGCGGGGCATGGCGTGGCGATTTCCGGCCCCGAAATTGCCGGACAGTTGCAGGCTTTTGCCCGTCAGTCCATGATGCCGGAACGGGGGCGTTATGTGCCGACGCCCGCCCTGGCCGACGAACACGGCCTGGTTGCCGTGCCGCCACCCGTTCCCGACCCCCTGCCGCGCCTGCTTGCCGCCGTCGGCCTTGTCGCGCTGGCCGGTATCGGCGTCACCGCTTTGTACCGTCAACAAAAGCGGAATACATGAGACGCAAGAGCGAAATACGTGATTGGGAGAGGCTCTAAAACGGAAAAACGTATGTCGGAACCTACCGCGCCTGATACAACCGCTTCCCACGCCGCAATGCGCGTTCCTGTTTCGTCTGACGGCTGGACTGCCCTTCCTGACGAACCTCTGAAAGCAGCGCAGGCGGCAATGACATCGCGCCATTTTCAATCGCTGATTGAAAACGCGCTCGACATCATTACGATTGTGGACGCTGACCGCACCATTCGTTACGAGAGTCCCGCCATTGAACCAACGCTGGGATATGGGCGCGAAGACTTGAACGGCCAATTCTGCCTTGCTTATGTCCACCCGGATGATTTGGCCTACGTATCGGATACGTTCGACGAACTGCTGCAGCGTCCTGGCGCGACCCTGAGCGTGGAGTACCGCTTTCGTCACGCGGACGGCTCCTGGCGTCTGCTGGAATCGCGGGGGCGCAATCTCCTGCATGATGAAAGCGTGGCGGGCATTGTCATCAATTCCCGCGACATTACGGACGCGCGGCAGGCCGAAGCCGCCCTGCGCGGCGGTGAACAGCGGTATCGGTTTATGGCGGAATCCATTCCGCAGATCGTGTGGACGGCCAACCCGAACGGCAGGCGCGATTATTACAATCAGCGCTGGATGGAGTATACGGGCCTGACGCTGGAACAAACGCTGGCGGGTGGAGCGCGGCAAATTGTGTTTGCCGAAGACCTGCAGCCGACGCGAACGGCGTGGGCGCAGGCTTTGCAGACCGGCGGGGAGTACCAGATCGAACATCGGCTCCGGGGCAGGGATGGGATGTACCGATGGTTCCTTACCCGCGCCACGCCCATGCGCAATGGCGACGGCGGCATTGTCAAGTGGTTCGGCACAGCCACCGACATTGACGCGCAAAAGCGGGCGCAGCGGCAGGAGCGGCTGGCTGAGTGAATTGGGCGAGCGCATGCGGCAGACGCCGGACCCGCAGGACGTGATGTGGGCGGCGGTTGAAACGCTGGGCGAGCATCTGCAAGTGTCGCGCTGCTATTATACCGATACGGATACGGACGCCGACAAAGTGGTCATTCACCGCGACTACTGCCGCAATGTGGCAAGCTGGGCGGGAACTTATCGCCTGAGTTCGTTTGGCGCGGGCGTGCTTGCCGAACTGAACGCGGGCAAAACCGTCACCATTGCCGACACGCAAACCGATCCCCGAACTGCCTCCAGCTACGAAGAGGTTTACGCGCCGACCGAAATACGCGCTTATCTTGCTGTTCCCCTCATGGAAAACGGCAAGCGGGTGGCTTCCCTCGTCGTCAGCGCGGCGGGCGAACCGCGCGTCTGGACGCCCGACGAGGTGACGCTGGTGGAAACCGTTGCGGTTCGGACCCGGCTGGCGGTGGAAAATGGCCGATTGTGGAAGGCCGAGCGGGAGCGCAGCGCGCAATTGACCCGCGCCATTCAGGAAGTGCATCATCGGGTGAAGAATTCGCTGCAAGGCGTGTCGGCGCTGCTGGAAATGCAGTTGCCGCCCGACAGCGACACGATGCCGGTGGAAACGGTACGGCAGGGATTAAACCAGATCAAGGCGATTGCCCTCGTGCATGATTTGCTGGCGCGGGATCAGCCTATGGGCAAAGTCAACGCCGGCGTGGTGCTGACCAATCTCACGCAGTTGATGGCGGCGGGGATGCAAACGTCCGAGCGGCCCCATCCGGTGCGCTGCCGAACCGAAGCCGCATGGATACCGACCAAAGCGGCAACTTCGCTGGCGCTGGTGGTGCAGGAACTGATTGCCAACGCCGACAAGCACAGCCGCAAGCATCAAAGCCATCTTCAAAGCCACCTTCAAGACAGCCATCAAGGCAATCCGCAAGAAGATGGCGGGCAAAGCGAGAAGGCGATAGAAATTCGTTTAACGCGGCAGGGGAGCAATGTACATGTGGTTGTGCAGGACAACGGGCCGGGCTTTCCGCCCGACTTCAATCCAGATGAAGCAAGCCAACATCGGGCTGGAACTGGTTCTCACCCTCGTCCGCCACGACCTGCACGGCAATGTCACCTTTACCAACCGCGCCGAACAAGACGGGAACACGTATGGAGGTTATGTAGAAATCGTCTTCTGCGAAGAAGACCTTGCGGAATAGCCGCGCAGCAAATAGGTTGATAGCGTTTCAACTTCCTTGCCGATGCTGTGCAAATCGTCGAAGGTGACACATTCCACGTCTTGCGCGAGTTCACCAGTATATTTTGCTGCCGCCAGCGCAAACGATCTCGCTCACCTGGCTTAAGAGCGCTGTTGCGCCCGATGACCAGCAAACCACTGTATTCAACGTCTCTGCCGAACATCGTCTCAAACTGTTTTGTGTGTTTCATGTCGTCCAGTTTGTTGAACCAATCCACGACTTGACTGAAATCCATGTTCAAAACGTGGTGCCCATTCCCGCGTTGCTTTAATTCCGCTTGGAACGAAACAGACTTGTTTCCCCGCCATCTTCAAATTCGACAAAGTAGAATGACTTTCGTTGTTGAGTCACCTACTACGAGGTCACAGCTAAAGTCCCCAAAGAGCGAAAACTGGTCTGCAACCATATCGAAATCAACAATGCCGGTATGATAAGAGCCGATGAAGGCGGCAAGGTGCTGATTACGCTCGAAGAACGGGCGAATATCAACGGTTTCGCTCAACTCCTGTTTACTGTCAAGTAACAGTTTGTAAGCATCCAGTTCATTCCGACACGCGGCGTGATTTGGCATTGATCGACTGCGAATAGGTTTTCACGCCGCGGTCTCCGCTTCGCGCAATTTTTGGAAAAATCGGAGGCGGGCGGTAGCCGTGATGTCCACTACCAATTTGCACTCTCCATGCACTTCAAACAGAAAACTCAGGTGGCCTTGTTCCACAATGTAAAAGTCTTCGGAGGGATCGGGCATAGACACTTTGCGGATTTTCTGCATCGTATCTCCCTCCGTAAAACATTCGATAATGGCAAAAGCGCGTTCCGCCAATACGCGGTCTTCCGCTTTCAAGGTATCCAATGAGATTTCAGCGGCTCTATCCAATGTAACCATGTGCTTCCTCCGACCAGAACAAGCAATGCAGTCGTATCCTGTTCAATCAGGATACGGCTGCATTATAGCAAAGTTGACGCGGTTTGTACAGGCGATTTATTCTCCACGAAGGAGAATTTAAGAGGAGAGCGCGATTGCCGCCCGCCTGTTCGATGGCAACGTTCTTTGTTCGGAGGCGCTGTTACAAGCGCGTTTGAAATTCAAGGCGCTTTCGGCGACCGAGGATTTTTAATCCCCGGAACGGCAGTTTTTATTCCATGCAGGAATTGCCTTGCCGCCTGACGAACTACGTATTGAGCGCATCCGGGCAAGCAAAGGTCGAATCTATAGCTTCCCGACCAGCGGAAGCCCAACTCTAGCAACGGGAAGTTCGGAGAGATAAGCCGGGAAGATATAGGTAAAAGATAAGAGTATGTAGAGTCATCGTCGAAATCTTGGCAATACAGCGCTTCCAGCCCGATGTCTCGTTGTGTCAGGTTGTAGGAGAGAGGCGTCGTGACCTCAGCAGCGTCAGGGCGAACGGGAGGGGTGGGACATAGGCCTGTACCTCCCTTTGGCTATTTTAGTTTTAGGGTTTTAGGTTATGATAGTTGATAGGAACTACCAACGTTCAGCCTTTGTGTCTGAAAAGTAGACATTTGTGCTTGTTAGACAGAGGGAATGGGGCAAAAGGTTCATTGTTTTCGCGTTACTTTGCTCTTTTTTTGGCTTTGCTTCTGTTTTTTTGCTGGATGGTTGCTGTTGGTGTCGTGTGGGAATGGGGAAAGGGCGCTTGCTTCGGAGTCTATACATCTATTACTTCCCGATGGGCATAATCGGTTGTTCTTGGCGGGCGCAGCAAGCAACGCCCCTACCTTCGGGAACTTAACCTTTTACAGTTCCAACGAGTTTGCATACAAGGCGGCAGGAATGGCGACAGAACTCAAAACAGAACTCAAAGTGGTGATGTTCACCGACCAGATTGGCTCTACGGCGCGTTCGGAACAGCGGACGCCGGCAGAAAAACGGCAGGTTTCCCATGAGCAAAGCGCGCTCACGGCGGAAGCGGCGGGGCTGTGTCGGGGCGTTATCATTGCCGATACGGGTGACGGGCACATGCTCACGTTCGGCGCGTGTAGTGACGCCGTGCTGTGCGGGCATCTGATCCAAAAGCGCGTTCAAGAGCGCAATGCCGAACTGACGAACCCGCATTTGCAATTCGACCTGCATATCGGCATGGACTTTGGCGAAGCCACGATGCTGCTCGAGACGGCAACCTGCGCGCGGATGCCGCCAATCGCGCAGCCCGCGTGTGCAGCGAGTGTCCTGCGGGAGAGGTTTACTTTACAGCAAACGTCGAGCAGCATCTTCACGGCAGGGAAGCGGAAATTGCCCATGTCCGTGATTTCGATTTGAAAGGCGTATCCAAGCAAATAACCGTACATCGCCTTGTCAACTGGCATGGCACGTTGCCGCACTCCGCCAATCCATTCGTCTGGCGGGGCGGCATTACGGAAGCAAACGCCTTTTTCAACCGCGAACATGAGCAACGCCGTTTGAAAAACTTTTTGCAGCAAGCGTCAGAACAGCCAGATTGTGGGCGAACGGCGCATCGGCAAAACCTCCCTCCTGCTGCAAGTGGCGCGGCAAGCTGCGGAGTGGATGCCGAACACAAGGATTGCTTTCATGGATATGCAGCACCCGACATGCTTCACCCTGAACGGTTTTTTGCGCCGGGCGGGAGAGAGAATTCGGCCTGCACAGTCACTGCCCAATGATTTGACGGAATTCGCGGAGGGTATTGAGGCATTGTGCCGGCAAGGACAACGTCCGGTGCTATGCCTAGATGAGTTCGAGGAAGTTTTCGAGCGGCGGGAGCAGTTTTCGCCGTGACTTTCTTCCTCACGTTACGTTCGTGCAGTCAGGTGGGAATGTCGCTCATCACGGCCTCGCGCCAGCCTCTCAGTACACTGTTTGACCGACCCAACGATCCCACATCACCCCTTCTATCAATATGTTTCCACTTGCTTTCTCTTTCGACCTTTTACGGAACACGATGCTGCCGACTTCCTCAGCCGTATTCCGTTCCGGCATTCCCGCCTTTCACTCCGATGAGAAAGCACGCATACTGGACTTTGCCCGCTGTCACCCTCTCGCGCTTCAAGTCGCCTGCTATTATGTCGTCGAGGCAGAAGGAACACGACGACAACATTTCTCCTTGCTTTACAGCGCGCCAATGAAGAGATGCGCGTCTCTGCTGCCCTCTTGGTAAGTTCCGCCCATGCTGAAATCCTACTTCCGATGGTCACTACATCAACTCTTTCTGCTCTATTTTCAGCCGTCACGGTTCCGAGCGTGAAGTGGAGGGCACGAGACATAGTCAGCCTCGAACATGAGCATGGCAGAAACGATTACGCTACATGCTCAAGATACTTCCCTGTGTTCGTGGCGTTCGCCACTCTGTGGCAACCTGCTTGTCGGGCATCTGCTGCTAAAGTGTTCGGTATTCATTATCAATGGCTTGCATTCTGGCATGGGCATGGCGATAAGGCGTGGGTTTCGGCGTAGCAATCAGGACGTAGCGCTAGGCGTAGGCGTTGCGGCATGGCAGCTTGGCATAGGGATCGTGCGTAACATTGGGCGTAGCACTTGGCATAAGGTTCGGGCGTAGGATTGGCGTGATGGGAGGTGCGAGGTTCGGCGTAGTAGTCGGTGTGGCACTCGGCGTAAGGGTTCGGCTGATGGCATCTCAGCGTAGCGATTGGGCGTAGGTATCGGCGTAGCACTCGGTGATACTCAGCGTGTGGGACTGGCGTAGCATTTGGGTGGCACTCGGTGTACGATTTGGCATAGGCAGGAGGTGTGGCAGTACGGTGTGGCAGTTCAGCTATGGCGTTCTGGCTGACGTATTTTCGCCTGATATGCTTATCCACTTGATTGGGGATTGACTGCTTATGCGTGGACAATTCGAGGATCGTAATTTACAAGGATTGCAGCGCGCATGGAAGATTGTGTCCTGTATCTTGGAATGAGGTTATCTGGCTGCCGTTGCCGTATGTATCTCGAATTGCTTGTCGCTGTTGACGCGGGCAGACAGAGTAGAAGGATTGCGGCAAATCGCTTTTGTTGCCGCCGAACGTCCTCTGCAGAGACGCGTAGCGCGCGATCGTCGTTGCAGGAAATTGCGCTTGATGATCTTCAGGCAGGCACGTTGCCCGAAATCGAAGAAACGCCGAAGAGCGGCTGCAATGGGCGGTCAGATGCACCCATGACACTGCCGGAAGCTTTTCACACCGCGTTCGCCGCTGCTTCGTAAAGACGTTGCGCCACAATGTTGGGCAAGTTGCGAACGCTCTACAATAAACATCGCAAGGTTGAAGCTCTGCAGAGCGCTATTAAGGAACTGGAAGGTTTGCAGGTGGCTCTAATTGGAGTGCGCAGAAAGTTTGATATACGCCTATTGCAAACGGCTAACCAATGGCGCGATGTTTTGGAGCATGAGCGCATTGCCCTGCAAACGCAGATCGAGGCCAGCGGGTGAAATTTACAATCCGTTCGTGTTCGGCAATCCTGTCGGCGAGTTACAGCAGAATGTGTTCATCGGGCGGCGCGACATTGCCGCGCAAATCGAGCGCAGCATTTTGGGCGCGGCGCACCCGCCTACGCTCCTGCTGCATGGCCCGCGCCGCATGGGTAAGACAAGCCTGCTGAACCAGTTGCCCCGCCTTCTTGGAAACCAGTTTGCGCCTGCCGTGCTGGACTGCCAGAACCCGGCAGCCGTTGGAAGTGAAGCCACTCTTCTGCGCTATTTTTCCCGCACACTCTGCGAGGGCTTGAAGCGGCGGCAGGTGACAATCGAACCCCTCACGGCGGAAATGTTGGCGCGGGAGCCGTTTGCCGCCTTTGACGACTGGCTGAATGACATGGAACGCGCCCTGCCCCCCGATATGCGCGCCCTGCTGTGCCTGGACGAGTACGAACGGCTGCAGGAAGCGGTAGACGCGGGTTGGGGCGGGAAGTTTCTGGATATGCTGCGCCATACCTTGCAGCACCGCCCGCGCCTTGTGCTGATGTTCACGGGCGCGCGGACGTTTGCGGAACTCGGCCCCGCCTGGACGGATCGCTTTATCAGCGCGCGGCGGATGCGCGTCAGTTTCTTGCCCCCGGACGAACTGCGTCCCTTGCTCCTGAATCCCGACCCGCGCTTCGATATGACGTATGCGGAGGGGGCATTGGAAGCCGTGCTGAATCAGACGGTGGGGCAGCCGTATCTCACGCAGGCGGTCGCGTATGAACTTGTGGAGTATCTTAATCAGCAGCAGCGCAGGCAGGCGACCTGTGAGGACGTGGAAGCCGCGATTGCCGCCGCGCTTTCCAGTGGCGGCGAGTATTTTGCGAATGTCTGGAGCGATGCGGGCGAGGACGGGCAGGCGATTTTTCGCGCTCTTGCGCACGGCAGCCCACTCCCGGATTTTCCCGCCGCCCACGCCTGGCTGCGCAATCACGACGTTTTGACCGCCGAAGGCGCGTTTGCCGTTCCGATGATCGAACGTTGGGTGCGGGAAGTTCCCAGCCTATAACATCTTTAAGTTCCGCGTTACGCGACGGGCCGAAAGCAGGAAGCCATGCGGCCTATTGTCTACAAGTAAAGGAAAGTTGGCAGGCGTTGACGAACCTCTAGCCATTCTATAGAACGCCTCAAAACGCCTCCAATCATCGGAGATAGGGGAGAACGAAGCCATGCTTACCGAAGAACAGATTGCGGAGTTTCACGAAAAGGGGTATTTGCAGGTGGGGCGCGTCATCAGCGACGAGCAGGCCGACGCTTTGCGCGAACGGATGTTTGCCGTGATGGAAGGGCGTTCCGCATCGCAGCCGGAAGCCCTGCGCAACATGAACGGGCAGCGGGAAAACGTTGTCGTGCAAATCGTCAATATATGGGAAGCCGACCCGCTGTTTGAAGCGCATTTGTACGAACCGGCTATGACGCAGATGGTGGCGGAAGTGATCGGCACGGACACGCTGCGACTTTGGCACGATCAGGTGCAGTACAAGCCGCCCCGCGTGGGCGGGCCGACGGACTGGCATCAGGATCATCCCTACTGGCCGATTATTCAGCCCGCCAACCTGGTCAGCGCGTGGGTGGCGCTAGAGGATGCGGACGAGGAAAACGGCTGCATGTGGATGGTTCCCGGCAGCCACAAATGGGGGCCGCACAAGGGCGGAACCATCGGCACGAACCGCGACGACTTTTCGCCCGCGCCCGACCTGAGCCTGCTTCCCCCCGGCATTGACGTTACGCCGGTTCCCATGCCTGTCAAGAAGGGACACGCCGGCCTGCACCATTGCCTGACGTGGCACGGCAGCCCGCCCAACCGCTCCGAGCGCGGACGCCCCGCGATTGCCGTTCATTATATGCCCGGCTATACCCGCTACGAAAAAGACCCGCGCCGAACGCATCTCGTCGAACACAATGTCGAAGTCGCGCCGGGTGAAATCCTGCAAGGCAGGCATTTCCCCACTGTGTACGAACACGGGCATCCGCTTACGCCGTAGGTTGGCGGTTGGAACGCGACAACCGATGCTCCCAACACGACGGTTCTCTTCAATGCGGCCATGTTCGGGGTTGCTGTGGGCGGCGGGCAGATTTTGCTGCGCCGTTTTAACCGCGTTTTGCCGGCTCACCATGTCCAGCATCGGCAGAGTTTCCATTTGTGGGGCGTGTTGTATGCGTTTGTGGGCATCCAAATGGGATGGATTTTGCGCTCCTTCATTGGCGACATCAACAAGCCCGTCGCGCTTTTTTCGGGAAGATACAAGGGACAAAGGGTTCGCTTTTTTTGCGTGTTTGGTTTTTCCTGTCTTTTTCTGTTTCTTTTTTGCTGGATTGTTGGAGGAACGATTGTGGAAAGGATACGTCTGTGACTCGTTTTTATTTTTCGGCGGCTTGCGCAATGCTTGCGCTGTTCGCCTGCAGTTTGTCGGCACACGCTCAAACTTATACGGAGGCCGGGGATACGGGGCAGTTGCTCGGTTCGGCGCAGAATGTGGGCGGCGCTGTCAACCGGATCGAAGGAACGCTTTTCAACGGGGACATTGACCTGTTCCGCGCCGACTTCGATTTCACCGGAACGCTGACCGTAAACGCGCTTGCCCTGGCGGGCGGCCTGAATATGAACCTGCACAGTTTCAACAGCGCGGGCAACCCTCGCGGGGCCAATGACGACTTTGGCGGGAGTCTGAACAGCCAACTGACGCTGGCGATTTCGCCGGGCGCGTATTACTTCGGCGTGGGGCAAAACAATCTGGAAGCGCTGGACAATACGAACACGATTATTCAGGACAATGACAACGGTACGCTGAATCCGGCGGGTGTGCTGGCAGGTTGGCAGGGACCGGGAGTGGGAAGCGGCGCATATGCCATCACGTTTTCCATGCCAACAGCCGCGTCCGCCGCCGTTCCCGAACCCGGCAGCATTGCGCTTTTGGTCGGCATAGCCTTGAGCGGAGCCGCTTTCCTGCGCCGCCGATTGTCTTGAACCATGA
>CAWIEK010000005.1:0-56718 GCA_963835065.1 uncultured Chthonomonadaceae bacterium | reverse complement strand
AGTAGAGGACGGGGATGAGAACGAGGGTCAGGACGGTGGAAACGAGCAGGCCGCCGATCACGACAATCGCCATTGGCGTGCGCACTTCACTGGCTTTGCCGATGCGCAAGGCAATAGGCTTCTACATCGGTGCAATGTCGGTCAACTATTCAATGGGTGGCAATTCCTCGGTGTCTTCCTCAAACGAAAACACGCCGGCAACATCTTGTGCGCCATGTAATACACGCAGCACTTCGATGCCATCCGTGAGTTCACGATAGAAGATCACGTAATCATCAACAGGGAAGCTGCGCAACCCTTTGCGTAACTCTTCCCGCCTCCGTCCCATGCTCGGAAATTGCAGCAGAAGATCATAGTTGGAAGAAATTTCGTAGCGGATGCGCTTTGCAGCGCGTTCGCTTCGTTCTGCATAGTAGACCCAAATGAGCGTCAAGTCTGTTTCTGCGTCACGCGAAATTACCAGTCTGCGGATCACTTGATTGCCTTTCGCTCTGCTAGAAGTTTCCGCCCTTCAGCTTCGATGTGCGCCGCCAGTTCTTCGCCGGAGTGGAAGACGCGCGACTCGCCTCGCGCCAGACTTGCTTCGCCGCGCTCAATCTCTCGGCGCAGTTCTTCCAGCCGTAAACGGCGGATTTCATCCTGTTCTTGAAGCAGGCGCAATCCTGCGCGAATTACTTCTGTGGCCGAAGGGTACAGGCCGTTCGCCACTTTTGCATTGACCAGTTCCGCGAGTTCCGGTGTCAGGGGAACGTTTACTGTCTCCATAATTTTGTGTCCTTCTGTTCCATTCTACCAAAGCCATCTTTATTCGCTTCCGCTCTCCCGTTCCAGAATACGGTCAATGTCTCTGGCTCCGTGCAGCACCCGGATGATTTCAATACCTGTTGGTGTTTCGCGGTAGAAAATCAGGTATTTATTAAAACTTGATTAGCTCTATCAACTCTCGACGCATCTGCTGAACAGTTACGTCGGTCAGTTCAATCGGCTCTCCACTGTCAAGCCCCTCCTGAAGCAGCATTTCTAAACGCTCCTGCGCCCGTCGTTTTTGATCTGCTGAAATCAGATCATAAATAAACGCGCTGGTGTCGTTGTAGCCGCCCTCATTGAGTTGCGTATCTATGTACTGCTTCATCTGGTCGGGAAGGGAAATGTTGACAACTACCATAATTCTAATCCTCCATTACCGCGTTCTTTGTTCATTATAGCGCACAAGTTGCCTCCGGTCAATATCACCGCCTCACCCCTTGACCGTTGGCTTTTTGCCGGTCAGGTCGTCGTAGAGAGAGTAGAGGACGGGGATGAGAACGAGGGTCAGGACGGTGGACACGAGCAGGCCGCCAATCACGACAATCGCCATCGGTGCGCGCACTTCGCTGGCTTTGCCGATGCGCAGGGCGACGGGCATCATGCCGACAATGGTAGCGGTTGTGGTCATTAAAATGGGGCGCAGGCGGGTGGCCCCGGCTTCTATCAAGGCTGCGTTGCGTTCCATGCCGCGCGCGCGCAGGGTATTGGCGTAGTCGAGCAGCAGAATGCCGTTGCGTCCCATCAGGCCGACGAGCATGATAATGCCGATTGCCGCGATCAGCGACATGGTTTCGCCCGTGATTACCAACGCGCCCAACGCGCCCACTAAAGCCATCGGGAGCGCGAACATAATCACGAACGGCGTTCCCAAGTTGTTGAACAGAGATGCCATTACAATGTACACGAGTATGCCCGCCAAAATCAGCGCGGTTGCGAACGGTATGGCGTTTTCGTTGAGGGTTTCAGTTTCGCCGCTCCAGTGGATATTGATGTTGGGGTGGGGCAGTTTGTCCAAAACGTTGCGCTGAATGAGCTGCTGCGCGTTGCCCAGAGGAATACCCGGCGCGAGATTGGCCGTGACCGTGACCATGCGCTGTCCGTTGTTGCGCTCAATGGCGCTCGGCCCGCTTTCGGTTTCTATGTCGGCCACGTCCGCAAGGGCGATGGGGTTGCCGCCCGTATCATAACTCACAACCACGTTTCCCACGTCTGCGGGGTCGTTCCGATCCACATCCGCCAGCCGCACCCGAATGGGAAACTCGTTACCCTGACTGGTATCTCGATAAACGGCGTCCGTGTTGCCCGCAATGGCGTCACGCACAATCGCGCCCGCAAAGGACGGGGGAACGTTCAATTGCGCCGCGCGAACCGGGTCTATCTGCGCGCGCACTTCCGGCTTGCCGCTGCGCGTGGACACGTCCGGGTCGAGCAGTTCCGGCATGGCTTGCAGCTCGTCGCGCACCTGTTCGGCAAAATGGGTCAGTTGGTTGACGTCCGCGCCGCGCATTTGAATGTTGACCGGCAGCGAAATGCCCGTCACCGAACGCACCGAAGACACGCTCACCTTGCCGCCCAATGTTCGCTCCAGCGGCTTCAACTGCTTGCGCAACTGCGTGGTAATCTCCTGATCGGTTTGACTGCGCAATCGCTGACTGGAATGGCGGAATCGATCAAGAAGGGTTGTCTTGTCCACAAGCCGCAGGTTGATTTGCGCGTACTGCGCTCCCTGCTGCGGAATGGAACCGAACCCACCCAAAATCTGCCCCACGTTTGTTACGGACGCCAGTACATCCGGGCGCTGTCCTATCGCCTGCTCCACCTTCTGCGCCGCCTGCGTGGTCGCATCCAAACCGGTTCCGGGCGGCATTTCGATGCTGATGGCGATCTGCCCCTGATCCGAGCCGGGCAGGAATTCAAACCCCAAATGCGTAAAGGCAATCGCAAATATCCCGCCAAGCGCCAGTACGCTCACGAGCAGCACAATCCAGCGGCGGCGCAAGGCCCAGCCAATCACGCGGCGATAACGGGTTTGCAGGGCCAGAAACAGCCTGTCGAGAAGCGCGTACAGGCCGCGCTTTTTCTCCAGATTTTCGCCCTTCTTGTACCAGCGCGCCGCCAGCATCGGCGTCAGTGAAAACGAAACGACAAGCGAAAACAGGGTTGCGGTGGCGATGCACAACCCGAACTGCTTGAAGAACCCGCCCACAATGCCGCCCATGAACGCAATCGGCACATAGACAACGACATCTACCAGTGTCGTCGTAATGTCCGCGAACCCGATTTCCGCCCGTCCATTAATGGCCGCTTCCTGGGGCGACTCGCCCTCATTCAAATGCCGCGTAATGCTTTCCAGCACCACAATGCTGTCATCCACCAGAATCCCGACCGACAGCGACAACGCCAGCAGCGTCATTTGATTGAGGGTAAAATCCGCCAGATACATCACCAGAAACGTCGCCACCATGCAGGCGGGAATAGCAAGCGAGACAATAAACGTGCCACGCAGATTGTGCAGAAACAGCAAAATCACGACAATGGCGAGCAGCGCGCCCAACACCAGGCTGGTATCCACATCGCTCAGGGCTTCGCTGACGGTTGCCCCATCGTCGCGCAGGACAACCAGTTTCAAGTCCTTCGGCAAGTCCGGCGTGAGCAAAGCCAGTTCCTGCTTGACCGCGTTTACCACCGTCACCGTACTGGAATCCGGCGATTTCAGCAGCACCAAACTAACCCCCGCCTGCCCGTTAATCCGGTTCACGCTGGCAGGCTCGGCCAGAGCGTCGGTCACGTCGGCAACATCGGCAATTGTCAGGGGAGGGGTGGGTATTGGGTATTGGGTGTTGGGTGTTGGGGGGAGACTGTTCCCTGTTCCCTGTCCCCTGTTCCCTAAAATCTGCGTATTTCGGATCGTGTCGAGGGAGGTGAAGGAAGCGGACAGGCGCACGTCGGTGTCGCGGTTGCCCTGCGACACGACACCGCCGGGAACATCGCGCCCGGACGCTTTGAGGGCGTTGACCACATCTTCCATTGTCAGGTGGTTGGCAGTCAGACGCAGGGAATCTACGTCTACGTGGATTTCGCGCTTCCTGCCGCCCAACACCTGTACGCTTGCCACGCCGGGTACGCGCTCCAAACGGGGGCGCAGGGTGTCATCAGCCAGAACGCGCAACTGCTGCACGGATTGAGAGGGAGCGGTCAGGCCGTAATATAAAATCGGCTGCGCGTTGAGGTCCAGTTTGGCGACAACCGGGGCGTTTGCGCCCGGCGGCAACTGCGCCCGAACCGTTTCAATCCGCCCGCGCGCGTTCGCTGAAGCGACATCCAGATTCGTGCCCACCTGCAAGTTCATGCTGATCAGCGACACATTGGCCTGCGAACTGGAATACACGTCCCGAACGCCCGGCACTGCCCCGACTACTTCTTCCAGCGGCTTACTCAACTGCGTTTCCACTTCGGGCGGACCGGCTCCCGGATAGACGGTTGTAATCGTTAAGGTAGGAATGTCAACGCGGGGGTTGAGTTCGGCAGGCAGGCGAAAATACGCCAGCAGTCCCAGGATCGCAATCGCGAGCAGGACCATCCAGATAAGTATCGGGCGGGCAATGGCTAGTCGGGTGAACCACATGATAGGGAACAGGGAACAGGGAACAGGGAACAGAAAGGAAACTGTACTCTTACATCTTGTATGCGCTTTAGCATCACGCAACAACTGATTACTGTTTCCTGTTCCCTGTTCCCTGTTCCCTAATTGCTATGCGCGCCGTCTGTCCCAGGCGCAGGCCGGAGGGCGGCGATGTAAAATGAAATGTGACGCGAAACGCGCGCCCGTCCGGTTCCGCGACACCGGCGATGGAATAGACGATAGCGGGCAAGGACTGATTGGGCCGGGTGTCGAGCGTGACGCGGGCGGATTGGCCGACGCGCAGCAATGCGAGTTGACGGGCGGGAACCAGCGCTTCCACGCGCGCCCCGGAAGGCGATAAGATTGTCAACAAGGGCTGTCCGGGCTGCGCGGTTTCGCCGACATGGGCATTGACGTTTGACGCAATTCCGTTGATGGGACTGATAAGCCGGGACATGGTTTGCCCGATGCTTGCGCTTGCCAGCCCGGAGCGCGCCTGTTCGGTTGCCGCTTCCGCAATGCGGATGTCGGCGTCCGCGATACTCAGGATTTGCGCGCGGGCGTCACGGGCGGTTTTTACGCCTGCGAGCGCCTGCGCGACGCCGATTTGCGCTTGATTGGCCTCCTGAAGCGCGTTGGCAACTCGAAACGAAACTCCCGGCTGATCGGGCGGGCCGGCCTGTACGCGGCGAACGGCTTCCCGCGCGCTTTCCAGATCGGTTTGCGAGATTTGCGCCTGTGTTCGCGCCCCTTCCAGATCGTTACGCGCCACGCCGCCCACTTTCGCCAGTTCTTCCAGGCTGCGCAATTGCGTTTGCGCGGTTTTGACGCCTTCTTCGGCCTTGCGAACGGCAGCCTGCGCGGTTTGCAGGTCGGCCTGGTCGCTTGCCTTCGCCGCCTGTACGCCCAATTGCGCCTGCCCCCGCTTCGCCTGCGCCTGCGCCAAACCTGCCTGCGCGGTTCTTTATATCCGCGTCCGCCTTGACCAATTGCGCGACGCGTCCACTGCGGGCTTTTGCTTCCTGCGCCTGCGCCGTCCGAACCGCCGTCAGCGCCGTTGCTTCGCCTGCCCGCGCTTCCGCCGCATCCAATTGCACCAGAAGCTGTCCCGCCTGCACCGCCTGCCCCTCTTTTACATACACGCCTGTAATCCGCGCCGGCTGCCGCGCCGATAATTGCGCCTGCGTACCCGGCAGAACCGTGCCGAGTAGGTTGAGGGGTGAGAAATTTTCGATTTTCGATTTTCGATTTTCGATTTTCGATGTGGAGGCTTCTGCCTTCTGTCTTCTGTCTCCTGTCTTCTCTCCTGCTGTTCCCTGTTCCCTGTTCCCTGTCCCCTGCTGTTGAGGGCGAAGCAGGAAGTAGGACGCGGCGGCAACAGCGACCAGGGCTGTTCCGCTGGCGAAGAGGCGTGTTGTTTTCACCTGTGCCACCTGCGCATCCTTCTCAACGCTTTGTACTGAACGCTCAACCCTCAACCCTCAACGCTTCCCACTTCCCACTTACCACTTATCACTTCTTTATCACCGCATCCAACTCGTGAATGTCGCGGCCCTGCGCGTGGGCGAAGTCAATGGCAGCGGAATAGAGTTGGGTCGTGGCTTGCAGTTCCCGTTCCCGCGCGGTACGGACTTCGCGCTGCGCGGCCTGCACTTCTAGAGCCGTACCGCGTCCGACGGTGTAGGCAGTTTCCGCAACGGTGGCAACCGCCTGCGTTCCGGCAACGCGAATTTGGGCAAGGCCGATTTGCGCTTTGGCATCGCGCATCTTCTGCCAGGCTTGCGTTACATCGAGCGCGATGCCCTGCCGCGCGTCTTCGCGCAGTGCCTCCAAACGCTCCACCTGCGCTTTGGCTTCCCGCGTGTCCTGCTGAACTTTGCCGCCGTCCAGCAAGTTCCAGCGCAGTTCCAGCGTTGCGCCATAATAGTGTTCGTGCTGAAAAGCGGTAGGCGTCTGCTCCGTAAACTGTCCCCGCGCATTAACGACGGGCTGTGACTGCAAACGCGCCAGCGAGACGCCCGCTCTTGCCGCCTGCAAATTCAATTCCAAAGAAATCAGTTCCGGGCGGTTTTGCAGCGCATACGCAATCGCCGCATCGGGCGTCGCGGGAACAACGGGCAATTCGCCCAACGGTTCCAGCGCAACCGGCGTATTGATGTGAGCGCCCGACGGCCTTGTTGAACGCGAATTGCGCCAGGCTTAACCCGCCCTGCGCGGTTTCCACGCCCTCCTGCGCTTCCGCCACCTGCGCTATCACGGTTTCAGCGTCTACGGGCTTGGCGACCCCGGCGCGTATCTGCGCGTCCACCGTTTGCTGATACCGCAGGGCCGCGTCCAATCCGTCCTGCGCCGTTCGTACCCCGGATTGCGCCCGCAGCACATCCATAATGGCTTTACGAACGGTCAGCGCCAAATCCGACAGGGTTTTGCGATAATCTTCCGTGACCAATGCCGATTGTGCCGCATAGCGCTGCTTTGCCGCCCCAATGCCCGCCCGGTAAACCATTTGTTCCAACACCAAATCCAGCCGCGCCGCGCCTTCCGGCAGCACGGTTGCGGGCGTGTAATCGGGGCGCGGGAAGACAACGCGCGGTCCCTGCGCCGTTCCCGAAGCCGTTGCCGTCAGCGTTGGGCGCGCGGCGGGTTTATCCCGATCTGCCTGCGCCTGCGCCGCGTCTCGCGCCGCTTTTGCCGCCCGCGCCTGCGGACTGTGCTGCACCGCCAGCATCACGGCTTCCGCCTGCGACAACGGCTTCTCCTGCGCCTGACAGGGACAAAGAGGCCCTATCCACCACAGACAGATAAGAGATAAGAGATAAGAGATAAAGAGAGTCGCAGTACGGATATTGGCAGGCGCGACGGGCTGAACCCCTTCGCTGTAGGGCGTTCTGCCGACTGTCCTTCGGACAGAATACTTTTTGAGCAACAGGTTGTGTCCGAAGGACACTGGGCCGCAGGCCATACAGCGAAGGGGTTCAGCCCGTCGCGCCGCGCCAATATCCGTTTGACACCGCGCCGCGCGAAACTTTGCCGAACGCCGCAAACGTCGCTCATCTCGCCTCTTTGCCCTGTTCCCTGTTCCCTGTTTCCTGTTCCCTTGTTCATCCGTTTACATCCGGCAATGCCTGTAAGTACGCTTCCAAAAACCGCGCCAGGTTCTTTGCCGCCAAAGATGAGCGCGCGCCCAGGCGAATCAAGGCGGGAATCTGGCGGGGATGCGTCAGGGCGGAAGCGATCACGCGGCCTTTGCTGACGTTGCCATTCGCATCCGTCATGGCGTTGAAGTCGAAGGGCATATCGTCTGTCGCGCCGTCCGTGACCGCGCGGATTGCCAGCCAGGGTACGCCCGCTTCCTGCGCCACTTCAGCGGCGGCAAACGTTTCCATATCTACGGCAATCACGTCATGGTTTTGCGCCAATCCTTGTTTCTCCACGCGGCGCGTCAATACCTTGTTATCCGTATAAATCGTGCCCCGCATAGCGACACAACCCGGCAAGCGAACGGACTCCGCGATTGCAAGCAACCGGGAGTCCGCCGTCAATACTCGTACCTGACTATCGGTCACGCTGTCGCCGATGACAAGCGTTCCGGGCGTCAGTCCATCTACCAACCCGCCCGCAAACCCGCAAATCAACAACGCCCGACATCCCGAATTTCGCGCCGGTTCCACTTTACCAAGCAACAGCGCCGCAGAATGACGGGAGTTTTTCGCGCCTGCCCCGGAACTGCTGCTGCGAAACATGCGCGCGTCGGGATTGACGCGCTCAAAAGGCTTTTGTTCTTCCGGCAGCGCAAACAAAATCGCTACCTGCCCCGGTGAAGCCGTTTGCCCGGACATGTCTATACCGCCGCCAGTTGCGGCGCAACATGCAATGTAATTTTCACTTCCGACTCAGGCGCAACATCGGCGTCTTCAGTCAGCACTTTGACGCGAACGGCCTCAACCAAATCTTCCGGCGTGGACAGGCCGGACGCGATGCCGACCGTTTTGGCGTCCCGGAACGCTTCATACAGCAGTTCCTCGGCGTTCTGAACATGGACGGTGTTTGCATTGTAATGCTTGCACAGGCCGGCCAGTTCTACCGTGTTCGCGCTTGTCCGTGACCCGACCACGATCATCAAATCCACTTTGGCGGCGATTTCAATGGCATCGTCCTGCCGGTTCTGCACGGGACGGCAAATCGTGTTGATAATCCGCACTTCCTTGCACATCGCCATCAGTTCATTGGCGACCGGGAAGCACATTTCCAGGGCCAGCGTGGTTTGGAACAACACGCCCACCTTGCGCAGCAGTTTGTATTCCGCCCGCGCATGATGCAGTTCCTCCACCGTCGCAATGACCAGCACCGGCTCTTCCAACGCGCCGATGATACCCTTGACTTCCGCATGGTTTTTGTCGCCGATAATCACGACCTGATAGCCGTCGCGCTCCAGCGTTTGCGCCGCTTCCTGCGCCCGCAGAACGATCGGGCAGGTTGCGTCCACAACCTCAAGGCCGCGATCCCGCGCTTCCTGAATTTTCACTTTGGGCAGGCCGTGCGCGCGAATCACCATTGTCGTGCCGCTGTCTTCCTGCGTGTAATCGTCCACTTTGCGCAGGCCCCGGCCTTCCAGTTCGTCCGTGACGCGCTTGTTATGCACCAGATCGCCCAGAATAAACACGTCGCCGCGCTCTTCCAGCGCCTGCTTCGTCAGGTTGATCGCCCGCTTCACGCCAAAGCAAAACCCGACTTCCTTAGCCATCAGCACGGTACGTTTGGGCTGTATATCCACTTCCTGCTCCTCAATCAATTTTTCACCACCAAGACACCAAGTACACCAAGGAAAACAAAAGAAAACGAGAACATACTTGTAAGGTGCAGCACCCTTTCACTGCTATAACTATATTGTCTTCTTTTCTTTTTCTTCTCCCTAGTTTCTTGGTGTACTTGGTGTCTTGGTGGTGAACTATTTTACATAACCGTTGGCGCGGAACCATTCTACGGCGCGTTTCAGGGCGTCCTCGACGGGCGACTGCGGCAATCCGAGTTCCCTGACCGCTTTGGACGCATCGAAAAACATTTTGTGACGCGCCATCTTCACGCCTTCAAACGGGTGCGCGGGCACGCGGTTCAAAAGGCGATCCATCACGATGTTTTCCGCGCCGACTGCCAGCCACGCCAGCGCATAAGGCATTTTCACTTTGGGCGCGGGCAAATTGGTAATCGCGGCCAGCATTTGCAGCATTTCCTGCATACTGGTGTTGCGATTGCCCAAGATGTAGCGCTCGCCGATGCGGCCCCGCTCGGCTGCCAGCAGTATTCCCGCCGCGCAATCCCGAACATCAATCAAATTCAGGCCGGTATCCACATACGCGGGCATTTTGCGGTTCAGAAAATCTACGATGATCTGTCCCGTCGGCGTCGGCTTGATGTCCCGCTCGCCAATCGGCGTACTCGGATTCACAATCACAACCGGCAAACCTTCAAGCGCAAACTGCCGTACCGCTTCTTCGGCCAGAAACTTCGACCGTTTATAATGCCCGATCATGTTGGACACGGTAACGGGCGTATCTTCATTGCCGGATGTGCCATCATGCGGGATTCCCAACGCGCCCACCGTGCTGGTATACACGATTTTGCGCAAACCGGCGGCTTTCGCAATTTCCAGCAGCCGCCGCGTCCCGTCTACATTGGCGCGATAAAGTTCTTGCGGGTCTTTCGCCCATAGCCGATAGTCCGCCGCCACATGATACAGTGTATCACATCCCTGCACGGCTCGGCGCAGCGAATCGCCGTCCGTAAGGTCGCCGTCTACCGTTTCCACATTCACCGTGCCAAGCGCGGCGATGTTGTCCCGCCGGCTGTTCGGACGCGCCAACACCCGAACCTGCTCCCCCCGCGCCACAAGCTGCTGCGCGACATGAAACCCGACAAACCCGGTTGCGCCCGTCACCAATGAAGCCAACGCCAGTCCTTACATGCTCAAAAGCAATCGTTCACCACAGAGGCACAGAGACACAGAGGTTTCACAGAGAGAATTCCAGAGGCAGAGAAACCGCGAAATAGCGTGTTCTCCTCATCTACCTGTTCTCTTCTCTTCCCTTCTTCTCTGTGACCCCTCTGTGTCTCTGTGCCTCTGTGGTGAAAATTTCTCACTTCGCCAGCGACCAGGCCGCCAGTTTCATCGTGCCGCCGATGGTTTTCATGGCTTCCGTGACCGCGCTGTGTTCAAAGCCGCTGTGCATTTTGCAGTTCTGGCAGCGCGGGTCTTGCCGGGATTCCCAGTACGCCCAATCGGTCTTATCCCAGAAGTCGCTCCAGTTTTCATGGAAGCCTTCGCCTTCGACAAGGTAGCAGGGCGCTTTCCAGCCGTTGGGCGTGTAGTTGACGGTGGACCAGGGCGCGCAGGACAATTCGCGCATCCCCGCCGCGAATTCCAGGAAGACGGGCGTAGCGCTCACCTTGTACTTGGGCGCAAACGCGCGAATCTGCTTGAACTTATCGTGAATCTGGTCTTTGGTCAGGAAGATGTCGCGCTCCACGCTTTCGTACTCGTAGCCGGGCGAAATCAGAATACCCTTTGCCTTCAGTTCGTCTACCAGGCGGCACAGGTCTTCCACTTCCTCAACCGACGTTTCCTTAAAAACCGTCGTGTTGATGTAAACGTTGTAGCCCCGCTCCCGCGCCTTCTTAATCATCTCTACGGCTTTGTCGAACACGCCCTCGCGGTTGCACACATAATCGTGCGTTTGGCGCATGCCGTCCAGGTGGATCATCAGGAAGAAATGGTCGCTTGGCGGAACCACGTCGAATACTTTGGTATCCAGCTTCAGCGCGTTCGTACACATGATGATGTAGCGTCCGCGCGCAATCAGGCCGGAGATCAATTCCTTGAGTTCGGGGTACAGGGTGGGTTCGCCGCCGCAGATATTGACAATCGGGGCGCCGCAGTCTTCCACCGCCTGAAAGCAGGTTTCCAGCGACATGCGATCCTTGAGCTTGCCCGTGTGGCGCTCGACGGAGCAGCCCAGGCAGGCCAGGTTGCAGGTATACAGGGGTTCCAGCATCAGAACCGTCGGGTAGCGCGTGTGCCCGGAACGTTCCATTTTCATGCGATGCCGCCCCTGCGCCATCGTAAAGCCTATAGGATATCGCATTGCGTGTTAAATCTCCTTCACCAACCGAACTACAATTTGCAGCGCAAGGCCGGGGGGTTGTAAAAAATTGACTGTTGCGTGTGCGGGAAACAGGGCTTAATGACGGTTGTTACGAGATAAAACAACGTCGTCCCTGCCTTAAAAAGAATTTATCACAGGGAGTATACCTTACAAACAGGCAAAATGCAGTGGTTTTTCGGAGGAAAGAGGGGTTTGCAAATCAAAAATGGGGGTTTCTACCCTCATCCGGGCTTCGCCCACCTTCTCCCTGCAAGGGAGAAGGCTAGTGCGGCAGTCGGGTGCGTTAATTATGGATTTTGTAAATACGTAAAAATTGCCTGTGTGGTTCCCATCTATCGTTCAACCGCCCATTGAACAATTTAGCCTTCTCCCTTGCAGGGAGAAGGTGGGCGAAGCCCGGATGAGGGTAGAAACTTCGGGTCTGTAAAAAAGATAAAAAAAAAGCCAAACAACGCGAAAAAAACGAACCTTTGCCCCATTCCCGCTGTCTAAACAGTACAAGTGTCTACTACATAGCAAAGGAGGTACAGGCCCATGTCCCACCCCTCCCGTTCGCCCTGACGCTTTCGAGGTCACGACGCCTCTCTCCTACAACCTGACACAACGAGACATCGGGCTGGAAGCGCTGTATTGCCAAGATTTCGACGATGACTCTACATACCGGTCTCTTTACTTGCCCTAACGAACAGACTGGTAGGAGCGGGCGTAGTTGCGCAGGGCGTAGCGCAACTGCCGAAAGGCTTCTCCAACCTGCCGGCGCTGTAGGTTTTCCTTCGCGTAGCCGCATTGCTGAATGGCAAGCTGCTTTTTGGCGATTTGAAAGCCGTCGCGCACCTGACTGCTTTGTTCCGGCGTCAAGTCCGCGCGTTTTAACAGGCACTGCCGAACCCGCATTTCCGCGTTGTACATGCGCTTCTGGTTTTTGGAAGTATTGGTCGCGTGGGAGCGCCAGTAAATTACATTTTTAGCCGTTTTGGTCATTGGGCCGAGCATGGCAAGGCGCAAATACAGTTCCCAATCGTCGCAGGGAACGCACTCCAGATTCAGGCTGCCGACCTTACGCAGCGCGTCACGCCGAATCAGCACCTGTCCCATTGTCACCGCGCAGCAGAAAACCGCCGTATCCGCGAAAACAACCTCTTTCAAGTCCGATTCTTTCAAGCCGGAAACCGGTGGAGTTGTGTCGGCAGGCGATTGGCGCAGCAGGGCAGCTTTCTCCTGTAAAGCGCGAAACTTGGCGTCAACATCCGCATCGTCAAGTTTGGCAACGCCGCCGATAGCGGCGACGGATTGGGGGCGGGCGCAGATCGTTTCGAGCAGGGTTTGCAGCGCGTCCGGTTCCCACAAATCGTCGTGATCGAAGAAAATAACGTATTTGGCGTCGGGGGCAACATGGTCTACGCCCGTATTACGCGCCACCGCGCAGCCGCCATTTGCCTGCGTGACAACCTTTATACGCGCGTCCTTCCGCGCAAAGGCTTGCAGCAAGGCGGGCGTACCGTCCGTAGAGCCATCGTCAACGGCAATCAGTTCCCAATCCTGATATGTCTGCGCTAAAACGGTTTGTACCGTGATGTTGAGGAATCGCGCGGCGTTATAAACAGGCAGAATAATAGAAATCATAAGTCCATTGTCGGCATGAAGTTCCAAAATGGAGAGAGGGTAGGAGGACTTGTCCCAACACCCAATACCTAACACCCTCCCCTAAACTTCCAAATTAGCAAACCGCCCGCCATGCGCTTTGGTGTTGGCCGGCCCGTCGCAGGGTTCGCCCGTGACAAACGTATGGTACTGCGCCAGCGCCCAAAGGGGAAAATAGTGCCGGTAGTAGTGGTAGCGCAGGTAGAACACGCGGGGGAAGCCGGTTCCCGTGAACCATTTTTCTTCCCACGTTCCATGCTCGTCCTGATTGCGCAGCAGGTAGGCCATGCCCGCCTGCGTTGCGTGGCTGTCCAAATCCCCCGCGTTCATCAGGCCCATCAGCGCCCAGGCTGTTTGCGAGGGCGTACTTGGCCCATTCGCTTTGGGGTGTTCGGGATCGTAGGACTCGCACGTTTCGCCCCAACCCCCATCCTCGTTTTGAACGCTGTGCAGCCATTTCACCGCGCGCTGTATGCGCTCGGACCGCATATCCTCGCCGAACCGCGCCAGCCCGCGCAATACCTGCCACGTGCCATACAGATAATTCACGCCCCACCTGCCGAACCAGCTGCCGTCCGCTTCCTGTTCGCGGTATAGATAACCCAGCGCGCGCTCCACATGCCGGCCCCATGTCGGATGCGACTGCTTGATACCGAAGTAACTGACCATTTCCAGCGTTCGGGCGGTAATGTCTGCGGAAGACGGGTCAAGCATCGCATTATGGTCGGCATACGGCACGTATTGCAGCAGCGTCTTGTTGTTGTCCTTGTCGAAACTGCCCCAACCGCCGTCCTTGTTCTGCATGGCAAACACCCAGTTCAGGCCCTTGCGCATAGACTCGCGGACGTGTGGCGGCGCTTCTTCCCAATGAATACAATCCGTGCCATTGGAACAATAGGCTTTGTACAAACCCATCAGCACCATGATGGTATCGTCCACATCGGGGTAATACTCGTTTTCCATCTCGAAGTACCACCCGCCGGGTTCCACATCGGGGCACTTCACCGCCCAATCGCCCTTGCGCGTGGTCTGCTTGGACAGCAGCCAGTCCGCCGCTTTTTGCACGGCTTCGCTGTCGGGCGCGTACCCGCTGTCAATCAGCGAGTTGATGACAATCGCCGTGTCCCAGATGGGCGACACGCACGGCTGCATCCGTATCATGTCGTTTTCTTCGATCTCAAACGCCGCCAGTTCCGCCAGTTCTTTGGTAATCGCCCAGTGGTTGTCGGGATAGCCCATGCACTTGTAGGCCATAATCGCGTGCGCCATCGCGGGGAAAATCGCGCCCAATCCGCCGCTTTTCTCTTCGCGCTCCAGCAGCCATTCCAGCGAGCGCTTCAAGGCCAATTTGCGGAACGGCTTCACGGGACTGGCATCGTACAATTTGAGGATTTTGTCCATCACCAGAAACACGTTGCGCCAGGTCAGGGGTTTGCGATCCCAGGCCAGGGTCATGCGCTTGCGGTCACGCCCGCCCACAAAAAGCTCCTGTATGTCGGTATTTTCAGGAATGGGACGCTGCGGGCGCGTGGCGTTCATCACGGCCAGGGGAACCAAAATCGCCCGCGACCACGACGACATATTATAGATGTTGAAGTAAAACCACTTGGGCATTAGGACGGCTTCGGGCGGGATAGTCGGTACGCCGCGCCAATCGTACTGCCCGAACATGGAAAGGTACAATTTCGTGAACGTGTTGCACTGCGTCACGCCACCTTCTTTGAGAATGGCGTTGCGGGCGCGGCGCATAAACGGCTCGTTTTCCTTGTGCCCGGCCAGTTTGCAGGCGAAATACGCTTTCACGCTGGCGCTGACATCCGGCGGGCCGCCGGGGAAAATAGACCACGAGCCATCCGCATTTTGCTTGCTGCGAATATATTTGGCGAGTTTGCGAAATTTTTCCTCGTTGCGCCGATCCAGGAATTGCAGCAGCAGGATGTACTCGCTTTCCAGAATCGTGTCGCCTTCCAGTTCCGCGACCCAGTACCCTTCGGCTTCCTGTCCGTCCAGCAGATAGTGCTGCGCTCCCACAATGGCATGGCGCACGGCTTCCAGGGAAACATTCTCGGCAACAAACGCATGGACTGCCGCGACGTTTGCAGTTGTCGTGGAAAGCGTTCGGGGGCGGGAAGAAGAAGCCTCTGCATGGGAGGAAGTGACCATTGCGTGGTTTTGGGATAGAGATTGTGTGGCCTGGCCGAAAGAACCGGGCTTGGTATTTTCTGCTCTCGTCTTCAACTATTCACCGTCCGAATAAAGTTCGGCTTTGGCTTCCACACAACGCAACAACATTCAGGGGGATTGCGTTCGGGAAGCGCGTCGTTTTTCCACAGGCGAATCGCCTGCGGCAAACGTTTTCAGGCTGTGCCACAGCCTCTTTCATCAGTGTGACGTATTCTTCACTTGTTTAGGATGGGTGAGTACACGCGGAAGATGCACTTCAGCACAAAATGTCTGCCTAATGATAACAGCCGGGGCGAGGCTTGTCTATTGTAGCCTTGTAAAGAAGATTAAGTCAATATGTTGGAAGGGGAAAGTGCAAAAAAGTAGTCAGTAGCCAGTAGTCAGTAGTCAGTAGAAGTTCCTTGTAAACTGATTAGGTCGCATAAGTGAAGAGTAAGCAGGCAATTCTACTGACTACTGACTACTGGCTACTGACTACTTCCTCTCAATCACACTGCCCCGGATTATTGGAAAGCGGCGAAATGATGTTGAGCCGCTTGAGTTCATCCACGAGGCGACACGCATCAGCGAGAATCACCCGCGCGAAGCGCTGGGTTTCCGCGTCGCCCTGCCGTCGCAGCACCAGGGCGGCAGAACACAGGGAATGAATCGGCCCCAGCAACACTTCTTCATTGACGAGAACGACGGGCAAGCGTGACGCCACATGCTCGGCGGAAAGCTGTTCCAGGTGGCCGGCTTCCGTAGCCTGCGTAAAGTCCGGCATGTCGAACTCGGCAGTGTCCGTCCCGAAGTCCGGCGCTTCCAGGCCCAACGGCGTTTCACCGGGCAGAATTGGCGGCAGGAACAAGCCCTGACTTTCCAGCTTCTGGCGCTGCTCGATTTCGGTCAATTCTTTGCGTATCGCCACGTACAGAGGAGTGTTGTCCATGTCCTTTTCGCCCGATACGGCGTAATCGGCGCGATTGATGCCATAAAACATCGGGTCGGTGGTGGCGTAATTGACGAACATCACGGCGATAAACTTTTGAAACACGTTGCGGTCGAACAAATACTTGCTTTTGTAGTTGTTGTCATCCTGAACGCTGGTCAGCACATCATTGAACAATTCGACGATGAACTCGCGGGCAGGCAATGCGGCTACAGCCTCAACATCCGTTGTGGCAATGAACTGATAGTGGTACAGCAGTTCGTTGCTGTCCGTATAGCCTTCGGCTTCGGCGACGGAACTGAACACGTTGAGTTTCATCATGCTGTCGAGATTGCGGCGCGGGTAGCCCCGTTTAACCATATCCATCGAGTAGCTTTTGAACTCGTTGTAATCGGTTCCTAAAAAGTGGGCGCGGTTGTCGTGTATCTTGTCGCGCAGTTCGTTCAAGCGGCGTAACAGATTGCTGCGCGCGTCGTTGACAATTTCCATCATCTCTTCCCGAATCGGATCGTCTTCGGGAAACAGATCAAGGGTTTCAAACGTGGTGCGGATCACGGCGAAGTCGTTCAGCCCATCCTCCAGGCAGGGATAGGCGATGCCCAGCAGCAAGTCGGCGGGAATGTTCTCGACCGTATCGGCATTACGGATACCGCGACTTGGGTCTACAAGCGCGTAAAAGCGGTTTTTGGTCGACAGGCTCTTGATAAGCGCCACGCGCCGGGGATCATTCTGAGAGTGCATCGTCATGGTTGCTTCCATCTTGGAAGTAGTCAGTAGTCAGTAGTCAGTAGTCAGTAGAAAACCCACTCCCTACTTGCCTGCAAAGCGCAACAAAGCAATCAAGATAGATGTTCTACTGACTACTGACTACTGACTACTGACTACTATCTCACTAAGGTATACGAAAATCCATAAAAGATATTGCCGTCAAGGCTGTAAGCCCGCGCCCGCATGTTGCGGACGAGGGGCAGGGCGATGCTGATATTGGGACGCCGCCGGTAGATTTCGGCGTCTACGAACAAACCGGCTTTCAAATGCGAATGAACGCCGACAAAAAAACCATCCAGGCGCTCCGTGCCGTACCCCAGCGTCAGGTGAAAATCATGCGCGAACTTCAACTGGTCAACGGATAAAGGAAACGATTTGGCGACGGCGGCATACAACGAATGATGTTCGTTTCCCGTTCCGAACAAATCGCGGACTCCGACGGAAATCGCCGGAACCTGCCCGAACTCGGAAAAGATCGGATACTGCACGTCCAGCCCGCCGACTGTGCGCTTGTTGTTGGCGATGTCGCTGAACTGCGTTTCAATTTCGATGCCCTGCGGCAGCGCGTATTGCAGCCAGCTCAGATTGCGCTCCGTGCGGTACGGCGTGAACGCAAACTCCGCTTTGAGCGCTTTCGGGTCCAGCGTCGCGCCGTCCGGGCCAAGCACGATGCGGTCGGCGCGAACCGCTTGCGCCATTCCCAACAGCATGACGACAAGCGATGGTAGTATTGCATACGCAGACGGTCGCCTCATGGTGCCACAGCCTTTCGGGGCGCTTCTTCCGGCGCGGTTTCCCCGGACTGCAGATTGGAAGGGGAAGTCCGGGACGCGGGCGCGGCGTCTGCTTCGCTGATGGTATCGCCCCCGGCGTGTTTGCCATTTGCGGCGGATACAGCCGTCTTTTCTGACGCTAAGGACGCGGCGACAGGAGACGCTTGTTCGTTTCCCGCCTGCAATCGGTTCAGGAAACGCCCGATTCGCGCTAAGGCTTCTTCCAGTTGGCTCAGGGCGGTGGCGTAAGAGCAGCGCACGTGGCCCGTTCCGCTCGGTCCGAAGGCGGTTCCCGGCACGACGGCAACGCGCTCTTCCATCAATAAACGCTCGGCAAACTCTTCGCTGCTCAGGCCGAAACGCCGCACGGAGGGAAACGCATAAAACGCGCCCTGCGGAACGGGGCAGTCCAGTCCCAGGGCGTTCAGTCCGTCCACGAACACGCGGCGGCGCTTGTCGTAATCGGCTACCATTTGCGTCACATCCGGCTCGGCATGTTCCAGCGCTTCAATCGCGGCGATTTGCGCGACATGCGGGGCGCACAGCATCGTATACTGGTGTACCCGCGTCATCAACGTCGTCAGGGGTTCGGGAGCGCACACATAGCCGATACGCCAGCCCGTCATGGCATACGCTTTGGAAAAGCCGTTAAAGACGACGGTACGTTCCCGCGCGCCGGGCAGGGAACCCAAACAGGTATGCTGTCCCACATACGTCAGGCGGTCATAAATTTCGTCAGAAAGCAGATAAAAATCGTGCTGTTCGGCAAGGGAAACTAATTGCTGCAAGTCTTCGCGGGATTGGGTTGCGCCGGTCGGGTTGGCAGGGGAACCGAGCAGCAGGGCTTTGGTGCGGGGCGTAATGCGTTCGGCAACGCGCTCGGCATGGAGCCGGAAGCCATCCGCAGCGTCGGTGGGAACCAGAACGGGAACGCCGCCCGCAAACTGGATGCAGGGCACGTAGGATACATAGCACGGTTCGGGAACCAGAATCTCGTCGCCGGGATTAATCAGCACCCGCAGCGCCAAATCCAGGCCTTCCGACACGCCAACCGTAATCAAACATTCCGTTTGGGGGTCGTAATGGGCGTCGTAGCGCAGGGCGAGCATCTCGCAAATGCGCTGACGAAGGAGGGGCAGGCCACTGTTGGACGTATACGTGGTAACGCCCCGCTCCAAAGCGTGAATACCGGCTTCGCGGATGCGCAGGGGCGTGACAAAGTCCGGCTCACCGACGCCAAGCGAGATGACGTTTTCCATCTGCTGCGCGATGTCGAAAAAGCGGCGGATGCCTGAAGGCGGGCACTGTGTAATGGTATGATTAAGCGGGCGGCGCGGCGGCGTCATAAATTTCTATGTTTCTCTCAAGCGCTTCCAAAGGTAGAATTACGAGGGAACGCGCGGCAAAGCCGAACTTTCGGTGAACTGCGAAATTAGTATAACGCACCGCGCAAGCCTTTGTCAACGCAATCGCTCCCGCCTGACGGCCATTTACCCTTGTTTACGCCCGAACCGTCAGGAATATAACACGAATAGAACCGTAAAACGCTCAGGAATAATCCCATGCACAACGACGAACACGAAAATCCTTCCTTTGCCGAAACCGGCAGCGGAACAACGGCAGGCGGAGCCACGTTCTTCCTGACCGGCTTACGACTGGACGGCAGGCGCGACCGCCCCGACTTTTTCACCTTTCTGATTGAACAGGACGGGCAAATGTTGCCCCTGATTGCCGATGGACAGGTGATTTTGTTCACCGACATCCGCCTTGCGCAAACGGCTTTGAACGCGGCGAACATTGCGGCAGAATTTCGGGAACTGTCGCTTAGAAATGTCTATCTGATTGACATCTCGCAGACTTTGTTCCTGCTGCAATCGCAATCGGTAGACGAGCGCAAAATCATCGCCAACGCGCTGGACTTCTTTGCCCGCGTTTTAACTGCGTTGGGCGTGGGCGTTCCGCCCGTCTTTGCCGACGCGCTGATTGAGTTCGGCGGTTACGCAGACCAAAACCCGTTCTACGGCGACTTCATCGAACAAAAAACCATCACGCGCCACCGTCTCATAGACGCCGTCCGCTGGTGTCTGGGCACGGTGTTTTCGCTGGCGCGGATCATTACAAATGATGAGTGATGAACGGATTTCTTACTCATCACTCATCATTCATCACTCATCACTCGGAGCCACTATGCTTTTCCCGAAAAACCGACTGAAATTCACCAGCACCTTTCAGGGCAAAACCGACCCGGACGGCTGGATTGTGCTGGACTTGAAGGGCGCGGATATCGAAGGCGCGACCAAAGTGTACCTGTCGCTCACAGAAATCGAGAAATTGAAAGCGGGCGGCGACGCGACCACACA
Source organism: uncultured Chthonomonadaceae bacterium (assembly GCA_963835065.1). Lineage (GTDB taxonomy): Bacteria > Armatimonadota > Chthonomonadetes > Chthonomonadales > Chthonomonadaceae > CAWFQB01. Next base: position 36,475 of record CAWIEK010000005.1, on the reverse strand, counting down.
ACGATTGCAGCAGGCGCGTAACCTGCTTGGCGGTGACAACTCCGAGGTTACGGCGGAAGACGAGTAACTTTATTTTATGTTCTTTTTCGTTTCTTTCGTTTCTTTCGCGGTTCATTTCGCATAGGCATTGGAGGCAGGCATGACACAGCATCGGGGCGTGGTGGTGGCAAAGCAGGGCATGGCGGCGGCGTCGCAGCCGCTTGCGGTTTCGGCGGGCTTGAACGTCTTGATGCGCGGCGGCACGTTTGTGGATGCGGCGCTGGCAACCTCGGCAACATTGGCGGTTGTGGAACCCTCGGCCAGTCACATCGGCGGGGATGCGTTCGTGATCGTTTACGACGCCACAACCGGGCAGACAACCGCGCTCAACGGCAGCGGAGCCGCGCCCCAACGCGCCACGCTGGAACATTTCGGGGACGGCATCCCCCTGCGTGGATTGGCAGCGGCGAGCGTTCCCGGTTTGGTGGATACGTGGTTCGCGCTGCATGAGAAGTGGGGCAAACTGCCGGTAGCCGACTTGCTTGCGCCTGCCATTGGCTATGCCGAAGAGGGGTTTCCGCTCAGTTACCGCATGGCGCGAACCTGCCACCTGTCCGCGCCCACCCTGCGCCCGTTTCCCGACAGCGCGCGTATCTGGCTGCCGGATGATACCCCGCCCCTGCCCGGCCAAACCATTCGCCAGCCCGAACTCGCGTGGACGCTGAACCAGATTGCCCAAAACGGACGCGACGCTTTTTACAACGGCGAAATTACCCGGCGCGTGTCTGGAATACAGTGACGCGAACGGCGGCTTGTTCGCGCCCGCGGATTTTGCCAATCATCAAACCCAAATTTCGGAGCCAATCCGTACTGATTATCGCGGCTACACCATACATGGGCAGCCGCCCGTGTCGCAGGGGCATATTCTGCTTCAGGAACTCAACCTTGTGGAAGGCTTCGATCTGGCCGGCATGGGCCACAACAGCGCGGACGCCATTCACGTACAGGTGGAAGCCAAAAAACTGGCCTTTGCGGATCGCGCCGCGTATTTAGGCGACCCGAATTTCGTGTCCGTGCCAATGGAAACCCTGCTGTCCAAACCTTACGCCGACCAGCGCCGCAAAGAAATAGACCTGCGCCACGCCGCCAATCGCGCCCGCCCCGGCGACATTCACCACGACACCACGTACTTCTGCATCGCCGACGCGCAGGGCAACGCCATCAGCTTCATACAAAGCGTCTTTTACGTGTGGGGCAGCGGCGTAATCGTTCCCCAAACCGGCATCCTGTTCAACAACCGCATGACCGGCTTTTCCCTCAACCCGAATGATCCCAACGTCCTCGCTCCCGGCAAGCGCACCGCGCATACGCTGAATGCGTACATTGTGACAAAGGATGAAGGCGGAAGGATGAAGGATGAAGGAAAGACGGAAGAGCAGGGAACAGGAAACAGGGAACAGGGAACAGAAGCGGATGCCCTATCACCTATCACCTATCACCTATCAACTCCTGATTTATCCTTCATCCTTCATCCTTCATCCTTAGCCTTCCTCGGCGGCACTCCCGGCGCGGATGTGCAGGTTCAGAGCAACTTGCAGGTGATTTGTAACGTCATTGATTATAAGATGAACCCGCAGGAAGCGATTGAAGCGGCGCGTTGGCAGCATGGCGAAGTGGTGACAAATGGGGATGGGGATGCTGAAGATGAGGCGGGGCGCGAAGTGCTGGCGATGGAGGCGCGGATGGAAACCGGGGTACGCGAGGAGTTGGAAGCGCGCGGCCATGCCGTAGACTGGCTGCCCGCGTGGGGACACAGCAGTTCGTACCAACTGATTGCCGTTGACCCGCAAACCGGCGCGTATTTGGGCGGTTCCGACCCGCGCACAGATGGACACGCCGCCGGTTTTTAACATCCTTATCCATTTCGTAATTCCTTACGCACTGCCCTTAGCAAAAAGGATGAAAACGTTTTCACGAAAAACTCCACAGTCCCGTAAACAGCCGAAACAGCAAACTTCGGGCGCTTCTTCGCGTCCTATATCTACAACTCACGATACTGCGGAAGCCGCTTTGCAGCGTGAACAAGCGCAGGCCGCGATGATAGCGGCGGGAAGACGCTGTAATGATTGTTGGGCCGATTGCGTGGCGAATCCCTATGATGATGCCGCATTCGCGACCTACGACAGCGCTATGGAAGCATACGACAAGGCGTGCAAAGCGGCAGAACCGCAACGCTTTGCGAAATCTCTCGCGGATAAGGGGCAGTTTGACGCAGCCTATCCGAAAGCATTTCGGCGGGCGTTTTTACAGTTGCAGCGCGGAGATGTAGGGGCGCTGGAAATGCCGGTGCGCTTTTTAGAAAATGATCCTTGGGTGTTTGGTTCCGGCTATGTTAAAGCGGATGTAATTCGCCTGATAAATCGCTTGTCCCTTCCCGATGAATACGCGCAACGCTTGCGGCAGGTGGCGCTTATGGTGATTGACAAAGCCGATAGCAGACGAGAATTTCGCGCGTACTGCCGTCTGGCGCGAAAGGTAAACTCGCCCGCGCTTCGCAAGGAGTTGGAAACGCGCCTCACGAACGCTAATCCTGTCGTTCGGCGTCAGGCGCAATGGGCGCTGGAAGCGTGTCGCAAGCCCTCTTAAGAACGTTCACGAAAATATCTGTTCCAGTCCGCGCAGGTGGGCTTCGTTACCACAGCCGAGGAATTTATTCCCGGAGCCTGTGTTGATGGAATTCAGAAAGGAAAAGTTTGACAATGCAGCGATTACCGAAAATGTCAACGCCGATTTGGGCGATGCTGGGTGTCTGGACGGTGCTTTGCGGGTTTCTGACGATGCACAGCGTCGGCCTGTTGGGACAGTGGAAACAACGCGCCAACGGCTTTCAGCGCACCAACGGCTATCTGGCGCGCGAACTGACGCTCACGCAGCAGCAACTTCAGCAAACCCGGACGGACCTGGCGACAACACGAACCCGCTTGGCGGCAACGCAAAACCAACTGCTCAACTTGCAAATCCGTTCGCAATCGCCTGCCAAAACAGCGTTGTTTGAGGCCATCCGGCGCAATGATGCACATGCAGTCAGTATGTTGCTCGACTCAGGCGTGAACCCGAACAGTTTGGATATTGAACATGGGCAAGATACTGCGCTCGTAGAGGCTGTCGAGGTGGGATACATTGAATCTCCCGTTTACCCAGGCGCGAGTCCTCGAAACAATCTGGCTGTGGTTCGTGCGTTGCTGGCACATGGCGCGCATGTCAATCGTCCGTGTCCCGATGGCATAACAACGCCCCTGTCTGTCGCTCGCAGGCACGGCTCGGGTGCTTTAATTGACTTGCTGGAAGCGGCAGGCGCAAAAGAGTAGCGCCTTTGATTGCCGCAATGTCCGTGCAAAATCGAAGGAGTAAAGCCATGCGATTGACCATTGAAGCCGCCGCGCGTTCGGGCAGGCCGATTTCCTATGAGGAATACCTGTGTACGCCGGAAACCAATCGGCCTTACGAAATTATTGACGGAGTGGTGTTTATGTGTCCTGCCCCCATACTCGACCATCAATGGATTTCGGGCGGGATTTACAAGCCGGTAGAAGAGTATGTGCGCCGCAACAGATTAGGCGTCGTTCTCAATGCGCCTGTGGATGTAGTCATTGCGCGACAGCCGCGCGTGAAAACGCGGCAGCCGGATATATTGTTTCTCAGCCGGGCGCGTACCGGCATCGCGGGGCGCAGGCAACTGCTCAATCAACAGGTTATTGAGGTAACGCCTGAGCTGGTGGTAGAGGTGTTATCTCCTGATGAGGTCGGGCGCAAGTATCAAAGCAAACTGGATGATTACGCCCTTATCAGCGTACCGGAAATATGGGCGGTTCGTACACCGGCGCAAACCGTAGAAGTGCTGCGGCTGGAAAATGGGCAATACGCGCGTTCCGGGCTTTATGGGAGTGGCGACGTGATTGTGTCGCATGTGTTGTCGGGACTGAATCTGAGCGTGGACACCATTTTCGCGGAGGAAGAGGAAGAGGAAGAAGATGGAATATAGGAATAGGGGAATGTGAGAATATAGGAATGTGGGAAGATGGAATACAGAAGAAGTGTGGACAGGCAGGAAATAAGCGCGGCGGTGTCGCAAAATAGCGAGTAGATTATCCATCTCTTGAAGCAAGGAGAACGTTGGGCTATGGCTATTTTGTCGGAAGAAGATCGCCGGTTTTTTGACGAGCAGGGCTATGTGGTTGCGCGGGAAGTGGTTCCGAAAGAGAATTGTGACCGTGTGATTGACAGCCTCTGGGAGTTTTTGGGGCTGGACCGGAACAATATCAATGACAGTTACCGCGAACCCCTGAAACCCGGCGGCATGATCGAAATGTACCAGCATCCGGCGGAATGGGACAACCGCCAGTACCCGAAATTGTACGAAGCGTTTGCCGAGATTTTAGGTACGCCGCATCTGGCTGTCAGTATTGACCGCGTGGGCATGAAATTGCCCCGGCATCCCGACCATCCCGAATACGACCACAAAGGGTTTACGCATTGGGATGTGGATACATCGAAACTGCCGACCCGCCTGGGCGTACAGGCGGTTTTGTGCCTGTCGGATACGGACGAGGATATGGGCGGCTTCCAGTGCATTCCCGGCTTTCACAAAAATTTAGGCGCGTGGATTGCCGAACAGCCTGCGGATCGCAACCCCCGTATGCCCGATCTGTCCCGTCTGCCTGACGGCATGAAGGTGACGCCCATTGCCGCCAAAACCGGCGACCTGATTATCTGGAACAACACTCTGGCGCACGGCAACGGTCACAACGTTTCTACGCGCCCCCGCTACTCGCAGTACATCACCATGTTCCCCGCTTCCCAACTCAGCGACGAAGCGCGCAAAATCCGCGCCTTTTGCTGGCAGCACCGCCTGCCGCCCGGCGGCTCGGTCTTTCCCGGCGACCCGCGCAAGCAGGAAGAGCGTTTCGGCACAACCGCAAAACTGACCCCGCTCGGACGCAAACTCCTCGGCATAGACCGCTGGGAGTAGCCCTCAACCCCAATCCCTTCTCACAGAGTTAGGAGAAGGGGAGATAGGAAACAAACCTGAGAAATTATTGCCGCAACCCCTTGACAGAATCGCAAGGTTGCTCTACACTGTGATTATAGGTTCGCGGCCTTTACGACATGCGGCTTAAAACCTCTCCTAATTGGCGCGGCATTTGCGTCCGCAGGACGCTTGACCTTTCCTGCCGGGTACTTTCAGTACCCGGCCAATTGGGATAAGCGCTTACGGTTATTCTTTTCAATCCATCAAACAAACGCTCGCCCGTTTGAGCGTTTTGGTTCCGGCTTTGGTACTCCCGCGCGGGAGCTACAGCGCATTTGCAGCGCGCCCGGCCTTGTTTGTCGGCGCGCAGGGAAAGGCTCCGCCCATGGTCATGGCTTGCCCCCACTCCACGCCCTATGCTTTGCCGAGTGATGAGGAACTTGCGCGCCGCGCCGTCACCGGCAGTCGTCACGCCACAGAACTGCTGCTGTCACGCTACCGTCCGCTCGTGGAAAGCAAAGCCCGCGCTTATTTTCTCTTAGGCGCAGACCACGACGATGTGGTTCAGGAAGGCATGATCGGCTTGTACAAAGCGATCCGCGATTTTCGCATGGATCGCCTTGCCCACTTTCGCGCATTCGCCGACCTGTGCGTCACCCGCCAGATCATTTCCGCCGTGAAAACCGCCACGCGCCAGAAGCACAACATGCTGACTGCCTGCATCTCCCTCAACCACACTTTCAGCGCGGACGGCGAGGGCGACAGCATTCTGCTGGAAAGTCTGCCCGACCGCCGCGCTCTCGACCCTCAACAAACCCTGCTCATGCAGCGCGAAAGCAGTGGACGCCTGGACGCCATCCGCGCCACGCTGTCCCCGCTTGAAATTCAAGTTCTGGATTACTACCTACAGGGCAAGTCGTACCGCGAAATGTCCTCGGAACTGCGCTGTCAGACTAAAGCCGTAGACAACGCCCTCCAGCGCGTGAAGCGCAAAATCAGTCAGACCGCCCTTCCTGATTGACAGCAGCGCCTTTGTCTGAACCATGATTTTGCATGATTATAATGATTACCATGATGATGTAACTTCACAATCATGGTAATCACCAAAATCATGCAAAATCATGGTTCAGACAACCTACAGCAGCGAAAGTTGCTCCTGTATCGCTTCGTGTTGCGCCCCGCCACCGGGTTCCAAACTGTCCGCCTCAGAACCAACCGACGCGCCGACTTCTGCCTCAGCCTTGCCTTCCAGCATGTCGAGGAACTCGTCTTCGCTCAGAACAGGAATTTTTAGTTCCTGCGCTTTGGTCAGTTTGCTGCCCGCGTTGTCGCCCGCTACCACATACGTCGTTTGTTTGCTCACGCTGCCACTAGCCCGCCCGCCCTTCTTTTTTACCTCTTCCTCGGCGGCTTCACGCTTGATGCGCAGCAGCGAACCCGTGAACACGAATGTTTTGCCCTTCCACTCGTCGGACTGCGGTGCGCTGGCGTGGGCTTCGGGCGACAATCCTGCCGCTTTCAGTTTCGCCAGTGTTTCCTGATTGCGCGGACTCTGGAAGAACTCAAAAATACTTTCCGCAGTGGTACGCCCGATCTCGTGAACGCCCGCGAGTTCGTCTACATTCGCCACCTGCAATTTATCCAGTGTGCCGAAATGCCCCGCCAAGACTTCGGACGAGTGTTCGCCGATGTGCCGGATGCCGAGCGCGAAAATCACGTTGGCAAGCGGGCGCGTTTTGCTGTTTGCGATGTTGGCAAGGATTTTCGTCACGGATTTGTCGCCCATGCGCTCCATTGTCAGCAACTGCTCTTTGGACAGCGTGTACAAGTCAGCTACATCTCCCACCAACCCCGCCTGAACCAGCCGCTCAATCAGTTTGTCGCCCAATCCTTCAATGTCCATTGCCGTGCGGCTGACAAAATGCCGTATCGCTTCCTGATTTCTGCCGGGGCAGGCTTCGTTGGGACAGCGCGTGACCGCTTCGCCTTCGGGCTTGACAACGGGCGTATGGCAAATTGGACACTCGGACGGCAGGGTAAATTCCGGCGCGTCCGGCAGCCGCTCACTGACGACCACTTCCACCACTTCGGGAATCACTTCGCCCGCCCGCTGAATCACAACCGTGTCGCCGATACGCACGTCCTTGCGCCGGATTTCGTCCTGATTGTGCAGGGTTGCCCGCGACACGATCACGCCCGCAAGCGCGGTGGGCGTCAGAATCGCAACGGGAGTTAGAGCGCCCGTGCGTCCGACCTGAACATCTATGCGCTCGATTTTGCTGCGCACTTGCAGCGCGGGATATTTGTACGCGATGGCCCAGCGCGGCGAACGGCTGACATAGCCGAGTTCGCGCTGCAATTCAAACGAGTTGACTTTGACAACCACGCCGTCAATGTCGTAGGGCAATGTATCTTTCTTTGCGCCCCACTCCTCGACGAACGCCATCACTTCGTCCAATCCCTTGCATACTTTCACATTCGGATTCGTCCGCAGGCCCCACGCCCGATACGTTTGCAGCAAATTGTACTGGCTGCCGAAGTCGCACCCCTCACACGCGCCTACCGCATACAAAAACACGTCCAGCCGACGGCTTGCCGTAATACTCGAATCCTTCTGCCGCAGCGATCCGGCGGCGGCATTACGGCAATTCGCAAACGTCTTGCCGCCCTTTTCCTCCGCCTCCTCATTGATGCGCTGAAACTCGCGGTGCGTCATGAACACTTCGCCGCGTATTTCGACAAGAGAGGGAACAGGGAACAGGGAACAGGGAACAGGAGTTGATAGTTGATAGTTGATAGTTGATAGTGCATCCTCTGCTGTGCCCTGTGCCCTGTGCCCTGTTCCCTGTTCTTCCTTCTTCCCTTCTTCCTCCTGTGCCCTGTTCCCTGTTCCCTGTTCCCTAATCTGCATGGGCAGCGCGGCAATGGTGCGCAGGTTGGGCGTGATGTCTTCGCCTTCCAGTCCGTTGCCGCGTGTGCCGCCCTGCACGAATCGCCCGTTTTCGTATGTCAGGTTGATGGAAAGGCCGTCTATTTTGAGTTCGCAGACGTACTCCACTTCCAGATCGGCTCCGGCTCCCAAGGTGCGGCGGATTTTGTCTTCCCACCCGCGCAAATCGTCCAGACTGAAAGCGTTGTCCAGCGATAGCATCGGAACCCGGTGGCGCAGGGGCGGAAACGTATCTACCACTTCGGTTCCGACGCGCTGCGTGGGCGAGTCTGCAGTGACCAATTCGGGGTATGTTTCTTCCAGATGGCGCAGTTCGCGCATTAGAGCGTCGTAAGCGGCATCGGAAAGTTCGGGGGCATCAAGCGCGTAGTACAGGTAGTTGGCATGGTTGATCTGCGCGCGCAGTTCGTCCACCCGTTCCCGAACAGCATTGTCGGCGCGGGGCAGTTCTTCCGGCGTCGCTGCGAGTTGTTCGAGGGGCGTGGCGTTCGGCGCGTTTTGCAGCGGCGCGTGGTCGGCGTTGAAATCTTGGGTTGTCGTGTCGTGAGTGGTTGTATCGGGCATTGTCATGGATGTAATTTCAAGGGTAAGTGTGGGCGTCTGCAGCGTCATTCGGGTGTCCTCCTGCTTCTGTTACTACGCTCGAAGCGCGAACTTCGGAAGGATGACGGGCAGACAGAAAGAAAACTTCAGGTGTAAATTCGCCGTTGACCGCGTAAATCCTGTCACTATAGAAAACCTTTTGGCGCAGAAGACAAATGCGTAACGAACACGCCGCCGGTTTCTACTGTGACAACAACCTGCGTTTGCGCGGCAATGTTGCTGACGCCGTGTGTACCGGGACGCAGCGCAAAGTGGTCAAGCGGCCACTGAACGCCTTCAATGCTGACGGTTGCGCTCGTGAATGTTACCAGCGAGATGGTGTCACCGGGATTAGCAGCGATGGACTGCCGACATTTGCCTATCATAGCCCATGTCACGCCCCGCTCATCCAACAGGCGCACAGGCAAAACCAGCGCGTACTGCTGCACAAGCGCGAAACTGCTCAACGTATGATCCATGCGCCCCCCCAACGCGCCTAAAATAGCAATGGAAGTCGCGCCCCGTTCCCGCGCTACAAGGATCGCTTTTTCCAGATCGGCAAATTCCTGGTCGGGCGTGGGAACAACAGTAACATTGGGAAACGCCCTTTGCGCGGCTTCCAAATCAACGGAATCAAAGTCGCCGCACAGCACATCCGGCACGATGCCAAGCGGCGCCGCTTTGTGCGCGGCCCCATCCGTAACAATTCGTAAATGGGCTTCCCGCGCAACATGCTGCGCCAATTCGGGTGAAGGCGGATCACCATTGGCAAGTATCAACACGCGCATAGCTGTCTTTTCTCCACGGAATAATGCAAATTAGCCGCGAATGAACGCGAATGAACGCGAATTAGCAAGGAGAATACGCTTCCAGTGGCGTACAATACGCACATACAAACGTGACACTTCGGTGTGACCGATTTAAGCGGTAAGATAGAAGCAGAAAGCTGACGGCAAACAGCCATTTTCCACTGCTCTGCTTTGTATGCAGATTATCCCTGTATTCGCGTTCATTCGCGTTCATTCGCGGCTAATTCCAAAAATATGAAACCAGATAAACTCCACGACCCGCTGCTTGCCGGAATGCCGCAGCCGCCATCTGCGGCGCATTTCGACCCGCGCCTTGTTCTTCTTGCCTGCCTGACGCTACTGCTGCTCGGATTGTTCGCGCGCCTGCGCCGCACCTCCCGTTCCCACCCGGATTACGCCGCCCGCGCCGATATGACGCGCCTGCTCGCGGTTGTCTGGGGCGGCCTGATTGTGGAATGGGCGCGTTCCCGCGCCGGTGATCTAACGCCCGGCTTTTGGATCGCCAGCCTTGCCCTGCTGCCCTTCGTCGTCGGCGCGTTGATGCTCAGTATACGCCTGTTCCGCGCCTACCGCGTTCCTCTCCAACCGTCTCCAACGCCTTCGCCAACAACGCTTCCTCTCGCCGCCCCCAAGCCGTCCGCCCTGCCCCTGCCCGGCGCGAAAGGAGGCCGGAAATGAGCATAGAAAGGGAACAGGGAACAGGGAACAGGGAACAGGAAGAAGAGGAGAGGGGAGAGCAGGGAACAGGGAACAGGGAACAGGGAACAGAAGACAATGCTGAACGCGGAGTGATGAGTGATGAATTAGAATCCCATTCATCACTCATCACTCATCACTCATCACTTTCTGCTCCCTCAACCTTCTACTATCTGTTTGCCTTGCTGATGACGCTGGTTTCGATGGCGCTGCAGGCGGATGGGGTGAAGGGGGAAGCGGTCATTGACGATCATGGCTGGCTGCACGACCCGCAAACGCGCGGCTGCGGCGAGAACGCCTGGGACTGCTTCAAGCACCCGCAGATGCTGTATTATTACCGGCCTCTGCTTGGCATCAGTTTCGTGTTCGGCAAGCGCTGGTTTCATGTGTCGCCGCAAAGCGGGCATGACGAGTCGTTTCCCTTCCATGTGGAAAATCTGGTTCAGCATGGCATCGTGGTGCTGTTGGTCTTCTGGCTGCTGCGCCTGCTGTTCCGGCGCGATCTGCCCGCTGCCATTGGCGGCGCGTTGTTCGCCCTGCACCCCCTCCATGTTCCCGTCACCACTTTCATTGGTGGCCGTACCGACAACATGGCGCTCATCTTCCTCGCCCTGTTCGCTATCGGCCTGCTGAAAATAGGAGAAAGGGATAAGGAAGAGGGGGAGAAGAGGAGAGGAGGAGAAGAGGAGACAGAAGAAGAGGATGCCCTCTCAACTCCTGATTCATCCTTCTATCCTTCATCCTTCATCCTTTCTCTGGTTTCTCTTGTCGCTGTGCGGGTTTGCGGCGGCGATTTTTACCAAAGAGCAATGTTTGCTGATGGTGTTCATGGCTCCTTTGCTGCTGATGATGCATCATCCGCTTACGAATTGGCGCAGGCTGTCGTGGCTGAGTTTGTATGCGGTCCCCATAGGCGCGTATCTGTTTCTGGCGCGGCGGGTTTCGCTGACGGAGATGGCGCATGATCCGACGCGCTCGTTCTTCTCGGCATCGTTGTGGAGTTTCCCGCTGCATATTCAGATGATCGGGCGGACGTGCTGGTACTTTGTCGGCTCGTTTTTGTGGCCGACGGTAGACCACATGCATGCGTCCACGCTTGGCCCGTGGGATTGGGCGGCGGTGGGGCCGTTGGGCCGCAATCTGCCTGCGGATTTGCCTGCCCCGCCGCCGATTTGGGTGGCGGTAGGCGGCTATCTGGCGCTTGGGTTTGCCTTGTGGCTGCTTGCGCGGGTTTGGCGCAATGCCGCCTGCCGTTTCTGTATGTTGTGGCTGTTGCTGACATTGCTGCCGTGCCTGAACATCATTCCCGTGCCATCGCAGTTCGTCGCGCCCTACCGGGCGGCAATTCCGCTCGTGGGCGTGTGCGGACTGCTCGGCGCGGGGTTCGCATGTTGTCTGGAGCGGCTGTGGGCGTGGAAACATTCTTCCGCTTCGCCGCTCGTGCCAGCAGATTCGCCGCTTGTGCCGGCAGGATTTTGCCTGCTGCTGCTTGTGTTTGTTGGGTTCTGCGTCCGATTTGTCGTTGTCACTCGTGGCGACATACCGCAATGGCGCGACGATATGGCGCTGATGTACGCGGAAATGCATGCCGACCCGAACTTTACGCCCGCCCGGGGTGGGGAAGCATACGTGTTTAACGGGCGCGGCCAGTACGACAAAGCGCTGGAAAGTTACAACAAGATGCTGCGGCAAATGGTTCCCGAAGCGCATACGCCGGAGGAAATCGCGCGGGCGGGACGCGCCCCCGACTGGCCGCGCCGCGCCGCGAGTGGCAGCAGCCTGCGCTACAACAACATCCCCTACCTGTCCAACACCCTGCAGGCGCGGGGAGCCGTGTACCAATCATTGGGCAGGTGGGCGGAAGCGGCGGGGGATTACCGCGCTTCGCTGGTTGTCAATCCCGCCGATCAAATCATCGGGGATTGGCTGGCGTATGCCTGCGACCATGCGGGCTTGTATGGCGAAGAGGAAGCCGTACTCAAAGCGCAGATCGCCCGGTTTGCGGACTCGTACCGACTGTCGCAGCTTGGCGGTTTGTACTATCGGCAGGGACGCTGGAACGAAGCGCGGGAAACGCTACATAAATCGCTCACCGCGCCGCAGTCCAAAACCGGCGCAAGCGCAGATTTGGGATTGGCGCAGCGTCAGTACGATGAGGCGTTTGTCCGTACCCTGCCCATGCCATCAAAAGAGCGTACCACCCCAAAACCATAATGTGATGTTTGGCTCCATTTGTGGAACAACTCTGTATTCTGGAACGTCGAAGCCGCGGTAATACCAGTATTTTTGCTGGATTTGTTGTTCTGGTTCGTTGTTTTGCTCAGGAGTTGTGCCATGCAGTACCCATGCGATGATTTAGCGGACGGTTCCCTCCCTGTTCCAACCCGGTTTCAAACGGCGCGCGTCTGGCTGCGCAAAGCGCTGTTCATTGTGGCGCTGACAGGCGCGGCGTATTCCCGCCTGAACGCCGCGCCGCATCCTAACGCCAATACTCTGAACGCGCATCCGCATCAGGCGGTTATTTCAAGAACAATCATTTCAAGAACAATTCGATGACCGGAACTGTCACGTTCGGCTTTTTGACGGGCAATTCCAGTGTCAACAGGGTTTCGGGACGGGCGGTAGCGTTACCCGCTCCGTAGCTTTCTTCCGGTACGCGATTTAAGCGCTTCACTTCTGAAGCGTCGTTAAGCAGTTGCGCATATTCCACGCGATTGCCCAACCCTTCCAGATGCAGATGGCGGAACGGCCAGCTAAACACATGGACATATAAGCGGTTTTTAGCCGGATTGTACGTCAGGCGGCAGTCCTGCGGAACGGGAATGTCGGCGGGAGCCTGCGTACAGCCGTAAATGCTGCGGTTGTGCCGCTTCATCCACTCGCCCATGCCTGCCAGCCGGTCCAGCGCGCGTTGATCGAACTCGCCCCTTCCCGTCGGCCCGACATTGAGCAGTAGATTGCCGCCCTTGCTCACGCTGTCAATCAGCATTTTGACCAGCAAATCCACGCTTTTCCAGCTTTCCTCGTCGCGGTGATAGCCCCACGAACCCGAAAACGTCTGACACGCTTCCCACACGACCGGCTTGCCATTGACCCGCAGCCAGTCGCGCGGCTGGTACTGCTCCGGGGTTTTCACGTCCTGATCTATTTGCAGGCGGTCATTCAGGATGATACGCGGCTGTAGTTCGCGCACTAATTGGATCAGCTTCTCGCTTTGCCAGATGTCCTTGCCTTTACCGGAGAACTTTGCCGACTGCGCCACGGAAAAGTCGAACCACAGCACGTCAATGTCGCCGTAGCGCGTGAGCAGTTCGCGGGTTTGGCCGTGCAGATACTCGGCATAGCGGTTCAGATCGCGATTTGGATCGTCCGCGAGGTAGGCGTCATTGTCGCGCATCGGGTGGTGCTGATCGGCGGTATAATCGGGATGATGCCAGTCGAGCAGGGAGTGGTAAAATCCCACGCGCATATTATGACGGCGGAACGCATCCACCATGGGGCGCAGCAGGTCGCGCCTGGCGGGCGTATTAGGCGCTTTGTAGGCGGTCAGGTCACTGTCCCACAGGCAAAATCCCTCATGGTGCTTGGTGGTTACGACAAAGTATTTCATGCCTGCGTTGCTCGCCGCCTGCGCCCACAAATCCGGGTCGTACAAATCGGGGTCGAAGCGCCGAAAGTATTGCTCGTAATCTTCCGTGGAGATTTTCTCGTAGCTTTTCACCCATTCGTGGCGGGCGGGCAGGGCGTACAATCCCCAGTGGATAAACATCCCAAAGCGGTCATGCGTAAACCAACCCGTGTCGCCATCCGTTTTCTCCGGCTGTAACGTCATTGTTGCCCCCTTATCACAAAATCAAACTGTCGTGAAGACAAGATTTAACACTTTGTCGCCATTATCCTACGAGGCATTCTGAAATGTGAGTACGTTTCTTCGTCTGAGTTACCCTATTCGATAGGGTATTATGGAGAAGCTGGAATGGAACATAAGGGCTGTAATGGCGGTGAGGACAATGGCAAATCTGACTACAGCGGGCAATCAATTTATTCAACTAACCGATGCGCCGATGAATGCGGCTTTGGTAGAGGAACTGGCGGACTGGCAATCTTTAAGTCTGAAAGTATGGGATGCGTTTCCTTATGAGGAAGATGCAGAGGAAAAGTTAGCTGCCGGTGGAGCGGTAGTGGCGGACGCCGAAGTTCCAGACGCGCAACGCAATTAGCAGGAACAGGACGCCGACAAAGGGGGATATCCACGCGACCAGAACCGAAGCCGCGTTGGGCGCAAGGCCCGCATGATGCAGCAGGACGCGCGACGGCAGGTAGTTGATACAGGCGAGGGGAATCACAAACGTAAAGAAGTTACGGAACCAGCGATTGTAAATGCTGAGGGGGTACTGCGCGGTTTCCGTGCCGCCATACGTGACCGTGTTCATAATCTCCAGGCCCTCCACCGTCCAGAAGGAAAGCGTTGCCTGAAGCACCAGCAGGCCGTAAAACAAACATACGCCTCCGATAATGGAAAGGGCAATCAGCAGCAAATTGGCGGGCGTTTGCGTGGAGCGCAATTGCGTAATCGCCCACATCAGCACAACCGATGCCTGCAAAAATCGCCCGAAGCGCATCAACTGCAATTCCTGCGCGGCCACCTGAAAAGCCGTACTGCGCGGACGCAGCAGCAATCTATCAAAATCGCCCGCTTTGACAACGTTGCCGAATGTATCAAATCCCCGGCCAAGCGCTTCCGCAACGGCAAACGCCATGCCTACCATGCCGTAAAACAGCGCGATTTCCGGCAAATGCCAGCCCTTCAAACTCCCAAACCGCGCAAACAGCGCCCAAATTCCCACAAACTCAATAATGGTCGCAAATAAGTTGCCGAACGCCAGCATCACGAAGGAAGCGCGGTACTGCAACTGCCCGCGCATTGAAATACCCGCGTACCGCCAATACAGTCGCCATCCATCCCGCAGTTCTTCCCGAACACCCATTGATTTTATCCTCCCTGAACGACGAGGCGGCGCGTAGCGTTGCGCAACAGCAAACGGCCTGACATGACCAGAACCAGCATCCACGCGGTTTGATGCAGCAGCACGGCGGGCAGATGCGCGACGGGAATGTTGCCCGTGTACAGGCGGAACGGCGTGTCCATAATCGCGCGAAACGGCAGAAAGTTCACAACCGGCTGCGCCCATGCGGGCATCAATGGCACGGGGATGAGCAGGCCGGAAAACACGTACATGATCGTTGGAGCCAGCCGGGTCAGGCCATCCCCTGATACTGTGTACAGCAGCGAAATCGTCATCAGGGCGGAAAAGGCGGCGGCAAGGGCAAAGGCTCCGCATGTCGCAATCGCCCACGCGAAAAACGCGCCCACTGTAGGCGGCAGGCGCAGGCCGAGAAACAGCATGGCGACAATGAACATCGGAATGGCGCGTAAAAGAGTGGGCGCGATACGGGCAGCCAGGGCGCGGCTGTACCACAGGCCGTACAAATCCAATGGCCGCAACATCTCATACGCAACCGTACCCGAACGAATCATACTCCTGACGTCTGCATCCACGTTCCACATCGCCAGCGCGAACATCGCCTGCGTAAGCCATAAATAACTGATCATATCCGGCAGGGAAAGCGGCTGCGGCTGCGAGGTGGAATGGTAAAACGCCGTAAAAATGGCGACGCGAATCAAGCCCCAGAACAACTGCGTTCCAAAGCCTGCAATGGCCGCCGCCCGGTATTGCAGCATGGCGCGAAACCGCGCGGCGGCAACGGAAATGTAAGGGCGCAGGACGGTAGGCACGTTAGCACTCCAAAATGATGAATGATGAATGATGAATGGAATTCTACTCATTACTCATCATTCATCATTCACCATTCCCCTGTGTGTACAGCCGCGCAATGATTTCCTCAATCGGCGGGTTCTGAACGAACAAGTCTTTCACGCTGTAGACCGAGGTGATGCGGGCGATCAGGGCGGCGGTGGACACGCGCTGCGGGTCGAAGCGCAGGCACACTTGCCGCCCTTCCTGCCGCAGTACCGTAGCGTCCGGGTCGGTAATGGCGGCGTGTTCTTCTTCCAGGTCAACGATCAGCCAGCGTTCCCGCGTGACGCGCTGCCGCAGATGCTCCAGGCTGCCGTCCGACAAAATTTGCCCACTGCCGATGACGATCACGCGGGTACACAGGGCTTCGATGTCGTCCATGTCGTGCGTGGTCAAAATCACGGTCACGCCCCGCTCGCGGTTGAGTTTTTTGATGAAGTCGCGCGCGGCCAATTTGGAAACCGCGTCTAATCCAATCGTCGGCTCGTCCAGAAACAGCAGGGGCGGCGCGTGAATCAATGCCGCCGCCAGATCGCAGCGCATCCGTTGTCCCAAACTGAGTTGGCGCACGGGCGTGTCCAGAAACGGCGCAAGTGACAGCAATGCAATCAGTTCGTCTCGCGTCTGCCGGTATTGCGGCGCGGGAACCCGGTAAATGTCGCGCAACAGATCGAACGACTCGACAACGGGCAAGTCCCACCACAACTGCGTTCGCTGCCCGAAAACCACGCCGATGTGGGCGACATATTCGCGCCGGTCACGCCAGGGAACGTACCCCAATACTTCGCAGCGCCCGCTATCCGGCACGAGAATGCCCGACAGCGCCTTAACCGTCGTGCTTTTGCCCGCGCCGTTGGGCCCGATGTAGCCGACGAGTTCTCCCGCGTCCAAAGCAAAGGAAATGTCATTCAAGGCGGTTACGGTACGATATTTCCGCGCCGCCAGCCCTCGAATCGCGCCCCACATCCCCGCCTGCCGTTCCGCAACCTGAAACGTCTTGCGCAAGTTTTCCACGACAATTTGCGGCATGAAGGCTCCTGAAGGCAAGGATGAAGGATGAAGGATGAAGATAGTCATGGAGTATGGCATATAGGACACTGCCTTCTTGAAGGAAATAGCGATTGACAATCCGTTTTCATCCTTCATCCTTCATCCTTCATCCTTGCCCTTCCCACGCGCAACAAGGCACAGGACGCGCTATTTGTCCTGTGCCTGCGAGACTTATAATTGAGAGACTTACAACCGATACGGTTCTACCGGACGGGAACATTCGCCGTGAGCCGGGCAATCTCCTCCTGCTTTTCACTTTAGGGCGGAAAGATTTTCCAGAATTTTGCGTTCCAACGCGAGCAGGGTTTCTTTGCGGGACAGGCCGCCGCTGTAGCCTGTCAGTTTGCCGTTGGTCCCTATAACGCGGTGGCAGGGTACGAGAATGGAAACGGGGTTGCGCCCATTCGCAAGGCCGACAGCCCGCGAAGCGTTTGGATTGCCGATACGCCGCGCCAGTTCGCCATAGGAGATTGTCGCGCCGAAGGGTATCCGGCGCAGTTCCTCCCATACCTGTTGCTGAAACGGCGTTCCTTGCGGCTTCAAAGGCACGTCGAAGGTGGTTTGCCGGCCTGCAAAGTACGCGGTCAATTGGCGTTTCACGTCGGCGAACGGCGCGGCTTCGTCGCTGCGTATCCATTGCGTAGAGTTGGGTGAAGAGGGTTGTACAGCATTTTGCGCAGCAGCTTGCGAAGTGTTTTCCGCCTGCCGCTTGATTTCCGCCTGCGCTTGTTCGGACAGATACAAGCCGGTCAGCGCTTCGCCATCGGAAGTCATTATAATCAGCTGCAGCGGACTTTCCCAAATGGTGTAGTAAATTGTGGCGCGCGTCGTCATGGCTGTGCCTCCAATGTTTTCGCGGGATTGGTTGTCGCGGAATTGTTCGCTACGGGTTCCGAACGGTTCGTGGGTGTTTGCGGGCTTTCCAGGGATTTCCACAGGTGCATGGTGGCGTATGCGCGCCAGGGTCGCCACGCTTCAGCTTGCGCCAGCACCTTTTTCGGGTTCGTTTCGCCCAACGCCTTGTAAATGCCCAAATCCGTATGCGGAAAAGCGTCCGGCCAGGCAAGGGCGCGCATGGCAATCATCTGCGCCGTCCATTCGCCGATGCCGGGAACTGCTTTGAGCAGCGTTATAGTCTGTTCCACGTCCGCCCCCGGAAGGAGGCTGATGCTGCCTTCATTGACGGCGCGGGCAAGGGTGAGAATGGAGTTGGCGCGAGTTGTGATGATGCCAAGCGCAATCAACTCCGAGGCTTCCGCTTGGGCAACGCGCTCCGCAGTCGGCGGTAGGTGAGTCAGGCGGGCAAACGGCGTTTCCACTTTCTCGCCAAACGCGCCCGCAAATCGCCCCGAAAGCGTGGTGGCCGCGCGAACGCTGATCTGCTGTCCCAAAATCGCGCGGGCTGCCATTTCAAAGCCATCGAACGCGCCCGGAACGCGCAGTCCGGGCCTCGCTTGGGCAATCGGGCCGAGATGGTCGCCAATCAATTGTGGCGCGGCTTCCAGATCGAACAACTTCTTGACTCGCGCCAAAGTAGGCAGGAGAACCGGGGCCAGTGACGCCGACAGTTCCACGCGCAGGGCAGGTTTTTCCAGCACAGGCGAAACCGCGATCCAGCCCCGATGCTTGCCCATCCCTACCGCGCGCAGATAACGCCCCTCCTCAACCGCTTCCACGCCGCTCGAAGACCGCCCGACCAGAAACGCCAGCAGCGCCTCCCAATCCAGCGGCGGGCGATACGCCAATTCGCACGTCAACGAAATTGGCGATTGACGATTAACGATTGACGATTGCGCCGCGTCACTTTTTTCCTCCTCCATCTCCTTTTCTCCTTTTCTCCTTTTCTCCTTTTCTTCTTTCTCTTCCCGGCGCAGTTCAGTGGGATTCAGGCGGTAGCGTTCTTTGAATAAAGCGTTGAAGCGGCGGAGGCTGGAAAAGCCACTGGCAAGCGCCACGTCTACAATCGGCAGGCCGGTTTCGGTCAGCAGGCGTTTGGCGAGCAGAAGACGCTGCGTTTGCGCCAGCATAATGGGAGATACGCCAAATTCGCTTTCGATTACGCGCCGCAAGTGCCGAGAACTGATGCCGATTTCCGAAGCCAGCGTTTCCACACCCCCCTCGGTCAATGCGCCGTCTTCGATGCGTCCGGCAATAGCGGTGGCAAGGCGGCTTGTAGCGTCCACGCCCGCATTTCCCGGCGCGCGTTCGGGGCGGCAGCGCAGACAGGGCCGAAATCCCGCCTTTTCCGCAGCCGCCGCGCTCGGGTAAAAGGCGCAGTTTTCCTGTTTCGGCGTTCGCGCGGGACAAATGGTACGGCAGTAAATGCCCGTAGTCGCCACGCCGACAAAGAAAACGCCGTCAAAACGCGCATCGTGCGTAAGCAGCGCTTGATAACACGCCGCGCTGTCTAATCTTCGGGACAGTGTTCGATTGGGTTCCATGCCGACAGTATACAGGACGGCGCACATTCTGTCTCGCCATTTTCGGACATCACAATCAAATTGCGGGTATTATTCTTCTCATTATTCAAACGACGGCTGAAGATTGTCTGAACCATGATTTATAGAATTTTGATGATTACCATGAGGTACGCGCCTATTCAATCATGGTAATCACAATAATCACATAAATCATGGTTCAGACAAAACGCAAGAAAGATGTATATGAACCTCAAACGACAATTCCCGCGCCTTACGGCGCTTTTAACGTTTGCTTTATGGACAGAGTTTACCGGCCTTCCTGCATTGGCGCAAAGGCAATCGGGGCAGCCGGTACAGGCGGCGCATGGCATGGTGGCGTCGGCAAGCGGGCTGGCATCGCAGGCGGGCGTGGACATACTCAAGCAGGGCGGCAACGCGGTGGATGCGGCCTGCGCGACTGCGTTTGCCCTTGCCGTCACCTACCCGGTCGCAGGAAATCTGGGCGGGGGCGGCTTCATGCTGATACGCATGGCGGATGGCCGCGCCGTTGCCATTGATTACCGCGAAACGGCTCCGGCGGCTGCGGTGAAAACCATGTACCAGGACAGCGCGGGCAATGTAATTCCCAATGCTTCGCTGATCGGCTACCGGGCGTCGGGCGTACCGGGAACGGTAGCAGGGCTGGAATTGGCGCAGCGAAAGTACGGCAAATTGAAATGGCGTGACGTGATTGAGCCAGCGCGCAGCCTGGCGGCGAATGGTTTTGCAGTCAGCCCCGCAATGGAAGCGAGCCTGCGGGCGGAAAAATCACTGGCGCAGTTTCCCGAAAGCCGACGGATTTTCCTGCGCGACGGCGCGTTCTACAAAGCGGGCGAGATGTTCAAGCAGCCGGAACTTGGGGCGACATTGGCGCGTTTGCAGGAACAGGGCGGGCAAGAATTTTATACAGGCCGCACCGCCGAATTGATCGCAAGCGCAATGCAGGCGCATGGCGGGCTGATTACCCGTGACGACCTGAAAGGCTACAAAGCGGTTGAGCGCGAACCTTTGCGCGGCGCGTACCGGGGCTTTGACATCCTGACCATGCCGCCGCCAAGTTCGGGTGGCATTGCCCTGTTGGAAATGCTCAACATCCTGAGCGCATACGATCTGGCAGGCATGGGGCATGACGCGCCCCTGACCAATCACCTGCTAGTCGAGGCGATGCGCCGCGCCTTTGCGGACAGGTCGGAATTTTTGGGCGATCCCGATTTTGTCCGCGTCCCGGTGCAGGGATTAATCTCTCCAAAGTACGCCGCGCAAGTTGCCCGCAGCATTGACCCCCAACACGCCACGCCAAGCGCGCAAATCAGGCACGGCCAGCCATCGGGATACGAGCCGCCGCAAACCACGCATTTTTCGGTTGTGGACGCCCAGGGTAACGCTGTGTCCAACACGTATACGCTCAACATGGCTTATGGCAGCGGCGTCACCGTAGAAGGCGCGGGCTTTCTGCTTAACGACGAGATGGACGATTTCACGAGCAAGCCGGGTGTTCCCAACGGCTTCGGCTTGATACAGGGCGAAGCGAACGCGATTGCCCCCCACAAGCGCCCGCTTTCCTCCATGACGCCCACCATTCTGGTTAAGGACGGCAAGCCGTTTCTGGTTATCGGCAGTCCGGGCGGACCGACAATTATCAACACGGTGTTGCAGGTGATTCTCAACGTAACAGATCACAAAATGAACATTGCGCAGGCTATCGCCGCCCCGCGCCTGCACCATCAATGGCTGCCGGACCAAATCCGCGCCGAAACCAACGCCCTAGCGCCCGAAACCCGGCGCGCTTTGGAACAAATGGGGCACATATTCGCAAAACACGCCGGTCAGCCGAACGAGCATTGGGGCGACGCGGAAGGCATCTTGATTGACCCTGTGACCCACAAACTTATGGGCGCTTCCGATCCGCGTTCCCGTGACGCCGCCACTATCGGGTACTGAAGACGCTTGCTGTGAAATGGGAAGCCGGGTACCGACAAGAGCGTTGCGAGTGTTGAAAACACCCGGCAGAAAAGGGCAAGCGTCTTGCAGACGCAACTTCCCGAAAGCAGGAGCGCGTCTGCAAGACGTTTGCTTTGTCCAGCCAGGGGTTTTCAACCCCTGACAACCACACGGGCGCTAGTTCACAGCAAGCGTTGAAAGTACCCGGTAACAGCCGCCCAAGTGTGCCAGTCTGCGTAACCAGGTTTAGGGCAAGCCGGATTATTTCAGAAAAGCGCGGTAGTCTGCCATTGCCGGATGACCAACCGGGTTTTTGCCTTCGGCAAGCAGGCTGCGGGCAATGCGGACGGCAAAACACAGGTCGCTCGTGTGTTTGTGCCCGTAGAGTGACAGCAGGTAGGCTGGTTCCACCACGCGCATACTGCCCGCCTCGACGCTTGGAACGATTTCTACGAACACGTCCAGCATCACTTTTACGGGCGCGCTGTCCGCCGTGTCTGCTGCTTCAACGGTTTTGGTGTAGCGATAGAACGTGTCCGCGCCCTCCCGATTGTCGAAGCGCGTCCATGTCCGCTCATACCCGCGCTGTTTCAGCAGGGCGACGAGTTCAGGAAAGCGCGGCGGCGTGACGAACAAATCCGCGTCCTTGTGGTCATGGGCGTGTTTGTATTCGACGTGGCCTGCCGGGGTCATGTAGTGCCACGCCCACCCGCCCGAAAGCGTGACGTATGCCTTCATGGCTTCTATTTCCGCCTGCATGATGGCAAGCCGCTCCGGGTTCCATTGCTCGCCCAACCGGGTCGGATTATGCGGGAGTACTCATCTTCGGCCTCCTTTCCGTTGTCTTGTTTCTCTTCTCTATCGCAGCAAAGCCGGGTTTGATAAGCGCGCATTTCCAATGGATAGATAACCTGCTTTGCTGCCTGTCGGGAAATTCGGGAACAAAGGACGGCGGCAAGGGACAAATTCAGGCCGGGTTCAAGAGGGGCTTGAGCGTTTCCGTTGCCCATTGCAGCAGGGTTGTCGGCGTCGTAGTTTCCGGTGTGCGCGGTTCAGCCGCATAAATGCCTGAATCAAACGCCGTAAGCATCTGCACGTAATGGGCGGCAAAATCGGGTGAGGCTCCCATTTGCAGGAACGTTTGCCGTACCTGCTCCGGGGGAACCTGCACGTAACGAATGGGTTTGCCCGTCGCTTCGGTGATAATCTGCGCGGCCTGATCGGGAGTAATGTCTGCCGCGCCCTGCACCGCCAGCGTGGATTTGCCTTGCCATGACCTGTCCAGCAGTTTGTGGGCGGCGACGTGGGCAATGTCGTGGGTAGCGACCATAGGCATGGGCAAGTCCGGGCGGTTCAGACTGTAAAACGCCCCCTGTTCGCGCAGGGTGGGCAGATAGTTGAGAAAGTTTTCCATGAAGAAGCCGCAGCGCAGACTCAGGACGTTGGCGTCCGTAGCGTTGAGCGCGTCTTCTATTCGGAACGTTTCCGTGACCAGGCCGGCGTTGGTACTGTCGCCCCCAACGCTGGAAATGAACACGACATGGGCAATGTTGTTGGCCTGAATCGCTTGAACGGCCGCATCACTCAAACTCTGGTAATACGCCCGCACATCGGGCGCGGCGAAATTGGGCGGCACGAGAAAGAACAACGCTTCCGCGCCCTGTGTCGCCTTTTGGACAAAAGCGGCGTCCTGCAATTCGCCCTGCTGCGCGTTGACGCGGCTGCGAACGTCGGGCGCGAGTTTGTCCGGGTTGCGGACGAGCAGCGTCAGGTCAGCGTTGGCCTCCAGCAAATGCTTTACCAGATGGCTGCCGATGTTGCCCGTAGGCGCAGTGATTGCGATAGTCATAATTCAATTCCTTTCGAGTTCACATGTTGTTGGGGTTTATCTACTTTGCTTTGCCCGCCAAAAGCCGCCCGCACGGGAGCAGTCCCGCTTTTTGCAATGTCCGGCGCGAAGCGCTATTGTCGGGATTGCACCGGGCCGCAGGTTTCTTGCCCGCCTCGTAACAAACGCGCTTCACTTCCTGAACCAGATAGCTGCCCACTCCCTGCCGCCGCGCGGGTTCCGCAACTTCCATAAAGATGTCGCCGTAGGGTGGATTGTAGTGGCAAAGAAACCCTGCCGTCGCCACAACCGCGCCCTCAACTTCCATCAGCCACTCGCCAACAGGTTCCGAATGGTGTGTGAAAACCTCGGCTGTGTCGAGCGGCGTGGCGCGTCGAAATGTTCCGTTGGGACAGGCCAGATGTGTTGTAAACGCATCGTGAAAGAGGATGCTTTCTGCTTTGATGTCGTCGGCGCAGTCGTATAGGAGAGTCAGCATCCAGGGAATGTTGGTCTGGGCTTCGATATGCGTTGCCCCGCTGACCGCGAGGAGTTCCCGAAACATCGGCAGCGCATGGCCGCGCAAGTGCGGCAGGGCATAAAACTCCGTCAGCCGGTCCTTTTCGTACTTGTTCCAGACTGCCCCGTATCCTCCAATCCGCCCGTCCACGACAAGAAGGTAGGCATCGGCGATACTCCGCGCCAACGCCGAATCGTGGATGAACTGGCAATTGGCTTCCTGCCGAAAGAGTTCTCGCAGCGCCGCAACCTCTTTGTATTCCGCCCGATCTGCCTGTATCTTCATGGCGTTTCTTCACCCACTCCACTTCACTCAAATTCGTAACCGGACACAGTCCCAAAAATTCGCGCCAACGTCTCCAATTTCCTCCTGATAAATGGCAATGCCCAGTTTAGGGTTCGTAAATGTATAATTTTCCGAACCAACGGGAAACCCGCCTTTTGCCAACATGAAGTCCTGGAGTATGCCGGGAAACAGCAGTGCCGGAAGCGTTGGGAAACGGGTAGGCAGAAAAAAGGGTATGTAGAGGCAGCGTCGAAATCTTGGCAATGCAGCGCTTCCAGCCCGCTGTCTCGTTGTGTCTGGTTGTAGAAGAGAGGCATCGTGACCTCGGAAGCGTCAGGGCGAGCGGGAGGGGTGAAACATAGGACTTTGCACCTCCCTTCTGGGTTAGGGTTTTAGGGTTCTAGTTGATAGTTGATAGGAACTACGAACGTTCAGCCTTCGTGTCTGTATAGTAGACGTTTGTACTAGTCTTTAGACGGCTGTGTGGGGCAAAGGGTTCGTTTGTTTCGCGTTATTTTGCTCTTTTTTCTAGCTTTTTTTGCTGGATGGTTGCTGCTGGCGTTGTGTAGAGAACGGGGCGGGGCGCTTGCTTCGGGCCTATCCCTATCTGCCGGTTACTGAAAGTACCCGGCAGGAAAGTACAAGCGTCCTGAGGACGCAGATACGACTTTTAACATGAGCAGTCTACGGCTTGATTGGCTTCAGGTGAATGTTCGGAAAGTCCGCGTACTGGTAGGGGCGCGTTTGTAACTGATATTGGCGAATGTGCCCGCGCAGGGTTTCCGGCACGGCGAGAAGTATGTGCAGTTCTTCCTGTCCTTTCTGTTCGCGGGTGTAAGAAAGCTGCATGGAACTGTCGAGCGGAATGGTTTTGTCCTGATTGTCAATAATTGCGACACGACGCGCTGCGTCGCTGACAGGCTGGTTGTTTGTGGCCCTGACAATGACGGCTGCTTCTGAGAATTTCTTGTAGCCGTTAATTTTGACGATACCGGCTTCTATCTTATCCGGTTTGCCAAAGTGGAAGGAAATTCCATCTGTCGCGTGAACTGTCGCAGGCAGTGTTGCCGCTGTCGCTATCGTTTGCCAGGGTTTCTGAGCAATTTTCAATCGAAGCGATGTAGTGGAGGGAAGTTTTGTGAAATCCACTTGAACTTCGTAGAGAATGTAAGACGCATCATGCGGAACGAATTTGTTGATTGTGCCCCCGGTCATCAGTGAATCAGTTATGAAAGCTTGTGTCAAACTTGGCTGAGTGTCGGTTATGCCGGATACCTTCAAACTGAAGGTGAGTATGGGACCCAAAAGGCTTGACTTACCGCGCTTGAAAACCTTTTCTGCAACGGTTGGCGTGTAGAGTGGAGCCGCAAGTGGCGTACCGTCTGGCTTCCACCAAACCTGCGGTTTGGATTTTGTACTCCTATCAAATTTGTGATACCCAACAGTTCTACCGTCACGCCGCCGGGCAGAGTAACTTTGCCGTTTGCCGCCGGAGCTGCTTCGGCGGATACAAAGTTGACGGTTTGCGTGGTTACGGGTAGGGCGAGCGCGAGGGGCATCAGGCACAGCGCGCCCATCCCTAACAGAGCGCGTCGGCCTGCCCGTGAAAACGCGCGGCGTGAAATCGTGCCGTCGAGAATAGCCCGCAGGCGTGTTTCCAGTTGTGAACCGCGCAGGAACGGCAGGGTTGTTTGAGGCGCAAGCGAGTGGGAACGCAGGGTTTGGGCAAGGTCGAGCAGTTGACGCGCATACGCATCAGGGGCTATGCCGTTGGTCAGCGCCATGTCGTCACAGGCGCGTTCGGCGCAGGCGCGCAGGTTCTTCGCCGCCATCCAGACAAGCGGATGGAACCAGTAGAGGGCGCAAACGGCGTCGGTTATACGCTGCGTTAGCCAGTCCCGGCGCTGAATGTGCGCCAGTTCGTGCAGCAGTACAGCCTCAATGCGCTCGTTTGCCCATGTTTCCACATCGGCGGGAAACAGCAGGAATGTGGATCGCCAACCCCATGTCAGCGGAGAAAACGCGCCTTTTTCGGATTGCAGCGTCAATAGGATGGGCAGGCGGGTCACGCCCAAACGCGCCGCCACCTGTGCCAGCATCGCTTGAATGGCCGTGTTTTCCAGCGGGCGACTGTCCCGCTTCAACTTCTGCACCGCGCGCCGGGAACGCGCCATGCGGACCAGCATTGCCAGCGATCCGAGCAGCCACAACACCGCTATCCACAACATACCCTTGCTGTTGTCGTTGAATCCAATGCCGCGCTGAACGATGGCGGTTGTGGGAAGCGTGGCCGGAAGGGTGGCGGAGGAAGCCGTGACCGCAACCTCCCGGCTCATCGTCGGCGTAAAGGGGACGCGCTTTACATCGGGGGCATGCCACACCCGCAGCGGAAGGGTGGGAACCGAAGTCACGCGGAACGCGCTTCCGGCTGATACGAGCAGCGAAACGCCGGTGACGTAAACAACGCCGACAAGCGCGAACAGCCAGAGAAAATGCTGTCGCGCCGCGCCGATGCGGGGGAAGCAGCGCGAAGCAATCCACGCAAGCAGCAACAGCAGTGTGGTTCTGACAAGCGCGTTCAGCAGCAAGGTATGCAAAAGACTCAGGTTGGCAATAACGTTCATAGCGCTGTTTTCCCTTCTTCCGCATTGGCGGCAGCAGGCAGTGTCGTCAAATGAGGGGGAGTGTTAAGCAGTTGATAGTTGATAGTTCGTAGTTGATAGCAAGGCAGGAACTACGAACTTTCAGTACCCCGCCGCTTAGAAGTTAAATTGGCTTCGCCGGAAACAGATTTGGCTTCATGCGAATCGGGTTTGTTTTCCTGAGAAGCAGGCCTGGCTTCCCTGTGCTGCGCTTCCTCAATCAATAAAGCAAGGCGCTGCAATTCCTCATCGGTGATATTCACTTCCGACTCGGACAGGAGGGTAGCGACGGCCTGCTCCGCGCTGCCGCCGAAGAAGGTTTGCACCACCTGCCGCAATGCGGACACAGCGGCGTTCTGGCGGGGCTGCGTGGGCGCGTACAGGTAGCGGGTACCATCGTCCTCATAGGCAACCAATCCCTTGTCAACCATGATGCGCAACAGGGCGCGGACGGTGGAATACGCAGGCGGTTCGGGCAGCGCTTCCTGCACCTCCCCAACCGACGCTTTGCCCTGCCGGTAAAGCACATCCATAATCTGGCGTTCCCGTCGGCTGAGTTTCGCGGCAGACATAGCAATCGTTATCCTTTCCAGAAATAGGCCAATCAAAGAGCGGTTCAAGTCCGAAAGCAGGCCGAAAAGCCAAATCAGACACAAACAAAAGCAAGGTGCTAAAAATATAGCACCTTGCGAAAGAATTGTCAAGGTTTTGTGCTAAAAAAATAGCACAAAGCCCGTTAATTTTTCAAAACAGCCATCCAGAAGCAGGAAATACTTCCATCCCATAGAAATTTTGCATTGCCTGAACACCAAACACCTGAACACCCAAATACCTGAACACCGCGCCCTTACGCCAACTGCTTTTCCCGACCCAATTCTTCTACTTCGTGATCCTGCAAAAAGTCGCGTATGAAGGTGTGCAGGTCGTACTTGTTGTCTTCCATCAGCAAGTGGCCCGCGCCCGCCAGACGCACCATGCGCTGCCGAGTGAACAGTTGATGCCACCTGTCCAGCGAATTCAGATCAATGAACGGGTCCTGCATCCCCCACAAGCAGGAGGGTGGGAATGTCCTGCAAAACTTCGCGGGATCGCCACAGGCTTTCAAACCAATCGCTCGAACCGATGAGTTCCCGCGCCGCCGTCAGCATGCCCTTGCGCGAATCGGGGGTAGGGAAGGCATTGATGTACTGCGCCTGAATGTTTTTGGGCAGGTTGGCTTTATTTTCCACCGCCTGCTGAAGCATAAACCGCGCCTGAAAATTCATCTTACGGTAGAGCCATGTGCCGATTTTTTGGTTCAGGAAGCGGTTGGATTTTTCCAGGGTCGGGTCGCCTTTGAGGGACCACATCCATGTGTTCATGACCACAAGGCGGCTGATGTTATGCGGGTTGTGAATGGCGTAGTTCAGGCCAATCGGCCCGCCGTAATCATGCACGACCAGAACGATGTTTTTCAGGTTCAGTTCGTGGATGAGACATTCCAGGTTTTCCGCATGGGCGTCCGGCTTGTACGAAAACTTTTGCAACTTGTCCGACAGCCCGAAG
This sequence comes from uncultured Chthonomonadaceae bacterium, assembly GCA_963835065.1. GTDB lineage: Bacteria > Armatimonadota > Chthonomonadetes > Chthonomonadales > Chthonomonadaceae > CAWFQB01. The sequence continues at coordinate 8,341 of CAWIEK010000005.1, read as the reverse complement.
CCTAAATGATCCGGCGCGATGCAGCGGAACTCGCCGGACAACTGCTTTATAAGATGGCGGTAGGCGAACGACCATGTCGGGCTGCCGTGTACCAGTACAAGCGGCTGCCCGCGTCCCACATCCACATAGTGCATCCGCCCGCCCTTGACCTTCTGGTACTGGGACTCAAACGGGTATTCTTCGCGGTCAATCCAAACGGAACTTTTCACGGACTTCTTCATCGCGCGGCGCTCCTGCAAAAATCAACAATGCCGAGGTAAATCTTGAATCAACCATTTTCCGTTCAAGCGCGGATATATTCTTCATTATGGCACAGCCTGCCCGATTCATACAGCAGATGTTGCGGGGCATCAAATCGCAAGGTTCAATCGCTATTTTCGGCTAACTGAAAGAAAGTGGATATGCTTCAGTATAGAGACGATATTTAGACGGAACTTCGTACAGGAAGTTTCATGGCAACGGCGATTCGGGCAACGTTAAACTCACTTGGAACTCAGTTGGACTCACTATTTACCAGTTAAATGTAAAAAATTTATGAATGAATAGGAGGAATAAGAATCAGGTATGCAGAAATACGCGCCGGAATCACTTTTTCCGGCTACCATCCGGCAACTCGTGGTTCCCAATTGATTCCAGAACACAGTAATTATACCAGAACCTCGTTCCAGCAACCTCGGAATGATGGTGTATTCCTGCTGCACTTCCTTAAGCTTTAATGTCCCTTGCCTGTTGCCGTCCTGTGCCTGCTGCGCGGCGGTTTCAGGCACGAGTCCTGTATGTCCAAACCCGATTCTAAGAAATCTTCACGAGTCCGTTTACAACCTGAGCCTGATTTGCCCGTCAGCCAGCTGCTGCCCATCAATAAAGTGCTGCATGGCGACTGCCGCGAATTATTGGCGACCTTGCCGCCCAAGTCCGTTGACCTAATATTTGCTGACCCGCCGTACAACCTGCAATTGAAGCACGAACTCTGGCGGCCCAACCTGACCCACGTAGACGCGGTTGACGATGCGTGGGACAAGTTCGGCAGTTTTGCAGACTATGACCGTTTCACGCGCGAATGGCTGTCCGCCTGTCAGTCTCTTCTGAAAGATACGGGCACGATATGGGTATGCGGCTCCTACCATAATATCTACCGCGTCGGAACGATTTTGCAGGATTTGGGCTACTGGCTGCTAAACGACATATGCTGGTCCAAAAAAAATCCCATGCCCAACTTCAGGGGAACGCGGTTTTGCAACGCGCATGAAACGCTGCTGTGGGCGAAAAAATCGGAAAAGCAGGGAAAGTATACCTTCAACTATAAAGCGCTGAAAGCCGGTAACGACGATGTTCAAATGCGCAGCGATTGGCACATTCCGCTTTGCAGCGGCGATGAGCGCTTGAAAACGAACGGCCACAAAGCCCACGCCACCCAAAAACCGGAAGCCCTGCTGCACCGTATTATTCGCGCCTGTTCGCATCCCGGCGATGTAGTGCTGGACCCATTTTTCGGAACGGGAACGACGGGCGCGGTTGCCGCTCGCCTGCGCCGGAACTGGATCGGGATCGAGCGTGAAGCCGCGTATGTGGAGTTGGCGGAAAAGCGAATAGCGCAGATCGTGCCGCCCCTCGTGCCGGATGAAATGACGCCGCCGCCCTTAGACACGCCCAAGCGCAAAATACCGTTCGCCATGCTGCTGGAACACGGCCTGCTGTCCCCCGGCGATACCCTCCGGTTGGGCAGAACCGAGTGGGAAGCGACGATTTTAGATGACGCGACGATTGCCTGCGGCGGCGAACGGGGCAGTATCCACAGCGTGGCCGCGCGCTGCCTGAACAAACCTTCCTGCAACGGCTGGGAACACTGGCACTACCGCCATCCGCTTACCAGCGAATTTTTGCCGATTGACGCGCTCCGCGAACGAATGAGGGCGTTAATAGAGGATAATGGGAAGGTGAAACCGCCGATTGCGGCGAAATAGGCAGGAAAGAGGTTTCAGGTTTCAGGTTTCAGGTGTCAGGAACGCATTTCTTCTTTAATGTGCTTTGAAGCAGGAGAAAGTAATCAGGCAATTCTAACCTGAAACCTGAAACCTGAAACCTGAAACCTGTATTGAAGAAGGGAGCGGATTGAGATGAGCGAAGAAACCAGAGATGTGTCGCGTCGGCAACTGCTCGGAACCGCAGGCACGGTGGGCGTCAGTTGGGCGGCGGGGATTTTGCCGGTTCATGCCGAGACGGTCAGCCGCCCGCGCAAAGTGGGCGCGAACGACAAACTTGTGCTGGGCTTGATCGGGTGCGGCGGCATGGGCGCAAACGACATGCGCGAACTGATGGGCAAGCCGGAAGTGCAGATTGCCGCGCTGTGCGACGTGGACAGCGCCCGGATGACTAAAGACATTGCCGATGTGACCAAACAGTACAACAAGTCGCCGGAACTGTTTTCCGATTACCGCAAGATGCTGGAGCGCAAGGACATTGACGGCATTATTGTCGGCTCACCTGACCACTGGCACGCCCTGAACCTGATCCACACCGTCGAAGCGGGCAAGGACGCCTACTGCGAAAAACCGATTTCGCACGACATCACGGAAGCCAAAGCGATGGACGCGGCGGTGAAGCATTATAACAAAATCGTGCAGGTAGGAACGTGGCAGCGCAGCCGCAGCGAGTTCCACAGCGCGGTAGAATACGTGCGTTCGGGCAAATTGGGCAAGGTGGTTCTTGCGCGGGCGTGGAAGTATGAGGAGCGGGGCGCGGGCAAGGCCACGCCGACAACGCCCCCCTCCACGCTGGATTTTGATATGTGGGTCGGGCCTGCCGCCATGTTCCCCTACCAATCGAACAAAGTTCATAACAACTGGCGCTGGTTCTTCAACACGGGCACGGGCAAAACGGGGGATTGGGGTGTTCACATGATTGACATCGCCCTGCTCGGCATGAGCAAGGACACCGATCTTGTCATGCCCACCGAAGTGACCGCGTTCGGCGGCAAATACTTTTTCACGGACGATGACCGCGAAGCCCCTGACAACGTGCAGGCCATTATGCGCTTCAAAGACCCTGATTTTGTGCTGCACTGGCAGACGGGGCGCGATTATCCGGGCCGTCCCGATCACGGCACGGAATGGGTGGGCGCGGACGGCAGAACCGTGCGCGTGTGGCGCGGCGGCTGGGAGATTCTGGATCAAAAAGGCGAGCAGATGCCCAAAGAGCGCGTTACGGCCACCAACGACCACTGGCAGAATTGGGTGGACTGCGTAAAAACCCGCGAACCGCCCCGCTCTAATCTGGCTTCGATGGCGCAAACCACAATCACCTGCCACCTAATCAACGTGTCCCTGCTGGCGGGTGAAACCGTACATTGGAGCAAGGACAAAATGGACCTGGTCGGCAAAGCGGGCCGCAATTCGATTTACTACGCCCGCGAGTATCGCAAGCCCTGGCATTTGCCGGCATACAAGGGATAGCAGGGAAGAAAAGAAGAAAAGAAGAAAAGAAGAAAGGAACCGCGAAACACACGAACCAAGACGAAAAGGGAAAAGAACAGGAGGAAAATAGACAGGATTAATGGATCCGAAGAATGAGAGAGCCTGTTTGTTCTGAACATGCGACAGCATCTGCGGATTTGCCCTTGTTTTTTCGTCTTCTTTTCGTTTATTTTCGTGTGTTTCGCGGTTTCTAACTCTCCTTTTCTGTTTTCTTTGCTGGATTTGTGATGTTTATGAAATTGATCGTGGGCTTGGGCAATCCGGGGGCGGAGTATGCGGGAACGCGGCATAATGTCGGGTTTGAAGTGGTGGACGTGCTGGCGAAGCGGCATGGTGTCGCCGTTACCAAGCGCAATTTTAAGGCGGTTTATGGCGAGGGCGTGATTGGGAATGAGAAGATTTTGCTGGCGCGTCCGATGACGTTTATGAACTTGTCGGGCGAAGCGGTGGGCGCAATTGCGCATTTTTATAAGATTGAGACGGCGGACATTCTCATTGTTCTGGATGATATGGCCCTGCCGGTGGGACGATTGAGGCTGCGGTTCAAAGGCTCGGCGGGCGGGCAAAACGGGCTGGACAATGTGATTCGGCATTTGAACACGCAGGAAGTGCCGCGCATACGGATTGGAGTTGGCGGCGCTCCCCCCGGCGATATGCGCGGGCATGTGCTGTCGCGCTTCCGCAAGGAAGAACTGCCCATTATTCAGGAAGCGTATGAACTTGCTGCCGACGCGGTAGAGTGCGCCGTTAAAGAAGGCTTTGATATGGCTATGAACCGGTTCAATATCGGCGAAAAGCCCACAGAAAAGTCCTCCACTGAGAAAACTTCTACTGCAAAGCCGCCGACCGCAAACAAACCGAAAGAACAGAAGCCGTCTGAACAAAACGCAAAGCGGGACAATGTGCAAGACGGCAGCCCGGACAACAGCGCGGATGCGCCGGGAAAGGCGAACGGCAATGCAGATTGACTTGAACGGCAAAGTGGCGCTGGTGACGGGCGCGGGGCGGGGTATCGGCAAAACCATTGCGCTGACGCTGGCCGAAGAGGGCGTAACGACAGTCGGCATGGATTTGGAGGCCGGGGGACTGGAAACATTGGCGCAGGCGTTTGCCGAACAGGGCTGGAAAGGGGATACGCGCGTTTGCGATGTACGCGACCCGAAGGCTGTTGCCGCGCTCATAGACTCTGTGGTTCAGACTTATGGGCGCATTGATATTCTGGTCAACAATGCGGGCGTTGCCCTCTCCAACCCCATTGATAAGCAGGAACCGGCGGATTGGGATTTGAACATTGACACCAACCTGACCGGCGTGTTTTTGATGTGCCGCGCTGTCATTCCCATAATGAAGCGGCAGATGCAGGGCCGGATAATCAACGCCGCTTCCTTTGCCGCGATTGTGCCTTCCATTGGCGGCGCCGCGTATGCCGCTTCCAAAGCGGGCGTGGTGGCGTTTACGCGCGTTCTGGCAGGCGAAGTCGGGCCGTGGAACATTACGGCCAACTGCTACGCGCCCGGCATGATCCCCACGCAGATGAACCATTTTGCCGAAGCCGCGCCCGCGCGTCAGGAACGATTGCTGGATACGCTCTCGCTGCGGCGATGGGGCGAAAAGGAAGACATTGCCCGTCTTATCTGCTTTCTGGCTTCGGATCCGGCGGGCTATATCACGGGTACGCTGATAGACATCAGCGGCGGCAAACTGGCGACGCAGATACCCCGCGTAGCCTACGAGCAGGCGGCTCAAGAGGGCGTGTTCCGTTTTGAATAGTTTGTGGCGACACTTTTGAAATTCAGCGGCATTTAGATGTGGTATTGCCTTGACAATGCCGCTGCTATTTCGTCATAATACGTTCGTTTTAACGAGTTCAAATCGCTAATACCCCTTGATTTATGAATGTCCTTCCCTGCGGGTGGACGCCCGGATACAGCGATTTCCTGTTGCGAAACTTTTGCCTCAGCACAAGGCTTGGCAATCTTCGGCTTGCTTTGCGATCATTGTCTTGACACACTGCACGTTTGCCCGGTAAAATCGCGGTATGTTCCGGCTTACCGTCAAATACAGACTACTGCCTAGTGCCGCGCAGCAAACCACCCTGCGCCAGATGCTTGCGACTGCCCGCGACGTGTACAACAGCATGGTGGGCTGGCGCAAGCACGACTATGAAGTACACGGCACAAGCCCAACTTACCTGCAACAGCAGAACGTGTTGCCGCTGTGGAAACCGACGCATCCTGAACTGCGCCTCCTCCACAGCCAAGTGCTGCAGAATGTGGTAAAGCGCGTGGACCTTGCCTTTGCCGCCTTCTTCCGGCGCGTCAAGAACGGCGAAACACCGGGCTATCCGCGCTTCAAAGGACAGGGGCAGTACGACAGCCTTACCTACACACAAACAAATGGCTTTGCCGTGCAAGACAAAGCCTTGCGGATTTCCAAAATAGGCACGGTCAAGGCCATTCTTCATCGCTCCCTGCCGGGTGTTGCCAAAACCTGCACGATAAGAGTACAGGCCGGAAAGTGGTTTGCCTGCCTCACCTGTGAAGTGGAACAAGAACCGTTGCCTGAAAGCGCAGAACAGATTGGCCTGGATGTCGGACTGGAACACTTTGCTGCGACAAGTGAGGGCGAGTTCATTAGCAACCCTCGTTTCTTCCGCAAGGACGAAAAAGCCCTTGCAAAAGCGCAACGCAAAGTGCAACGTCTCAAAGCCTGCCGCACACAACAGCGCAAGACGAGCCTGCGCAAAGCGCGGCGCGTTGTGTCATGTATCCATGAGCGCATCCGCAACCGCCGCCATGATTTTGTTCACCAGACCGCTTGTAAGTTGGTCAACCGCTTCGGCCTGATTGCCGTAGAAGCCCTCCACATCAAAGGTATGGTCCACAACCATTGCCTTGCCAAGTCCATTGCCGATGCCAGTTGGCGTATGTTCCGCGCTGTCCTTGAAAGTAAGGCTGAAAGAGCCGACCGGAAAGTGATCGCCGTCAACCCCGCATACACCTCCCAAGACTGCTCGGAATGTGGAAATCGCGCCCAAAAGAAACTTGGGGAGCGCGTTCATGTTTGTTCGTGCTGTGGCCTTGTGCTGCAACGTGATGTGAACGCGGCAAAGAACATCCTCAACATCGGTGTGGGGCGGCACACCGTTCCGGCTTGACCGGAGAGAAGCCCCGGCGTTTACGCCTGGGGAGCCGTCACTAACTACGATGTTAGATTTCTAGGAAAGCCTGCCCGCGCCCATAAGGGTTCGCATATTCGGGACAGGCAAAAGGAGACATTCATGCGCAGCAACCAAGGTTATACTCGCTTCAGTTTCACGCGCCGTTCCCTGCTCGGCGCTGCGGGCGCGCTGCTTGCCCTCGGCGCGCTTGCGGGATGTGGGGGAAGCGGTTCTTCGTCCACGCCCCTCAATAACAACCCGGTGACTTCCGCGCCGCGCACTACCAACAATCTGCAATTCACCCTGTCGGCGGATCGTACCGTTTACGCCCGCAACACGCCCGCAAACATTACGTTCGCCGTGAAGAACGTCAGCACAAGCCCGATCAGCGTCACCTACACCACAGACGGCCCGGATTTCGTGCAAATCGCGCAGGGCGGCACGGCGGCGTGGAGCGCGCAGAACGGAAGCGGCAATACCGCGCAGGTGCTGACGTTTGCGGCAGGGGAAACCAAAACCTTTACGGAAACCTGGAATCAGATGAACCTGCAAACCGGGGCACAGGCCAAATCCGGCACGTACAACGTGGACGCGCAACTGCGCGCCACGCAAATTAACGGCGTAACGGTTTCCGCGCAGGTCAGCCGCGACCTTTCCGCCAACACCATTCAGATCACCATCCAATAGCCAAATGGAAGCGGATTTGATGAGTCCGCAAGCCGATTCAAAAAGTTTGGAATACACCCTTGACAAATCAAAGTCAAGGGTGTATATTAATCCTGCTGCTACGAAGGAACGCCGAAAACAGTCAACCGACAGTCTTCCACTTCCCAAAAGACAGCCGTTTCGCAAAGCAGGGCGCGATAAATACTGACAAAAATCGTCCTTGACAAACGGAATGAAGTGTGGCATACTATATTGTTGCCGCGACGAACTCCAAAGTGAGCGCGACAACAAAACGAACCTTTACAATCACGTTTGACGTTTTGTGTGGACTTTGAGTGTAAGCGTCTTGACGTACCATAGTGACTTCGGAAATTGCAGTTGACTGAAAGGTCATCTGCGGAATGAAACGAGCAAGGATTCGTTTGATCCGCTTTCGGGCGGGTCGAACAAAAACAGTTCACAATCTGATTGTTTCGGCAGTCAGTTATTACATCAGGTTTACTTGATGGAGAGTTTGATCCTGGCTCAGGACGAACGCTTGCGGCGTGCCTAAGAAATGCAAGTCGAGCGGGGGAGCAATCCCTAGCGGCGAACGGTCGCGTAACACGTAAGCAACCTGCCCGAAAGACCGGGACAACACTCCGAAAGGGGTGCTAATACCGGATGTGCCCACTTCCTTGCATGGGGAGGTGAGTAAAGCGCGCAAAAAACAGGCATTAGGCATCAGGCACCAGGCATTAGAAGGACTTGTTCTTTTCTAATGTTTCTTGCCTAATGCCTAATGCCTGTGGATGTGGCGGCTTTTGGAGGGGCTTGCGGCCTATCAGATAGTTGGTGGGGTAACGGCCTACCAAGTCTTCGACGGGTAGCTGGTCTGAGAGGATGGTCAGCCGGACTGGGACTGAGATACGGCCCAGACTCCTACGGGGGGCAGCAATTAGGAATCTTGTGCAATGGGGGCAACCCTGACACAGCGACGCCGCGTGAGGGAGGAAGGCCTTCGGGTTGTAAACCTCTTTTAACCGGGAAGAAACAAATGACG
>CAWIEK010000004.1:0-33897 GCA_963835065.1 uncultured Chthonomonadaceae bacterium | reverse complement strand
AGGAGGGCAATGCTGCCGAGTTCGGGAACGGGGGTTGTATAGGTGACGGTCAGAACGGGACGGTCTATTAAATAAAAGGCTTTGCTGCTGAAGAAAAAAGTGTAATCTTCTGCCAGTTCTGGAGTCTGGATCAGCGTCAGGCCATCGTTGGCATACGCGCCGCTGTACCACCCCTGTACGACATTTGTAACATCCCACGAGCGCGGACTGATAGTGTGGTCATTGATAGCCAGCGTAGAGACCGTCGGCGCGTCAAAGGCAGGGCGCGTGTTGTAGGTTACAGTGGCCTCATCCCAGGCATCGGTATTACGATACAAGCTGTATGCCTTGCCGTAGCCGTCATTGATGGTCGAACCAGCGTAAGGGTCGCGCCGGTGATAGTGGCGGAACCGGGAAGCGAGCCGAGGTTAAACTGGATCAACCCGCGCGAAATGTTGCTCAGAAAGTGGGTCCAGTTGACGAGCAGTTCGTCAGACATGCCAAAATTTAAGTTAGCCTGGGCCAGCATTGGCGATAGTGGCATCCTGTAGACGAACCCAGAGAGAGTGTTTGCGCTTGCGCCGCTGAAACAGCGACGAGACACAACCCCGCCAAAATGGGGGAGGCGACAACTACGGACACGTTTTCTTCATTGAGAAAAACTTGTGAAAATTGAGAAAAGGGCAAAGCAGAGAAACGGCGCGGATATTCAGCAAAATACGCATTACAGTGTTTAATGCAAGTTTGATGTCCAAACTTGGCCACGTCTTGTTCCTGATTCCGCCAAATTGTTTTTCAAGAATTCTTCCTCTCAACCTTTCAAATGTGTCCTGCGCCGCCAGAATACTCATCGCTTCCATTTCTACGGAAGTATCCCGATAAGGTCATTTCGTTGGTTTGGAATCTGTGGATAAGGAATGGCAGTGTCAGACAGTCGGCTTGCGTGTTACCCCGGTGTCGATGTTCTCGTTTGTTGTCTCGGTTGGAATAACCGGCCAGTCCGCTTCGACGCAGATTTTCTCGTCCCCGATTTAAAATTTCACAACGTTGTCTCGCCCCAATGCTTTGCGCCGATAGAGCGGCAAATCGCCACTCTGCGCGTAAACGCATGCGCGGCAGGGCTATGCCTCCGGCTTGCCGGAGCGCAGTTGCGCCTGCCTGCATAACTGCGCCTGTTCGCGAACATCACGTTGTTTGACATAACTGAAATTACGGAGAAACGCTCTCCCGGAGGCCGCTATCTTCTTCGCTGAAGGCCGCAAACGCGCCCGCCTGCGACTGACGCCCGGCAACGCCAAAAACGCCTCCCGATTTCACTATCGCTGAGGATTTGAATGAAAAGAATACTGTTGTTACTGCGGATTATGTCCCTGATTCTGGCCGCGCAGATTAGTAACTGCGCGCCGGCCACCTGGTACAATAACGCCTGGAAATACCGCCGCACCATTAACGTTGATAATACGGCCAACTTGACCGACCTGACCTCGTTTCAGGTGAAGATTTCTCTCACCAACGCGAACCTCCATTTTACCCGGCCGCTTGCCGATGGCTCCGACTTGCGCGTCACCGATGCCGATGGCGTCAGCCTCATTCCTCTACCATATTCAACAATACGACAGCCAGACGAGCCACATGGCCACCATCTGGGTTTCGCGTTCCCACCATTCCCGGCGCCCAAGCCAAATCCATTTATCTCTATTACGGCAACAGCGCCCCGGCCACCTTTACCCTGCCCCCGACCGGCCTGTTCAATCGCCCTACCGCCCCCATCGGGCATGGCGTGGCCGAAAACATGGTTTATGATGCGGCGACGAACAAGTTTTACGTGATCTACTGTCCCGTCGTCAATGGCGTCATCAACACCGTGAATATGTCTTCCGCGTCCTCGCCGCTCGGCCCCTGGACGGATCGGGAACGATCCTGCCGCTCGCCCCGCCGGTTCCTGGGACGCCAACACGGTGTACGCGCCGCACCTGATACAAAACAACGGAACCTGGTTCCTGTATTACACCGGGGGCACAGACATTTATGGCGATAACAATGCGCTTGGCGTCGCCACCGCTGCCAGCGTCACCGGCCCCTACACCCGCTACAGCGGCAATCCCCGCTTTCGGCGTCGCGCCTGCCCGGTGATTGGGAGCAGTCCCGGATGCGGAACCCTATGTCTACTACTCCACCATTATCAACAAGTGGATCATGCTTTACATGGGCGACGCGGGGGCGGACGCGGTCAACATCGAGCGCGTGGGGTACGCCGTTGCCAACAGCCCTACCGGCCCCTGGACGAAGTTTGCCGGCAATCCGATCATTGATTTCAGCCCCGCGCCCGCCTGGGACGCCGCCACCGTTGCCGACCCGTTCTGCGTCGAGCTTGACGGCACGGCCTACATTTTCTACACGGGCGGCGCGACCTCGGATCAGCCCTGGGAAGTCGGCTTTGTGACCACCAAAGACTACCAGACGTTTACCAAGCAGCACATCGTTTACGGGCGCGGCACGACGGGGGAATGGGACGCCGCCAACGCCTTCCGGGGCGCCATCAGCAAGGGCGCGCTCAACTACGCCGGCATCTGGTTCTTTCCCTACTCCAATGCCGCGGATTGGAGCGTGGCGACCATGAACGCGGTTTCCACAGCGAAAGGCTTTGATCCCTTTCAGGTGTTCGACTACTACGATGATTTCTCCGGTACGAGCGTGGACTACAACAAGTGGGGCCATCCCGCGCAGTCAGGCGAAGGCGGCAGCTTCAGCGTCGCCAACAATGTGCTTACCCTGAATTCGGGCGTCGGCTCCTATGAAACGCTCGTCGGGCGGCGCTCCTTCGGGGCCGGGCATACGATGGAAGTGTCAGTGCGCCGCAACAACGCGGATGGAACCGGCAATCATGCGGGAGAATTCGGGTTCGGCATCGAAGACCGCACCCAACTGCTGCGCATGTATGACTACAACTCTCCCTACTGGCTTTTCGACACCACGTATGCGCCCGATCAGTCCCTCCTTGCCCTGCCGCAGTCCATTGACACCGGCTGGCACACGCAGCGCGTGGCCTTTATTTCTGCAGGTCTGGTCAAAGGCCAGAGCGACAACAGCCCCTGGCAGACGATCAGCACCGTCATTCCCACTGTCAGCCTCAAGCCCTGGCTGTTCGCCTACGCCGCTCCCGGCAACAGCACCACGATGAACTTCTCCTCGCTCCTGGTGCGGGGTTACGCCAATACGGACCCAATCCTGTCGGTCAGCGCGGAACAGCTTGTCCCGCAGCCGCAGCCAACGACCGCTCCGGCAAACGTGGCGGCGGCTCCCGGCGCGACGCAGGTGAGCGTGTCCTGGAGCGCCGTAAGCGGCATCTCGCAATATGTGGTCAAACGCGCCACCGTACACGGCGGGCCGTATACGACGATTGCTTCCAACGTCACCACGACCACGTACCTGGATACGCTTCTAACGAACGGCGTCACCTACTACTATGTGGTGGACGCCGCCAATTCGGGAGGGATCGGCCCGAACTCCAGCGAAGTTGCCGCAACGCCCTTCGCGTCGCTGCAATCCCTCGCGCTCAACCCGACAACCGTGACGGGCGGCACGTCTGTGCAGGGTACGCTGGCGCTGAATTCGCCCGCTCCAACCGGGGGCGCGATTGTCACACTGACGAGCAGCAATACTTTGGCGGCAACCGTTCCCGCCACCGTCACGATTGCGGCAGGCGCGACCTCCACGACGTTTACGGTAACGACCAAAACCGTGACCGCAAACGCAGGCGTAACCATTTCCGCCATTTATGCGGGCGTCACCAAAACGGCAGCCCTGACCGTGCAAGCCCCGGCCCCGCCGACCATGCAAGTCCTGTTTCCCACCGCCGACGCTTATGTGCAGGCCGGCGACAACGCCAACAGCAACTTCGGGAGCCAGACGCTGCTGATTGTCAAGAAAGTCACCAACGACTCCACAAGCGTTTACAATCGCAGCATTTACCTGAAGTTCGACCTGACAGCCGTAACCAAAACGCCCACGAAAGCCCTGCTCGCGCTGACCGTAGACTCCGCCTCCAATCCCACCACGTCGGCGGAAAACGTCAATCTGTACAGCATTGCCGGGGCGACCTGGAGCGAGTCGACAATCACCTGGAACAATGCGCCCGGCCTGAACCGGACGAATTTTTCCAGTACGGGCGCGTTCCTCACCTCTCAGAGCATCTCGCTCGCAGCGGGAACCAAAGCCTCTTTCGACCTCTCGGCGTTCATCGCGGCCAACCTGGGCAAAGTGGTGACGCTCCAGATGATAGATGCCAGCCCGCAAAACGTCTACCTGACCTTCGAGAGTTGGGAAGCCGCTTCCAACAAGCCCACCCTGACCCTCACCTTCTAAATGCCCTCAACCCCATAACCCCTTCTCCCAACTTCGGGAGAAGGGGAACCTATCCCCTTTAGGATGGTTAAATTCCTTTCTGCCCCTGTACCAGACAAAATAGCGGGAAAACAAGGCCGCCTGTTGACGCAAAGGACGCTGTCTGCTATACTGTTGAAAGGCATTAGGCATTCACGTATCAGGCATCAGGCATCAGGCATCAGGCATCAGGTATTAGACACAAGGTACAAGGCAGAAGATATGAACCCGGCTCCTAATGCCTAATATGTAAATCTAATGCCTAATGCCTGATGAAGAAGGACGAACGACATGCGGCAATGGGCGGTTTTAGCGGTTATCGGAGGGATGAGCATCGCAGGGACAGGCGCACAGGCGCAGGCGCAGGACGGCAAGGCGCTGCTGGAAAAAACCCTCAAGGCGTACCATGACCTCGCCTCCTATTCCGGCAAACTCAGCACGGATATCAATGTCACGTCGGCGAAAAACAGCAAACTGCTCGGTGCGGTTTCCGCCGACTTTACGTACAAGCGCCCGAACAAGATCGCGCTGAAAATGTCCTCCCGTACCAATCAGACGGAAGTGTACTAGCGACGGCGGCAAAATGGTCGTGTATATGGAGAATTTCAAAAAATACTCCACGGGAACGACGGCTCCCAACATCAACGCCATGATGCCCCTGCTGCGGGAGCGCGCCGGTATTGACAGCATGCTGGACCCCCTTTATTTTTTAAGCGCAACGTCCCTGCCGCCCCAACTGACCAACCTGAAGGTGCAGGGCAGCGGCAGCGTCAACGGACGCCCCGTGACGATTGTGAGCGGAGCCTGGACGGGCGACCCGCCGGCAAATGCCGCCAAAAATATGTTCACGCGCAAGGGCGCGCGCTGGACGCTCTACATTGACAAGGCCAGTTTCCTGCTGCAAAAAGTGGAAGCGCAGATTGGCGGGATGCTGCAGCAGCCGATGAAGCAAAAGGACGGCAAGATCGTCAAAGCGCGGCTGGCCGTTACGCTTACCATGCGCGCCAGCGCCATTGATGTCAAGCCTAACGCGCCTGCCGACGACAAAGCCTTTGTGTTTACGCCGCCGCCGGGAGTGACGGAACAAAAAAGCGTGAAAGACTTGCTGGGCAACGGAGCCGTCAAATAGCCCGCGTAACGAGGGATAAGGTGTAAGGGATAAGGGATAAGTAACACCTGACAGCGGCTCTTTCGATTAAACGTTTGGACAGGCAAGCCGCCGGGGTACGGAAATGTATGGCATAATCATTGCGGCCTTTGTGGCCGCGTTCCTGACTTCCGCCACTACGCCCATCGTGCGCGCGTGGGTGGAAAAGCGCGGTCCGATAGACATGCCGGACGAGCGCCGCGTCAACGTCAAGCCGATTCCGCGCGCCGGGGGCATCGCCATCTATCTCGGCTTCGTGATTGCCGTGCTGCTGACTGTCAGCGTCCGGCACGTCAACACGGGACAGCATACGTGGACGATGCCCGTCATAGGCATGCTCATTGCCACAACCTTTATTGCCATCACCAGCCTCATTGACGATTTCAAAGACCTGTCGGCCAAATGGCAGGCGCTTGCCATTATCATTGCCGCGCTGATTCTGGTGAAATTCGGCGTTCGTATCGAGGGCATCACCAATCCGTTCGGCGTGGGCAGCAGCACCTGGCACGAACTGACCCCGATGATCTCGGTTGTGCTGACCGTAACCTGGGTGTTTACGGTGACCAAAACCGTTGACGCGATTGACGGCGTGGACGGCCTGGCGTCGGGCGTGTGCGCGATTTCCGCCGCAACCCTCGCTTTAATGGCAACCATGCTGCGCTCCCATGATGGCCCGACGCTGGCGCTGCTTGCGGCTGCGGTCATGGGCGCGTGTCTGGGCTTTCTGCGCCACAACTATTATCCCGCCAAAATCATCATGGGAACTATCGGCGCGCAGGTGCTTGGCCTGGCATTGGCGGCGATTTCCATTATGGGCGCGTTCAAAGCGGCGGCGGCGGTGTCTGTCCTGGTTCCGGTTCTCGTGCTGGGTGTGCCCATTTTCGATTACGCCCATGTGCTGACGCGCCGCCTGATGGACGGCGCGAAACTGACGGCTGCGGACAAGCGTCACCTGCACCATCGCCTGCTCGCGCTAGGCTGGAGCCAAAAGCAGGTGGTCTGGTTCATTTACAGCATGACCCTGCTGCTGTGCATCACCGCGCTGGCCGTGTTCCACGCCGGACGAGGCACACACTAAGGATGAAGGATGAGGAACAAACGATGAATGATGAATGATAAGTGATGAATAGGATGCAAATTCATCACTTATCACTCAGCACTCATCACTGTCTTTCCCCTCATCCTTCATCCTTCCCAATTTCCCCCCATCACATCGGCGCTGCTGCAAGCGGCTTGAAAGCGAACGGCTTTCTCACAGGCGTTCGGAAGCGTGGAACAGCGCGCATTTTCTACGAAGGAGAGGGTACTCATGTCCCGACTTTTGGCTTTGATGGGCGCAGCGCTTGTCGCTTCCGTAATGAGCGTATGTTTGCCGGGCTGCGGGGGCGGAAGCAGTCCCAAGGCAGTCCTAATTCCAAATAACTACTCCCCGGATGGCCGCGCGCTGCCGCCCGCCACCAATCTGTCCACCCTGCGCTTTCAAATCAGCGCGGATAAAACCACGTACAAGACGGGCGACACGATTAACTTGACCGTGACCGTCAGCAACTCCTCCGGTTCGCAAAGCATGGTGAGTTTCCCCACCGTGTCGCAGATTGCATGGTGGGGCTATACCATCGCGCAAGACGGCAAAATCGTGGCCTATGAATACTGGCCGGGACACAAGCAGGTGTTTCCGCAGGTCGTAGGCTTTGACACCTATGCGGGGGGGCAAACCAAAACGTTCAATTACGTGTTTCCCTACACGCCCTCGCCCGACAGCCCGCCCCAGGTGAGCGCGCTGCCGCCGGGAACGTACCAGATTTACGCCAGCCTCCCCGAACTGCTGTACGACAACGGCAACCGCGTGGCAAACAGCGTCCCGACCCCGGTTTCCGCCCCGATTACCATTACCGTGACGCAATAAGGGTGTTGGGTGTCAGGCGCCGGGTGTTGGGAAAGAGCGCGCGAACGTTTGCATGGCTTACGAGAACAGCCTTTCCCAACAGACGCCGCCTGATAGACTTTCAACGATCAAGATGTATGTTGATACTAACGCAAGCACTGGATCGGACATGAGTCGGATGAAGCCCGCGCCGAAACAAAAACAAAACTATTCCGCCATGACGCTGGAACAGGCAATGGGGTTGCTGGGAAGGGAGAGCCTGACCGCATGGCATCTCCATGCGCAGCCACGCCCGCCCGGCGAGACCTTGAAAGACATTTTAAGCCGCTTCGAGTTCTTTGACCTGCAATCCTCGGAACCTGCGAAAACCCTGCTGATTGACGCGCTGTTTGTGGAAATCGTACCTGCGCATAAAAAACTGAAGGTCTGGAAAGAGGCAATACTGAACACGGACACAACAACGGGTGTGGCGGATTACGTGATTGCGCCGAAACGGGCATACATGGCAACGCCTCTGCTCTGTGTTGCCGAAGCCAAAAAGGATGATTTTGCAAGGGGGCGCGTTCAGTGTCTGGCGGAAATGGCGGCCTGTCGTTGGAGCAATCAACAACGCGGGCTGGACATTGACATTTATGGCATCGTCAGCAACGGGCAGAACTGGCAGTTCTACAGACTGACGCGGGCGGGGGAGATATTCGAGACAGGCTCCTACACGACGGAATTTCTGCCGGAACTGCTCGGCGCATTGGATACAATCTGCGCGGAGTGCGCGAAGAACGTTCCATGAGGTGTTAATTGGGTACTCTCTTAGAACCTATCCCAACAGGTTCCCCTTCTTCCAAAGTTGAGAGAAGGGGTTGAGGGCCGGGTGAGAGTGACTCTCACTGCGTTTCAAGAATGACCTGTCGGTAATCGTGCCTTTCCAATGACAGGTCCAGCCTGCCGGACGCGCTTACGGTAAGCGGTTCCAGCGTTTCGGCGTCATAAACGCGCCAGTGGCTCGTCTCCGGCAGGGCAAGGCGCTTCGCGTCAATCTGAACGGAAGCGTTGGTTTTCTCCCCTGTGTTGACGACGGCCAGCAGCAGCCTGCCGGATTTGCCCGGAGCGCCGGGAGCCAGCCAGCCGGAAACATACACCTGTTTGGCTTCGCTTTGCAGCCCGCTTGCTTTTTCCCAGTAGGCGAGGAAACGAATACCGGGGCGCGTGATGCCGAAACGCTCGCGCCCCTGCCACACTTCCGGGTTCAGGCCGTTGGCGTTGGCGGAAGCCAGCGTGTCCTGAAGCAACTGCATTCCCGTGTACGCCCGCATCGCCTTTTTCAGTTGCTGCGGTTCCCACGCGCCCTGATACTCCTGCAAGAAGTTGACCGCCACGCCCCATGTCGCCGGATCGTCCACGCGCAGGCGCTCCAGCGACCAGAAATCCATGAAATCTTTGTTCATTTCGGGGTAAATGACATGGTGTTCGCCGTCCAGCGCAATATCCGCCGCGCCGATCCAGGGCGCGATGATATGGTTCGTGATGTGCAGGACAAACTTATCCTGCTTGCCCTGTTCGGCAAGCGCGGCGCGCAGGCGCAGCAGATAGCGGCGCGTGTCAAACATCTGATAAGCGGGCTGAACGCGCCCGTCCGGCAGCCGATACCCGCGTCCCGCTTCCAGGTTGTCATCGGCAATCGGGTACACGTTGTCCAGATAAAAGCCGTCAATCCCGCAGTCGCGCGCCCACTGCCCGACGTGATACACCATGTAATCCGCCAGCGTTTTGCCATACGAAAGCCCGCGACTGACGCGCGTTCGCCATTCCTCGTCAAAATAGCGCAGTTCGGGCGCGAACTGCTCGCCCATGTTGATATGCTCAAAGTAGGGCACGGCGTTAGCGCGGTATTTGGGACTGGCCGCGCCTAAAATCGAACTCGCTTCTTTGTGACGCGCCTGAACCATTGCGCGGCTCACTTCCGGGTCGAGCGGAAAAGGAATGGAGCCGAAAATCAGCCCCATATTGCCCGCCTTGCCTTTGGATTCCACCTGCGCCCAATCTTTGAAAGTATCGCTCGTTCCCCAGGTATCCATGCGCCAGCCCGGAAACAGCGGGCGGGTGGGAGTCGCCTGAAACGCGAACACGAGGCGGCGCGAGCGCTTCAGCGTGGTTGCCGCGCCGATAAGGTTCAGAACGAGATCGGCGCTGCGAACGGACTCGCGGCGTACTTCAATCGCGGGAACTTTGTTGTTCGGCTCCCAGCCCTCGTCGCTGTCCGCGAACCAGCACAGCCCCGCGCCGGGATTTCCCACCCATACATACGGCAGGAACGAGCCGACCTGCATCGGCTGCCCATCCACCGAGCGCGAGTCCCACAAACGCCCCTGCTTGGCTTTCGGCAAAAACCGATAATCGAAGCCGTAGCGGATACCTTCGCCACACGCATGAAGATAATCGGCGATTTCGGGGCGCAAGGGCGCGACCAGCCGCAGCGAACGGAGCGTTGTCGCCTGTTCGGGAGTGAGCCGCATCTCGATTTTCATCATGCCGTCGTATTCGACCGTGACGAGGCTTTGAATCGCGATGTTCCCCAGGCGGCTTTGAACCTCCACAACCGCGCGGTTCGGCTGCTGTGAAATCGTCCGCAAGCGTATGCCCTTTGCCTGCCGCGTGGTTCCGTCCGCCATTTGCGCAATCAGCGTCATGGGCTGCGCAAGAAGGTCCTGCCCCTGCGTCCGTATCCGCGTCGGCAGTCCCGCTTCCCCAACGGTCATTTCGCGTTCCCATACGTTGAAGCGCCCCTTTGCGTATTGTACGGGCGTCCAGGGCGCAAGGACTTTGTCGGCGTTTCCCATCGTGGTATTCCACCAGGGGAACGCTATGGAAGGGTCTTTCTTCTCAAATTCCGTTCTGCGCGTCAGCAGGGCGTGGCCGCTTTTGTCATAGGCCGTTAGTTCCGCCGAATACATGCCGGGTAATAGGTGAGGAAGCGTCAGAACGTCCCGCGCGTACGCGAGCGCATCTAATCGCACTTCTTTCCAGGCAAGGACGCGCCCCTGACTGTCCCGCGCAGTCACATCGCAGCGCGCGATTGTGCCCCGCGCATCGTAGTTGATAAAGTCGCCGCTCACGCGCAGATAGTCCCGCGCCGGGTTTAAAGCAAGCGTCAGATCAATCCGATCCCCGGTATCTTGAAGCGGCTGCGCCAGCGCTTCCAGCCCGCCCCATTCCCGTTTCGCGCTCCAATCCAGATAAACCGTTTTGCCGTCCGGGGCATAAACCTGTATCCGAAACGCGCCCGTTCCTGCCCGATCCAGAGCGAGATTGGGCGGAAGAATCGTAAGTTTGCCGGGCTGCGCGACAAGCGCGCCCGTCTCGTGAACATTGCTGTCGCTGTCAAAACGCCACCGCAGCGTTTGCGCGCCTTGCCCATCCTGCTCGTAAGCGGCCAGCGTCAATCCAAAAGTTTGCGCTGTCGGGTCGCCAACCGAAAGCAGGTGAATCGCGGGCGCGTTTTTGGCAAGAACACACCGGGCGTAGGTTTCGCGGACGGAAAAACTGCCGCTCCCGGCTATCGTCACCTGATCCCAGGGGCGCTTGAAGTTGCGCGCCAGCAGTCCCAAAAAGGCGAAGCCATCCCGAAACGGCGTGTCTTTGTACAGGCTTCGGCGCGGGATCGCCAGTTCCATTTCCCAGAACTTGCCGTCGGGCGTGAGATGATTGCGCGGCTTCCAGCCCGCCGTCCAACTCAGGCGCGAGTTTCCAACTGCAGGTTCCTGCATCACGTCCCATCGAGCACCCGCGAAGTTGGAAAGATACTGGAAAAACACGGGCTGCCCGTCCGCGCTGCGCGTTCCCACATCCAGCCAGATTTCATACGAGTCGTCAAAGACAGCGTTTACATCGTGGCCGCGTTCCCGGAGCGCCTGTATCAGCCGCTCGCCCGGTCGCAGGGGCGAGCGCATCGCCATATACAAATTGTCCTCGTCCCACATCAGCCAGAAGCGCGTTTGCCGCGCGCTGACAGACTTTGCGGTGGTTTGCAGCGCGTTCAAACTGACCGCGCCCTGCCACTCGTCCTCGTGTATGCTGCCGTCAAGCGTCGGCTTTTTCCAGGCGTAGGGAATCACGATAGTGGGCGCTTTGTAGTCCTTCTGCACACCCTGCGCGCCTGCGCTGCGTACCGGCGCAAGCATCCAGAGCAGCAGGCTGAGCGCGAGAAAGCGCCTGAAAGCGCGAAAGTTAATATTGGAAATATTCATGGCAGGATTCCAAAAAGAAAAGGACGAGCGAAAAAGCAAGCGCGGCTGCGCAAGAAAGGCAGGGAAAGACGCGCGGTAAACAGAACTGTCTTCCGAATGAGAACGAACGGGTTCCTCGCCCGCATGATACCAGACGCTTGTGAAGAACCAAAGGAGGCACTCCATGCAGGTTACGGCATCGCAAAAGCAATTTTTTAGCACATTCGGGTACGTGATGTTCCCCGCGCTGTTTTCTCCCGACGAAATGGCGTGGATTACTGAAGAATTTGAAACGGCCATTCAAGCGTATGGAGGCGGGCAGAAGCACGACGGGTCGGCGCGCACGATGATGGGCGCTCCCATTGAACGGACGGAAAAACTCTGCTCGCTCCTCGATGATCCGCGCCTGCTGGAAATTCTCGGCAGTCTGCTGGGCGAGGATTTCAATTATTGCAGCGGCGACGGCAACTATTATACCGGAGATACGCCCTGGCACCCCGATGGCAACTGGGGCGAATTGTTTGCGGTTAAGGCCGCCTTTTACCTTGACCCTCTGACCCGCGACACCGGCTGCCTGCGCGTCCTGCCGGGCAGTCAGGACCCGGAGCATCTTATTCGCAGGCAGGCCATCAACCCGAACAAAGCGCAGGAAATGTTCGGGATCGCGCCCCGTGATTTTCCCGGCAATGTCGCACTGGAAACCACGCCCGGAGATTTAGTCCTTTTTAACCACGATACCTACCATTCCGCGTGGGGCGGCGGTACGCGGCGACGCATGTTCACCATGAACTGCATCCGGCATTGCCACACCGAAGAGGAACAGGAATTGGGGCGGCGCTACATCAGCGTTCATTCGCCCGGCGGCTACAAGGTGGATACGGGCGCGGGGATGTTCTTTCCCCTGATGCTGGATACGGCAAGCGAGCAGCGCCTGCGGCATCTCTCACAGCCCGCCAAAATCCATGACGAACTCTTCCCACAGTTTGCCCGCAAACATTAACGGTGTTTTTGCAACGCGCCTGATTATGACGAACAACACACAAGAATGGAACGCCATTGAAGAAGCCCTGCGCGCAGTCGGGCTAAGTGCGGACAGCCGACTGCGCTCAACCGGCATTGCAATGCACCGAAAGCGCTGGCAACAGGGGCAGGCAAGCGGCAAAATACTGGCGCGGTACGCCGATGACCTGCACATTCTCTCCATACTGACTCAAGCGCAGCATGTTGCGCTGCCGGTTGATTTTTGGGATGCGCGTACCCCGGTCATGCAGGCCGTCGGACTGGACGAGTACGCGCTTGTCCATGCGCTGGCCGCGTTGCCTTATCAGCCTTATGTGTCGTTTCTGGCGCGCTGCTATGGGCATTTGGAAGCGTTCAAGCAGAACAACAATGCGACAACGGCGGTGGCAACGGTTCTAATGCTGCTGCGTGAAAGCGCAAACTATGTTCGGGGCGAGCATCCGCTTGTTATGACGGCAACGCGCCCTCGCCTGTCCCGCGAGCAGCAGGCCATTTTTCTGTGGCAGCAGGTGGCAACCGGAACCAACCGCCAGATTCCACATCTTCACCGGGACGCTTACACCCATTCCTACTGGGCGCGCTTCAACGTCGTGGAAATGTGGCATTATCATACCGGAACCGAGATCGGCGTGGACGCTGTGTGGGGCTTGTCCGGCTTCCATCCCGGCTACATCCGCGATCCCAAAAACACCAACCAAATCGAACATCTCACCATCAGCGCCCTGTCGCAAACCGTACTGCACATCCCGCCTTTTCTGCTCAACGTGGTCGAAAACGCGCAATGGCTGCTGCATGAGTCCAGCCTCGAATCCGCCCGCGCCGACAAAGCCGTGAACCGCGCCGTCGCCCGCCACTTCCTGCCCTACTTTACCCTGCAAAATCCTCAGCCTGCCTGCAACCATCTGCTGCAAGCCCTGTCTCAACAGCCATAACAATGATGAATGATGAATGATGAATGATGAGTGATGAATGGGATTCGGCATTGTATTCATCACTCATCACTCCTCATTCCTCATTTCTGAAAAAAGTTGTCAACCCCCTTGTCTACAAGCGTAAACATGGTGTATACTCTCCTGTCTACACTTGTAGATTGTTCGCAGAGAGGAAACCAATGTTGAAACCTGATCTAAAACCGGCCCGGACGCCTGACATTCCGCCTGAACCGAATCCCGGCGCTACGCCTGCCGAGGAATCCGGCAACAAACATGCTGACGCGGCGGCCAATGAACCGTCCCACGCGACTTCCAATCAACCTTCCAGTGAACTTTCACTCGGAGACCAGGAACTCGCGCTGCTGCGCTACATTGCCGCCCGCGAAGCCGTCACGGTTGGGGAAGCGGCGGAAGGGTTCGGAGCGCCGCAGAACTTGTCGCGCAGCACGATTGTCACCGTGATGGAGCGCCTGCGCAAAAAAGGGTATCTGACGCGCAAGAAGCACAACGACGTGTTTCGCTACTCCTGCCCCGTCGCGCAGGAAGAATTGATGGGCGGCGTGGTGCGCCGCTTCGTGGAAAAAACGCTTGCGGGGTCGCTGTCTCCGTTCGTGCGCTATTTCGCCAGCAGCGACAAACTTTCACCGCAGGAAGTCGCCGAACTGGAACGTCTCATTGGCAAACTGCAAGCGGGGGAAGAGAAGTAGATGAGGCATTAGGCATTAGGCATATTAGGCATTAGGTTGCTCATTGTCGGTTTAAACGTATCGTGTTTTTAGACGACGGTATTCTGCTGGAATGGTTCCTAATGCCTAATGCCTAATGCCTCAACGGACGTGGCTGGAAATACTGGAGGGATTGCAATGCTGAATACGTGGGCGCAAACGGTTTCTCCGCTGTTGTGGCGGGCGTGTTGGCAGGGCGGATTGCTGATACTGGCCGTGTGGCTGGTGATGCGATGCCTGCCGCGCCTGCCTGCTTCCCTGCGCAGCGCGCTCTGGTGGCTTACCTGTGTCAAATTGCTGTTGGGGCTGGCGTGGGTGGCCCCTGTTCGCGTACCCGTTCTGGCTTCCCCGCCGATTGTGGCGCAAGCGCCGGTGAGTGACAGCGCGGGTTTTACTTCAAACCTGCTGACGACACTCGTTTCTCACGCAAAGCCGTATGGTCAGGCTGCCCCGATTGCGCGCGATAACGTGGTTTCCGCTGCGCCTGCTCCTGCTGTGGCACGGCCTTCACTGCTGGCTTGTGGGCTGCTGGCGTGGCTGGTCGGGGTGTTGGCCTGCTGTGTTGTGATGGCGCGTCAACTGCGCTTTGTTCGGCGCATTGTCCGGCAGGCAACGCCGATTGCAGAGGCAGACTTGATTTCGCAGGCGCGGGAAGTGGCGAATTCGCTTGGCCTGCGCAGATTGCCGCGCCTGCTGCGGGTGAACGCCGATACCTGCCCCTTTGTTGTCGGCATTTTGCGGCCCGCGCTTGTGTTCGGTGACGCGCATCTTGCCGGCCTGTCCGACGCCGAAAAACGCGCGCTGCTGGCGCATGAACTGGGGCATTTGAAACGGCGCGATTTATGGCAGGCTCCGGTTCCGGTGTTGGCGCGCATGTTGTTCTGGTTCTTTCCGCCCGCCTGGCTTGCCTGCCGCGAGTACCATCTGGCTTCCGAAGCCGCCTGCGACGCGCTTGCCGTGCAGGTCACGCAAACGCCCCCGGATGTTTACGGGCGGCTGCTGCTTCAATTGGGAACGCGCCCGGCGCAGTCCGGCCTGGGTGTCGCCCTGGGCGTCAGCCCGCATTTCGATACGCTGAAAAGGAGAATTGTCATGCTGCAAACATCGGCTCCCGTTTCGCGCCGCCGTCTTCTGGCCGGCTTCACGCTGCTGGCTCTGGGCGGGTTGGCAACGCTCGTACCCTGGAAACTTGTGTCCGCCGCGCCCAAACCCGCGCGCCCGTCCAAACAGGCGGAACCCAAAACGCTGTTCAATCCCGGTTCCGGCGCGGATTGGGCTGCTGCGCCCCTCGCGGCCACAAACCTGGACTTCGCGCAGGGGTTGCAGGGCTGGCAGAAAGAAGAAGTGCGCGGCAATTCCCCCGGTATTCCGGGCGCAAATAACTATTTGGCGGCAGTCGAGGCGAACGGGCCGGGCGCAGGACTGGCAAGCGCGACCCTGACGCCCCTGCCCGGTAAAATCAACACCGAAGCCTTGCTTGAACAGAGGGTTCGCGCCGACGCTTACCGGGGCAAGCGGATTCGGTTCAGCGCGGCGATGAAAACGCAGGATACTGCAGGCGGCGCGTCCCTGTGGCTGCGGCTGGATTATGCGCGGGGCCAAAAAGCCTGGAACAGTCTGGACAAGCCCATCATCGGCACAACCGATTGGAAGCGCTATGAGTACACGCTGGATGTTCCCGCCGACGCGCAGGGGATGCAGTTCGGTATCAGCATGGCGGGCCGGGGCAAAACGTCCGTCGCCGAAGTGAGACTGGAGATTGTTGACAACGATACCCCCCTTTCCAAACCCGACTACGACGCCCGGTTCAGGCGTAAGTCTGTGGAACCCACCAATCTGAACTTCAAGCAGGGATTAACCGGATGGGGGCGCTCGGCAAATGGCAACGGCACGCCCAACGAGGAGTACGATCTGCGCCTCGACTCCGCCGTCACCTATCAGGGCGTACAAAGCGCGCGCCTGCAAAACAAAATTTCCGCTCCCATCGGGTACGGCGCGCTGCGGCAGGACTTTCAGCCCGAAACCCTGCGCGGCAAGCGCGTCCGGTTCAGCGGCTATCTGAAAACGGCAGACATTCAGGATTACACCGGCCTGCTGCTGGTCGCCGTCACGCCCAAAAGCAACATTTCATGGGACATGAACAGCAAGCCCATACGCGGCACAACGGATTGGACGCGCTATGAGTATGTCGTGGACGTGCCGCAGGACTGCCTGACCCTGATGTTCGGGGCCAGCATACGCGGCAGGGGCAAAGTGTGGGCCAACGGCTTCCAATTCGAGGTGGTGGAGGGAACAACCCCGGTCACGCCCCCCGACAGCAACGAAAATCGGGAACAGGAGGCTTCCAACCGGGAAACAGCGCTCTTGCCCTTGCAGCCCGTCAATCTGGACTTCAAGCAGGATTGGAAACAATGGGAGCGGTATGACGTCAGCGACTACCGCATCGCCAAAGACGCGCAGGGCCGGCGCCCCGACATTGCCGTTCCCACGATTGAAGGCAAATCGCAAAAGACCGTGCAAGGCGCCGCCGTCGCGCAGCGCATCCGCGCCGACCAGTATCGCGGCAAGCGCGTCCGGCTGCAGGCGTTTGTGAAACAGCAGGACGTTACGGGTAGCGGCGGGTTGTTTGCCACTGTCGTCACGAGTGATGAGAACGACAGTCAGGGGTGGGCTGGGCAGGAGAAAGGAACGCGCGACTGGACGCAGGCCGGTTATGTGTTCGATGTGCCGCAGAACGCGACAATGCTGATTTTCGGCTTCCATATACGCGGCAAAGGACGCATCTGGATGGATGACCTGCATCTCGACGTGGTAGACAACGCGGTTCCGGTTACGCCGCCACAATCCGGCAATCATCCGGGCAACACCAATCGCGTCACCACGCTGTGGACGTTGGGACGGACGGGCAAGTTTGCGGAATTGCGCGCGGGAGCCGAGGCCATCATCGCCGACAAAAGCGCCACGCCCGAAGAGCGCTGCACCGCCCTTGACGCGCTCGCCTACGCCTGCCTGCGCTTGAAGGACTATCCCGCCGCCCGCAGCGCTCTGGCGCAGTTCGACCAACTCGCGCCTAAACTGCGCATAGATGAGGGCGTAACCGCCGAAATCGAGCGTACCAAAACGGAACTGTCGCAGGTAAAGCCATAAGGTAAAACCGCGAAACACGCGAAATAAACGAAAAAAAGACAAAAAGGAAATAGATGGGATTAACAGGATTAGAAGTATTGAACAGGATTACCCAACAGGCAGGACTCGCCTTTTGATGGCTTTATCCGTGTTCTCCGTGATTTGCATTTTTGTTTTCGTCTTCTTTTCGTTTATTTCGCGTGTTTCGCGGTTTATTATGCATTTGATGCCGATTGAAAAGATGGATGGCGTGTCAATCCTGCGGCGTCAGCAGGAAAGCATGAATGGTGTTCCCGACGACGCCCGTACCCGTAATCTGGCCGCGCTCGTTGATGCCGCTTGCCACGACCAACTCCCAGACGGAACCGGCAGGAATGAGTTTGTTGAGGTCGGTGATTGTGCCGTTCTTCCATGTGGTCGCGTGAAACATGCCGCCGGTCGTTTCCGCGCCGCCAACGATTTGCCCACTGCTGTTGACGCCATACGCCACGCTGCTGTCGCCGCCTAACGTGCCCAAATCCTTGATGCCGCCGGGCTGCCACGCAAAGCCGTGTATCACATCGAAATCGCCGGGCTTGAGATTGCTGTAGCCGACCACATGCGCCTTGTTGCTGATGCAGGCTGCGAATGGCAAAGTCGCCGCCAAGCGTTGGGATGGGCCGGGATTTGTTGCCGCTCAACACAAACGACTGAACGGTTCTGCCGTCCGCCGAGAAAATGCCGGCAATATCGCTGTTGTCGTTGATGGCGGTGGCGCTGTTGAACTCGTCCGGGGCATTTGCCGCTGATGTCGCGGAGGCTGCCGTCCTTCCACACAAACGCATGGCCCTGGCCGGACGACGTAGCGGCAACGCCGACCACTTCGCCCTTGTTGTTGATGCCTTGCGCCACGCTGATCTGCCCGCCAAATGTGCCGATACGGGTCATTTTGCCGTTCTGCCACACGAAGCCGCGAATCTCGCCTTCACGGGTATCGCCAATGCCAACGACCTGCCCGTTGTCATTGATGCCGAAAGCGAGGCTTATTTCACCACCCAATGTGCCCATGTCGGACATTTTATTGCCGGAGTGGAAAAAGCCGTGCATGGTTTCAAATTCTTCGTCGGCAATATCGCCCGCAACCTGGCCTTTGTTGTTGATAGCCTCGCCAAAGCTGTATTCATAGCCCGAAACGATGCCAAGATCGGTAATTTTGTAGGCGGCGCGGATACCCGTTGGCGTCTGTGTATTGCCATGCGACAGGCGGTACGGACCTGTCCAGAGCGTGAAGGCTCCCGCCGCCATTGCCAGCGTGAGAATGGCGATGGTTTGACGGCGCTTGAAATGGTACAGCCAGTACCCCGCGAGGTAAAAGCCGACAAGAAGATAGCCCAGGTTGCCATGCCTGCGAATCAGTCTGCGCAGCGGAACCGAGTTCAAAGGAGGAGCAGAGTTCATGGGAGTCTGTTGCCTTTCCGGCCAATAGCCTTCAAACAGCCTTTAGAGCCTATCCCTGATGGCCCTCAACCCTGACCCTTTCTCCACAAATTAGCAGAAGGGGGACCTGTTGGGATAAACTCTGAATGTAAAGATTTGCGAGATGTGCTTCCGGCAGGAACATGCCGGGAAGAGGCAGCGCGATTCTGCTGATGGAAGAAAGCCGCGCTGTTAAGGTAAATACGGGCAGCCGGTTGCTATGGCTACACAAACTACGCAGGGAAAACAGAAAGGTTGTCGGGAATGTTGGGAAGAAATGTTGAAAAAGCAAACAGCCGGTCAAGTGACCGGCTGATGTTTGCGAACCATTCTGTTGTAGAAAACTTGTTATAGAAAATGCCCAAGAGAGGAGTCGAACCTCCACGCCCTTGCGAGCACTGGCACCTGAAGCCAGCGTGTCTGCCATTTCACCACCTGGGCAAGCTCTTTAATGAAGGAGAAGTGAAGAAGGTTTTCTCCGTCCATTTAAGTTGATATATTATGCGGCCTATGGTACAATTTGTCAAGTCTGCGGATGGACAAACTTTAGGGATAAACCATTTTGATTTTAACGGTGACGCCCAATGCCTGCGTTGACAAGACGTATCGCGTGGACGGCTTTCACATAGATCGCGTGAATCGTCCTCAGCAGGAATTGACGGTTGCCGGGGGCAAAGGCATCAATGTGGCCCGCGTGTACCAGACGCTTGGCGGGCAGGCGGTTGCCACCGGGTTTTTAGGCGGCAATAACGGGCGTACTGTGGCGCGGGCTTTGACGCAGGAGAACATTGCCAACCAATTTGTGCGCGTTCCGGGGGAATCACGGGTGTGTATCGCCGTGATTGACTCGCAAACAGGCACACAAACGGAAATCAACGAGCGCGGCCCGTCCATCGGGAAACGCTACATACGCGAACTTTTACGGCGCGTGGAGCGTCTGTTGTCACAAACGCCCTTTCGCTTTGTCGTATTAAGTGGCAGTCTGCCGCCCGACGCGCCGGATACCCTGTATGCGGATTTGATCGGTATTTGCCGCAATGCCGGGGTTCGCGCCGTGCTGGATTCGAGCGGCGCGGCATTGCGGGAGGGGATACGCGCTAGTCCCTGGATGGTCAAGCCGAACCGTTCCGAACTGGAAACCCTGCTGCAAGTTTCGATTGATACGCCGCAAGCCGCAATTAAAGCCGCGCAAACCCTTTGCAGGGAGTATACTATAGACGTAATGGCCGTAACGCTGGGCGCGGCAGGCGCAGCGCTCGTGTTGCAAGGTGAAACCTGGCAGTCCACGCCGCCGTCCATTGAGTTTGCAAGCGCGGTAGCGTCCGGCGATTCGTTTTTAGCCGCGTTCCTGTGGGCATGGCTGCACAGCGACCATCCCGCCGACCCGGAATACGCGCTGCGACTGGCAACCGGGGCAGGCGCAGCCAACGCTTCCGTGATTGGAGCCGGGTTCTGTACCCGCGAACAGATTTTCACACTGGCAGAAAAGGTATCGTTATGCTCGCTTTTATAGACAGTCCAATACAATTGATGCTGGCGGCGGTCGTGATCTTGATTGTCTTTGGGCCGCAAAAACTGCCGGAAATCGCCGGACAAATTGGCCGCGCGTTGCGCGAACTCAAGCGTACCACCGGGGAGTTACAGGACTCGTTTAATCTGGACCATCACAAGTACGACCAGAATTACGATCCGCCGCATTACGACAGTTATGGCAATCCGACTGCGAGTACGGACACGACGCCAAGCGTACCGGAAGCCGATGTATGGCAGCCCGCCTCCGAAACCAAATCGCTGACCGCCGCGTCTTCCAGTGAACCTGTACACGGTGATTTTGCCGCGTCCGCGTTGTCGGACGCGGGCAGCGAATACGGGTACGGAGCAAGCGCCGCGCCTGCGCATGGTGGCGCATCGGCGTATGCCACTCCCGCTGCGGGAATTTCCAGCGCTTCGAGCAGCGTACAGGCAAGCAGCCCCGCTGTGGAAGGCGTGTCTGCGCGCGAATCCTGACACTCGCATGTGTTTTTGTTTGTTCTCAGTTATGCCGCGTGGACGGCCCCTTTTCTCAAGGAGATGATCTCGAATGTACACTCTCTCGAACATTATGAATAACCCGGCAGGCTTGATTATCTTGCTGCTGGTTGTGGTGCTGCTTTTCGGCAGCCAGAAAATCCCCGAACTGATGCGCAGCATCGGTCAGGGCAAAAGAGCGTTCGAGGATGGTATGAAAGAAACTCCAGCGGAGAAAGAAGCGCGTACAGGGGTAAAGTAGCCGCGCAAGCCGCGCCTGCAAAATTTGCGTTGCGCAGGCTGCGAACGGGCAACGATTGGCCGCCGGAAACGCGCCGCTGAAGGAGGTTGTTAGAATGGTTCCACTCGCTTTTTACAATAATCCCACCGCCATCATTTTGCTGGTCGTGGTGGTTCTCGTGCTGTTCGGCGGTCAGAAAATCCCCGAACTGATGCGGGGCATCGGTCAGGGCAAACGCGCCTTCGAGGAAGGCTTGAAAACTCCGCCGGAAGACGACGAGTTGCGCAAAGAGCGTGAGCGCGAAGCGGAAATCCGCCGCCGCGTGGAAGAAGAAATGCGCGCGGGCAAGTAGATTTAAGTCGGTGTTCGGGTGTTAGGTATCGGGTGTCGGATGGACTACTTACTGCATTGAAGTAAATTCTGGCAGTCTTACATTGCCCCAACACCCGACACCCTCTGTAACTGGGAGAATGAGTACGGACATGCACGTTTTGAATATACTGCTTAGTATTATTACCTTTTTTGTCGCCATCGCTTTGATTGGCGTGGTGACGATGCAGGAAAGCAAGAACGACGGCTTGCAGGGACAGATCGGCACGGCGGCGACTTCGGCGTTCAAGGGCAAGGCCGGGCGCGAGGAAAAACTGAATTTGGTCACGCGCAATATCAGCATCACGTTTCTGGTGCTGTGCGTCCTGCTGGCGATTGTGTCCCATGCGTAGATAGCAGAGATGGTAACAAGGGCGCGGGTATTTTGAGCAACAATAATGTAGGGGCGCAATAAATTGCGCCCCTACAACGTTCTTTTGCGGTTGCTTTGACTGACACAAAATGCACTTACTGTTTATCACGCGGGTAATCTTCTTTGATGCCCCGCGTGATTTTGCGTTTGGCGCAGCCGCAAGTTGGTGAAGCCATTTCCCACTTCGTCACGTACCACAGGTATTCAGGTGTTCGGGTATTCAGGTATTTGGTATTCAGGAACAATGTTTCTCCCGAAGCCAATGTTTGTGTAGAAGCGTAAAGCAATCTGTCTGAACACCTGAACACCCGAATACCTGAACACCATCCTACTGAGGAGTCCTGCCCCCGTGTCTTTCCGTGATCGCAGCCGCAATACCGAAGCCAGAACCGAGGGTATCGTTTGCCTGTTGGTGATGATGCTTCTGTTTCCGCTTTTACTGCTGACGTACTTTGCCAAAACCGCCGTACCGCTTCCTGCCAACCCTGTTTATATTAATGACAGCGACGTGACGGCGGAAACGCTGACAGGCGCGCTCGGCATTGACAAAACGATTGCGCAGCGTCTAATGGCAGAACGCGCCCGCCGCAACGGTTTCGAGAGCGTAGGGCAAATACTTGCGTTGCGCCAACGTTCTGGCGAGGAAACAAAGGACAATGCTGAACGCGGAATGATGAATGATGAATCAGATTCTCATTCATCACTCATCACTCATCACTCATCATTGTCTTCTCCCTCAACCCTCAGCCATCTTCTGGATGCTGAAGCGGCGCGGGTTGTGGAAAGCCGCGTTGTCGTGCGGCATCCCGCGCAGGTGTTTCGCTCGTATGTTCTGGTGGCCGGCTTGCTGCTGTTGGCGGTTTTTGTGCTGCCCGCGTGGCTGCGGCAAAAGGCGCGGGTGGGTGGCGACCCGTTTTTGCTGCCCCTGACCTTGCTGTTGTGCGGGTGTGGCGTGGTGATGCTGTTCAGCCTGAAAGACCCGTTGCGCGAGGCGATGGCGTATCGGCATCACGCGCAGGGGCTTGTTTTAGCGTTGGTGGCGCTCACTTTCGCGGCTCGTTTGACGCCGCTTGGACGGCAGAAGATACGGCGCGTTCAGTACGTTTGGGTGCTTGCGTCATTGGTATTGGTGGCGATGCTGTATGTGTTCGGCAGGGGGCCGGAGGGCGTGAAGCTGAACTTGTTCGGATTTTTCCAGCCTGTGGAAGCCATCAAATTGATGCTCGTTTTCTTTATCGCCGGGTATTTGTCGGAACGCGCCGGGTTGATTGCGGATGCGGCGAGCGCGTATACGCCGCCCATGCTCAACAGTTTGCGGAAATCGGACGGCAAGCCCCTGTTCGCGTTCTCCCTGCCGCGCCGACAGGATTTGGGGCCGGTTGTGGTGATGTTCGCGCTGGCCTTAGTGATGTTTCTGGTCATTAAAGATATGGGGCCGGGATTATTGCTGTTCGCCACGTTTATCGCAGTTTTGTATCTCACGACGGGCAAAGGCAGTTTTGTCGTAATCGGCATTGCGCTGATGGTGCTGGGCGGGTATCTTGGCTATGCGCGGCACGTCGGCGTGTTTGGGACGCGGGTGGATATGTGGCTGCATCCGTTCGCCAACGCGCACCCGAATGGGATGCAGTTGGGGCAGGCGTATTGGGCGCTGGCGTCGGGCGGCTGGGAAGGCAGCGGACTGGGGTTGGGGATGCCAAACCTGCTGCCGCGCGGTCAGGACGATCTGGCGTTTATCAGTTGGTCGGAAGAAACCGGATTGTTGGGGGCGTGGCTTGCCCTGGTTGTGTTTGCGTGTCTGGTGTGGCGCGGTCTGCGGATTGCCCTTCGCGCCCAATCGGACATGGACCGCGCGCTTGCGTTCGGCCTGACTGCCTTACTCGGCCTGCAAACCGCGCTGATTTTGTGCGGCGTGACCGGCTTATTCCCATTAACGGGCATTGCCCTGCCGTTTTTGTCCTATGGCAACAGCGCATTAGTCGCGGATGCTATTTTGATCGGATTGCTGCGGGCTATTTCCGCGCCCGCGCCCGGCAGGGAAGCTCGCCCGGAACCTAATAAAGAAGTGGCGCGGGCGGCGCGAACGTTCGGGTTTGCCTTGACGGGTGTGCTGCTTGGCGTTGTCGGCGCATGGCGGTTGGGGCAGATGCAATTGTGGCAGGCCAATGAAACCGCGCTCCGCTCCATTGCCACCCCGGACAAAGATGGCGTGGTTCGTCCGCACCTGAACCCGCGCCTGATCGCTTTGGCAAACGCTATTCCGCGCGGCAGCATTTATGATCGAGCGAACCGCGTATTGGCAACATCGCGCCCGGAAGAAATCAAGCAGATTGCGCCGGAAAGGGCGGCGCAGCTTGTGGACAGCCGGACAAGACTGTATCCGTATGGCGAGGCGCTGGCGCATCTTGTCGGGTACGCGGATGCAACTGCCGGCGGGCCGTTCGGCATGATGGAGCGCGGCTACAACAACGATCTACGCGGCTATGTGAAATTCGCTGACTTATTGCCGGATTACCGCAACCGCAACCTGCCGGGTTATCAGGCGCGGAAGGGACATGACCTGCATCTTACCATTGACGCCAACTTGCAGCGCGACGTGCAGCAAATTCTGGCGAAAACGGCAAGCAAACTGATTGACAAAACCACGCGCAAGCCCAAAGACCGGGGCGCGTTCGTGCTGATGTCGCCGCAAACCGGGGACGTGCTTGTCGCGGCGACGTTTCCGGCCTTTGACCCCAACGCCCTGACACCCGAACTGTACCGCAGCCTGATTGTCGGGCCGGACGCGGAACGGGAACACCCGCTCATCAATCGCGCCGTAGATGGCCTGTACCCGCCCGGCTCGACTCTGAAAGTGGCGACGGCGGCAACCGCTCTGGACGCGCAGCCAGACGCCATTAATTTCCGCGTTGCCTGCAACCGCATCTCGGACGTGATCCGGTGGCAGGCGCATGGAAAAACGTATGCGGTGCGCGGCATCCACGATGATAAAGGCGACCCGTCGTTCGGCACGATTGCCATGCCACGCGGTTTTGTGCAGTCCAGCAACATCTATTTCGCAACACTGGCCTCAACGCTCAACCCTGATGTTTTCCATGACACGCTGACAACAAAAATGGGTTTTCGGCGCATCCCCAAACAGGCCGCGTTCGACGCCGATTTGCCGTATGTCGGCTTCGGGCAGGGGCGGATGTGGGCGTCACCGCTGGAAATGGCGCGATTAGCCTGCGCCGTCGCCAACAACGGGCAGATGATGCAGGCGCGGTTCGTGTCGGAACTGGTTGATCCGGGCAAGGACGAGCGGGACAAAACGCGCAAAAAAGATTATGCGCCGCAACTGCTTGCGCAAAGCATGAAGCCGGAAACCGCCAAAATTCTGCGTGACCTGATGCACAATGTTACCAAAAGCGGCACGGCGGAGGGCGTATTCGATGATTTGCGCGTACCCGTTGGCGGCAAAACGGGCACGGCGCAAAACGAGCAGTTCGACAAGGAGCCGCACTCGTGGTTCATCGGCTTCGCGCCCTTATCGAATACCGCGCTTCCCGCTGTGCCGAAATACGCCTTTGCCTGCGTGGTGGAAAATGGAGGCTATGGCAAGCGCGTGGCGGGCCGTATCTGCGCCGACGTGCTGAAGAAGCTATTTTAAGGAGTTTTAGCCGCGAATGAACGCGAATA
This sequence comes from uncultured Chthonomonadaceae bacterium, assembly GCA_963835065.1. Classification (GTDB taxonomy): domain Bacteria; phylum Armatimonadota; class Chthonomonadetes; order Chthonomonadales; family Chthonomonadaceae; genus CAWFQB01. The sequence goes on along the minus strand of CAWIEK010000004.1, from coordinate 8,357 downwards.
AACGCGAATGGGAATATCGGTATTCAGGTACTCAGGTGTTCAGGTGTTTGGGGCTGTTGCTAATTTTGTTCTGTGGCAGGCCATACGCGGATGCGCAGCAAGTCAAGTCGGCAGCGTCACAAATGCCCATAGACGCTTGGAGTGTGCCTGCGCAGTATCGGGGCAAAGCGATCAGCAGCGGCAGGCATGGTATTGCCCTGAAAGCGGTTGCGCTGACGTTTGATGATGGACCTTCCGCCAACATCACGCCGCAAATTCTCGCCTTGCTGAAACAGCATCATGCCCACGCGACGTTTTTTGTCATGGGGCAGAACGTGAAGCAGTATCCGCAACTGGTACGGCAGGCGGTTGCGGAGGGGCATGTTGTCGGCTGTCACAGTTACACCCATGCGATACGGCCTGCGCAGGCAGTGGCGGAACGAGAGATGAAACAAACGCGGGAGTTGGTACGGGCAGCGACAGGACACGACCCGGTGCTGTTCCGTCCGCCGTATGGGGATGTGAAAAGCCACTACACCAAAATTGCGCGGCAGGAAAAAGACGCCATTATTTTGTGGAGCGTATCGGGCGCGGATACCGCCACGCAGGATTACACCGTTGTGCGCGACAACGTAACGGAAGGCATCAATCCCGGCGACATCGTACTGATGCACGACAGCAGCGGCAAAGCGCACACCGCCAAAGCCTTGCCCGAAATCCTCACCCGCCTCGAACAGCGCGGTTTTACCTTCGTCACCATTCCTGAAATGCTCCGCCTGTCTGCCGCTGTTTCTCCTGCAAAATCACGGAACAGGATGAATATACCAGCGCAACGCTAATAACGCTAGAAAGATGAATGGTATAACTGTCACGGCAATGTAGAGCATCAGCAAACAACCTAAGCCTTGCATAGCCGTTCTAAATTTAGTATTCTCATCAGGTAATCTAGAATTTAGATAAACCCTTGATACCTGCTGAAATCCACGACAGCAGTGTTCCAAGCAGTAAGCGATGTGCGGTATTTACCGCATGATGAACGCGAATTTCTTTGAGGATAGGAAGGACAATCGCGCTAACAATAGCAAGAAGAACGGCAAAAATTGCAATTGGTATTAGCCCTTCCAAGATACTGCCAAAACCAGATGCGTGACGCTTGTTTCCTTTAGGCATTATTTTGCCTTTCCTAATAGAATGAACAGAGCTTATGTCATGTGTACGTAGAGGCAATAAGGTGGTTTCGCAGGACAAAGCCGACTGTATGGCGAATCTACTGCCATGCTTTTGCGAACAAAGCCATAATCATCACAAATTTAGACGCACTGAGGCAGAACAAATGATTGAACCAGGCGAATACATTAAAGATATATTGAACGGCGCGGTGGGGCAGACGGTGACGGCGCATGGGTGGGTGAAGACGCGGCGCGACCAGAAGGGCGTGTTTTTTGCCCAACTCAACGACGGCTCGTGCTTTGCCGACTTGCAGGTGGTGATTGAAGCCGGCACGATTGGCGAGGACACGCTGAAGGAAGTGACGACGGGCGCGTGTCTGCGCGTCACCGGCGAACTGGTGGCAAGCCCGGCTGCGGGGCAAAGCGTGGAGTTGAAGGCCAAAGAGATCGAAGTGTACGGCAGCGCCGATCCGGGCACGTATCCCCTGCAAAAGAAGGGGCATACGATGGAGTTTTTGCGCGACATTGCGCACCTGCGCACCCGTTCCAACACGTTCGGAGCCGTCTTTCGGGTTCGCAACGCGCTGGCGTGGGCTATTCACAGCTTTTTTCAGGAGCGCGGCTTTTTGTACGTGCATACGCCTATCATCACGGCAAGCGACGCGGAGGGCGCGGGCGCGATGTTCGGCGTGACCACGCTCGACCTGATGAACCTGCCGCGCATCAAGGCGGAACCGAAGGCGGGAAGCGGGGAAGGTGGTTCCCATCCTGCTTCCGGTGCGGGTTCTGCGGGCAGTGGCGAAAACCCGTCGGGCGGCAGGCAAGCCGATGCTAAACTGGTGGAACGCATCAACTACGAGGCCGATTTTTTCGGCAAGCCGGCGTTTCTGACCGTGAGTGGGCAATTGGAAGCCGAGATTTTCGCGCTTAGTTTTTCCAACGTGTATACGTTCGGGCCGACGTTTCGGGCGGAAAACTCCAACACGCCGCGCCATCTGGCCGAGTTCTGGATGATCGAACCGGAAATGGCGTTTTGCGACTTGCAGGGCAATATGGAACTTGCCGAAAGTTTCCTCAAAAGCATCATCGGCAAAGTCATGGATTCGTGCCTGCCCGATTTGGAGTTCTTCAACAAGCGCATTGACAACACGGTTCTGGAAACGCTGGAACACGTCGTCAGCAGCGACTTCGAGCATGTGACGTACACGGAAGCGATTCGTATTCTGGAACAAGCGCGGGACGGCGGACACCCGTTCGAGTTTGAGGTACGGTGGGGCGTGGACTTACAAAGCGAGCATGAGCGATATTTGACGGAGCAGACGTTCAAAAAGCCGGTCATTGTGACGGATTACCCAAAGGAAATCAAAGCCTTTTACATGCGAGCCAACGACGATGACAAAACGGTGCGGGCGATGGACGTGCTGGCTCCGCGTATCGGCGAGATTATCGGCGGCAGTCAGCGTGAGGAACGCCATGACGTATTGCTCGCAAAAATCCGTAAGCAGGAGTTGAACGAGGCCGCGTACTGGTGGTATCTGGAACTGCGCAAGTACGGCAGCGCCCCTCACGCCGGTTTCGGACTGGGCTTCGAGCGCCTGATGCTGTACCTGACCGGCATGAAAAACATCCGCGACGTGATTCCGTTCCCAAGAACTCCCGGCAGCGCGGACTTCTAAAGTGTAGAATCAACATTCAGGAGTAACCAAGCCGCCGTCGTTGGTTGACAGGAGCAAACATCATGAGCGCTGCGCAGGCAGAAGTAACCTTAAACTTGACGGAGGAGGAAGCGGAAAAACTGCGCTGCTTCCAAAATACCGTTGACAGCAACACGCAAGGACGTTTTCATTTCTTACGGCGGCAACTGGAGCAAGAGCAATTGACGCCGGAGGAACATCGTGAGTTGATGGAACTGACGAACACTCTGGAAGGCATTAATGTGGCGCGTCTGGAGTTTTTGGCGGAAATTGGCCGCAGGCGTGGGCTGTCGCTTGCCAATGTGATGCGCTTACTGAACATTCAGCCGCTGCTGTCATGAGCGTAACGTATATTCCCGTCTTGTTTTCCAGATCAACTTGCCGTTATATTGAACTTCCGACATGCCGTTAGTATACATGGAGAGCAGTCTTTGAAGTCGAACCTGATGACGCAGACGCTTGATGATACGCATCCAAGAATCAAGCAGATGCTGATTGAGCGTCAGCGGAAAATGACGATGCCGAAAAATGGAGCGTGTTACGGAACTGACGCAGATGGTGGAATTGATGGCGCGAGCAGACGTTCGGGAGCAGTGCCCGGAAGCGACGAACGGGAATGCCAACTGAGAGTTGCAGCCCGCCGGTTGCCTGCGGACATCATGCGTAAAGTGTATGGTATGGCGATACACGACGTGAAAGGTCTACTCATGGCATCTGAACCGATACTAGCATCGAGTTTGGTCATCCGCGTTCTTGAGCGGCAAGATGTGGTGTACTGGCTTGGTGGCTCCATGGCCAGTTCGCAGTACATGGAGAATTTCTAGCACACGAATGACATTGATTTCGTCGCGGACTTGAGAACCGGAACACGTTGCGCCGCTTGTGGAGGCCATTGGAGGAAGAGTTCTACATTGACGACGAATTGTGTACGAGATGCCATTGCGCTTCACAGTTCGTTTAACGCCATTCATCTGACGACAGCGTTCAAAGCCGATTTCTTCGTGATGCCGCATACGCCTTGGGCAGAGGAAGAGGAATCGCGGGCAGACGCCGCCTCGAATCGATTGGAGTGGTGGGAGATACCATGTCTGGTATATGTCGCAAGTCCTGAAGACATGGTCTTACAGAAGCTGAATTGGTTTCGCATGGGCGGTGGCGTTTCGGATCGGCAATGGCGGGACGTTCAGGGAATGCTGAAGGTACAATGATACGCTGGACCATGACTACTTAAGCTACTGGGCGGCAGAGTTGAATTTATCTGAACTGTTGAAGCAGGCATTGGATGCAGCAGGCATTGCACAGCCATAACCACCACTGTACACGGAGCGTAGATAACTTGTAATCGGTTCATTTGCAGGTGAAGTAGGATGAAGCAAAAGAAGATGAAATCAGTCAAATTTTACATAGCCGTTTGTACCTTGTTTTTGGTGTTGACTATGCAAACATCATGGGCGCGTCCGGTGATTGCGGTTTACTATGTGGCGATGAATGGGCGGGATACGTGGTCGGGGAAACTGCCTGCGCCTAACAAAGCGGGTACGGATGGGCCGTTCGCTACGCTGGTTCGGGCGCAGCAGGCGGCGCGGAAAGCGCCGGGTAACACGCCAGATGGACTTTGGCTGCGTTCGCATTTTTGTTCGGGGCGGTGTGTACCCACAAACGCAGAGTTTTACATTGACGCAAGAGGACAGCGGCCTTAACAATTCGCTTCCCACTTTGTATGCCGCGTACAAGGACGAGACGGTACGGATTATCGGCGGGCGGGAGGTGGCGGACTGGAAGCCGGTGACGGATGAGGCCGTGTTGAGCCGCATGGAACCGGAGTGCCGGGGCAAGGTGATGCAGGCCGATTTGAGGGCGCAGGGTATTACCGATTTCGGCGAGATTACGCCCAATGGACAAACGTTTGCGCCCGCGCTGCACGGTCTGGAAGTGTTTTTCCAATCCAAACCGATGCAGATTGCGCGCTGGCCGAACAAGGGGTGGGCGACCATTGCCGACACGCCGCAGGGACAGAACGGCGGCACGTTCACTTATGACGCGGCCAAGACGGAAAATCGTCCCGCGAGATGGAAGAACGCCGAGGATGTGTGGCTGCATGGCTACTGGTCGTTCGATTGGGCGGACTCTTACACCAAAATCAAATCCATTGATGCCGCAACTCATGCCATTTTCACGCAGGAACCGCACGGCGCGTATGGCTACACCAAAGGCAAGCGGTTCTATGCCCTGAACGCGCTGGAAGAACTGGATGCGCCGGGAGAATGGTATCTGGATCGCAAGGCGGGCGTACTCTACTTTTGGCCGCCTGCGCCGATTACCGAAACCAAGCGCGTCACGGTTTCGCTGCTGGATGAGCCGTTAATTCGGCTTGACAACGCTTCCAACATTACCATGCAGGGCTTCACGCTGGAAGATACGCGGGGGATGGCGGTTGAAATCAAGGGCGGGGCGCATAACCGCGTTTCCGCCTGCACCATTCGCAACACGGGATTAGCAGGCGTCAATATTGACGGCGGAACGGACAACGGCGTAGATAGCTGTACGCTCTATGACACGGGGCAGGGCGGCATCAATCTGAACGGCGGCGACCGCAAAACGCTTGTGGCGGCGGGTAATTTCGCGCACAACAACGAGATACACGATTACAGCCGGTGGGTGCGCTGCTATCGTCCGGCAGTGGCAATCAACGGCGTCGGCAACCGCGTTTCGCACAACCTGATTTACAACGGGCCGCACAACGCCATTCAATTGAGCGGCAACGAGCATGTTGTGGAGTACAACGACGTGCATGATGTATGCCGCGAAACGGGGGATGTGGGCGCGTTTTATATGGGGCGCGACTGGACGATGCGCGGCAATGTGATTCGCTATAACTTTTTCCACAATCTCGGTGGGCCGAAAGCGGACTTTGGCGGCGAAGGGTTTTTCGACGCGATGGGCGTGTATCTGGATGATGCGGCAAGCGGCACGACGGTGTTCGGCAACATTTTCTACAAAGCCGGGCGGGGCGTACTGCTTGGCGGCGGGCGCGACAATACCATTGACAACAATGTTTTCGTCGCCTGCAATCCTTCAGTGCATGTGGATGCGCGGGGAATCGGCTGGGCCAAAAAGTACATTGAACCGGGCGGCGACTGGCAGATGCAGCAGAAACTCGCGGCAATGGATTACCGGAAACCGCCATATAGTACGCGCTATCCGAAACTGGCGACAATAGAAGCGGAAAATCCGTCCTTTGCGTCCGGGAACTCCGTCGTCAATAACGTTTGCGTTGGCGGCAAGTGGCTGGAATTGCAGGACGGCCTGACCGACAAAACCGTTCGCTTCGACAGCAATCATGTAGAGGAAAAATCCGGTTCCGCCAATGCTTCTGATTCCCATACCTCCGATTACAAGGACGATGTTGATTTCAGGAACGCCGTAGCGATGTGGGCAACGTCTCAGCGAAAGCCAATGGGTTCCAACATAGGGCTGATGAAAAACGCCTACCGTTCCACCGTGCCTGCGGGGATAGGCAGGCTCTAGTGGCGGCATCTGACGGCGTGGAACTGGTCTGGAAAGGGAAAAGGACGGCGGCGCTTACGCCCATAGCGGCGCCGATTTTGCGCTGCGTGGAGACGTATGGCAATGCAGACAGCGGTACGCCTGCCGGACGGCTGATTCAAGGCGACAATCTGCTTGTGATGACCGCGCTGAAACAGGAACTTGCAGGCATGTTTCGACTTGTGTACCTTGATCCTCCGTTCTTCACGGGTTCCGATTTTCACATGGCCTTGACTGCGAGAGAGAAGGCATTGGGTCGTGATAAAGTGTTAGACGGTGAAGCGGGGCAAACGCCGGTTCATGCGTATACGGACAAATGGAAGGGCGATCTGGCGACGTACCTGCAATGGCTATATGATCGGTTGGTTTTGTGCCATAGTCTGCTGGCGGAAGACGGCGTGTTGTATCTGCATCTGGACTGGCAGGCGGCACATTACGCGAAACTGCTGCTGGACGAGATTTTTGGCGGTGAGCGGTTCCAAAACGAGATCATCTGGTGTTACCGGGAAGCGATTAATTCTAAAAAGCGCTGGAACCGTAAGCACGACACCCTTCTATTTTACAGCAAGGGCGAGCGCTTTACCTTCAACTACAATCGGGTGCAGCAGCCATATGCCGAGTCGAACATCCGCAAGTACCGCCACCGGGATGAGAAGGGCGCGTACCGTTTGATGGGCCGGGGCATTGTGAACAGCCCTATAAGGTGTAAGCGCGACCTGCCCCTTGAATACGAGACGCTGTACCCCGGATTGACGTACCGGCACTATTTGGGAGAGGGAACGCTGCCGGTTGATTACTGGAACATAGACATAGAAAATCAGGCAAGCGCCAAGCGAACCGGCTATCCGACGCAGAAACCGGAAGCGTTGCTGGAACGCATATTGCTGGCGTCCACCAATGAGGGTGATCTCGTAGGCGATTTTTGCTGTGGAAGCGGCACGACGCTTGCGGTTGCGCAAAAGTTAGGACGCAGGTGGATCGGCTGCGATATGGGAGAGGCGGCAATCGAAACCACATGGAAGCGCCTGCAAGCAATCCCTTCCATTATCATGCGGCACGAGCGTGTGGAAACGCCATAAACGAACCGTTAAAACGATGTGAAAAAAGTTTCGCAACGCCCCTTGACAACAGGGCGGAGCAGGTGTATACTACTAAGGCTTGAACGACATACACCGGCAGACGCAAATGTTGAGAGAAACTTGCAAAAGCGTTCTTGACAAAAGCACTGCAATAGTGTATACTAGTTTAGGCTTGAACGATACACAAACTGACGCAGTCGTTAAGAAAAAGACTTGAAAAAGTGCCCTTGACAAATGCGGCGAAGCAGTGTATACTACTAAGGCTTGAACGAAAGACGCCCCGGCAGTAATCTCCGAAGCGCTGTGACCGAGAGTTCTCCTCCCGACACAACCCACCGTGATAGTATAACCGAGTAGTCTTGTCTGTTCGACGGCTGACGCTCTCAGTGTTAGAACGTTAGCTTGCTGTTGATCCTTGAGAGTCGCGTGTGACGTTTTGAGTTTCGTACACGTGCCATATGTAACTTTACAATGTGGAGTAAAATCCACAAAGATGGGCCAGATCACTGTAATTGTTCTTCGGAGCAGTTACATAAAAATGTTCTCAACCTCGATGCTTGGATTTATTCAGGTGTTCGAGTTTTACATCAGGTTTACTTGATGGAGAGTTTGATCCTGGCTCAGGACGAACGCTTGCGGCGTGCCTAAGAAATGCAAGTCGAGCGGGAGTAGCAATACTCTAGCGGCGAACGGTCGCGTAACACGTAAGCAACCTGCCCGAAAGACCGGGACAACACTCCGAAAGGGGTGCTAATACCGGATGTGCCCACTTCCTTGCATGGGGAGGTGAGTAAAGCGCGCAAAAAACAGGCATTAGGCATCAGGCACCAGGCATTAGAAGGACTTGTTCTTTTCTAATGTTTCTTGCCTAATGCCTAATGCCTGTGGAT
>CAWIEK010000003.1:0-227448 GCA_963835065.1 uncultured Chthonomonadaceae bacterium | reverse complement strand
CTCTGCCCGTCGCGGGCGGCTCGTGGCTGTCTACGTGACAGTCCTGTGCCGCTGCAAGGCGGATGTTGAAAGTCTGCGCAGGGGCGGCATTTCCCAAGCAAAACGGCTGAAGTTCGGGTAAGATAGGGCACAAAACAAAAAAGTTTTCAAAATCCGCGCAAACGGTAAAATCAGCGTTGACTCTGCTCGTTCGCGTGTGTTATACTATCTGTGAGAGAATTCACAATGTACCTGCCTTCCGGGTTGTGAATAGGTTCGGCGAGAGGGTAAAGTGATCTGTTTCCGCTTTAGAACAGGTACGAAGCGCGGCAGGGAACACCAAACGGCGGCGATAACGCCTGTTTCAAAGCAGTCCAATGCCACCTTAGCGCAGAGGTTGTGAAATTTCGCACAATCTTTTCCGACAATGAACTATGTCCGACAACCCGAACAACCCATCTAACAGGCAAGCGCAGGACGAAGACGACGCAGACCCATTGCTGAAACGGTTTCCCGCCGTGCCGCAACTGCCGCATGACGTGCCGGAGCCGCCCAAGATTGTGGTGAATTTGCCGCCGCACCCGGATAAGCCGAAACCCGGAGCCGCCAACGCGGTAGACATACGCGGTTCCGCTCTTGCGTATCAAGCGGCCTCGTCGTTCATTATGCCGATTATTGTGCTTGCGCTGCTCGGCTGGTTTTTGGACGGACGTTTTCACAAAAACGGCATGATCACGGTTGTGTTCATTATCTTGGGCTTTGTCGTGGGTGTCACCGGCCTGCTGAAAGTTCTCAATCAGATGGACAACACCGGTAAGAAAAAATAACCATTTTGCAAACAATGTCGCAATCGGAGCGTTTTGTGTCATAATACAGGCCGATTGCTATTGAGGATTTCATGTTAAATACGCCAACGTCCGAAACGCAGTCTCAAACTGCTGCGAACGAGACGCCCGTTGCGCCGAAGACGCAGGATAGTACCATTTGCATCCGTTCGGTAAAAACAAGTTTTGTGCTTGGCTTCGCGGTTCTGTTGCTGTGCCTTGCGAGCCATCATTATAATTGGGCGTGGGGCTTTCTCATCGGCGGGTGTTTATCGCTGTTCAGCCTGATAACGCTGATGCTGTCGGTTCCGTTTCTTACCTGGTCGGGCGCTCCGCGCCACATGTCCGCCCTGCTGGTTGTGGCATTGCTTATGAAGCTGCCGATTTTCTGTCTGGCGCTTTATATGGCAACCAGACTGCCCGGCGTTTCGGCTTTCGCATGTTTCATCGGCATCTGCCTGACCCCGGCGGTGATTACGCTCAAAGCCGTGAATACTCTTTTAATGGACATGCTGCCCGTCCACGAACCGAAAGAAAAGACCATTGCGCAGCATGGGAGAAACTACGGCAGCATTGAATGTGGCGCAAACGCTGGAAACCGTCAAGCCCCTGCGCAAAGTTTCGCCCCAACTTGCAAGCGAACAAGGATAAGAAAAGGTAAACAGAGGGATATATGCCTCCACAGCATGACGCTAATCTGAAACAGCAGGCCGTTCCGCGCAACACGTATCCCGTTATCGGCCAGAAGCGCATTATGATTGCGCAGGCCGAAACGCGCCACGCGCCAACCGGACGCGCGGAAACCCATACGGGCACGGAAACAGAAGCCGAACCGCCCGCCGGCGAACTGCCCGATCCCGCTCTGCTGCTGTGGAACTCCGCCCTTGTGGCGCTTCTGATGGTGGCGTTCGCGCTCCTTGCCAAGCGCAGTTTGCAGCGGATACCGCGCGGCCTGAGCCTGCAAAATATCGGAGAATTTATTGTCGAGGCGGTCAACGCCAATCTCACGGTGGGGATTATTGGACCGGGCGGCGAAAGGTATACGCCTCTTGTCGGCACGGTTTTCCTGTACATTCTGCTGGCGAACCTGTGGGGATTGATACCCGGTTTTCACTCTCCCACTTCCAACCTGTCGCTGACACTCGCGCTCGGCGTGATCGTGTTCGTCTATGTGCAGTATGAGGGGGTGCGGCAAAACGGACTTGGCGGACATCTGAAGCATTTCGCGGGTCCGATGCCGGCGCTTTCGCCCCTGATGTTTCTTATCGAAATGATTTCCGAGTTCGTCAAGCCGTTTACGCTTGCCATTCGTTTGTTCGGCAACATCTTCGGCGAAGACGTAATCATCATCGTTCTGACCGGATTAGCCCTGCAGCTGACGGGTAACGCTCTTTTCGGCCTGATCCCGGTACAGTTCCCCGTCCTGCTGCTGGCGCTGCTGACGGCGGGCGTACAGGCGTTGGTTTTCTCGATGCTCACGTGCATCTATATCTCGCTGGTTTCTCATCACGAACATGAGGGGCCGCACGGCGAGGAAGGCGCGGTAGACGGCGGGCATCACGGTCACTCAAACGAGCCGGGATACACCTATCCCCGCGCGTAACACTCAATTTCATTCTCGTTTTAGTGGGTTTTGACACTTTCCCGCCCACTTGATTGCTGTCCGCAGGACAGGAAAGGAAGCAAACAAAATGGTTTACTTCATGGCGCTGGCGCTGGCTCTTGGTTTCGGTGTTCCCGTTGCCGTTCTCTCCGCCGCTGCCGGACAGGGCCGCGCGGCGGCCGCCGGTCTGGAAAGCATGGCGCGTCAGCCGGAGCAGACGGGCCGCATTCAGATCGCGATGATCCTCAGCTTCGCGTTTATCGAGTCGCTGGTTATCTTCACCCTGCTGGTTTTCTTCCTGCTCCTGGGCAAGATGCCCACGATGGATCAGGTTGTGCAGGTGGCGTCCGCGCAGTCCGGCACGCCCGTTAGAACAGGCACGTCCCAGTAGGCTCAACCTCCCCTCTTCCCGGCTTGAACCATTGCCTGCGCCGCAGTTAAAGTAAAGAAGTAGTTCTATACTCAACTGCGGCAGGCAATGTCTAGCCGAGGCAAAGGAGACGCATGCAAGCGATTACAGAAGCCCTGCGCTTCGATCCTAAAATTTTCATTCTGCAGTTGGTGCTGTTTCTGGCGTTGCTCGTCACCATGAACGCGCTGTTCTGGAAGCCGATGATGGCGCATCTGGCAGGGCGTGACCGCGAGAAGGCCGACGCTTACCGGCGCGTGGATGAAACCGAGCGTGAAATGGAACGCCTGCGCGCCGACTACATGGCCCGCATCACGCAGATCGAATCTGAAGCCCGCGCCCATATCCAGACAGCGATTAAAGAAGCGCAAACCGAGCGCGAGCGCATCCTGATGGAAGCCCGCGCCCACGCCGACGCCACATTGAAACAGGGCATTGCCGATATGCAGGCCGAGAAAATCCAAGCCTTGCAGGATTTGCGCCCGCGTCTCGTCGGCATTGCGGCTAACGCCGCCCACAGCGCGCTGGGTTCCGTCGGCGACCAATCCGCGCTGCGCCAGGCTATCGAAACGCGCATCGCGCAGAATACACCCGTTGCGTAGGCATTAGGCATTAGGCATTAGGCATTAGGAAAATCCACAGAGACGTTGTACGACATGATGAACGAACAACACGTATTGGCTTTCCTAATGCCTAATGCCTAATGCCTAATGCCTGCCTCTCAGATGGAGTTTCCATCGTGTTCGCACATCCTTTTGGTTTTGGCCCCTGGTTCGTAGAGCATCCTAAAGACCTGCTGGCAACGATTGTCGGCCTGGTTTTGTTGGTCTTGCTGCTGTATCGCTTCGCGCTTCCGGGCGCGAAAGGCATGCTGAACGAGCGCGCTACGCGCATCGAAACCGACACGCTGCAGGTTGACCGCCAGTTGCGCGACATCGCGCAGCTGCGCAACGACTACTCCAACCGCATCGGCGGCATCGAGCAGGAGCAGCGCGAACGTATCGGCGCTGCCGTGCGCGACGCCGACAATGCCCGCGCCGACATCATTGCGGAAGCCAACGACACTGCCCGCCTTGTGCAGCGCAGGGGCGAAGAAGAGATTGGCCGGGAACGTACCCGGCAGCGTATCCTCCTGCGTCAGCAAATGGTTCAAATCACGCTGGACGCGGCGGAGCAGGCGATTCGTACGCAGAACAACGATCAGGTACAGCGCCAACTTATCCGCAACTTTATCGGGCAGGTTGCGCACAGAGAGAGTGGAGACGTGGCTGCGCAAGGCAACGGTCAAAATACCGCGATTGCCGATACGGTTGTCACGCTCGCCGCGCCCGTTGCGCCTACCCTTGCCGCAAGCCAGCCTGTAGACGCCGGACACCAGCCACCCGTCACCAGCCAGCCGTCACCGATAACGCCCGGAGCCATGTCGTTCGGAACGCCCACGCCCGGCACAAGCGCGACGGAAGACACCGCGTTCCCCGGCTTCAACACGTTTAACGCGCCGAGCGGACAGGAGGGAGCGTAACTATGGCTGGAGGACACGATATTCGCGCCGCCAAGCGCTACGCCACCGCTTTGTTCGAGGCCGCGCAAAAGGCCGGCAGCCTGGACCAAGTGGAAAAAGACGTTCACAACGTCATGGACTTGATGCGGCAAATGCCCGCTTTGAACGACTTGTGGCATAGCCCGCTGATTCCCGCCAGCCGCAAGCGCGACATTATCCAGAAGACGCTGGGCAACTCTGTAGACAAACTCACGCTTTCGTTCCTGCATCTGCTGATTGACAAGCGGCGCGAGGAAGTTCTGACGGGCGTGGAACGGGAAATTCGGGAACTTGCCGACCTGGCGCGGCATCTGGTTCGCGCCGAAGCCACCTTTGCCGTTATGCCCACGCCCGACGAGCAAACGGATTTGATTCGCAGCCTGGAACAGCGCACGGGTTCGCATGTGCAGTTGATTACCAGCATTGACCCCGAAATCTTGGGCGGGGTTGTCGTGCGTATGCAGGACACTATTATTGACGGCAGCGTTCGCGGCACACTGGAACGCCTGCGCGAACAATTGCTGCTGGAAGCCTAACGCCACAGCCAACCTGAATGGCGACTAAAGGACACCGCGCAAATGAAAACCATACAACAAAAATGCTTTGCCTTCGGAGCCGTTGCCTTGCTGCTGACCGGGACGCGCCTGGGCGCGGAGCCTGCCACCCCGGTCAGTTACTGGCCGCTCAAGCAAGGCTCTACCTGGGTACTGTCAACCACCGTTCAGAACAAAACCTTTGACCAGACGATTACCGTCACCGATGTCAAGGCTGACAAAGGCGGTTCCGTCGCCACACTCGGCTACACGATGGCGGGCAACAACATACAGGTAGAAACCTATCGAACCACGCCGACGGACGTGACTCGCCTGTCTTCGGGGCAGGGCGGTTCGGGAACTATTGCACCCGGCTTGCCCATCATCAAGTACCCGATGAAAGCCGGAACCACCTGGACATGGAAGGGTAACATCACCGCCAATGGCGTCGTTTCTAAAGGCACGTCTACCCTGACGGTTTCCGGTCCGACCTCCATCAAAACGCCGGCGGGAACCTTCTCAGCGATGAAAGTCCACAGCGCCCTGGTCATCATGGCGCAGGGGCAAACGCTGAACGCGCCCAACGACTACTGGTTTGCGCCCAATGTCGGGCTTGTCAAGCAGTACGCTAAAATCGGCGCGTTTGAAGTCACCGGGATTCTGAAATCCTACAAGCTGAAGTAGGTTTTAGCAGCAGCGCTGATATTGCGCATACAACAGGAAAAGGCTACTCGATTATGGCTATTCGCCCGGAAGAAATAACTTCGATTTTAGAGCGGGAGCTGGAAACGTACAACAAGCGCGACCAGCTTGCCGAAGTGGGCGTGGGAACCGTGCTGCAAGTCGGCGACGGTATCGCCCGCGTGTACGGCTTGAAAGACTGCATGGTGTCGGAACTGCTGGAGTTCGTGGACGTCAACAACAACGTCATTGTGGATGAAAACGGCGCTACCATCCGCGCGCTCGCCCTGAACCTGGAAGAAGACAACGTCGGAACCATCATTCTGGGCGCGGACGAGCAGATCAAGGAAGGCACGACCGTTCGCCGCACCGGGAAAATCATCGAAGTTCCCGTTGGCGAAGCGATGCTGGGCCGGCTTATCAATGCTGTCGGCGATCCTCTGGACGGCAAAGGCCCGATTATCACGACGCAAACCGCGTTTGTGGAAGCCGGAGCGCCGGGCGTTGTGGACCGCCAGCCCGTGAAGCAGCCGCTGCAAACCGGATTGAAAGCGGTTGACGCGCTTGTTCCCATCGGACGCGGACAGCGCGAGTTGATTATCGGAGATCGCGGCATCGGCAAAACCGCCGTCGCGCTGGATACGATCATCAACCAGAAGGGCGGCGACGTGGTTTGTATCTACGTTGCCATCGGCCAGAAAGCGACCACGATTCAAAACGTGCGCAACATTCTGGAAGAAGCGGGCGCGCTGGATTACACCATCATCGTGGCCGCAACCGCCGCCGACCCCGCGCCCCTGCAATATATCGCGCCCTATACGGGCGCGACACTGGGCGAATACTTCCGCGACAAGGGACAGCACGCGCTTGTCGTGTATGATGACCTTTCCAAACACGCGGTTGCGTATCGGCAGGTATCGCTCCTGCTGCGCCGCCCGCCGGGACGCGAAGCGTATCCGGGCGACGTGTTTTATATCCACAGCCGCCTGCTGGAACGCGCCGCCAAAATGCGCGAAGATTACATCATCGTGGACAAGACCGCCGAGGGCGGCACGAAAACCGGCGTCAACGGACAAATCTACCAGAGCGGCGAAGGCCGCGACCATGCCAAAAAAGACCTTGCGGCCCTGCCCAACGCGGGCGATCTGGAAATCCGTATGCTTCCCGGCACGGGCGGCAGCCTGACCGCGCTTCCCATCATCGAAACGCAGGCGTCCGACGTGTCCGCGTATATCCCGACCAACGTGATTTCCATTACGGACGGCCAGATATTCCTGGAACCCGACCTGTTTTATTCGGGCGTTCGCCCCGCCATCAACGTCGGCATTTCGGTTTCCCGCGTAGGCCGTTCCGCGCAGGTATCGGCGATGAAGGGCAGCAAAGTGGGCGGCAACATGCGCCTGCAATTGGCGCAGTTCCGCGAAGTGCAGGCGTTCTCGCAGTTCGCGTCCGACCTTGACAAAGCGACCCGCGACCAGTTGGAGCGCGGCATGCGCCTGGTGGAAGTGCTGAAGCAGCCGGCAAACCACCCGATGCCCGTTGAGCAGCAGGTAACGATTATCTACGCCGGCAACAACGGCTTTCTGGATGATATTCCCGTCGCGTCCGTGCGCAAGTTCGAGGAGCAGTTCCACCCCTTCATGGCGGAAAGCTACCCCGACATCATGGAAAAACTGGGCCGCACCAAAGACCTGGACAAAGACACGGAAGACGCGCTCGTGAAAGCCATCACCGCGTTTAAGGCGCAGTTTAAGCCGTAGGGCAGGCATTAGGCATTAGGCATTAGGCATTAGGAAAGCCAATACGTGTTGTTCGTTCATCATGTCGTACCACGTCTCTGTGGATTTTCCTAATGCCTAATGCCTAATGCCTAATGCCTGCTCCGCAGGAGCAACCATGCCCGAACCCGGCCAAAACCCACAAGAGATGCTTCGTGAGCAGGTAGCCGAATTACGCGACGCCTTGCGCCAACTGCGCGAGAGCGTCGTTTTGCGCGTGATGCGCCGCAGCCAGCTTCAGGAGGACGAAACCCGGCTGGAAAAGCGCATTGCCGAACTGGAACGGGGTTCCGGGCTGGCGGAGCGGGCGCAGAATACGGGGCTGGTGGAGCAGATACGGCAGGAACTGACCCGGCTTGGCGAAGAGTTGGAGCGGACGCGCGTCCTGCGAACACAGGCGGAAGCGGAAGCCGAAGCCGCCAAAATCAGCCTGCCCGAAGACGAAGCCACCCTTCTGCGCACCATCAACGAGGTGCAGGCGCGTTATACCCGCTATACCGCCGCGCAGGTGGAAGCCCATGCGTCCGGGGCGTTGGAAACCGAGGCCGACAGCCTGTGGGAACGCGCCAGCAGCAAAATCGCCAATTTGACGCGGGAAGCGCAGGCGCGGGAAGAAATCATCGGGTCACGTGGGATGCAGGGAATAGGGGACAGGTTACAGGTTACAGGTTACAGGGAACAGGGAGACGCAAAGCCTGCGCTTGACAGCGACGCAAGCGCCGAACAGATGCTTGCTCAACTGGAACAGCATCTCGGATTGACGGGAGGAACCACGCCCCTGCCGCAGTTGCCCCCTGCCCGCGCCAATTACCTTGAACTGGAAGAGTCGCCTGCCGACGCGCCCCACCCGCAGCCTTTGCTGCCGCAACCCGCCACAACGGAAGCGGTAAACACACCGCCTCATCCCGCCGCGCCGGATTTAGCAAACGCTCCTCCCAACGCCGCGCCGGATAACGGTAAAAGCGATGTCGCCGAACTGCCGCCCGTCACAATCGAAAGCCCGCAAGCGAGCAGCGAGAATACGCCCTCTGTCAGCGACGAGACGCAAGCGTTAGCCGAAGAGCAGCAATCGTCAATCGAAAATCGTCAATCGGAAATCCAACCGCCACAATCGAAAATCCAGCCCCTACAATCGAAAATCGAAAATCGTCAATCGAAAATCTCTCAGGAGTCTTCACGCATGGAAACCGCTCCGCGCGTTCGCGTGGCCGCCATCGGCACAGGCAACATTTTTCGCGGGGCGCATCTGCCCTGCTACCCGGACATTGCGCAGGCGCAGCTTGTAGCGCTGTGCGACCCGGACAAAACCGCGCTGGACCTGGCGTACAAAAAGTACCAGACGCTGATGGAAGCCAAAATCCATCAGGCATTGGAAGCCGGGGATATTCTGGCTGCCGAGCGCCTGGAAACCGATCTGGAAACCATTCAGTTGTGCGACGACATCAGCGAAGTGATTGAAATCATCAAGCCCGACCTGGTGGACATTTGCACCCAACCCCTGCTGCATACGCCGCTTGCGATTGAGGCATTGGAGGCCGGGTTTCATGTGATGTGCGAAAAGCCGATTTCGCGCAGTTGGCTGGAATCGCAGCAGTTGATACAAACCATTGAGCGGACGGGCAAGTTTTACCAGCACAACGAAAACTGGCTGTTCGAACCGGACTATTACACGGTCAAGAAACTGGTGGACGCGGGCGCTATCGGCGAACTGACGATGATGTTTCTGACGCAGGCGCACGGCGGGCCGGAAGGCAACCCGCGCTTTTGGAATTCCGACTTTGGCGGCGGTGGCGCGTTACTTGACAACGGCATCCATGCCATCGGCGCGGCGTGGTTCATTGCCGGATTAGATAAAACGCCCACGCTTGTAAAAGCCGCCGCGCCGTTCGGCATGAGCATCCGTATGCCCGACCGCATCATTGACGGCAAGTACCAGCACATTACGGTTGACGACGACGCCCATATTCTGATCCGTTTCGAGGACGCCAAAACCAACGCCTGGACAACCGCGCACGTAGAAGGCTCGTGGAGCGAACAGGACTCGCCGGATACCGCGTACATCGGCACAACCGGCAGCATCAAAATGGCGCAGGAAGACGGCAAGCGTTTCGCGGTGGTGTGCGACATCAAGGGGCAGGAAACGCGCCGGTTCCGCGCATCCGGCTCCAACTGGCAGCACTGGCCGTCCTCGTTTTACGGCGAAATCCTGAACATGGTGTCCTGCATCCAGAACAATCAGCAAAGCCTGATGACCGCGCAATTCGGAGCCGACTGTTCCGCCATTGTGGGCGCGTCCTACCTGTCGGAAAAGAACGGCAAACGCGCCGTCTCGCTAGACGAGTTCCGCCGTTTCGCCTTAGACATAGCCGCCCGCTACCCGAACGACCCAACCGGAGCCAACAACGCGCTCGTAGACGAACTGCTTTCCGCGGTGCGTACCAAAACAAGGTAAAATTACGTTGGGAAACGGGTATGTAGAAAAAAAGATATGTAGAGGCAGCGTCGAAATCTTGGCAATACAGCGCTTCCAGCCCGGTGTCTCGTTGTGTCTGGTTGTAGGAGAGAGGCGTCGTGGCCTCCAAAGCGTCAGGGCGAACGGGAGGGGTGAAACATAGGACTTGCACCTCCCTTCATGTTTAACATCTGTATAGCAGACGTTGTTCTACTGTTTAGACGGCTGTATCGGGCAAAGGGTTCATTTGTTTTGCGTTGTGAGGTTTTTTATTTGTTTCTTGTGAGCCTATGCCGATAGGCCGGGGATTGAAAATCCCCGGCAGGAAAGTGCAAGCGTCCTACAGACGCAAATGCCGCGCCTCTTGGGAGAGGTTCTAAAACACGGGTGTCTCTTGGATTCGTTTTATGAAAGCGCAAGAGGTATCAGAAGTTTTGTAGCGCAGCAAGCGCGAACAATGCTCCTATAGACGAACGGCTTTCTGCTCTCCAAGATAAAACAAGGTAAAATAGATATGCCTGATGAAACCTTGACAGACCCATTAGGACGCGCGATTATTCTCAGCGACCACAGATGGTTCGGACATATCGTTGCGGCAGACGGCCACCCTGAGATGCTATCCCATCGGGAACTGGTCAAACAGGCAATCACCGCGCCGATGGAGATTCAGTTCAGCGCAACAAATGCAAACTGCCGTGTCTACTACGGAGTTGGGCCACGCGCTACAGTGCTTGTAACTGTTGTTGCCGACGTGAGCGCTGGCTTTGTGAAAACGGCGTTTTTCGTAAGAAAGATGAGAGCGGGAGTCGTGGAATGGCAGCCATCTCCCTGATGCCACCCATCGAAGGATTAGATCATGGTTACAAGTGACACTATAGAAGGTTATATCAACGATACATACTCTTATCACTATGATGTCTTTGCGGACGTTCTCTACATTCGCTCGGTTGCTTCACGTGGTAAAATGGTGATTGGTGAGGAAACGGATGAAGGCTTTACCGTGTTCCGGGATGAAGAAGACAATTTCGCAGGAATTACGTTTGTATGCTGGTGGGAACACTATGGAAGCGGCAAGGTTGACTATCTAACCTTGTCCTCTATCGCGGAGTGTATTGAAAAGCAAGCCGTCCCATTGCTTGCGGCATAATCAGCCCATTTAGTCTACTTCTTTGCTTGCTTTGCGTCTTTGCGGTTCGATTTCGACAGTGAGTTTCTTCGCGGTTTGACAAGGAATTAATATGGCAACCATTCGACAGGTGCGACAGCGGATCAAAGTCGCCAAAAACATTCAGCAGATTACCAAAGCCATGAAAATGGTCGCGGCGGCGCGATTGAAACGCGCGCAGGATCGGGTACAGGCCGCGCGTCCGTATTCCGAAACCATGCGCGACATGATGACCAGCCTCGCGTCGGCAGTGGGCGGCGAGATCAAGCATCCGCTTCTGGCTTCGCGGACGCCGCGCAACATCGGCTTTCTTATCGTCACGTCAGATCGCGGTTTGGCCGGTTCCTATAACTCGGCCATGCTGCGCCGCGCCAACGAATTGCTGCGCGACTTCGACAAGGAGCGCCTGAAATTGTACCTTGTCGGCAAAAAGGGGATTCAGTTCTTCCGGCGGCGCGGCTACAACGTGGTGGAGGAGTTCAACATTCCCAATACGGGCCTGTCCTACGCCGAAGCCAAAGACATTACGCGCATTGTGCGGCAGGCGTTTGAAACGGAAGAGATAGACCAGCTTTTCCTGCTGTACACCCGCTTCTACACCGCCATTACGCAGAAGCCGATGGACGTGCAGTTGCTGCCCATCCAAACGCCGAACGTGGAGGAAGAAAACCCCGCGCACCCCGGCGAACAGGAAGATTACATTTTCGAGCCGTCCGCCGATGAACTGCTGTCCGCGCTTTTGCCCCGCTATGTGGAAGGGCAAGTGTATCAGGCGATTTTGGAAGCGACCGCCAGCGAACACGGCGCGCGCATGACCGCGATGAGTTCCGCTACGGACAACGCGGGCAAAATGATCAGCACGCTGACGCTGCAATTGAACCGGGCGCGGCAGGCGGGCATCACGCGCGAAATCTCTGAAATCGTCGGCGGCGCGGAGGCTCTCAAGGGCTAATACACGCGAATACGTTTCACCACAGAGGCACAGAGACACAGAGGTTTCACAGAGGGAATATGGAGAGATAGGAACCGCGAAAGACACGAGCCAAACGGTTCCTATCTCTCCTTTTCTCCCCATCTCCTTTTCTTCTTTTCTCTGTGAAACCTCTGTGTCTCTGTGCCTCTGTGGTGAAGGCATTTCTGGAGCGTACTTTGGCATTACATCTGCCGTTTACGAAGATGCAGGGCGTTGGCAACGACTTTGTGGTCGTGGATGGCCGGCATGGGAACGAGGAAGACTGGCCGATGCTGGCGGTTGCGATGTGTGACCGGCATCGGGGCATTGGCGCGGATGGCTTGCTTGTTCTGGATACCCACCACATCGCCGATATTCTGATGCGGATGTACAACCCGGATGGGACGCCGGATGTGTGCGGTAATGGTCTGCGCTGCCTGGCCCGCTTCGCGGTGGAACAGGGCATTGTTGCTGCGGATACATTGAAAGTGCAGACGCTTGCCGGAGTACGTTCGGCGCAAATATTGCGGGACAGTACGGGGGGAATTGAGGCGGTCAAGGTTGATATGGGGGAGCCGCGCTTCCGGCCTGAAGATATTCCCATGCGCGTAACCGGCGATTCGGTTGTCAATTACGCATTGGAATTGGAGGGGGGGCGCTGTTTACCCATTACCGCGCTGTCTACGGGAAGCACTCATGCTGTTGCCTTTGTGCCTGCCCTGCCGGACGATGCTGAGTTTTTTGGTATCAGCCCGCAGGTAGAACACCATCCGTTGTTTCCTGAACGAACCAGCCTGATGTGGTGCTTCAGGGAAAACGAATCAAGATTGCAACTGCGTATTTGGGAGCGGGGCGCGGGAGAAACATGGGGGTGCGGAACCGGAGCCTGCGCCGCCGCCGTTGCCGCCATTCTGCAAGGCATAGTTTCGCCCCATAAGGCCGTTACGATTGCCAGCAAGGGGGGGCAACTTTCGATAGCATGGGAACCCGGCGGCACGATTTGCATGACCGGCCCGGCAGAGTCCGTTTACAGCGGCGTGTATGCGCTCGATTCCGAATAGGCGCGAGTATACTGCAACGACACATGGACATTTACAAGGTATTTACAATCGAAGCGGCGCACCGGCTGCCCAATGTCCCCCCCGGCCATAAATGCGCCCGCCTGCACGGTCATTCCTTCGGCATTGAGGTCCATGTGCGCGGCGAGGTTGATCCCCATACCGGATGGGTGATGGACTTTGCCGATCTGAAAGCGGCGTTTCAGCCCATTTTCGACCGACTGGATCACAACTACCTTAACGACATCGAAGGGCTGGAAAACCCCACCAGTGAAAACCTCGCGCGCTGGGTCTGGGAGCAATTGCATCCCAACCTGCCCCTGCTGCATAAAATCGTGGTGCGGGAAACGTGTACGAGCGGGTGTGAGTATGAGGGAGAGTAGTCAGAAGTGAGTAGTCAGTAGCCAGTAGAACTCACTCTTGTAAGTTGGTTCCATTGCACAAAACTTTGAGTAGACAGGCACTTCTACTGACTACTGACTACTCACTTCTGACTACTCTCCCTCAATATATCTTCCAAATTCCCGGCGTGGCGAGTTCGATGCAATGGTTGTCGGGGTCGCGGAAGTAGAGACTGTGGCCGCCAAGTTCGGGGCGCACTTCGCTTTCGAGGGGAATGTTGAGTTGGTTGAGGCGTTCGCGCCATGCCTGTAGGTCCTGGAGCGGGATGGCAAAGGCGATGTGCTGCGTTCCGCGTCCGTCGTGCGGGGGGATGATGCCGCCGGGGTATACGCTTGGCTGCGTGGAGCCACCCCGCTTGAACAGCAGCAGCACATCCCGGCCCGCAATGCTCAGGGCGTGAAGCCGGTCTTCCTCTAAAATCACTTCACAATCAAAGAGCTGTTGGTAGAAGCGCGTGGAGCGTTCCACGTCTTCCACGTACAGCGATGTTTCCAGAATTCCTGTTATGCGTGGCATTGGTTTTCCTCCTGCTTATGTCCCGACGCGCAAAGCAGGAGCCATGTTCCCACGCTGTTGGCGCGGGTTCCTACAAAGTGAAATGCAGCCGATTGCAAGGTTACTTTCGAGGCCGCGCCGGTGGTTTTGGAATGGCCTGGCGTATGCGAATGTGGCGGCTGCGATGATGATGTTCTTCCAATCGGCGGCTATGCGCTTGCAGTAAATCGCTGCGAGTAAGAATCCCAATAACCTTTGTGGGTTCCCTGCGAGAGACCACAGGCAGCCTGCCTACCCGGTCGCGCGCCATGTGGTCGGACGCTTCGCGCAGGGAACTGTCTTCATAGATAACGGAAGGCGGGCGCTTAATCAAATCACGAAGCAAATGGGCTTCCGGCTGCGTCGTCCTCAGCAGGTCGCGGCGCGTGATGACGCCTACCATTTGCCCCTGCGCATCCACAACCGGGTATCCCTGATGTTGAGAGCCGGGCGCGTTTGTGTCCAGCCAGTCGCGTACCGATTGAATTTCCGCGTTTGCTTGCAAGACCGTAACAGGATGTGAAGCCGCCGCGCTCACCGCCACCTGGGTCAGAAAATCGGCTCCGTACTCCGTTGGGACCCGGACCCCGCGCCGCGCGATCTTCTCGGTCATAATGGTCTGCTTCATGAGCAGGCACGAAACCAGATACGCAAGGGTGCAGCCCGTCAGCAGGGGAAGCAATCCCAGGGGCTGCCGCGTGGTTTCAAAGGCGAAAATTACTGAAGCCAGCAACGCCCGCGACGCGCCCGCGAAAATCGCCGCCATGCCTACCAGCGCGGCAATGCGCAGATCAATTCCGGCCTGTGGAAACATTTGAGCGGCCATGCCTCCCACAGCCGCGCCTAATCCGCCGCCAATAGTAAACAAAGGAGCGAGCGTGCCGCCGGACGTGCCGCTGCCGAGAGAAACAGACCAGGAAACCAGTTTCATCAGGCACAAAAACAAGACCGCTTTCCCCGTCAGCGTACCGCCGACAATATGCTCGATATTGTCATAACCGACGCCAAGGGTGTGGGGAGCGAACAGGCCGACCGCGCCCACGACAAGCCCGCCGAGGGCAGGCCACCATACCCACGAGATAGGCAGGCGTTCAAACGCATCCTCAATCGCATATACCAGCCGCGTCACGCCCACAGATACCAGTCCCACGAACGCGCCCAACATAGTATAAAAGAGCAACGCCGCACTGCCCGGCGGCAGTACATCGGGCATGGGAAAGGCGGGCATTGTGCCCACCAGAGCATACCGTACGGCAGTTGCCACGACGCTTGCCAGCGCGACGGGAACCAGCGAACGCGGACGGAACTCGAAGAGCAAAAGTTCAATGGCAAGCACCACCGCCGCAACCGGGCTGCCGAATGTCGCGGTCATGCCTGCCGCCGCGCCGGCCGCCAGCAGCGTTTTCCTTTCCGCTGCCGTGATGTGCAGCAATTGCCCGACAACCGAGCCAAGCGCCCCGCCCGTTGCGATAATCGGCCCTTCCGCGCCGAACGGCCCACCCGTGCCAATCGCAACCGCAGCGGAAAGGGGCTTCAGGAACGTAATTCGGGGCGCAATACGGCTCTGGTTGGTCAATATCTGTTCCATCGCCTCCGGGATTCCATGCCCTCGAATGGCCTGGGAACCATAACGCGCCATAAACCCGACAATCAGGCCGCCAATAGCAGGCACAACCAGGGCAAAAGCCCCCAAATGATGAGCGGCGGGCGAGACAAACGTTGTGGACACGCGCCCGTAATAAGCAAGATTGGTAACAAGCCCGATCAAGGCCGTCAGCAGGCGGGCTATCAGGGCCGCGACAACCCCAATGCCAGCCGCCACAAGGCTTAACAACACGGTACGGCGATCCAATGGCCTTCCTGAATACGAGGGAGCAGACGACGGTGAGACAACATTCAAAGGGCTTTCCATCCCGCTTGCTAAGGCAGGAGCAACCGCAAGGCCATTGGTTGATGCGGATACGCCGTGACGTGATGGCGCTTCTGTGGGACTATCTTCAGACATTTTACACTTTCTTAAAGGCGGTGAGGGCTGAGAATCAGACATCTAATTATATCACAATGCGACATATTTTCATATCCGGGGAAAGGCTATAGGGAGAGGCTGCCATGTCGGAACAGGTTACAAAAGCGGACTATGAAGCGCTGGCAATGTTTCGCGCGTCCCTGCGCAAGTTTTTGCGTTTCAGTGAAGAGGCGGCTCGCTCGGAGGGACTGACGCCACGGCAGCATCAACTGATGTTGGCCGTGAAAGGCCAGGAGGGACGGGCATGGGCTTCGGTTTCCGAGATTGCTGAATCGCTGCAAGTGCGGCATAATGCGGCTGTCGGCCTGGTAAATCGCTGCGTATCAGCGGGGCTGGTAAAGCGCATACCAAGCAGTGAGGACAGACGGCAGGTGCATGTGGTGCTGATGCCGAAAGGGGAAACGATTCTGGAGCGTCTTTCCTATCGGCACATGCAGGAATTGCGCGCGCTGCGGCACACCCTGCGCCTGCCGTTTTTGGAAGAAGAGCGAAATACTGAAATCGTAAGCCGAGGGTGAGAACGATGCAGACGCCGACGGGTTCAGAGCCTCTCCTCATTGACCGGGTACTTTCAGTGCCCGGTCAATGAGGAGAGGCTCTTATATTGCTTCTACTCTGTGCTATCCGCCGTGCCGAGTTTTCCAGGCTTGCAGGTAGGGGGCGGCTTTGGGGTTGGCGGCGTTCCAGGTGGGTTCTTTGGGGGAATTGGCGAGCGTCAGCAGGCCCAGGGCTACCATGCGGTCTACCTTTGCCATATTGTCGTAATCTACTTTTTCCCAATGGTCGGCGGGGCGGTGGTAGTCGGGATAGACATACGCGGTGCAAAGCGTATGCGCGGGTACGCCCAAATCCGCCAGCGCCTGATTGTCGCTGCGGGCGAAAAAAGCGTCGCTGTTGCGCGGATGCTTGCTGACCGTCACGCCTACCGCTTTCCCGGCCTCCTGAAAGACAGCGCCAAGATCGGAAAAATCGAAGCCCGTCATGGAAACTCCGGCGATGCGCGGCCCTTCCAGATCGTCCGTGCGTCCGATTTGCTCCAGATTGATGTCGGCGATTGTCTTCTCAACCGGGAAAATAGGGTGCGCGCCATAGTAGCGGGAACCGAGCAGGCCGCGCTCTTCGCCAAAGAACGTCATGAACACGAGGGAGCGGCGCGGGCGCGTTTTCAGGGCGCTGAGGGCGGACGCCAGTTCGATTACGGATACGGTTCCGCTGCCGTCGTCATTGGCGCCGTTGAAGATGATATTCGCGCCACCCCCGTCCGGGTTCGGGCGCATACCAAGATGGTCGTAATGGGCGGTCAGCAGAATATAGGTGTTTTTGAGAGCCGGATCGGAGCCGCGCAGGACGCCGATGACATTGCGAACTTTTTCCGGCTTGTCGGAACCTCTTGCCGTCAGGGTTGTGGTTTGAAAATAGCCGTCGTCGCCCGCCGGTTCCAGTCCCGCTCGTCGAAACTGCGCCGCAATATATTCCGCCGCGAGGTCCAAACCGCGCGAGGGCGTGCCTCGCCCTTCCAACAGGTCGGACGCGAGAAACGACAAATGCCCGCGCAGCGAGTTGGCGGATATGCGCTCCATAAGCGCCTGTTGCCCCTCCGGCAAATCCGCTTTCTGCGCCGGCAGTTTCCCGCAGGCAAGGCAGGTAACAGCCAGCAGCAGCATAAACGCCCGTCGAACCCTTATATGGAACATGTTATTTTCCTTCCAAAACGAACTCCTACTCTGCTCCTAATTTAGCCAACTTCGGTAACTAATCCTGCAAGACAGTGCAATTCATCATACCGTAAAATCAAAGCGAACTCGCGCAGCGCAAACCGTCAACAGGCATGTTCAGCCAGATGAATGAGTCGTGCTACAATATACATATCTCGTTCGCGTTTTCAGGTTCAATACAGGGAGCATTGGGGTTATGACAGATTTACGCGCGGCGCTGGAAGCGAATTTCGGACATGCGGAGTTTCGGCCTTACCAGGAGGACATTATTCGGCAGGTGATGGACGGCAAAGACACGCTGGGCGTACTTCCGACGGGCGCGGGCAAATCGCTGTGCTACCAGTTGCCGGCTCTGCTGCTGCCCCGGCCCACGCTGGTTATCTCGCCCCTGATTGCCCTGATGCAGGATCAATTGGATGGACTGCCACCCGCCGTGTACCCGCAGGCGACCCTGATTAACAGCAGTCTGGATTTTGCCGAAGTGACGCGGCGATTGGAAGAAATTGAAGCGGGAACGTACCGGCTGATTTATGCCGCGCCCGAACGCCTGCGCCAACAGGAGTTTTTGCGGCTTTTGCAGCGCGTCGGGCTGTCGCTGGTTGTCGTGGACGAAGCGCACTGCATCAGCGTGTGGGGACACGATTTTCGCCCGGATTATTTGTTTATCCGCAAGGCGCTGGAAATGCTGGAGGAGACAGGCAATCCGCCGACCGTGCTGGCGCTGACGGCAACGGCGACAACCGAAATGCAGTCCGACATCGGGCAGCAGTTAGGGCGGGAACTCGCGCCGGTCAACGCGCCCCTGTTCCGTCCCAATCTGCGGCTGGAAGTGTTTCCCTGCGCCAATGCCGACGCCAAAATGCGCCGCGTTGTAGAAGTGTGCCGGGAAACGGCGGGCGCGGGCATCATCTATGCCAATTCGCGTAATATGTGCGAACAACTGGCCGGATTACTCAACCGGCAGAAAATTTCCGCTGCCTTTTACCATGCCGGGCTGGATCGGGAAACGCGAACCGATACGCAGCAGCGATTCATGCTCGGACAGGCGCGTATCATGGTGGCAACGGTTGCGTTCGGCATGGGCGTGGACAAGGCGAACGTGCGTTTTGTGATCCACTTTACCCTGCCCGAATCGCTGGAATCGTACACGCAGGAAGCGGGGCGGGCGGGACGGGACGGTAAACTCTCCCGGTGCGTTCTGCTGGTCGCGCCGGGTGACAAAACCAATCTGAACCGCTGGAAACGGCAGAACGAAGTGACCTTGCCCCATGTGCGCGATACCTACCGAACCTTGAAAGCGCGTATCGGGCGGGGAACGGGGTTTGTATCGCCCGACGAGATACAGCGGGAAGTGTTCGGAACCGAGGCCGCCGATCCGCAGAACGCCACGCGCGTCCGCGTCGCCATTTCCATGTTGGAACGCTGCGGGCTTGTGCATCGGCATCTGGAAAGCGGCTATGCCTTTCAGATTGAGATACCGCCCGCGCCGCCCACATCACGGGCCGAACTTGACGCCCTGCTGGAAGCGCGTCGCGCCCATGAAGACCGCCGTATGGCCGATATGCTGGGCTACGCCGAAGGCGGGGATTGCCGCCACGTTGCCCTGTCGCGCCATTTTGACCAGACGCTGACGCCGTGCGGTGACGCCTGCGACCGCTGCCGGGGCACGGCGCAGGAGGGCGGCATTATGGCGGCGGCTGCCGCCAAAGTGCAGGCTCCCACGTCCGCGCAGGTTCCCGATGTGGGGCGCGTGATTCTGGAATGTCTGGCTTCCCTGCCGTTTCCGCTTGGGCGAACGGGAGTGGCAAAAGCGTTGACGGGCGCGGCGGATAGCCCGGTTCCCGCTACGCGCTGTCGCCAGCATGGAACGCTTGCCGGGTTTACGCTAAAATCAGTGCGCGACTTTCTGGACACGCTGGTAACAGAAGGTTTGCTCACACTCAACCGGGAAGCCGAGTATCCTCTGCTTTCGCTGTCGCAAGATGGGCGCGAGGCTTTGGGTGAAGATGGTGAGATACTTGCCAACCCGTTGAAGACGGCTTCGCAAAGAACTTCAAGAAATGCGGCGGGAAACACGGCGGGAACGTCCAACACATACCGCGCTGCGACCAATGGCGAGGCTTCCGATACGCAGGCGGACGCGCAAATGGACGCGGATGAAGATGACCGTTTCGAGAAACTGCGAGCGTGGCGGCGCATTGAAGCCGAACGGCAAAGCCTGCCGCCTTATGTAATTTTCCACGACTCGACCCTCCGCGCCATCGCGCAGGTCAACCCGACCGATTTAGAGGGAATGAGGCACGTTCCCGGCATCGGCCCACGCAAACTGGAAAGTTATGGCGAAGCCGTTATCACTCTGCTGCACGACTCAAGTTAGTCCTTCACTACCGTAAAGAGTGAGCCGGGGCCGGATGATGATGGCTTCTGGCAGGAGGCCGAATGGCAGAAATAGTTAAAATTGGACACTATGACCCTGATAATCTCGCCTCAGTCGCTTTCCACTTCGGCAAGAAAGGCGAGGATGCGCCTGTTCTGGCTCTGCTGGAACAGGGAGCCGACCCGAATACAGCCGACCGTTTCGGGTTTACAGCCCTGCATCGGGCGGCACATTTCGACCGGCAGGAAGTGGTTCGCGCCTTGCTAAACGCCGGGGCTGACCCAAGCCGCGCCATGAAATGGGGCGCAACACCTTTGATGAGCGCAAAAAGCGGCGCGGCAGCCCGCCTGCTGCTGGAAGCAGGAGCGAGCGTGAATGTCGTCACGCTTCCGAATAAGGCGGGTATGTCGGCAGGAAAAACAGCGCTGATGTATGCGGCAGAACGAGGCAATGTGGAACTGGCGGCTGTCCTGCTCGAATATGGGGCTGATATGCGCCCGCGCGATGAAGAAGGCTGTAATGCGCTGATGCTGGCGGCATGGAACGAAAAGAGCGAAATGGCGCGGCTGCTGTTGGATGCAGGCGCGGATGTGGGGCTGGTGGAAGCCGCGCTGCTCAATGACCACGCTCAGGCACAAATACTTCTTGCCGCCGGAGCCGACCTGAACCTACCGGAGATGGCGAATGCGCTGCGCTGGGCCGCTGTCGGCGGACACGCGAACGTCGTCATGCTTTTGCTGGAAAACGGCGCTCCCATGGATGCTCCAGACGCTCACGGCAAGACCGCGCTGATGCAGGCGGCTTTATATGGGCGGATTGCCGTGATGCGTTTGCTTCTGGAACACGGAGCCGCCCCGAACGCTGCCGGTCACAACGGCGCGACCGCGCTGATAGCAAGCCTACATTCGAGTACCCGGCGCAACCGTGAGGCTGTGGAACTGTTGCTGGCGTATGGCGCACAGGCAAATGTTCGCAGCCGCAGCGGATGGACACCCCTCATGCTGACGTGCCTGTGGGGAGAGGCAGAGGTCGTTGATTTGCTGCTTCAGCATGGAGCCGACCCCAATGCCTTTACCGACGCAGAAATCATGGCGCGAGAAGAAGGCTGCTCGGCCACAAACGCCCTGATGCTGGCTGTAGGAAACGGTCATGTAGAAGCCGTAAAATTGCTTCTACAGTATGGGTCTGACCCGCTTGCGACCAATAATGCGGACCAGAACGCTCTGGATGTTGCGCGACGCGGAGTTACGCGCAGGCATAAACAGGCGGAGATAGCGAAAATCATGCCCCTCCTCGAAGCCGCAGAGTATCTCCTGTCGTTTTCCTTTGCGTCGTTGTTCTTCATGGCGCAGAATGGAAATTAGCGAGATAACCAATCTCATCGAAGCAACCTCGAACCTATTTATTGATGGGTTGCCCCAACAGAATCAGCGTACCCGACTCTTCAATAATTCAGCCACAGTTAAATTCTCTACCATGGAGGCTTGGCACTGCCGACATTTAGCAAACAGCCCTGCCCGTGCCACGCCTTTGTACCAGAGCGTAGGCGCACTCGCCTTGTTCTTGAGAAAGCGTTCCAGGCGCTGCAAGGCGTTGGGCGCGTTACCGGCAATAGGCAAGAACAACGCGATTTTGGGCACATGGACATGGCCGGCAAGCACCAAGCCAGAGATGAACAGCGCCAGATTGTGGAGTTGGGGCACACTGGCGTCAGGCACACGTAGACGCAAACGCGCTGACAGGGTATCATAATTCGTACAAGGCTGTTTCATGGTTGACCTCGGTGAGCATGTGGGTTGGCGCTTACATTCTACCAACTTTGTCACCGAAACGGTCTTGTTCCATTATCACTTTTTCTGAAGGTTCGTCAGCTTTGGCGGCTGAATTGGCGGCGCTCCCCGTAATTCCACACGCCACATACAGCAGGGGAATATCCTCGCCTAATTCGGTTTCATGTGGTTTCCTCGTGTTGGGATTTGCGCCTCTGGCAAGCAGGGCGCGAACGGCGGGCACATTTTTGGTTTCAACGGCGGTGAGAAGCGCGGCATCGAGATAGCGCCGGTACACGTTCCGTCCGATGATAGCAAGCGCGCAAACAACAACGAGCGGGAACAGCAAACGCGGCAAACGGCCTTTTGACATAGCGGTGTCCTCGTGGGGGGAAGAAGATGGGCGCAAGGATAGCCCGAACGCCGGGGCAGCGTTGGAGCAGGGACGGCATTGTCAGGGAAGTATGGCATTGTCGCGTAGTGTTGTCAATGGAATATCGGGCGCGCTTTTTCATTTTCTCTTCTAATGCGCGAAAATGGAACGCGCGAAATTTGGAATGGAACGAAAAGGGCGCGTAGCGGGTACACTAATCTCAATATCGCATGTGTTTGGCGGAAATTCGGGACGGGAGTTTGAGCGGTGATGATGTGTCCCCAATGCGGGCATATAAATGGAGCGGGCGCGGCTGTATGCGAACGTTGCGGGCGAACGCTGGCAGCGGCGTCTTCGGCTATTCCGTTTCAGCCGCCGTCAGTCAATGCAGGCAAAATGCCGCCATCCGCAATGCAGGCCGCGTCCGTTCCTGTCGTAAAAAACGCGCGGGGCAAGTCGTCGTCGCGCGTCCGCCCGCCGGATATAGATGTATTGTGCTGCGTGTGCGGCGCGATTACTTCCCTGCGCCGCGCATGTCGGACGTGTGGTACGCCGCCCGGCCTGATTGCCAATCCCGGCGACCCGACGGGCGCGACGTTTTTGCCTATCGGGATGCTGTACCCTTCGGCAATGAACGCGCTTTATGCTGTTCCTGACCGCCCGCTTCCGCCTGACCTTGCCACATTGCGCTGGAATTGGGGCGCGTTCGGAGCCTCGCTGTGGTGGCTGCTTGCGCGCCGGATTTGGGGTTGGGCGCTGATTGTATTATGTCTGGATGTGGCGTCCCTGCTGGCGTTTTCCGGCCCGCTTTATCTGCTCATTCCTTACGGCGGCGTGCTGCTGTCACTGGCGTTGGGTATGCAGGGCTATTTTCTCGCCTGGCAGAAACAGGCAGACGGGAACGAAACCGCGTTTCAACATTCGCAGGATCGCTGGAAACGCATCGGGGTTGTGTTGTTTCCTTTTAAGATTGTCTTACTCGCGCTGCTGACATGGGCCGCGTTCAATCCACGTTAGAATTTATCTTGGCCTGGTTTAGCTTCCGATTCCTTCTCACTTATGGCTACGGACGAACAGGATTTAATACGACTGCAGGAGCGTCTTGGCGTTGAATTCAAGGATTTCACGCGCCTGCGCCGCGCCCTGACGCACCGCTCGGCTGCCGGCGATAATGCCTTCGACAGCAACGAGCGGCTGGAATTTTTAGGCGATTCCGTCGTGGGCGTGGTGATTTGCGAAAACCTGTTTCGGATTTTCCCGGATTACAGCGAGGGCGACCTTGCCAAATCCAAAGCGTACATCGTCAGCGAGTCCGCCCTTGCCGATGCCGCGCAGGTATTGGGACTGGAAGAGTTCATGGTGATGAGCGCCAGTGAAGCGGCTTCGGGCGGGCGTCGCCGCCGTTCCATTTTGTCGGATGCGTTCGAGGCGGTTGTGGCGGCGATTTATCTGGACTGCGGCATTGTGGCGGCGCGGCGCGTGGTGCGCAAAGCCCTGCAGCCCGCTATTGAGGAAGTCGCCGCCGATCAGCACCGCCGCGACTACAAATCCTCTTTGCAGGAACACACGCAGGCGCAATTGCGGCTCACGCCCGTTTACCGCACCGTAGACGAACTCGGCCACGAACACGACAAAACGTTTGTGGCGCAGGCCATCGTTGGGGAAACCATCATCGGCAGCGGGCAGGGCAAAAGCAAGAAGGAAGCCGAACAAGCCGCCGCCTTCAACGCGCTGGAAAACCTGCCCCGCCTGTTCCCCCCGGAACCAACACAAGACACGGAATCCGAAGAAGTCTCTTTGGATGCCGCGCTTGATGAAGATACTGTTGTCGTGGAAGAGCATGCGCAGTTGATTACCGCGTCTGCATCCGGCATATAAAATGCCGGGTTCAACCCGTCGCCACAATGCGCCAATTTCCAAGTGTCTTCACACCCGCACAAATGACAACGCAGACTTGCGCGAATCAAGGTAAAATGGTTCGGTGTCCAAAATTTAACACTGGGATTTTCAGGTGAATATGTCGAATGATGAAGCAATGCCGCCGCCTGCCGCAGACATCGGCGTGTTTGGCGGCAGCGGGTTTTACTCCCTGCTGGATAACGTGCGCGAAGCGCAGATCGAAACGCCTTATGGACCGCCGAGCGACAGCGTGTTTCTGGCGGAACTGGACGGCAAGCGGATCGCCTTTTTGCCCCGGCATGGACGCCATCATACCATTCCGCCGCACAACATCAATTACCGCGCCAATGTGTGGGCAATGAAGCATTTGGGCGTAAAGTTTCTCATCAGCCCGTGCGCGGCAGGCAGTTTGCAGCGCCACGTTAAACCGGAACACTTTGTCGTGTGCGACCAATACGTAGACCGGACGCGCGGGCGCAAAGATACCTTTTACGACGGCCCGGATGTGTACCACGTCAGCAGCGCCGACCCGTATTGTCCGCATTTACGCCAACTCGCCATTGACGTGATTAAAGAGCATGGCATCACGGTGCATGAGCGGGGAACATTGGTGGTCATCGGCGGGCCGCGCTTTTCCACCAAAGCGGAAAGCCGGTGGTTTACGGCGGCAGGCTGGGAAGTGATCGGCATGACGCAGTACCCGGAAGCGTACCTCGCGCTGGAACAAAACATCGCGGTCGTCAACATCTCCCTGATTACGGATTATGACAGCGGTTTGGAAGGCGATGTGGCTCCGGTGCAGGCGGGCGAAGTCTACGCCGTCTTTCAGAAGAACGCTTCCCGCATCAAAAGCGTGGTGCTGGACTTGATACGCCGCATCCCCCTCGATCTCGACAGCCCGTGCCATCATGCGCTGGAGCAGGCGAAAGTAGTGATATAGTAGTCAGTAGCGAGTAGTCAGTAGTCAGTAGAACACCGGTTTCTCAGCCTTGCAGGTTGTAATACGGCTATCAGTAGCGAGTTTTTACTGACTACTGACTACTCGCTACTGACTACTTTGGAGAGAAACATGCAGCTAGGGGCGCAGAACAAAGAGTTGCAAACGGTGGCATGGCAGAGCGGCAAGGTGCGCCTGATTGACCAGACCGCGCTGCCGGAAAAATTGCAGTACGTGGATATGGCCGACTGGCGCGAAGTGGCGGAAGCGATACGCACAATGATCGTGCGCGGCGCTCCTGCGATTGGCTGCGCGGCGGCGTTGGGTATTGCATTGGGCGCGCGGGGAATTATCGCTGACAGCCGCGAGTCGTTCCTCAAGCGCATTACAGGGATTGCCGACACGTTCCGCGCCGCCCGCCCGACAGCCGTAAACCTGTTTTGGGCCATTGACCGGATGCTGGACGTGGCCGCGAATACGGACGGCAATCCCGTAGATATTAAAGACGCGCTTCTATCGGAAGCGCGGATGATGCTGGACGAGGACATTGCCGCGAACCGGCGCATGGGCAAGTTCGGAGCCGATTTGATGCCCGCGCAGGGCAACGTTTTGACGCACTGTAACGCGGGCGCATTGGCGACGGTTGGCTATGGCACAGCATTGGGCGTGATTCGCGCGGCGGTGGAAGAGGGCAAGCGCATCCATGTGTATGCGGATGAAACGCGCCCCCGCTTGCAGGGCATGAAGCTGACCGCGTGGGAACTGCACCGCGACAACATTCCTGTGACCGTGATTGCCGACAATATGGCGGGGGCGCTGATGCGGCAGGGCAAAGTAGACTGCGTGATTGTGGGCGCGGATCGTATCGCATCCAATGGCGACACGGCCAACAAAATCGGCACGTACAGCCTGGCCGTGCTTGCCAAACACCACAACATCCCTTTTTATGTGGCCGCGCCGTTTTCCACCATTGATATGAAGCTCGCGTCCGGCCTGCAAATTCCCATCGAAGACCGCGAAAGCGTGGAAGTCACGCATATCGAAGGAATCCGGGTTGCGCCCGAAGGCGTTGCGGTGCTGAACCCCTCCTTCGACGTGACGCCGGGCGAACTCGTAACCGCCTTCATCACGGAACGGGGCATTATCGAACCCCCGTATGAAACCACTCTGCTGGAAGCGCAGCCCCAAAAAGCTGTGACGGAAACCAGCCGAATTGCCGATAAAGAACTGGCAGGCATTCGGCATTAGGCATCAGGCATTAGAGTGCTTCGCTTCGGAATTCAAGCGGTTTATCACAGTTTCGGTTCCAATCGGGCCTCCCAATGCCTGGTGCCTAATGCCGAATGCCTAATCACAAGGAGTACCCAATGGACAAACTGCTGGCCGAAAGCCTGGTTCGCGATGTGCCGGATTTCCCGATTCCCGGCATTGTTTTCAAAGACATCACTCCCGTCGTGCAGGACCCGGCTGCGCTGAAGCAAGTGGTGGAAGTCATGGCGGAATGGGCCAAAGGGCTGAACCCGGATTTGGTGTTGGGCATTGAAGCGCGGGGCTTTATTTTTGGAGCGCCGCTTGCGCTGGCGCTGAATGTCGGGTTTATTCCCCTGCGCAAACTGGGCAAGCTGCCCGGCGAGCGCGTGACGGAAGAATACGCGCTGGAATACGGCACAAACACAGTGGAAATGCACGCGGATGCGGTCAAGTTCGGTCAGCGCGTCCTCGTAATTGACGACCTGCTGGCAACGGGCGGCACGGCGGCGGCGGCCTGTCGCCTGATCGAGCGCGTCGGCGGTAAGGTGGCGGGCTGCGGCTTCCTCGCGGAACTCGACTTTTTGGAAGGCCGCAAAGTGCTGGGCGCGTATGAGATCAACTCGCTGATACGGTATGCGTAAGGAAGGTTTCAGGTTTCAGGTGTCAGGTGTCAGGATGATACTGATATAGCGCAATAGTAAGCGCGAAACAGCAGTTTATCCTGACACCTGACACCTGAAACTTTCCTACGCAACAAGGCCGGAACGCTATTGCGTTCCGGCCTTGTCAAACATCGGGCAGAAGTGGAAAACGGTATTCGGTTTTTCAGCCTGATTCGCTATTTAATTTTGAACGGTATGCAGTTGTCGTTATGGATTTATGCCGCTATAGGATTGTGCCGGTATGAAGTTACAGCAGAGTATTCCGATGGCAGCTACATATTCGGCACAACAAGTGTTCAACTTTAGCGCGTCACCACATTTTTACGTTTGACGCATGAAAATACTCCTCCTGTCTCATCTTGAGACAGGAGGAGTATTTTCATGCTTTTATATCGGCTTCAGCCGCTTGGTTGAAGCCTCGAAATGTAGGCGCGTTAGAACGTCGAGCGGCGCGTGGAGAAAGCGCGCAACAGGAACAGCAGGATGATGGCTCCGACAAAGGCGACAAGGGTTGTGCCGATGAAGCCATACGCGGCCAAGCCAAGTGTACCGGCGACAAAGCCACCGATCATTGCGCCCACAATGCCGACAATCAAATCGCCGAGAATACCGCCGGGGCCTTCGCCCGGAACAACGGCTTTCGCCAATGCGCCCGCAATGATACCAACAATTATCCAGAATAACATCTTGGTTCTCCCAGCGTGTTCACATCCATCAAGAGACGCGAAACGCGATAGTCAACTCTATTTGGTTTGAGTTTCGGAGCGTATAACCCAACAGATGCAATCATCAGCAGGTTTAGACGATCCCGATTGTGTTTAGAAAAGCCGCACCGCGCGGCGACTGCAAGTTACTGAAAAACGGTAAGTTTGTTCCCCTGAACTGCTTTACAACAGCGCAGTGAACAGTTGCCGTATGGACGGTGCGTTCGCGCAGGAAGTTCCCGAATTTACCACGCAAGGGATAAAAAGAGGACAGAAGACAAAATCCCAATACCTAATACCCAACACACAACACCCATTTTGTCGCTGCATCCGCCGGGTTTTGCTGGTACAATAATTTCATGAGCCGACCACTTTTTTTCTATTCGGACGCCCTGTTGGGGTATGACATGGGGCCGCAGCATCCGCTGAAGCCGGAACGTCTGCGCATGACTTATGACCTGCTGGACAGCTACGGCGCGTTCCAGAACGGGCTGGAAGTCGTCGCGCCACAGGCGGCCAGTTGGGAGGAAGCGGCGCTTACGCACAGCCGGGATTATCTGGAAGTTCTCAGCGCTTTGGATCGGGGCGAGGACGTGAAGAACGTTCGCAAATTCGGCTTCGGCACGGGCGATAATCCCATTTTCCCGCATATCTATGACGTGTCGCTGCTGTATTCGGGCGGATCCGTAGACGCGGCGCAGGCGGTTATGGATGGCGCGGGTGGCGGGCAAGTCGCGTTTAATATGTCGGGCGGCCTGCACCACGCGCACTACGCCAAAGCCGCCGGGTTTTGCGTTCTCAATGACTGCGCGATGGGTTTGCGGCGTCTGCGCCAAAAATATGCCCGCGTCGCTTATGTGGACATTGACGTGCATCACGGCGACGGCGTACAGGAACTTTTCTACGATGACCCTTCCGTATTAACCGTGTCGCTGCACGAAAGCGGGCGATTTTTGTTTCCCGGCACAGGGGACACGGACGAAATCGGAACGGGCGCGGGCGAAGGCTATAGCGTGAACCTGCCGTTTGCGCCTTACACGACCGATGAAATCTGGCTTCATGCGTGGCGGACTGCCGCGCTGCCGATTTTGAAAGCGTTCAACCCCGATGCCATTCTGCTGCAAATGGGCACGGACACACACGAGTTCGACCCACTCGCCCATGTCTGCCTGACCGCGCAAGGCTGGCTGCAAGCCATTCAGGACGTGCAGGCGTTAGGCAAACCCATTGTGGCCGTCGGCGGGGGCGGCTATAATCTAACAACCGTGCCGCGCATGTGGACGCTTGCCGTTTCCACGCTTGCCGGCCTTGATCTTCCCGACGCGGTTCCGGCCAGATTACGCGCATCGCGCCCAACTTCCCACGCTCACCGACCATCACGCGCCCGACGTCAGCCCGCAGCAAACCGCTCAGGCTCAAAAATTCGCCGCGCGCTCGATTGAAACCTTACAGCAATTGCTGTTTACACGCTATGGGATAGGGTGTCGGGGGTAGGGTGTCGGGTGTAGGACAATGCGCGAGTTGCACAAGGCTTTTCCTATACCCGACACCCGACACCCGACACCCTACTCCGAAGGAGTTTTCCATGCACCGATACGCTCTGCCCACCGCTTTGGCGGCAGCGCTCTGGACAGCGGCCTTAGCCCCTTCGCAGGCGCAGGACAAGGCCGCCCCGAAAAAACCGGCGAATGCGCCACAAACCGCGCCCGTTGTAAAGCCCAACGCGCCACAGATTGCCGCGCCCGCAGCGCCGCCCAAACCTTCTGACCCGAACATCGTCGGCAGCGTGAACGGCAAGAACATTTTGTTTGCGGATGTTGCCAATCGCCTGCGCGCGGACAATCCTGACGCCTTCAAAGCGCTTGCGGCGCAGGCTGCGGGCGCAACTGTTGCGGATCAATTGTTTGGCGACAAGCCACAGCCGACGGCAACTGTTACCGCCGAGCAGGTTATGACAACCATGCGCGATAAGCCCAATGCGCTGCTGTATCAGGAATTGCAAGTGATGCTGCGCGAACAGGCCATTGTACAAACGGCGGCGAAAGAAAACGTTGTCGTGACGGATGCGCAGGTGAACGAGTTCATCAGCAAGCGCATTGCCGAACTGCGTGCGGCGGGGAAAATCCCGGCCAAGCAGAGCGATGATGAATTTCTGGCGTCACAAAAGCAGTCTAGAACCCTTTTGGTGGAGCGTCTGCGCCCCCAATTGGAAATGACGAAGCTGATGGAAAAGGACGCTTCGCTGCAAAAAGAATTGCAGCAGAACACGGAAAAAACTGTCGGCCATGCCCCTCAAACCGGCGATTATCTGCGCGCGCGGCATATTCTGGCGGCGACCACCCAGGATCAAAATGCCACTCCCGCTGAATTGAAAGCCTCCGATGCCGCCGCGCTGACCAAAATCAACAAAATCGCCGCCGACATCAAATCCGGCAAAAAGACGTTCGAGGCGGCGGCGCAGGAAAACAGCGACGATACGGGTTCCAAGGTTTCGGGCGGCGATCTAGGCGTGTTTTTGCGCGGCTCGATGCTCAAAGAGTTCGACAAGGCGGCGTTTACCGCTAAACCCGGCGAAATCATCGGTCCCATCAAGACGAAGTTCGGCTACCATCTCATCAAGGTGGAAAAAGAGGGCAAAGACCTGACGCCCCAGGAGCGGCAGGATGCGTTGGCCGCTTTCAACCAGCGCTACCAGAGCCAGAACCCGCTGCTGCTCCAAACGTTCATGCAAAACCTGATGGAGAAAAAGGCGCAGGTCGCCAGCTACATGACCCCGCCGCCCCCGCCCACGCAGCCCGGCTTCCCGCCCGGTGTACAGGGTGGCTAAAGACCCCTCATTCCTCTCCCCTTTTCTCAACGTTGGGAAAAGGGGAGAGATTTTCATGCCGTCAGGATGAAAAACGATGAACCCTGAGTTTGAAAACGCGCTGCATGTTTCCCGCCGCCAGTTCTTCGGACGCGCCGCAAGCGGCATCGGCGTCGCCGCTCTGTCCGCCCTGCTGCAGCAAGACGGCCTCGCCGCGCCCGTTGACGGCAAAAACGGCATTTCCCCCTCAGCCCTCAACCCGGGCGTCCACCCGCAGGGAAGGACACAACCCTCAACCGGAAATCTGCCGTCCCTGCCCGGACTGCCTCATTTCGCCGCCAAAGCCAAGCGCGTCATCGTGCTGTGGCAGGGCGGAGCGCCTTCGCATGTGGATTTGTTCGATTACAAGCCCGATTTGTTTGATAAGCGCGGCCAGCAGGTTCCCGATTCCATTCGGGCCGGGGCGCGATTGTCTACCATGACGGCGGGGCAGACCGCGCATCCCGTTTTGCCGCCTATCAAGCCGTTCAAGCAGTACGGCAAAAGCGGGCTGTGGCTTTCGGAAATGCTGCCGCACATCGGCTCCATTGCGGACGATATTTGTTTGGTAAAGTCCATGCACACGGAAGCCGTCAACCACGCGCCGGGTGTGACGTTCTTTATGACGGGCAGCCAGATACCCGGACGGCCCAGCATGGGCGCGTGGGCGACGTATGGATTGGGCAGCCTTGCCAATGATCTGCCGTCCTTTTGCGTGATGACGTCTACGGACAGGGGCAAGACGTGCGGGCAGTTGTTTTATGATTATTATTGGGGCAGCGGGTTTTTGCCGTCCAAGTATCAGGGGGTGCGGTTTCGGGGCGAAGGCGATCCGGTTTTGTACCTTGCCGATCCTGACGGTATGCCGCGCGATCTGCGCCGGGGCGCACTGGACGACATTGCGGAATTGAACAAAAAGCGACTCGCCGAGTACAACGACCCGGAAATCGAAACCCGCATTACGCAGTACGAAATGGCGTACAAAATGCAGACCAGCGTTCCCGAACTGCTTGATATTTCCCACGAGCCGAAAGCGGTACTCGATTTGTACGGCCCGGACGTGCAGCGCAGCGGCTCCTATGCCCGCAACTGCCTGCTCGCCCGCCGCTTGATTGAACGCGGCGTCCGCTTCGTGCAGATCATGCACTCCGGCTGGGATCAGCACAGCAACTTGAGTACGCAATTGGAAGTGCAGTGCCGCGATACCGATCAGCCGTCCGCCGCGCTGGTCATGGACTTGAAGCAGCGTGGATTATTGGAAGATACCATTGTCTTGTGGGGCGGGGAATTCGGGCGCACGGTTTTTGTGCAGGGCGACGTAAACAACCCGAACGGACATGGGCGCGACCATCTGGGTTCGTGCTACAGCATGTGGGTGGCGGGCGGCGGCTTCAAAGGCGGCACGACGTATGGCGAAACGGACGATTACTGCTACAACGTCGCATCCAACCCTGTCCACATCCACGACCTACAGGCTACGATTATGAACCAGTTAGGCATTGACCACACGCGCCTGACCTACCGCTATCAGGGCCGCGACTTCCGCCTGACGGACGTGTACGGCAAGGTGGTCAGGCCGTTGGT
This sequence comes from uncultured Chthonomonadaceae bacterium, assembly GCA_963835065.1. Classification (GTDB taxonomy): domain Bacteria; phylum Armatimonadota; class Chthonomonadetes; order Chthonomonadales; family Chthonomonadaceae; genus CAWFQB01. Next base: position 195,396 of record CAWIEK010000003.1, on the reverse strand, counting down.
AGGGTAGGAGGAGAGGCATTAGGCATTAAGGCATTAGCAGTTTCAGCAGAATACCGTCGTCTAAAGACACGATACGTTTCAGCCGACAATGAGCTGCCTAATGCCTAATGCCTAATGCCTAAACAGCGAACGTCATCAGTTCCGGCACATTGGCGCGTTCCGCCGCGAGGACGCGCTCCAGCCATTCTTCGCGGCGCTGGCGCACGTCTATGAGGTTGCTGAACACGTCGGGCCACACTTGCAGGCGGATGTCTTCGCGCTTGTAGAAACTAAACCACTCGCCCTTCATCCGGTCGCCGAAAATCACGGCATCGCGGAAGTCGGCAACAATGGCATACGCGCACTGGCTCGGCTTGCGGAATTCTTCTTCTTCCAGCGCGTCCTTGATGCTTTGTACCGTTTCATCCACGAGTTTCTTCAGGTCGGCGGCCATGCGGGCGGCGTCCTGCTCTTCCGGCTTGGGCATCCCCGTCCGCAGGGGTTCCAGCTTGTTCAATTTGGTGCGCAGCATGTAGCCCAACATACCCCGCGCCGACATTTCAAACTCCTGTAATTCCTGAAACTCGGCGCGAAGGCGGTGATGCTCAGGGGGAATAGCGTCTATCAGGCGCGTCAGCGTGGCTTCGCTTCCGGCCAGTCGTCCCAGTCCGCCCTCGTCCAAAAACACTTCCGCCACGCGCTTTTTCACATCGTCCAGCGAGTTTATCAGGCCGCCGTCCAGTTTGCGCAGGCGTTGGGAAAGCGCGGCGCGCATCGTATGCCGGTATTCGTCATACGGGCCGCCATAGCCGCCGTCCGCCCGCATCCGAAACGCCAAATCCTCCACTTTGGGCAGGTTGGGGGCGCTTTCAAACTCGGCGATGGTTTTGTTGACCAGTTCGCTGAACTGCGCGTCCGGCTCATCCCCCGCGATTTCCAGTTCGTTGACCAGATCGTACAGCCCGGCTTTCAGGTTGTCCCAAAGCGTATCGAAGTTGTCGCGCAACAGTTGGTCTTCCAGATCGTCGCTGCTTCCCAATTCGATACGGGCGGTGTGCAGCGCGCTCGACACATCCAATTGCAATTGCCGAATGTCGCGGGCAAAGGCGCGGACGAAATCCCGATCCAGTTCGCCGATTTTTTCCGAAATGGTGTTCAGCAGGGGTTTCAGCACCAGTTCTTCCACCTGCTCCTGATCGGAACAATCGCAAATGGCCTGCCCGAAGAATTTCATGCGCGACGTGGGCTTGTTGATGCTGCGCTGAATGGACTCGCATTTTTCCAGCGCGTCGGGGCCGGTCGTGTGGTCGCAGTTCAGCACGAGAAACGCCCAACGGTCAAGCGTAAGATAGTGCGTCAGGGCCTGGGCGCAGGCGTCGTACAGTTTGAAATGCTCGTCTTTGTTGGCGAAATCGGTTGCGGTCGGACGGCGCACGAACAGGGCTACGTCCGCGCTCAGGCGCAGGGTGTTGGTGACGCGCTCCGGCCCGCCCAATGTCGCTTCGCCCAATCCCGGCAGGTCAATCAGGCCGATCTTGCTCACGTTGTCATACGGGAAATGGGTGTAAATGGTCGCTTCTTTTACGAGCAGATACGTGTACGCTTCCGGGTCATTCGTTTCATTGGCGGGCTGCGTGACCAGTCGGGCAATGTCTTCGCGGCGCACCGTCTGCGTGGTTCCCAAATGGTTTATCAGGGGGCGGATACGCTGGTACTTGCGCAGTTCGTTAAGCAGTTCCTGATGCTCCGCCGCGTGTTCGGAGGGGGGCGCTTCTTCGGGTAAAGCAATGCTGAAAAAGGCGTCGAGATTGTACGGGCGGGCCAGCGGCAATTTGATCTTGTCCCAGTACGCCCACAGGATTTCGAGCAGGGATTGGGACGTGTGGTATTCGATTTCGGCATACGTGTCACTGCCGGGCTGATCGAAAATGGCGCTGCGAACGCCCGTGCAGGGGTCGCCGCCCCGGTCGGGAATCACGTCCGGGCTGAGTCCCGACAGGCTGCGCAATAAGCGGCTTTTGCCCATGCGCGCGATCCCGACAACGGCGATATTGAGCGTTTCGCGCTGAAAGCGGGCGCGCAGGGTTTCTAAAACTTCCTGTTGCTGCCCGATGCGCTTGATCAGGCTGTCCAACGGAAGCGCGGAAATGCGGGCATACGATTCCTCGTTTTGCAAGTTGGGAATCCAGTCGCGCAGATTGCGCAGCGCGCCGTCCAGCATGTTCAACTGTACTTGCAGCCGCTGTACGCGCTCCCGGTACGGCTTGCGCTGCGCGATAATGTTGGCGATGCGCAGGGCTATTCCCTGCCCGTCCTGCCCGTTCTGCGCGTCGCCACTTCCCATAGACGGGGATAATAGCGCGTCAGGGGGAACATCGGAAGCAGGCGGGAACGTATTGGGCGCTTCTTCCCGGTTGGCAAGACCCGTTTCGGGCGCGGCATAAAGAGTATCGGTCATGGCGTTTCGGCTCCTGTTAATTTGTCATTTGATGGTGAAACCAAATTCCAATACGAACAAAGCGGCGTTACGGGTTCAAGTTTGTGAAACGGGGCACAAAGATCGTTTGAACCATGATTTTTCATGATTTCGATGATTAAGCATGACGGCTGCCGACACAAGTTGGGTTATCTGCCGTCTACCACCTCCACAAAAACACGACGCTGATAAGAAATGTATCGTCCGCGCTCCAATGGGCTTCCGCGCGCCTTGCGCCCAAATGATTCATACGCGCCTGCGCTTCCGCGTCGAACAGCATTTGCACATTCGGTTCCACTGTTTGTACGCCGATGCTTTGCTTGGGCAGGGAGGTTTCGCGGCCCATGCCGACGCCGATTTTCAGGCCGGTTCCCAGCGCTTTGGACCCGGCTTCCATCAGCGAAAAGTGGGCGGCGACGCGCAGGCGCAAGGCTTCCAAATCTTCGCCTGCGCTTGCCTGTTCAAACGCCGCCCGTTCCGTTTCCGACATAAACCGGGCGGCGAAACGATGCAGATACGCCCCATCCTTGCCCGGCTGCGTCAAGCGGGGCAGGTACACGGCGTCTATGCCCACGCCTATCAGATCGGCATGGTACGCGGCAAGGACGATATGCGCCCCGCCGTCATGCGTGTTGGAAACGTGCAGATGCCGCGCCTCCACTCCCCGCGCTTCCGCCCACGCCCCCACGGCCCCGCGCCACGTCACATACGGCTTGCCCAATTCATCCCGCTCGTAACGCAATTCGGCTTCCGTCACCTCGTCAGGAAATTCCTGCGCGGCAAACAACTCGCGCAAAGCCGCCTGCATCGTCGCGTATATCTCATAATCCGCCAGCCAGCCGACGCCATGCGCTATGTGGAGCCGCGAACGCCACTGAAGCGCATCCTGATGTTGGGCAAGGTTGATGTGGCTGATGTGGTTTGGCTGCGGAGAGGATACGGTCATATTTCACTTTGACTGCCGGATGTATTCGCAGAAAGTCCATTCCTCCACCCTGTATAAACGCAGTGGCTTTCTGGACTTGTATGGTAAAATAAGGATACCATGAAAAATAAAAACCTTCTCTACTTGTTTATCGGGTACAGCATCCTGTCCTTTTTCATTATCCCTCGGCTGCTGCACAAGCCCGACCCTGCGCCCGCAGTGGTGCCGACAGCGGCGGCGGATTGGCCGTACAAGGAAGCGCGGACGCTGCCGGTTGTCACCACCAAGAACGTTTTGGGCGGCAAGCCGATCCTGTTTATCTTCCATGACGCCAAAGACAACGGCTGGCAATTCCTCGACGCCCAGGTTCCCGGCGTTTCGGATTTGACAACCGCCAGTCTGGAAGAAATGGTCAAGCGCGACGACACCCTGCACAGCATCCTCACCGACCTCAAACCCGGCTGGGCCGCGTTCCGCAAGGACAAGGCAGGCGCGTGGACAAGCGCCCCGCAAAAGTAGCGTAAATCGGGGCCGGCTCCAGCGTGCATCACCGTCGGCAGTTGGCTGGACCCGCAGCATAGCCCTCAGGGACCTTTCTTCCTGGTGGGCCAGTCCTTTGGCACGATGATACAGGTTCAGGCGCGCAACACGAGCGGTTCCACTGTCAGCGGCCTACAGTTCACCGGGTCATTTCATGTCCAGGGATTAAATCTCCAGGTCTTCACGTATTCCTGGCCCTTCAGCCTCGCGCCCTATGAGAGCCGCTACCTACCGATATACATTTCGACATGGGCCTCGCTCAACGGTATTCAAAAATATCTCCCGGCACAAGGCCAGACTCTGACGGGAGGCGTCTTACTCAACGGCAAATCGGCGCTCTTTCCCATGACTTTTCTGAACGGAACGCCCCCCTCCACAGAGTAAAGGCGTGAACGCCTCCATACGGAAATGCGCCGCGAACGCCTGCTGGAAAGAGTTTCTTCCAGCAGGCATTTCTTTGCGAAAAGCCTGTATCAACTATCAACCATCCCCTCAATTATAGTTTCCGTTTTTTAACAGCGCGCTTGCCTTAATAAAGGCAGCGCGCTAGCCCAAAATGCCATGATTGCGCACTGCCCCCCTACTGTTTTGTGAATCCCTTCACAGTTCGTTGACGATGTGCCGCTATTCCCTGTATAATACATATATCTGCCAATTTCGCTGTTGCTGCTGTGGCGCTCCCTTTTCGGCTGGAATTTGGTTCCATCTTAGTTTTCACTGTATGTGCGCTTATCCGTTGGCATCGGCTGAACTTCGGTTTCGTATCCGTTTTGGCGGTTCGCTGCGGGGTGGAGGAATTTCGCGTTGGCATCATCCTCGGTTGACAAAGAACTGGAAACCCTCATTCGGGCGCGTTACCCGATTATTTATATCGTCTCGTGGGAAGAGCAGCGCGTAGAAGACGCCCTGCGCGAAATCGCCCGCGAACGCGGCAAAAAGATTTTCTTCTGGACGGTCACGCAGGGCATGGTGCAAAACCCCGCCCACCGCGACAACGCCACCCGCGACCCGATGGCCGCGCTGGACGCCGTGATCGACTCCCGCGAACAGGCGCTTTTCGTGCTGAAGGATTACCACGCCTTCATGAGCGACGTGACCGTAATCCGGCGATTGCGCGACCTGACCGCCGCCCTGAAAACAAGTTACAAAACCCTCGTCATTCTCGCGCCCGTGCTGAAACTGCCCAGTGAACTAGAAAAAGACATCGCGGTTGTGGATTACGGCCTGCCCGACCACGACGATCTGGACGTGATTTTGGAGCGCGTCGTGCAGGCGGTCAAGGAAAATCCGCAGATTGACGCTAACCTCGCGGAACTGGAGCGGGATCAAGTTCTCAAAGCGGCGCAGGGCTTGACCGCCAACGAAGCGGAAAACGTGTTCGCCAAATCGCTGATTGAAAAGCACAAGTTTGACGTAGACGTGATTTTAAGCGAAAAAGAGCAGATCATCCGCAAGTCGGGCATTCTGGAATACTATCCGTTCAACGAGAAAATCGGCGACGTCGGCGGTCTGGACTTGCTCAAGGACTGGATGGAAAAGCGCACCGTCGCGTTCACCGAAAAAGCCCGCGATTTCGGCCTGCCCGCCCCGCGCGGCGTCCTTTTGCTAGGGGTCCAAGGATGCGGCAAGAGCTTGAGTGCAAAAGCAATCGGTTCTTTATGGCGATTACCGCTTTTGCGCTTAGATATTGGGCGTATATTCGGCGGTATTGTTGGTCAATCCGAAGAAAACATGCGCAAAGCGATTCGCACGGCGGAGTCGGTTGCGCCCTGCGTCGCCGGCGATACCCTGATTACGCTTGCCGATGGTTCCGAACGGACGATTGAGTCGCTGTACAACGGTCAGGAAACGCATCTGGAAGTGCTGTCCATGACGGACGACTGGCAGATTGTGCCCAACCCGGTCAAAGCCATCACCCGCCGCGAAGCGCCCGACCTGTACACCGTAGAATTGCAGCACAGCCGCGTACAGGCCACCAGCAACCATGAGTTTCCCGTCCTGCGCGACGGCGAACTGGAATGGGTACGCGCGGACGCCCTGCGCGATACGGATTACGTCGCCATTCCGCAGACGATTCCGACTCGCCCCGACATGCCGCCCATGATAGACTTCCTGCCGGAAGACACGCGCCTGTACGCGCCCGGCGCAGTGTTCTTTGCGCTGCCGTCCGTGCAGCAAAGCCGCCGTCTCGCCGCTCTACGAAGCCTTGCCTACGATTATGTGGCTGTCAACGAACTGGCCGACCCGCAGGAGTATCCCTGCTTCCATCACATAACGGAGTTTGCGCAGAGTAAAGGCAACACGAACAGCAGCGTCCTAACCCAACTGCCGGGAGAACTCAACGAAGACATTGGCTACCTGCTCGGCCTGATTTGCAGTGACGGCTTCTTGGGCAAGCGCGGCGCAGTGGGCTTTGTCAATACCGACATGACGCTGCACCGTCTGTTCTCCGCCTCGCTGAAAAACATCTTCGGTTTGGAAACAAGAATTCGGCTCAACGACTACGACAACAAGAATTCGCAGTTAGCAGGCACAAGCCAGCAAAGCGTTTTCAAGCCCTGCTACACCAGCTACGTCTACAGCGCGTTGCTGTGCCGTATCCTGAACAATGTAAAAGCGCAATTGCTGACCATGCCGGCAACATTCCTGAACGCTTGGTTGCGCGGCTACATTGATGGCGACGGGCATGTTTCGAACAGCAAAACAGCGGCTAATCCGAAAATAATAATAACCTGCAAAGTTCCTGCCAACAACTTGGTTATACGCTCGGTTCTGCAGCGCGTTGGGTTCCCGACTACTAATCCGGGGTGGGAAAACATCGAAGTTACAGGCATACGCAACGTGCGGCGCTTCATTGAACAAGTTGGGTCGCAGCATCCGTGCCGCCGTCAACGCATGGATGAATGGATGGCAAAAACGCCGACAACAGAACACAAAGACCGCACCGACATGATTCCTGTTGGCAGCAAACTGCGTCATGTTCGGCAGGCTATGGGCATGGGGTCGCAGAAGTTTCAGTCAACAAGTTCTGGTTTGTTCCACTTGTACGAGCATGGTACAGCCCATCCCAATCGGCAACGATTGCGTGAGATTACGCAGGAGTTGCGCGAGTGGGCGGAAGCAAGGCAACTAGATACGGCAGAACTGATGCAGGTTGAGGCGCTTGTGAACAGCCCAATTGGCTGGAGTCGTGTCAAGAGCGTTGAACAAGCGCCAACGCCGGAGTACGTATTTGATTTACTTTGTGTAAATGAACACAATTTTTTATCTAACTCAATCACAGTTCACAACTGTATACTTTGGTTGGATGAATTAGAAAAGGGCTTTAGTGGTACGCAAAGCTCCGGTTCTTCGGATGGCGGCACGACGAGTCGGGTGTTCGGCACGTTTCTGACGTGGATGCAGGACAAGAAAGCGGCGGCGTTCGTGGTGGCGACTTCCAACGACGTGACCAGCCTGCCGCCGGAACTGCTGCGCAAAGGCCGCTTCGATGAAATCTTCTTTATTGACCTGCCTTCCCATGTCGAGCGCGTGGAGATTTTCAAAATCCATCTGAACAAACGCAAGCGCAGTCCCGATGATTTTAATTTGGACAAACTGGCCGACGCCACGCCCGGCTTTTCCGGCGCGGAAATCGAAGCGGCGGTTGTGGAAGCGCTGTACGACGCTTTCGATGAAAACAAAACCCTGACAACCGAGTCCATTGTGGCCGCAGCAACGCACTCGGTTCCCTTATCCATGACCATGCGCGAACGCATCGAAGACCTGCGCGAATGGGCAACGACCCGCGCCCGTGACGCCAGCAGCGCGCAGGCCGAAAGCATGCAGGACATTGCCGAACAGCTTGCCCTTGCCAAACTGGGACTGAACGACGATGACGACGAGGAAGCCACTTCTGTGGTTTCTAATCCCACGCCGCCTGCCCCGCTCCTCAGCGCGCACAACGGCAGCAATGCAAACACAAACGGCGACGGCGCATCAACAGCCGGAGACAATAAAACATCTGGGCAGGACGGCAACGGCACAACATCTGCAACTTCCAACGGGGCGCAGCATGGCGACGGCTCGGCGGGAAATGCCGGGAACGCAGAAGCCGTTACGCCGCCCACCGTGGAACCCGGAACCGAAACCCCGGCGTAGCCTGATAGGATTCTATTAGGTTCTTCCCTGTACGTGTTCGTGAAAGACCATTTATGAGCGACCGCTTTGATTTTCTGGAAATCGGCAATACCGCGCCCAAACCGGGCGCGGAACCGATTGCGCCTCCCATTACGAGCGGGAGCGCAACCGGCTGGAAACCGCAGCGCCTCAAAGCCGTCGAGGTTATCGGGGAACCCGGCAAGGAAGCGGGGCAGTTCGCCGCGCCGACGGGGTTGGCGGTAGACCGGGACGGCGCATTGTACGTCGTGGACAGCAACAACCACCGGGTACAGCGTATCGCGCTCAACGGGGATGTGAAAATCTATGGGCGTCCGGGCAGCGCGCCGGGGGAACTGTGGGGGCCGCAGGCGGTTGCCGTGCATCCGGGCGGGCAGTTCTTTTTTGTGGCCGAACAGGGCAATAATCGCGTCCAGTGCTTCCATTTCAACGGGCAGCACCGGGGGATTTTGCCCGGTTTTCGCAGCCCCTCAGGAGCCGTTTTCGATCAGGAAGGGCATTTGTGGGTCGCGGACACGGGCAACGCGCAAATCCTGCGCTTTAACATTAACAGCGGCCAGCACATCGGCGGCTTAAATCGCACTCAGGGTATTGTACGCCCCATCGCCATTGCCTGCGACTGCGCCCAAAACGTTTACATCACGGACGCCACAACCAACGACGTGACCCGCTACACCTATTTCGGACAAAAAGGCCACGCCCTCGGCGAAATCCGCCGCTTAAACGCGCCGCATCAAGTGGCGGTAGACAACGAAGGCCGGCTTTACCTTGCCGAATCCGGCGCGAACCGCCTGCACGTTTTCGACATGCACGGCAACTCCCTTGTCACGATGGATACGCCGATGGCAAAATTGGGCAGTTTCCGCGCTCCCGCCGGCGTCGCCCTCGGCCCGCGCGGCGAAATCTACGTGTCCGATACCCTCAATCACCGTATTCTGCGCCTCGAGTGGGAGTGATACTCCTTCAGTTTCCTGCTCAACGTTTTCTGTCCAACGTTCTCTGTCCGACGAGAAACCACTATGCCTGAAAAAACTGCGCCTACGCTGCCGCGCCGGGATTTTATTGCCCTGTCCGGCCTGACGCTTGCTACTGCTGCCCTGTTTCCCGATGCGCCCGCAATGGCCGGGCCGTTTGATGCCGCCGACTTCCAGACGCTGATACCGCCCGATAAGAAGCTACGTCCTGAATGGGTACAATCGCTGACGGCGCGGGGCAGTTCGCAGGTGTACTCCAAAAAGCGGGGTGAATTGCGGCACATCGGGATGCCGGTTGGCGGCCTCTGCTGCGGAACCCTGTACTTGGGCGGCGACGGCAAATTATGGCTGTGGGATATTTTCAACGCCAATCAAACGGGCATCGAACCGCGCAGTGTGCCCTTCAATGGTTACGGCAAGGACATTACCGTTGACGCGCCGAGTGGGGCGAATTACGTGTCCCCGGCGGAACCCCACTCACCCCTGGAGCAGGGTTTCGCGGTGAAAGTGGATGGTAAGGTACGCCGTCTGGACGCAAGCGGTTGGGACGAGATTACGTTTGTGGGCGAGTATCCGATTGGAACCGTCACGTACTCCGACCCGGCCTGCCCCATTCATGTCACGCTCAAAGCCTACTCCCCCTTCATCCCGCTCCACTTCGATGACTCCGCCCTGCCCGCCACCATTTGCGAATTCACGCTGCACAACACGAGCGACAAGCCCCTCAAGGCGGAAATCGGCGGCTGGCTGGAAAACGCTTGTGCCCACATCTCGGCGCGTCCGTCTGACGGACAGCGCTACAATGGGATTTACCCCGAAGCCGGGGCGACGGTTTTGTTTTCGCAATTGTGGCGCACTCCCATTCCCACAGGGTTGAATATGCCGCTCGATATTTCCGTCGAGGATTTTCAGCGCGCGGATTGGGGAGCGTGGAAGGTGGAGGGAACCGCGTTCGGAGCGGGGCCACTCTTGCGCTCTCTGGTTCCCGCGTATCAGGGCGATGTGGGCGGAACAGGCAAATATGTTGTCAACTCCCATGCGTCAGCGCCGGGTAATGACGTGGGCGAAAAGGACAGTCAGGTAGGCAAATTGACGAGTCCATCCTTCACCATCCAGCGGGATTACCTGACGTTCTTCATTGGCGGCGGGCGCAATGTGGAAGAAGTCGGGATGCGCCTGATCGTGGACGGCAAAACGGCGCGACGCGCGGCGGGGCAGGATAACAATCGGATGCGCGCGGAAGTGTGGGATGTGCGCGAGTTTCTCAACAAACAGGCGTTCATCGAAATCTATGACAATGGACGCGGCGGATGGGGCAACATCGGCGTCGGCAGCATCGCGCAAACAAACAACCCGCGCCGGGACGTTCCTTTGGAACAGGCGCGCGACTGGGGCACAATGGCCTTAGCCCTGCTGGACGGCGGCAGCGGCCATGCCAACACCACACCTGAAACGCTCTTTGACAGCCATGTTCCCGGCGGCTTTGCGCGCGTGGAGTTGGACAGGCGGCTGATTGGCGGCATTACTCATGTGGTTGACCTTGCGCCCGGTAAATCGCAAACGGCCACGTATGTCGTCGCGTGGCACTTTCCGAACAGCGGCCTGCCCGTTCCCGACGCGCGTTCGGGCAACCATTACGGCAAGCGCTTCGCGGATGCCCGCGCCGTTGCCGCTTATGTCGCCAAAGAGTACCCGCGTCTGAGCAAAGCCACGAAACTCTGGCATGAAACGTGGTACGACTCGACCCTGCCGCACTGGTTTTTGGATCGAACGTTCGTCAACACGTCTATTCTGGCAACGAGTACGGCGCACCGGTTTCAAACGGGGCGGTTCTGGGGTTGGGAGGGTATCGGCTGCTGCGAGGGAACCTGTACCCACGTCTGGCACTACGCGCAGGCTCCCGGCAGGATTTTCCCCGAACTGGAGCGCGACATGCGCGAGCGCGTAGACTTCGGCGTCGCCTTAGACACCAATTCCGGCATGATAAACTACCGGGGCGAGGGAACCGGGCCGGCTGTGGACGGACAGTGCGGGCGCATTCTGGGCGCGTTGCGCGAACACCAGATGAGCGCGGACGATGCGTTTTTGCGCCGTATCTGGCCCAATGTCAAAAAAGCCATGCAGTTCTTGATGAACCACGACAGCAACAAGGATGGCCTGCTCGACGGGGCGCAGGAAAACACCCTGGATGCGGCGTGGTTCGGCAAAATCGCGTGGATAAGTTCCTTGTACGCGGGGGCATTACGCGCCTGCGAGACTGATGGCAACGGACATGAACGATGGGGAATTTGTCCACCTCTGCGCGGAAAAATGCCGCCAAACGCAGCAAGCTATCGAAGCGCAATTGTACAACGGCGAGTATTTCATCCAAAAGCCGGAGCCGGGGCGCGAACGGACGTTGGGCACGTATGATACGTGCCACATAGATCAGGTACACGGGCAAAGTTGGGCGTGGCAGGTGGGGACGGGGCGCGTACTGGACAAAACGAAAACCGTCAGCGCCCTCAAAGCGTTGTACAAATACAACTTTGCGCCCGATGTCGGCGCGTTTCGGCGCAGGAACCCGGCGGGGCGTCCGTATGCCGTTGCGGGCGATGGTGGCTTGATTATGTCCACCAACCCCAAAGAAGTGCCGGATGCGTTCGGGAACGTGAAGGACTGGCAGTACGGCTATTTCAACGAGTGCATGAGCGGGTTCGAGCATCAGGCGGCCAGCCACATGATCGCGGAAGGATTGGTACAGGAAGGCTTGGCCGTTACCCGCGCCATTCACGACCGCTACCACGCTTCGCGCCGCAACCCCTACAACGAAATCGAGTGCAGCGACCACTATTCCCGCGCCATGGCAAGCTACGGCTCCTACATCACGGCCTGTGGCTTTGAAGTTCACGGCCCAAAAGGGCATCTGGCCTTCGCCCCGCGCTGGCAGCCCGAAAACTTCCGCGCCGCCTTCACTTCCGCGCAGGGCTGGGGCACGTTCGCGCAGCGCAGGCAGGGCAAAAGCCTGAAAGCCGAAATCACCCTCCGGCACGGCGTCCTGAAGCTGAACACGCTCGCCTTACAAGGAACATTTCAAAAAGTAACCGCCACGCGCGGCAGCAAAACCATACCCGCAACCGTCGCCATGCAGGACGGCAAAGCCATTGTCACCCTTGCATCAACTCTCATCCTTAACGCCGGGGAAACATTGACGATTTCACTAAGTAACCCGTTGGTGTAAGTTCGTAGGTTTCGAGATTGAATTTCTACGAAGTTTAGCCTTCGGTCTACTTAGTTTGCCCATTAGTAAGTGAGCCATCAGCTCAACAAAGGAAGCAACTATGAACAACGAACAAGTAGAAAGCCTTGATGAGGCAATCTCTCATGGGCTACGCGAAAACGAATGGACTTACCTACAAGAGTGGCTGTCTGAAGAAGCAAGTTTTGCTTTCAATCAAGGCGACATATCAGGCTTTGATATGCTCCATGATGATATTTACAATCGCATAGAGGAATTGATTTATGACGTCCGTTTTTATAGTAATGATGAATTTCCCTATAAGGTTTTCTTCTTTTTTCAGAGTGAGTGGCAAAGATTGACAGACACCCAGAAGATACAAATGTTGGAAGTCATGGAAGTAGCTTATAATCGCCTTCATGATCCCGCAGGGCAGCAATGTCGTGAGTTTCACTTACGATGCGGCAGGCCGAAGAACCAGCCGAACAGCAGGCGGCACAACCACGAACTTCCTGTACGATGGCGGGCAAGTGCTGCTGGAAAAGCAGAGCGGCACAACCACAGCCACATACACGTATGGCAACGAACTTGTCAGGAAGGATGGAGAAACGCCGCTCTTTGATGGACTTGGCAGCGAGCGAACGGTGACAAACAGCAGCCAGCCAGTGACAGGAACGCTGATGATGGACGGCTTCGGCTGCTTTGTGGCAAGCAGCAGCGTCAACAAATGGAAACACTTGCCTGTCTTTGCTTTGGATGCAGGCAAGTGTTTCCACCATCCCGATGTGCGGCTAATCCCCGGTTCCGCCGGAGGTGCGGCCGGTTTGCTGATTGAGGTTGGTTCCCAATGCGGTTTCCGCCGTGTTGACGAACGTGTCCTTGTCGCGGATGATGGCTTGCGGCGGAAGCTGATCCGTAACGGTTGTCAGGCCGGGGATGCGCTTCACTGCCGTGCCGATTGCCATGAACTCGATCAGGCCGCCGCCTAACTGGTACACGTTGGTCTTGATGCCCACCACGTCATCCGCGCCACAGGCCGTTGCATCGGCGGCGATGCGGGCAATGGCGTTTTCCCGCGCCTCGTAAATCAGGGTCGTCAGTTCGTTGATTTCGCCCCGGCCCAACGACTTGAACGCCGCCGTGATCCCGCCCACAAAGCCGAGCGAATAGACCGACACGCCCAATACCAGTTGGATCGGCATGTAGCCCATGTGAACCAGATTCCACATCTCCTCGTTCGTCAGGTCACTTGTGATGGGGCGCTGCGCGTACTCCGGCGGCAGGGCCGGATGGTGTGAGGCCGTGCCGATCATCACCATTTCCTGCATCCCCTTGAACGGAATAATGGATGTTTGTATCCCGATCACGCTGTTGCCGCCCGCGTTACGCGCTTCTTCCGCGATGCGCAGCAGGGCCAAATGCCGCGTTTCATTGAACACCTGCGAATACTGCGGCACTTCGCCCCGCTGCAGGCTCTTGAACATGCCGCCGATGCCGCCGCCGATGCCGATGGAGTACGCCACGTTCCCGAACACGAACTTGATTGGCCGAAAGCCGGAATCTATCTGGCAGTACAATTCCTGCCCGTCCGCGCTCGAAGAAAACCCAAGCCGCTCCGATTTCGCCCCTTCCTGATGGACGCACGACCCGACCGACAGGAATTCCACATTTCCCATTTGCTGCACCAGTTCACTGCTTACGCCCGTGATGCCGATGCCGCCATGCCGCTCCGCTTCCGCCACCATCCGGTTGTACGAACTCTGCCGCCCGTCGTGAATGATGCTCGTGATCTGCGTCACTTCCCCGCCGGTCATGGTTTTCAGCCCCGAACCAACGCTGCCGATGAAGCCTATCGAGTACACGCTGTTGCCGATGACCAGATCACCGGGCGACAGCCCCTTTTTGTGCAGGCAGAACATTTCGTTGCCTGATAAACCCGTCATAATCGCCATTGCGCGTCTCCTGATGATCGCTAAAATAAAGGTGGTGAAAAGGGCGCGGATGCCAACGCCTGACCGCATTATACAGTCGTTGCCGCGTTCTGTCAATGTACCCTTTCTTTCTCATGTACCTTCCCTTAACAATGGCCGTGAAAATTTAACACGTCCTTAATGCGGCATAGACTAGAATAAAGGAGAGTGACGAACACGCTGCGCTTTGCCTGGCGTCGCGCTTTGTTTTCATTTGTTTTCAAAGGAGATACCTTCATGCCCCGTACCGGATTGCGAACGCGCGCTCATGCGTTCACGCTTATAGAATTGCTCGTCGTGATTGCTATCATCGCCATTCTAGCGGCGATTCTATTTCCCGTTTTCGCCCAAGCGCGCGAAAAAGCCCGCGCCATTTCCTGCCTGAGCAATCTGAAGCAGTCCAGCCTCGCGTATGCCATGTACACGCAGGACTTCGACGAAACCACGCCGCTTCAGAACTCGCCCGTGATTAAAGATGCGACTGGCAAATACGTGTCGGGTGGCTACTGGTTCAACCTGATCCAGCCTTACGTAAAAAACTGGCAATTGATGGTTTGCCCCGACCGCAGCCTGAACGCGAGCGCGGCTTCGGCTGCGTCCAAGCCGCAAAACTATCCTGCCGCCCTCGGCACTCGGCTGCAAGGCTACGGCTACAACGACGGCTGGATCAGCGACAGCGGCTATGGCCTGACCCTGCAAATGCCCGACGGTTCCCGCCCTGGACGCTCCATTGCCGCCATTACCACGCCGACGGATTGCGTGGCGTTCGGCGATACCTACGATACGCCCGGTTACTCGATTGCTATGGACAACATCATCAGCGGCGCGGATGGCCCCAAAAACACCGGCTCCATTCGCCACATGACGAATTTGAACTACGCCTTTGTGGATGGACACGCCAAAATCATCAAGATGCAGGCCGGTCAGTACGCAGGCTTCGGCCTGACCGCCCGCCCATCAAGCGAAGTCAACGCGCTGAAATGGTGCTACGATCCCAACGCGCCTTCCGACTATGCCGCGCTCGGCGGCGTCAGCGGCTACCCGATTTCGTCCGCAACCGAATCCTGTCAGCAGGCCGTACACGAGTTCTATTCCGGCGCATGGACGGAAACCCCGTAAACCATAACGTGACAAATGCCATGCAAGTATAATTCTCTTGCATGGCATTGTCGCGTCTGTGCCGCAATTTTATTTTGGAGTTAGCCATGAGAAATTTGATATTCCGCAACGCCTCGTTTCTGCTGCTATGCCTGCTTTGCGCGTTTTCGTTTGTCGGCTGCCAGGCCAAACAGGTGGGCGACAAACCCGGCGACGAAATGAACAGCGCCATGACGCCTCAGCAAAAAGCCCTCATCGCCGAACACAAGAAGCGCGGCGAACAGTAACGTTTACACAGGTGAGAAAACAGTAACCCCTCTCCTAGCGAGGAACGAGCGGCCAGGAGAGGGGTTGGGGTGAGGTTACACAGCAAGAGTGGCGCGGCGACGGCGACGCCAGGCCATTCCCCCGGCAACGACAAGCCCCCCAAACAGGGCGCATGTGCCCGGTTCCGGCGTGTTCTGAACCGTCGTGTAGCCGGTGATAGTGAACAAAGAAGTCAAAAAGGTGGGGTCATTCACAGCGGGCGTGAGGGTGAAAAAAGCGTACTCAGTCGGATCGAAACCGGGGTTGGTGGTGTTGATGTTGGCCTGCGTGGACAGCGTTTTGTAGAAGCGAAAGCCCTGCCCGACGGGAGGATTCAACGTCTCCGCAAACCAGGGATCGAAGGCGGAAAAGCCGGAGAGACTTGTCAGTGAAATGGGGCCGGTGTAGGTTGTGAAGAAATCCACTTCCACAATCGGTATGGTCGTAATCGCGCCGCCGGGAGGGCCGGGCACAGCGGCGAAGATGTCCAAACCGCCGCCGCCACCGAGGAAGCCGGGTGTCAACAACTGCCCCGTAATCGGGTTGGTCTGATCCGTGATGACAAACGTCTGCCCGGTGGAGGTAAACGTAACCGAATCGGGATCGGTGTTGGCGGGAATCGTGAATGTCGCCATTACGGGCGTTCCCAAAGGCGGCGGGCCGGTTCCCTGTCCCGTCTGCGCCCGGGAGGGAGCGGCAAAAAGCGCGAGGCCAAGCGCGGATAAGAGCAGCGGCAAAAACAGTGGTTTCATCAGAGACTCCATTGGCAAAGGATTGAGAACGCGAAGAAGGTTGGGTACAGTTTGTGCCGCAAAAGGGCGGAAGCCATGTATCAACTTAATAGATTGCATAATTCGTGCCAAGTATGACGTTTTCCTTGTTTTAGCGCAAAAAAAGAAAAAACCGTTGTTTTACGGGGAACTCGGCTCAAATATATCGAGCAGGGACACAATCTCGCAGGTTTCCGCCTGCTCTTCGAGCGACTGTACGGCAGCCGCATTCAGCACGATTCGCAACTGCTGCATCACGGGTTCAAGCAGGTGGCCGCCCCACAGGTTGCGCGCCCGGTGTTCCCGCAGCGCAACCGCAAAAATCCGATACGCCGCTTTCCACTGCTCCTGCAATTGCAAGCACAGCCCCGCATGGTACAAAATCTGGACGGTTTGCTTGTGGTCTTCGATCCGGTGCGCAAGGCGCAGCGATTGGCGCAGGCAGGAAAGCGCCTGACGGGGATCATTTTGTTTCAGAAACAGGCAGCCCTGCGCCATCAACCCGTACATTTCGACGCGCGTGTCCTTGATTTCACGCGCGGTTGCTAAACCTATATCAATGTGCCGCGCCGCGTTGTGCAGATCGCCGATTTCCAGAAAGTTTTGTCCCAGGTGAATGGCAGTAACGGCGATTTCCATACGCGATCCAAGTTCCAGGAACAGGTTATGGCTTTCCTGCGCGTTTGCGATAGCCTCCACGTATCGCTCCTGTCCCTGCAAGGCTTCCCCAATGTGCATTAGCGCATAAGCCGTCAACCGGTTGTCTTTGGCCTTGCGGTGAATATTCAAAGCCTGCTCGTAATAACGGGTCGCAGCTTCAAAATCGCCTCTATCCATGACAAGGATGCCCAGACTAGCCAGCATTATGGCTTCATAGCGCGGCTGTTGTGTTTCTCGCGCCAGGCGAAGGCCCTCTTCCCAGGTGCTTTCGGCCAGAAGGTAATCGTTACGCGCATACGCGATGTTGCCTAAATTCACCATTGGCGCAACCAGGCGTTTCGTATCTCCAATTTCTTTGCTGATGTCATAACTTGCCTGATAAAACGCGCGGGCCGCTTCTAAATGTGTCCGCTGATCAGCGATGCGTCCGCGCTGCAGCAGAAGAAGCGCCAGAGATTGTTGATCGCCGCCCTGACGGCATGCCTCTTCCGCCGTAGCCAGCCGCTGATCTCCTTCTTCGTATAAACCCCGCGTAATAAAGAAACGCGCCAGGGCGCGGCCATAACCGGAAACAAGTTCGCAATCGTCCTGTTCCGCCGCCCAATCCATACCTGCGCGCATGTTGTCAATGTCAAACTGCAGGCGCTTTTGCGCGGCGGCCGCTTCCGGTCCGTTCAATTGCGCGCTGCCGTCCTGCGCCAGTTCCAGATAATATGCGGCGTGGCGGGCGCAGAGGTCGGGGCTGATGTTTTCGGCTTCGCGCTTTTCTTTGGCGTATTCCCGCAGGGTTTCCAGCATGGAATAGCGCATTTCGCCGTCCACTTCCACGCTTTTCACCAGCGACTTGTCCCGCAGCGTGAAAATGAGATCAAATGCCATCGGGGTTTCGCACACGGCTTCCACTGCTTCGGGACTGAACCCGCCCACGAACACGGACAATTCCGCGAATAGGACGCGCTCGTCTTCCGTGAGCAGGTCGTAGCTCCAGTCAATCGCGCCGCGTATGGAGCGCTGACGGGGTTCCAGATCCCGGCGCGATGAGGCGAGCAGGCGCAATCTGTCCTGCAAGCGGGGCACGATCTGCTGCGGCGTCATGCCCCGTGACAAGGCCGCCGTCAGTTCCATCGCAAGGGGCAGGCCGTCCACCCGGCGGCAAATCGTGACCACATCCCCTAAATTGTCTTCCGTAACGGTGAACGCGGGACGCGCGGCCATGCAGCGCTCCACGAACAGGCGCAGGCTGGCATACTGCTGCCACGTTTTTACGGTCACGCTGTCCGGGGGCAGGCCGAGCGGCTCTAAGGGATAGTCCTGTTCGCCCGCGATTTGCAGCAGTTCCCGCGACGAGACAAGAACGGAAACATTCGCGCACTGCTTCATTAAATCATTTACAAAACGGGCCGCGTCTATCACCTGCTCGAAATTGTCCAGAACCAGCAGGCACGCGCGGGTTTTCAGGTGCGCGAACACCTGCGTTTTCACATCGCCATCTGTGGACAGGGGGATACCGAGCGCAATGGCAACGGCCGCGGGCACGTCCTGCGCCCGCGACACGCCCGCCAGTTCCACCAGCCACAGGCCATTCTTGAAGTGCTGCGAACACTCCGCCGCCACTTGCAGCGACAGCCGCGTTTTGCCCGTTCCGCCCGGCCCGGTGAGGGTAATCAGCCGCCGCTTGCCTTCCACCAGCATCTCGGTCAATTCTTTGATTTCGCGTTCGCGTCCGACGAAACTGGTCAGTTCCGCCGGGAAATTGTGCATTTCAGGAACGAGGGTGTTGAGTTCGAGGGTATTCGCGGACGGGCAGGTCCACATGGGTCAGCCCGAACAGTTTGAGCGGAGCGCCCAAATCTTTGAGCCGGTGGAAGCCGTGATCTATGAGGGCGGCTCCCTCCGGCAAATCGGCTGTCAGGCGTTCCGCCGTGTCTTCCGACATCAAGATCATGCCGCCGTGCGCGGCGGCTTCGATGCGGGCGGTTCGGTTGACGGGGTTGCCGAAGTAATCGCCGCCGCTCGGCTGTATGTCGCCCGTATGCAGCCCGATGCGAACGCGCAGGCCGTTCACTTCCGTAAACGGCTCGGCTTCAATCAGCCGTTCGATTTCCAAAGCGCACAGGGCGGCGGAAAGCGGCGTGGCAAAGGCCACCATAAAGGCGTCGCCGATGGTCTTTACTTCATAGCCGTCGTGCAGGGCGATGGCCTGCCGGAGCAGTTCGTTGTGGCGCAGCAACGCGGCATGAAAACGCCCCTCATAAGTGGCCCAACCCCGCGTGGAGCCTTCAATATCCGTGAACATCAGGGTCACGTCGCCGGCGGGGGCGATACGCGCGTCCGGTGTTACCATTGCAAACCTCACTGCTGCTGCTTCGCGCCTGTCTTCAACTCACGTATATAGATGTTCTTGAAGTAAAGCGAGTCGCCGTGATGCTGGAGTTCGATCTGCCCCGTAGGATAAATGGGCTTGTCGCGCTCCCAGTAGTTTTCCATCGTGACGTTTTGAACCACAAGCTGATTGTTCAAATAAACGGTCACTTTGTCGCCCACCATTAAAATGCGGAAGCGGTTCCATTCGCCGATGGGATTGTCCGCCGTGTGTGTCGGCCCGCTCGGATTTTTGATGTTGTTGTACAGCCCGCCGGAGCCTTCATTCGGCCTGCCGGGATGATTGACCGGGTCCCAAATCTGCACCTGCGGGCTGCCGCGCAGATAAATGCCGCTGTCGCCGCGCGGCGGTATCTTCCAGTCTACCAGCATTTCAAAGTCGCCATAGTCTTTTACGGTGCAAAGGCTGTTATTTTTACCGTCGTATACGATTTCGCCGTTCAGGGCTTTCCAGTGCTTCAAGGCTTCCGTTGTCGCCTTTTCCTCGGCGGCCTTTAACTCTTCCGGCTTCATCAGGGCGCGATGCGGCGGATCGGCCACCAGTCCCTTCCAGCCCTTCAAATCCTTGCCATTGAACAGAGCCGTGAATCCCATCGGCGGCGTGTTGTCGCGCTCTGGCTTGCCCATGTCTTTAATAAAAACGTTGCGAAACTGCACTTCGCTCGGCCCGTGCCCCAAAAAGCCGACGTGCCCCCGGTCTCGCAGCATCCCCGGATGTTCGGCAAGAATGGCGGGGTCGGTAATATCGTTGAGGTTCGCGTCTACGGTCACTTTGCCGTTGACGACCACTTTGATGTGCCGCCCCATAGCCGTAATTTCTTCTTTGTTCCATTCCCCGACGGGCTTGAGCGAACCCCGTTTGGCGGGAACGATCTTGTACAGGGAACTGTGGTACTGGCCGGGCAGCAGGTTCGTGTACATGGAGCCGCTGTCGTCCAACACCTGGCACTCCATCCCCATGTACGCCGCGTCGCCTTCCAGCGGGGCGCGGATGCCGATGCCGTTGTTGCTGTTGGCGAACAGTTTGAACTCAAAGCGAAACACGAAGTCGCTGTACTCTTTCACGGTGAACAGGTTGCCGCCGCCATCGGCGGGACAATCCAGTATGCCGTTCTGCGGCACGTACCCCGGCCCCGAACCGCCCACGAGCGTCCAGCCGTTAAGCGTGGTTCCGTCAAAAATCTTGACAAATCCCTTATCCTCGGCGCGTACCGCACCGCACAGGTGAACACCGCAAAGTACAAGCAAGCACAAAATCAAACGCTGAAAACGCAGCATGGCAATTGTCCTGAAAGAAAATGTTGGCGCGGGAAGTCACCGCAAACGTTTATTCGACATCCCGCGCGAAAACCCCTCCTGCAAAAAACATTTGAACCGCAAAGAGGCAAAGGGAGCAAAGGAAATACGAAGAGAAAAGCAGAATAGACACGGCGAGTTACGTTCCGCAGTCGCAGAGAACAACAGTATACACATGGAGAAGAATATGCAGGAACCTTCTGACGAAATCAATGCGCTTTCACACGAGGTTATCGGAGCGGCGATTGAAGTTCATAAATTGCTTGGCCCCGGCTATCTGGAAAGCGTGTACGAATACGCGCTTGAGCGTGAGTGTCAACTGCGTGGCATTCCGGTTGCGCGGCAGGCTCCTGTTGGCGTAGCCTACAAAGGTGTTGAGGTAGGCGAGGGGCGGCTTGATCTGCTCGTGGATGAGTGCCTGATCGTGGAATTGAAAGCCGTGGAAACCCTGCTGCCCATACACACCGCGCAGTTGATGTCGTACTTGAAAGCCACCAAACTTCCTCTCGGCCTGCTCATCAACTTCAATGTCACCATCCTGAAATCAGGCATCAACCGCGTCGTGTACACAGCGAAAACGTGAACCGCAAAGGGGCAAAGGAGGCAAAGAAAAGACAAAGACAAAGAAGAGGTCGGTGGACCTGTGGGAATGTAGAGCGGAATTATCGCCATTCTCCTTTACCATGCCTGTTCTTCTGTTTCTTCGTTCTTTGCTTTTCTTTGCTCTCTTTTGCCCCTTTGCGGTTCAAATGTTTTTACAGTTCCGTGCCGTTGATGATGAGGCGGAATTTGCAGCCGAGTTTTTCTGCGGAGTGGCGGCACAGCCTCATGCGGATCACGAATATCTCAAAGTATTCCATGACGGTCGCTTCGGTCACGTCAATGATGAGGTCAAGCGTGATGATTTTGGCGTCGCGGTCAACCATAATGTGTGATTTCTGCACGGCGTGGTTCACCCGGTCATGGATGTCGTAAGTGGTGGGGTCGGGATTTTGGACGCGGGTAAAATGCACGTCGGATTTGTCGGCGATAATCACGGCGGCGGCAATGGTGTTGATGGGAACGCCTTCGGGTTCCTCGTGGTTGCCGATAGCGCCGATAACCGTTCCGATTTCGCGGGCGTCCATGCCCATCTGGTCGAGCAATTGCATTGCCATCGTCGCGCCGATTTGCGGGTGATAAATGCGGTGGACGCAGTTACCGATGTCGTGCATGTAACCGGCGATAGCGGCCAGTTCGGTGGCGCGCGCTTCCATGCCGAGTTCCAGCAGGATGTTGCGGGCAATGGCGGCGGACAGGGCGGCATGGCGCAGGCCGTGTTCGCTGTAGCCAATAACAAGCATCTGCTCGTTGGCTTTTTCAATGTAAGCGCGGATTTTCGGATTGCTCCGCACGTCTCTGTAAGAAACAGGTTTGGGCGCGGCCTGTTCCGCCGCCTGTACCGCGTTGGCGGCGTCTTTGACGGGAATGGATTCATGCCGCCCATTGCGCGGGCGCTCCGTTTCGGGCTTGGCCGGGACGTGGAGTTGGTCTACAGGGACAGCCACGCGATCCTCAGCGATAATATCAGTAGATTTGTTCAATTTATTCCTCAAATGCCGGTGTTCAGGTGTTCGGTGTTCAGGTGTTCGGGTGAGCTTTGGCGCTTCATTAGAACAGGTGAGGAACAACAGTTTTGCCCGGTTATTCGATAATGTTTATTGCTTCCGCTGAAGCAGTATCCGCTTCATCGGACGGATTGGCCTGATAGTTGTTCAGAAACTCGCGGCGGAAGGCGAGAAACGCTCCCATTCGGATTGCGCTACGGATGTTTGCCATCAGGCGGTGGTAAAACGCGAGATTGTGATAGGTTGTCAGGCGCGGGCCGAGTATCTCTTTTGCCAGAAACAGGTGGCGAACGTAGGCGCGGGTATGCTGCCGACAGACGGCGCACGAGCAATCCGGGTCTATGGGCGTAAAGTCGTCCGCGTATTTGGCGTTGCGCAGGTTCAGGACGCCCCGGCTTGTGAAGACTTGCGCGTTGCGGGCGTTGCGCGTGGGCAGTACGCAGTCGAACATATCTATACCGCGCTGCACGGCGTCGAGAATGTCAACGGGCGTACCCACTCCCATCAAGTAGCGGGGCTTGTCACGCGGCAGCAGGGGCGTGACATTGGCAATCGTTTCGTTGCGCTGCTCCATGCTTTCACCAACCGCCAATCCGCCCACCGCATAACCCGGAAAATCCATCGCCACAAGGGTTTGGGCGCTTTCCGTTCGCAGTTCAGGAAACACCCCACCCTGCACGATTCCGAACAGCGCCTGCGGCCACCCGCCCGTCGCCCGCCTGTCATGCGCGTTATAATCGGCAATGCAGCGTTCCGCCCAACGGTGCGTCCGTTCCATTGCCTGCCGCGCATAGTCGGGCGTACAGGGATACGGGGCGCACTCATCGAAGGCCATGATAATATCCGCGCCCAAATCCCGCTCGATCTGCATCACGCTTTCACTGGTAAAGACGTGCTTGGAGCCGTCAAGGTGCGATTGGAACTGTACGCCATCCTCGCCAATCCGCCGCAGTCCCGACAGGCTGAACACTTGAAAGCCGCCACTATCCGTCAGCAGCGCCCCCGGCCAGCCCTGAAATTGATGCAGCCCGCCCGCCCGCGCAATCAGTTTTTCTCCCGGACGCAGGTGCAAATGGTACGTGTTGCCTAAAATGAGAGCAAAGCCGATTTCGCGCAATTCCGTTGGGGTCATCGCCTTCACGGTCGCCTGCGTCCCAACCGGCATGAAAACGGGCGTTTCCAGCGTGGCATGGGGTAACTGCAAGGTTCCGCGCCGGCCCCAAACGCCCAGTTCCACGCTTGCATGGGTAACGGAGAATTGAAAATCCGGCCAGGCAGGTGAGGAGGAGGGCGGTTGAACAGCGATAGTGATAGGTTGTGTAGGCTTCATTGTCAAGTTTGCTCAGAATATTATACCATGCGTGACGGGAGCTTCTGCCCTCATCCGGCTTACGGCTACCTTTGCCCTGTAAGGGCTTATTACGAAAGCAAAGCCCCTCTCTTAGCAGCGCAGGAGCGGCCAGGAGAGGGGCATGTTCGCTTATGGACGCTTGGTGAGGAAAATTAACGCGCCATCGCCAATCCGACGTTTTGCGGTGATACGCTTCGCGCCTGTATGGATTGTTTGAGACTGGCCTTGTAATCGTCCGGCGCGCTTGCCATCGCTTTCTTCAGGGCATTCAGGGACGCGCTGCCGGGGATGCGCTCCAAGGCCATCCGCGCATCTTCCCGAACTTCCTTATCGGAAAGCAGCTTGGTCAGCGTCGGCACGGCGCGGCCATCGCCCACCACGCCGACAAGGTTCAGCGCGTCCGCCCGTATCATGCGCGGGCGCGTCGAGTCCGCCACTTTCAGCAAGGCTGTCGTCACGGCCTGCGCTTCCTTGCCCGCGCCGGGACGCGCGGAATAATGCGCAATGGTTTGCATCGAAACCTTTGCGCCTTTGGCAACGCTCTTGTCCGGCGATGCCATCAGGTCGGCCAATCCGGGGATTGCGCCCGCGCCCGCCGGCCCCGCGCTCTGACACGCCTTCAGGCGTACACTCGCGTCCGGCGATTGCAGTTGATCCAGCAAATCTTTTGCGTCAATAAACACGTCAAACCTCCATATTCCAGGAAACCACAAATTTGCGCAAACAGGGAGCGGGGCTTTACCACGGATGAAACGGATGAAACAGATGAACACGGATTATACCGAAAATGTTTTTCTCCATCCGTGTGTATCCGTTTCATCCGTTTCATCCGTGGTAAGCAGTATTTTAGAATTCGCGGCTCCCTCTCGTTCTTACAGATGGAAGGGCGCGCGATACGGCTGCGCGAGATAGCGATTGGCTTCTTCGTCGCCGATGAAGCGGAAGTTGACCGGGTCCCAGTTCAGCTTGCGGTTCAGCAGGTAGGAAATGTTGGCGATGATAGGCAGGACAATAACGTGCCTGCCGACAGTGGTATTCATCACGGGCTGTTCGCGCGTTTTGATGCACTTGCGCCAGTTCTGGCGGTGGCGCTCGGTCGGGTCCACTTCCGCGGGGTCAAGGAACAGATGAACGCCGCTGGAATCGGGCTTGTACTGCTTGGCCTTCTGCTCCGTGTTGCAGCCGCCGTCGCCGCCCTCCACAATCAGGGTATCGCGGTCGCCATAGTATTTTGCGCCCCATTCGATTTTATCATCCAGGCCGGGGAACGCTTCGGGTTCGCCGGGCTGTCCCCACGTCAGCGTCCAATCGGGGTTTTTGAATTCCCACTTGACGTTTAATTGTGGCGGCGCGTCGTACACGCTGTCAAGGGACGGCGTTCCCGTCGCTTCCACGCTGACCGGGCCGGTTTGATCCGCGCCCATGCACCAACTGACGATACTCAGAGCGTGATTACCCCGGTCACGAATGAAGCCCGCGCCGAAGTCCATCATCCAGCGAAAGTGGAAATCTACATACGCGGGGTTGTAGGGACGCCAGCGGGCCGGGCCAAGCCACATATTCCAATCGAGATCAGCCGGGGGAGCCATTTCCTGCCCCCAGCCGCCGTTCATATCGCTGCGCATGTTGACCGGATGCCAGATTTTGACGTGGTTCACTTTGCCGATTTGTCCGTTGCGGATAAACTGCGCCGCGTACCAGGCGTTGCGGTTGGAGCGCCCCTGCGCTCCGATCTGCACCACGCGCTTGTACTGTTTGGTAGCGTTCTCCATCGCGTGGGCTTCCTGAATGGTTTTACAAACAGGCTTTTCCGAGTACACATCCTTGCCAGCCTGACACGCATCAACGGTCATAATGGCGTGCCAGTGGTCGGGTGTGCCGATGGTCACGGCGTCCACGTCCTTGCTGTCCAGCACTTCCCGGTAATCCTGCGTCACTTTGGGATTGCTGCTGCACTTAGCGGCGATGGATTGGGCGCGACCCCGGTTCACGTCGCAGATGAACGCGGCGGAATCGGCCACGACATGCGACTGCCCCATGCCGCCCACGCCGATATGCCCATAGATAATGCGGTCATTCGCGCCGGGGCGTCCGGGCGCGGCCAGAACGTGGTTCGGAATAACCGTCGGCATCCCGATAATGGCGGCGGAAAGGGCGGACTTCTTTACAAAGTCACGCCGTGACAGTTCGGCAGCAGACGGGTTCGCGTCCATTTGCGCGTCCGACTTATCGCCCGGTTCCAGTGGTTCCAAAGAGTGCCTCCTTATAAGTGCAGGTATTCAGGTATTCAGGTGTTCAGGTATTCGGGTAATGCAGCTTTCAAGAGAACACTTCTCACCCGAATACCCGAACACCTGAACACCTATTCAATCGTAACCGTATTCATGGTATCGCCTTTGCGCAGGGCGAGGGCGGCTTCCAGTCCTTCGGTCACTTTGCCGAACACGGCATAATTACCGTCCAGAAACGGCGTGGCCTTCAGGGTAATGTAGAATTGGCAGGAAGCGCTGTCGGGGTCGGACGAGCGCGCCATCGCCACCGCGCCCGCGTCGTCGTGTTTCAGTTTGGGCGAGACTTCCAGCGGGATGGTGCGCTTGGAGCTTCCCGTGCCGGTTCCGGTCGGGTCGCCGCCCTGAATCACAAAGCCAGGTTCGTAGCGGTGAAACGTCAGGCCGGTGTAAAATCCCGACTGCGCCAGGTCAATGAAGTTCTGCGTGGTAATTGGGGCAAGGTCTTCAAACAATTCAAAGCGAATTACGCCTTTGTTGGTATCCAGTACGGCTGTTCGGTTCGCCATTTAAGTCAATTCCTTTCGGTGTTCAGGTGTGCGGTATTCAGGTATTCAGGTATTCGGTGTTCGGCTGATGCCTGATGCCTGATGCCTACTTATCCCTTATTCCTTGTTGTGTTATTGTAGCATAAAGAAATGAAAACCCGTAGGAACCCGGCAGTGTTTTGGCGAAATTAGTGATGAAGAGGTAAGTGGTAAGGGATAAGACAAAAGACAGAAGACAGAAGCCCAATACCCAACACCTGAACACCGAATACCTGAACACCAGCATGTAAGGAGAGCAACGGGTGACGGAAATCATAGCTACTGCGCCGGGGCGGTGTGGGCTGATCGGCAATCCGACCGATATGTACGGGGGTTGCGTTGTTTCCTGCACTACGCAGGAGCGGGCGGAGTGCCGGTTAGCGCCCTCTGCGGACACTCTTGTTCTGACCAATGAAGATGAGCAGGCCATTGTACGAACACAGGCGGATTTTGCCGCGCAGGGCGACAAACTCGACATTGCCCGCGCCGCGCTCACGTACTTTCAGATTGACCCGCAGCAGCAGCGTTTTCATCTGCATTTGAAAACCGATATTCCCATGCGGGCGGGATTAGCCGGTTCTACCGCAATGCTGGCGGCGATTGTGGGCGCGCTTGATGCGTATTTACAATTGAACCTGAACCGCTACGCGCTTGCGGAAACCACCCGCAAAATCGAATCGCGCGTTATGGGCATCGTGTGCGGCTTGCAGGATCAGCACATGGCGGTTTTCGGTGGCCTGAATTTCATGGACTGCGCGGGCAAGGAACAACTGGAACAGCGCGACGAGGAACCGCTTGTCACCGTAGAACCGCTGTCGCTCTGGATGGGCGAAGCATTGAACGCGCCTCCGTTGCTTCTTGCGCACACGGGCATACAGCACCATTCGGGAACCGTCCATAAATCGCCCCGCGAACGCTGGCTGGCCGGCGAAACCCTTGTGCGCGACAGTTACGTTCGCATTGCGCAACTGGCGCGATTGGGCAAACGCGCCCTTGTCGAACAGCGCTGGCAGGATTTGGGCGCATTGATGAATGAAAATCACGCCCTTGTCGCCGCGCTCGGCGGCTCCGGCCCGGCTAACGAGCATCTTATCAATACGGCCCGCGCAGCCGGCGCGTATGGCGCGAAACTGGCAGGCGCAGGCGGCGGCGGAACCATTCTCGCCCTGACCCACGATCCGCAAACCGTCGGCGCGGCCCTGACCGCAGCGGGCGCGGAACGCCTGCTGGTTCCCAAGCCGCAAGCAGGGCTAACAGTGACTGTCGGCTAAAAAACTGCACATCATGCGAGAAGAGTAACAAAACTATGCAAGACAACTTTCACCACAGAGACACAGAGACACAGAGGATTCACAGAGAAAAACGGGGGAGAGGGGAGAGAGAGGGGAACGCGACAACGAAAGGGAATAAATCACATCAATACAAACCGGGCTTTTTCGCTTGGTTTTGATTCCTCTCGTATTCTCTCTGTGACCCCTCTGTGTCTCTGTGTCTCTGTGGTGATAGTGTTCTCTGCCCTCACGGCGCGGGCGGAACTCAGGGGCGGGGCGGCGAAGGTGGACATTACACCGGACGTGAAGGCGAACGCGGTTCCACTCGGCGGGTATGCGGCGCGGAAAGCGGCGCGGGCAACGGGGGTGCATGATCCCGGTGTATGCGCGGGCATTGGCGCTTTCGGACGGCAAGGCGACCGTTGTTGTCGTATCGCTGGATTTGTGCTTTGTGCCGGCAAGCGTGAAAACGGAAACGCTGAAACACTTGAAAATGGACGGGGAAACGAGCGTTGACGCCGCGCATTTGTTTCTGGCGGCAACGCACACGCATACCGCGCCTGACCCACTTGCCATGCACACGGGCAACACGTTTACCAACCTGAAAGGCTGGACGCCGTTCGACGCCAAACTGCTGGACTTCACCGCCGCGCAAATCGCAAAAGTCATCGCCCAGGCTGTCAAGGGTATGGTTCCGGTTTCTGTGGGCGTGAAGACGGAGGACGCGACGGGAGCCAACCGCAACCGGCGGGGCGACCCGACTGTTGACCCCGCTTTGACCGTCTTGAAAGTGACGCAAATCTCCGATGGTAAGCCTCTGGCGGCAATCGTCAACTTCGCCGCGCATCCCACGCTGTACGATGATAAAATGATGGACATATCCGCCGACTGGCCGGGCGTGATGACCGGGGATGTGGAAAGCGCGGGCGCGAAAGGGGAAGCGAACGGCGCGGGCGTGTGCCTGTTCCTCAACGGCGCGGAAGGAGACGCTTCGCCCAACGGGGTTGATGATGTCGCATCGGGTGACGCCAAAGTGTCCACCTATGGGCATCGGATGGGCAAGCGCGTTTTGGAGCAATTGGCGGGCGCAGCCACAGCCGGGGAAATGCCGCTTGCGATGTGGACGCAGACCGTTGCCCTGCCGCCGCGCAAGCCCAACGCCCTGTTTTTCCTCGCAGCCGCGCAAATGGGCGCGTCCATATCGCAGTCCAAAGACCTTGTCAACGCCCTGATGCCGACGGAAACGCAGATCAATTTTGTGCGCGTGGGCGACCTGCTGCTGATAGGCTTTCCCTGCGAACCAACGGGCGATGTGGGGCTGGCGGCGAAAGCAATGGCGCGGCAGGCCGGTTACAAAACGCCTGCTGTTGTCGCGCTTGTCAATGATTGGCTCGCCTACGCCCTGACGCCGCCCCAATACAAAGCGGGCAAATACGAGGCGGTCATGTCGTTTTACGGCGACCAGTTCGGCCCAACCCTGCTCGACGGCGTGAAAACCGGGCTGCAAAAAATGCAAGACCACCCCGCTCCTGCCAAACCCTGATACAAACATGCTTTATGATACGCTCGGAGGACAATTTACATGCGCGTAGGTTCTTCTCGTTTCCTGCCGACAGCCGGTTCTTATTCAGGTTCTTATTCATGGAAGAAAATCGGGTTTACGGCGTTGAGTCTCGCCTGTGGGTTAGCGATTGCCGGCTGCCATAACAATAGCGAAGACGATTTTTCCAAGCCTATTCAATTGCCGCATCAAAATATCGCCGGGAGTTCCTCACCGCAGACTGGCGCGGCAGCGAAAGGCAATGCGCCGAACGCTGCTTTGCCCGCGAATTCTTCCCTTGCCGACAACAAGGAGGCAGCGGGTGTAGTCACTAATGCCCCGCCCTTGCAGCATGGCGCGGACGATAATGAGGCTCCGCCTGTTTCCGCGCAAAGTAGCCACGCTGCCGGCGCTGCAAAACCATTGTCTTCGGCTGCCGCTCCAAAAGCAATTCCTCCTGTCAGCCTGAAATCGCTTCCAATGCCCAAAATTGATCCCAAAGCCCCTGTCGCGCTGGAACCGGGAATTACTATCGGCGAACCGAAGCCGGATGGCAATGATGCGCCACTAACGGCGTTTGGAGCCGGCTGCGCCCGGTGGCTGAACTATGCGGTGGGCGGGCTGCCGGAAATGGGCCGTACTCCCACATGGTTCAGCGCTACTCGATTTGAAACGCGCGCCAAACGCGCTAATTATCAGATTTCGCCTGCCGATGCGCCCGCTTTGTACAACATTTTGGGCGTAACGCATGCGGCTTCGGGGCAAATCACGGGCGATGCTTCCCATTGCGTTCTCACCTATCAAGTTTTCTCGGTTCCTGACGGCAAGCCTGTCGGCAGTCCGCTCACGCTGTCCGGTACGCAGGATCAGATTGCCGCCGGATTGCCGCAGTTGGGCCGGCAGATCGCGCAGGCTGTGGGCGTTCATAATCCGGCGAATTTGTCTGCCATTGGCGCAAATGGTAATGACCTGGCGGCGTTGGGCGGATTGCCGTGGACGGGCGAGGACGGCCTGACGCCGCAGCAAACGCAAACAGCGCGCGACCTTGCGCCCCGCCTGGCTCCGGCGGGAATCATCCTGCTGCTTACCAATCACTTCATGGAGGATACGAACGCGGCAAGGCAGATCGCGCAAACGCTGCTTCAGCAGGGTAAAGACAACGGCATTGCGCTGTCGGAACTTGCGATTGTGGCACAGTTGATGCCGCGGGAAATTGCCAAAGCCGTTTCCCGCAATGCGGAGCGCTATCCGAACAATTACCTTGCCATGGGCGCGAGCGCGCGGCTTGCGCGGGTTGTGGGCGACAGACGAACGGAATACAGCGCCATTACGCGGGCTACCCGCGTTTCGCCGCATAATGTAAATGCCTGGCTGGGACAGGCGACCACGCTTGCGCATATCGCCAACGACATTCGCTACGGGCGCGGGGCAAGGCAACTGGCCGAATCGGAATGGCGGCAGCTGAACGGTTTGTACGTCGCGCAGGCGCAGGCGGCGCGAAAAGCAACGGAAGTAGACCCGCAAAACGGAGCCGCGTGGCTTGCGGCGGCAGAAGCCGGAACCTTTTCCGGCGGCAAGATGTGGGCGGAAGAATGTTACTGGAAAGCGGTAGAATTGGACAAGTCCGACCCGGATGTACACGCCTGGGGCCTGCAAATGTTTCAGGAAAAGTGGGGCGGCAGTCCGTCCGATCTGCAAAAAGTGGCCGACATTGCCGTGGACGCGCCCTTGAAAACAATGGCCGCCCGCCGCCGCATCGCCTGGGATTTGAAGGAGGCGGGCTGTCAATCGCAGGCCGCCACCATGTACGCCCGAATGAAAGACGAGGAGCAGGCGACGGTTGCGCGCGAACCCAACAACGCGCAGGCGCATTTCGATCTCGCCGCCTGCTATGAAGCGCTCCATCTGGACGCGCTGGCGACGGGCGAATACAAAACGGTTGTCGCCCTCCGTCCCAACGATGCCCCCGCCCATTTCGATCTGGCCGAGCATCTGGTTCGCCGGGGCCGCTACCGCGATGGCGTCAAGGAGTATCAGGAAGCCTTGCGCCTGGCTCCCAATTGGGGACACGCGCATTTGCGCCTGGGGTGGGCGCTCAAGGAAGACCGGCAGATGGCGGAAGCGGAAAAGCAGTTACGCCAAACCCTTGCCTATCCTTTGACCGATCTCGATGAGGCAAACGTCCATTTCGGGCTGGCAAAAATCATGCTGGAAGCGAAGCGCTTTCCCGAATCCGCTAAAGAACTGAAAAGCGCGATTGCGCTCAGTCCGATGTCCGCTGAGGGGTACTCGCTGTTGTGTGGAGTGCTTGCGGAAATGAAGCAGTTCAAGCCGTCCATCGCGGCGGGGCTGAAGGCGCTCCAACTCAACCCTTACGATGAAGCCGCGCATGTGTCCCTGAGTTACGCTTACGGCGAGTTGAATCAACAGGAACTTTCCGCCGAACAGTGCCGCATCGCGC
Organism: uncultured Chthonomonadaceae bacterium; assembly: GCA_963835065.1. Taxonomy (GTDB): domain Bacteria; phylum Armatimonadota; class Chthonomonadetes; order Chthonomonadales; family Chthonomonadaceae; genus CAWFQB01. The sequence goes on along the minus strand of CAWIEK010000003.1, from coordinate 163,600 downwards.
TCCGGCTCGTTCCGAATGACCCGACGCCCCACCTCAACCTGGCGGAAGCGCTGTACAAGATGGGGCAAAAGGAGGAGGCGCGCGCCGAATGGCAGACCACGCTGCGGCTTTCTCCCAACGGCCCATGCGCCAACGATGCCCGTCAGGGCTTGATGAAAAAGTGACCGCGCCGCTCGTTCTTTTCTCGTTCTTTTTAAGAGCCTCTCCCAATTGGCCGGGGATTGAAAATCCCGGCAGGAAAGGTCAAGCGTCCTACGGACGCGGGAATTTGTGACTAGAGCATCGCGTCTGAAAGACGCTTGTTTTGTCCTGCCGGGTACTTTCAGTACCCGGCAACAAACAGGAAAAGCCAATTTCACAGCAGGCGTTGAAAACACCGGCAGGAAAGGTCAAGCGTCCTGCGGACGCAAATGCCGCGCCTGTGGGAAAGGCTCAAAAGGCTATAGGCGTGGATTTAGCAGCAGCGTCAGGCATTTTGCCGCGCCGCCCGCTTTCAGGAATTCGGACAACTCGGCGCTGTGAACGGTGCAGCCGCGCTCGGTCAGGGCGCGGGTCAAGCGCGGGCAGCCGGACGGCAAAACAACGTGTGAGCCGACAACAACCGCATTACACGCGAACCGCAGCGCTTCCTCTTGATTCACTTCAATCGTGTCGAAGGCGCTTGTGATAGCCCGCTGTCCATACGCATTGAACGCGCCGGGATAATACACAACCGTTTCCGGCGTCAGCGGGAACAGGCACGTGTCAAGATGATACCAGCGGTCATCCACCAGTTCGAGCGACAGCACGGACACGTTCAGCGCCTCAGCCATCCAGTGGTGCGCGCCAATGTCGCTGCGCTTCGCGTACCCGGCAATCAGCCTATCGCCCGCAAACAGCGCATCGCCCTCGCCTTCGAACTTGTATTCACGCGGCGGAAGCAGCACGGTATAGCCCTGCGCCTCGAACCAAGCCTGAAAATGCGGTTCTTCCACCTGCCGCTGCGGATGCCGGAAGTTGGACAGCAGCGCCGTTTTTCCGCGCGCAAGCCCTGCATTGGCGGTAAATACCATGTCTGGCGCATTATCAGCCTGCGGCACAACATGGGCCGTAACGCCAACGTCTGCGGTCAATATGCGGTACAGTTCATGCCACTGCTGTACGGCGAGCGGAATGTCCGGCGCGTTTTCCAGCCGCATCCACGGGTTGATTTCGTACTTGAGGGCATACGCGGTAGGCGCGCACATCAGAACCTGGGTTGCGGGTTGAAGTTCAAGGTTTGAGCGGGCAGGCAAAACATCGGCGCTTTCCCTGACGAAAGGAGCGGCGTTTGCGCCTGCGGATTTCTGAGAATGTAATGTTCGCGGATGCCATGTCTGAGGATGCAAGGTTTGTGTCATGTCAAAATACTCCTGTGACGCCGGCTGCCGATGGCCGCGCCGTTTCTCGGCGCACGATCAGGCGCGCAATTGGGAATGCCACGCTGCATTCTTTGCTGGCGTCATTATCGGCGTTCGCGCCGGGAAACGCGAACGAATGTGTTGATACGTCTTTCAAATTGGCTGGGAAAAACGGAAGACCAGGTGTCGCGCCGAAGAGGAATTGCGTCGGCGCTTGCAGGAAAAACGGAAGCTATGCGGATGGGTGGAAAGCTTACTACGTAGATTGCCATACGGCAGGAAAATTAGGATTGTTCCCTTGCGAAAGTTGTTATTTTTGCCCCATTTTTACTTTTATAGCAGAAAGGTTTTCTGCTATACTTGCATAGCAGAACAAGGGTATTGAGGACGTACTCGCGCGTTCCTCAACTTGTGGAGAAATCAGAGCATGGTTACTAACGGCGTGAAAACCTCTCTTCCCTTGCGGGCAGGCTTGGTCGTTTTGCTGGCAGCGTTGGCGTGGTGTACGCTTGGCCGCGCCTGCTGCGCCGCGTATGCAAGCGCGCATCTGGCGCAGGCCGCAAGCGATGGGCAGGCGCAGGAAGCCGCGTACTGGCTTGACCGGGGCGCGAACATTAACGCGCGGGATCGTTTTGGCGATACGCCCCTGATGATGTCCGCCCGTAACGCGCATCCCGATGTGACGCGCGTTCTGCTCGCGCATGGCGCAAATACCACTCTGCGCGACCATTTCGGCCTGTCCGCCGCCCACTGGGCCAATTTTCATCTCCATGACAGCCGCGCCTTTCGTCTGTCCAACGGCTTCGAGATACGCCAGGTTCCCCGCCCCGACGCGCTGCAAACGATTGCGCTTTTGGAAGGCATTAGGCATTAGGCACAAGTACCTTCTATTTTCTATCTTGTATCTGATGCCTAATGCCTAATGCCTCTCAAGGATTTACCGCATTGGAACTCGCCCGATTTTTTGGCTTTCTGCACCCCGCTCTGGTACATTTTCCCCTGGTGCTGCTGCTGGTTTCCGTGCTGCTGGAACTGGTCGGCTTTGCGCGGCAGGATCGGCGATTCGCGTGGGCGGCGCAAAGCCTGCTGCTAATCGGCACGACAGCAACCCTTTTCGCGTTTGTGGCGGGCAACTTTGCGGAAGTGTGGGCCGCCCGCGACGGCATTCCCCAGGAACCGATGGAATTTCACGAACTGCTGGCGACGATCACAAGCTGGACGTTCGTGTTCCTGACGGCGGCGAGGCTGTTCCTGGGCGTGGGCAAAAAGCGGGGCTGGATGGCCGCGTACCTGGTAACGGCAATCCTGGCCTGCGGGATGCTGATTTATACGGGGCATCAGGGCGCGATGCTGGTGTACAATCACGGCGCGGGCGTTCATGCGGCGGGACTGCTGCCCCTTGCCACGCATGAAGACATGGCCGTGCTGCTGCAAAAGCAGGACCCCGACGCGCTCTTTTATTCCAACAAAATGCACCACGTTTTCGGCGTGATGGTGATGATTCTCGCGCTGATGCTGCTGACGGATCAAATTTCGCCTAAATGGGGAGATCGCCTGCGCCGTTTCGCGCCCCTGCTGCTGCTCTCCGGCGGCGTGTTCCTGATGATTTTCAGCGATCAGGACGCCTGGCCGCTGTATCAGGTGCGCCCCTTCCGCCCCTGGTCCGACAAAGAAGTGCTGATGCACAAAACCTACGCCATTCTGATGCTCCTCGCCGGCCTGAACGGGGTGCGGATGTGGATTGAGGAAGGAAAAAGGAAAAGGGAAAAAGGAAAAAGCGTAGGGGCGCAATTCATTGCGCCCGCCATGAACCATGCGCCCGCCATGAACCATGCGCCCGCCATGAACCATGCGCCCGCCATGAACCATGCGCCCGACGCGCTATCCACAATCCACAATCCACAATCCACAACCGAAAATCAAAAATCAAAAATCGAAAATCGTCAATTGCATGCCCGCATGATGGCGATATTCGCCTTAGTGGGCGGGGGATTGCTGTTTACGCACGTCCATTCCAACGCGCCGTATGCCAATGTCGCGGCGGGCGTGTACATTCACCATACCGTTATGGGCGTACTCGCGTTGTGCATCGGCGCGGTAAAACTGATTGAAGATGCCCTGATACAGCAGAAGCGGGAACAAGCGTCTGCACAAGCAGGGCCGGCGTCAGCGCCCCAAAGCCATCTGGAATCACAGCCCACTTCTGCCGCCATCCTGCCCGAACCAACTTCATCCTTCACGCCATCCCTATCAACTATCAACTATCAACTATCAACTAAAAGCCCTCAACCGAATTTCCTGCCTCGCGTCCTCGCCTGGGTGTACCCGATTCTGATGCTGATAGAATCCGTCTTTCTTATCAATTACAATGAGGGGTTGCCCTGGTTTCTGGGCTATGGCAACCTGGCGTTGAGCGCGCCGCATGGCGGGTTGATCGCGCCGTTGGGAAAGGATCGCGCCGAGTTTGTGTACGACCCGGCCACGCAGAAGATAGACGTGTATGTTCTCAATCAGGGTAACGACAAAGAGCAAATGATTGTGGAGGACAGCGCGATTGCCCTCGTGAAAGTGGGAACGGATACGACGGCGGTGGATTTAACGGCGGAAAAGTTGGTGAAGGGCAGTTGTCACTTTACGGGCTACGCCAATTTCCTGCGCAATGTGCCCCTGTTTCAAATGCAAATGCTGGTTGTTCCCAAAGGAGCGGAAAGGACAACGCCGCCACTGGTTGCCGACTTCGAGCCTTATATTGACCGGAAATTCACTGCGCCCCATTCTGCGGCCAAATTCGTCTGTCCCATGCACGACGCGCAGGGCGCGGACGCGCCGGGAACCTGCCTCTTGTGCAAAATGGCGCTCGTACCCAACAAGCCACCCCGCCCCGCCGACAAACTGCACGATGACACGTACCGTATGGACGTGAATCTGTTTGTACCGGAACACCGTAACAGCGCCGAGTTTACGCGGCCCATTACGCAGCCTGTTGCCGGGCAGAAGACGATTCTGCAACTGACGCCGCGCCGCGCCGATGGCAAGCCTGTCAGCAGCCTGGATGTGGTACATACAAAAAAACTGCACCTGATTATTGCCAGCCGCGACCTGTCGTTTTTCGATCACGTTCACCCAAAAGCGCGACAGGACGGCGACCCGCTGATACTGGAGAATTACATATTTCCGCATGGAGGCGAATACGTTTTATATGCCGATTGTACACCAACCGGAGACCGCAACCAGGTGTTTCGCATCCCGGTTATGGTTGTCGGGAATGTGCCTACTCCCCAATCGCTTCTGGTGACGCCCGCGCAGGCGCGAATATTCGGACCCTACCGCGTCGCCCTGACAATGACTCCCAATCCGCCCCAGGTGAATGACGAAACCACGCTGACCTTCACGTTATCAAAAGATGGCTTGCCATTAACCGACGTGGAACCATTTTTAGGCGCGGGCGGGCACTGCGTCATTTTAAGTGAAGACACCCAAAACTATCTCCATTCGCACCCGACCGAAATGGGCGGGGAGCGTTTCGGGCCGAACATCGTTTTCCATGCCAAATTTCCGCGCCCCGGCGTGTACAAGATATGGGGTCAGTTTAAGCATAAGGGAAAGCCGCTGACGGCGGACTTTATCGTTCAGGTTCCCTGATCGTATCCGGCCACATAACAGGAGCCATCCCGTAGTTTGGGATGGCTCCTGTTACACAACACCTTTCGGCGGTGGTTGAAAACCACTGCCGAAATCTGGCTTACGGCACATTGTTTTCGCTGGCAGTCGGGTAGGAGGGCAGCGGCGTCAGCGCGTCGTAAGCATGAGTCCAGTCCGGCTCCGTCCCGCCAGGCCCGGTGTTGGCGGGAACGGCATTGGTCACGGCACGAAGGTTTTGAAGATAGGCGGCGATGGAGTAGATGTCGTCGTCCGTCAGATTGCGGAACGAGGTCCAGGGCATGACGGGCGCAAGGAATTTGCCTTCCTTGTCCTTGCCATTGCGCAGGGCATTGAAAATATCCCTTGATGTCCACGTTCCAATACCCGTTGTGGCATCGGGCGTGATGTTGGCGGTATAAACCGTGTTTGGCCCCAGAGTGAACACGCTGTTGGGTGCGCCCGACTGATAGCCTGCCAGCCATTTCGCGCTGCTGGGATCCGCGCCGCCGCTGTGGCAATCGGTACATCCTATCGAAGTCACCAGGTAGCGCCCGCGCAGCACCTGCGCCCGCGTGGCCTTGCCGTTGGGTACGCCTGCGCTGCTGCTGCTCCCGCCGCCACATCCCATCAGGGCGCTGACGCCGAGCAGCAGGCTGCCGGACAGCAGCGTCAAGGTCATCCGAAATCCTCGCTTAGTCATACTTCCTCCCGAATAAATAATACATCGTTGTGCATCCATGCCAGTCCTGCTGGTACTCAAAAAGTTTGGCGACAACAGTTTACCAGCCAAACAAGCAATTGTCAAGCGCAAGAACGTGGACCGCACGAACATCAACAGCTACTGCGTTGGCTTACTTTACAATATTCAGGTTTTTGTAGGCGGGATCAATGGGTTTGATGTCGGCGCTTTTCTGGAATGCGGCATAATCGGCCTGGAGCGCCTGGCCGTTGGTTTGCAGCCCTTTGGCGAGGCTGGCCCCCGTGAGGCACTCGGCTTTCACCTGTTCGTAGGGAATGGTGGTTTCGGTCTGGTGGTTGATGCAGCGGATCAGCCAGAAGGCGTTGGCGAGCTTGATGTCGTCAATCTGCTGGCCGGGCTTGAGTTTGAACAGCGTTTGCTCCATGCCGGGGAACTTCTTCGGATCGGTGGCTCCGCGCCGAATGGCGGGCAGCAGGCCGTTGTTTTGCTTGCTGGCGTCCTTGCTGTATTTTTGCGCCACTGCCGCGAACGATTGCCCGCTGGCAAGGTCGTGCAGGGCGCTTTTGATATCGCTGTCATTGTCGCTGATGATGGCCGCGATTTGAATGGCTTCCGGGCGATAATAGCGGGCGTTGGGATTGCGCGGGTCGGTGTTTTGCTTGTAAAACGCCTGCGCGTCGGCTTCGGTCACGCTGACGTTCTTATTGATGGTGGCGGCCTGCGCCAGATTGACGGCAATGCCGCGCTTGATATCTTCGGGCGTCTGATGGCTGTCTTCCAGCATCTTGGCAAACCCGTCCTGTTTGGAAGCCTGCGCGTATTTCTCGTCAATTGCCGCCTGTGAGGGCATCACGCCCTGCTTTTTGGCGAACTGCAATTGCAATTCGTCCAGCACCATCTGCCGCATCACCTGCCCGCCCGCCGCCACTTCGCACCGATGCTGAAATTCCGCGCTGCTGATAGCAACGCCGTTGACAGTAAGCAACGTGGAACCGGGACGCAGACGCCCATACGCCAGCGCCGCGCCCACGCCCAGCAGGAACAGCGCCGAACCTTTGAGCAGTCCGGGCAGCAGGGAACGGCGCACAGGCGAAGGGGGAACCGCGCGGGCGGCTTGCGGAACTTTCGCCGCCTCGTTTTCAGCAGAAGGGGGAAGCGTCTCCTGACTGGATAGAGGTGTTGCTTGCATAATTAAAAATAACTCCTGAAACGAAATTTGCCTGAAATATAATACTGCAAGATTCATGCCAGTTAGACATTTTTGGCTTGCGTTACCAAAAACTTCTCAACTCTCACTCTCCACTTTCACTCTCCACTTTTCAGGAGTGCTGTTGGCGCATCGCGCGCAATTGCTGTAATTCCTCCGCGCCCCGCGCTTTGAGCGCTTTCATCCAGCTGTCGCGCAGGGGGCGCAGGGTTTCCACGAGACATTCGGCAATCGCCACATCCCGGAACCACTTGTGGTTAGCGGGAACCACGTACCAGGGCGCATCCGGCGTGGCGCAGCGGTTCAGCGCATCCTTATACGCTTCCTGATAGTTGTCCCACAGTTCGCGCTCTTTCCAATCCGAGGTGGACAGTTTCCAGGATTTCGTCGGGTCCTGTTCGCGGGCCAGCAGGCGTTGTTCCTGCTCGTCCTTGCTGATGTGCAGGAAGAACTTGCGAATAATCGCGCCGTTGTCGGTCAGCAGGCGCTCGAAGTTGTTGATGTCATCGTAGCGTTTCTCCCAGGCGCTTTTGGGAACCAGGTTATGAACGCGCACGACAAGCACATCCTCGTAATGGGAGCGGTTGAAGATCGTCACGCTTCCCTTACCGGGCGTTTCGGCATGGACGCGCCACAAAAAATCGTGCGCGGATTCGGAGGGCGTGGGCACTTTGAACGTCGCCACGCGGCAGCTTTGCGGGTTCATCGCAATGGACAGGCTGCGTATCGCGCCATCCTTGCCCGCCGTGTCCATGCCTTGCAGCACGATCAGCAAGGGCGTTTCCTGCGCGGCATACAGCAGGGTTTGCAGTTCGCTGAGTTCGTTCAGCAGTTCTGCGGCGTGTTTTTTGCCGTCTTCCTTCCCCAACCCGCCCGTATCAGCGGGGTCTATATCCTTCAACTGTACTTTCTTACTGCCGTCCAACGGCTTCAATAGTGACATGGTTGTTGCTCCTGTAGGAATACCTCACCCCAACCCCTCTCCTGGCCGCTCGTTCCTCGCTAGGAGAGGGGCTTTTCATGTAAGGCGCATGGGGGCAGTTTAGGATAGGGTGAAGCCGTAGATGGCGGCGAGGGCGTGGGCTACGCCGTCTTCCTTGTTGCTGCCGATGGTTTCCCCCGCGATGCTGCGCACTTCAGGTTTGGCATTGGCGACCGCGCAGCTTTTGCCGGCCCACTTTAACATGGGAATGTCGTTCCAGCTATCCCCAAAAGCGACTGTCTGCGCGGCGGTGACGCCCAATTTCGAGGCCACCAATGCCAGCGCCTTGCCCTTGTCCGCGTTGGGCGGCATGAATTCCAGGTATTCGTCGTTGCTGCGCGTCACGTAAGACTTCTGCCCGAAACGTTCCTGCATCGGCTTGAGCAATCCGGCAATTCGTTCGGGCGAGTCCACGAACACGAGTTTTGTCGGCGTCGTGCCCTGCAAGCGGGTTTCAAAATCCGGCAAAATTTCGATGGGCGCTCCGGTTCGGGATTGATACAGGTCAAGCCATTGCGTTTGCGCGGCAGAATACAAAATGTCGCGCAGATAGTAGTTCAGCTGTAGATCGTTTTCCCGCGCAAACTGCCGTATCTCGGCGGCTAAATCAGCCTCAACGTGTTCTTCCAGCCACACTTCCCCGGTTGCCGCATTCTTCACCATCGCGCCATTGTAGGAAATCACGGGCGTATCCAGTTGCAACTGCTGCGTATAGCGCCGCGTGGCCGCATGCATCCGTCCCGACGCGACAACGACGGTCACACCCAATGCGCGCGTTTTCTGTATTGCCTCCGCGCTCAGGGGCGTAATCTCGTGGTTCGGATCGAGCAGGGTATCGTCCATATCAATCGCGCACAAAGGGTAGGGCAAATCAGTCTCCTTGAAGTAGTCAGTAGTCAGTAGTCAGTAGTCAGTAGTCAGTAAATGCCTGTTTACCTGAGAGGCGCGGCGCAGTATAAAATTTCAGAGCGCGTTCCTCTACTGACTACTGACTACTGACTACTCTTAGCAGCGTATCCGGGTCGGCGTCGGTTACGGGCGTGGTGGGACGCAAGAGTTCGTTCGGACGGATTTCCTGCGGCGCGGCGGCGCGAACCAGGGTCAGCGCGTCCGGCTGGCGCGAACCGAAAGATTCGATGACGCGGCGGGCATCCCGCGCCAGGGGATGGCGGCGATCCGCGGCGATAGGTTGAAGCAGCACGTAAGCGCGCGGGTCGCGCAGGTGCGCCAGGCCGTACAGCGCGGTTAATTGCACTTCCGGGGCAGAGTGGGCCAGCGCGTCGCGCAGCAGGTCGAACGCATGGGCGCGGTCTAAGGTGAGCAGGGCGTCTATGGCAACCCGGCGCACGGCGGCAAGCGTGGAACCGACGCGCCAGTTGTCGTCATGCGCGGATGCGGAACTGCCCAGAATCTCATTCATGGAAACCACTGCGCGGCACGCGCGCAAATCCTCAAAACCCGGCGAGTACGCGGACAGCGCGCGCCGCCACAGCGAAAAAGGGACGCGGGCGCGCAGGGCTTCGAGCGCATGAAGGGCATACACGGACAGCGACAGACACCAGTGTTCGCGCAGCAGGGGCGAAGTTTCCATCCAGTCCAGGGAGGCTTCCAGAACGCGCAGAATCCGCTCGCTGCCCACGCGCCCCAAAATCATGCGCAGATGCTGCCCATGCCACGATGCCAGATAGCGGTCGGAGTATTGCGCAAGCAGGGCGTACAATCCCTGCGCGTCGTCCATTTCGATGAGCAGTTCCGCCGCATGGATGGCGAGCAGGGAGCGCTGTCGAAAGGCGACCTGCCGCAAAGGTTTCACGCTCAGCGAACGCGCGCTCCGCAGCTGCTCTTTCGCGTCCGCGCGCAGGGGAAGGCGCGGGTCGTTGAGCAGGCGAATGGCGCGGTGAACTCGGTACAGGGAATAATAGCGTCCAAAAGTGTCCGAAAGCATGAAAGGTTATTTGCTCCTGCGTTCCTCAATTTCCTGCTTGATTTTCAGTTGCCGTTGATTTGCTGCTGTTCAGGGCTGTTTGCGCCTGTTTTCTGTTGATTCCTACCTTCATTCGGTTTACCCGGCGTCTGCAAATGAGGAGAGGAGCGCAACAGGGCGTCGTAATCATCTGAAAAGGGGCGCGTGGAGCGCAGCAGTTCCTTTGCGGGTTCCGGCTGCCGCTCGGAAGCCCGGAGGAGCGTGAGCGGGGCGGAGGCGAGTCGGTTCAGCCGCGCCAAAACTTCCCGCGCATCCTCCTGAATGGGACTGGAATCATCCTGCGCGATAGGCAGCGCAACGTCAACGCCGCGCGGATCGTTGAGTTCCGCCAGTCCGAACAGAGCGGTCAACTGCACGGCAGGGTTGGGATACGCGGCGGCGCGCAGCAGGCGTTTCAGGGCATAAGAATGGTCGGGCGCGTGGAGAAGCATCAGAACGGCCTCCTTGCGAATCAGGCAGATATGCTCCACGTCTACGCCCAGGGTTCCGCGCAGGGCAGCCCGCGCCATGCTCAGGTTTTCGCCCCCGACCGTGCGAACGACGAGCGCGCGATCCAAAATGTCCGAGGGCAGTGGCGCGCGCATGAAGCGCAGTATTTCGGTCGCCTGCCGAAACAGCGCAATCGCCCGGCAGCTTTCCGGGCGCTGTTCCAACAGGGCCAGCGCGCCCCGCGCCTGCTGCGCGTAGCGTTCGGGCGTGAGCAATAATCGGGCGGCATGGCGCAAGTTTTCGCCCTGTTCTCCCTGCCGCAGCCCTGGTTCCTGTATCAACTGGTGCAGCAGTTCGCGCCCCTGCCGATCCTGCATTTGCGTCAGCAGCAAGGTTGCGCGGATGGCGCGGCTGCGCCCCCCGGAACGCGCCGCGCGATGCAGCAGGGAGCGGGCATGACCGGGAAGCGCCGCCTGCAATTCCGTTTCGGCGCGCAAGCGGCGGGCATTATTTGGGCTGTCCAGATGGCGAACCGCCGCCCGCAGATGGCGCGGCCCCCGCTCCATAACCGGCAGGCCGCAGCGCGCCGTCAGCCAATCCATTGTATCTTCTACAAGTTCGCGCAGAAAAGCACCTCCTGAGTAGGCATCAGGCATTAGGCATCAGGCATTAGGAACAAGTACCTTCTGTCTTCTCTCTTCTCTCTTGTATCTAATGCCTGATGCCTAATGCCTCACATGCAGCAGCGTTTCCCGTTCCCCTTCCGCCGCTTCGGGGCGCGTGGGATGGGCGGCTCGGAGCAGTTCTTCGGCTTCTACGTCTTCGCGGGAGGCGCGTACCAGCGTGAGAACTTCGGCTTGTGTCCCGGCAAGGCGCTCGATGGCGCGGCGGGCCGGCAGGGAAAGCGGATGCCCGGTTGTGAACGCAAGGGTTTCCAGCGCGGGAACAGCGCGGGGATTCCCCAGGCATTGCAGCGCGATAATGGCGCTGCGGACGACGGATTGATCCTCCGCTTGCAGCGCGTCCGAGAAAACTGGCAGGCATATATCCGCAGAATGTTCGCGCAATAGTCCGCGCATGGCTTCGGCGCGAATCCAGCCGGTCATGTTGGCAAGCAGGGGCATGGAGGTGATCGCCTGCTTGTAAGGAGGCAATTGGGCAGTCCCAAAAAGAAATGCCTGCATCCAGAAGGAAGTGTCGTTCTTGCTATTGGAAGGCGCTTCAGAATGGGAAGCGATTACGTTCAGGGCGCGCAGCCCGCTCAGGGCAATCGTCAGGGTTTGCAGGCAGGCTTGCGCGTTGGGAGCGTAGCAAGCGTCTTCAAGCGCCTGCCATATCACCTGCCGTATTGGCTCTGCTCCGATGCGCTGTTCGAGATGATGCGCTGACGCCGAAATGTCCTGTGCGGGATAGTGGGTAAACCACTCATCCTGATAGGCGCGCAGCAATATATAGCGCACCCCCTGCGAATCGCCAAGCTGATGCAATACCCCTGCCGCGCCGCAGGCAACCGGGGAAGCCGCTCTGAGCGCGCGGTGCAGTTGAGGCCGCGCCGGTTCGTGCCGCGCCAACAGCCATTCCGCCGCGCTTGCGTACTCAGCGTGGTTTGCGCTGCCAAGATGCGCGATTTGCCGCCGCCACTGCCAGCCGTTCTGAACGCGCAGGCGGCAGGCGTGGAAGCGGGAACGCAGGGAATTGGGCGCGGCATGTTGAAAACGGGACGGCAACATAGATTTTGCGGCTTCCTTATAGCCTGTTTATGTTTGGGAAGATGGCGCGGGGTGTTCAGCGGGACGCAGCAGTAAGTCGGGCGGCGTGGGCGCGATGTTCCCCAAAGCCGGGCGCAGCAGGGTTTCGGGCCGCCCGTCGCTTAGGGTGGACGCGCGCAGCAGGGTCATGGTTTCCGGGTTGCGCTGGCGGATGCGGGCAATCGCGGCGCTTGCTGCCGGGGATACCAGTAAATCGTTTTGCGCGGCCAGGGCTTGCAGCAGGGACAAACCGCGCACTTCGCCAAGCTCGCCCAAAAACGCGATTCCCGTCAGTCGGACAGCAAGTTGGGGCGCGTGTATCGCCTCGACGAACAGGGGAAAACTATCCGCGCCGTAAAGGGACAACAGCGCCTGCCCTGCCGCAAGGCGCACATCGTCACTGCCATCCTGAAGCTGAGGCTCGCCGTGTCCATAGGCATTGGCAGGCGCAAGTTTGACCGGCAGGGTAGCCGAAAGCAGGGCGCGAACAAACTGACTGCGCGCGGTTCGGGCAATGGGAGCGTCCATGCGGACAAGCGCGCGGATGCAGGCAATCGCCAGGTCTCGCGTGGTTTCGGCCTGATCGCCCGCGCCGGCATGGAGCGCGGACAGGGAATTGTCCAGCAGTTGCCGTATCAGATCGGGACAGCGCGGGTCATGGACCGGGACAGGCGAGTCGCCGTTGCCGGAGTGAGGGGCGTTCCAGCGCTCCATCGTGTCTTTGGAGAATTTTGTGAACCACTGCATTGCCTGATTGGCGACCTGTGTGGCATCAGAACCACCACGCAGGAGGGATTGAAATTTGCCGCGCAGGTTGGGCTGCGGCCAGGCCGCTTCCACCAATTGCTGCATCTGTTTGCCGACCTGATCCTCAAAAACGGCAAGCGTGTGTCCCATCTGGATGCGAACTTCGGCGTCCGGGTGCGGCAGCAGGGAAAGCAAAACCGTCCGTGTCTGCGCGCCGGTGTATTCCGGCCCGCGTCCGTGCATGGCGAGAATGCGCGCAATGCCGACGATCAGGGCGGGTTCGGGACGGCGGGCAAGTACGCCGCAAAGCTGCTGTTGGAGTTCACTGCGCGCGCCCATGCTGTACAGGGGCATGTTGCCCAGCGCGGGCAGTGCCGTCAAAACCGCTTCCAGCGTATCTCCCGATGATTCCTGCTGTCCATTCCAGCGCAGTACCAGGCGGAGCAGAGCATCGTAAGGAAGCGGAAAACGGTTCAGCAGAATGGCAATCGCCTGCGGCGTGCTGTACCCGGCTTCCAGGGCGTTCAGCATAGGGGTGTAAATGTCCAGATTGCCGGTGTACTGCCGCCCCAATCCCACCAGCGTGTGCGGAATCAGGGCGCGAACGCTGTGGTCGGGGTCGCGCAGCAGGGGGAACAGCAGCATTGTGGTATCCGGCGAAGGAATATGGCGCGCGGTACGGACGGCAAGGCTGCGTTTTGCGGGCAGGGGATCAAGGAGCATTTGCGCCAGCATATCCAGCGCGGCCTCGCCGAATTTGGGAACGGTTTCCTCGAACAATTCCGCGTGTTCCAGCGCGGTATCGGCCAGAACCGTCAGTACGCGGGGGTCTTTGCAGGCGGCCCAAACGCGGCAAATGGTTTTGCGGACGCGCTTGTTGTCTTTGGTCGTCAGCAATTGCTTCCACACGGGAATGAGGGCGGCGGGCGCGTCCGGCGAGCCGATTTGAATAAAGCAGGCTTCAAGGTCGCGCGCCAGTTGAGGCTCGGAAGGCAACTGCCACTTCAAGCCGTCCAGGAGAACGCTGATCCCCAGGGGATTGCCAAGCCAGTGCAGCACCACCGCCGCGCTGAATTGGGCGCGGGGCGCTCCCGTGCGGCGAATGGTGGCGTGGAGGGACGGCAGGCTGGCCGCGCCTAATTCGCGCAGCGTCTGCATGGCTCGCTTTCGCTCTGCTTCGCTGTCCGAACTGAGCGCCTGCGCCGCATACCACGCTTTCGCCTGCGCCAGCCCGCTTTCCAGTAGTCTCATCATTGGTCCACAGAAAAAATTTTCGGTTCAATCTCTACAACAGCCATGAGTCTAGCCTCCGACACAAAAATTATAGGATTAGTATATCACAGCAGTCCACATATCAGCAAAGAACCGGCGCGGAATCTTATCGCAAATCGGACTGTGCAAACTTGCGGCTTGTGCCTTTCGCGGGCTTTATTCGGGTTCCGAAACGTCTCTTTTGCGTTCCATAAGCGCTTTGATGGCTGCTTCCTGCCCTTGCTCGGTTGGTTCGTAGAAGGGGGTTCCGATCACGCCGGCAGGAAGGTATTGCTGCGCGACGTGGTGGTTGGGGAAATCATGGGGGTACAGGTAGCCGTCGCCGTGCCCCAGGCGTTTTGCGCCGGGATAGTGGCTGTCGCGCAGGTGGATGGGAACGGGAAGCGCGCCCTGCGTCTTGATAGTTTCCATGGCTCGCCCGATAGCAAGGGTGGCGGCGTTGCTCTTGGGCGCGCATGCAAGATAGGTGACGGCCTGCGACAGCGTTAATTGCGCTTCGGGCATGCCGACGAACATCACGGTTTGCACGGCTGCGTTCGCCACGACAAGCGCAAGGGGGTCGGCGTTGCCCACATCTTCACTGGCAAGTATCACCAGTCGGCGCGCGATAAACTTGATGTCCTCGCCCGCTAGAAGCATTTTGGCGAGCCAGTATAGCGCCCCATCGGGGTCGGAGCCGCGCATGGACTTGATGAAGGCGGATACCGTATCGTAATGCTCGTCGCCATCCCGGTCATAAGACACGGAACGCGCCTGCGCCCCTTCTTCCGCCAATGCCAGCGTCAAATGCCGCTGTGCCTTCAGCATCCGGCGTCAGGGACTGCGCGGCGGAATCCAGCGCGCTCAACGCCCGCCGCGCATCCCCGCCCGAAATCTGCGCCAGAAACGCCAGCGCGTCGGCATCGGCGTGGATATGCAATTCTCCCAGCCCCCGTTCCCCATCGGCCAGGGCGCGAATTAGCAGTTGTTGTACCGCTTCTTCGGACAGGCGCTCGAAACGGAACAGGCGCGAACGGGACAGCAGGGGCGCGTTCACTTCAAAGTACGGGTTCTCGGTTGTCGCGCCGATCAGCACAACGGTTCCATCCTCGACATGCGGCAGCAGCGCGTCCTGCTGCGCCTTGTTCCAGCGGTGGATCTCATCCACAAAGAGAATGGTTTTGCGCTTCAATTTGCGCCGACGCTCACGGGCGGCTTCGATCACTTTGCGCACATCGGCCACGCCGCTGGTTGTCGAATTGAGTTTTTCAAAATGGGCGCGGGTCGTGCGGGCAATAATTTCGGCCAGCGTGGATTTGCCGGTTCCGGGCGGTCCCCACAGCAAAACGGACGTAAGCTGATCGTTTTCAATGGCGCGGCGCAGTCCCGTTCCCGGCCCGACAACGCCCTCCTGCCCGGCAAACTCATCCAGAGTACGCGGGCGCATCCGGGCAGCAAGCGGCGCATTGGGATCAACGTCGGGAACAGAAACAGATGGGGTTGTTTCTTCTGTCCCAAACAGGCTTTCAGGGTGCTGAGAAGACATTGTTTTTCTGGTGTCCTGAGTGGTCTGCCTGTCGGACGATGGCAGTCCCTCTCATCTTACCACACCACGCCGCTATTCCTTTAATTAACGTTGGCAATGAAATCTTTGCTCGTGGTTGTGGTGTCCAGCCCGGAGTATTTGCGGAACTTCGCGCTGCCGTCGTAGCGCAGGCCGACAAAACCGTCCGTGTGCCGCGCCGGGTAGTGCGTATGCGCGCTATCCTGCTCGATGGGAAAGGGGCCGCGCAAGCCGGGCGTAGCTGGCGAACCGTTGCCCGCGCCCGGCGGATTGGCCGCGCCCATGCTGCCCGTATTGGCGCAGCCCGGCGTTTTGGCATGATCCCAGACGAAATATACGGTTGGATTAGTGACAAACGCATCCGGCTGTCCCATCGGGCCGTTATAGATGTAGCTCATGGCGTAGCCGACCTGCCCTTCCCGATACGAGGGACAGCGGAAAATCTGCTGGTTTTTCACATACGGCTGTAAAAACCCGGCTTTCAGGCCCATATAGTTCATGGGCAGGGGAGTGGGTTCCGGGAGGATGTTGTTGTCGTAGGGCGCCCACCACGTTTCCAGCGGGCCGGTGTATTTGGTGGCCGTCGCTAAATTCGCGCAAAGCGGGTCGTTGGCGTAAGCGGGGTCGCAAAATCGGTAGCGGCAGTTGACCTCATCGTAATCATTGCGGTACATTGACAGCGCCAGTGCCATTTGATGCTGGTTGCTGATGCAGGCGGTTTGCCGTCCCTTTTCCCGCGCCTGCGCGAATACGGGGAACAGAATGGCGGCGAGAATCGCGATAATGGCGATCACGACGAGTAATTCGATGAGAGTAAAAGCGTTGAGCGTTGAGCGTTGAGAAGAGTGTTGAGCGTTGAGCGTTGAGCGTTGAGCATTAAGTAACAGGTTCCTATTCCCTGTGACCTGTTTCCTGTTCCCTGTGTTGGGTATTCGGTGTTGGGTGTTGAAAGGGCGTGTGGCGCTGAAGGATGAAGGATGCGTGATGAACATGGCGTGAACTCCTCTTATTGGCATGGAACTTGAAGTAAGGAAAGAAGTGGGTGTGACGCAAGTATTTACGACTATGAGTTAGAAATAATTGCCTATTTCCTGTAGTCGGGAACGATTTTGTGGAGAACTATGAAAGCGGACGGCAAAGAAGTGAAAACAGAGGGCAGTCTCAAGAACCGGCTGCTGGCGACGCGGACGCGGCTTGGGCTGAGTCAGCGGGAACTGGCGGGCGCGGCGGGTATCACGCGGCAAACCATTGGCGGGATTGAAGCGGGATTGTACGCGCCCTCGGCGGCGGTGGCGCTGCGGCTGGCGAAAGCGTTGGGCTGCCGCGTAGAAGATTTGTTCTGGCTGGAGGACGACCTGCCGACCATACAGGCGACATTGGTTTCCCCTGCGTCTCCCTCTGACTTTTCCTCTGAGTTTTCGCAGGCCGCAGAAGGCGAAACACAAGCAAGCGCCCACGCGCCCCCTACAGGCCAACCCGGACTTGCCGCCGACAGCGCAAAAGCAGTGGCAAGTGGAACGCATTTGCCGCTGCGCGTGACGCTGGCGCATATTGGCGGCAGATGGATCGCGCATCCCTTGCAGAATGTGCAGGCTGTACGAGCCGAATTGATCCCTGCGGACGGACTGGCTGAATTACCGACCAAGAGGGCTGGAGAGAGAACCGCGCAGGGTACATTCGAGAACATTTCCGTGCGCCTGATGGACGAGCCGGACGCCCTGCTGCGCACGGTTCTGTTGGCGGGCTGCGCGCCCGCCTTATCGCTGTGGGCGCGTTCGGCGGAGCGCTGGCATCCCGGCCTGCGCGTACACTGGCATCACGCCAACAGCACGCGGGCGCTGCAAAGTTTGGCGCGGGGCGAAGTTCACGCGGCGGGCGTCCATCTGTGCGACCTGCATGGCGGGCACGACAACGCGCCGTTCGCGCGGCAGATCATGAAGCCTCATCCCCTTGTTCTGGTCAATCTGGGCGTGTGGGAGGAAGGGCTGGTGGTCGCAGCGGGCAATCCCCGGCACATTCAAACGGGAGCGGATTTGACGCAGGCGGGCGTTCGCATCGTGAACCGGGAAATCGGAGCGGGATCCCGGCTGCTGCTCGACAGTTTGCTGCAAAGCGAGGGCGTAGATTCGGGGAAGGTCGCAGGATACGAACAGATTGTCGCGGGGCATCTGGAAGTGGCGCAGGCGGTGCAGGCGGGAACGGCGGATGCGGGCGTCAGCGCGTCGTCCGTAGCCGCGATTTACGGGCTGGGCTTCGTGCCGCTGCGTTCGGTGCGCTATGATCTGGCGCTGCGCAAAGAAACGCTGGGCTTTGAACCTGTACAGCAGTTACTCGGCACTTTGCGCCATCGCTGGATCGTCTCGCAGCTCAAAGCGCTGGGCGGGTATGATACCACGCATACCGGTGACGTTGTGGAAGTATAGCAGGGTTGTTATGAAAGCATCTGTGGATACGGACGTGAAAAAACCCTCGCCGGGATTGCTGCTGCGCGTTTGGCTGGCGCTTGGGCTGCAATCGTTTGGGGGCGGCGTGGCGACACTGGCGCTGATTCGGCAGGCGGTGGTGGAGCGCTATGGGTGGATGCCGGAAGCGGAATTTACCCGCGAATGGACATTGGTGCAGGCCGCGCCGGGGATCAACTTGCTTGCCATGACCATTCTGATCGGCAAGCGCATTGCGGGATGGCAGGGCATTGCGATTTGCATGTTCGGCCTGCTGCTGCCTAGCGTGACCGTGACCCTTCTGCTGACGGCAAGCTACGCGCACATTCAGCGCTTGCCTTTGATGCAGGCGGCTCTGCGCGGCGTTGTGCCCGCAACCGTTGGCCTGGGCGCATTAACCGCGTATCAGATGGCGCGTTCTCCCCTTGTGGCTGCGCGGCGGGAAAGCCCGTTGTCTTTTTGGGCGTATCTTGGCCTGTTGGCGGCAAGCGTACTGGCGGCATTGCGCTGGCGCAGTTCCGTAATTTTGATATTGGGCGGGGCGGGCATAATTGGCGCGCTGGCGCATTTTCTGCTGGAAAGCGGGCGTCCCGCTTCGCCGCCGGATTCAACCCCGGACGGAGACAACGCGCCATGAACCCGCTGCTGTACTTCGTCCTGTTCCTGAAAGCGTCGTTGTTTTCTACGGGCGGCATGGGCAACCTGCCGAGCCTCCACGCCGACCTGCTGGCGCGACGGTGGGCAGTGGAGCGTCAATTCGTGGAAGCCCTGGCAATCGGCCAGATTTCACCCGGACCGAACGGCCTGTGGGTCGTGTGCCTGGGCTACCTGACCAATGGCCTGACCGGAGCGATGCTGGCGGTTGTCGCCATTTGCCTGCCGCCCCTGCTGGTGCTGGGAGTTGAAA
Organism: uncultured Chthonomonadaceae bacterium; assembly: GCA_963835065.1. GTDB lineage: Bacteria > Armatimonadota > Chthonomonadetes > Chthonomonadales > Chthonomonadaceae > CAWFQB01. The sequence continues at coordinate 144,619 of CAWIEK010000003.1, read as the reverse complement.
AACTTTATCGCCGGGTTCAGCACCATCCGGCAGTGGAAGGATTTATGCGCGGCCTGGGACTGGCGGTTGTCGGCATTTTTGGGGTCGTACTGTGGGGCTTTCTGCGCGGCAACGGCCTCGACCTGCGCAGTCTTGCCATTGCCGTAAGCAGCGCAGGGTTGGCCGCAACCAGGCGCATTCCCATTGTCATCATCCTTTTGCTCGCCGCCTGTGCGGGAATGGCGTTGTATAACGCGCGGCGCTTGAATATAGCCGGGCAGTTGTCCTGCGCGTTTATATTCCGAGGGTACTGAGGCAAACTACTCTGATGGCTCATCAAATAAGCCGCCAAAAGGATGCGTGGGAGTATACAGTGTCGGCATCCCATTTTCGGCTCGTAGTAGATTAATGCCGAGTTTACAGTAATCCGAATGAAGTTCCAAAGATGTAGATTGAATGTTACGTTTGTGAGCAGCCCGCCCGGTTGTCATGCTGCCGGAAAAAGGATCAAGAACAGCCCTTCCCGCTTCCAACTGACTTAGCAGTAAATCAGGGATGCTGGATGGGAAGGGCGCTGTATGTCCCAAAACATTCTTGCCGCCCTTCATCTTAATCACAGGCTTTGTTGCTAAGATACGAGGAAAGGAGTAGCGCGTAGCAGCAGTACCTGGCTTGCGGAAAATGAAGATATGCTCCCACGCATTAAGAGGCAGCTGGTAATAAGGCGAATGATTTCCTTGATTGAAGTTCCTCTTGCCTTCCACTTCACCCTTAAACCATACCGTATTGCCCTCTATTTCGAAACCGATGCGTCTGAAAAGGTTAATTATGTAAGCGCCGAGAATCATTCTTTTCTTGCCCATTGCAGACAAAGCGACAATGTTCTCATTATCGAAATAATCGAAGATGTTGAACAGCCAGAGCGCGCCGGGTTTCAGAACATCATAGACCTGTTTGCCTATGTTGTACATATCATAGAGGTAGCAGTAAATGTTCGGCCATGTGGAGTAGCTGCGGGCGTTGTAGTACGGTGGGGATGTAACCGCGCCGTCAAAAGAATTCCTGTCAAGTTTACACAGCGCCTCAAAGCAGTCTCCTTGAAAAACACGGACGCCAGGCAGGCCACAGTCGTATTCATTTATCAGTGGTTTCTCCAAAGGCTTACGATCTATGAGAAAGCGACGAAACAGACACGATTGTTGGAAACGAGTGTAGATGCCAGTCGCTTCAGCCGTGGAAGACAAACTCTCATAGAGGACATGGCGACCGAGTACATTAGACCCAAATATTTGGAAAGTTGATGAACGCTGCCGTATCATTATGTAGGCTGAAATGCCGAAGAAGCATTTCAGCAACCTCTAATTCGCCGCTCACCGAAACAACATCCAATTTCCACTTCTTCAGGCTTGCTTCTGGAATCTGATTGTTCTCACAGTTGATTGCTTCCTGCTTTATCAACGCTTCTAACGAGTATCGGTTGCCGCGATCAAATGCGCTGCGCTCCGGGCAGATGGGGTTTTGACATTCCCAACTGCGGATTCCAAGTGCAGGGTACGAATTCCCTCGCACCGAAAGAGAACGACAGGCTGGACATGGAATGACGGTTTCGTCACGCTCGTTCTTCTGAAAAAGAAGCAGGAGATCAACTGGTTCCTGCGTGGTTACAATCTGGTTTTCAATGGTTCGATGCGGCAGAACCATACAGTCACGGTAAAAGAACCCTTCATGGGCCGTTTTGAACTCAGCGTCTGCGACATTCAGGTTCGGGATGTAATCCTGCGTTGTTTGCGCGATAAGTTCGGGGTGAAAATACCCCGTTTTTAGTTGTACTTCTCTATGCTTTTCCGCATAAAGTACAATATCAGAGAAGAGTTCCCATTGTTTGCCATCGTTCGTATTTAAGAATGGTTTGATAAGAATAGAGAGATAGCCATGATTAGAAAGCCGCTCATAGGACGCGGCAATCAATGCAAATATGTTGTCTATACAGGAAGCGTTCTCTCGATTTGTGGTAAAGGTTTCATTCAGTACGGCAAAAACAAGGGCGCATTTCCTGCTTAGAACCTTCGGATAGTGCTTCTGTAGGTGCTGGTAAAAATTTGGAGTGTACTCCTTACGGCACTCGGAGTTGAAGTAACAATGCAGTATATGCAATGGCAGAGAATGAAAAACATATCCGCCGAAAAGCGACCGTAGTATGCTCTCTCTGCGTTCAGCAACATCGCAATTTTTAGCATCGCTACGCTTGATGGTTGCGTGTTCCAATTGTTCGGCCAGAGCGGCAAGAGTTTCACTTCGTTTGATGGGCTGGAAATACTCTCGCAGCTTCGGGTTGTAATCTCGCGTCTTTAGCCAGCATGTAAAACCTTCTGCGTCACTTCTATCAAGATATTCAAGGAGTTTCGCTTTGTCATGATAGTTGGGAAATACCTTCAGGTGTGCAGCGCCATCAAGAAGGCGCTGCAATCGTTCATGATTCAAATGAAATTTTGAATTGATGGCCGTTAGCAGATCGTGCCAACGCTCTGCCTGGCCTTGAACCAACAACTGTTCCTTCCCCGCCAGAATCTCGCCGGCAGCTTCCAATAAATCTATTGGCGGATGCCACTCACAGCAGAGCGTCTCCCTAAACTCCTGTACCAATTGTTCGACAGCCCTCGACATGACAATTACATACCCCCTGCCAAAACGTTTGCTTTCCAAACTTCTATATGCTATTTTGGCATAAATATACCCTTTTGAGTATTCCATTTGCAAGATGATAGAGCGACGCACAAAAACTATACACGCTGCGAGCTACCTTGTACTCATCGAATGTCTGCGCGCAGCGCGTGAGAAAGCCGATGTAACGCAAACGGAACTTGCCAGCCGTCTCGAAGTGGACCAATCCTATATCAGCAAGTACGAGCGGACCGAACGCCGCCTGGATGTAATTGAACTACGCGCTATTTGCCAGGCATTAGGACTGGATTTTCAATGCTTTGTGGCCTCTTTTGAGCAAGAACTGAACCGCAGAGGTTTATCATGAATAACGATGTAGATATGGACGTAATAGCAGACCATCAGCCGGGCGAATCTACTCCTCACAATATTTCAGCGCCAATGTCCACGCCTGCCGCATTTGGATTGCAAGACCAAACCTGGGATGATCAGCAATGGCTTGATCTACTCAGCAGCTTAGTTGCCTCCAAGTTCTTTTCGTGGAAGGAAGTGGCAGCATTAGTGTTGGGACACTTAAACCCCTCTCAGGTTGGCACAAGTTTAGCCTCCTCAAAAGGCTTCCAACGCAATTACGGTAAGGGGAGCACTATGAGAATTGTGATGGAGTGGATGTATCAGCAAACCAGCCAATGTGCTGATTGCGGCACTCGTCTTGAACTTCAGGCGGACCATATTCAAGCGCGCGAAAGTTTCCTGGACCCGCTTGATGCAGATACCATTGAGAATATTGCTTTTCGATGCCGCCGATGTAATGTCATTCAACGGCCCTCGCATGAATTCGGCAGACTTACACATCTTACAGCGGAAGCCGCTTTGATGTCGATACTCCTTGTGATTAAGCCCCGCAATCTCCAAGATTTCATCCGATTATGCCGCTTGTATCGCATGACAATGTCCGACATTCGTATGCAGGAAGGATGGGCAATGGCACATTCGCTGGCTCATGCCACTCCGCCCTCGTATGGAATCGAAGATGATGCAAACTCTGCCTATGATATTGTTCTTTGGCCTGATGCAGCAATCACGCGAGTAGACCTCAATATTGCTCTGCCTGATGGAGCCGTTAGATTGTATGCGAACGTACAAGGAGATGCTGTATTCGGCTTCCTGACAGAGTACGAAAGCGGACGTGTCAAGTACCACAATCAGCCGATAAGCTTTATTCCCTTTTCAACATACGATCTCGGTAATCTGCCCCCACAATCATTAGCAATTCGCTATACTCCTCCTGATCGAATAAACAGGACTCCACAAAGACTGTCCGGCTTGCCGCCTCGCGGCATGACACTGCTTTCTCATGCTATCCGAAAACCGCAAGAGTGTTTTTGCCTTGTCCGCCTCAGCAATGGACAAATATCTGTGCCAAACCTTTTGGAAGCGCCACCACATGGTCGCCTGATCAACACAAAACTTCCTGCATCTGAGTGTCAGTTGCAGGCTGTTTCTGCTACAGTCCTCCCTGTCAACGTTTAGAATGTTAGTTTCCGCAAGGAAATATTTGGCAAGGCTTTAGGGGCGTAAAGAGGAGATTGTATAGCGAAATAACGGAGCAATGGAGCTGAAGCGCGGGAACATACCACGCGCCATTTTAGTCCTTTGCGCAGCAGCCCATGTCCCGCTTCCGCCAGGGATGATGGACATTTTTAGTTTGGAACGCTCGCTTGTTTTACAGCTTGCGTCTGAACTTCCTATCCGCGGGGTAAGCGACTGCCATGCCAATTCAGGGGATGGTATCGGAGTGGCTGCGGACATAACTTGTGTGATCGGCCTCCCCCTCATGATGGGGAACCTGTAAGGAGACCAACCCTATGACCGCTACGGCCTCGCTGCAAGACCTGTACCTGGAAGACTTGAAAGACATTTACAACGCCGAAAATCAGGCCATCAAAGCCTATCCGAAACTGTTGGAAGCCGTCACGCACCCGGAACTCAAGGAAGCCATGCAATTGCACATGGAACAGACCCAGGAGCATGTGCAACGCCTGGAGCAGATATTCGACAAGTTGGGCGAAAAGCCGACGGGCAAAACGTGCAAAGCCATGAGCGGGCTTGTCAGGGAGGGCGAGGATATCCTCAAGGAGCAGCCGGATCCGTTCGTCCGCGATGCGGCTCTGCTGGCCGCGTCGCAGAAGATCGAGCATTACGAAATCGCTTCTTATGGCACGGTAATTACGTATGCCGAGCAACTGGGCGAAGAAGACGCGGTGAACCTGCTGAAAAAGACGCTCACCGAGGAAAAGCACACGGACAAAATCCTGAGCAAACTGGCAGAAAGCGTCATCAATCAGGAGGCGGAGAAGGAGTAGGTAAGAGATAAGAGATAAGAGATAGAAGATAGAAGTCAGCAAGGAACATTTTGCCTGACTTTGAGAAGTTTTCTCACTCTTATCTCTTATCTCTTATCTCTTATCTCACAGTAGCTTGCGGGCGCGCAATTCTTCCTTTAGCGCGGTCAGGCGGGTGTTGTTGTCGCGCAGGGCGGTGAAATAGCGGTTCCATTCGACCAGGCGGTTCGCTTTTCCGGCCAGGTCTTTGGCCCGCGCCAGGTAGCTTGCCGCCAGTTGATAGTTGTCGCGCCCACGCCGCTCGATAAGGTTTTCCGCCAGAAGCTGATAGATTACCCGCGCCTCGTCGGGGAACTCGGTTTCGGCTATCCCGGCGACGCGGGCATGAAGGTCACTCCCGCGCCACTGTGTTTCGGATTCGTCGTAGGCTTGCAGCGCATCCAGCGCTTCCCGCGCCTGCGCTTCCTCCATATAAATCTCGGTCAGTGTGTGCCAGTCTTTGCGCTCTTGCAGCGCGGCAATCAGTTCGGGGCGTTGCTGTGTCCAGGCCTCGGCGGGATTGCCCGGCAATTGCGCGGCTTTCTTGACGTTGCGATACTCGGCCAGGCTCGGCGTTGTGGTAAACAGTTGCTTTTGCGCTTCCAACGCTTTGCCCGGCTGATTGTGAACGGCGTAGCGATCCGCCAGCCAGCGCAGATAGCTCGCATTGTCGTAAATCGCGTTTGCGGCTGCCGCTTTCTCCTGTAGTTTCGCCACGAACTCCAGGGCGCGCGTGACGTTTTCACCGCCCATGATTGAGCAGCTTACCGGCGAAGGCAGTCAACTGCATTTGCGTGGGCGTTTCTTCAAGGGCTGTCTGCATCGCCTCGTCCACGCGCCCCATTGCCAGCAGCAAGTCCGTGATCTGCGTGTATAGGCCGTGCTTGCGGTACTCGGCCAGTTTTTCTTCATCGCTGATGCCGGAATGGACTTTTAAGGCAACGAGAAACCGGGCGTAAGCGCCGTTATTGAAATTGCTGGAAAAGTCCGTGCCCGGTTTCATTCCACTTTGCAGCCACGTTTCCACTTCGGCGCGTTCGGTGGGGGTAACGTTGCGGGCTATCGCCTCCTGCGCGTCGTTCGCCAGCCCGATGCCGCCCATGTGCCGGTCGTACTCCCACACCTTGTACAGCGATTGGATGAGTTGATGGCGGGCATTGGCATCTAAACGCGCGGCTTCGGGCAAAGCCGCCTGCGCGTCCAGGCAACCGGCAAGGCCGTCGCAGCAATTGTTTACCAGATTGGATAAGTCGCCCTCATCGTCCGTGTCTTCGTACTCTTCGATGGCTTCGAGCGCGATAGTTTCATAAATAGCCTGCGCGTTCGCCCACTGCCCGGCTTCGGCGTACTCGCCGCCTGTCTCCATAAGGGGCTGAAGTTCTTCGGCAATGCGCTCTGCCCTGCCGTAATACTCATCGTAGCCTCGACCCCCTTGCTGAAACGCTTTTTGCACCCGGCGGCGGATAGCGTTCACGTCCACCGTTCGCGCGTTTGCCAGAGGAGACACTGCCGGGCCTCCCGATGCATCGGACCCGGCTTCGCTAGATGGCGTAACCGGCGGCGGAACCACGTCAATCAGGTACTCCATATCCGGCTGCCGTTCCAGCAGTTTCAAGCACAATTTCAGCAGTTGTTCTTGACTGAAAGCCTGAAGCCGAACGGCAAACTCCGCCCGAACTCCGATGCTTTCCGGCTTATTGAGCCACGTCAGCAGGAGGGCGACCAGATGCTTGCAAAACCCGCCTGCTTCACATTCGCACGCATACGCCGTTATCGGTACGCCACCAATGAGAATTGCCTGCTTTGCTGCCGCTGTCGGCATATTCTCATCCACTGCCGCGCGAACCAGCGTGGCGGACAAACGGTACGCGGCAGCCTGCGACCCGTAACATTGCGCATACAGCGTGTCGCCGCGCAAAATGGCGTCGGTGATGTAATTGCTCCGAAAGTATTTCAGGCCGCGCCCGAAACTGCCCGTTCCCGCCAACGTTTGCAGATCGGCTTCGGCAATCGGCTTGAACTGGCTTTTGACATCTTTGCCGGTCTGCTCCGTTTCCGGTTTCATCATGTTTGCTTCCTCAGAATGACAACTCGCTGTGCGTGATGGTCGGAAAGAAAATCAGCAATATAGGGCGTGAAATTACAGTAGCGGTGGTAGGAGGCGGGGCCGTTTTGCAGGTCAGACACCGGAGGTTGCCCCGCCCGGTAAAGATCAATCGTGAGCAGGCGCGTGGCAATTTGCAGTTCGTACTCCGGGATGAGCCACAGGGGAAAGCGCAGCGCGACGGCGCAGTCCAATTCGTCCGTATACGCCGCGATAAAGCAGGCGTTAGATATAAGATATAAGATTGGAACTGCAATCCAGCGCTTCCTAATACTAAGGGAGCAGATAAGCAGGAATCTGTCCTTACTAATATCTTATATCTTATATCTTATATCTTTCCTCACGCCAGCCGCTCCCGAACGCGCTCCATCAGCTTGACGAGGGGCACGTTGTAGGGGCAGGCGGATTTGGCTTCCTTCCAATCGGCGGCGGCAAGGGCGTTTTGGTCGCGGGCGTGTTCGGGCAGTTCGGCATAGAGATTGCGGGCGTGTTCGCGCTTGCCGTAGTGGTCGTGGTACATCAGGAAGCGCAGGGAGTCGGCAACCGCGATTTGTTGTCCCGCGCCGCTTGCCGCCCGGCAAACATGATCGCACCCCCGGCACCACAGATGGCTGACAAGCTGCGCGTGTTCCTGAAGGGCGTCCGCTTCGGCAAGGGTCAGTTTGCTGGCGACGGCTTCGGCGTTTTGCCGCATCATGTTTTCATTGGTCATTTCCGAGCAGATGGCCGCGATCCGCTCGTCAACCGCAACCGCCTTAATCGCCGCCTGATGCTGGTTCAGGCCGCGCTGCTTGAACGGGTTGAATTTGTCCGGCAGCGTCATGCCGCCGACCTGCGTTTTCATTGCTACCAGTCCGATGCCCGCTTTGGCGCACCGGTCTATGGCCCGGTTCATTTCATCGCTTTTGTAGTAGTGGTAATCGTAGCGGAACATAATCACGTCAATGAAGTCGCTGTCGGCTGCGGCGTTGAGACAGGCGGGCACGTTGCCGTCATGACAGGAAAACCCGAAGAACCGAATTTTGCCCGCTTTTTTCAGACGTTCGGCAGTGGCTTTGATGTCGGGATTGGACGCCAGTTTGGTGTCCTGAATCTGGTGCATGTAGTAGCAGTCCACATAGTCCTGCTGCAAGCGGTTCAGGCTGCCCGTCAGCCGTCTTTCCAGATTGTAGTGGTCGTGCGTTTTGGTCACGAGCCAGAATTTCTGCCGCTCCTTGCTTTTACCGGTCGCTCCCTGCATCTTGAGGAACTCGCCGAACGCCTGCTCGCTGTGTCCCCCATTGTAGCCTTCCGCCGTGTCGAGGTAGTTGATGCCCTGCTCCACGCCCGCCGCAACCACTTCCACATCCACGCCCCACGAGCCGCCCATCGCCAGCCGCGACGTTTTGAAGCCGGTCTTGCCCAGGGGAACGAGCGGCATTTTGGTTTTGGACGTGTCGGCTTTGCCGCTCTTGTCCGCAGGCGCTTTGCCGTCCGGCGCTTTGTCCTGCGCTTCCGCCGTCACTTCCACGCGAACCGCAAGCAGTCCCGCCGCGCCCAGAGCGGCGCTGGAAGTCAGCAGTTGCCGGCGCGACAGCCCGGAAGACGCGGTTTCGGCATATCAATCGGCAATTTTATCGGGCGCATCCACAAGCGCACTCGACGCAGGCACATTCGATTCGCAAAGCAAGTTAGATTCGGAAGGCAAATTGGAATCAGACATCGTAAATCCTCCTGACAGAAAACGGCAAATAAGGTAAGAACCAACTCTCATCAATGACACGAAACAGGCAGTCAAAGACTGTTCATAGTTCCCGCATCTCTATCAACTAAAAACTATCAACTATCAACTGCCCCTCAACCCTCAACCCCCTCACGGCTGCTCCGTCTTGGGACCGCCTTCCATCGTCAGCAAGTGGCGCGGGTAATCGAAGGTGACGCGCTTGGCTTCGGCGAGATAGGAAATGCCCACGATTGCGCTCAGATGAAAGTCGAAAAGGCGGTTTACTTGCGAGTCGATCATGGACGCGCCGTAGATCGGGGTCATTTCCATGAAGTAGGGCGTTCCCGCATTGTACACCAGCCCCATATCAATGGCAAACGTGAACAGAATGGCGTCGAAGCCTGTATTACTCGTGCCTACGCCAAGCCGCCGGTCAATATGAACCTTTTCTTGCGCGTCGGCATGTTGTTTTTTTGCCAATTGCGAGGCGGTGATGTAGGATAAAACTCCCATGCCCTGCGCGCCCGTGTCCAGCAGGCCCCATTCGGCCTCGGTGCGGTCTTCCAGTTTCAAAGGTACGAAAATATAGCCGCCGAAGTCATGGAACGGAACCGTCGTGATGTGGTTGCCTTCTTCGGGCGCGGGCGCGGCAGCCGTCTTGCCCCGCGTCAGTATCAAGTTATTGTTTTCGTAATCAACGGTGATGGCGTATTTTTCAAAAATGGCGCCGCCGAACAGCCCGTCAAAATCGGGGGAAATGGAGGTTTCCGCCATTTCCACACGGGATGTTTTTGAACATCTGCGGCCCGATTTTCATTTCCTGCGCGCGGCCAACCCGCACCTCTTCCTTGCCGCTCACGCCCCGCGCAAACGTCTTGTAAATGGCAGGCAGGTTTAAGCGCTCGGCGGCAGGCCCGGCAACCGAAATGCCATGCCCGGCTCCCGTATCGAAAAGCAGGCGCATCCGTACGCCATTGATGCTCAGAGGAATAAGGATCGTCTGGTTGTCCTCTTTGTAGCGCTCAAACGGAATGACAATCGTGACCGGCTTGATTTTGCCCGCATCGGCATCCTTGAGGGTTTGCTCATTGATTGCGCCAATGGCTTCAAAGGTGATTTCCCCGGCTTTTTTACCCGGTTTTGTACTCGCCTCCGGCTTTTTGTCTGCGTCCGTTTTCTTATCGTAGGCGTTGTTCGGGTTATACGTATCTAAGATGCGTGACAAGCCATCCATCATGAGGTTATGCGGGTGGCCTTTGGGATTGCTTTTCAGATAAGCCCCGTATATTTTCCGGCCTTCCTCGTCGCTGGTTTTGTCGTCAAGGGTACGCAGCAGGTAAAAGGACGCTTCCGGCCATTCGGGGTGCAGGTCAAAGGCGCGAGTCAGAACTTCGTGGGCTTCGCCTTTTTGCTCGTTGAAAATCAGAACGCGGCCCCGCGCCACCAATCCCCAGTAACTTTTGGGGTTCAGCGCCAGCGCTTTACCGGCTTCCGCTTCGGCCTGTTTGGGGCGTCCGGCGCGCATCAGCGCCATCCCAAGCAGGCCGTGAACATCGGGATTAGCAGGCAACGCGGCTGTCGCTTTCTGCCCTTCGGATACGGCGCTTTGCCAGTCATCCAGGCGCAGATACGTCCGCAATAAGCCCAGGCGCGGCGCGGCGTTTTTCGGATCGCTGCGCGCGGCCTGCGCGTAAGCGTCGCGCGCCTGATTAAACTTGCCTTCGGCAAACAACTCGCTCGCGGAACTGCCGGCGCGCTTGCCATGCGCCGCAGACACGGACGCGGATGGCAATGCAACACACGCGCCAAGCAAAACCGGCAGAACGGAAGCAGTTCGAAGGAAAGCGATTCGGAAAGGATGAAGCGATTTGAACGAACGGAAACGGCGTTGGAACGACATGCTGAATTTCTTTCTAATTACATTTCCCATCAGAACGGGAAGGGTTGGAAAAGTTGGAAAACGGATGAAAACGGGAAGCCGCGACGCTATACAACTAAATTCGCAACGCGCCTGCCATTTTCCTGCCTGGCGCGTATTTTCTCTATATGAACACCACGACGCGGCAAATGTGGCAACTGAATAAATATTTGTGGATGAGCCTGGGGTTTCTGCTCGTGTACATTCCCCTTGCGTACCGGCAGGGCGTGTTTGAAGCGCCGTTCGGCGTGGTATGCGCCGTGTATTGCGCGGGGATTGTGGAGGGCGGCGCGCGCACCTGGCTTGGACTGCGGACGCATGGCAATCTCAATCCCCGCGCGTCCGCCCTGTTCAACAATCTGGAAATCGCGCTGATGACCGTCGCCATCGGCATCAGCGGCGGCATCCACAGCGATTTATGGTTATTATACTTTGTTGTGATGATGTTCGAGTCGCTGTATGCCACGCGCCGCCGTAAAAACTGGCTCGACCTTAAAATGGCGTGTTTTTACCTGATGGGAACGCTGCCCCGGCAATTTCTGCCCGCGTATGCCGACCCCGTTCACATTTACGCCCGCCTGTTTTTGTCGCATTTGTTCTTTTTAATTATCGTGAGCGCGGTGGCGCGGCGCATCAGCGTCAACAATGAGGAGCGCAGCCGCGAACTGGCATTGCTGCGCGAACAGCGCGCGGCAGCCGAAGAACGCGCCCGCATCGCCCGCGAAGTGCATGACAGCCTGGGACACGCGCTCGTCAGCACAATTTTGCGCCTGGAACTGGCGCGAAGGCTGGTTACGCGCGATCCCATAGAAGCCGAGAACATTCTGCGCGAGGAAGTTCCCGCCCTGCGCGCGGCCTGGAACGAGGGGCGCGACCTGGCCTTCCACCTGCGCCCCTGGGAAGAAATGATGCAGGGGGAAAACCTGCCTGCCCTGCTGCGCCGCCACATCGCGCGCTTCGCCGAACGCGCCAGTCTGCAAATTTCCCTGCGCGTTCAGGACGAATCCGTTTCCGTGCAGGCGGAGGAAACGGCCTGGCAACTAAGTCCCGCGCTCACCTTCGCCCTGACGCGAATCGCGCAGGAAGCGCTGACCAACGCGGCCAAACACGCGCAGGCAACGGAGATTGCCGTCACGCTGTCGCGCCTGCCGCCCAATCGAATCGCCTGTGTCATCAAGGATAACGGACGGGGCTTTGATGTGGAAACGCAAAAACCGGGCGTCGGCCTGCACTCCATGCGGGAACGGGCGGAAGCGCTGGGAGGAACGCTCACCCTGGAAAGCGCGCCGGGACAGGGAACAACGGTCCGAGTAGAAATCAAGAATGAGAGATGAAGCGCGAGAACGGCAACAAATGTCAATGACTCTCTTGACAAACCCGCGCCTGCCGTGTATGCTTATGGGCACGATGAATTCTGCAACCGTTGACGCGCCACAACCTTCCCATTCGCTTACGCTTCCTGCCGGGACGCGCCCTGTTTCCCTGACCACTCTGCCGCACTTCAAAATTCCGGCGTTTGAAGGCCCGCTCGATTTGCTGCTGCACCTGATTCGCGCCCACGAGGTGGACATTTACAACATTCCGATTGCCGAAATCACGCAGCAGTATCTCGATTATATGGACCTGTGGGAATCGCTGGATTTGACGGTCGCGGGCGAGTACGTGCTGATTGCCGCCACGCTGATTGAAATCAAATCGCGCCTGCTGTTGCCGCAGCCCAAACCGGAAAGCGCGGAAGAGGAACCCGAAGACCCCCGCGCCGAATTGGTGCAGCGCTTGCTGGAGTATCAGCAGTATCAGGGTACGCTGGAAACCCTGCGCCAGTGGGAAGAGCAGCGCCGGGGCATTTATTTTCGGGGCGCGGCGGAAAATACGGACGACTACATGTTGCCGACCCCTGCGGGGGAAGCGACGGGCTTGCAGTTGTATCAAGCCCTGCACCGCCTGCTTGTGGAAGCAGGCGTGGACGAGCGGCCCGTCACCTCAGTCACGCCGCGCAAGCGCCTGAGCCTGCGCCTGAAAATGGCGGAACTCGCGCGCCGCATCGAGCGGGCGGGTACGGACGGTATTCCCTTCGACTCGCTGTTCGATCTGCCCTGCCCGCGCTACGACATTGTTCTCGCGTTCCTCGCCCTGCTGGAACTGCTCCGGCATGGCCGCATCCGCTGCGAACAAAAAGATGTGTACGCTTTAATCTGGCTTTTTGCCGTTGTGGAACAAGGGGCGATATGACGGAAGCGGCTTTGGAATGTCTGCTGTTTGTGTCGGGAGAACCTGTACCGTTGCCCGACCTTGCCCGCGCGCTTGGGCAGGACGAAATCGAAACCGAAGCGGCTCTGCGCTCCCTGCAGGCAAGTTTGACCGAACGGGGCAGCGGTCTGCAGGCGTTGCGGATCGCGGGCGGCTGGCAATTGGCCACGCGCCCGGAACACGCGGAAGTGATCGGGCGGATGCTGACGCGGGGCAGCAGCAAACTGTCGCGGGCGGCTATGGAAACCCTTGCCATTATTGCGTATCGGCAGCCGATTACCGCACCGGAAATTGAAGCCGTGCGCGGCGTGTCTGTGGGCGGGGTACTGAAAACCCTGCTGGAACGCCGCTTGATTGCCGAAGCCGGGCGCAAAGCCACGCTCGGACGCCCCATGCTGTACGTCACGACCCCCGACTTTCTCCACTACTTCGCCCTCGCCGACCTGGAGCAACTGCCGCCCCTGGAAGCCGACATGCCCGCCCCCCTGCCCGTTCCCGCAGCCAGTATCACGGATGGCAACAGGGAGTAGGGTTTTAGGGTTCTAGGGTCAATACCGTTCAAATAAGAGTTCGTAGGGGCACAACATGTTGTGCCCGCCGTATTTCAGGAAGAGGACACAACATGCGTGTTACTTCACCTAAAAACATAAAACCCTAAAACCGTAGAACCTTAAAACCCTACTACCAAAAACGGCTTTTCACCGCGCTCGGCGTCACAACAAGGAGACGAAGCGCAAATGAAAAGCCGATTTTGGGTGAGGTTGTCAGCGCTGCCTTCTTCGCAGACACTCTAAACTACGTATTTGTACCAGTATTTCGTTCCCAACCCTTTTATTGACCCTCTTCCGCACATAGATAGAACCATTCGCATAGATTATTTTCCGCTTGATATTGCGCTGCGAACGAAAAGCATGTTACAATGTTTCCATGCCTTCAACCCGGCACATCTCTAAAGCCGGTGTTCGGTGTTCAGGTGTTATGGACAATACAATTATGCGCAAAAATCAGATTTTCTTTCGCCGCTATATTCTTTCCGTCCGCCTGTTGTCCGTTCTGTCGGCATTGCCTGGCGGGATGTTGCTGGCGGGATGCCATGCTGCCGCGCCAACCGTGTTGGGAACCGCGCCCGCAACCGGCGATGTTGTCACCGTCGTACAGGCCGCGCGCCTGACCACCAATGCGCCCGTTACGCTACAGGGCGAAATGATTGAAAAGTGTCCCGTTGCCGGCTGCTGGTTCAAGTTGCGGGATCAGACCGGCGTGATGCGCGTGGATACCAAAGCGGCGGGCTTTGTTGTTTCGGATGTTCCCCTTCACGCACAATTGCGGGTGCAGGGGCGGGCAGACGCGGCGGGCGGCGTGAACGCTACCGGAGTACGCTACTGAAACAAGGCAGGCCGCGCGCGTTGTTTGCAGGGATAAGTCTCGCGCTGATTGGGATCACCGCTCTTGCGTCCTGGCGACTGTCACGGCCCGATGACCTGCCCACATTGGACATCGGCAAGGATTTCCCCATACGCAACCCGCGCGACGACGAAGCGGGCTTATGTCCCTGGCGGAAGCCGGAAGCGGATCGCAAGCGGTTTTTTGGAGCCGCCGACACAGTGCGCAAAGACGCGCCTGCAGTACGCGAAAATACGCTCACAACGCGGGAAGATACGCTTGTTCTGTCCCGGATGCGTCCGCAGATAGCGAAGTTTCTTGGCAGGCAGCCGACAGCACAGGAAAACGCCATTCTGATTCACCGCATCCTCCGGCAGAACGGAAGCGCGGAGCAAAGTGTCGGCACGATTGTAACCCGCTGCGTGGCTGGCGAATCCGGCGTGATTGAACTGGTGTTGGCGGTTGATGCCAACGGCAAAGTATTGGGTGCGCGGTTACAGCGCTTACGCGAACCGGAAACGGTTGCCCGCGAACTGCAATCCAATAATTTTTTGCGCGTCTTTGTCGGCAAAACGTGGCAGTCCGATTGGGCGCTAAACTTTCAAAACGTGAAACTATCGGAGGCGGCATACCCTTCCGCCGCCGCCCTTTTGGATGGGGCGCGTACCGCCCTGATTTTGCTCCATATCGGCGAGCAAACGCTGACAAAACATTAAAAGACCAAACATTAAGAAGAAACAATGCTGTTACTTGCCCTGCAGAATTTGCTGCGCCGCCGTTTGCGTACCGCGTTGACCGTCATTGGCGTCGGCATTGCTGTGAGCGTTTTGGCGTGTTTGCTTGCTTTTGGCGAAGGGTATCAGCGCGAGTTGGGCCGCGAACTGAACGGCATGGGCGTACAGATGATGCTCGTTCCGCTCGGCTGTCCGTATGATGCCGCCGCCCGCGTGTTGAAGGGCAAAGCGCTGGATGTGTCGCTGCCTGCCTCCTGTGTAGAAACCGCGCGGCGCGACCCCGCCGTTGCCTGCGCCGCGCCCCTGCTGCTGGCGACCGTACCGCGGCCCTTCCGAAGGGCGCACGGATATGTGGGTGGGCGTGGATGCGTCCATACGCCCGCTCAAGCCCTGGTGGAAAGCGCGGGAGGGAGCGGACTGGTTTGCAGGCTCCGAGGATGTGATTTTGGGCGCGGAAGCCGCCGCAACGGAAATGCGCAAGGTGGGCGATACGCTGTACAGCCCGGAAACCGGCAAGCGGTTTCGCGTTTGCGGCATTTTGGAGCGCAGTGGAACCAGTGACGACAGCCAGTTTTTCGTGCCTTTAGCAACAGCGCAGGCCATGTTCCATCAGCCCGACCGCGTGACCGCCGTTGCCATCCGCCTGCGCGACCCGTCCCTGACCGGAGAAGCGCAAGCCCGATTGCAGGCCATACCGGGCGCGCAAACCGCAACCCTGGCCGAAATGCTTGGCGCGTTCCTGAATTTAATGGGCGCGGTGCGAACGCTGGTATTCGCCATTGCCGTAATCGCCGTCGCCATCAGCGCACTGTCGGTTTTCAACACCATGCTGACCTCAGTTCTGGAGCGCGCGGGCGAATTGGGGATGCTGCGGGCGGTAGGAGCGGGGCGCGGCCACATCTTCGGCCTGCTCGTCCTTGAAGCCCTGTTCCTGACCCTTTCCGGCTGTTGGTTGGGCCTGGCAATGGCGCTGTTCGGCGGACACGGGCTGGAAACGCTTGTCAAAGCCCAAGTTCCGCTCGCGCCCGCCGCGCCCCTGCTGACCCTGACGCCGGACGTGATTACGCGCTGCCTGCTGTTGAGCGTGGGCGTCGGACTGGCGGCAGGTCTGTACCCGGCCTGGCAAGCCAGCCGCCTGCATCCCGCCCAGGCATTAAGAGCAGAGTGAATTTTCACCACCAACACGCTAAGAACACCAAGAAGATAGCAATTCTCAGAAGTTGTCTCTACATTCTTATTGGCTTCGTATCTTTTACGGCTTATCTTTCCCGATGTCTTTTCTTGGTGTTCTTGGCGTCTTGGTGGTGAAAATTCTGATTGGATCAAGTATGGCTTCGTGGTTTCGATTGACAATGCAGAATATGCGGCGCAGGCGGTTGCGAACGCTGGTCACGATTTTGGGCGTGGCGATTGCCGTTGCCGCGCTGTTCAGCCTCGTTTCGTTTCAGCGCGGGTATCAAGCGGGAATGGAAGGGGAATTGGATCGGCTGGGGGCGCACGTGCTGGTTGTGCCGAAGGGCTGTCCGTATGACGCGGCTTCCATCGCGCTGCACGGGGCAAGCTGGCCGTGCTACTTAAAGGAAAGTTATCTGGCGCAAGTGCGCGGCACGGAAGGTGTTGCGCTTGCCGCGCCCCTGCTGATGAACGCGCTGTACGACGCGCAGGGCGAACAGGCCGTTTACCTGGGCGCGGAACCGGAACTGCCGACCATCAAAAAAGGCTGGCACATCGAAGGCCGATTTCCAACGCAGGGAATGGATTGTCTTGTCGGCGCGACGGTTGCGCAAAAAGGCAAATTGCGGATCGGGCAAACGTTCGCTCTTGCGGGATTGCCGGGGCAGGCCGGGCGCGTTGTGGGCATTTTGCAGCCGACGCAGGGCGCGGATGACACGTTCATCTATATGCCGCTTGCCACCGCGCAAATGCTGTTCAAGCGCCCGCATGAGTTGACGCATGTGCTGGTGCGCCTGTCCGACCCGGATCAACTGGACAAAGTGGTGGCGGGCTTGCGGGGCTGCGAGGCGGGCATGGACATGAATATCGTTCCCCTCGCGCATCTGTTCCGCTCCATACAGGGATTGGTGAGCAGTACGCGCGCCCTGCTGCTGTGCGTCCTGATTGTCGCGCTGCTGGTGGCGGGCGCGGGCGTGAGTAACACCATCTTAATGGCGGTCACGGAGCGAACGCGCGAAATCGGCGTGATGCGGGCGGTGGGCGCGTCACGAACGGATATTTTCGGGTTGATCTGGCTGGAAGCCATGCAGGTATGCTTGGCGGGGGGCGTGTTGGGCGTTGCTATCGCGCTGCTCGGTTCCCATCAGGTAGAAAACTGGCTGCGCGCCCGCCTGCCGTTTTCGCCAACATCCGCGCTGGTTCATCCTGAGTTTGGGGTTGTGGTGTTGTGCTTGTTCGGCGCGATGGTTTTGGGCAGCGTGTCCGGCCTGCTTCCCGCCTGGCGCGCGGCGCAACTATCGCCCGTAGAAAGCATCCGCGCAGGAGCAGGGTTGTAGGGTTCTATGGTTTTAGGGTTTTAGGGGCATTGAAGTTCGGACCTGCTGACGGTTCAGTCCGCGCTGGCGGACTTCGTTACCATAGCCGCGCAATTTATTGCACGGACGTTTGTTTAAGGATGAGATACATGGCGGTCACGGTTGAAGACAAAATGCAGGAAGACACTTTACGGCGTGAGCCGTTAGCCGCCGCAGGCGTTTCGTCCCTTCAAACGCCGGTTGTAATTGAAGCGCAGGACTTGACACGGCAGTATCGGCGGGGCGTGGAAACGGTACATGCGCTGTCCGAAGTGAGTTTTACGGTACGGGAAGGGGAGTTTGTCGCTATTGTGGGGCCGTCGGGAGCGGGAAAGACCACCCTGCTGCACCTGCTCGGCGGCATGGACGCGCCCACATCCGGCAGTCTGAAATTGGACGGGCGGGAAGCGCGGGGATTAAAGGACCGCGCTCTGACGCGCCTGCGCCGCGAAACTGTCGGGTTCGTGTTTCAGCATTTCGGGTTGCTGCCGACCCTGACCGTGCTGGAAAACGTCACGCTGCCCACGCTGTTTTCGCGCCGACAGGGCAAAGCCCGCGCCTTAGAACTGCTCGACAAAATGGGACTGGCGCATCGCCATGACCATCGCCCGCACCAACTGTCCGGGGGCGAAATGCAGCGTACCGCGATTGCTCGCGCCCTGATAAATTCACCGCGCCTGCTGCTTGCCGACGAGCCGACGGGCAATCTGGACAGCGCAAGCGGCGAATCCATCATCGCCCTGTTTGAACAACTCAATCAGGAGGGCTTAACCATAGTCGTTGTCACGCACAACCCCGCGCTTGCGTCCGCCGCTCATCGGCAATTAACCCTGCGCGACGGCAAATTGGTTTCCGACACTTCTGCCAAAGACTGAGCTTTGTTATCAGTCTTTGTTCTCAATCTCTGTCCTCAATCTTTGTTGTAAACACTCGTTTGTTGTACTCTTATACCAAATTCATCCAACCGGAACTTTCTTCAAGAACTCCTTCCGGGCACTCTTTCCAATGAAGGGAACCGCATCGCCATGAACCGAACCATTAACGCAGGCAAAAGGGAAAAGGGAAAAGGGAAAAGTATCACCCAACCCCTCAACGCTCAACGCTCAACGCTCAACGCTTTTACTCTCATCGAACTGCTCGTCGTGATCGCCATCATTGGAATTCTCGCGGCGATTCTGTTCCCCGTGTTTGCCAAAGCGCGAGAGAATGCGCGGCGCACGGCCTGCCTGTCCAACGTCAAGCAGTTGGGCTTGAACTGGATGATGTACGTGCAGGACAACGACGAAACCTTTCCTCCGAGCAACACGACGGTTGGGGCAAACGCGCAATGGCAGCCAGCCTCGGCTCTGCCGTTCCCCTGCAAGCCGTGCCGCCCGCATCGCAAAGCGACCGTGCCGCCCGACGACCCGAAAATGTTCCCCAAGAACCGATCAGGCCGCGTATGATGCGCGCGTGTTCGCGTATCCGTACACCAAAAGCCTGGACATCTTCAAGTGTCCGAGCGACAACGGCATCCCTGCCTCGCTGGTTCCCGGCGACCCCTCGCAGGGCGTGGCCGTGTGGAAGGTGGAAGGCTCAAGCTACTGCCTGAACAGCGCGCTGGCGCGGGTCGGCGCGTTTGCGGCGGTTGTGCGCCCTGCCGATACCTACTTCGGCGCGGAAGTGACCTCGTTTCATGCGGGCATAGACGACGCGGTTTCCGGCTGGAAATCGGCGGCAACGGGTCCGAACGGCCCCGCGTATCAGGACACCAAAGGGCCGATTCGCGTGGCGTACTTCTGCGACGGCCACGCCAAACTCGCCACCGAGCGCTTCATCGCGCAGCAGTGTACCCCATCCCCCGCCTTGCCAATGGACGACGGCTCCTTCATGCCGATACCGTAATAGATAAACCACTCAAAGGCGGTACTGTCGCGTTCAACCGGATTATAAAAATCCGGTTGACAGGCCTACGGCCCATTGTTCTACGGACATAAAAATTTATTAGTTGAAGTGGTTTATTTGTAAGCATTATTTTTCTTCTGTTCCTGATAATCTTCTTCTTCGCGCTATACCTGCTTTGGACCGGATGGAAGAACGGGCCTACTCCTCCTAATTTGCCGAACACCCATAGTGCAGAAAAGCGGAAGTAGATGTGTTTTCCTGACATTCCACTGTTCGTTTTTTCCTGCCTTGTCTCACAATGTGGCTAAGCGGGATTACTTTGTGTTTCGCGCAATGGTGAAAGCATTTATTCGGGAACAGGCCGCAAGAGGGGGTACAATAACAAAACAAAGGCGCGATAACTGCTGCGCTTCGCGTTTGCTCAAGAAGGGCGCTGACATGGCTTATTCCGACTTCACGCTTCGCCAACTGACCCAACAGTTTGTGTTGACCCGCGAAGAAAACACCGATTTATACGCGCACCTTGCCGCTATTACGCCCGACCCCGCGTTTCTCAGCCGCCTGGAACACAACGCGCGCATGGCGCTGAACGTTTCCACAGAAAAGGCGCGTTCCGAGTTTATCATCGCGCCGATTTTAGCCGAAGTGCGCTTGATTGCCAACATGACTGTCGGGCTGTTTTCCGGTGTGGACTTTTCTGTTGATGAAAAGAACGGTCTGGCGGGGGTGTGCGATTACATCGTGACGCGCTCGCCGGAGCAGTTGTTTGTTGAGGCTCCCGTACTGATGCTGGTGGAAGCCAAAAACGAGGACATGAAACGGGGCTACGCGCAATGCTTGGCGGAAATGATCGCCGCGCAGCAGTTCAATGCCCGCGAGGGGAGCGAAATCGAAAAGATATACGGCGCGGTCAGCATCGGTAACCAGTGGAAGTTTCTGGAACTCGAAGGCACAGCCGCCCGCATTGACGCCGCCGACTACTACTTCAAGGACGTAAACAAAATCATGGGCATCCTGCTGTCTCTCGTAACAGGCGGTCTGTTCCCTGACCTTCCCTGACTTGACAGCCGGGGAGATACTTACGCATTTGTGGGCAGAATGCAGCGCCTGTTTCCCCTGACTATTGCGCCAAGACTTTGGCGCAATAGTCGTCAACGAACTGACCGAACTCCACGTTCCGCTTCCATACCGCCGCAGATTAGCGCAGGTCGCCTAGCTCACAGATCGTAGTATAAAAACCGCAAGGGAGGCCAAACTGCCGAGCAGAAGCAGCCAGTCGGCAGCGTTGTCCGGCGACTCTGTGAACTCTCTGCCATGCCTGCGAATAGTATAAAATCCAAGCAGGAACAAAAACGGCACCATCCACCAAACCTCGTTATGATGCTCCGCCCGGAAATGCTGCCCCATCAACTTCTGCGCCGCAACTACGACAGCGCCCAAAACCAGAAACATTCCTTGTCCGCGATGACAGGTATGTTTGGAGTTACTTCGTTGGTAAGGTGTCATTTGCGTTCCTTGATTAACGGCGAAGGTCTATGCAGGAGACTGTTGGGCAACAGGGACAGAAAAACATTCCTCATCGCCTAACCTCTTGATACTACCCGATTTTGCCGATAACCTTGCGGAAAGGAGATTGCCATGCGCCTTGTTACTCGCTCGGATTTTGACGGACTCGTGTGCGCTGTACTGATTAAACAGGTGGAACAGCTCGACGAGATTAAATTTGTGCATCCCAAAGACCTTCAGGACGGAGACTTTGAGGTACGCCCGGACGATATATTCGCCAATGTGCCCTATATGCCCGGCTGCGGCCTGTGGTTCGACCATCACGCGACGGAACTAAAGCGCGTAGTCGGCCAGGAAGAATTCAAGGGCGTGTGCCGTATCGCGCCCAGCGCCGCCCGCGTTGTGTACGATTATTATGGCGGCGCGGAACGCTTTCCCGGCATCGAAGAAATGATGCGCGAAGTGGACAAGGCGGACTCGGCGCAGTTCACCCGCGAAGACATTCTGCGCCCGACCGGCTGGCCGCTGCTGTCTTTTGTCATGGACGCGCGCACGGGGCTGGGACGGTTCCGTGATTATAAAATCAGCAACTACCAACTGATGTTCGATCTGATTGAAGCCTGCGCCCACATGAGCATTGACGAAATTCTGCAAATGCCGGATGTGCAGGAGCGGGTTCAGCGCTATTTTGAGCAGGACGTCCTGTTTCACGCCATGCTGAAGGCACATTCTTACACCAGCGGCAATGTCGTTGTGACCGATTTGCGCGGCGTAGACCCGATCCATTCCGGCAACCGTTTTCTCGTGTACGCCCTGTTCCCGGAACAAAATACGTCCATCTGGATCGTCAATGGCCGGGGCAACCAGAACTGCGTCTTCGCCTGCGGCCACAGCATCTTAAACCGTTCGTCGCAAACGCACATCGGCGCCTTAATGCGCGAACACGGCGGCGGCGGCCACGAAGCGGCAGGAACCTGCCAGGTTCCGCACGACTTTGCCGAAGCCACGCTGCAACACCTGCTGGACGTGATGCGCCACGACGAAACCGCGCAGCTCATCGCGGCCTGAAGGCTCCTTCACCACAGAGACACAGAGACACAGAGGCTTCACAGAGAGGGGAAAACGAGGAAATAGAAACCGCGAAACACACGAAATAAACGAAAAAGAATCAAAAGGAAAGCAAATAGCATCGAGGGAATTCCATGGGCGGATACTTTTATTTGCTAAATTTTGCCTCTTTGCGGTTCTTTTTGTTTTTCCTTTTTTCGTTTTGGTTCGTTTCTTTCGCGGTTCCCCATCTCCTCTTCTCCCTTCTTTTCTCTGTGAAGCCTCTGTGTCTCTGTGCCTCTGTGGTGAGCTTATACTTCTAATCCGATGGCGCGCATGAGTTCGAGGGCGTTGCTTTTGGCGACGATGCCGGGGCGCAGGTGGTAGTCAAAGGCCATTTTGCCGTCTAAAAGCTGGTCTTCCAGGTGGACGTTGACGGCGTGGAGCATGGGATCGTCGGCGATACGCGCGAGGGCAAGGTCATGCGTGGTGACTAAGCCGAGGGCGTTTTGCTGGAGCAGGGCGCGGAGGATGGCTTCCGCGCCCTGCCTGCGGTCGTGCGAGTTCGTGCCGTGCAGAATCTCGTCCAGCAGGAAGAGCAGGGGCGCGGGTTCGCGCGTTAAGTCTACAATCTGGCGCAGGCGCAGGATTTCGGCGTAAAAGCGAGAAATGCCCGCTTCCAGAGAGTCTTGAGTACGCAGGGACGCTCCGATGCGCAGGGGCGCCAGGCGCAGCAAATGCGCGCGAACCGGAGCGCCCGCCAATGCCAAAACCACATTGACGCCCGCCGCGCGCAGCAGGGTGCTTTTGCCCGACATATTGGAGCCGCTTACGATGTACAAGCGCTGTTGGGGCGACAAGGCTAAATCGTTGCGGATTGTGGAAGCGGACGGCAGCAGGGGATGCGCCAAACCATGCGCTTCCAGGCAGAGTTCGTTTTCCACGATTTCGGGAAATACATCGTCGGGGTGTTCATAGGCATACGCGGACAGGGCGCACAAGGCTTCGATTTCGCCGGCAACGTTGAGCCAATCGGGAAGCTGCGCCCCATTCGCCTGCCGCCAATCGGCAATGGCAAACGCGCAAAAAGGCGTTAGCTGTACGATCTTATCTACGATGCCAAGTAAAGGGTTATGCGGAATCGCCAGCAGTTCGATAAGCCGCTGCAACTTCTGTATGCGAGTGGACGGCGGCAGAGTTTCCACATTCAACAGGCCGCGCAGATGCAGCAGGCGCGGCGAGGTAAACGGTTCCGCCTCGATACGCGCCAGCAGCAGGCCGAGCATCGCCAGATCGCGCTCCGCCGTTCCCACATCCCCGACAATCTCCCGAACTCGCGCTTTCAAATACTGCGCATACGCTTGTTCCACAACCAGGGCAATGACAAACGGCGTCCATGTTTCCTGCGCCATGCCGAAAATGCCCGTCGCAACCGCGCCAAACACAAGCAGCGCCAATAGTCCGCGTTCCCACAAAGCGATATGGGGCGGGAGTTGTTGGCTCCACGCGGCCAGTTCTGCGGGTTTCAGCGTGGCGCGGGTCTGCTCCCCTAATACAGCCAAATCTTCCCGAAAATCAAGCCGATTGCGCAGTTCCTCAACGGACTGCTGCCGGGCGCGAACCACATTTCCGCTTGCAGGCGCTTGCAGCCATTCGGCAAGGCAGTTTTCGCCCATGCGCGTTCGCGCGGTACACAGCAGTTCAAACAGGGAAGCGCGCCCGAAAATGTCCAAATCGGCGGCGTAGGGATGTTCGGCCTTGAGGAAGCGTACCCCGGCGTTGCCCGTACCCTGCCATTGGCTGTCTATGCGCCGCAAGCCGTGCCGGTAAAACGCGATGGCGCGTTCCGAGCGCTTGCGGTTTTGTATCACGCGGTCATGGCGACCGGCAAGCGCCAAAAAGCCGAGGATACGGAAGCAGAAGCAACCAGGGCGAAACGGAATGGTCGTGGAAGGCGAACCAGGCGATCAGCAGGCCAAGCGCAAACACGGCCAGCCGCCGGTTGCCGAACGCGCGATCCCGCCGCGCCAATAGCGCCGCCTCATTTTGACGGGAAGCAAGACGTTGCGCATATTCTTCGCGCGGCGATTCAACGCGCGGCGCGGTTTCAGAAGTTTGGATATTCACACCTCAAAGTATACACAAAAAAGCCATGCAAAAACCCGGTTCGCCTTGTGGAAGCGAACCGGGTTAAAGTTTGTGTGGGGTAAACTGATATTTGTGTGTTCGGGCTTGTACACACTTCGAGCAGTGGGCCGTGCAAGCCACCGACAGAACACGCTTAACCCTGTCGGACACACAACCCGCTGCTCAAAGAAAGGAGGAGGCAAAGCATGGAAACCCTAAACCCTATGCTTGCCGCCGCATTTTACGTCGTTGGAACGGCGTATTACGCGGTCGCGCTGTGGCTCATGCTTGATGACCGGCGTAAAAACCGGCACTAGCATAAGCTAGGCGCGTGTCCAGTCAGAGCCTGAGAACTTCTGACTGCACACCTTCTATTATACATCTATTGACGAGTAAATACAAGCCCGCGTTCTGATTATTATCCGCGACAACTATTCAGCCCCTTCTCGTAGTTCGAGATTAGCCCTTCCTCCATGACCGCCTGGGCATAAAATTGAAAGATGTATCGCCGAGCAGCAAGAAACTCTTTACAGGTTTAGCGCCACCTGCCGCTAAACACGATACCACAGCATACCGTGAACTCACATATCTATTTTGGCAAGCCTAGCATAAAGCAATGCTTGGAAAATCATAAATTCGGAAGGCATATTGCTAACCCGAACAAAATTATTCTAAAATTTTTTGGTAAAGTTTTGCAAATGCCTTGACAGAACGTGTATTATCTACTACAATGAGCTATGTTCGGCCAAACATACCTTCCACTTGGAATATTCGACAAGTTTCCACACCTTCGCTGACTATTCCCCGCTCCTGTTCAAGGAGGAAACTTCATGTTTCTCAAACCTTCTCCTCTCCTAACTCTTGTCGCAGCAACTCTGCTGTGCGGCGTCGGCATCTACACGCAGGCCCAAACCGGGCTTACATCGGCCTCCCTGGTTTCCCGGCTAATGGTACGCAATACTACTGTTACCAGTTCGTTCCTCTTGCAACGCCTGGTGGCCCCAACTTCACCATGCCGGCTTCCGTAGCGGCGTCGGGCTCGAGCATCAGCGTCTTCGCAACCGGAACGCCGGGAACCACATTTAGCGCCGACTGGAACATGTTCCTGAAAGTAGGTGGCGACAGCGTGACGCCCAACGATACCTCCAATGGCTTTAGCGCACAGACGCTCGATGGCATGGGGCAATGGATTCAGCTGGCAAACGGCAATGGCGCCATGTCCGGGCAGGACAATATATACTTTGGCGGTACGTACTCGGTGGAGGCATCCGCCAACCTCACCATCGAAACCGTTCACAGTTCCACAACGGACCGCCGCTCCATTACCGTCACTCTCGTGGTAGTTGCCTACTGACCTGATGACGCAGTAAAACATTGCTGCGGCAGGTTACGCATAACAGTACAGCGTGACCTGCTGACAGCAAAACCTGCATTGCAAAACGCGGCGGGCTGTCATGCGCTCGCGCAGTCTGCCGCGCTTTGACGAGGAGGATCGGGATGCGTGGTTACGTTGTGTTGCGTTGTTGGATGGGAATGGTCTGTCTGCTGGCATTGTTTGGCGGCGCGGTTCGCTGCCATGCGTCCCTGACGCCCGAAATGCGCGCCGCCGATGCGCGCCTCGAAGCCCCGGTCACGCTGCGCGAACCCCGTATTCGCCTCGGCGAATTGATCGAACGCCTGTCGCAGCAGAGCGGCGTTGTCCTGCGCCTGACGGAGAGAACGCCCGCCTCCGGCATCACGCTGATGGCCTGCCTCAATCGCGTTCCCCTGGCTTCGGCCCTCAACGCCCTTGCCGCACTGCCCGGCTGCCGGGGCTATCGCTGGGTGTGGGCGCGAACGGGGCAGCCGGGGCAATTCGCGTATTCGCTGCTGCCCCCGGAACTCAACGCGGTCATGGCGGAATGGAACAACAAGTCTCAGGAAGCGTTCGAGAAGCAATCCGAACTGCTGAGGAAAGCGGCCCGCCTGCCGCTTGAAGAGCGCAAGCGCCTGCCGGGCGCGGATGCCGCCTTTTTGTCCTGTGCCGACGACGACAGGATCATGGCGGGAAACCGCTTGTTTGCGGAAGTGTCCCCCGATATGCAGAAGCGCGCCCTGCGCGGCGAGATCATCCAGATTCCGCGCGAACAGTTTTCGGCGGAAGCGCAAGCGTTTATGCAGTCCGACGCGCAGCAAACCGGAAGGCCGGACCTGTTGCGCAAAGATGTTTTCATACACGCCAACCGAAACGGCGAGGTGTCGCCCACGCTGTACATAGATTTTGGCCTGGGCGGGCATGGTTATGTAGGCGGCATTCCCCTCAACAATCAACTGTGCGACCAGATGGCTTCTGCCTGGATGCTGACCGGCGATGCGCCCGCCAACCCGCAGGACGCCCGCGAGGTCACTGTGGACAAGAGCGCCGCCGCCAAACTTCTCGACATCCCCGTAACGGAGGGAGGTACCGTCACCGAAAATGGCGTGACGACCGGAACTTTGATGGGCCGCGCTCAGGAACGCTTGCGGCAGCTTGCCGATGGCGCGCATCTGTCGCTGCTGGCAATTCTTCCCGACAACAGCGGCGATCTGGGAACGCCGCAGGGCATGACGGTGGGCGCGTACCGCCAAAAACTGCGCTCCGGCTTCTCCCCCATCGTGTCCAAGTGGCACGAGGATGTGCTGACATTTACCTATCCCTCCTGGTTCTTGCAGGCGGCGGAATACGCGCCCTACAGCATCGCGCGGCAGTTGCGCCAGATCGAGCAGGCGGGGGACACCAATCTGAACCTCCTTGCCGAACTTTCCGAGGCCCTCAGCCCCGCGCAGCTTGCCAAACTGCGCAGCGAATTTGCGCCTGCCCGGCTGATTTTCGACATGCGCAATCCCCTCGCGCTGCTGCGCCTGTACCCGGAAATGACGCGCAAGGGCGGCATCCCGATCACCGACGAGATGCGCCCCGTGATGCAGCGCATGCTGCCCAATTGGGCGAGTTACAAAGTGTTTCGCCCGACAACAGTAGAGATGTACAAAGCGCGGCAGGTGACGGGAAACACCTCGCGCATCGTGGTACATTTCGACTTGACCGGGGAACGCCATATTCCTATGGGCGGCAGTTTTTCCCCTCTCACCGGTCCCTGATCGCCTTCCCTGTCCTGCCGCGACACAGCCCTTGTCCTCACTCTGGGCAAAGGCTGTAAATGTTTCTCGCCCCACTGCTGCAGCCCCCTTGCGCCAGCAGCGTTTCCACAACTCGCTTGGCAAGCAGGCAGAATACATTCAGATGTGCGTGGCATGGACGACAGCCCGCTCCGTTACGAGGGGCGATTGTTCGCCGGATTGGACAGGCGTATCCGTGTGAATGTCAAGGGCGGTGTAGCTTTCGGAAATGGATTGCAGGCCCGGGTTGGCTTCGGGCGTCACCATGACCGTGTGTACCTTGATGCCTGCCCCGCGCAGTCGCAAAATCGTGCCTTCCAGAAGTTCCGCGCGCCCATCGGTCACGAGCAACAATTGCGTTTCCAGGTTTTCGTCCCGCCGCAGGTTTTCGACATCGGTTACGGCGACATTGAGCGCGTGGTTGACGTGCGTGGCTCCGCCGCTGAAGTTGGTTTCCAGAATGGTGTCCAAAAAAGCGTCTTTTTCCCGAACCGTTCGCGCCTGCAGGGGCGGCTCCACTTCGCGCGGCCATAGATTTTCTTCTTCGGCATAGCGCCGGAACAGATAGCGCGTGTCCCGCCGTCCCATGTTGGCGCGCAGCGCGGCCATGATGACCGCAAGCGCGAGCGTGGCGTTTTTGCCCTGCATGGACGCGCTGGCATCCAGCAAAATGTACAGAAGTTGCCCGTCCGTACCCCCCGCGCCTTCGATTTCAATCGGCACTTCTACCGGTTTCACAACAACGGTTTCCAGCCGCCGTTCCTGCGCTTCAAATTCCAGCCTGTGTCGAACGCGGTCCCGGTTGGGAATCAAAATCTCGCTGCGGCTCATGCGGTCAATCAGCACGGTGGGCGGCAGAATCTGATCCAGCAGGCGGGCGTGGGACATTTCCCCTAAGAACCGGGCGGGGCGCATCGTCAGCGAGGCCAGGGGCTGGTCGCGCCAGTTTTCGGACGGAACGAACAAAGTCACGTCTTCCACCGCCCGCGTCACGCGCTCTCGCATTACAATGTCGCGCTTCGCTTCCCCGCCCGCGTCACTGTGGTCACTGCCGGAGGCAATTTTGCCGACATGCAGCCAGGGCGGGTTTTCGTCCAGAAAATGGCGTATCAGCCGCTCCACCTGCTGCGGGTCGGCAAAGAAATCGCTTTCCGGCAGCCGGAAACTGCCCGCCACCTGCGCCAATTTGTCCATGTCCTTCAAGTCGCGGTGGCGCTGCAAGAGCCTGTCTACATCCTGCTGGCGCATGTCAACCGGCTGCCGGGGCGCAAGCGAGCGTACGCGCAATTGCCAGGGCCGGTGCGCGCGGGCGCGGCGGCTGCGCGCCAGAGGATTACACGCCTGCATCAATGCCAGCCAGACGCGCAGCATATCCAGCAGAATGGCAATCACGCCCGGCGTACCCGGCTTTGAAGGCGGTGGTGTAGATTGAAGTTGTGGCATAGTCTTCATCGGCGTTGATGGTGTTCAGGTGTTCAGGTATTCAGGTATTCAGGTATTCAGGTATTCAGGTATTCAGGTGTTCGGCTTATGTTCTTGCCGCGCTAAAGATAACATTGTACTTTTGCATTGTCCTGAACACCCGAACACCTGAACACCCGAATACCTGAATACCGTCTTATTCGGCTTCGGCGGGCAGGCGGGAAAGCGCCTGACGCAGAATATCCACCAGGTACATAGCTCCGCAAACGTTGCGCACTTTGCCCAGGTGTCCGAGCAGTTCGCGGCGGGCGGCGAAAATAACAGTTGTGCCGGGAAAGCGCAGGCGGAACTCGCCACTGCCCCCCCTGCCCCGATGCTGGTAATCCAAAATCTGCTGCGCCAGGTCGCCCAGCGCGTCGTACACGGCCAGGTCGTCGCGGCTCATCTTGCGCGGCAGTATTTTATCCAGCACATCCTCTAAAATCGCGTGGGCCGCAATGCCGTCGGCATCATCACCGAGTGGCAGGGCGTAGGGCAGATAGCGGCGGACGTGGCTGTAATCCGCCCGCGCCCGCCCTTCCAGCACCGCGCCCGCCCGAATCACATCCAGAAACAAATTCTCGCGCCGCAAGTCCGAGGAAAACAAGCCCGAACGTCCTAAATGCGGGTCTTCCTGACAGCGGCGGTGAAACTCGCCCGAAATCCAGCTTTCCACCAGGAGAACGCCGGGCGGCACGTCCAGAAACTCGCGCTGATGAGACAGTTCGCGCACCTGATCCATATCTACGAGCGGCAGTTCGGGCGCGTGACCGTGCGTGTGCAGATACACCTGCCCCGTTTGAAAGCGGCCCCAGGGCGTAGTCACTTCGGGCGGCGTGAAGCGAAACGCGATACGACTCCATACGGCTTTCCACTCCTCGCCGTGCGGCGCTTGATTGGCCGTCAGCAGGGCGGTATGCAGCGTGGCCGGAAAGGGCGGCTGATCCTTCACTTCAAACAAGCGCTCATACAAAATGGTGTTCAGGCTGCGGGCAAGCGCCACCGGGCCGTCGCTGAATTCCTCCAGCATGGCGAGATCGCAGTTAAGGATGCCGTTGTCCGTATTGTAAACCTGCCGACCTTCTTCCAGATAGGTGTGCGGTATCGGCGCTCCGACCAAGTGATCGGGCATGGTGTAGGCCGTGATTTGTGTGCGGAAAATATGCGCCCCGCGCACACAGTTGATAAACAACCGTCCGGGATACGACTTGCCACGACCGGGACGCCCGACAAGCAGCACATGCTGCCCTGTCAGCAGAGCGAGTTTGAATTGCTCGACGCCATCGTCATAGCCGACCAGATGTTCCTTGAGCGTATCCAAAGCGCCCGAAAAGGAGGTATCGCTCATTCAACCCGTCCTTAGTTCAGTGGTGGCTGGTGGTTGGTGACCGGTGGTTGGTAATTGCGGCACGGCGCTTCTGCTTTACTATAATGAAAAAATGGCTGCCAACCACCAATCACCAGCCACCAGCCACCTCCTATTATAGCAAGGTGTTCTGCGCTTGTCTACAGTTTCCCTATACGTTTGAAAAAATCCTTTCATTTACACGGCTTTGGGTTGCGAGAAAGCACACAGGCGAACGCTTACAGGGGCTAAGTTTGTGAAAATAAGAGCAAACTAACTGTCAGGAAACTTCCAGAGGCATGAATGGGCCTCCTGTTTAGACTTCGACTATCAAGCCGAACGTGGTTTCCGGCCTGCGCCCTTGACAAGCGTTCGGTTGTCGGATAGAATGTCCTCAGCAAAGCGAAAACAGGAAACAGCCTCCCTGCGCTTCGCTCACGTGAGAGCATGAACATGCCGAATTGTCCGAACACCCAACACCGAATACCGGCTTTTTCAGGATAGTCTTCAGGAACCTTCCATGCCCACCACAGACAAACCTACCACAGACAACATTCTTGACGCCGCGTTTATGAAGAAGTTGGAACGCCTGTCCATCGTCAGCAAAAAGGCGTTTGCGGGGCAGATGAAGGGGGAAAAGCGCTCCACCAAACGGGGAACCAGTATCGAGTTCGCGGATTATCGCGAGTACGCGCCCGGTGACGACCTGCGCTATGTGGATTGGAACACGGCTGCGCGCTCGGATAAGATGTTCCTGAAGTTGTTTGTCGAAGAGGAAGATTTGTACCTTGCCCTGCTGCTCGATAACAGCAAAAGCATGGACTTTGGCAATCCGAAAAAGCTGCGCTACGCGGTTCAGTTGTGCGCCGCCCTGGGCTACATCGGCCTGACCAATTATGACCGCGTGACGATTCAGCCGTATGCCGATGGATTGGGCAAAGCCCTGCCCACGCAGCGCGGCAAGGGCGGCGTGGTGCCGTTCTTCCATTATCTGGATAAGGTACAGGCGGGAGGAACCACGTCGTTTGCCGCCAGCCTGCGCCGTTTCGCCGCAACCGTCAAAAATAAAGGCGTGGCAATCGTCGTGTCGGACTTCTTCGACCCCCACTGGCAGGACGGCCTGAAATCCCTGCTGGCGCGCGGGTTCCAAATTGCCGTGCTGCACACGCTTTCGGAAGACGAAATCAAGCCCGTTTTGTTGGGCGACCTGCGCATCCTCGACAGCGAAACCGGGGAAGCCAAAGAAATGAGCGTCAACCCCCAACTGATGGCCCGCTACCAGCAGACGTTCGATGCCTTTTGCGCGGAAATCGAAACCTTCTGCCACCGCTACGGCATAGATTACCTGCGTACCTCAACCGCCACTCCCTTTGAAGATTTGGTGCTGAAGTATCTGCGGCGGGGCGGATTAGTGAAGTAGGTTTCAGGTATCAGGTGTCAGGTGTCAGGAAACCTGACGGAACAGTGATGTTACTATTAGCACAAGGACAGGACGGTGCAGGTCTCACCTGACACCTGACACCTGATACCTGAAACCTACCTCCTCAGTTTATCCAGCGCGCGTTTCCAGGCGTCTTTTTCCTCACCCCAGGCTTCGCTCCGATAACGGTAATCGTTGTTGCGGATGATGCGTTCCAATTCGGCTTGCAGGGCAGTCAGCCGTTCGCTTTCCATTTGGAGCAGGCGGGCGGCGGAAGGCGGGGTGGCGTATGCGGCAACCTGCTCGATGTGAGGCGCGCATAAGCCGGAATTAATTTCGAGGGCGCTCCAGACTTCGTTTTGCGCGTTGGCATTGTCCAGGCCTGAAGCCAATGCCTGCACATAGCGGGTTGTAGCCTCCTGCTGCGCGATGCAGGCGGGGCAGGGCGCAATGCGAGAGCGGCTGCCAGGATGCAATCGCTGCCAGAACGGGATAATTGCGCGTCCTGGCGTTTTCTCCTGCCAGCGTTCGCGGGCCAGACGGGCGAGATCGGCGTAGAGAATGGCGATACCGAGGGCTTCGTTCAGGTTCCGCAGAACGCTTGTGTGTTGGGCGCAAAAGCCCTGCGCGCGGCGGAGCGTTTCGCGGGCTTCGGGATCGTTGACGTATTCTGATAAGAAAGTCCGCAGCCAGCGCTCCACGCTGCGGTTACTCAAGTTGCAGATCGCGCAGGCGCAAAGGGATTCGGTTTCGGAAGCAGAAGGGGCAGGGGTTTTAAGCGCCGTCAGCAGGTCGTACAGCGCGGATTCAAGGGGAGCGGAAGGACGTTCAGGCGAAGGTTCCACGTTTGTTACTGCCGCATAAACCAGCGGCGCAGGCCGCGCGGAGCCTCCGGTTGCTGCGAAGATTTGGGGTGAATTTCCATGTGTTCGGCTTCCGTTTGCTGAGGTTCCGCTTGTGGAGACGTGGTTTGCTGAGGTTCATGCAGTGCCTCATACTCCGTTAGCGTCACAGCCGTCGGCGAGACAGCAAAATCGTCACCGGAAACGGGCATTTCCTGCACAGGCGAAAAGGCATCGGCAGCAGAATTGGAAAGTGGTTTTGCCTCCTCAGGTAAAGCAGGGGTTGGCGTCTGCGACGCGACAACCGCATTGGCAAACGCTTCCTCTTCGGGAAATTCGTTATCGGTAAATTCGTCACCCGCGCCAAGTTCCGGGGAAGCCGCAGGCGAAAATTCCCTGCCCTCAGCCTCCTTGAACACAGGAGTCATTTGGGATATTGACGGCGCGATTTCAAACGCCGTTGTGGGAGACACAAACGTGGTTTGCGCGTTCATCGTCGGCTCGAAAAAACCTATAGAGGGTGTTAGGTGTTGGGTGTTGGGTATTAGGGAAGGAGAAAATGATGAGTGCTGAGTGCTGAGTGATGAATTGGATTCTGCATTGTATTCATCATTCATCATTCCGCGTTCAGCATTTCCCGCTGTTCCCTGTTCCCTGTTCCCTGTTCCCTGCTCCGTCTCCTCTTCTCCTTTTCTCCTTTTCTCCTTTTCTTCCTCGCCGTCTTCCAGCAGCAGGGGCGCGTCTTCTCCACGCAGCGCGGCGAGTTCGTAAGGAGTCAGGCGGGCGATTTCGGCGGGTTCCTGCGGGCGTGGCGTGGCGCGGGCGTTCTGTCGCAGTTGCTTGATTTCGGCGCGCTGGTATTGCATGGCAAGGCTGACAGCATCCATCTGGCGCGTATTGGCCTGCACTTCCCCGGCAAGCGCCGCAAAAGCATCTACCGCCATCTTGCGCATTTCCGCTTCCATGCGTTCCTGATGCGCTTTGTTGGCCGCGTCCAAGCCTTCTTGCCGCGCCTGATTTGCCGCTTCCAGGGCGTCCAGGCGAACGTTGAGGGCGGCGACGGTTGCTTCCAGCGCTTCAACGCTTTTGGCTTGATCCAGATTGATGCGCTCCGTTTTGTTCGTATGCGAAACCATGTCTTCCATTTGCGTTTGATGCTCGTTATGGACGGCGGCAAGTTCCTCGGTTCTATGCGACAGCCGCGTTTGCAGGACTGCGGAGCCAAAAACAGGCAGCAGCGCTAAAAGCGCAAAGCCATCCACCAGCCAAAGGACGGGCAATTGCCGCTGCGCCCACCACAGGGCGGTTGGATTCAGGTTGTTGCTGGCGAGCGCATACGTGGCGCCCAGCACAAACGCGGCGACGACAACCAGACTGACAATCAGGCGCAGGAGAATGCTCGGCTTCATTGACAAATCCCTACGGACAAACCTTCTAAATCGCATCCGATTAAATTACATCTTACGGATAGCATTTTCAGGTGTCCCTGTTCAGATACCACCGCAGGCAATGGATGCAGGTAGTATATCTTTCTGAGTGCGCCTTGTCAAGCATTGAGAGGCAGTACAGGACTTTAAACACTTTTCGAGCCGTTTGCATCCCAACATAATTGGAGTCAACATAGAGGAATACTGCCCGCAGTGGAGAACCTACACGCATGAACGCGCGCAGCATCTATAAAGGTTGCTCGAAATTCTTGAAGCGAAGGAAACGACATGGCGTATCTTCTTGGCATTGACATCGGCACGAGCG
This sequence comes from uncultured Chthonomonadaceae bacterium, assembly GCA_963835065.1. Classification (GTDB taxonomy): domain Bacteria; phylum Armatimonadota; class Chthonomonadetes; order Chthonomonadales; family Chthonomonadaceae; genus CAWFQB01. The sequence goes on along the minus strand of CAWIEK010000003.1, from coordinate 110,457 downwards.
GCACGAAAACGATTTTGATGGACGATACGGGGAAAATTCTCGCCAGGGCGCTGGAAGAATATCCCCTTTATGCGCCGCGCCCGCAATGGAGCGAGCAGAACCCGCTGGACTGGTGGAACGCGACGCTGACGACGGTGCGGCGCGTTTTGGAGCAGTCCGGGGTTGCGTCGGGAGAAATCAAGGGCATCGGGCTGTCGGGGCAGATGCACGGGTCGGTGTTTGTGGACGAAAACAACCAGGTTTTGCGTCATGCCCTCTTGTGGAACGATCAGCGCACACAGGTGGAATGTGACTGGATTACGAACACGGTCGGGAAAGAAAAGGTCGTGGAACTGACTTCCAACCCCGTGCTGACCGGCTTTACCGCGCCCAAAATCATCTGGCTGCGCAATCACGAGCCGGAAATCTACGCTAAAGTGAAAAAAGTCCTGCTGCCCAAAGATTACGTGCGGCTAATGCTGACGGGCGAGTACGCGACGGAAGTTTCGGATGCGTCGGGAACCGCGTTGTTTAATGTAAGCAAGCGGGCGTGGGCGGACGAGATGCTGGATGCCGTTGCCATTCCGCGCGGCTGGATGCCCCGGTGTTACGAGTCGCCGGAAGTGTCCGGGAAGATTACCCCGGAAGCGGCGGCATTAACAGGGCTGGCAGTGGGAACGCCGGTTGTGGGCGGGGGCGGCGATCAGGCGGCGGGCGCGGTGGGTAACGGCATTGTGGAAACGGGCATTGTCAGTTCCACGATTGGCACGTCGGGCGTCGTGTTCGCGTTCAGCGACACGCCGATTGTAGACCCGCAATTGCGACTGCACACGTTTTGCCACGCGGTTCCGGGCAAGTGGCATTTGATGGGCGTGATGCTGTCCGCCGGTGGCAGCCTGCAATGGTATCGGGATGCGTACTGCCAGCCGGAAAAGGTGGTTGCGGGCGCGTTGGGACACGACCCTTACGATCTGATTTGCGCGGAAGCCGCCCGCGCGCCTGTGGGCAGCGAAGGCTTGATTTTCCTGCCGTACCTGACCGGGGAACGCGCCCCCTATGCCGACCCGAACGCGCGGGGGGTTTTGTTCGGCATCACCCGGCGCACGGATCGCTCCCAGGTGGCGCGGGCAGTGCTGGAAGGCGTCGCGTATGGCATGGCCAACTCGTTTCAGATCATGGAGGAGATGGGACTGCCGATTACGCAGGCGCGGGCATCGGGCGGGGGCGCGAAAAGCAAGTTCTGGCGCGACATGCAGGCCGACATTACGGGCTATCCGCATGTCACCATCAACGTGGACGAAGGGCCGGCGCTTGGCGTAGCGTTGCTGGCGGGCGTGGGCACGGGCGTGTACGCTTCGGTGGAAGAAGCCTGCCGCGCCGTGATTGCCGTGAAGGACTCTCTGGATGTCTGCGCGGTCAACCATGCCGCGTACAAGCGTTTCCACAAAGTCTACCAGAACCTGTACGCCCACCTGAAAACCGATTTTGCGGACGTGGCGCAGATCGTGGGCGGGTAAATCCGATGGAAAACCGCGAAACAAACGAAACAAACGAAAGGGAAAGCCGCCAGGCCACAACCTCTCAGCGGAGTCAAAACACCTTATAGGTGTGCTTTTTGCCACTTTAATCTTCAGGAGGCCCTGAATACGGAGCCGTCACGGGTAAGTCTGCTTCCAATTTCCGTCTGCATCCGCCTGCCAGATACTGTCAACCGAAGTGCCCCATTTCGTGATATTCAAGCCTGCTTCTAAATCAGAAACAATCAATCGTATGCCTGTCTTTAGCTTGAAGTTCACTCGCGCAATGATGTTCAAGCCAGAGTTACTGCAAAGTTTTCTTGTCGCTGCCAGCCAATCATTCACTTCTTCACTCACTTCAGAATTGTAAGCTGGAATCTGTGTCTGCAAGAAAGGGGCAGCCCGAACAATCAAAACCTTCCTCTCATTTGCCAGGACAAAGTACAGGTAATACTGAGGATCGAAGAACAAACTCTGAATGCCGTATAGCCCATTGATGGCAAACCAGTAATCCGTATTGATGACCGTTTTAAGTTCGATCTTTCTGACAACCGTGCCTTCGCATACAGACAAGCCATTGAAGCCGGAACGTCGGTTTGCAACTTGAAGCACACATCCACGCGCGGTTTCCAAACTGCGAACAAGGCGGGTACTTTGACTCTCCTTTGCCATTCCGCTCTCATTTGTCATTTACGGCTTGTCCTTCGGTCATATCTGAGCATATAAACAGGGCGTAGAAAGTCTTGAAGTTCATGCGACGCGCCCATATACCGGCCCAAAGTACAGCGTTCTCTACAGAAGTCGGGCAATTCAGCATTTGTAACAGTAGAACCATGCAGAAGCAACATGATTGTGTCTTCTACCCAGGGCGTCAGGTCACGTCCCTGCATAAACGTATAATCGTTGTTACAGATTGTCTGAGCGTCGAAAGCCTCTTGGTCCCAACTCTTACGGAAGCAGTAGACGTATTCTTTTCCCTGCCACACGTAACGCATATAGCCATCAGGGAAGAAGCGATTCAGCAGTATCAGTTTGCCCAAAGAAGCATTCCCGATGTTGCTCAACAGCATGATATGGCGCAGAAACAGTGCAGCGCTCATTCGCCCGTATATTTCTAAAAACTGCTTCCACGTATCCGGTTTTATGCTTGAGAATTGTAAAATGGCGAGGAACTTGCTCTGCGTCTCTATCAGAGTTGGAAGAATGTCAGCAGAGTCCATATCCCTGATGAGTTCATGAGGCCAAAATACGTCACCGCGAGGATCGAAATCATCCGGTATTTGGGGTTGGCGTTTCAATTTTCATCCTCTTGCTGCCGTAGCAGAATGTGCGGAAACGACAAACCTGCGCGGGCATTGCATGTAAAGGAAAGCCCTTCCCCTAAGCGGTTGATGAAGGGGAAAGGCAACGTAACACACCTTAGAGCCGTTGCGAACAGCTTCCCCTTCCCCCACGTTCCGTATTTCTGCTTCACTTTGAAATACGTTTTGTGGGAGAAGGGGCAGGGATTGAGGGCTATCCGAACGGCAGGAGCAGTTTGGTCAGCGTGGCGCGGACTTCGTCCGGCGTGGTCATGCCGACCGCCTGCACAATGCCTTTTTTGTTGACGACGATGTTGACGGGTACGCCGCGCAGTCCCAACCGGGTCATGTACTCGCCTTCCGCGTCTATCAGCACGTCGTTATGCAGTTTATGGATGGAGCAGAAATGCTTGGCCTCGTCGGTCGGCTTCACATGCTCCCACACGTTGATCATGACCACTTCCAGGCCATACGCTTTGGCGCGACGCGCCACCTCTTCCAATAGCGGAGCCTCCGCATTGCAAGGTCCTCACCAACTGGCAAACATGTTGATGATATAGGGCTTGCCATGCCACTCGGCGGAAGTGCGTACCTGCCCTGTGTTCATGTCCGGCAGGCTGAAGGGCGGAACCGGCTGCCCGATGAGCGGATGCTTGTGATTTTTGGGCAGGTCTTTGGGCTTGCTTTGCAGGTTGTCCTGAAACACGCTGATGGTGTTGCTGCCCGCGTTGGAAACGAAGACCGTGCTGGTCGCTTCGTCTACGGCAAGGTCGCCGGGCGCTTCCCCAACCGGAACGCGCGCCCATTCCTTGCCGCTGGCATAGTCAATCACGCTGATGCTGCCCGCGCCTCGGTTGGCCGCATAGATATGGCTGCCGGCTTTGCTGCTTGCCATGCCCACCGGAGCGCGCTCGACAGAAATCGTGTCCACAACCTTTTCTTTGTTCAGGTCCACGACCGAAACCGTGCTGACAAGCGAATTGGCGATATAAGCGCGGGCGCGGGGCGAGTCAATCACGATTTTGCACGGCGCATAATCCACCTTGATTTCCCCGATGGCTTCGTTCGTCGTGCCGTCAATGATGGTGATGGACGCATCCCCGAAGTTGACGCAGTACACTTTGTCGCGGGAGGGGTCGGGGGCGATGCTTCCCGCCGCCAGTTTCGCGGGAACAACGGCAAGCACTTCCAGGGTATCCGCGTCAATCACGCTGACGGTACTGGCAGCCGTATTGCCGGTATAGATTTTGCGCTTTTCGGGATACGCGCCGATGCCCGCCGGGTACGTGCCGACAGGAATCTGCTTGATGAGTTCCATCTTTTCGGCGTCAATGACGCTGCACAGGTCGGCGCGCGCATCCGAAGTAAACACGCGCTTTGTGGGCGGATCATACGCGAGGCCGATGGGTTCCGCGCCGACCGCCACTTCTCCGATAGACTTCAAGGTGTCCATGTCGAAAACGGTCACGCTGTTGCTGCGCGGGCAGGCGACAAACCCTCGCCGCAGTTCGGGAACCAGGACAATGCCTTCGGGTCCCAGACCGACCGAAATATCGCCGAGCGACGGAAACGCATCTCCGGGCGCAATGGGCGTAGGTGGAGCAGAACGTGCCAAATAACTTCTCCCTGCATAAAACTATGGCGTCAAAGCCACCCGCGCAAACATCGCTTGCTTTGCGGTTCCCGCGTTGATTTGCTTAAAGGAAAACAAACAACGCAGAGCAAACAACCCTGCTGCGCGACGACTTTGTAAACCGGTACAATGATATGTGTTCTGCCCCGGACGCCGACGCGCGCCTTTCAAGACAAAACAGGCCAACCCAAACGAACCAGAACAAAACTGCCTGAACCAATAGGAGTATACCCTACGGGCTAAGGTTTTGACAGCGCAAACGCGCAGGAAAAACAGAGACTCCTTCGGTCGCAGACCGATTAGCCGAAGGCTCCTGAGACAGGTCGTTCACGGCCTGGTGACGCGGCAAACATTTAGATGCGCTGGCCCTGTGCGCAGGAAAACCGGCAGGGAAACCAGGAGGACGTAGGGAATACTATACGGGTTACGCGCAAACATTAGTGTGCGGTCAGATTTTTGAGGATAGGTTTTCGACAACAGGAGGTTTTCAATGCAGAAAGCGGCAACATACGCGGTCAGTTTCGTGTTTGCGGGCGCGGTGGCAATCGCGCTTGCGCAGGTTCCCGCGCCGCAAACGGCTCCGGGACAAACCGCGCCGGGACAGACAACTCCGGCACAACCGGGCGCAGCGCGGCAAGGCGGCAGGGGCGGTGGGCAGGGGCAGATGCCGCCCGGTCCGAACCCCAACTCGCAGTATCGGCTTGGCCCGGATTCGCTGGCGCAGGAAGGCGTTCCCAAAGGCGAAATCAAGGGGCCGTTTACCCTCCCAAGCAAGGTTTATCCCGGTACGCAGCATACGTATTGGGTGTACGTGCCTGCGCAGTACGACCCCGCCGTTCCCGCCGCGCTGATGGTGTATCAGGACGGGCAGGCGTTCAAGGATGAAAACGGGGATTTACGGGCGCAGAACGTGATGGACAACCTCATCTATCGGCGCGAGATTCCCGTGATGCTCGGCGTGTTCATCAATCCCGGACGAACGCCCGAACAGCCCGAACCCACGCCGCAGAACTGGGGCGACGGCACGACCAATCGCGGCACGGAATACAACACACCCGACGACAAGTACGCGCGGGTGATTACCGAAGAACTGATGCCCGCGCTGGACAAAGACTACAACATTTCGAAAGACCCGGAAATGCGGGGTATCGGCGGTTCGAGTTCGGGCGCAATCGCCGCGTTCATGGTGGCGTGGGAGCGTCCCGACGCTTTCCGCAAGGTGTTGAGCAACGTGGGCAGTTTCGTGAACCTGCGGGGCGGGTACGTGTATCCCGAACGGGTGCTGGCAAGCGAAAAGAAGCCGCTCCACGTCTTTTTGTGCGATGGGCGCAACGACAACCGGGGCATGGGGCGCAACGGCGCTTACGACGAAAAGCGCGACTGGTTCTTCCAAAACGTGCGCCTGATGAAAGCCCTGACGCAAAAAGGCTACGACGTGAACTATGCGTGGGGCATGAACCTGCACGGCCAGAAGTTCGGCGGCGCGATCATGCCCGACATGATGCGCTGGCTTTGGCGCGACGCCCCGGTCTCCACCGACCCCAAAGACATGACCGAGCGCTCCTTCCGCCAACCCGCCGCCAGGAAGAATTAGGCCGTTTCTAATTTTCACCACCAAGACGCCAAGAACACCAAGATAAATAAGCAAATACAAAGGCACAGAACCGAAACTATTTTCGTTCTCTCCTGCATTTCTACAACATCTTTCTTCGCGTTCAGCTTGGTGTTCTTCATGTCTTGGTGGTGAAAATTAGAAACGGCGATTTACCTTACCGATTGTCAATAACGACCATATAAAGTAGCGTTCAAACATCAAGGAGTAACTTGATTGTTGCTTCTTGCGTTGGTGAGGCTCGTCACGCTGAGGTTCATGTCATAGCCTGCCGTGTAGCGGTAGACCACATTGCTCTGCGCATCCGTGACGCTGACCTGCGTGTGGTTGGCGTCTGTCTGGTTGTATGTGCGGGTGTTGCCATTGGCGTCTACAATACTCTGCACCGTACTCACGCCTGCCAGGTAGTTGATGGTGGCCGTCTGCGTTCCCGCGCCTGTCGGAGAAGGAACCGTCAGCGTGTGCAGCATCGGGATAGTTTGTGTGCCTTCGCCGTTGCCCACGTTCTGATACCCCAGCACGTACCGGTCGGGCGGGTTCGTGGTTCCCGTCGGCACAACCTGGGAGGCATGGTCGAGTTCCAGCAGGCTTTGCGTGTGACCGGCGGGAACATTGGCGTTCTGGTAGACGCCCACATGGTAGTACACGCTGCGGCCATAGCGGTCACTGACCTGCTGCACAGCGTTGTTGCCGTCGCGGGTGAAGGTCAGCAGCGCCACATTGTTCTTGTCCACGATGCTCGTCAGCAGGTTTCCTCCCGTGTCAACTGGTGTCAAGGCGTGTCCTCTTCTGCCTGCTGTCCAATCTGCACTTGCTGCAATGGTTCTTGCGGTGCGGGCAGTTCAAAGTCAGGCAGAAAGGCATCGTGCCTATTGGAAGCACAAGAGGCTCCTCCTGTTGAAGAACGCAATAGTTGTTTCGTCGCTGTAGACGATGGCTGCTTTGTGCCGGAAGCAGGGCGTAATAGCATATTGGGTGATACATCAACTTTAGAGGGGCGCAACAAAGATTGGGACGCTTCATTGCGCTGCACTCGTGTTTGGATACTTGCTGCACAATTTAAGGCGAGTTGCCGCAAATAGGGATTTTCTGTTTGCTCCGCAACATTTCGAACATGGTTCAGGGATGTTTCATCATCGCCAACACGCTCCAACGTGGAAAGCACCGCATGTATCAACCGCGTTCCATACAGTTGTTCTACTTGTGTCTTGTTGCCTATGTACAAAATGTTGTGCAAACAAGAACGCTGATGTGGAGTTAGTTCATCCCAATCGCTAGTCTGCATGTGAGGTAAGGACTTTAGCAGAGCGAAACAAACTGCGTCAGCTAACGGATTACCTGCTATTCTGCCCTGCGTAAAGTTGTGTAGAGCAAACGCTTCGCACAGGTAAGAGACCATGTGTGTGTCTTCAACATAATTATTGGCTTTGAGAATTTTACAGCCTCTACTCAGATAAATATAGATATATGAAAATATTGCCCCGCATATAATCAAGTTTAAATATACTATAATAGATGTTTTATCTATATCTGAATTGATAAATCCATATATTTTATTTACCAATATTGCTATAAATATGAAACAAGTGCAGGCTGTGTACGATTTAACAATTCTCTGCATTTTAACGTAACGCGGAATTTGAGACAACCACAGTTGCAACCTTTTGTCTTGTTCCATAATTTTAGAATATTTATACATCATATCTCCTCCGTAAAGATTTACTTGAAATCCTAAGACGAACATCAACTGTCGCCACGCTCATTGTTATCACCTTCGCCTTGGATAACTTTATGAGCAGTTACACGGAAGTTACCAGACACTATGATAAAGTATGCAAAGTGACCGGACATAATCCATTCGTAGTTTTCTAAGGCACAGAATTTACGAGTGAACTGTGACCGCCTACTTTAGATGCTACTCTAAACCATAATGTCTGGCAACGACGATTACTACAGGCGCAGTTCTACGTTAAGCAATCCCGTAGAGTAAGTTCGTAATCTGCCAAGATGTAGAATATACGAATTTTCTCCGTATGGATGTTTGTAGTTGATGTTCAGATAAAATCTATTGATGAGTCGGATACAACCATTCAATTGTAGCAACTCATCAACGAGTAAGTTTGAACCTTATACCATGAGATTGGCTATCTGAACAGATTTATCTGAACATCAACTTACAGAGAACTCACTTAAACATGATATTTCCGTGTTCGACCAGATTATGAAAATCGGACTGGTACGCCTATATCCAATTGTCTGGTAGACACTCGATTATACCGTGTTTAAGTTGTTCGTCTATTAGTATGGCCTTGTGCTAGTTAGGATTCCTATCCCATTTCAGGCCGATTTCGCCAAAATCAGCGTTTTCGGCCCGAAAATCCTATCTCGAAGCCATTCTAACTAGCACAAGGCCCTAGTAGGCAATGCCAGGATGCTTATCACAGAGACCTTCCAAAAAGCCTCCGATACCTGTTCCTATCCAAGATGCCCAGCCGCCAAACATACCTGACGCACAGCCACTTGCTCCATTAACCAGGACAGTGCAGAGGTTAAACATTGGCGGGAGTTCTTTGGAGTGGCAAAAGAGTGCCTTACACATTGTGTCCATCACGTCATGAACGAGACTTGCCAGAGCGCCTAATGCGCAAGCGCCAAGTAAGTTCCCGGTATCTCTTAATCCCTCTTCTGAGGCTCCTAAGACGCCACTGATAACGCAGTTTGCCACGAACTGGCAGATCATTGCCCAAGCGCAAGGCTCATGGTGGTATAACTGGCCTACTATTTTAGCCAGTTCGCTGAGACATTCTGCGACAGAGAAGATCGGTGGAACTTCACCTCCTCCACGAATCATCTCCAAGCCAGAGTAATCGTGTCCATTGAAGGGTGAATTGTCCACGTACTCGTAGAGGTTGATTCCACCACCGTAATGTATTGGATCACGGTTGAGGAACCTTCCCGTGCTTGGGTCATAATACCGATATCCGAGGAGCAGCAATCCAGTTTCGGCATCTTGGTAGTAGCCTGCGCTTCCGCCGAAGCCTGCGTAAGGGTCTGCCATTGCCGCCGTGTCGTTGCCGTTCGTAGCGCGGGTTCCGAAAGCGTCGAACATGTAGCTTTCGACAACGCTCCCGGTATTGGCGTCAAGCTGCTGGCTGACGTTGCCCTGAGTGTCCCATGTGTACAGCAACGTTCGCGTACTGGTGCTGCGGGCGAGCAGTCCGGTTTGTCCCCACACGTTCTTGGCGGTTATGGTTCCTGTGCTGTTGGTTTCATACAGCAGTTTGTCGCCATCGTAGAAGAAGTACGTCTTGCCACTGCTGTTCTGCTTCCACGCCCGCTGTCCATCGGCGCGATACCCGGCTGTCAGCACACTGCCGTAACTTGTCAGGCGGTTCTCCACGTCAAAGGCAAGCGTGTTGCCCTTGTACGCAGTCGGGTTGCCGTTGCCGTCATACGCGCTTGCCGTATTCTGGTTAGCATTGTTGAACGTCTGTGTGACGCCTTTGAACGTGGTGGGATTTCCCGCCGCGTCATAAGCGTTGCTGTTGGTGTAGCCTCCTGCCCGACTGCTGCTTTCCTGTGTCAGTTGCAGCTTGGTATCATGGGCGTAGTTTGTTGTGCCGGAGAACGCGCTGACGCCGGAAACGGTACTCGTCATGCTGCCAAGCGTCATGTTACTGGCATAAGTCAACGCGAAGTCAGAAAGCAGGGTGTGCATTACGTCGGTTCGGCGGTGCGTCAGATCGGTGATAGTCCCTCTGGCGTCGCGTGTCGGCGTCGTAACAATGGTGTTGTCAGAGGTTTGTGAGGTCAGCCAGTTGTTGTTGGCATACGTCCAACTGAACGTGTGCCCGCCCGGTGAGGTTAAGCCTGTGTGCCGTCCTACCGCATCGTAGCTATCCGCATACGTTGTTGCGTCCGGCAGAGTGAGCGTTTGCCTGCTTCCATCGGGATAGTAGGCATAGCTCAGGGTTTGCGCCGCCAATCCCGTGTACGTGGTAGTTACGGAAGTGGCTTTGTCACGGTCATCATACAATGACGCCTTGACTGCCCGTTCCATCCGTAATGCCCGTCTTCCTGCCATAGCCATCGTAACTGACATGCACGTTCAGCCCTGTGCTTGCCGGATACTGAATGTCGGTGAGCAGGCTTTCCACGTCATTGTACGTCAGGTTCGTGACTACGCCTCTGCCGTCTATGCGCTGCAACGGATTGCCGTTGAGATCATAGCTGGTTACTTGCAGCGTATCGCCATTCGGGTAGCTGATCTGGCTCAAGTACCCACTCGTCCCATAGCTGTACGTCGTGGCGTGATTGTTGCCATCGGTCAGCGTTTTCAGGCGGTACAAACCGTCATACGCCTGGCTGACCGGCTGCGTACTGCCCGTGCGGGTCAGTTCCTCGCCTTCCTTGCCATACGTCATCTGTTCCTGAAAGACCTGTGTTCCGGCTTCATTGTACTGTAAAACCGATGTTTTCGGCCCGCCCGGATACAGGAACGTGTTCACCAACTGCGCCCGCCCGGTTCCCGTTTCTCCGGTAGTGGCAAAGGTCAGGCTGGTTTGCTGATTGGCGTTGTTGTACGTCAGGTCGGTTTCGTTGCCAAGCGCGTCTATGAGGGCGGTTTCATTGCCGCGCGTGTCATAACGCAGGTGCGAGACGTGCCCCAAGCTATCAGTAAGGGTGAGAGGCTTACGCAGCATTTCGGCTTGCGAGTACGTACCATCCTGCGTGTAGTTGTACGTGGTTGTTTTGGCAGTGGTGGCGTTGTTGCCGGGTCCGCTTGCCGTGAGCATGTTGCCCAGCGCGTCATACGTATAGCTGTACGTGACGATCTGGTTGGCTTGCCCGCTTGTGCCGGGGGCGGGGGGCGTCATGGTGTGAATGAGGCCGCTTGGCTCATAGTAGGTGAAACTCGTCGGCGTCTTAGTTCCTTCCTGAACACTGGTAACTTCGCCAAGCGCGAAATTGGCATAGCTCAGGTTGTACGTGGTTGTCACGCCCCGCGCTGAGGTTTCCGTCAGGCAGTTGCCGAAAGCGTCCCATGTCTTGCTGCTTGTGCCTTGTCCGCCTGCCCCGCCATTCGCATAGCCATTAGCGTCCTGCACTTCGGAAGCGCGGTAGGGATCGTTGGCATCGGCATAGGTCATGGCAGCAATGATTTTGTTGTTGTGTCCATTCGCGTCTACCGCGCCGTTGGTGATGCTCGTGACGCTGAGGTTCATGTCATAGCCTGCCGTGTAGCGGTAGACCACATTGCTCTGCGCGTCCGTGACGCTCACCTGCGTGTGGTTGGCGTCCGTCTGGTTGTACGTTCGGGTGTTGCCGTTGGCGTCCACAATACTCTGCACCGTACTCACGCCCGCAAGGTAGTTGATGGTCGCCGTCTGCGTTCCCGTGCCTGTCGGAGAAGGAACGGTCAGCGTATGGAGCATCGGTATGGTTTGTGTGCCTTCGCCGTTGCCCACGTTCTGGTAGCCCAGACGTACCGGTCGGGCGGATTGGCGGTTCCGGTGGGCACAACCTGGGAGGCATGGTCGAGTTCCAGCAGGCTTTGCGTGTGCCCGGCGGGAACGTTGGCGTTCTGGTACGTGCCCACATGGTAGTACACGCTGCGGCCATAGCGGTCACTGACCTGCTGCACAGCGTTGTTGCCGTCGCGGGTGAAGGTCAGCAGAGCCACATTGTTCTTGTCCACGATGCTCGTCAGCAGCGGATAGTGGCCGCTCGTGGGCGTGGTGTAGTTGAACGTGACCCCGTTGCCCACATTGTCCTTGATCTGGCTCAGGGGGAACCAGTAGGACGTGGACTGCACGCCGGGAGAACTCAGCGCGTCGTAGCCCGCCTGCATCATCCACTGGCTGCGATCCGGCTGCGTGAACACGAAGTACGTGCCGCCTGTCGCGCTGTTGTAGTACCAGTCCGCCAGCATCGGGATGCCTGCCGGCACGGTGCAGGCGACATGTGGCACGGACGCGGTGGGCTGCTGCGTGTACGTGATCGCCACCCGCGAACCGTTGGGTTCCACCAGCGTCACGGGCGGAAGCTGCGGGTTGCCGCCGATGTTGGTCTGCCCGCCGCCTGTCTTGGCGTTCGCCCCGCCCCCGCCAAGCCCGCCGCCGCCCCCGCCGCCTGCCGCGGTCATGGGCGCGACCACGCCGATGTTGTAGGGATGGCTGAACCCCTGTCCGAAGTCGGTGGACTCATAGCCCTGCCCGCCCGTGTCGCCGCGCAGACTCTGATACGTGAAGCCCCAATGTGATGGACGGGCCGACCGGGTTGTAGATGGGCAGTTGGGGATCCGGCTCGAAGCTCATCTGCCCGTTGCCTTCATTGACGCTGACACCCTGCGTCGGCCCACCGCCTGCCATGCCGCCGCCCCCACTCCCGCCGCCATTACCACCCGCCGGGTTCTTGGAACCGCCCCCATCGCTGCCGCTTCCCGGCGTCACGCCCTTCTGCTTGCCGTCGTCAGGGCAGTTGGCGGGACAGGGACACTGCTGCGAGATGGGCGTGTTGCCACAGGAAAGCGTCTGCCCGCCCATCGGCTGCGTGATGCCCTGCTTCTTGAACACTTTCAGCCAGCGCATCCGACCCACCACTCCGCTTGCCAGTTTCGGGCTGCTGCTTGCGATCTGTACGCCCGGTTTTGCCGCTTCGTTGGGGGGAGTCAGCAAGGCCAGTGCGCCATCCACGTCACTGCCGGGTTCCGTCAGCGCGGCAAAGGCCGTCGCTTCCAGCTTGTGCCACTGCGCCCAGGAGAGATGCACCCGTCCGCCCGGCCATGCGCCGCAGTCGGAACACAGATACGTCACGCCCGCTTTGTCGGCATCCAGCACCGAGATGAAGTGGTCATGCTCCACGTATGCCACAAGCGGCTTGGGCAGCGCGAGCAAGGCTTTGTCGGTTCCCGCCACCACATGCCCCGACAACCCTAACTTCGCCGCCCCGTCCAGCACGTCCTGCATGCTGCTGCCCCGGCCCGTGACGCGCAGATGCGCCAGAACGGTCTTCTTGTCGAACGGCTTGCCCGCCACCTTCAAGGCTTGCGCCACTGCCGCCGCGCCGCACAGGGGATCCAGTTTGGGCGGTTCGGGGATGCCCATATTGGCGCGTTCGGCATGATAGCCCGGCGCACGCGCTTGCATGCTTCCAAAACAGCGTACACGTGGCGCGGTCAAAGCCGCGCAGTCCCTTGTGACCGGTCAGCAAGGCTTTGAATGCCTGCTGCGCTTCCGCGTATGCGCCCTCGTAGTACGCGCCAATCGCATCGTCATACGCGGCCAGTCCGCGCAGTTCTTTGTTCGCTCCAGCCTGCTTTTGCGCCTGCCCGAAGTGCCAGCGGGCTTGAAGCGGCTGCTCGTCCTGCGCCAGCAGGGTTTCGCCCACGCGCAGATGCAGCAGCGCGGCTTGCGCGAACGGCAGATGCGGGGAGTGCAATTGCCGCTTCCATTCCGACACCTGCGCCGGAGCAATCGTCCGCTCCAGTCGCCCCACGTCATCCAGCAGGGTCAGATTCGCCGTTCGCTTGGCGGCAAGGCTGTTGCCGGCAGGCCGCGCTTTCTCGATCTTGTGGTAATCAATGGTGTGCCACGCGGGATCATCTGCCGGTTTGGGCAGGATCGGCGCGTGGTACTTGGGCAGAGACGGCTTCTGCGGCTGGTGCGCCAGCGCGTCTAGGGGCGCGGACAGCACCATCGTCCACAAAAACACGCTGCCGACGCCAAGCGCGCCGCGCCGCAGCCAGCGGGGATAGGAGGAACGGGGCGGGGTGAACACATCGGGTTCCCCCTCAGCAATACCATCAGGCATGTCAGCCTTTACTTTCTCCTGCTATAAGATATACCGGGAGGCAAAATCGTGCCTGCGAAGACAGAACGATTGAAAATGAGACAAGTACGGGGGGAGAAAGATAAAAAGCCTTGCCGTAACAGCATAGCCACTTACTACAATCAGGGAAAGTATAACCCGGTATTTTTGGCATGTCAAGCGAGTTTTTGTCATTTTACCGTGCGAAAAGAAATTTCCACCATTCTGTACACGCATATACCCGCCTAACTATATAGCCAACAGTCCTCTTTCTAAATTTCTAAATTCCGTATCCCTCCCCCTACCTATTCCCCACGACGCCAACAGCAACCATCCCGAAAAAAGAAAATAGAGCAAAATAATGCGAAAACACTGAACCTTTTGCCCAACTTAACCTGTCTAAATAGTACAAATGTCTACTATGCAGACGAGAAGGCTGAATGTTGGAAGTTCCTCTCAACTCTCAACCCTCAACTCTCAACCAACACAAAAGGGAGGTGCAAAGCCTATGTTTCCACCCCTCCCGTTCGCCCTGACGCTGCTGAGGCCATGACGCCTCTCTTCTACAACCAGACACAACGAGACATCGGGCTGGAAGCGCTGTATTGCCAAGATTTCGACGATGCCTCTACATACTCTTATCTCTTATCTCTCCTCCTTCATCCTTTGCTTGCGCCCCTTCCCGTTGGCAAAAGGAGGCTTCCCGCCGGCTTGGCAGGGGTAAAATTACGAACCCTAAATTCAGCCTACAGTTCCAGCCAGGCCGCGCCGACAATGAGTAGGGACAGAACGCGCTTGAAAGACAAGCCTGCTGCTGCCCTCCTCTTGTCTCTGCATCTGTCTCTTCATGTGTTTCTTTTTCTGCAACCACTGCATGACAACTTTTGTGAAGGAACCGCATTGGCTGAAATACTTTCCCAGGCTGAAATCGAGGCGCTGCTGGCGTCCCTGACCGGTGACGCGGGCGATGCGAACACGCCCTCTTCGGCGGCAAGCGCTCCACTCGAACCTGTACGCGCCCCCGCGGCGGCATCTGCCGCCTCCTTCACCCCTGCCGCCAAACGGGAGTCGCGCAGTCCGGTTGCCTACGAAATCTATGATTTTCGCCGTCCCGACAAGTTTGCCAAAGACCAACTGCGCACCCTGCAAATGCTGCACGAAACGTTTGCGCGGCTGTTCGCCAGTTCCCTGTCGGCCTATCTGCGCGTTCCCGCGCATGTAGATTTGGTGTCCGTCGAACAAATTCCCTACGACGAGTACATGCGCTCGCTGACCAGCAGCATCATCAACGTGTTCAGCATGGCTCCGCTTGCCGGGCAGGCCATTCTGGAAATGGAATTCAACATCCTTCTGTCCATGATTGATCGCCTGCTGGGCGGGCCGGGCAGCATGATGAAATCGTGCAGCGCCCTGACCGACATTGAAAAAGCGCTGACGGAAAGCATCATCAACCGCGCCTTGCAGGATTTTCATACCGCCTGGGAAGGCATCGCGCAGTTTACGCCCAAGCGCGAAGTCATGGAAACGCAGTCGCAGTTTGTGCAGATCGTGCCGCCCAACGATGTTGTCGTGTCCATTTTGTTCGAGATCAAAGTCGGCGATCAGCGCGGCGCGATGAGCATCTGCATCCCCTACCTGCTGCTCAAGCCCATCACCTCCAAACTCAGCGCGCAGCGCTGGTTTGCCAGCAGCGCCAAAAAGAACACGGGCAAATACGCCGGGGTTCTTGCCCGCCGCCTGGAGCGCACCAGTATCACCTGCACGGTTCGCCTGGGCCGTTCGGAAATCTCGGTGGAACACCTGCTGAACCTGCAGGTGGGCGACGTGGTGACGCTGGATCGCCTGAAGCACGAAGATGTAGACGTGCTGATTGACAACAACCTCAAATTTCACGCCAAGCCGGGTATGCGCGGCAAAAAACTGGCGGTGCATATCAGCCGAATCAGTTCCGAGGAGAAGGGGTAAGGGATAAGGGATAAGTGGTAAGAAACTGCATTTACTTAGCCCTTACCACTTATCCCTTATCCCTTACCCCTGGAGTTTCCCCATGTCCAAACTTTCCAACAGCGAGTTGAGCGCGCTTCACGAACAGATTATCAGTTTGAGTCTCAGCCTCGGCCTGGCGCTTTCCGAGCAGATCGGCAAGGATGTTACGCTGAATGTCGAGCAGGTCACAACGGTTCCCATGCAGGACGTGATGATGCGCGCGGAAAGCCTGCTTTCTACCGTGTTCAGCCTGGCAGGGCCGTTCAGCGCGGAAAGCCTGCTGTTGCTGACCCTGCCGACCGCGCGCTTCCTGGCCGACCTTATGGATGCCGGCGGTGAATCCGATGCGCCGTCCGAAGCCACGCTGGAAGAAGCGCAGGTAAAACTGCTGGCAACGGCTCTGCAGGGCGGCATACGTGGCCTGGCGGCGGCGCTGGCGGTAAGTCACGGCGACAACATCGAGATTGAGTCGTGCAACACGCAGGCCGGCCCGCTCCTGCTTCCGCCTGTTTTCGCGCTGGATGGCGACATTCTGGAAGCGCGTATGACGCTTTCGGCTGCCGGGCTTGAGGACGGGGAGGCCACCCTGCTCATTACGCCGGAATGGGCGCGCGGGCTGATTGTCGCGCCCGTCGAAGCGGGGGGAGATAGCCTGAGCGAAGACGATCTCGCGGCTATGCTCAACGATATCGGCGGACTGGGCGGCGGACTGCCCGGACTGCCGAGCGCCCTGCCGTCCACATCCGGCGCTCCTCCCTTCGCCAATTTCCCTACGTCTGCGGAACCCCTGATGCCGCGCGGCATGAACATGATTATGGACATTCCCCTGGATGTCACTGTAGAGTTGGGGCGCGTCCGTATGTTGATTAAGGACGTGCTGGAACTGTCTATGGGGTCTATTGTGGAATTGGATCGCGTGGCAGGCGAACCCGTGGATTTGCTGGTCAACGGACGATTGGTTGCCAAGGGCGAAGTGGTCGTTATCGAAGACAACTTCGGCATCCGTATCACAGAAATCGTCAGCCAGGCGGATCGCCTTGCCGGGCTGGGAAAGGTCAGGTAGGGGATGCGAAGTGATTTTCGATTGCCGATTTTCGATTGCCGATTGTGGATTGCCGATTTTCGATTTTCAATTTTCGATTTTCGGCGGGGGATGAAGGCGGCTGCGTGGATGCTGGCTGTGATGGCTGTTATAGGTGGATTGTCGGCGGGGGCGCAGGCGCAACAGGGGCATGGCTCGCGCGCCAATGAAAAATGGGCGCAGGAGTGGCGGAAGCAATGGCTTGCCAAACATGGAGGAAGGGTTTCCGCTTCCCAAAACGCGGCGGCATCTAAGAAAACAGCAACGCCAACGCCTGCCGTTTCTCCTGCGAACAGGAAAGCCACTGCCAACGCTCCTGTAAATCCGGCTCAGACTTCTCCTGCCGCTTCGGCAAACAGGGCGGCGACGGTTCCTGTGTCCACGCCGCTTCCGGCATCTACGCCGACGAGTGTTCCGTCTACGGCGGCGAGTGTTCCGTCTACGGCGGCGAGTGTTCCGTCTACGGCGGTGAGCGCCTCGCCCGCATCAAGCGCGGGCACAGTACCCAATTCCGCAACGACGCCGATTTCCACGCCCCTTGCCCCGGCGCTGCCGACGGCTTCCCCAATCGAAAATCGAAAATCGAAAATCGAAGATTCCTCCGTGTTGGCACAAACCAAACCGGACATATACGCTTCCAACGCGGGAGGCGCGAACAGCACAACACCCACCGCTACGCCAACCGGCGACCATACGCAGGACAATCCGATGGCGTCTGTGGGCGACTCGTGGAAACTAATCGCGTACCTCATACCCATGCTGCTTGTCATTATGGGCGCGCTGAACCTGCTGAAACGCTTTCAAATGAAAACGGGGCGCTTGCCCGCCGGCCTGCAATCCCAGACGTGGGGAACGGGCAGCAGGGGAAGCGGTCCGAAGAAACGGGCGCAGGGCGGTATTTGGAACGCGCTGGTCGGCGGCTTTCATCTGAATAATGCGCGGCAGGCGGGCGGAAGCAGCATCCGCTTGCTGGAAAGCGTTCCTATCGGGAGCGCGAACGTGCATCTGCTGGAAGTGCGAGGGCGCATACTGCTTTTGGGCGCATCGGCTGCGGGGCTGAACCTGCTGACCGAGTTTGAGGCCGGCGGGGATGCGGCTTCCACCGATTTCCGCGACATGCTGCATACGGCGGCAGCAGACATGGACGCTTTGGATTATGCGCAGGACGATCTGCCCGCCGCCGCAACGGTTTCCACGCTGGAAGACCTGATGCGCGAAGCCGGCCAGAACGTTCGCGGCAATGCGCGCCGCCTGCGCGACATTGAGGATTGACGATTTTCGATTTTCGATTTTCGATTGACGATTGCAGGCTGCTATAGTCTAATTTTGTGTGGATAGAAGGAGCAGGCAGGAAGCGAATGAAGACCAATTCAGAAAAATGGATAACCAACCGCCGGACAATGCGCGATAAGCCCCAATCCCTAATCCACAATCGGCAATCGTCAATCGAAAATCGAAAATCGAAAATTCTACTGTTGTTGTTCGGCGCGTTGTTTTGCCTGCTGGCTGTGGGGGCGCAGGCGCAAAATATGGTGATGCCGAAAATTCAGTTGGGAGTGGGCACGGCGCAGAATCCGAAAGATGTGGCGGTCACGCTGCAAATTATGATGCTGATGACGATCCTGACGCTGGCTCCGTCCATTTTAATTATGACGACAGCCTTCACGCGCATTATCATCGTGTTTTCAATTTTGCGCTCCGCATTGGGTACGCCGCAGATTCCGCCGAACCAGATTTTAGTCGGATTGTCGCTGTTCCTGACGTTCTTTGTGATGCAGCCGACACTGGGCAAAATCAATGACGACGCCTTGCAGCCCTATTTCGCCAACAAGATCACGCTTCCGGTCGCGCTGGACAAAGCGGAAAAACCCCTGCGCGGGTTCATGCTGCGGCAAACGTATACGGGTGACATGGCGTTTTTCCTGAACCTGTCCCACGCGCAGCGCCCCAAAACCGAAGACGACATCAGCATTATGACCGTGATTCCGGCGTTCATTACGAGCGAACTGAAAACGGCGTTTATCATCGGCTTTTACATCTATCTGCCGTTTCTGGTCATTGACATGGTGGTGGCGAGTACCCTGATGAGCATGGGCATGATGATGCTGCCGCCCACGATTGTCAGCCTGCCCGCCAAACTGCTTCTGTTCGTCCTCGCCAACGGCTGGACATTGCTCATCGGCTCCCTAGCCAACGGCTTTCGGTGAGATTTTGTTCGTAAAAACATGAACCGTGTTCCGTTCGCCGGCCTTATTTGCCACTCTTTAACCAATAAAACAGAGAGCGGGCGCAACTTCTCTGTCGGCCTGCAGCGCGTCCGCAACAGGGATGTGCGGCTTGAGTTCGTGCAGGCGTACCGCAACCTGTTCCGGGTCGGTCAGGTGTTCGCGGCTGCGAATCCAGGCTGCCGTTGCGAGACGCTCCAGGCTGGTTACATTACGCGCTTTGACAAATTCGCATACGCGCTCGATTTGCTGTTCCTGTTCTGATGTCAAAGTTGTCTTGTTTTTAAGCCATTCGGCGTTTTGCGACGGCTTGAGGGTTACGCCGTAACCCGGCACGGTTTCAGAATTGATTGCGCCGTAACTCCGCATCTCCAGGAGTTCACTCTCAATGTCAAAGGAGTACGGCCCGTGCTTATAGAGCACGAACGTAAACGGCATTTCCAGTGTTCGGCTCGCATCCAAGAGAAACGCCGTTTTTTGGACATGCGTTTTGCCTGTCCAACTGCCGTGTTTGTTCAGCCCCTCAATCACGGCCAGCAGCAATCTGTGCTTTGCCAGTTCCATTGTTCGTTCCTCTCCAGTTCAAGGCTTATTCAGGTTCTTGCAACAGTCTTTTCAAATTCGCGTCAATGGCGCGTTTTGTCTTTGCTTCAAGGCTTGGTTCGACAAATACCAGTCCTACTTCCATCACGGGAACATTATCTATTATACCAGAAATTTGTCGGGCATTTTCAGTGGAACCATCCATTGTCAGCACTAAAAAATCGTTCGGCTCCGATTTAGCAGAGTAATAATCCTTGAAGATATTTTCGCGCCCGAATTCCTGTTGCGCATACTCCAGCACCTTCTCCAGAATTGTAGGGCGGCGCATTTTGTGCGCCCCGACGAGGTTGTATACCGTCCGAAAGTGCTGCCGATTCATGAGCCGCGCTGCCAGGATATGGAGAGGGTTATTGTTGTCCAGCGCCGCCTCGTGCAATGCCACTAATACATTGTTGTCGGTGACGCGCAGCATATCTTGCCACTGCCCGGTAAACGCCCCGGATGGCAGCCATTGCTGTAGAAATTCTTTCAGGTGCGCGTCATAAACCCGCCGCACGTCATGGAGGTAGACCTGAGTATACATGAAGTAACGGGCAAGAAGCAGTGCTTCGGCGGCATGGATGCCGCTAATGTGCAGGCCGATTGCAATTTCATCGTTGTCGGGGTTAATGATTACGCGCAAGCCGCTTACCAGACGGTCTGTATCAAAGCGGCCATAACCCACGCCCGCATGCCATGAGTCGCGCAGCAGGTAATCAATCCGGTCCGCGCCGAACGTGTTGCTCGTCAGAATTTCATTGAGTAGTGTCTTCCACGGGGACAGGTTGCACGTTTCCGTTTGGACGCGCTTGCGGATGTCCCAGGCGGCGTCTACAACGTCTTCGGGCCGAACCGGAGGGCTGGCGTCCCTGAGAATAGCGGCAATTTCAGACTCGCGCAGCATGTCCGCCGTAATACGCTCATGATTCCAGCCGGAGGGCAGAAGTTCCTTCTCTGCCGCATGAGAAAACGGCAGGTGTCCTATGTCATGCAGTAGAGCGGCAAGCCGAACTACGCGCCGCCAGTATTGGAACTGCTGTGGTTCGAGTTCTTCAGCGATACGCTCCCGAACGTCTTCCTGAATGTTACGAGCGTCGAAAATGGTGTCATAGATACGGCTGGCAACTTCCATAACGCCAAGTGAATGTTCAAATCGTTTGTGTGTCGCGCCAGGGTAGACCTGATAGCACATGGCGAGTTGATGAATATGACGCAGGCGCTGAAACGGGGCCGAATCAATCAACTGTTTTTCAAGGCTGTCAAACGTGATTGTGCCGTACAATCCATCCTGTACTTCGTGCCGCACTCTCATTTTGTTCAGCCCTCCCATGCGTCATTTTACTTAAGGCTGCTTTACCGAGAATTGCGGGTTGGGCTTGGAAGCGGGGAGAGCGCCGTTTGTACCTATGCCGGAGATAGGCGGGCGGGGCTGCCCGAACTGTGAATTGGGCTTGGAACCGGGGGAAGCGGCGGATTTGGGCGTGACGGACGCGCCGGGAATTCCCGGCGGCGCGAACTGTGGATTGGACTTTGCAAGCGGGGCGGCGTCGGGCGTCGTTGTCGGCGCGACAATCAAGGTTGCATCCGGGGCGCGGTTAGCGTTGATGACCTGCATCACGCTGCTCCCCAAAAGTACCACAATAATCAATCCAATGACGCCTGCCAGAATCTGGCCCGCCACGCGCAGGGCGCGGCATACATTATTGAAATACTCCCATCCGATTCCCATTGTAGTTTCCTTCCAAAATCCGCGTCTTCGCCGTAGTCATGTTTGTTGCATGAACAAACTGCCGGACTTGCTGTTAAGACTATAATTCTCACGCCAAAGTTCAAACGGCGCTTTGCGCTACCTGGCGAACAGGGTACGCAGGTAGGGAATGGCCTGCGCCAGAGATTTGCCCCGGTGACTGATCTGGTGCTTTTCGTGGGGCAGCAGTTCGGCCATGTGCTTGCCGACTGCGGGGATGTACACGATGGGGTCGTAGCCGAAGCCGTTTTCGCCCCGCTGTTCCTGCGCAATGCGCCCCTCGCAGATGCCGGTAAACTCCCGCGAACTCCCGTCCGGGGCGGCGACCACAACGACACATTGAAAGCGGCACGTCCGCTGCTCGTCCGGCACGTTCCGCATCATTTCCAGAATGCGATCCATCTTGACGGTAAACGGCGTGTCCTCGCCCAAAAAGCGGTGCGACTTTACGCCGGGCATCCCGTCCAGCGCGTCAATCACCAAACCGCCATCATCGGCAATGGACACCATCCCGGTTTGCGCAAGCGCGGCATCGGCTTTCAAATGCGCGTTCGCGCTGAACGTGTCACCCGTTTCCTCTACGAGTGGCATGGGCGGGAAATCGGCCAGCGTAACAATGGCAACGCCTAAATTTGCGTCCCCCAGTATCTGCACCATCTCGCCGCCTTTTTTGAGATTGGTGGTTGCGACAAGGAGGGTGTTGGGAAATGATGAGTGATGAATGATGAGTGATGAGTGGGATTCGGCATTGTATTCATCATTGATCATTCTGAGTTCAGCATTGTCTTCTGTTCCCTGTTCCCTGTTCCCTGTTTCCTGTTCTTCTAATTCATCCTTCATCCTTCATCCTTTTCAAAGTACGCCTTCCAGAGCGGCGCGCTGGAGGCGGAACAGTTCGTCCAAGCCGATTTGGGCCAGATCGAGCAGGCGGTTGAGGCGGGCGCGGTCAAAGGGGGTTTCTTCGCCTGTGCCCTGCACTTCGATGTAGCGGCCTTTGTCCGTAGCGACAACGTTCATGTCCACGTCGCAGCCCTTGTCTTCCTTATAAACGGGATCGAGCATCTCGTTGGAACCCTGCACGACCACGCTGACAGCCGCCACCTGCGCGGTCAGGGGCAGGCGGGCAATCGCGCCCTTTTTCACCAGTTTGCCGCAGGCTTCCACCAGCGCCACATAACTGCCCGTGATCGCCGCGCAGCGTGTGCCCGCATCCGCTTGCAGCACGTCGCAGTCCACCCACAGGGTACGCTCGCCCAAAACCGGCAATTCCACAACCGTGCGCAGGCTGCGCCCGATCAATCGCTGAATTTCAACCGTGCGCCCGCCCGGCCCGTTTTTGGTTTCGCGGGGCGTCCGGGTTTCCGTGGCGCGGGGCAGCATGCTGTACTCCGCCGTCAGCCAACCCAATTGCCCTTCCATCTTGCGGAACGGGGGAATTTTGTCTTCCACGCTGACCGTGCAGATCACTTTCGTGTTGCCCATTTCAATCAGGCACGAGCCTTCGGCGTTGGGCATGAAACTTCGCGTTATTTTGGTGGGGCGCATCTGGCTGCTGCCGCGCCCATCGAATCGTGGCATAAACTGCTCCTTGCAAACAAAAGTTGACGTGTTCAGTCGATATAAAATCCGGTTCCTATGGATGGAATTGCGCCGCAATGTACTCGTTGATACTGTTGTGTACGCCGCTTCATCGGCAAGGTTCGCGCTCCTGGCGTGTTTTTCCTGCCTGAAAAATTTGGGCAACATCCGGGATGGTTAATACGTCTTAAGTATTGTGTGACCTGACGAGAGTGGATGGTGTGCTTCCGTCTGCACCTCCCTCCATTTTACGTTTTCATGGAGGAGTTCGACAATGAGACGCTTTAACAGCCTTGCGAAGTCCAGGACGGCAGTGCTGACATTCGTGGGTGTCGGATTATGTTTGGGAACAGCGGCGCGAGCGCAGGATGGCGGGTATCAGGTTGGGGAAACCCCGCGCGTACAATCTTCCGGCACGCCGCGCAAAGACAATACTACACTGAATACTACGCGCCGGACGGAAGAAAAACGCTTGGCGCGTATCGAATACGTGAGCGGCAAAGTGACGTGGCGGGCCGATGATACGGCCAAGTGGAGCAAAGCCACTACCAAACTGGCGCTGCGGGAAGGTTCGCAAATATGGGCGGAAGAAGGCGGGCGCGTGGAAATTCGCTTTGACGACGGCAGCCTGCTGCGTCTGGGCAACGACGCGGTAGCCACGCTGCAAACCTTTTCCAGCGATGACCGGGGCGAGTACACGCGCATCAAGCTGCTTTCCGGGCTGGCGACGCTGGTTCCCAAAGTGGAATACTCCACGTATCAGGTAGATACGCCGTTCAACTCCATTACGGCAAGCGGGTCGGCGCGCGTCCGCATCGGCGTTGCGAACAGCGTGGAAGTGGGCGTTCGCTCCGGCAGGGCAACGGTGGAGGGCGGCAGCGCGGGCAAGGCCACGCTGTACGCCGGTGATTTCGTCAGTGTACGCGCGGCGGACACAGCCTACAACACGCGCAACCTGCCCGCCGGGGATACATGGGAGCGCTGGAACGACGAGCGCGACCATATCGTGAGCCGCGAAACCCTGCCGCCGGTGCGCTATGTGCCGGCTTATGAGCCGTACTATGGGCCATCTACGTCGCTCTGGTTCTCGTTCGGCTATCCGTTCGGCGGCTACTATCGCCCCCATTATTACGGCTATGGCCGGGGCGCTTACCACTATCGGCGCTAAGTACCCGCGCAAAGTAAGTTCGTAGTTTTGGCGTGTCTGGCTTTGAGTGCTTCGGCCTCGTTGTTCAAGGCGTGTTCGACGGCTTGAACAACGAGGCTTTGATGTCGTTCTGGCTGCGCTGTTGTCTGTCAACTCAGAAATATAGCTGCTTAACGGACACCACCGGTTATAGGTCGCCTCATCTATCCTAATCTCCTCCGGCTAATCTTCTTCGGTCTTGTTTTTGCTGTGTCCTTGCTCACGCCGCATCCCTGCTTGCCTTGTATCCTGCTTCACGCTGTACGCGCGCTTGCGCTGAACGGCCTATTTGCGTTCATTTGCGGCTATTCCCCTATTTTGAGTGGCGCGGTAGCGTATAATAATAAGCATGACTACATTTTTGCCCGTCGTTACCACAGAAGCCGTTACCACAGAAGCCGTGACCGTTGAAGCCGTTGAGCAAGCATACGGGCGGCTTCACGCGGTGGTGACGCGCACCCCGCTGCAGCACAATCTGCGCTTGTCCGAGCAGTTCCAGTCCGAGATTTATTTGAAGCGGGAAAACCTGCAGGTCGTCCGCTCCTACAAACTGCGGGGCGCGTACAACCTGATGAGTTCGCTCAAGCCGTCGGAGCGGGAACGGGGCGTGGTGTGCGCCAGCGCGGGCAATCACGCGCAGGGCGTCGCCTTTACGTGCCGCCGCCTGGAAATCGAAGGGCATATCTACATGCCCCAGAACACGCCCCGGCAGAAAGTGCAGCGCGTTCGCAGCCTGGGCGGAGCCTGGGTTCACATCGAACTGGCCGGGGATACCTTCGACGCCACGTACCGCCTTGCCGCCGAATATGCGAACGGTGCGGAAAAAGTGTTTGTCCACCCGTTTGATGATCCGCGCATCATTGCCGGGCAGGGCACAGTCGGCGTGGAGATTGCCGAACAGCTTGGAACCGCGCCCGATTTTCTCATCGCGCCCATCGGCGGCGGCGGCCTCATCAGCGGCCTGGCCGTGTATAGTGAGCGGTATTTTCCCCACGTGGCTCTGATTGGCGCGGAGCCGTCCCGCGCCGCCTGCATGTTGGCCGCGCTGCAAGCCGGGCATCCGGTCACGCTGGAGCAGATTGATACGTTTGTGGACGGCGCGGCGGTGAAAACGGCGGGAAGGCACAATTTTCAAATTTGTCAACGCCTGCTGCGCGAGATTGTGCCGGTTGCGGAAGGCCGCGTTTGCACGGAAATGATCGCCCTGTACCAGAGCGAGGGCATCATTGCCGAACCCGCCGGAGCATTGAGCATCGCCGCGCTTTCCCAATTGGGTGAGCGCCTGCGGGGAAAGAAAGTGGTTTGCGTCGTCAGCGGCGGCAACAATGACATTTCGCGCTACCCCGAAATCATCGAGCGCAGCCTGATTGACCAGGGACTGAAGCACTACTTTCTGGTCGAGTTTTCGCAGCGTCCCGGTTCGCTGCGCCGGTATCTGGACGACGCGCTCGGCCCGGATGATGATATTACCCTCTTTGAATACATCAAAAAGAGCAACCGCGAGTTCGGCCCCGCTCTTGTCGGCATCGAATTGACCCGCAAGGAAGATTACGCGCCCCTGCTGGCGCGCATGGACAGTATTGGCCTGCGCTACGAAATCATCCACAGCGACAGCGCCCTGTTCCGCTTCGTTCTTTAGCAGGCCAATCCCCGCTTCCCAAGCCCCATTGCCATTCAAATACCCCCTTGCGTCCGGGGAAAACCTATTTTAATCTTTTTCCTCGACTGTGATAACGTAGGGACATAACATGTTATGTCCTGCCTTTGCAGATTACACCCTATAGAGATGGTTTTTACCGCCTTCAGTCCGCGCAGGAGGACTTCGTTATCACAGTCGCGAGTTTCAACTCACGGGTCTCTGCGCGCGATTTTTGCGCTTCGGACGGGTGAAGTTTTTTTCGTTTTGCGCCGAAAATCCCCTACAACTGACAGTTACGACGAAAACTGACAGGGATCAGGAGTCTGCCCCGATGCCGCCTCTGTTGTAACCTGGCCCGATACGACCTGTTTCGGCCTTGAAACTTTTAGCGAGGTCAGCCTGTTGTCCGCTCCTTTTCCCGATAACGAAGCGGCGCGCGTAAACGCGCTGCGCAGCTATGATATACTCGACACGCCTGCCGAAGACGCTTTCGATGAGATTGCGCGCTTGGCCTCGGCTTTGTGCGGTACGCCCATCAGCCTGGTAAGCCTGCTGGACACCGCCCGGCAATGGTTCAAAGCGAGCGTCGGCCTTGACGCGGCGGAAACACACCGCGACCTGGCGTTCTGCGCTCATGCCATTTTGCAGACCGATGTGCTGGTGGTTCCCAACGCGCTGGAAGACGCGCGCTTTGCCCAGAACCCTCTTGTCACTGCAGACCCCAGTATTCGCTTTTATGCGGGCGCTCCCCTGATAACGCCGTCCGGTCACGCGCTGGGAACTCTGTGCGTGATTGACCGCGTACCCCGCGACCTGACGCCCTTGCAGCGCGAAGCCTTGCAGGTGCTTGCCAATCAGGTCGTCACGCAACTGGAACTGCGGCGCAAGATTAAAGATCAAAGCCTGTTGATGGCGACGCAGCAGCGCATGGAACAGCAATTGCGCGACAGCCATACGCGCTTTGAAGCCTTTATGAATACCGGTCCGCTTGTGGCCTTTATGAAGGATGCTAAGGGACGCTATTTGTATGTCAACAAGCCCTTTGAGCGTGCTTTCAACGTGGAATTGGAAGATATATGGGGAACTACGGATGCGGATTGGTTTCCCGCCGATGTTGCCGAACAGACTCGGCGCAATGATGACCTGGTACGCCAATCGGGTGAGCCATTGGAAACCGTTGAGAATGTCCCTACGGCGGACGGCGAAGCGCGCGTTTGGACGGTGTACAAATTTCCGTTTACCGATCCTGCCGGGCAGCCCTGCGTGGGCGGCGTGGCCGTAGACATTACGGAGCGCACTCGCGCCGAAGAAGCCCTGCGCCGCAGCGAAGCGCGTTACATGGAGGCGCAGCGCATCGCCCGCGTCGGCAGTTGGGAATTCGACGTTGCTTCCGGGGAAATCACCTGGTCCGTAGAAACCTTTCGCCTGCTGGAGTTTGACCCCGCGCAGAGCGCTCCTTCCTACGACGCCTTGATGCGCCGCTACCATCCTGACGACGTGCCCCTGCATAATGCAATCGTACAGCGGTGCATTGAGGGCGGGCAGCCGTATGAATTTGAATTTCGCGCACTAATGAACGATGGCTCGCTGCGCTGGTTTCATGCGATGGGGCAGGCGGAGCGCGACGCGCAGGGCAAGACCGTCCGGCTGCACGGCACGATGCGCGACCGCACCGAATCCAAAATGCAGCAGCAGCAGTTGGAAACCGCCAATGCGCAATTCGAAGCCGCGAATACGCAATTAGAAATGGCGAATACGCAGTTGGAATCCGCCTACGCGCAGTTGGAGGTGGTCAATGCCCGCCTGCTGGAACTGGCGACAACGGACGGCCTGACCGGGCTGAAAAATCACCGCAGTTTTCAGGACAAACTGGCCGAAGAATTCGAGCGCAGCCGGCGCTATCATACGCCCCTTGCCCTGCTGCTTCTGGACGTGGACAAATTCAAGCAGTTCAACGACACGTTCGGGCATCCGGCAGGCGACGAGGTGTTGAAGCGGGTGGCGAACGCATTGCGGCACACGGCGCGGGCAACCGACTTTGTGGCGCGTTATGGCGGGGAAGAGTTCGTTGTCGCGCTGCCGGAAACCGATACGGAGGGAGCCATGATTGTGGCGGAGCGGATACGGGAAGCGGTTGCCGGACAGGAATGGGAGCAGCGCGCGATTACGGTCAGCATCGGCGCTGCCGCGCTGCAAATCGCCACGCGAGATGCGGCGGAATTGGTCGAGGAAGCGGATAAAGCGCTGTACCAATCCAAGCAGAACGGGCGCAACCAGGTGACGCTTGCCGTCGGAAGCAGGGACGTGTCGCTTTGTGCCGCGTAGGGCAAAGACGCCAATAGAATACTTGGATTACAGGAAAATGCTGGCTGTAAAGTCAGTATTCTTGACGACCTTTTGCCGATAATCCGCTTCTCACATCCATTGAAGCGCTTGTTCCACCCATCCGCGCAGGCTTTCCCAGTATCTTGCGCCCTGCGCAGGGCGCATTACCGGCAGATCGCGCGCCACCATTTGCAGCGCCTTCAACGCCAGCCGGGGCGCAAACTCGCGCCGCGCCACGCCACGCCGCCAGAGAAACTGCTCGACAAACCCCGTATGTACGAATGGGTAGCAGTCGTACACCCACACCATCGCCAGCCCAAGCAGCGGATCGCCAAAGTGCCCGAAGCAATTGACGAACTCTACCAACGGGTTGTCGCTAAAATGCGGATCGCCAGGCCAGCCCAACGGCTCATCCGTAGAAGCCGTTGCGGGCGCAATACGATAGCCCTGCGGGAAAAAGAACGTATAATCGGTATACGCCAATGGCGCGTGTATATCGGCAAGAGCCGCCCGCGTTTTTGCCAAAGCCGATGCAAACCAGGCATCGGCCAGCCATCCGGCGCGTTCCGTTCCCGCTTCGGCGAGCCAGGGATCGGCGTTCCAGCGCGCTTCCGATGTCAGGATTTCCACTTCATCCATCAGGGTACGATTTGGCAGTTTCGCCCCGACGGGATCGGCAAGCAGGGTTTGGGTTGCGCCGTGAAGCCGGTCAATGCCTTCAAAAGCGCGTTCGGTCGCCAGGCGAATCCGGTGTGGCGTTCCCCCCAATGTCCACAGCGTCAGGTTTTCTCCCCGCGCGGTTTCGCACAGAGTCACAAAGCCCCCTTCCGTTTTGACCGGGCCATGCAGGATTTGCGGGCCGGGAATGTTGGCTTGATTTAGCGCGGGAAGCAGGGCGGCGCGTTCCGGCGTAATGTCGCCGCGAAAATCCACCGTTTTCTCGCGGCCATCCGGCAGCAGCAGGCGCGCTCGTGGCGTAAACGGCTGCCAGGCTTCCGGGTAGTTTTGTACCGCAAGCAGTCGCGCGCCAGGCATCGCGCTTTCCAGCAGCCGGGTATGCGCGTCCGGCAGGGCTAAAGTTTCCGGCGCTGTAAATGCGTCAGGCAAGGCAGTTGTTTCAGGCAATGCGGTTGTCTCCGATAGGGGCGTTGTGTCAGATAAAGTTGTTGCAGGCAATGCGGGCGTGTCAGCAGACATGCGATTTCCTTTTGGGTTCAAGTGGCGCTTTCCCGTTGTTTGCAAAGCGGCGCTTGCGGACGCCGCCTGCCGTTCCGCGCTTGTCGGCTCGGACTGCAAAGGTATGTCTGGAAAAAGCGCGCGTAAATCAGCGCGTAAATGACGCTTGGCCGCCATCAACCGACTGCGGACGGTGTTGACGGGAACGCTCGTCAGCCCCGCGACTTCCTCCACAGACCAGCCGCCGACATAATGCAGCAGAAATGTGGTTTGGTGATCCGAGGACAGGCGCGCCAGGGCTTGCCGGAGCAGGAAACGCCCCGCGAAATCCGATTCTTCCCCGATTTCATTGAGGGCGGCGAGCGGTTCTCCCAGGCGGCGCGTTCCCCGGCGTCGGCGATAATCGGCGCATTGCGACAGCGTGATTTGCCGCAGCCAGCCGACAAACCGAGTCGGGTCGCGCAGGTCGCCAAGCCGCAGCAGCAGGTACATAAGCGTTTCCTGCGCCACATCGGCGGCGTCGTCCCGGCTGCCCAAAGCCCCCTGCGCGATCCGCAGCACGGTTTGCCGATAGGGTTCCAGCAGGCGTTCGGCGGCAAGCCGATCTCCAGCCAGCGCTTTGTGAATAAGTTCCGTTTGGGTTTCAAGCGTCATCACTAGATAGGCGCGGCGGAGCGGCAAAAAGGATCAACGCGGCAGCGTTTTTCTTTTTGGATATTAGTGGATTGGGATATGCGTAAAGAGGAGTTTAGCCGGGTGGCTGGCGGTGCAGGCTGTCGGCAAGCTGCTGCGCGGCTTGTTCCGTCGCCTCCTGCCAGTCTACCAGCAGGGTTTTGAGGGTGCGGGGCGTGGTACGCGGGTGGTCGGCGACCTGCTCATCCTGCCAGGCGGTTTCACCGTCCGCCGTGATAAGAAACGCCTGGATGCGGGGCGACAGCACATGCGGAAGTCTCCGCCGGACACCCATATTAAACGGGTTCACCATCCACAATTCATACGGCAGGCGAATCCCGTCGCCGATGCTTGCCGGTTCGCGCATGGCGGCCACGACAACGCCGTCCACCTTCAACCGTTTCGCCAACTGCTGAATGTGTTTCACATCGGGCGTGGGGAATTTGCCGCGAACAATGGCTCCGCGCTCCTGAAACAAATCGCGCGGCTGCCAGCGCAGTCCACGCAAAGCCGCCTGCGCCTCACTTTCCGGCACAACCTGATACACTCTCCCGGCAGCAATGCGTTCCGGCAATGTGGCCTGCATAACTTCGGTCAAGGTTTGCAGGGTTTGCGTGTGAAAAGATTTCTCGGCAGGGGTAACGGCTGCCGCCGCCGGTTGCTTGTTGCCCTTGTCGGCGGGTTTCGGCGCGACTGCCGGATCGAGATGCACAGGCGCCGGGCGAAGAACTGCCTTTGTAGAGGACTTGCGCGTGGAAGCAGAGTTTTTCCGGGCGGAAGCATGTTCGGCTGTCGGCGCGGGCCATACGACTCGCGCTTTAGGTTTCGCGGCGGGAAGCGGGACAGGCGCGGCAGCAGGCGGCTTGATGGTACAAAAGAATGGCGTAATGATAGCGATACGGCGCGTGTTGAGCAACGCTTCCCAGTTATAATGGACTTCACACCGCGCCAACGCCCCCTGCGTCAAGAGGACGACAGCGAACAGCCAGGGGGACCTCACCCCGGGCGTCCATTTATGGATACCCTTTCTGGCCGCTCGTTTCTCGCCAGGAGAGGGGCTATTCAGGCGGGACAACTCCTGAAACCGGGTTGGTGTCTGCGCCGGGAATGTGTTCGGGTGTTGCATTGGTTTGTGTTTCCATATTGGCTTTTGCCATCAGTCCCGCGCCATACGCGGCGTCGCTTTTGGGCTGCGCCAGCGTGAAGCGCCCGCCGGACAGGGCTTCGGGCGACAGCAGGAACGCGCCCTCGCCCTGCCAGTGCGGGTCGGAAAACTCGTCGCGGAAAAACGCGCCCAGGTTCCACAGTCCGCCAAGCGGATAAACCGGCGTTTCACGGGGCAGCCACAGCCGATGCCGGATTTGCCGCACGGAATGGCGCAATCGCCGGGCCATTTCCGCCACATGCCAGCGCGCCGCCGGGTCGCCCTGCTCCGCCAACTGCCCGACCAGCGGAGCCAGCGAGGCGACGCGGGCAGGGCTGAAATCGCCGTACAGCCATTGCACCATCTGTTCCTGTGACTGCGCGCCCGTATGCCGAACGACGGCCTGCGTCAAAGTATCGCGCGTACCCTGCTTCCACTGCTCCAGCGTGTATTTCAGGACGCGCAGGCCGAGGTTGAAGCCGCTGCCCCGATCCCCAAGCAGAAATCCCAGGCCATCTTCGCGCTGCGTATCGCCGTTCGCGTTGCGCCCATACGCGACTGCCCCCGTGCCTGCGATGACCACAATGCCCGGTTCCCCATGCGTGGCGCCCCAGTACGCGATGCTGAAATCCGGCTCCACAAGGTAGGTATCCGCAACAACAATATCTCGAAACAAAACGGCGAACGCTTCCCGCTTCGCTTCCGCCGAGTACCCCGCCATGCCCGCGCAGGCTCCGGCAAACCGGGTAGTGACCGGTATTTGCGCATTGCGGCAGGCGTCTCCAACGGCGTCACAAATAGCCGCGCGCAGGGCAGGGGAAGGCGTGTTGACAAGGTTGCCCGGTCCGCCGGAACCCCGCCCCCGCTCCTCACCGTCGGCGTCCAGCACCACCGCAATGGTCTTGGTTCCCCCGCCGTCTATGCCTAAATGGTAACGCTGCATGGTCATGGTTGTGACTGTTTCATATTCAGCAAAATCACGCCCGTATGCGGGGCCATTTCCACTTCGCGGACAACATCGCCGTTTAAGCGGCGCATGCTGCCGCTGAAGCGCAGGGTTTTGCCGCGCGTATCATCGGAATTGACGTACACGTCGCCGCCCTGAAACTGCCGCCGCCACACATCCCCGCCTTCCACCCGCAGGGGATGCCGTTCCTGTTTGGCGACCCCAAGCGGCGGATTGAAAAAGTTCGCTTTGTCCGTGATCTCTTTGCGGAACACGGCCAGGCTGTACCCGGCATCGGGTGGCTGTCCGGCGCGCAGGGGCATGGGCTGCAAACACGCGCGCCCCTGCCGGTGATAAGCCATCAGAAACGACGCGAGAACGTATTCCAGTTCGTTGTCATCGTGGTATGCGGCGCAGGCGATAAACACCTGATCGTTGCGGTCGGCGCGATCCGCCGCTTCGATGTGCCGTTCCCATTGATTGTTCGGCAGGGTTTCACCCGACCAGTAGGGGATGACCCAGCCTTCGGCCCATGCGCCGTTGACAAAGGGAAACAGTTCGTCCCATACGCGGCCCGCGAGTTCCGGCTCTTCGGTTCCGGGCGGCGTGGGCAGCGTAGGATGTCCGGCCAGCGCGTCGAAGCCCACAGCAGACGGCACAAGCAGAAATTGGCGCGGCGAGCGGGCGGTACGCAGCCATTCGGTTGTGGCCGCGAGTCGGTCAGCGGGCGATTTGTACTTTTGCAGCGCGTCGGGAACGAACGTGTTGCCGATGGGCAATTCCCCCGCAACCACGCCCTGCGCCCCATACTGCCCGGCAAGCCGCGCCGCCTGCACTTTCCAGTGCTTTGCCCAGTCCGTATTGCCGAAATCCATCCAGTGCCCGCCCTTGTCCGGCGGGGCCACTTCCTGCCCACTGGGGTCGCGCAGGGTCCACGCGCTCATCGTTGCGGGCTGCCAGCCACCCACATTGCCCCGATGCTCCGGCTGCTCGTACAGCGAGGAAGCGTACAGATACAGCAGGGGCGTGAACAATTTCTGCGCCCGCGTCATCTGGCGGAACGTATCGCGCTGAAGATTACCGGCGTTGAATGCGGCTGCGTCGCAATTGGCAGCGATCCAATCGCGGCTGGTGTCGGATAGTTTCGCGCCCGTTGTGGCGGAATCCTCCTGCGCATCGGCATTGTCGCCAAGCCCGCGCAAAAACACGCCGCCAAGCCGAATCGGACAGTCGGGCCGGACGCGAACGGGGCTTTGCGCTTCGTCCGTTTTGTTCGGCGGGGCGGCAGTTTTGGCAGCCGGTTTTTCGGGCGCGGTTCTATCGGGCGCTTTGACCGTCACTTCGGAGCGCGACGAATTGCAGCCAGGCAGCAGGCACAGCGACAATGACAGCAGGGACAAAGGCCGTAAACCGCGCGATTTCAGGCTTGGTAAGAGCCGCGAATGAACGCGAATGAACGCGAATAAGCCCGATGTTTTCATAGGATAGGGTGACGGGTCGCGCATGGGCGATGGGCGTGAAAGCGGACGTGATTTCCTCATGTTTCAGTATACACGCAAAACCCGCCTGTGGCGCAAGTGGCCGCAGGCGGGAGTATGCAGCAAACGCGAAGGAGCGTCGCCTTGTTGATGTCATAACATCGGTGTTGTGTTCTTTCTGCTGTGTTCGCTCGAACAGAAGCAGAAAATATCAGAACGTAAGCTGCACTGCCTGTTCGACGGCGGTGTTGACGGTAACTGTTTGCGTGGCCTTGCGGGGAACGCGCGAACCGGGCAGGGGAGATGCTGTACCCTCCACGATGTAAGTGGCAGGCGTCACCTGGAACATGTCAAACACGTTCTGGCCGTTTATGCTCGTAGTCGGTCCCTGCGCCTGAACGTCAGCGCCTCGTTTCACCGTCACTACGCACGAAGCGTTGGCGACTATTTTGAGGTGCAGCAGTACAGTCAACGTACAGGGTACGGTAACAGGTGCGTCAATCGGTGTTTGAAACTCTTCCGACGTGCCGGTACGATAGCCTCGCGTGGAAGAAATACAGCCGGAAGCCTTCCACTTGTAGCCTTTTGCCAGTTGCTTTTTGGCAATGCCGTTGACATCGAAAGACAGATCGCCGCCGTTGGAGGGGCCGGGAGGCGCAGGAATTGTCCAGGCTCCCGTAGACACCACGCTGCCACCGCCATTGAGACCTGTCGGCGGCGCAATGTCGGGCGTCAGTCTGAACGTTACCTCCTGTAGGATTGGGCGTTGATCGGACGCTTTGTAGGCTTCCGTGGCGTCTACGGTGTAAACGTCTCCGACCACTCGTATCTCGCCCTGTATGTACCCGTAAGGCGCACCCTGCGGCGTCATCAGGAACTGGTTGAGCGCGTCTATGCCCAACGCCGACAGTATCTTTGCGCCCGGCTTGAGGAACTCAATCATCGCCTGCGCCAGAATGCCTAACAGCCCCTTGTTGGCTGTTTTGCGCGTGTACGGAATAATGTAAACCGCAGTGGCCGCGCCGTTGAAGGCGGGATGCCAGTGCCCACAGGCGTCCGAGTAGGGCGCAATGTCCACGTTGGTCAAGGCGCGCGTCGTGTCTTCCTTCGTCAAGCCTGACAGCAGGTCTCGCAAATCCTTGAGCGCCTGCGGATCGCCGCTCTTGAGGGCGTTCAGATTAGCGCTGGCTGTATCCAGCGCTTTCTTGTGCTTGATGTAGCGAAAGAAATCGGCTGGCGGGATGATAGAATCGGGCGAGGCTTTGTCATTAATTTTGTCCTGGTAGCCGCATCCCACGCTGAACCCGCCCCCTGTGCCGCTAATCACTCCCATAACGTTGTAAGGATCGCCTTCCGACCCCATCAGGCCATCCGGGGTTGTGTGATGGGCGCAGGCAATGAATGCGGGACGATAAGGCGAAAAGCCGTTGCTGATCGCAAAAGGAACGAAGTTGTCGAACTTGCCCTGCGTGACACCCAGCCGAAACAGCGCATTGCCTGCCTTGTCGTAGCCATCCACCTGATAGTAGACCGTGTTCCAGTCCCCTGTCAGCACACCAGTCAGCGCACTGCCGTTTGCGGCGGCAGGAATTTGCGCAAGCACGTCTCCGGTCAGGAGGTTCTTGACAACGATCTTGCCCAAGCGGTTCTGCGCGTCGGCAATGTCAAACTGGAACTGGAACTGATCGTTCTGTGGCGCGAACACGGCCCACCCCTGTTCCGGGGGCAGGGTTTCGCCGGCGATTTGATGGTCTAGCAGAGTATAGATGTCGGGAGTTTCACTCAGGGTGTAACTGGAAACCTCGGCGCTGAGCAGCATCTGGCGCGTGGCATTGATTTGCTGGCTTTGCCAGGTGGCGCAAACGCCGATGGACACGCTGAGGTTGGTGTCAGTGGGCAGGGGGGTGTGAGGGGGAGGATTGCCTTGCGCGTGACCGGACGCCATTGCGCCGGCAAGCAGCAGAGGAGCCGTCAGAACAAACGCGCGACGAGAAGTGGACATAGCGTACTCCTTTGTACAGAGCGACGATGCAAAGAAAAAGCAATGCAGGAAGTCGGGGCGTTCCGGCGGGGGAAGCGTCGCATCAAAGCGCAGCAAACAGGACTACGCAGAGGATTAGGCACTGCCATCGCCTGCATACATAATGACCTTCTACAAGGGGTTCTCGGTTCGCGGTAGTGACAGCATCAGTATACAACAGGTAGCGTTATTTTTGCAAGAGATCGCAAAAGTAATTTCTACCTTCGCGCCGTTTTCTAATTGCCGCTTACGACGCCATTGGCGCGCAACAGGGTCATCTTTTCCGGCGTGAGCGCGCCATTGTCGTTCAGGCTGATGCCGCTGTTAAAGCTTCCATTCATGTTGCGTCCACTGATTTGCAGGGACAGGTGGGCCGGGTCGGGGCTGGAAAATCCGATCAAAGCCATGCCGGGCGCGGCGACATAGCCGGGAAAACCGCGATGCAAGGGCCGCGCGTCTTTGAGGATTCCATAAAGCTGCGCGCTAAGAACATCATTTTGCTGGCCGCGAGACAAGTCCGCCCATGTGAGATTGGGATTATCCTGAAAACGCTTTAACTCCCAGGCATGACAGCGACTGCGCGCTTCTTCGCAGGCGCGTTCCAATTTCCAGTTCCAGCGTCCATTCCGGCGCATGTCGTTTAGTTGAGTGGCAGAAAGATCAGAAGGTGAAATATCCATCTGCATGTAACGGCGCGCGGCGGGAGGGAGGCAACGCAGCATAGCCGCCGCAACAGCCACAGGAGAATCAGTGGCGGCAGGCTTACGCCGATACAAAGCATACTGATGCGCATCCGGCTTGAACGTCCGCCACTCATGCGGCGCGGCAAGAGCCTGCAGCGCGGTTTCCAGAGGAACGTTGTCCAGACGGGCGGTGACGCGCACATCGCGCAAAGCGCGGTCAAGCGCAACCTTGATGCCGGCCTGCTGTGACATCAGCGCGACAACTTCCGTCAGCCGGGCATTCTGCGCATGTAAATGAACAAGGCCACTTGCCGGCGCAGGCGTATGGTCAATGGGTGCGGGAGGCAGGACGGCAATCGGCTTGTTGTGTTCCGCCCGGTAACTTGAGGCAGGCGTACCGGTTTGCTTTGGGTTCCAGCTCGTCAGGCCGAACCCTTCGTACTCGCGCCCGTTGAGCGTACAGCGCGTGTTCAGCATGTAAAAGGGGTACTTCTCCCCTGTCGGCTTCATCAACGCGGTCAGGATAGGCGATCCGGGCGGATGCAGCGTCAGATGGATGGAATGTTCATCGGCCTGCAAGGGAAACAGCCAGGGGGAATCTTCCATTTCTCTAACAAAAAAGTCGAACTCCTGCGCGGTCACATAGCTGACCATAAGCCGTTGCTGCGCGGGTGTTAATTCATCAAACCCTAAACCGCCGCGCTCGGCGGCACGGGCGCGCAAAGTTTTCCACTGCTCCAATGTAAGCGAACCAACCAGCTGCTTTTGAACATCGCGCAACCCGTCTCCTTTGATTTCGTGATAAGGCGCGCTGATCTGCGCAAAATCTTCAAGCACCGCCCACACTTCCCCCGGCGTGAGCGGCGGCATGGCATTGAACTTGGTATAACCGCACTCGAACAGCATGACACCACCCGGTCCCGGATGCCAGGTGTAATCGAACGGCTTGCAAATGGCGTTCAGGCTGTCCTTTAATGACGGATGCTCAAAGGCAATATCGGCGGTCAGGTCCGGTTCCGGCGCCTCGCACATGACGAAGTTAAAGTCATGTTTTGCCGCCAGTTGATCCAACATCTGCGTCATGGGCAGGCTTTTTGCAGCGGCGGTAGCGTTGGCATCCGGCAGTTTTCCGCTATCGGACGCTTTCTGACTAAGTGTGCCGCAGGGCAGCATCAGGCAGCAAACCGCCGCAGCCGTTACCAGAAAATGTGGCGTTTTGCGAATTGCAGTCATGGTTGACCCTCCAATACGATATTTCCTTGTACGGAGCGTAATGTACACGC
Source organism: uncultured Chthonomonadaceae bacterium (assembly GCA_963835065.1). Classification (GTDB taxonomy): domain Bacteria; phylum Armatimonadota; class Chthonomonadetes; order Chthonomonadales; family Chthonomonadaceae; genus CAWFQB01. Next base: position 72,855 of record CAWIEK010000003.1, on the reverse strand, counting down.
CGCGTCCATGCCGGTCAGTGGACTGCCGTTTTGACGCTTAACTCCTGCACTTGCGCCTTCCCGCCGGACAGGTACAGGCTTAAGTTACCGGAACGGTGGTTGTAGGCGCGGCAGCTGAAGGCGAAGGCGTTGTTGACGAAACATTCGATGATGTCGCCCTGCACGAACGCTTGAATGGTGATCGGCTGCGCAGCGTCGAGCAGAATGTGGCGCGGGTAATGGAAGTTGGAACTGCTGATTTCCGCTTCCTGCGCGTTGGGGCGCAGGGTGAGACGGTAGCCCGTATTTGCCCCCTCCTTTTCGCGGAAACCGAGGGCAAAAACGCTGTCTTTATCCAGCTTTACCTTGCATTGCAGCAGGTAATCGGGCGGCGTTTCCAGTTGGCATCGCGATTCTTCATTGCCGCCTGCGCCTTTCACGCCTGCCGCGCCTTCCAGCATTTTGCCGACGTACTGCCACTGTCCTTGCGTTTGAGTCAATGCGGGCTGCTTATGCAAGTCCCACAGGGGATGCTTGTACGCGGCAAGGGCTGCCGGGATGGGATGGAAGAACAATTGCCCGTTCGGGCCGGCGGTGATTTCGCGGGGAATGGACTGCGTTCCGCCCCACAGAAAACTGCCCGTGTCCGTGCCGCCGTCCAGGTCGCGCAGCCAGCCGGTCAGCACATGGCGCTTGCCGTCGTACATGCGCTTGGCGGCGTACAAAATGGGCGTGTCAATTTCGCGCGAAACGGGGTCGTGGTACGGGCCAAGCAGGTTGTCGGCATGGCGAGCGATGGTGCTGTTGGTTTTGGTGGGTGACGTGATAAGATAATGCGTACTGCCGATCTGAAACGTGTCGGGACATTCCGGCGTTCCCAAGCCCGTGTAATCCGAGTCAATGGGCGGCTGCTGCGTCCAGTGAACCAGGTCGGGCGAACTCGCCACGCCCGTATGCGCCCCGGAACAGAAGAACATCATAAAGTCGTTCGTATCGGGGTTGCGGAACAGATACGGGTCGCGGAAATCCCGGTAGCGGGCATTGGCATAATGCGTACCATCAGGCGCGAGAATATCCTGCGGCTGTTTTGTCCAATGGATTAAATCGGGACTGGTCGCATGCATCATAAACTCTTGCCCGCGCGGATTATTCGGGTTCCAGCCGGTGTAATAGATGTGGAACACGCCGTTATGTTCGATCACGCTGCCCGTAAACATGTGGAATCCGTCCGGGCTGTCGGGAGCGCCGTCGGCAATTAAGCGCGGTCGGCAGTTCCTTCCAATGGATCAAGTCTCTGGAAACGATATGTTCCCAGGGCACATGCTCAATGGAGCGCAGATAGAAGATGTGGTACTCGCCCTTCCAGAAGAACGGAATGGTATCGGCAAGGCGGGCAAACGCGGGCCGATAATGCACGGGCGAGGGCGGCGGTGGTACGGGGGCAACATATTCGGCATCAGGCATGATCTTCTCCTTTCGCATCACGGCGGCAAGTTCGTTGTCGTTCAGCGAACGCGGCCACAGCGCGGCTTCTTCCATTTCACCCGTAAAAGGCCGGACGATTTGCCCCCTGTCGGTTTCTGCGCCGATGAGAATCGATTCGTTGTTGCGCGTGGGCTTGCCGTACCACGCCCGTTTTGCCATTAATTTGCCGTCGCAATACAACGAGAGGAAATTGCCGTCATACGCGCCGACAAAATCATGCCAGGCGGTGGGCGCGATACGCGAAACCGGAAAACTGGCTCCGACCAATCCGGCTTCGGTATGTACTTCAAAGCCGATGTCCGGGCCGGGCGTGGGTGGCAGGTCTATGCTGAACAGATTGAACGTGACTATTTCGTGACTGCCGCGCTTGCTGAACAGGCCGTAACTCCACAGTCCGCGCGGGTCACGGGCGCGCAAATACACCGTAATCGCGGCAGGGTTCAGGGCAAGCGCGTTGCCCGCATCAAAATAAGCGTTGGTCAGGCGCGCGGCTTTGCTGTCAGGAGTGGCGCCGGCATCTTCGGCGGGAATGTCGCGCTCGATCTGCCCCTGCGTTCGCAGCGGGTTCGCGCCGGAAGCAACAGCGTTACCGAGTTTCCAATGCGCCGTCGCCTGTTTCAGCAGCGCCTCGCGCGCTCCAACGGACTGAGAAAGCATCATTACGACCGGCAAGCATACTGACAACATAGCTAATTTCTCCGTACCCTCTGAAAACGAATGGCTTTACACTACCATTGCCGTTCAAGGCTGGGGTGCTTTTCGACGATTTGGATCATTTTATCCTTGTAACTATATTTTAGTGAGGATGTTGACCCCTGTATTAACTCCTTAAGCACATGCTCAACCGAGGCAGTCTGAACCATATTTTTAGCGCGTGATTGGCGCGACGCAGGAGACAAGAGAAACGGTTCGCCTGTGGAGTAACACACGAAAAATAGCGCCGTATACAAATTTTCGTCCTGCAAACAGAGTACAATCATGTTTTGTGAAGGATGAACATGCGGCAGGTAATTACTCAAGTCTAAGGGTAAAGGACGGCCTATAATTACCGTTCCGCTCTTTACAGCAAGTTCCAAATCGGGGCTGGCATGTGCGGCTTCCAGTAAATGCTCGACGGCTTGCGCAAAGGGCGTGTTCAATGCAGGGAACGAAACATGGCGTGTTGCATACTGACCGAGATTCAGGACATAACTGACGTTAACCTGCGAACACACCTGTTTTAGAGCATCTACCAGGTTGGTATCCATGTGATTCAATGTAACGTTCTGTTCTCGAACACCATCACCGCGCGAGAAGACGTAGACACCCTTTTGCTGACGATAAGACATGAGTCCGATAGGCTTGCTCATATTGTCGCCGTCATTGAAGCGTAAAAGCGAATCGAGCGCGCGAGGAAATGGCACTTCTTTGTAATCAACCGTAACCTTGATATCTTCTGAATCGAGCAATGTTTCCAGTTCTGGCTTGCATCGGTAAGGCACATCCGCTTGGCAGAAGAGTTCGTGCAAAGCGACGCGAAACGGAGTTTGCTGAAAGTGCAAAGTAACAGGGCGTGAGTCCGACGTAGCTTGCGCTTCGGCTTTTTGACAGGTGCAGAGTGCGTATAAAACGCCTGCGAACAGCAAGCACACCCACCACATGGGTTTTCTGCGTACCGCCATTTGATGTATTTTAGGTTTCACTTTTGTCTTCCGTTCACGAAGCAACCGTGTCGGCAGCCTGAACCGCGCACAAGCATTGTGGAATATCGGCCTGAGACCAATCCGTTACCAGCACAATTTCTACTTCCTGCCCCGTTTGGAACTCAGAACCGCGTCCACAGGACGCTTGTACTTTCCTGCCGGGGATTTTCAATCTCCGGTCTGGCAGAAAAAAATCCAACAGGACAGGCAAAAAGTTGCAACCTTTTCTTCACAGAAGACGTCAGACTAAGTAGATATGCGTCTACTAAACAGAAAGGAGACAGCCGCCTATGCTCTGCCTGCTTCCTTTGCCGCCCTGACGCCGCTGAGGTCCTGATGCCTCACTCCTACAACCTGACACAACGAGACAGCGGGCTGGAAGCGCTGCATTGCCAAGATTTCGACGCTGCCTCTACATACTGCTTTTTTCTCTATACTTCCCTTGACTCTGACTCCGGCCTTCACAGCTATTCGTTCCCGCCACTAAACCAGCAAATTGGACGCGCAGGGTTAATGTTACTTCCAGCATGGTTTTTGTCAGGTCACTGCCAGAACTGGTACGTCGGCAGGTCGCGGGCGATGCCGTACAGGTTCCACAGGCTGCCGACGACGAACTGGCCGAGCATCAGGCCGAGAAAGAACGGCAGGGAACGCTGGAAGCCGCCCCGCCCGCTGTAGCGCAGCAGCAGGGTCTTGAACAGCCACGCGAGGAACAGCGGCCCCCACACCAAGTTGATTTCCCAGGACGAGGACACGGCGAACGCAAGCGGATGCAGCGGCCACCAGGGCAGGCGAACGCGCAGCCATTGCAGCAAAAACGCGATGCCAAAGCCGACTGTGATCGCCAGAAACTCCTGAAACTTGGCGAGTTCGGGCGTTTTCAGCCAGCCTTCCATTTTCGTGTACGGCTCCGCTCCGAACGTCATGCGGCTTTTGCCTTCCGCGCCGTAACTGTACATCAGGTGCAGAATGGCCCAGAACGCGACAAAAACGGCGAACGTTCCCAACCAGAAAATAGCGCGATTCCAGGATTTGTAGTTGGTGCGCGATTGTTCCGCCAGCTTGTACGCTTCCAGTTGGTTGGGCATCGGGTGCGAGCGGTACGCGCGGTTGAACCAGAAGAACAGGCCGAATACGACGAGGTTGTCCTGCGTAAACGCGCGGCTGCCCGCCACCCGCGTCATAATGGTTTCCGGGCCGGTGAAGTGCAGGTCGTGGATGGGCGTTCCCAATTCGGCTCTCATGCGCGTAATCGCAAGGGCAAGCGCGAAGTACATCAGGAAGAACATCAACCCGATCCACACGGGCATTCCCAGATACGCGGAAAAGCCGACCAGTACGCCCACGCCGCCCACAATTCCCAAAACGGCGTTGCGGTAGCTCATGGGTTCGCGGCTGTCGTCAAGTTCGGACGGTTTGCCCAATGCGCGGCGCAGCACCTGCTTCAGATACCCCCGGCTGATCCATACCGAATACAAACAAAACGACAGGTACGCGCCGAACGCCTGATTTTCCGTGTACGGGAAGCGCGGGTCCTGATCGTAGGCCATTGCAACCGAAAACACTTTTTCAAACTTCCAGAACCAGTAGAAGAACACGCACGAAAACAAAAAGTCGAGCGGCATGAACATGCCCAGCCCGATCATAAACGGATAAAACGAAAGCGGCGTCCAGCCCAATGCGTTCCAGGGCTTGGTGGCAAAGTAGGGCGCGAGGTCAAGAAAGGACTGGCCGAAACCGGGAGTTAATACGGTGGGGATGCCGGGATAGTAGTAGTTGAGGCTGTTGATCATGTCAACCGCGCCCGCCAGAACAAAGCCTAACCAGAACAGGCGATTGCGGAACATGCCCTGCGGCGTAAACGCCTGCTCACTCGTGATTTGCAGCGGCAGTTGGACAATGGGGTAGCCGAGTTTTTCGTTTTCCGTCCACTGCTTGCGCAAAATGGCGTTGATGCACAGCATCACGAACATCAGCGTCGAAACGAAAACCGTCCACGCGGATACGACGGGCAGCCAGGCGCGGACGTACTGCCAGTGCCACACGCTGTCATTGCCCAGATAGTAGCCCTTGTAAATCGCCTCGTTGTCAATGAACAGCCATTTGGGCAGGCGCGGATTGATGAGCGTGCCCCAGTTGTTCGTGGCTGTCGCATGCTTGAACGAGTACGTCAGCATCGGCACGAATACTTCCAGCATGTCATGCCCGGCCACGCACGACCCGATGCACAAAATGGAATAAATGAGCAGCAGTTCGCCCCGTCCAAGCGCCATACGCGGCGCGAAGCGCATCACGACGCGGTTGAACATGGTCAGGCAGAACAGTTCAAAGACCGTATTGAACAGCAGAGAAATGGTTGTCGGGTGCGCCGAATAGCGCACGATTTCCATGTTCACCACCCACAGCGCGTTGACAGGCAGCAAAATCAGGCATAGCAACACGCTGCGCCACGTCACGGCCTTGCGCTGCATCGCCGTTCCCGTTAAGGCAGACGGCAGTTCATCCACCATCGTATCGGATACGGCGGATTGGGAAGCTGTCTTTTGGGTTGTGTTGGAAGCGTCGGGGTTCGTTCCCGCGTCGGAGTCCATCGCCATTGGTGTCTCGGTTCCTAAAATTTGGTATTTGTTGCACAGGCAATCAGTACGCGAAAATGTCGGCCAGAGAAAGCGTCATGTCAGGGAATACCAACGAGGTAACGCTCTGATTAATGCCGTAAAGTGCTACGATTTCCACGCCTTCTGCCGTGAGGCGCAAGACCTGAACCGTTTCTGCCTGTGAACTGACCAGCCATGCTTCTTCCACGCCGATGCTGCGGTAGTCTTCGATCTTGTCTTGTACAATGCGCCGAGTTTCGCTTGGCGACAGCACTTCAATGACCAGTTCCGGCGGCTGTTCCAACGGCCCTTCCATCATCACGCCGCCGGATAGTTCCAGTCGGTCATTGGTAATGAACATCACGTCCGGCTGACGGGTTTGCAGGCGTGGAACGCGGCGGATCAGCACATCAAACGGCGACACAATCATGATGCCGCTACGCCGTGCCACCTCTACGGCTCAACAGCAGAACCAGTCGGATAACGATGTGTTGTGAACAAGCAAAGGCCTACATAAAATGGCGTACTCCTTATACGATGGCGCGGTTGTGTAGTAATTAGGATCGTACCAATCCAGACACCATTCATTCACGTTACCCACCATATTCATTAGCCCATAAGGACTTGAACCATTGGCGTACTTATCAACACAAACTGGCATTTGCTGTTTACCCTGCGCTGTTGTTGATCCGCAACACTTATGAATATCCCAACTCTTTCCCCAAGGGTATATCCTACCGTCTGTACCTCGCGCGCCTTTCTCCCACTGTGCCTCCGTCGGAAGTTGAACAGCAGCCCATTGACAATAAGCCCAAGCGTCATTCCATGACACGTTTACTATTGGTTGAGTTGGCTGCCACCCCCAATAAGGGGCGTATGGCATGGCTTTGCTTACGGCATCACAATACTTCCGAAATTGTGTGACAGTCACGGCATGTTTATACATCCAAAAACCATTCAACCTTACCTTTCGTAGCGGCTTTTCCGCATGGTAATCTTGATCACTGCCCATCCAAAACTCCCCCTCCGGTATCCACACCATGACTGCTCCATCAATAGGATTCAGTCTGATTTGTCCAGGATGTGGAGGCTTAATAACAGAAGTGCCAGGTTGTTTTGGAGGCGTTATTGTAACTGCGGCAACAGTAGATGTCTGCATCTTTGGGGTGACAGGCTGAGATTGTACCGCGCTATCCAGCCACCAACGGTTCGAGGACGCTGGCTGAGGCGTTGTCGCTATTGGTTGTTGCGGCAATGTTGGCGCTGCTGTTTGTAATTGCGCGTTTACAGGCGCGGTTGCCGAACGGGGTGTTGCAAGAACAGCCTCAAAATTGCCGATTTGCGCCATTGGGCCGCAGCACCACGCCGCCAGTTGTACCGAAAGAGCGCGGACTTCCGCGTCCTGACTGCGCCAGAGTTGCGCGAAAAGGGCGGATTGGGCGGGCGCTTTGAAGTCCGAAGAGGAGAAAATCAGGTTTTCGCCCGTGTGGTGCTTGTCCCATAGTTCCGGTTCCGCGGCAAGGGCGCGGAGGCTGACGTAAATCACGAGCGCGGCGAAATTGTCCAGATGGTGATCGTAATGGTTGGCCTGCCGCTGCGGATGCTGGTAATTGGCGTGGCCGAGTTCGGCGCAGTTCGCGCCTTGCAATGCGGACACGTACATGGCATCGTAGTCTACCAGACGCGCAATTCCTTTGGAGGTGACCAAAACATTGCCGTGCTGTAAATCGCCGTGCGCCAAACGGCTGCCGTGCAGACTGTTCACCATTCCCCGCCACTGCGCCGCCAGTTTCGCCAAATCCTGCGGACGCCGCAATTTCTTCTTCACAAACGTATGCAGCGCAACCCCATCCACCCATTGCATCTTGACAATCGGATACGGCTGCCCGAACAAGCGGATACCCTGCGGCTGATACTCGAAATCCACCAGAAACGGCAGCCACAAGCCTTTCAAGTGGTTCGTGATATGCGCGTAATGCTTCTGCTGGTCGGCGCACTGCCGCAAAAAACACCGCACCGCCCACCGCTTTTTACCCGTTCGCACCTCGTACACGCTGGCAAAGTTGCCCGACGCCACGCGGGGCAGGCCGAGCGGGTTTGTCGCCACAATCCCCGCCTGCAATTCCGGGTCGAAAAAGCACAGCCGGGGGTTTTGAACGGCGTCCTGATAATCGGTTGGGTTCGGCCACTTCATACGCGCTTATCTTTCCTCAACAACACAAGGCGTTTAGTCTCTCTTCGCGTATTTGGCGCAGTTCTTCTGCTGAATCGAACTCCGTTCCGACCTGCTCGGCGAGCGCGTCCGCGATGGCGAAGGCTTCAGCAATTTGTGCGGCTTGTATTTCTTTGAGGCTTTGCGCGTTTGCCTGTTGCGCAGGACTTGTTTGCAGTTGCGCGGCAATATGCTGTATAAGCGTTTCCTGCTCCTCGTGCGGCAGTTGTTGTACCAGATGTTCTACTTGTTTAAGCGTTGGCGCTGTCGGCATGTTTGTTTCCTTTGGCTTTGTGTTTCTCTGTTGTGCTTCTGTCGTTGCGGTGCTTCGGTCGTGTAGAATGTGTGTTTATTCCCTATGCCATGAACAATTTCCTTCCCAACATTTGGCTTCCATGCAGAGCGTTTTCTTCTCAACTTGTAAATCGGGTATGCTTTTACGGCGCAGGCAGCATCCTGCGCCTGCGCCTTGACACTGAAAGAATGAGAAACGAAATATGATACGAGTGTTGTTTGTGTGTTTGGGGAATATCTGCCGCTCACCAATGGCGGAAGCGGTGTTTATGCACAAGGTGAAGGCGGCAGGATTAGAAAACGAGATCGAAGTGGATTTGGCGGGAACAGGCGATTGGCACCGGGGGCAGGCTCCGCACCGGGGAACGCAGCAGATACTGAAGTCTAACAGTATCGCGTTTGCGCACAGCGCGCGGCAGGTCGGCGCGGCAGATTTCAGAGACTTCGATTATATTCTGACGATGGACGAAAGCAATTACGCCGATGTGAGCGCTCTCTTCCAACGGGCGCGGCTGTCAGAGGGCCAACCGCCACAAATCGCCCGCCTGATGGATTATGCCCCCGACGCCGGAACGCGGGAAGTGCCCGACCCCTACTACGACGGCAGATACGCCGAAGTGTACGCGCTTGTCAATCAGGCCACCGAGGGACTGCTCGCCACAATTCGGCAAGCGCACAACCTTTGAAACAAATGGTTCTGCGTATGCCTATTTTGTAGCGCTTGCCGTAGGGTGGTTGGGCGGCTTGCTGCGGCTTTTATTGGGGTCTATGGAAATCAGATGGTCTACCATCGGCTTCCAAAAGAGGCCGGGGAACGATTGCCTGTCGCGCATGTGGCAGGGGATGCAGCCGGTTTTCGCATTCACGGGGCAGGCCGTACCCACCACGACAGCCGCGCCCGGTTTGGAAGGGAGCGCCTGCCCGCTCGTGTGGCACTGCAGGCACTCCTGCTCGTGCTTTTTCATGTCCAGGCTGACGTTGGTATGCGGGGAATGGCAGGTCATGCACGACAGAACGCTGCCGTCGCTGTTGCGGCAGCGGCTGCGTACCAGCGCATACGGCTGAAAACGGTGCGTCAGGGAGCCTGCCGTCGTGTCTAACTCAATATCCTTGAGCGAGCGGTGGCATTTGCCGCACAAATCGTTGAGTTGGCCGGAAGGCAGTTTGCTTAAATCCTGCATTGCAATGTGAGCCAAATCGCCCGCGCGCATGGCGTCAATATGCGCTTTGCCCGGCCCATGACAGGATTCGCAGCCCACGCCGTAGAATTTCGGATCGGGCCGGAGGTCATCCGGCGGCAGCGTGACCGAGTGGCAATGCACACAACGGCGCGCGTCTATATCGCCCTGATGTATGCGCCCGAACACGGTATCTTTCTCGTTTTTGGCTTCCTGCCCCGGCGTAAAGTCCCATTGCCTGCCTTCCGGGAAGTAGCTCATGCGCGCTTCCAGGAGCGAGTCCTTGCCTTGCAGGGAAATAAAGGTAATTCCCACTTTGCCGGAGCCAAGCGCCAGATCAAGCGGGACGGGGCCGACGGGAGCAATCGCGCGGGTCAGCGTCAGCCGGCCTGACGGGGCGGCAAGCGCGTAGCCCGCCAGAGGAATCGCGCCGGGTGCGGGAGCCATCGCGCCCAGCGAACCGGTATCCGCCGCGCGCATGGTCAGCGCATGGCGGCTTCCCTGATGCTGCTTAAATTCGCCGGGATGGCAGGACGCGCAGGCGCTGTTGCCGACATACCCCTCCGCGTCCGGCACAACAGCCGGCGCGTTTCCCCCAATCGGCGCAGCCGGCGGGCTGCGGTGGCAGGCGGTCAGGGCCAGGAGCAGCAGGAAGGAAAGGGCCAGGCCGCTGCCTAATATACGGACGGAAACAGCCATTCGATGGAAAAACGTTTCCGGTAAGTTGGCGCGTGAATTTCTAAGTGGCATAGAATGTCATCAAGCATTATGGGAGATAAACTCCAGAGGGAGATAAACTCCAGCGAGGCGCAGGAGCATGCGCGTTTTTCTTTCTTCCATGATAACACTGTGTCCTCAGAAATGTCAACTTTCTGTATCGCGGCGTTGGGTATGAAAATACCCAACGCAGAAAGCCCTGGCGCCCTGCTTCCCTCGTACATACCTGGTATTATTACGGCATATTCCGCCAGAAACGTTAAAATCAGGGGGGGCGCGGAAAAATTTTTTGATTTTTCCACTCATTATGCAGGATAACTCGTGTAAGGTATTGAAAAGTATGCCTACCTGTGCTATGATGAGTGCATGAACGCGCATGTGCGCATGGAGGAATGGACACAAACTTTCAGAAGCGCAGTTCTGCAGCGGGAGATCCATGCAGAGAAAACGCGATTTTCAGCAGAGAAAACGCGGCGTTTATACCAGGAAAAGGGGGTGAGACCTTGAAGCAAGAAGTAAATCCTGCAATGATCATCGGAGCCGTTGTCGTTCTCTTACTTGTAATTATCTTTTTTGCCCGCAAAACTATCAGCAATGGCGGGGGGGGCGAAAACCCGTACAAAAACGCGCCCGCGGGCTTTACGCCCGGTTCCAGCGGTTCGGGTGGCCCCGGTGGTTCGGGCGGTCCCGGACGTTCCGGGGGGCCGGGCGGTTCCGGCGGCCCAATGTCGGGTGGACCGGGCAGTTCCGGCGGGCCGGCATCCTCCGGTGGTCCCGGCAGATAGAGAAAAACTTCTCTTGATGAAGAAGTTCGTCTGATGTTTTAATATGTTCCTGAGACAAGGAAAGGAAAGTGAAATGCAACGCAGCAAGAGCTATCGCCAACGCGGCGGTTTTACCCTGATCGAACTGCTCGTCGTGATCGCCATTATCGCTATTCTGGCGGCCATTCTGTTCCCCGTCTTCGCGCAGGCGCGCGCCAAAGCGCGGCAGGCGTCCTGTAGCAGCAACCTCAAGCAACTGGGCTTGAGCATGCTGATGTATGTGCAGGATTTCGACGAGCGCTATCCCTTCGGCGGCTGGCGCGTTGATAAGACAGGGCTGCAGGGTGGTAACTACGGAACCTGGGACTGGCAAAACACCGTTCAGCCTTACGTCAAGTCCAAGGGCGTGTTCCAGTGCCCGGAAACCACCGACCTGGATGAAGACCCGAACAATCCGCAGCACACCGATTGGAATATCAACCCCGTCAACTACATCTACAACAACCAGTTATCGCCTGGCTATGATGACGCGGCAGGCAGGCATCGTACCCCCGTCAAGCTCGCCGGCGTATCAGCGCCTGCGACAACCTGGATGCTCCTGGATGGGCACTCGGACTGGGGCGGCGTGGATGGCGTGGACTATAAAGGCCGGCCCAATACTCCCTGGCTGCTCGAAGACACCACGTTCGGCTGTAACGCCAGCCTGGTATCAGGTTGGCTGACCTGGCAGGGCTTTACCTGGGGCCTGCCGCGCCATAACGGCGGCGGCCAGGTGGTTCACGCGGATGGTCACGTGAAATACTTCAAGTTCTCCCCGACGGGCGACAAGCCGATTGACGCGGTTAAAGGAACCGCCATGTACTTCCAGGGTGGCGGCAACAACTGGTTCGAGCATACCTACCCGTGCAACACGTACATGATCCCAGGCCAGGACAACGCGGGCGCCAAATGGACCGGTAACAACTTCTAAGTCTTAAACTTCTAAGCCTTACGTTGCTTGCAAAGGCCAATTCGCCAGGAAATTTGCCGGTTATCGCCATGTACTTTGTGGTAATAACCGGCAAATCTGTCACCGTCCCACTCTATTGACAACGAATGTCAGAGCGTATGAAATCCCTCGTAACAACATCCTCACGCGACACGACGCAGGCCGGCCCCGCAAAGTCGAAACCGCGTTTTCCCTTGCGCCTGGCCTTGCTTGTGCTGCTGGGCGTTCTTGCTGTCAGCATCAGTATCCGTGTTCGCAACAGCGCCTGGGCGCGGGAACGGCAACTGAAGACGCTTTCCGTAGAAGAACTGGCGCTGGCCGTTCACGACAACCCTACAGATCAGCTCACCTGGGGCTATTATGGCGTCGCGCTGCTGAACGCCGGACATTCCAAGGAAGCGGTGGGCGCCCTGCAATACGCTGTCAGCCTCAACCCCAAAGTAGCCGACGCGCATCTGTCGCTTGGAAACGCTTACCTGCGCATGGGCAATATGCCCGCCGCGCTGCAATCCGTTCAGGAAGCGGTCAAGCTGGAACCCGACAATCCGGGGAATCTACTGTCGCTGGCAAAAGCCACGTATGCTATGGGCAGCCCCCGCAAGGCCATTGAGCCACTTAAGAAAGTCGTGGCCTTGCAGCCGGACAATGCCTATGCCTGGTACTCGCTAGGCAAGATGTACGGCGAATCGTCTGAATCCGACCTGGCGTATGAGGCGCTGAAGAAAGCCACTGCCCTGGATCCCAAACAAGCGCTTTCCTGGCGGGATTTGGGACAGATTTCCCGCCACTATTCCCGTTTTCAGGAGGCCGAGGAGCAGTTTCAGAAGGCTATCGCGCTCAATCCCAAAGACCCGACGGCCCATTTCTGGCTGGGGCAAATGTATCTGCAAATGGGCGACACGCCTGCCCTGCGAACGCAGGCGCAGCAGCAATTGGAAAACGCCGTCAGCCTGGATCCGCAAATGGGCGACGCGCAGCTGGAACTGGGGCGCTTGAAGGAGCGGCAGAGCGATTGGGTGGGAGCCGTGGAGCATCTGCGCATCGCGACCAATTTGAACGCTTCCGACGATCAAGCCCTGTACCATTTTGGCCTGTGCTTGATAAAAATCGGCAAGGTGGACGCGGGCAAAGCCGCTATCGCCACCGCGCAGGAATTAGCGAAAGCCAAGCACGACATCGAAGATACGCAAAACCGCATCCGGCTCGACCCGCAGAACCGGCCTTTGCATCTGCAAATGGCGCGTTTGTTCCGCAAATACGAGAATGATGAGGATGCCGTGTCGGAATACAAGGTGTATGAGCGAATGGGCGTGGAAGACAGAGCGGTACGCGCCGAATTCGAAAAATACAAAGCGGAACTCAAGCGCAAAGCCGAAGCGGAACTCAGGCAGAAAGCCGCAAATAAGCCGCCTGCCCCCGCCGCTGCGCCGCCTTCCGCATCGGGTTCGCCACTGCCTCATCGTGCCTGCCTGCATCGGATGCAATGCCTGCCCCATCCGTCCCGACGGCAGCCGGGAATGGGACAGGCTTGCCTGCATCCGCGCCTGCCCCTCACCTGGCGGCTGCGCCCTCGGTCACGCCGCATCCATGAGCGCATCACGCAAGACAATCCGCCCCGCCTGCATTGGCATCCTTCGTATCCTTACGGGCGCGCTGCTGGCGGCAATTGGCCTGATATGCGCCTTCTCGTGCAGGCCGAAGACACCCTCGGAAACCCTGCCTTCCCCTCCGTCAGCCATTTCCCTGCCCGCCTGGTTTGAAGAGCGCGCCCTGGCAGCGGGCGTGGATTTTCAGCTTGGACACGGCGGCAAATCGCCCCTGACGCTCCTGGAAACTATCGGCACGGGCTGCGCCGTATTCGATTATGACGGCGACGGCCATGCCGACCTGTTTTTCGTCGGACAGCCCATGAACCAACCCTGGGATAAACCTTCCGGCAAACCTGCCGCAGAGCGCGCGGGGCAGTGCCGGCTTTATCATAACCGGGGCAATGGAACTTTTGAGGATGTCACCAAAGGCAGCGGCCTGGAAACATCGGGATTTTTCACCGGCTGCGCAGTCGGCGACATAGATAACGACGGACGCCCCGATCTGCTCCTCACCGGCTACGGCGTGGTAAAATTGTTTCGTAATTTGGGCGGGGGCAAGTTCGCCGACATCACCAAAGGTTCGGGACTGGAAGCGCCTTCGCCCACCAGTTGGGCCACAAGCGCGGCGTTCGCGGATGTGGATCGAGACGGCAAATTGGATGTGTACATCGGGCGCTATGTCGTCTTCAATGAACACACGATGCAGTTTTGCAGTGACCGCAAAAACACCCCGACCGCCTGCGGCCCCAAAATGTACGACCCGCAAATCGGCAGCCTGTACCGCAATCTGGGAGGCGGGCATTTTCAGGACGTGACGCGCCAGATGGGACTGGACAAAGCGCACGGCAAATGCCTGGGCGTGGCGTTTGCGGATGTGAACGGCGACGGCTGGCCTGACCTGTACCTGGGCAACGACGAAATGCCGGGAGATTTTTTTGTCAATCAAAAGGGCAAGGGATTTGTCGAGGAAGGCTTGCTGCACGGCGTGGCGCTGACGGAAGACGGCAAGCCGCAGGGCGCGATGGGCGTGGATTGGGGCGATTTCAAGCATGACGGCAAGCCGTCCCTGGCCGTTTCCACCTTCCAGTATGAGGGCACGAGCCTGTACGTGGATGGGGGCGGGGGCGCGTACCAGAATCAGGGCGTGGCAACGGGAGTCACGCAGGCCACGCGCCCGTATGTGGGTTTCGGCATTAAATGGGCGGATTTCGATAACGATGGCTGGCTGGACATTGCGCAGGCGAACGGACACGTTTATGATAACGAGGAAAAAATAGATGCCATGTCGCGCTATCGCCAGCCCCTGCAATTGTTCATGAACGACGGCAAGGGCGGCTTGCAGGAGCGTTCCAAAGAGGCCGGGCCGGGATTTACAACGCCGTGCGTGGGACGGGCGTTAGCCATTGCCGATTTCGATGAGGATGGCAGGCTCGACCTGGTTGTCACGGATCTGGAAGGGCGCGTCCGCATCCTGTACAACCGTATCCCCGCAACGGGGAAATGGCTGCGTGTTCGGCTGGTAGGCACGCGCAGCAACCGTATGGGTATCGGCGCGCAAATAAGGGTTGTGGCAGGAAGCCGGCAATGGCGGGCCGAATGTACCACCGGCGGCAGCTACCTGTCCGCAAGCGACGCGCGGGCGTGGATCGGATTGGGCAATGTGGCCGCCGTAGACCGCATCGAAGTGAAGTGGCCGAGCGGCGCGAAAAGCATCCTGAATTCGCCCAAAATTCCCGGTGATGTAACGATTACAGAGCCTTGAAAACAAACGAAAATATCAATTAAAAATACTAATGGAAGTAACACCTGAAAAACCTGTACGACGCGGGCGCTGGAAGGCCATCCTGCTGCTCCTCCTGGCTGTCGGCTGTGGCAGCGTCGCCGCGTGGTGGTTCGGCCCCTGGAGCGCGGCGTACCGCTATCCGCGCATGAGTCTGGTGAGCCTGCGCCGGATGCTGGATGACCATCCCAACGATGCGCTGGGCTGGCGAATACTGGGACTGCGCCTTGCCCATGACGGCGACGCGGCGATGGCGGAACCCGCGCTGATTCAGGCGTATGCGCTTAACCAGAAAGACGCGGAAGTGGCGACCGGGCTTGCCGAAATTCTGATTGCGGAGAACCACTATTCGGAAGCGTTTGAATTACTGAAGCGGGCGGTGGGAAACAACCCGCGCAGCGTGGTGGCGCAAATGGCGCTCGGACGCTTGTACCGGGAAAAAGGGTCCTATCTCCACGCTTCCGAAGCCTTTAATGCCGTTGTTCAGGCAGACCCGAAGGCAGCGGGGGCCTGGTATGAACTGGCGACCTGCTATCTGGAAACGCAGCGAACGGCGCAGGCGCAGGAGGCCATTGCCCAGGCGCTGCGCCTTCTTCCCGCCGATCCGAACTGCCTGGCCTTGAAGGGCACTATAGAAATCGGCGTCGGCAACATTGAGGCGGGCCTTGCCGCCCTGCAGCAGGCCGCGCAACTGGCTCCCGCCAGCCTGAAAGTGCAGTCCGACTACCTGAACGCCCTGCTGACCGGCCATCGCAACAACGAGGATTTAGACCGCGCCGAGCAGGTAATCGCCATCATCGAGCAGATCAACCCGGACAATCCTCTGCTGCCCTTTGAGCATGGAGAATTGGAGCGCCTGCGCGGGCATTGGGCGGTGGCGGCGCGCTTTTTGGAACGCAGCACACAAACCGCCCCGGAACACACCCAAACGTATTACTCTCTGGGACTGGTCTGTCGGCGCTTAAACCGGACAGCGGACGCCGAGCGCGCGCTTGCCATTTTCCGCCGTCGGCAGGACTTGCAGCGCCAAATGGATGACGTTCGCGCCACATTGGGCAGTCAGCCGAACAATGCCGACCTGTATTCGCGCCTGGCCGATTTGCAGGCGCGGCAGGGTGATTTGACCGGAGCCGTTGACAGTCTGCGCAACGCGCTGAACATCAACCCGAACCAGGCCGCTCTCAAGACGCGATTGGCGCAATTGCAAAGCCGGCTTGGCAGCGCGCCGAAAGCAACGCCATGAACCGTTGCCGCTTATCCTTTATGCCGCGCGTTGCTGTGCCGCGCAATTTTACGCGGCGATTGTTTGCGTTGCGATTGTTTGCGCGGCGCGTTGTTTCTTCCGTCCGGGCGCTGTTCCCTGGAGAGTACCGGCCTGCGGCGTGGCAATGCGCGGCGCTGTTGTGCCTTGTTCTGTGCGGGTGCGGCAAGCCGCACCCACCTGCGCCCACCCCACCCCCACAATCGCCGTCAGGAACGCCTTCTCCTGCCGCTTCCACTTCCCTGCGCTTTGTGTCTGCCGCGCAGGAAGCGGGCATTCACTTCACTTTGGGACATCAGGGCCGCTCGCCGCTCACGCTGCTGGAAACCTCCGGGGGCGGGTGCGCGTGGCTGGACTATGACGGCGACGGCTGGCCGGACGCGCTGCTTGTCGGGCCGCATAACCTCGCCCTCTACCACAACGAACATAACGGTAAATTCACGGATGTAACCAGAATCAGCGGCCTGAAAACCGACGCTTATTGGATGGGGTGCGCGGTTGGCGATTATGACGGCGACGGCAAGCCCGATATTTTCCTGACGGGCTATCGCTGTTGCGCGCTGTATCGCAATCTGGGCAACGGGCGCTTTGAGGATGTTACCAAAGAAAGCGGTATTGACGGCCTGGATTGGTCTATGAGCGCGGCCTTCGCGGATTTGAGCGGCACGGGGAGGCTGGACTTGTTTGTGTCGCAATACGTGAAGTTCGATGCCGATACGCCGCAAATTTGCCAGGTTGCCAACATGCGCTCCGCCTGCGGCCCCGAAATGTACGCGGCCCTGTCGGGCAAATTGTTTCGTAACATAGACGGCAGGCATTTTCGCGCCGTTCCCTGGAAGGATACGGGTAAAACGTGGGGGGTATTGGCCTCCGACCTGCTCAATCAAGGCCATCCCGCGCTGTATCTCGCCAACGATCAGATGCCGGGGGATTTATGGACGCGCGATGCCGCCGGATGGCAGGATGTGGGAACCAAAAGCGGCACGGCGTTTGATGGACAGGGGCATGTGCAGGGCGGAATGGGCGTGGATTCAGGCGATTATGACAATGACGGGCGGCTGGACCTGGTGGTGACGACCTATTTTGAGCAAGCCATCAGCCTGTATCATAATGATGGCGACGGCCTGTTCAGTTTTACCAGTGGCACGACCGGGCTTGGACCGGCGACGATGCCTTATGTTAAATTCGGCGTGGGCTTTGCGGATTTGGATAATGACGGCTGGCTGGATTTGATGGTGACAAGCGGGCACGTGCGCGACAACGTGCATGATTTCGATGCGTCACAAACCTATGCGCAGCCGATTCAAATTTTCCAAAACCATCAGGGGCATTTTACGGACGTCACCGCGCAGACAGGCGAGTGGGCCAAAATCCCGCTTGTGGGCCGGGGGCTGGCGTTCGCGGATTATGACCGGGATGGACGGGCAGACGCGCTGATTTGTAATCTGGAAGGCGAGGCGGTTCTGCTGCACAATCAGTCAGCCCCGCAGAACTGGCTGGACGTGCAGCTGCAATCTTCCGGGGCGAACCGCTTCGGATTGGGCGCGCGAATTACCTTGTTGGCAAACGGCCACAAGCAACTGCGCGAAATCCGAACGTCGGGCAGCGTCCTGTCCGCCCTGCCGCCTGTCGCCCACTTCGGGCTGGGCGCGTACAAAGGGCCGGTCAGCCTGGAGATGCGCTGGCCGGACGGCAAAACGCAGCATGTTGACGTTGCCGCCACAAATACCCTCGTGACTATCCGGCAGGGTGACAGCATCGTCGCGCAGTCGCCCTGACCCGAATCACTTCTCTTCACTCTTCATTAGAGGTCAACTCTCCTACGGTTCCATTGCGCCGCACGGCGAGAAGATGCGCGTTTTGCAGTTCCGCTACGTAACCGGCGCGCTTGTCGGCGTCAAAGGCGCTGACTGGCGGCTTCTTGTTATAAACGGCCAGGTATAGCCCTTCTTCGTGGGCGGAACAGGCAATCAGAGGCGCTTTGTCCCCGTATTTCTTTAGGTTGAGGTCTTTATTTGCCCCAAGCCACAGGAACTCGTAGGTTGCGTCAACATCCTTATTGTTGACCTTGAAGGTTCCCCGGTCTATGGCTTTGTGGTTGCTAATCCAGCGTTTGGCCGTAGGGCAAACCAGCAGGTTCACATCCGAGATGTACTTGGGCACAAGCAGGTCAACGGTCGCCGGGTCTTGCCCCTTGTGGTCGGCTTTGTATTTCTTCCACGCTCCATAAAACAGCGTCAGGCGCTTTTCACATTCCTGCTTTTCCGACTGCTGCAGCGCGACTTCCTGCTGCACAGCCGCCTGCGCCTTGTTTTTCTGCGCCAGGAAGTAACCTCCGACGCCAATCAGAGCCACAATAGCGATACCGACAAAAATTTTCCCCATCAACATACATGCCTCCCGAACGCCGCCGTTCCAAAAACGGCTTGCAGACTTCTTCATCTGCGCGATGAACTCTCAAAGTATCTTCCCCAGTAATGTTAGACATGCGCCGCCGAACTCCTCTATTCTCAGGAACAATTTTCATTTTCCCTAAGTGGGATGAAACCTGATACAATAGAGAAAGATATTTTGATAGGGCACGGCTGGAAAGCGCGTGCCGTCAGGGTTGGCGAAGCGCAGCGATAAGCGTGGGTTGCAGCAAAGAAAGAAAGCGAGCGCAGTGGTGATGTTTGTAGATGAAGTGGAAATCGAAGTTTTGGCCGGCAATGGCGGCAACGGCATGGCGACGTTTCGCACGGAAAAATACGTGCCCAACGGCGGACCGAACGGCGGCGATGGCGGGCACGGCGGCAGCGTGATTTTTCAGGTGGACTCCAACGTGACCACGCTGCTGGATTTTCGTTACCGGCACAAATATAAAGCGGACAGGGGCGGCGACGGAGCCTCAAAGGATATGTTCGGCAAGGACGGCGGCAATTTGGAACTCAAAGTGCCCCTCGGAACGGTTGTCACCGACCTGGATACGGGCGAAGTGATTGCAGATATGAACACGCCCGACGCCCGGTTTATAGCGGCGAAGGGTGGCATCGGCGGGCGGGGCAACGCCCACTTCGCCACGTCCATTCACCAGGCTCCCAAGTTCGCGGAACGGGGCGAGCCGGGCGAAGTGAAGCGGCTGAAAATGGAACTGCGGCTTTTGGCGGACGTGGGCCTGCTTGGATTCCCCAATGTCGGCAAATCCACGCTGATTTCCGCTGTTTCCGCCGCCAAACCCAAAATCGCGGATTATCCGTTTACAACCCTCGTCCCAAATTTAGGCGTGGTGCGCGTCGAATCGGAGCGCAACTTCGTCATGGCGGATATTCCGGGCATCATCGAGGGCGCGCATGAGGGTGTGGGATTAGGGCATCAGTTTTTACGACACGTGTCCCGTTCGCGCCTGCTGATTCATCTATTGGACGTGAGCGGGATGACGGGGCGCGATCCCCTGAACGATTTCGAGGTGCTGAACCGCGAACTGGCGTTGTACGACCCACGCTTGGCCCAATTGCCGCAGATTGTCGCGCTGAACAAAATTGACGCCATGCAGGAACCCGCGCAGGTGGATGCGCTCGAAATCGAACTGCAAAACCGGGGCTATACTGTGTACCGCATTTCCGCCGCCACCCGCAACGGCCTGACGCCCCTGATTTACACGGTCATGGATCGGCTGGAAGCCCTGCGGGCGGAAGAGCAGGCGCGGCAGGACGCGGAACCAACGCGCGAGATTGTCATTCGCGCAACACCGCAGGAAGACGACAACCATTGGGAAGCGCGGCAAATCGGCAAGGGACAATACCAGGTGGTCGGCAAAGGGCTGGAGCGCATGGTGGCGATGACCGATCTGGAAAACGAGTTCGCCGTGCGCCGCCTGCAAAAATCCCTGGATAAAATCGGCGTCACCAAGCGCCTGCGCAGTCTGGGCGCGCAGGACGGCGACACGGTGAAAATCCGCGATATCGAGTTCAATTTCGAGGATGAGGACAAAACGGACGAGGAGTACGAGGCGCGAGCAAGCGGCAAGCGCAAAAGCGCTGTATAACAACGGCAGGGTCGGTGTTCGGGTGTCGGTATTCAGGCCGGCAGCATGTTTCCACAAGACCGACTGTTGCTGTGGTCGTATGCGAAGTTTCTGGTGGGTGACAAGGAGCCGCTATGTCGTCAACGGTTGCCGAATATGTCGGCGCGTATGCAGCGCAGTTTCGCAGTGATCCTCATTCTGCGGACCGCGAACTGCTGACAAAGGCGCTTTTGCTGCATAAAGCTGCGCTTCAAGAGGACGTTCTCACGCAGGATACGGTTCATGCCGGTTTTGAACTGCTGGATCGGTTGGGAGAACGCGCGGAATTGCTGACTCTGCTGCGTCGCTACCTGAAGCAGCCATTGACAACAGATGAACGGGCATGGGCATGGTGGCAGCTTGTAGACAGCCTGGCCGTTTTGCATCAATGCGACAATGTTGTGGCCGAACAAACCGCTTTACGGCAATGGGCTGACGAACACCTGACTGGCTACAAGCTGAACCTGGCCGAACAATTTCCGTACCATCCGCTCGAATCGTCTGACAACGACAAAACCATTGCGCCGGAAAGCGTACTGCTGTGGGTCATGCACGACGGCACACAGGCAAAATGCTGGGTGGAAAGCGGACGCGCGGATGCCTGGTTCGCGCTTGCTCAATCCGCGTTGGATACCGTTGTTCCCACGGCACGTAACCGCTTTCAACGCTTCAACTTTTTGCGCACCTTTTCTGTCGCCGCCGCGTGGGACGGACAAAAAGACAAAGGGCTGCGCGCTGCGGAGCAGATCACACTTCTGGCAAACGAAGAGATGGATTGGGAACTGGCGCAAAAATGGAATCTGGAAGGTTTGTATGTCGCCATGCGCGTTTATGTGGAGGCGCGGAACACAGATAAGGTACGCGCCTTAGGGCAGGAAGCTATTGCCATAATGGAGGCTGTTGAGAACCGATGCGCGCCCTTAACGATGGATCAGCAAGGGCGTCTGGGCGATAATTCGCATAACATCGCCTGCCCACTGCGCGGGATGGGACAGTACGACCTGGCAATTCCCCTGTTTGAACGCGCCATTGCGCTGCAAAGAGCCAGCACCTGGACGTACTTGTACTACGCCGCGTCGGTCTGGGCCACAACGCAGGATCGACAGCAAACGTTGGCGTTGCTGCGCGAAGCGGGAGCGCGCTCTTCGGAGGGCAATCTGTGGCAGGAAGCGCAGCGAGATAACCTCCTGCCGGAATTTACCGATGCAGGCGTAAACTCTGACTTTGAACGCGCCGCTAACGGACATACAACCAGGGGGCTTACATAGCCGGTTTTAACTTCAAATACGCGGCCTGTTCAGTAGTTCCCCGCTTATGGTGAGGCTCCGTTCGCGCGTACTCCGGCAAGTATTTCCTGCGGCGTTTTGCCTTCCCATAACATGTCTATCTGGTCTTCGGTATAGCCAGCGGCCAGCAACTCCTCGTAGCGGTCTAGCATTTGACGATTTTCCGCCAAATGCTGCCGAGTGATGTTTTCCGGGACGCCTTGCTCCAACCCTTCCCGAACAAACTCGGCGTCTATGGCTTCAATAACCAGCCGACTCACACTCTCCTGATCTTGCTGCTTGCTCATTCTTTTCTTCCTTGCTGTTGTAGCTTTCACTCCGATGACAGGAACGTACATGCCTGCAACAATGCTTCCGCTTCTCGAACCGCCAGTCGAAAATAAGAGGGTATCCGCGCTTCTTGAAATCCCAATTTAGGGTAGAAGGGAATACTGGACGGAACCGGGCGTACCAGCAAGCGCCCTTCTGCGCCCTGTACCTTGCTTTCCACAACTAACCGCGCTATCAAAACCCGTCCAACTCCTTTGTAGTGTCGTTGCGCTGTTCCATGCCGATGTACCGGAGCTGTTTCAAGTAAACTGTCGCGTAACATTATTTCACCAAGGTTGATTCGCTGCACAGTTCCAATTTGGACGAGGCCAAGAACAGGTTTTTCATCTCTATCGCAGAGCGTCAACTTCAGCGCGACTTCACGTTCCGCCAATTCCTTCCAGACAGCGCTAAATCGCGCGGCCTGCCAATCCTCCCCTCTGAGTATTTCTTTGTCGCTTGCGGTCAATGTCTCAAAGCAGACATTTACCTTTACGTTGCTGCGCATGTCCATGATTGTGTAGATTGTCTGTGAATTCATTCTGATCTCATGGAAATTATCTGCTGTAGCGCTTCCTCCATTGCGGCAGCAATCGGGCCACCAAGATACACCTCGTCCTGCCCGTGCGCGGTGTTGAACAGGGCGGCCCAGCAGAGGCCGTCCTCGCGGCGGCGCATGACGGCGGCGGTTCCCATCAGCATGCCGTTGTGATGCTGCTGTTCCGGCTTGCCGTCTTCACTTGGCAGATCAACCGTCCAGCCGCAGGCATAAAAACTCCGTTTGGGATTGCCTTCCTCATCATTGCCAACGGGCGCGGGCGGGCGGGCAAACATGGTTTCAATACTTTCCCGCGTCAGCAAGGGGCAAGAGTCTTTATCCCAAAAGGCGGTGGCAAACCGCGCAATATCCCCAACCGAGGCGATCCAGCCGCCGTGCGAGTCCATCGCTTCCAGATACCACGCGCCGTAGGGATGCGGAACCTTCTGGTGGAGCATTGCCTGAAAAACGGACGGAGCCAGTTTCGTGACGGGGTAGTAGATAACTTCCTGCGCATTGCGCCCGCTGACCTGCGTTTTCCCGATCCGCATGGTGGTAATGCCAAGCGGAGCCAGAATTTCGGTTTGGACATACTCCTCATAGCCGCGTCCGGTCACTTGCTCGATAATGCGTCCGAGCAGGCAGTAGCCATAATTGGAATAAGCGTATTTTTGCCCCGGCTCGAAATCCAAAGGACGCCCGCTCATCCAGCGTAGAATATGTTCCGGTTCCGCCGGGGCAGCCACGCCAAGCGCTTCGGCAATCTTCACCGAAAAGAACATCGGGTCGCCGGACTCGCCCCGGTCCCATCCCCCGGTATGGTTGAGCAGATGCTGCACGGTGATGTCGGCCAAACGCGGGTCGGCAGCCGTGTCCGGCTCCAGGTGCGGCGCGACGGCTAAAAGATCGAAAACCGCATCGCTCAGGCGCAATTTGCCTTCCTGTACGAGCCGCATAATCGCCACCGCCGTTATGGGTTTGGAAACGCTGGCAACGCGAAACAGCGCTTCGGGCGTAACAGCCTTCAGCGTTTGCAGGTCGGCCCATCCGAAGCCGCGCGCATACGCCAGCCGGCCATTGCGCGTGACGGCAAGCCCCGCTCCCGGCACGTTATGTTCGGTCATGAAGCGCAGCATTGTCTCATCTAAGATGGATAGTTCCGGGATTTCCGTGCCTGTAATGGGGTAAGGGGTCGTTGACATAGCGCACACGCTCCAAATTATCAAGCCCCTGCGCGGCAGGCAGGGGATTGATAATAGCTTCCGTTGCTTGAAAACTTTGTTACTTTGTTGGGGCTGCGCCACCCGGTGATGCCGTATTGCCGGAGGGACCGCCCTGTATAGCGGGGCCAAGTTTCCCGCCCTGCATGTTTGTCGGCGGCGGAGTTGGGTTCGTCGGCCCAAGTGCCGGCTCCGCGTCCCGATGGCAGCCGGTGGCAAAAACAATCAGCAGGCCAAGCAGAATCGGATGCCAGATAGCGATTTTACCTGCGCGCGGCGGACGGGGAAGGGAACCGGCTTCCCGTATGCCTTTGCCGCGCTGAAATCGCTCTGGTAATTCAAAGCCAATACCGGAGAAATGGTTGTTGTTCATGGTGATGTCGCCCACATATAATGCGTCGGGTCGGTAATGTGAAGGTCGGACGCCTGAATGTTTGGGTTCCAGTTCGTGCCGCTTGCCGCCTGCCCCGCGTTCAGCATTTTAACATGGCCGTCCGTAAAAGCGAACGTGCCGAAGTTGCCCTTGCGAAACGATACCGTACCCGTATAGCGCCCGGACTCCGCCGTGATGTGCGGATAACGCGCATAAATGAAATCGCCCCAGCCACCGATGCCCCAGCCGTCGAAGCAGGCGGGAGGAATATCGCGGCAATCCGGCGGCTCCACAGTGCCATAGGAGTAAAAGGTTCCCGGCCCCTGCCACCACCAGCCCTCTTCCTGCAGGGTCGCTTTCCCGGTCAGCATGATGAGTTCTGCGGGACGCGCAATCGTCGCAAGCGTTGCGGGAGTGCGCTGCCAGGGCGTGGGACCGTTGTAGCCGGCAGGCTCAATGGGACTGAGCGCGGTGTAGTTGTAGCCGTAGTGCGTTTCCGCCGTCCAGAAGAAGTCGCCCAGATTGCCGGTGAAAAAGTTGGGGTACAGGGGCTGACCGGCAAGTGGGTCTTGAAGAATCGGGTAGTTTTTGACGTAGGGCTGAATGTCATACGCCCACAGCGACACGAGGGTATTGCCCGAACAGCCGCCGCCCAGACACCAGGGGCCATTCGTCGTGACATGCGAGTCCATCGGGAAGGTCTCGTCATAATCCTGCGTGTACATCGTGATGCCAAGCGACTGCTGCTTGATGTTACTCAGGGAGGAAGCGCCGCGCGCCGCCTGACGCGCCTGCGCAAAGACAGGAAACAAAATGGCGGCAAGAATCGCGATAATGGCGATGACGACGAGCAATTCGATGAGGGTAAAGCCGCGTCGAAAGTGAGTGAACATAAAAACTCCTTATGTCGTAGTTCCTCAACGGCGAGGCGCGGTGGCAAAACGTCAGTATCAAAGCAGTAAGAAAACTGTTCAGATACTCTTCCCGCGATATTCCTAAAAGACGCAAACACGCAGGCAAGGTTACGCGATTTTATCTAACTCCAGCAAATTTGCGAGGTTGCGACACTGCGAACCAAGCGCTTGCAGCCTACAATTTTTATCTCGTACCTGTTACGCGCGTCCGCAGTAATTTGCGCTAACCACTTCATCCTTCATCCTTTTCCTCAAACCGCCATCCCGCCGTCTACCACCAGGCCGCTGCCGGTGACGAAACTCGCTTCGTCGGAGGCCAGGTACAGCGCGGCGTTAGCCACTTCGTCCGGCCTGCCCAGGCGTCCAATCGGCTGTCGCGCCTCGAAATCTTTACGGGCTTTCTCGGGGTCGGGCGACGAGTTGATGCGATCCGTCAGGGAGGGGGTTTCAATGGTTGCGGGGGCGAGGTACACGCAGCGTATTTTCTCCGTGGCGTGGTCTAAGGCAACAGCGCGGGTCAGGCCGATCACGCCCCCCTTTACCGCCGAATAAATGGCCCGGTTCACGATGCCCATCATGCCGGCAACGGAAGCCATGTTGATAATCACGCCCCCGCCCTGTTCTCGCAACAGGGGAATGGCGTACTTACAGCCCAGAAATACGCTGGTCAGTGTGCTTCCGACCTGCTCGTTCCAATCCTCCAGGCTGGAATCTTCCACGCGCCCCTGCCTGACGATCCCCGCGTTGTTGAACAGGATATTGAGTTTGCCATACGCCTGCTTTGCCACGTCGAACATGCGGGCTACATCCGCTTCCTGCGACACATCTGCCTGTACGAACACGGCTTTGCCGCCCGCGTCCGTAATCAAGGCAACGGTTTCGCGCGCCGTCTGTTCGTTCAAATCGGCAACCACGACAGACGCGCCTTCCCGCGCAAACGTTTGCGCCGTTTCGCGCCCAATGCCCCCGCCCGCCCCCGTAATCAGCGCCACCTTGCCTGACAATCGCATTTCCTGCCTCCTAATAATTCTCAAATGAACTGATGGAGTATTCTATCCCACAATCTGTAATCCCTTCCCTAACCGGCGTATTTGTCTCGAACCATGATTTACCGGATTTTCAGGATTATCATGATTGAGGAGATACGTCCATCATGGTAATCCGTTAATCCGGTAAATCATGGTTCGAGACAAAAGCGATTCAGCCTTACCCTTTGGCAGCCGCGCGCTGCAAGCGATCTCGAATGGCAAGCCACGCTTCCGTTTCCGGCACAGCGTCCACGACAATGCGCGTTACTCCCATATTATCTAATTCGTGCAGGCGGTCATACAGCGCGGCGGCGTAGGCTTCCGGCGTGTTCGGCATTTTCACCACATGCAGATTTTCGCGCAGGTTGTTCAGCGCTTGTTCATAGACGCGCAGCGACTTTTTCGTCGTATCAATTATTTCCTGCACCTCCGCTCCTCGCGCAGTCATTGGCAGGTCGGCTGTCAGCCAGCCCACGCGCTGACCCAATGCAGCCAGTTCCTGCGCTCTGCCGCTGCCCGAACGAACAATTTCCAGCGGGGCGCGGGGGGCATAATGGCGGGCAAGCTGACCGGGCGAAGTCAGGGGCACGGATGCGTCCGTAGATGCAACGGAGGCTGCCCGCCGCTTGATGGGGCCGACAACGGCTTCAATTTCGGCGGGCGTAATCAGGCCGGGGCGCAGCAGAGTCGGGTATTTGGTAGTCAGGTTCAATACGGTGGATTCCAGGCCGCCCGTTGTCGGCCCGCCATCCAAAAGCGCGTGGATGCGTCCGTTCAAACCCTCCCAAACGTGTTCCGCTCGCGTGGGCGATAATTGCTCCGATAGGTTGGCGCTCGGCGCGGCAATCGGCAATTGGGCGGCGCGAAGCAAGGCAAGCGCCACCGGATGCGCCGGAACCCGTACGCCAATGGTTGGCCCACCGCCGGTCACATTGTCCGGCAGCGCGGGATTTTTGGGCAGAACCAACGTGAGCGGGCCGGGCCAGAACCGTTCGGCAAGGCGCGCGGCTATGTCCGGCCACGCGCTCACAATCGCCTGCGCCCCTTCCACGTCCGCCACATGTACAATCAAGGGATTGTTGGACGGACGACCCTTAGCGGCATAAATACCCGCAACCGCCTGCGCATCCAGAGCGTTCGCGCCCAATCCGTACACGGTTTCCGTTGGAAAGGCAACCAATCCGCCATCCTGTAAAATCTCCGCCGCTTCCCGTATCAGGTCCACATCCGGCGTTTGCGCATCCACGCGCAGCCATTGGGTTTGCAGCGCCTTCTCTTTTGCCATTCTGCTTAATCCCTTCCACTCTTTGGAACCGGAACAATCGGCGTCTTTGGCAGCGTGGAAACCCATGCCTGCGCGGAATGACCGGCTTTGTTGGTCAGGGCGGGATTTGCGCCGTACTTGAGAAACAATTGACTCAACGCCATATCGCTTTGCGATTCAGCCTTCAGCAAAACCGTGTCGCCGTCTTTGTTTTGCGCGTTGACGTTTGCGCCGGCTTCCAGCAGTTTTTGCGCGCATTTCAGCGTGTTGTTGCTTACCGCCCAGAACAAAGCGGTTTCTTTGTCCGAATCCACCGCTTCCAGATTCACGCCGCGCTTCAGCAGCCATTGTACGGGCCGGGGGTCTTCCATACCGGCGGCGATCATCAAAGGGGTGTAGCCGTCCTTTGACACGACATGGATGTCTGCGCCATGCGTCAGCAGCAGCCGCCACACGGCTGCATTGGTCGCCTGCATCAGGGGCGTATAGCCGTCCTTGTCCGCGCATTCTATATCGGCTCCCTGCTCCAGCAGATACTGCGTCAGCTTAAGATTGCCTTTTTGCGCCGCATTGCCAAGCGGCACGTCGTCGCGCAAGCGCAGCGGATTCACCAGAGCGCCCGCTTCCACCAACAGGCGTACGCTTGGCAGCGAACCTCCCGAACAAACAAGAGACAGCGCTGTCTCCTTGCTCTGATTACGTACATTCACCTGCGCGCCATACGCCAGCAGGAGTTTGAGCATTTTAGGAAAACGCGCGGCCTGC
Source organism: uncultured Chthonomonadaceae bacterium (assembly GCA_963835065.1). Classification (GTDB taxonomy): domain Bacteria; phylum Armatimonadota; class Chthonomonadetes; order Chthonomonadales; family Chthonomonadaceae; genus CAWFQB01. The sequence goes on along the minus strand of CAWIEK010000003.1, from coordinate 44,590 downwards.
ATCAGCGGCGTGGAACCCCCGTTGTCGGCGGCGTTCGGATGCGCGCCATGCGCCAGCAGCAGGGCAGCGACCTCGACGCGGCCTTCTGAGGCAGCGGCAAGCAGGGGCGTTTCCCCCTGCGCGTCCTTGACGTTCACCCGCGCGCCCGCTTCCAGCAGCATGGCGACGATTTGCGGGTTGCCTTTTTCCGCCGCGCACGTCAGGATGGGCGATTGGTAGCTGTCTGAATCCCGGTCTGCCCAGTGCGCGTACCAGTAATACAGCATTGTCATCATGCGCTGACTGCCTATCTGCTGCGTGTTGACAACCGTGTTGGCATCCATTCCGCCGCGCAATAAATTCCGCACCTGCGCGCTGTTGCCGATTTCGACGGCTTCAAACAACTGCCGATGCCGGACGGCCTGACGCACGATCAGGCCAAGCCACAGCATCGGCAGGCTGCACCACGCCAGAAAGCGCAGCATACCCCGCCACGACAGGCCGATGCGCGGGCGGCGCAGGCCGGACAACACAAAACGACGCTTCGGACTGGATACCATAGCAGACATGACACACCTCTTGCTCTAAGTGACCGAGCGCCCTTGCTCAAAGTTTCAAAACCACCCTTCCGTGATTCTCTGCGCGAAGAATTCACTATCCGCGCTTGATATTCCTCTTCTCCAAAGCGTAAACACGTATGGGAACTTGCAGGCAGGCTCCTCGCAGGAAATGCGGAGGTTCCTGCCGAATAGAACAGCAGAAATACGTTTGAGGAGGTGCGTTATGCTCATGGGCGTGGAACGCCTTGTGGATTTGACCGGCCTGCATTATTCGGGAGTGACGGCCTGCGCGCCGAACGCTATAATCACTGCTGTACGCGAGGCGGATATTTGCCAACTGGCGCAAACTGACGGGCATTTTGCGGCGACGGCGCGGAATGAGCAGACTGTCCGGTTGGCGCGAACCATCGGCGTTCCCCTGCGCTACTTTGTGGCGAAGATGTTTCACGGGCCGTTTCTGCTGGTTTCCGACCGCATAGACAGCCTGTTCGCGTGGTGTCAGGAACAAAAAATCGGCTGGCAATTCGATCCGATGTACACGCGCATGGTTCCCGCGCACTATCTTGTGGAAATTGACCAGATCGGCTGCCCCGACCCCGCGCCCCGCTACCACCGCTTTTTTACGCCTCCCATCGCACAGGGCACAACGGATTTGGAGGAAGCAGGCGCGGCGTATGTCGGCGCGGCCTACACGGGCTTGAAGAACTGGCTGGCAGGCTTGCCGGACGGGGAACCAATCGGGCTTGCGTTTTCGGGAGGCATTGACAGCACATCCATTTTGATTCTGGCGCATCACGCCCTGAAAGAATTGGGGCGCGACCCAGGTTTGTTACGCGCCTTCACCCTTGACCTGGGCAACGGCAAGGACGCGCAGCAGGCTGAAATGGTTGTGAAAGCGTTGGGACTGGAATCGCAATGGGAGCGCGTACAGGTTCCCGCCTCACAGGTTGATCTGGAAGCCGCAATTGGCGTGATTGAAGATTATCACCCGCTCGATGTAGAGTGCGCAGCCGTTGCCCTGTGCCTGCTGCAAGCCATCCGCGAGCGTTACCCGACTCTGAAATACCTGCTCGACGGCGACGGCGGCGATGAAAACCTGAAATCGTATCCACTTGAAGACTCCGACCTGACTCTTTCCAGCGTCCTGCGCAATCCCATGCTGTATCAGGAGGGCTGGGGCGTGGAAAACATGAAGCACAGCCTGACGTATTCGGGTGGCCTGTCCCGCGCTTATGTCCGCACGTATGCGCCCGCGCGGCGTTACGGCTTTGACGCGCTTTCGCCCTATACCCTGCGCTCTGTCATCGCCCACGCGCTTGCCATCCCCTTTGAAACCGTGCTGAACGGCAGCGTGGAACGCCTGTATACGCTCAAGTCCACCGTCGTTCACGCGGGCGTTCAAGCCGTAACGGGCGTGGACATGCCGATTTATCCCAAACGCCGTTTTCAGGACGGCGCGGGCGGCGAGTCCTATCGCGGCTGGCGCGTCAGCAAGGCATGGTGTCGGCAAGTCTTTCTGCGCCAATGGGAAGACCGCCTGCGCGAAGCCTGGAACCCCGAATCGGAGCGGCTGTCGGGCAACGCCGTATGAAGGATGAAGGATGAAGGATGAAGTAGGAGAAGAGAAGACAGGAAAGGGAACAGGGAACAGGGAACAGGGAACAGAAGAAATCCAATCCACAATCCACAATCCACAATCGGAAATCGGAAATCGGAAATCGGCAATCCCTTCATCCTTCATCCTTCATCCTTCATCCTTCTGGATTGCAGCGCAGCGGGGGCTGAAGAACGCGCTGGACCCGTTCGTACCGTATGCCTTTTTTGCGGAAGAGGAGCGGGGGGCAGATGGCGACATGGTTCCGACTTCTACCCTGCTGCTGACGAACAAGGAGTGCCCGTATCGCTGCCTGATGTGCGATTTGTGGCAGAACACGCTGGACAGGCGCGTACCATCGGGGGCGATTACAGCGCAGATACGCTATGCGCTGGAACGCCTGCCCCCGGCGCGGCAAATCAAATTGTACAACGCGGGCAGTTTCTTCGACCCACAGGCCATTCCGCCCGAAGACGATACCGATATTGCACACGCCGTTTCCACATTCGAGCGCGTGATTGTGGAAGCGCACCCGGCTTTCATCGGCAAGCGCTGTTTGCGTTTCAATCAACAACTGGCGGGGCGGTTGGAAGTGGCGATTGGCCTGGAAACCGTACACCCGCAGGTGTTGCAGGCGTTGAACAAACGCTTCACCGTTGCGGATTTTCAGCGCAGCGCCGATCTTCTCGCGGCAAACAGGATTGATTTGCGGGTTTTTCTCCTCGTGCGCCCGCCGTATATGAGAGAAGCGGAAGGCTTGGAGTGGGCAAAGCGTTCCTTAGAGGTGGCCTTTGACGCGGGCGCGACGGCCTGTACCCTGATACCCACGCGGGGCGGCAACGGCGCAATGGAAGTATTGGCGAACGCGGGCTTGTACGCCCCGCCCTCGCTTCGTTCGCTGGAAGCCGCGCAGGAGTACGGCATCGGCCTGCAGCGCGGGCGCGTGTTCGCGGATTTGTGGGATGCGGCAAAGTTCACCACGTGTGACTGTTCGCCTGCCCGCGTACAGCGCATGGAAATTATGAACCGTTTGCAGTCCGTGCCGCCGGAAGTTCTTTGTAAGGACTGTTAAGAGCAATTCTTCACCGGGTTCCGGGGATTTTCAACGTCTGTTGCCGGATACTGAAAGTACCCGGCAGGAAAGTGCAAGCGTCCTACAGACGCGATTCTCTACATCAAGATTCCCGCGTCTGTAAGACGCTTGTTTTGTCCTGCCGGGTACTTTCAGTATCCGGCAAGAAACAGAATACGCCCCATTTCACAGTTGAGAAGAATTTAAGTAATGCAAGCGGAATATGATCTGGCAATTGTTGGTTCGGGGTTTGGCGGTTCGCTGCTTGCGATGGTTGCGCGGCGCATTGGCCTGCGCGTTGCGCTGCTGGAACGGGGCCGGCATCCCCGCTTTGCCATTGGCGAGTCCACGTCACCCCTGATGAACCTGCTTATCGAACAGATTGCCCACCGCTACGATTTGCCCCGCCTGCTTCCCCTGACCACTTACGGCGCATGGCAGCAGGCGTACCCGGACGTAACCTGCGGCTTGAAACGGGGTTTCACTTATTACCATCATCAGGCAGGCCAGCCGTTTGCAGTCGAAGTGGAGCGCGAAAATCAACTGCTGGTCGCGGCCAGTCCGAGCAATGCCGTCGCGGATACGCATTGGCTGCGTTCCGACGTGGATCATTTTCTGCTGCGGGAAGCCCTGACATTGGGCGTGGAGTATTGGGACGAAACGCGCTTATGCAGTGTAGATATTCGGGCGGACGGGATTGGACTGACGGGGGAGCGGCACGGGCAGCCCGTAAATATCAGAGCAAAGTTTGTCGTGGACGCAAGCGGGCCGAACGGATTTCTGGCGCGCAGCCTGGAACTGCCCACCTCAAATTTTGCCGATTATCCCCACACCCACGCGCTGTACACCCATTTCACAAACGTGCATCGCTGCGACGGCGCAAACAATTTTAATTCAAGCGAAACGCCTCCTTACGCGCCCGATGACGCCGCCTTGCACCATGTTTTTGACGGCGGCTGGATGTGGGTTTTGCGCTTCAACAACGGCGTTACAAGCGCGGGGATAGCCGTCGAGGACTGGCTGGCGCGGGAATTGAACCTGGCCGAAGGAGCCGCCGCCTGGCCGCGCGTTCTAAAGCGCTTCCCCACCGTAGCCGCACAACTTGCCGACGCCACTCCCGTTCATCCATTCGTTTACGCGCCCCGTATCGCGCTGCGTATGGGAGTGGCCGCCGGAAAAAATTGGGCGCTGCTGCCTTCCGCCGCCGCGTTTGTGGACCCTCTGTTCAGCACGGGAATGCCGCTGACGTTGCTCGGCATCGAGCGGCTGGCGCGAATTCTGGAAGAAGCTTGGGGCGCGTCCGACTTTGAAACCCGGCTGCGCGAATATAGCGCCATCACCCTGAGCGAAGCCGATTGGACGGCGCAGTTTATTGCCGCGTGTTACGCGGGCATGGCAGATTTTGCATGGTTCCGGGCGTTTTCGATGTTCTATTTCGCCGCCGCCAGTCACGCGGAAATGGCGCGGCGGATTGCTATGCCTGACCGCCCCCAACATTTTCTCGCCGGGGATTACGCGCCGTTTGCAAGGGGAATGAAACGTTGCGCTCAACTGCTGCGTGAACACTCACAGGGAATATCAACGCTGGAATTGGCGGAATTTGAACGTCAGGTGGCTGACAGCATTGCCTGTTTGAACGTGGCGGGATTGTGCGATTCAAACAAGCGCCATTGGTACGGCGTGGATATGCAGGACGTGGTTACAAACGCGGCGAAGTTAGGCAAAACGCCCGAAGCAATGCAAAGCGTCATCAAGACCGCGCCCTGGGCGCAGGAAAATGGCATCGCCGAGTAAGCGTCAAACAGATAAAGAGCATAGAAACCATTGACAACCCGATTCAACCCTGTGGATTATCCGATTCTGTACGAGCGTCCCCTGTGGCTGGCTCCGTCCGCCTGGGCCAGACATATCCCGTTCGGGATGCTGCTCGTGCAGTTGACGAAGCCCGCCTGCCTTGTGGAATTGGGAACGTACTACGGCACATCGTATTGCGGTTTTTGTCAGGCGGTTGCGGCGCTGCAATATGAAACGCGCTGCCACGCGGTAGACACCTGGCAGGGAGATGAGCATACGGGGCCGCTTGTGGAGCAGGCGTTCGCCAAACTCAAAGCGCACCACGATCCGCTGTACGCGGCTTTCTCCACGCTGCACCGGTGTACTTTCGATGCCGCGCTCGACACCTTCGCGGATGGAACCGTAGACCTGCTGCATATAGACGGCTTCCACACCTATGAGGCCGCCGCCCGCGATTATCAAACCTGGCGACCGAAATTAAGCGAGCGCGGGATCGTCATGTTTCACGACACCAATGTTTTTACGCACGGCTTTGGCGTTCACAAACTATGGGCGGAACTTGCCGGCAATTATCCGAGCCTTGAATTCAAACATGGGTTTGGCCTGGGCGTCCTGGCTGTTGGAACCCGCCCGCCGGACGCGCTGCTTGCCATCCTCAATGCGCCCGAAGCCGAAAAAGAAGCCATTTGCAAGCTGTTTGAGTTCTTCGGCAACACGATCCATTCCGAGTACCTCGCCATAGAACTGGAAGAACTAAAGCAAAGCCGAACGTACACAACGGCGCTCCAGTTGACAACCACGCTGAACAAATACCTCAGGTTCTTGAAACGCTAAACTTGTTCCTTATTTTCAGGCACAAAGGCGGCTTCGCCAACAGTATAGAACGAGCCGGTAATCAATACCAAGTCCGTAAAATCAGCGGCTTGAATAGCGGTTTGCGCGGCTTCTTCTACATCAGGAATTACCGCTACGGTATTACAGAATTGCCGCGCCACTTCTGCTAGTTCTTCCGCAGGCAGGGCGCGTTTCCATTGCGGTTGGCAGACGTAAATGCGCTCGGCAAGCGGGGCGAGGGCGGCAAACACGCCTTCAGGCGCGTGTCCGTTCAACATGCCGATCACCAGAAACACGCGCTTGATGTGCCGGGCGGCGCACAGGGCGCGAACCGGGCCAGCCAGAGCCTGCGCCGCCATTTCATTGTGCGCCCCGTCCAGAACGACGAGCGGGCCATTGGGAATTTGGACCTGTTCGAACCGGCCCGGCAATGTCACGCTTGCCAATCCCTGCCGCGCAGTTGATTGCGTAAGCGTTTCATTTTGGCTGCGTAACGCGGTTTCCACGGCAGCAACGGCACAAGCGGCATTGACGCGCTGATACACGCCGTTCAAACGGAGATTGAGGAATGGGTAAACGGCGGCAGGAGTAGCAACCGTAAATTCCGCCGAATGAGGGTCGCCTGCTTCCAGACTCCAAAATACTTTTGTGGCATCGCCCGTCGGCTGCGATGCTTTCCCCTGCCGTACCAACGACAACAACGAACCCCGTTCCTGCGCCGTTTGCTGAATTACTTGCAGCGCGTCGGGATGCTCCACAGCCGTAATGCACGGAACGCCGGGTTTGATAATGCCCGCTTTTTCGCCCGCAATTAGGGCGTGGGTATTGCCCAATTGCTGTGTATGGTCTAAGCCGATGTTGGTAATCACCGTAACTGTCGGCTTGACGATGTTGGTGGCGTCCAGCCTGCCGCCGATACCCACTTCGATACACGCCCGATCTACCTTCTGTTCCGCGAACCAGCAGAAGCCGAGCGCGGTCTTCAGCTCGAACTCCGTTGTCTGTCCCAGTTCCGTTTCCGCCAGGGCTTCGATGTGCGGGCGTATCCGCGTGACAAGGCGGGCGAAATCAGCGCGTGGAATCATCTGTCCGTTCACTTGAACGCGCTCACACGGATCATACACATACGGCGAAAAATACGCGCCGACAGCATACCCCGCTTCCCGCAAAATGCCCGCCGCCAGCGCGGTTGTGGAGCCTTTGCCCTTTGTGCCCGTGACATGCAGAACCCCGTAGCGATCCTGCGGGTTGCCTAACCGGGCGCACAAAGCCGTAAAACGCTCATTCCCCAGCTTCCACCCAAACCGCAGCAAGCCCTCCATATACCGGAGGCTTTCCTCAAAGTTCATACCCGTGTCCTGTCTTGGTATTCAGGTGTTCAGGTGTTCGGTGTTCAGGTGTTTGGCTGCGAGGCTTGTCGCACCCATTACGCTAAAGTAAACTCTTGTGTTTACGTATTCCTGAACACCCGAATACCCGACACCCGACACCCGACACCCGCTTTCACGCCGTAGCAGCATGCGCCTCGCCTGTCACAACCGTTCCTGCCGGCGGCTTGGGCGTGTGGGGAGCCATCTTCCAATGGCCGCGCAGGAGGGTTGGCACATGGAATTGCGGACGCCCATCATTGCGCGTGTAATCCTCCAAACCATGCAGAATAAGACGGCCTAATGAGTCAGTGGCGAAGCCAAGTACCTGATGATCTTTGAGAAATTTGTGTTCCACGCCATGCACGAATTTTACAACGTCCAGCAGATGCGGGGCGATGCTATGCGGCGGCACTTGTGCCACGCCCAGCATGTCGGACACTTCATCCCCCATATACAGCCGGATTTTCGCGGGAACCACGCTGTCCATCACTTCATTGGGCAGAATGTCCTGCATCAAGCCTACCAGCGCCTTTGTCAGCGCAATGCCGGACGGGCTTGAGGCGTATACCCGGTCAGCAATAGTCTTGAACAAGGCCCTGCCATCCTCCGCGCTTTCCGGCAGCAGTTCCTCTTCAATGCCCATCAGGTAGCCGATGTAGCGCCAGGTATGTACGTAGCTTTCCTGCTCTTCAGGCGACACGTACAGGTTCAGTTTCGCCAGGCTGTCCAGCACGACGGTGGCAAACGTCATCAGCGTCAGCGCGAGGTCTTCCTGATTGAGCGGCAGCCCCCATTCCTTCTCGTTCCACAGCGCGCCCGGCTGATTGTGCAGCATACGCCGGTTGGTGGCGTGGAGCAGGCGCACTTTCTTGGCCGTAATCGCGCCGTGTCCGTTGCCGATCAAATTGTCGGGCAGCAGCACGTCCATGACAAAGCGCGAGGTTTCAATCACGCGGCGCAGGGGATGCTTGGTCAGTTGGTGCGTCTGGTCGAGCGCGTTGACGCCCGGCGCATCCGCGTAGCAGGCGGGCAGGGACGCGCACAGCAAAATCATCGAAATTTCCACGCCGTGCCGAACGAACACCTCCGTTCCCTGCTTGATTTTGTTCGCGTCCACCCACGCAGGCCTGTCATCCTTGAGAAAGTAATCTTTCATATCCGAGGGCATATCATCGGGAACCGTTTCATGGACGCTGACAATCTGGCCTATCAGCCGCCCCATGCTGATTTCGCCTTCCCGCTCCTCCCCGCCCGCCGTAACCACTTCATCCACCAATTTGTCCGCCCACGTATCGCCCTGATTGCGCTTGTTCACCAGAGCGCTTGTCCAATCTTTTGCCATGCGGTTCCTCCCTTTTCCTGCGCGTCTTCATTCCTACCGTATTTATACCATTCATTGCGCTAATTCCTGCCTTTTTTGCCGGAACCGGCGCTTCTAAAGTTGCCCGGCAGAACCCGGCATATAAAATCTTATCGTTAACCATCACTCTGCGCGGAGAGACAACGGGCATCAAGGGAATAAATTCCCTCGCTACGCGGCGTACCGCCGAACCGTCCTTCGGACGGAACTCTCTTTTCCTGAACCTCCTGTCCGAAGGACAGTCCGCCGCAGGCGCGTAGCGAGGGAATTTATTCCCTTGACGCTGCGAAAAAAACGAACCCTTTGCTCCACACATCCGTCTAATACAGCACAAGTGTCTAGTATACAGACTCGTGCTATACATGCAAGAAGGGAGGTGCCAGTCCTATGTTCCCCTTCTCCCGTCCGCCCTGACGCTTCCGAGGTCACGACGCCTCTCTTCTACAATTTGACACAACGAGACATCGGGCTGGAAGCGCTGCATTGCCAAGATTTCGACGCTGCCTCTACATACTCTTTTTTCCCATCCTTCATCCTTTGCTTGCCCAACGTTTAGGGGCTGAGGGCTAATCGGTACTGATATGTCGGTTGAACGGGCGGATTCAGACACGGCGGCCCTGCCATCTTATTACCGGGTTGATTCTGGAAGGGCATGAGAAGGTATAATGTAAGACTATGCTTGGATTATTCTCTTTACCGTTTTCCGCTTAGACTTCATGAACTACGTTCGCCTTAAAGTATGAAAAGCCCCTCTCCTGGGGAGGAACGAGCGACGCAGGAGAGGGGTTCCATCTGAAATAGCCCCTCTCCTAGCGAGGAACGAGCGCCCAGGAGAGGCTGGACATGAAAACCGCCAACAGCGCGTTTGAAGGTGTGCCCCTCTCCTAGCGAGGAACGAGCGCCCAGGAGAGGGGTTGGGGTGAGGTACTTTGGCAGCAGTTGAAGCGCAATTACCCGGAGACGCTATGGACGCAAACAGCACAAACCGCGAGCAGGTCGGAGAGCGCCTGCGGCAAAGCGAGGCGCGCTATCGGCGCATCGTCGCCAACGCGCCGGGGATGGTCTATCAGTTTGTGCGCCACCCGGATGGTTCCGTCGCCTTTCCCTATGTCAGCACCGGGTCCCGCGCCCTGTTCGACGTGGACCCGCAAAGCATCATGGACGATCCCTGGGCGCTTGTCAGCCTGATCCATCCCGACGATGCGCCCGGTTTTTTGCAGTCGGTGGAAACATCCGCCCAAACCCTGAGCGAGTGGAAATGGGAAGGCCGCTTTGTGCTGCGCTCCGGCGTCACGCGCTGGATTGGGGGCGCGTCGCACCCGGAACAAGAGGCCAACGGCGACGTATTATGGGACGGACTGCTGCTCGACATTACGGCCACCAAAACCGCCGAGGAGGGCCTGCGCCTTCAAAACGAGTATTTTGCCGCGCTGCACGAAACCACGCTCGTGCTGATGCAGCGCCTGGACATGGAAGACCTGCTGGAACATCTGGCGGGGCGGGCGGGGCGGATGCTGCGCGCGCCGCATGGCTACATCTACCTTGTCGCCCCGGACGGCGAAAGTATGGAATTGCGCGTCGGCCTGGGAATGGCCGCAGGGTTTCGCGGGCATCGGATGCGCCGGGGCGAGGGCGTTGCCGGCAAGGTGTGGGAAACCGGACAGGCGCATATCGTCAACGATTACAAGGCGTGGAGCGAGCATGTCACCGACTTTGACGACACGCCGTTGCGGGCGGTGCTGGCCGCGCCGCTTCTGTCCGCCGGGAAACTCGCAGGCGTTATCGGGCTGGCGTATGGCAATGAGTCGCAGCAAACGTTCGGCGCGTCGGAAAGCGAACTGCTGAATCGCTTTGCGCAGCTCGCGTCATTGGCGTTAGACAATGCCCGCCTGAATACCGCCCTGCAAACCGAATTAAGCGAGCGCACCAAAGCCGAGGCCGCGCTCACATTGGCGAAAGAGGAAGCCGAAAGCGCCAACCGCACCAAGTCGCAGTTCCTTGCCAACATGAGCCACGAACTGCGCACCCCGCTTAATGCCATCATCGGCTACAGCGAAATGCTGCAGGAAGACGCGGCGGACGCGGGGCAGGACGACATGGTTCCCGACCTGCAAAAAATCAACAGCGCGGGCAAGCACCTGCTCGCCCTGATCAACGACGTGCTGGATTTGTCCAAAATAGAAGCAGGCAAGATGGAGCTGTACATCGAAACATTCGATGTCGCCGCCATGCTCCGCGATGTTGTGGGCGCGATTCAGCCCCTGACGCAGAAAAACCAGAACGCGCTGGAAGTGCATTGCGCCGCAAACATCGGCACAATCCGCGCCGACCTGACCAAAGTGCGCCAATCCCTGTTCAATCTGATTTCCAACGCAAGCAAGTTTACCGAACAGGGCCGCATTACCCTGAACGCGCGGCGCGAATCCAAAGACGCAAAGCAAAATCAACCGTCAAATGGAACCGGACAGGCGGGCAGCGAGACTAACACGGATTGGAAAGACAGTGACTGGAAAGACAGCGATTGGATCGTTTTTGAAGTGGCGGACACGGGCATCGGCATGACCGAAGCGCAAATGGGCAAGCTGTTTCAGTCGTTTGCGCAGGCCGATGCGTCCACCACGCGCAAGTACGGCGGAACCGGGCTGGGCCTGGCGATTACCAAACGCTTCTGCGAAATGATGGGCGGCTCCATTGGATTGAAAAGCGAAGTCGGCAAGGGAACCACGTTCACCATTCGCCTGCCCGTCGCGCCGCTTGCGGAACAGGCGGCGGCAAGGCTGCTGCCGGAAAGCCACGCCGATACGCCTTCTGACAGCCAAACTGGAAAGCCGAAGGCACAGAACCGAAACGCGCTGCCCTACGTTCTGGTAATTGACGACGAGGCCGGGTCGCGGGACATGATGCAGAAGGCGCTGGAAGAAGCGGGCTACCGTGTGGAATGTGCGGCATCGGGCGAGGAGGGCCTGCGCCTTGCCCGGCTGTCGCCTCCTGTGGCGGTCACGCTGGACGTGATGATGCCGCACATGGACGGTTGGGCGGTGCTGTCGGCGATGAAAGCGGACCCCGAACTCACGGACATTCCCGTTGTCATGGTGACGCTGACCGAAGACGCCGATCTGGGCTACGCGCTTGGGGCGGCGGACTATTTGACCAAGCCGGTACAGCCCCTGCGCCTGGCCTCCATTCTGGATAAATATCGCGCTCGTTCGTCTACCAAAACCGTGCTTGTCGTGGAAGACGATGTGCCGACGCGCCAGATGCTGCGCCAGATGCTGACGCGGGCGGGCTGGAAGGTTGTGGAAGCGGAGAATGGGCGCGTCGGCCTGGAGCGCGTTGCCGCCGACCCACCGAGCCTGATTCTGCTGGATTTGATGATGCCGGAAATGGACGGTTTTGAATTTACCGCCCGCATACGCGCCAATGAAGAGTGGAACGAGATTCCCATTATTGTTGTCACCGCCAAAGACATTACGGCGGAAGACCGGCAGCGCCTGGAAGGGCGCGTCACGCAGTTGCTGCAAAAAGGAACGTACAACCATCAGGCGCTTGTCGGCCAGATACGGGAATTGTTGGTTGGTGGTTAATGGAGCAAACACGAATGTCAAAAATACTTCTGGTGGAAGATAACGAAGATAACCGGGATATGCTGTCGCGTCGCCTGACCAAAAAGGGATACGAGGTTGTGTGCGCGGCGGACGGGGCGCAGGGTGTGGAAATGGCGCGTTCCGACGCGCCGCAGTTGATTTTGATGGATATGAGCCTGCCGATCCTGGACGGATGGGAAGCTACCCGCCGTCTGAAAGCCGATCCCGCCACGCAGTCTATCCCCATAATAGCGCTGACGGCCCATGCCATGTCGGGGGATCGGGAAAAGGCGCTGGCGGCAGGCTGCGATGATTACGACACCAAACCCATCGAATTGCCCAGCCTGCTGGGTAAAATCGAAGCGCTGCTCAAGATCGGACACAATTTATGAACTCCGACACTCCTGCTACCCCTGCTGCCAATGAGAATACCGGATACACGGCTGCCGGCCTTTCCGTCAACGAGGCCGTCAACGCATCTGTCAACGACAACGATTTCGGCAATGATCCCGAAGAAGAACGGGACGGCCTCGCCCTCGCCGCAGAAATCGCGCATGTCCGCCACGACTTGATGAACCCCATCAATCAAATCATCGGTTATTCCGAAATGCTGATTGAAGAAGCCGTAGATGTGGGGCAGGACGCCTTTGTGCCCGACCTGCACCGCATCCGCAACGCCAGCAACACGCTTGTCGCGCTGGTTGACGACTTTTTTGGCTCCCGGTTACAGGATGGGGAGAATACCGCGGTTCCCTTTGCGAAGCGGGCGATTGCGGGTATTCTGCTGCCGTCCGAAGCCCCTCAGGAAGCGCCCCTGCCGGGACAAAGCCGCTTGCTGGTGGTGGATGATCAGCCTGCCAACCGGGACGTGCTTTCCCGGCGCTTGCGGCGGCAGGGGCATTATGTGAACACAGCGCAAAACGGGCGTGAAGGGCTGGAAAAGCTGCGGGCGCAGCCGTTCGATGTGGTGCTGCTGGATGTGCTGATGCCCGAAATGGACGGCTACCAGATGCTGCAGCAATTAAAGGCAGATACGGCGCTGCGACACTTGCCGGTCATCATGATTTCCGCGCTCAGCGAGCTTGACAGCGTGGTGCGCTGCATCGAAATGGGAGCCGAGGATTACCTGTCCAAGCCATTCAACCCCATTTTACTGCGCGCCCGCATCGGCGCGAGTTTAGAAAAGAAACGCCTGCGGGATCGGGAGCGCGAGTACCTGGAACTGATTACCCTGGAACGGGAAAAGGCGGATCGCCTGCTGCTCAACATTCTGCCCAACGCCATCGCAGACCGCCTGAAAGCGGGCGAAACGCTGATTGCGGATCGCCTGGAGGATGTGACCGTTCTGTTCGCCGACATTGTGGGCTTTACCCGGCTTGCCAGTCACACGTCTCCCAACGAACTTGTAGAACTGCTGAACACGATTTTTTCCCGTTTCGATCAGCTTGCGGAAGAATACGGGCTGGAAAAAATCAAAACCATCGGGGATGCGTATATGGTTGTCGGTGGCCTGTCCGCGGATAGCGCAAACCATGTGGAAGCCGTCGCCGATGTCGGATTGGCAATGTGCCGGGCGGCATCCGAGGTCCACGCGCAATACGGCAGCCATCTGCAGGTGCGTATCGGTATGCACGTCGGAGCCGTTGTCGCCGGCGTCATCGGCAGGAAAAAGTTCGCGTATGATCTGTGGGGCGATACGGTCAACATCGCGTACCGCCTGCAGGCAACGAGCGAACCGGGGCGCGTTCACGTAACGCAGGCAGTCCGGGAGCGTCTGGAACCACAATTCACGTTCACCGAGCGCGGCGACACAGAACTCAAAGGGTTGGGCAAAGTGGCGACGGCGTTTTTGACGGGGAGGAAGTAGGAGCAGAGGAAGTGATGAATGATGAGTGATGAGTGCTGAATTTCTGCGCGGGCGCGATCAGCAAAGCATGGCAGGGAATGATGAGCGCTGAATGAGAATTCTATTCATCATTCATCACTCATCATTCATCACTTCCTCTGCCCCTACTCATGCCGCAGCCCGATGATTTCATAACAGGCTTTGCCGTTGGGGATGGGCACTTCCACTTTATCGCCGACTTTCTTGCCAAGCAGCATCTTTCCGACGGGAGACAGCACGGAAACCCGGTCGTGTTCCGGGTCTGCGGAAGTGGCGTCTACAAGCGTATATTCCCACTCGTCTTCGGTTTCCAGATCGCGCACCATGACAATGGAACCCAAACCAACGCTGTCACCGCCCACAGCCGCATCCTCGACAATGCGGGCGCGTTCCAGCAGCGATTCCAGTTCGGCAATACGTCCGTTGTTGATGGCCTGCGCCTGACGCGCTGAATGGTACTCAAAGTTTTCGGACAGGTCGCCGTACTCGCGCGCTTTACGTATGGATTCGGTAATCTCCGAGCGTTTCACCGTCCGCAGAAACGTCAGTTCCTCTTCTTTCTGCTTTTTGCTGCTGGCGGTCAGTACGATTTCGTTTTGCTGCATGGCTCCTGCCACTCCTTAGACCAATACTGCAATGGTTGCTATACCTAAAAATAAAAAGACGTGCGAACACGCGCATTGAAAAACGCCCGTTCGCACGTCTTAAAGATACCATACCCTTGCCGGTCTGTCAACGAAAATCGTAAAACTGTCTGAGGGTTCCGACGGATACAGGCGCATTTACTGACAGTGAATTTTATTTACGTCACAACCTCGCAGGATTACCAGACCGCTTCCGTCTTCCTGTTCCTGCAACTCGTATTCAATCGGCAGGAACTGCTGCGCTACAAAGAGGACGGTGCGCAGATGGTCGGTGACAAGCGGGGTTGTCCAGCGGCTTTCGCCGGGAATGAGAGCGCAGGGCAGTACCAGTTGGTCGGCCAGATGCTCGTCCGTCGCCGCGCTCCCCGCCTGCCAGTCCCGGAAACCGCGTATAGCATCCGAGGTGACTTTTTCCATCGGCTTGCCCCGTTCGCCAAGCGACACCCAGCCGCCCCGCCCGTTCTGACATTCGGCAATCAAGACAACCGCCGCGCCCGCGCCGTTGCTGTCCAAACTCCGTTTTTCTACTTGCACGGGTACGCCGTAGCCTTTGAGTTCCTTGCGCAATACGTCCTCGGCGCGATCCGCAACATGGTCGGGCAACTGCGATGTGGTGACGAACGCGCGCAGGGTTTGCAGCCTGCCGCGCTCGGTCAAATCCAGGGGCGTGTTCAAACCGCCGCCCCGCAAGTGCAGCGCGATTTCCCCGCCGCCGCGTGGAAAGAACCCGGCGCGAACACTGCGCATTTCCGCGTCCAATCCCAAACGCCGCAGTATGGGCCGGTACGCCCCTTCCAGGTAATCTGCGGTGGGTGACATGGGAACGTGCGTACCGCCTAAAATCGTGACGCGAATTTCCCCGCTCGCGCTTCCCGCGCCGTGAACGGCGCTTCCCACCCCCGCAGCCGTGCCTCCCGCGCCGCCTGCCACCGCGTTGCCTGCTCCCGGATTACCTGCCCCGGCTGCCGCCCCGCCCGTGAACGCGGGCAGGAACGCGAGGGGCACGAGCAGCGTTTGCGCCACCAGTCCCGTCGCGCCCGCCGAAGCTCCGCCCCGCGCTTCGGCCACATCGAACCGGAAACTGTCTGAGGCAACGAGGGCGTTGGGCAGGAAGCGCAGAAACTGAGAACCGAGTTCCGCGCCGTACAGCGTGGCGTCGCATAACGCGCCCGCCGCCCGAACCGACGTGAGATGCTGCGCCTGCAAGCCCGGCTTGCTCCGCCGCGCCCGGATATTAACGATTTCCACCGCCCGCCCGGTAATCGCCGCGAGAGATACGCTGGTACGAATGATTTGCCCGCCGCCCTCGCCGAACGCGCCATCAATGGCAATCGTCGGCAGGGCTGGTTTGTTGTCTGTCTTGCTCATAATGCTGTCTTTATCGGTGTGCCACGTCATAGTGGTAAAGGGGCAGTTTCCATGGCTTGCGGTATTCGCGCATGTAGGAGGAGGTATCCCGGCCCGTTTTACCAACCAGGTCCATTTTGGCCTTGCTCCATTGAATTGTTTCGCCGCACAGCACGGACACGTTCGCCAGATGGCAGACAATCGTGGTTTGCGCCATCGAAGCCAGGTTGGAGCGGGGCTGTTCGCGGGATTTCACGCAGTCAATCCAGTTTTGCCAGTGGTCGTTGGTGGCAGGCGCGCGCTCTTTGGGCAACTGCTCGCCTTTGGGATCGAGAATCTCCCATCCGCCGCGCCACACGCGCACGGTTCTGCCGTCCGCGCTGACCCATTCCGTGCCGTGATCCGGCCTGCCGGGGAAATCGCGTCCCGTCTGCCAGTGCAGCACGAAATCCGGGTTGGTGAAGCGCATAATGGTTTGCACCGTGTCGGGAGCCGTGCGGTCATCAGCGGGATACGCGAATTTGCCGCCGAAGGACGAGACTTCGTTGGGCATGGGCATATCCGTATTGGGCGTCATGCCGAGCAGGGCGATGTCCATCATGTGAACGCCCCAATCGCCCGTCATGCCCGTGCCGTAGTTGAGGAACCAGCGCCAATTACTATGAACGTGGTTGGGCGCGTAGGGGATCAGGGCGGCCGGCCCCGTCCACATATCGTAATCCAGATTGGCGGGCGGCGTGGAAGGCGCGACGTGACCGACCTGCGCATCATCGGTTTTCCACGCCCGCGCAACCACGATTTTGCCCAATTTGCCCGAACGAACATACGCCACCGCGCTCGTAAACTCACTCGTGCTGCGCTGCCACGTCCCGACCTGCACGATTTTCTTGTGATGCCGTACCGCCGCATCCATGCTTTTCGCTTCCACAATGTCATGCGAAATGGGCTTTTCGCAGTAAGCGTCCTTGCCCGCTTCCACCGCATGAATCAGGTTCAGGGCATGCCAGTTATCCGGTGTGCCGACAATTACGGCGTCAATGTCCTTGCGCTCCAGCATCTTGCGATAGTCGGAATACAGGTCGGGCGCTTTGCCGTACTTTTTGGTCACGTCGGCAATATCACCGGGCATCCGGTCCTTATCCACATCACACAGCGCGGCCACGCTGATTTCAGGCTTGTCCATGAGGGTACGCATGTTCTGCGCCCCCATGCCGCCGCAACCGATCAGCCCGATCACGATTTTGTCATTCGCGCCAATTTTCGTCATTGTCTTCTCTCCTTAACCATCCAGATTGAAGTGCTTGCGGACATTAAGCCGCTTCCACAAAAGAGCGGGATGCCTGCGAATTCGCTCCATGATCTCTTCGTCCGATGTCAGATGTTCCGGCTCTAATTCACCGTCCGCAAGAAGCCTGTTTAGAAAGCGCATCTCATTCTCATGAAGCGGCAGTACAACGCCGAGGGCCGCGCGACATTCATTCGCCAGCCGCTCACCCCACGCTGCGGAGGGCTGCCCGAATGCCTCAACAACTTCTGCGCGAAGCAACGGAAGAAGATAGGCGTCCAGGTCTTGCACTCGCCGGCTCTATATCCGAAACCGATACAGTTCGCCAGTCTTCAATGTTCATCGCTCCGTATACTACGAACCCCAATCGGAGTTTCTCCCCTTTCAGTCCCATTCGTACCAAAAGCTTATGCGCGTCAAAGAGGTCACGGCTGGTGCGGCGGGCGATAAGCGCGGCAAGTTTCCCGGCGGCGAGTTCATAGTCGTCCAGTACCACTATGTTTTGCGCCTGTCGCGCTCCAATGACGCCTGCTTTCCTTTTTCTGCGGCGGCCATAAAGGAACGCGGTAAAGGTAGTTAATGTCTATCTTGATGTTGTCCCTCTGACCGAGGACGCTTTCGTAGCGGAGCGACCAGCTTATGCCTGCGTGTTCTATTTTGGGCGTCTGCGGCGTGAGTCCCAGGCGACGGGCGATAAGCGCAATAGTTTGTTCGAGTACGGGCCGTTCTTGAAGCATCGTTTCCCGGTCTTCAGCACCGACATAGTTCAAATCAATATCAATGGAAAGGCGCGGCGCATCGAAAACAAAGAGGTTGAGCGCAGTGCCTCCCTTAAGAGCAAATTTACCGGAAAGATCAGGATTCGCATTGATGGCTTCCAACAGGTCGAGTAAGAGGAACACTTTTTCCAGCACTTCAGGACGAAAGCCGGTTGCGGCGGCTTCGGCTTCAAGGCTCTGTCGGGAAAGTCTCATAAAGGACATATCCTCATCCGTATCTTCTGCGGGCAAACGCATTATTTCAAGGTTTGTGGGGATTAAAAGATTCCATCCTGTAACCAAACGGGCATCTCCTCGTCGGTTTCGCTCTACATAGTGGGGTTGCTTTGGAGATTGGCGTTTTAAGACTTCGATAACGGCAGGCGGAACTTGTAGCCGCTCCCGAAAACTTTCCAGAAAAAAACCCACTTTGGCGGCTGTTGTCGCGTTGTCCAGGAGGGCAACGTAGCGCGTAATAAGGGCAAAATCCAGATAAAGGTCCAAACCTTCCAGGGAACGCCAGATTTCTTCCCATCCGCCACTGAGCGTGAGGCGGTCAAAGGCATCTACGAGTGTGCGCTCAATAGAAGTGAGGCGTACACAGGTTCCCTGTCTGTCCATAGTTTCAACGCCCAGGTGAAGCGATTCCCCGGCAGGAAGCGTTGTCGGTGGACGAAGGGTACGGTAAAGGATGCCTCGAAAGCGAAAGGAGCTTGAAGCGGTTTCTGCCGAAATGCTCACCCGTTCTTCCCGTAAGGATTGCGCAAGGCCATGCAGGGACAAAGCGGTATGATAGGCAAGGACGCTATCTTCAGTCAGATGGGCAGCGACAAGGTACGTATCAACAGGATATGAGTCGGGCTTTTGCCCGGCAGGAACTGAAGCGTAAAGCCCACGGCGGATACGCAAAATTTTCTGCCGCTTCAAGTGATGTCTTAGAAGCGTTTGACGCGCCTCGGCGCTCACGACTGAGAGACCGCTCCTCATGGCTAGAAAAAAATCATAATCCTTAGCCGTGAACACCGGGTGAGTCGCAAAAAAAACATCCGATTCGATTTTTCCAGACTTTATCATTGTGACATTAGAAGACGAAACCGGTCATATTATAGCCGGTTTAAGCCAATAATGTCAACCAAAATTGAGTACAATCTATTGGCTACGAGGGCCTGTACATAACATCCGTGCGCAGGACGTACTTGCGCCCACTGACGACAGGAGCGCCCTCGTGCGTTGAGATGATCGAAAATCAGCGCCATGCCCTGCCGGGGAACGATATTGGCTTTCAGGCGGTCATCATCATGGTAGAATTTCGTGTTGCCGCCCTCATAGCCGTCATTGAGATAAATCATCAACGTGAGCAGGCTTTCCTCGCCATTCCCGCGCCGGAAACTGCCATCGTAGTGCGGCGCGAACGTTTGGCCGGGGTCGTAGCGATAGTAGCGGAAGCGCTCGTTCAGCCCGATGAGACGCCATTTGCCGCGTTGCGCGGGCAGAAACGGCTCGGCGCGCTCGAACAATCGCGCCGCCAGATCAACATTGTCATAAATCACGCGCTCATTGTTGCGCACGTCCTTCAGCAGAATCGGCTTGCCGCCCATCATAATGGGCGCGTCGCCATACCCTTCCTGCTCACTGACCACAATATAAGCATCACACTCCTCAGCCGTCAGAAACTCGTGTATCACGAAAATAAGATCGCCAAGCACTTGTTCTTTACGCATCTTTACCCTGCTTTCCTGCCTGCTCGTAGCTCCAGCTTGCCCATAATTGCGGCGGGACGCTTTGAAGCTTTGACAACGGCTTCAAACTCGGTTATTGCTTTGACGGCATGGCATCACGCTTCTAATTTCAACTCACATTGCCTCAACCTTCAGCGGAATAAATTCTACCCGCCTGCCGGCTTCCACTTCCGCCCGGAACGCATTCACCAATATCCATGCGAAACACAAGAACGTGCTGGTCTTCCAGTGACTACGCTGCCAAATCCACATCCCCGACGCCACCACCTGCGGCGACACAATCGCTTCACGCGCCAGATGGACGTAATGCGGCATGGTGGAACGTCCTTTATTTTGCGCCTGCCCCGTCAACCCGTCAGCGCAATGAGCGCGCCGCCACTGTTGCCACTGTTATAAACAGTTTCCATTTGGTTCGCATGGCTTCTGTAGTATACACACCCCTCCTTCAATCCATGTAAAATGCCCTATACTAAACGTTGTCGCTGCCATAATGCTATATGTTTCTGTATGTCATAGAGATAAAACGAAGTAAACTTGAAACTTGGTCTTAGATGTATCATAAAAGACTGTAGCATCTTCATTGTTCGTCCGGTTATGAGTGTTTCCAGAACAAGGTCCAATACAAACGTTTTTTGATGATCCATCAGGTTCTTATGCCATACCTTAGAGATCAAAACTGCAAGGACGTTTAGGGCGGCATCATCTGCACAATCCGGCCCCCGGAAGGAACTGAATGCACTACGCACTTCGGCGTTTACAGACATCGCGTTTTGCTCCAAAATTGAGAGCAATCCTGCTGCATTGAAGCGAACAAAGTGGTAGTTAGACTGCGCGAGTTTTGCAAGCATCTTGTAGTAGGGATCGTCTGCTACCACCGTATGCTGGTGCAGGTTTGTTAGAAGTGCCTGAGTATCAAATCCGCTGACATGCCATTCGTGTTGAGCAAGCTGTTTCATACGCATGTCATCTGTATACAAAGGAACGTCTTGCTCGCTTGCTAGCAGGATGGAAGCAATTGCCGCACACCCTAATACTTCCTCTTTTTCCTTGTCAACTCCGGCTAGTCCTTCAACTCCCATAATCTTTGTAGCCGTTGTAATGAAGCGTAGAGTGCGTTGGACAAACTCACGGCGCGGCAATGTATGTCCGCGGGGGAGTTCCAGAAAGTAACCCTGTCCTTGACTGCTGCCCATTGTCGCGTAAGGTTCCATACCGGAAAGATCGTGTTCTTCCTGATGCAATTCATCTAATACAGCTTGGACTACTAAAATCGTGTCAAAACGTTTTGCAACAAGGTCTTCAATACCAAGATGGATAATGGTCAATACAGCTGTCATGTCTAAGGCGATTGTCTTTGCCATAGCGAGTACGTTCGCTTGAACTTCTACATCTTCTTCTGTGCCATTAAAAGCAAACAGACGTTCAGAAGGCACTTGTGTCAACGCGCACCATGTCTCTATGACGGAACGGTGACGAAGCCCTGCTAATACGCTTACTGTTAGCGGCTGTTGCTTATAAGCAGCAAAAACTTGTTGTGTGTGTTTAGAGCGTTGTTCTAGGCTATCTAAAAAACTCGGTACAAAGTCTGGATCTGTCACATCAGCCGCGTACATGCTTGGTATCTGAAGAATACCTGTTTGCAGAAGATGCAACGTTTCACGACTGGCATAAACAAACTTGCTCATGATCTCTGTTACCAGATACTCCTGTTTGCCCATCATGCCACTGTCAAAAGAAACGGTTTCCCCTTTACGCTTTCCGAGCAACTCTTTGGCGCGCGGACTATCTTTATGCAACTCTCCCCGCTCTGCGTGAAGCGGACCTTCTTCCAAAATCACAAAGACGGTTGTTGTGCCTTTGCGCTGCAGATGCACAGCATCTCCCACCCGCACAAATTCAGGGGCTATTGTTGCAGCAGTAGTTTCTTCTGCTCCTGCCTCAAGGCAGAGACTCACGTAAGTTCCATATACTTCGGCATCGCCGTGAGAAATTTGACGCGCGCGATACGCAAAGACGAGTACGTCCCTCATCTTTAGAGTGGCCCGTAATCGTGCAACATGCAGCAACAAAGGGGCATTATCTTTGATGTCTTCCAAGTGTATTTTTAGTAGTGTTTCGCGCGCTTGCTGGCGAAGCCCAGAGCGCATTTCCACTGATGCTAAGTGGAATATGTAAGAAGGGCAGGATGGTTCGGCAGCAATTAACTGTTGCCAAACCTCTTTAGCAGCAGGGAGATTCCCAATCTTATCCAGCAAAGCGCCCTCTATCTCTGCAATTACACGTTTGGCTCCAGCCACTCTTCGATACATTTGGGCACAATGCAGAGCTTGAATAAAGTTCCCGCCATTGTAGAGGCAGAGAATGTAATAGCGAAAATCTTGATTGTCTCTACTTGTGTCTACTAGTGGGGCGAACAACGTAGAAGCTTGGAGATAATTCTGCGTGGAATAGTGCAGATAAGCTAGTCTTAGCGTAAACTGACGGTGTAAATCATTAGAGCAATGCACTACGGCTTGTTCATAGAGGCATATAGCTTGTGACAGATCGCCTGCTTGCACGAAATGTTCCGCTATTACTGCCAAAGCACGGGGAGTATTGGGAAATGCCTGTTCCAGACAACGAAGGATATCTGCAATTTCCTGAGTATTGCCTAATTCGGTGTAGGAGATCAACAAAAGTTCGGCGACAGCAAGTTGGTTAACGTCATTAACACAAGGTTGCCAAATGGAAGCGAGTAAAGGAGGTACTTTCGCATGTTGTCCGATTTCAGTATACGCCGCAGCCAAAAGGGTCTGCACAGTAAAGTGTTCTTGTTGCGGCACATCGTTGTTTTTATGGGTAGATACTTCACTAGCAGAAAGGTTCAGTATCGCTTCAAGGCAGGTTATTGCTTCATTAAAGCGATCACTGCCTAAAAGGATACGTGCTTTGTTCTCCAACGCACCAGGGTGAGATGGCTCTGAGCGTAATACCTGTTCGCAATCTTGCAGACCTTCTTCTATACGGTTCAGCAGTTTACGTACTCCGGCGCGGCTTACCAATGCCGAATGTAAAGAAGTATAATTACCTTGTTGCTCACACAACCTTACGGAGGCGCAATATAATTGCTCTATCCCTTCTAAGTCAGCAATCATAGCTTGCGACAAATGTGGGTACGGCCCGACCAATGTTCCTAATTCGTTTTGAACTGAAGACACGAGAATACTTGCCAGCAGCATGTACGCTTGGGCGTCGTTAGGGTGCGTCTTCAAAGCCCGTCGAGCGAAAATTTCTGCCTCATCAAAGTTATCTGCATCCCGTTTGATGACGGCAATTGGAGCGGCGCATTCGTCTCGCTCTAACGCCCATGCGTGATCACGTAGAAGTTGTTGAGCCTCTACGCTGCGGCCATTTAAGTTTAATGCTTGTAAATAAACACCGAGTACGTTGGGATCACTGCTATCTTTCTCCCATGCCTGGTTGCTAAGTTCAATTGCCTGTTCAAAGCTACCTTGCATAAGCGCGACCATAGCAAGGTTGGAGAGCGTCTTAGCACTATTCGGCTCCTGTTTTAGAGCTTCTCGAAAGTAGATTTGAGCCTGTTCAAATTCGTCAACGCCGAGTGCACATACGCCTAGATTGTTGGCAATCCGCGACAATACGGCTGGTGAGAGTTGGCTAGATTGGGCTTCTGAGTGTAGGTTTAAGAGCAGAGGGCGGGCAGCTTGGTATTGCCCTTCTAGCAGAAGATTACGCGGGACATCAATACGCTGATGCCATGCCTGTTCGCTACCCATATCGGGTTTGCCTGTATCACTGATACTTACGAGGCGCGATATTTGCTCACTTACTCCAGTGAGAAGCCGATTGGATTCTTGCACTACTTGAAAACTAGAATTAGTCTGCCATCCTCCAGATCGAACGAATTCCTCATGCCGATGTTTCCATTCTTGCAGAAGCGACACAGTATAGGCAATCTCGTCCTTATCAATGATATCGCTGCAGTTATGACAAACCCAAATTGCATTGTAGATACTTTTTCGCTCATCGCGTGTCTGATTAACATCAAACCGTGGGCCTCCTGGGGCTGCGGCGCAGATATGAGCAGCAATGCCATGAGTCAGAGATCTTTGGGGATCAGTATGTGGGCCGATGGTCAAGCGTCGGCAATCAGGATTGCTGCACTGGTACGCCGCACGTTGAGCAAGAACTAAAACTATTTTTTTGTCAAAATCATCTCTGGACAACTTTTCTCACTCCTTTTCTCACGTTATACACTCTACAAACAAAATATTGATAGTCTGTATCAGTCGCATCGCCTCATTTTCAAACAGCATAGCACCATCAAAAGTCGTGTTGTCGTTACCACAGCATTGCTGCGGCGCGGGAAACATACGGCTCAAACAAAAACGATTCCAGCCGCTTATGCCCTTCCGCCTGCATTTGCAAAAGCGCATCCTGTTAAAGATCTGTAAAAGTATAAATTCCCGAACGCAGGGACACAACCTCTTGTGCCCGCTGGGAAGTGATAGAGTTACAGACATCAAGCAAGCGTCTCCTCCCAATTCCCCCACTATGCCAACAGCAACAATCCAGCCAAATAAAGAAACAGAAAAACAGATAAAAAAAGAGCCGAACAAGGTAGAAAAATGGAAACCTTTGCCCCACACTGCCTGTCTATACAGTATAAGTGTCTACTAGATAGACAAGTACGATCCGTACAGGAAGGGAGGTGCAAAGCCTATGTTTCACCCCTCCCGTTCGCCCTGACGCTGCGGAGGCCACGACACCTCTCTCCTACAACCAGACACAACGAGACATCGGGCTGGAAGCGCTGTATTGCCAAGATTTCGACGATGCCTCTACATATCTTTTTTTCTACCTACCCGTTTCCCGATGGATTTGCAGGACTTCCCGTTTGCAAGAGTTGGGCTTCCCGCTGGTTCGAGAAGTTCTAGATTTACGAACCCCAAACTGCCCTCCGAGGTGCTGCATACAACAACGAACAACGCTATGAGCCGGAACGGTATTCATGTAAAACCATCCTTGACGCGCAAACAAGCCAGCCGATCTTATACGCTTTGTTATTCGCCAACCTTCAGCGGAACGAATTCTACCCGCATATCGGCTCTCACTTCCGCCCGGAACGCGCTTATCAGAATATCCTTGTTGGCCTTCAGCACCGCCCGTACCGCTTCCTGCAAATCCGCTTCCTGCTGCTTATAAATCTCCTGCGTGTCGGCCCACAGCATTTTGCGGCGGTAATCCGCGCATGTCGCTTCCGGTGGCCCCGTTTTAGGCGCGGGGCCGTGAAAAATAAAAATAATCTCTTCCAAGTCCGTGCGCGTCCACCAGAAACGCGGACTCCTGGCGAAACTGTTCGCCGCGAAAATAGGACAGCGTGGAGGAAGCCAGCGCGCCCGGCCCGCCCGGCGCGTAAAGGCGGTCATAATGGGTGATGTCCAGATGATTGTTGAGAAACTCGTCCAGGCTTTGCTGGTAGCGCCCATCGGAACACGCCACGATCAGAATACGCGGGCGCGCGGTTTGCCACACGCGCGTACTGACGTAATGTGTTTCCACCTCTGCATCAGGAAGCTGTAGTTGATTATTGTGTGCCATAAACGTATTTTACCCTAAGAAGGGTGTTCGGGCGTTCTGGCATTTGCCGCCAATGCAGAGTATAATGAGGGCATGTTTGCCGCGCCGCGCTTGTGGAGCTACAAACAGCCCTATTTTTCAGGAGTTACCCGATTATGCCCGACACTTACGCCGCTCCCGCCGTTTCCGCCGAGTTTTCTGCCGCCAACATGGTTGTTGAGAACGCGCTTGAATCCGTCCTTGCCGCCGACTTGCCCGCCCCGTCCGCATGGGCCGGCCTCGTGCCCGACGCGAATGGACGCTTTGGCGCGCACGGCGGGCGCTTTGTGCCGGAAACGCTGATCCCCGCGCTGGATGAACTGTCCGCCGAGTACGCCAAAGCCCAGTCCGACCCTGCGTTTCAAATAGAATTGGACGGCTACCTGCGCGATTTCGTCGGACGCGCGACCCCGCTGTATTTCGCGGAACGCCTTTCGCAGCTTTACAACGCCAAAATCTACGTGAAGCGCGAGGACTTGTGCCACACGGGCGCGCACAAAATTAACAACACCGTCGGCCAGATATTGTTGGCGCGGCGCATGGGCAAGCCGCGCATCATTGCCGAAACCGGCGCGGGGCAGCATGGCGTGGCGACGGCAACCGTGTGCGCCCGCTTCGGCCTGGAATGTGACGTGTACATGGGCGAGGAAGACGTGCATCGGCAGTCGCTCAATGTCAGCCGCATGAAACTGATGGGCGCGCGGGTGATTACGGTCACGAGCGGCACGAAAACGCTGAAAGACGCGACGAATGAGGCCATGCGCGATTGGGTGACAAACGTGCGCAACACGCATTACATCATCGGCTCGGTTGTCGGCCCGCACCCGTACCCGATGCTCGTGCGCGATTTTCAGTCTGTGATTGGCCGCGAAGCGCGGCAGCAAATTCAGAACCGGGAAGGGCGCTTACCGGACTATATTCTGGCCTGCGTGGGCGGCGGCTCCAACGCGATGGGTATTTTTTACCCCTTCGTTCAGGATACAAATGTCAAACTGATCGGCATTGAAGCGGCGGGCGAAGGCATTGAAACCGGGCGGCATTGCGCTCCCCTGACAGCCGGGACGCCCGGCGTGTTTCAGGGTTCGGCCAGCTATTTGATTCAGGACGCGGACGGGCAGGTCGCGCCCTCGCACTCCATTTCCGCCGGACTCGATTATCCCGGCGTCGGACCGGAACACAGCTATCTTAAAGACACGCAGCGCGCCCAATATGTTGCGGTGACGGACAGCGACGCCCTCAACGCCCTGCAATGGCTGGCCCGCAACGAAGGCATTATCACCGCTCTGGAAACCGCTCACGCCTTCGCGTATCTGGAAAAAATGAAAGCCCAAAACCTGCTCACGCCCAAAACCGTCGTGATTGTAAACTGCTCCGGCAGGGGCGATAAAGACATGAACACCGTCATCAAGGAACTGGAACTGGCATAGCCCTCAGCAGTTCATAGAGATATGAAATGGTGAGCACTTGGTTCCGAAACTTACGTCCTCACGATGTCCTGCTGTTTTCAAGCGCGCTTCTGGAGTACAGAAACGGAAAATGGCTGGAATTCGTGGGCAGTTGTTCCACAGGAGGAGTTTGCCAGAAGCCACAAATAGGTTTCACCGTGTCTCAACAAGGGGTTTGCCAGAAGAGTGAGGGTGATCATGGAACTGCAGCTTGAAGATTACATTGGCAGACGGCGTGATACACAGCGCGAACGAGAATTAGCCTCGCTGTTACGGCAAATGCCTGAGGCGGAACGATTTGAGTACATTCAGCAGGCTTTACGCAAACACGTTGTCGTAGGTTTGCAACTGGCACATACCTGTTTAAGAGACAACAAAAACTTTGTCACTCTCCTGCATCAAGGATTGCAGCAAGCTGACGCAAGTTCCATCCACAACTGGCTGGAGACTGTTGCGCCTCATTTAGGATTCAAACGTGTTATCTACTTGCTGAACCAATCATTGCAGGATACTCCCGAAGCGGTTGACATGGCCTTGTACTGGCTTCCCCGCATGTTGCCGGCAGGCGATGTAAACGGTTGGAACAGCTACTACAAGTTGCGCGCAGACCTAAAAGATTACCAAAAGCGGCACAAACATACACAAGTTGAAATGCCCGCGCCTCAAAATGGGTTTGCGTCTGCAAAACATAGTGAACAGGAGTTGCATTTTGAGGAAACTCTCTCAGATGAGGTACTGATTTGACGCGACTTTCGGAACGGTTTGAACAATTGAAGGCGCGGGGCGAAAAGGCGCTGGTGTGCTTTGTTACGGCGGGCGATCCGTCGTTTGAGCGCGCGGCGGAAATCATCGTCGCATTGGGCGAAGCGGGCGCGGATGCTGTCGAAATCGGCATTGCGTTCAGCGATCCCCTTGCCGACGGGCCGAGCATACAGGCGTCGTCGCAGCGCGCGCTGGGCGGCGGCATGACCACGCGCAAAACGCTGGACGTGGTACGTCAGGTCCGGCAGGCCGCGCCGGATTTGCCCCTGATTTTAATGACGTATTACAATCCTCTGCTGCGCTACGGGCTGGAAGCGTATGCGCAAGACGCCAAAAACGCGGGCGCGGATGCCCATATCGTCACCGACCTGACGCCCGAAGAGTCCGGCGATTGGAAGCGCATTTCGCAGGCGAACGATCTGGATACGGTCTTCCTGCTTGCCCCGACAAGCACTCCGGCCCGCATCGGAACGGTTGCGCAGTTGTCGTCCGGCTTTCTGTACTGCGTGTCGCGTACCGGCGTGACGGGCGCGCGGCAGGATGTACCCACAGAATTGACGGATGTGGTGACGCGCATCAAAGCCGCGTCTTCGCTCCCCGTGTGCGTGGGCTTTGGCATTTCCCAACCGGAACACGTCCGGCGCATCAGCGCGATTGCGGATGGCGTGGTTGTCGGCAGTTCCCTCGTGGACCTGATTCACCGGGAGCGCGAATCGCCCGATTTGATTGTCCACATCCGCGAATACGTCCGCGCCTTAAAGCAAGCAACCAAATAAGAATTTTCTACGCGGGTTGACCATACCCGGAAGCAGGAGATCGGTTTTGAACGCTCAGGAACTTGCCGCCATGATTGACCATACGGTGCTGAAGCCGGACGCGCCCCTTGCGGCGATACAGCAGCTTTGCGCGGAAGCGCGGCAGCACAAATTCGCGTCCGTGTGCGTACAGCCGTGTTGGGTCGGGCTGTGCGCGGCGGAACTGGAAGATACCGGCGTTCTGGTGTGTACGGTCATCGGGTTTCCGCACGGCGCGAACGCGACGGCAGTGAAAGTATTCGAGGCCGAGGAAGCGATGCGGCAAGGCGCGAACGAACTGGATATGGTCATTAACATCGGCGCGGTGAAGTCGCAAATGTGGCAGGCGGTTGAAAACGATATACAAAGCGTCGTTCAGGTGGCGGCGCAAGCGGGCGCGGCAGTCAAAGTCATTATCGAGTGCGCCTTGCTGACGGACGAAGAAAAAAAGCGCGTAACCGAAATGGTGGCGGCAAGCGGCGCGGCGTTCGTGAAAACCTCAACGGGCTTCGCTTCGCATGGCGCAACCGTTGAAGACGTCCGCCTGCTGCGCGGCATTGCGGGCGCGCGGTGCGGCGTAAAAGCGGCGGGCGGCATCCGCGACCTGCCAACGGCCTTAGCCATGATCGAAGCGGGCGCGAACCGCTTGGGAACGAGCGCCAGCCTGGCGATTTTGAACGCGCTCGAATGATTCAGGTGTTGGGTGTTCAGGTGTTCAGGTGTTCAGGTGTTGCTAAAATAAACAAAAGGAGCGCGCTATGACGGATGCGGGAACAGCGATGAAGCAGGCGGACGGAGCGGCACAGGAGCCGGTTCGTTTGGGAGTGCTGGGCGCGGGGTCGTTCGTGTCGCGGCGGCATTTGCCCGAAGCCGTCAACAACCCGCATGTGCAGGTGGCCGCGCTGTGCCGCCGGGACGCGGACGCGCGGGCGGCGATGGCGGCGCACTTCCATGTGCCGAACGAACAGGCGTATGCCGACTGGCAGGAGATGCTGGCCCACGCGGAATTGGACGCCGTTTTAATCGCCACCCCCAACTCCCTGCATTTTGAAATGGCGCAGGCCGCCCTGGAAGCCGGGCTGCATGTTCTGCTGGAAAAGCCTATGACCGTGCGTAGCGAGGACGCGCGCAAATTGGTCACGCTGGCGAACGAGCGCAATCTCAAACTCGGAGTCGCCCTCAACCCGCCGTTCTGGGCGCACTGCCATCAGATACGCCGCGCGCTCAAAGACGAAAAGATGGGCGCGTTGGAAGCCGCCGCGATCTACTGGACGGGCAACGCGGAATTCGTCTTCGGGCGCGCGCCCATGCCGACAAGCGGCGTGGGCGTCGTGCCGCCAACCCTGTTTCGCGCCGACCCGGAACTCAACGGTGGCGGCTATTTTCAGGACGGCGGTTCGCATCTGGTTTCACAATTGCTGTGGGTAACGGGATTACGCGCCCGCCGGGTGTCCGCCCTGATGGATACCACGCCCACCGACCTGCGCGTGTCGCTCAGTCTGGAAATGGACAACGGCGCGACGGCAACGATTACAAGTATCGGCGACAGCAAAATGCCTACGCGCCGCGTTCGCAACGTTTATGGCGCAACAGGCGGAACCGTGACCGTAAGCGGGTTCGACTTCGATACCGACATTATGTTTCACGGACAGGAACATCGCCGCTTCAAGGAGGCCGACCTGCTGCCCGTACCCGGCCCGATCACCAATTTTGTAGACACCATTCAGGGGCGGGGCAAGCTGTTTTCGCCCGGCGAACACGGCGCGCATGTCGTGGAAGTGGTGGAAGCGGCATACGAATCGGCAACAACAGGACGGGTGATTACCATTTGAAAATAAAACGCCCCCAACCCCTGGCCCCTTCTCCCAAAGTTAGGAGAAGGGGAACACATTAAACAGAGAATGTTTTGAAAATAACTGTTTTAGGAAGTGGCACGTCGCATGGCGTTCCTATGATTGGCTGTGATTGCGCCGTCTGCCAATCTTCCAACCCCAAAAACAAGCGGTTTCGCTCCTCTATTGCCGTGACGACTACGCCGCAGAGCAACGCTGCCGGACACGCGGGCGAGCAAACCATTCTCGTAGATACTACGCCGGAACTGCGGCTGCAATCCCTGACGTTCGGGCTGCGCAAGGTGGACGCCGTGCTGTTCACGCACACCCACGCCGATCACGTCATGGGCTTGGACGACATGCGCCGCTTCAACGACCTGTACGACGTGGAGATTCCTGTATACGGCGATCCGGCCACGCTCAACGAGATACGCCGCATTTATCCCTACATCTTTCGAGACACGGGGCAGTTAGGCGGGGGCAAGCCGCGCCTGTCGCTGCATGAAGTGGACGCGGAATTTCCTCTGTTCGGGCTTGACATCCACTCCTTCTATGTGATGCACGGCAAATTGCCCGTTCTTTCCTACCGCTTCGACCAGCCCCAAACGCCGCATACTTCCGCCCGCAGTTTCGCGTACTGCACCGATGTTAATTTTATTCCGCCGGATTCGATGGCTAAACTGCGCGGCCTGGATTTGCTGATTTTAGACGCGGTGCGCTACGAACCCCATTCCACGCACTTCGGCTTTTATCAGGCGCTGGAAATCATCGCCGAACTCCAGCCCAAACGCGCCCTGCTCACGCACCTGTCCCACCACTTCGACCACGACGCCGCCAACGCGGAATGTCCTCCCAACGTCGAACTCGCCTACGACGGGCAGGTTATCGAACTCTGAATTATTGCGCTGTAAGAACCCTTATAGGCAAACATCAGCGTTAGCTTCTACCCTCATCCGGCGAACGAAGCTGGCGGAACCAACACTGTTTGCGCTGCTCCGGCAGCAAGAAAGCGGCTTTTATGAAACGACGGCGAAGTTAGGCCGTCCCGACCTCGCGCGCCTGCTGACGGGAAAACGATAGTTTGTACCCGCGTCCGTTAGAGCCTCCCTTTTCGCTGCAAAAGTTCGTCTCGCTGCAAAAATCAGTGCGGCCATTGCCAGTCGTGGACTTCCGGCATGTCTACGCCGCGCTCCCGGATATAATGATTGTGGGCGATCAGTTTGTCCTGCAGCATTTGCTTGAGCGTAGCCGCGCGATATCCGAGGGAAGGAACGCGGTCTATGACATCCATTGCCAGATGGAAGCGGTCAATTTCGTTGAGGACGCACATATCGAAAGGCGTGGTGGTCGTGCCGTTTTCCTTGTAGCCGCGCACATGGATGTTGGCGTGGTTGACGCGGCGATAGGTCAGGCGATGAATCAGCCATGGGTAGCCGTGATACGCGAAAATCACGGGCTTGTTGGGCGTGAACAGGGCGTTGAAATCGCTGTCGCTCAGGCCGTGCGGATGTTCGGTGTTGGGCAGCAGTTTCATCAGGTCTACCACGTTGACGACCCGCATTTTCAAGGTGGGGCAGTTCTGGCGCAAAATGCTTGTCGCGGCGAGGATTTCCAGCGTGGGTATGTCACCCGCGCAGGCGAGAACCACATCCGGCTCACCGTCAGGATCGTTGCTTGCCCATTCCCACATCCCGATGCCCCGCGTACAGTGCAGAACGGCCGCGTCCATGTTCAGATACTGCAAGGCCGGCTGCTTGCCCGCCACAATCACGTTCACATACTGCCGGCTGCGCAAACAGTGATCCGTCACGGACAGCAGGGTGTTGGCGTCGGGCGGTAAATAGACCCGCACCACTGTCGGCTTTTTGTTCATCACATGGTCAATAAAGCCGGGGTCCTGATGCGAAAAGCCGTTGTGGTCCTGCCGCCAGACGTGCGACGTGAGCAGGTAGTTGAGGGACGCGATATTGCGGCGCCAGGGAACGTGCCGGGACGATTCGAGCCACTTGGCGTGTTGGTTGAACATGCTGTCTACGATGTGGATAAATGCCTCATAACAGGAAAAAAAACCGTGCCGCCCCGTCAGCAGATAGCCTTCCAGCCAGCCCTGACAGGTATGCTCGCTCAGAATCTCCATCACGCGCCCGTCCCGCGCCAGATGATCATCGTAATCGTAAACCTCTTCTTCCCACGCCCGATTGGTAGCGTCCAGAACAGCATTCAGGCGGTTGGAATTGTTTTCATCGGGCGACAAAACGCGGAAGTTGCGGCTTTCCAGATTCTGCTTCATCACGTCGCGCAGGAATTGCCCCATGATGCGCGTGGCTTCCGCATTGGTCGTGCCCGGCGCGGAAACATCTACGGCATACGCGCGAAAATCGGGCAGATGCAGGTCTTTGAGCAATAACCCGCCATTAGCGTAGGGCGTGGCCCCCAAACGGCGTTCGCCCTGCGGCGCAAGCGCGGCGAGTTCGGGCAGAAGCGTACCGTTCGCGTCAAAAAGTTCTTCGGGCTTGTAGCTTTTCAGCCAGTCTTCCAGTATTTGCAGATGCTCCGGCTTGCTCATGTCCTCCATCGGGACTTGATGGGAGCGCCAGAACCCTTCGGTTTTCTTACCGTCTACCGTTTTCGGCCCCGTCCAGCCTTTGAGCGTTCGCATGACGATCATCGGCCACTGCGGGCGCGACGTGTCGCCCTCAACCCGCGCTTTGCGCTGTATGGCTTTGATTTCGCCAACGATTGTATCCAGAGTCGCGGCCATCAACTGGTGCATGTGTTCCGGCTCATCGCCCTCCACAAAGTAGGGCTTGTAGCCATAGCCGAGAAATAAATGTTCCAGTTCCGCGTCGCTCATGCGGGCAAGCAGGGTGGGATTGGCGATTTTATAGCCGTTCAGGTGCAGAATCGGCAGCACGGCTCCATCTCCAACGGGATTGAGAAATTTGTTGCCGTGCCAGCTTGCCGCCAGTGGCCCGGTTTCCGCTTCGCCGTCGCCAATCGTGCAGACAACAATCAAGTCGGGATTGTCGAACGCGGCTCCATACGCATGGCTGAGGGAGTAGCCCAATTCGCCGCCCTCGTGGATGGAACCGGGCGTTTCCGGGGCGCAGTGGCTTGGAATCCCGCCCGGAAACGAAAACTGCCGAAACAGTTTGTGAATTCCTTCCGCGTCCTGCGTGATGTTGGGAAACCGTTCGGTATACGTGCCTTCCAGATAGGTGTTGGCGACAATCCCCGGCCCGCCATGTCCCGGCCCTGTGATGTTAAGGATGCTCAGGTCATACTTTTTAATAATGCGGTTGACGTGAGCGTAAAGGAAGTTCAGGCCGGGCGTTGTGCCCCAATGTCCGAGCAGGCGTGGCTTGACATGCGCAAGCGTGAGCGGTTCGCGCAGCAGGGGATTGTCCAGCAGATAGATTTGCCCGACGGAAAGGTAATTGGCCGCGCGCCAGTAGGCGTTCATAGCCCGCAATTCCGCAGCATCCAGCGGCTGCATGTCCTGCGACGTTTGCAGCGCCCCGTTAGTAGCATGGGAAACATCGGCGGGGTGTGCCTCGGCAACATTCAGGGTTGTCATGCAGCTCTCCTTATGAACAAAGCAACGAAACATTGTACAATCGTGCTGACCCGGTATAAACCTAAATTTCGCCCAAACAAGAGCGTGGTAGCTGGGCTTGGCTCACCGAGAGGTTTGTAGAAATAGGTGAGAAGAAACCGTACTTATGACAACTCCCCAGGCGTAAACGCCGGGGCTTCTACTCTGGTATACCAGAGACGGTATGTTGCCCCATACCGATTGGTTCCCATTGCCTTACGCCGATTCATGAATACGGCGAACCGCTTTCTTTGCTCTGCGGCGTTCTTGTGTGCCACGCTTGTGCTTGCTGAGTTTGCGTTGCGCTTTCGCCAGCGCCTTTTCGTCCTTGTGGAAGAAACGCGGGTTGGCAATCATCTCGCCGTTGGAAAGCGCCGCGCACCGGTTCAAGCCCACATCTATGCCGATGGCTTCCTCAGACGGCGCGAACGGTTCTTCCTCCACTTCGACGGCAAAGCAGACATACCACTTGTCATTGTGCCGCCGAACCGTACAGGTTTTCACCCGTCCTTCTATGGGGCGGTGCATGATTGCCTTGATGGTTCCGATTTTGGACAGGGAGACGGACGGCTCGCCTACCTTGAAGCCGGATTGCGGATAGGTGAAACTATCATAACCCTCGCCTTTGAAGCGGGGAAAGCCAGGTGTTTCGCCCGCCTGCACACGGCGAAAGAAGGCTGTGAACGCGATGTCAAGCCGAACCGCCACGTTCTGCAACACCTGGCTGAACACGTCCTTGATTTCGGGGAACTCTCTGGCCCAATGCGGAAAGTGTTTCTGCTGTTCGTAGCGAGACGGTCACGCCCCGTGAACCTCATACTCGTGTTTGCGTTCGTTGAGGAGGCTGTTGTACACGTCCCGACACGTCGCCAGAGTACGGCCAAGAGCCGTCTCCTGCGTCTTTGTGGGTAGTATTCTGTACTTTAGACATTTCGTGTTCATAGTGATAGTGTACCACAAGATGTTTAACTACGCAGAGCCGACACAGACAACATTCCGCCTGACAGCCGAAGGCTGAAAAGGGAGTCGCCTGACCCCATTGCTAAAGCAAGCGTAGGACAGTTGGCCGTAGGCCTAACAACCGGTATTTTATATACCGGTTACTACCCACGTATTTAGGCCGCAGTGTATCCTGCAATGACATGCTTTGGGGAACAGAGGAACGCCCCGCCTTCCTCCGTCTGGCCTATGGAGAAAGGCGCGAGGCAGATTGATTTTATCTGTTTCAGGCGATAGTTTGCAGGCGGCGTTTAGCCCATGCTGGAGGCGGGAGGCGAGCCGCGAAAGGTGTCCAGGCTGCTGATAGTGGGCAGTTTGATGGTGCGGCCAGTGTGGGCGGCTTCGTAAATAGCGGCCATCACGCGATGATCCTGCAAGCCCTCCTCGCCGGGCGTGTAGGGCGTTTTACCGCTCTGAACGCACTCGGCCATGTGATCCATTTCCAGCGCGAATTGGTTCTTCTGTTCCAGTTTCCGCTCTTCCATGATCTCCATCTGCGGGTTGTCTTTGGACTTGTGCCCTACCTGCATTTGCAGGCCACTGTAGGAAAACGCGGGACTCATCTGCGCCCACTTTTCCGAACCCAAAACGCGGTAATAGCGATTCTCGTGCCAGCCGTAGCTCGTCGAACACACTGCCTGTATCCCGCTTGGGAAGCGCATCAGCCAGTTGACGGTTTCCTCCACTTCCCGGAAGCGCGGGTCGTTGGGTGTGGTATACATATTCGCGCTGATTTCGGTCGGCTCTTCGCCCGTCAGGAAGCGGGCCGTGTTGAAGCAGTACACGCCTACGTCCGGCAGGCTGCCGCCGCCCGCAAGGGCTTTCTTAAGCCGCCATTGGTTCAGGTCGCCGCCCTGATTCTGGCCGTTCGCCATTTCGATCACTTTCACCGCGCCCAAATCCCCGCCCCGTACCATCTGCTGCATCGCGCGGTTGTACGGCTCATACTGGATGCGATACGCGATCATCAGTTTGCGATCCGCCTTTTTGCAGGCGTCCACCATCTGCTGCGCTTCCTTCACGCTTGTCGCCATCGGCTTTTCGCATAGGATATGCTTGCCGGCCTGCGCGCCCCGAACCGTATATTCGGCGTGCATACTGTTGGGCAGCACGATATAAATGTAGTCCACGTCGGGATTGTCGCGCAGGCTGTCGTAGGTTTTGTAGTCGTAAATATTCTGCGCTTTGATGCCGTACTGCTGCGCGACCTGCTCGGCTTTGGCGCGTTCGCCGCTGACGAGCGCGACGGGCTTACAGCGCTTGGACTGCCCGAACGCGGGCAAAATCTGTTCCAGCGACAAGCGGCCCAAACCGACAATCGCCACGCCCGCGCGCTTGTCCGGCGGCAGGGCGGTGGGAGCCTTTTCGTTTTCCCGCTCGGTCGGCGCGGAAATCGGCTGTAAAGGAATGGGCGGCGGCAGATTTGCGCCCTGCCCGCCCGCATTTTGCGCCAGTGCGGGCACCCCCCATTCGCCCGCCAGCCCCGCAGCCACGATTCCCGTTCCCGCTGTTGTCAAAAACCGCCGCCGGGACGCATTGTACACTTGATTGTCAAACTCGTTAAAGTTCTCGCCCATGATGATCGTTCCCCTCTGTCTTGCTTTCCGGCGCATGGCGCGAACCGCTTGCAGGACGCAAGCAGACATATCAGCGCCGGTGAATACATCCACCTGTAAGAGCGGCAAAAGGGGAGAAAGTGTTCCCTAAAGAAGTGCAGGCCGAAGGGGAGCAGGCGTAGAAAGACGCTTACCATTCCCGCCAAAGCAAGGTAAAATAAACATATTACAGACTGTCAGACCTCCAATTGGAGGATTGGGAAATATAACGTAATGAAAACCCGAAATGAAGTGGATGGGCGCGAAGCAGATAAGCGCGAAGTGGATTTGTACGACGTGCAGACGAAAGCGCGGGGGCCGATGGGCGAACTGCCGGTCACGCCGGACATGCTGCTGCACCGACCGAGCGGCGATATTTTTGCCCTGTCGCAGAACGCGGGCATGGGCTGGAACCCGAAGCAATTAAATCGCCGAGAGTTCCTGATTTTGTCCACGCAGGGCGGAATCAGGAACCCGGACGGTTCGCCCGTCGCGCTTGGTTACCATACCGGGCATTGGGAAGTGGGCCTGCTGATGCAGGCGGCAGCGGAAACCCTGTCCGCCAACGACTGCCTGCCGTTTGCCGCGTTCTGTTCCGACCCGTGCGACGGGCGCTCGCAGGGTACAACCGGCATGATGGACAGCCTGCCCTACCGCAACGACGCGGCAACCGTGTTCCGGCGTTTGATACGCAGCCTGCCCAACCGTAAGGGCGTGTTGGGCGTGGCGACGTGCGACAAAGGCTTGCCCGCGATGATGATGGCGCTGGCCGCCATGCGCGATTTACCATGCGTATTGGTTCCGGGCGGCGTCACACTGCCGGCGGAAAACGGCGAGGACGCGGGCAAAATCCAGACGGTCGGGGCGCGGTTCGCGCACGGCCTGATTACGCTGAAGGAAGTGGCGGAAATGGGCTGCCGGGCCTGCGCGACACCGGGCGGCGGCTGCCAGTTCTTTGGCACGGCGGCAACCGCGCAGGTGGTGGGCGAAGCGCTCGGCCTGTCCCTGCCCCATGCCGCGCTTGCGCCTTCGGGCCAGGCGATTTGGCTGGATATGGCGCGGCAGTCGGCATTGGCAATGATAAACTTAGCCACGAATGGCGTAACGACCCGCGATATTCTCACCGACGACTCCCTGCGCAACGCCATGACGGTTCACGCGGCCTGCGGCGGCAGTACGAACCTGCTGCTGCACATCCCCGCCATCGCCCATGCCGCCAAATTGCGCCGTCCAACCGTAGACGACTGGCACGAAATCAACGTCCGAACGCCCCGGCTGGTAGACGTGCTGCCGAATGGCCCTACCGACCACCCGACCGTGCGCTTCTTCCTGGCCGGCGGCGTCCCGGAAGTGATGCTGCACCTGCGCGAATTGGGTTTGCTGCATCTCGACGCCCTGACCGTGACCGGCAAAACGTTGGGCGAGAATCTGGAAGCGTGGGAACATTCGGAACGCCGCGAACGCCTGCGCGAACGCCTGCGCGACCAGGACGGCATTGATCCCGACGACGTGATTCTTTCTCCCACCCGCGCCCGCGAAAAAGGACTGACAAGCACCGTCACGTTCCCGCGCGGCAACCTCGCGCCCCAGGGTTCCGTCATCAAAAGCACGTCCATTGATCCGAGCGTCGTAGACGCGGACGGCATCTACCGCAAAACCGGCCCCGCCCGCGTCTTCACCACCGAACGCGCCGCCATTGAAGCGATCAAGGGCGTTGAAGAAGTCAGAAGTGATGAAGGCGGAATGATGAATGATGAATTAAAATCCCATTCATCACTCATCACTCATCACTCATCACTTTCCCGAATTCTCCCCGGCGACATCCTCGTGCTGATCTGTCGCGGGCCGATGGGGGCGGGGATGGAGGAGATTTACCAGATTACCAGCGCGCTGAAGTTTTTGCCGTGGGGTAAGCAGGTGGCGGTGATTACGGACGCGCGGTTTTCCGGCGTTTCGACGGGCGCGTGTATCGGGCATGTCGGGCCGGAAGCGCTGGCGGGCGGGCCAATCGGCAAAATCGTGGACGGCGATATTATTGAGATCGTGATTGACCGCAACCGGCTGGAAGGAACCGTGAATTTAATCGGGCATGGCGAGGAGCGGTTCGGCGCGGAAGCCGGGGCGCAAATTCTGGCCGAACGCTCGGTGCGTCCCGACCTCCACGCCGACCCGGATTTGCCGGACGACACGCGGCTGTGGGCGGCATTGCAGGCCGTAAGCGGCGGCACGTGGGGCGGCTGCGTGTACGATGTGGACGAGATCGTAGCGCGGTTAAGCGGCGTTTGACGCGGCGCGGCGTTTGACGCGGGCTTCCCAAAAGACGATGAAAGGAAGCCCTGCCGCGCAAGCGACAAAAATACTCCCCATAAATATATCTCCGGCTGCATAGCGCCTGCCGACGGACTGCGCAATGGCGCTGATGTCGGGCTGGTCGGGCGCGTATCGGACGTGGACAGCATCGCCTTTATGCAGGCGTTGGTAGTCGGCGTGAAATACAGGATCAACGCTTTCCATGCGCCTGCCGCTTGCGCTTGCAAAGGTATAGCGGATTACGTAGGGCTTGTTTTTGTCGCCGGTTGCCTCGCTTTCGAGAACCTGCCCGGTTGTGGCGATTCCCTGCGCGTCCAGCAGGCGATAGCGGCTCAGGCTTTGAGCGCTGTGGACAACCATGTTCAGGCCGAAGCCCGCGCAGACTGTCGGCACAACGGTCAGGAGAATCGGCAGAAGAACGCGACTTTGCCGCGCGGCCTTCGCTTGGTTCGCCTGCGCAATCGCGTCGCCGCGCTGTATCGAGGCTGCGCTGACGCGGGCGCGGATATAGTGAATCAGCAGAGGATAATCCTTCATGCTGGAACTCAGCCGGATGTGGACGCCGTTTCCCTCCAGGCTTGTTACGGCCCCTTGTTTGCTGTCATGACTCGGTTCGCTCACCCAGAGGGACGTTACCTGCGGAAACGGCAGGCATCTGGCACGGAAGCAATTGCTTTCGGTAATGTCCTGCGGCGTGATTGTGAGGGCGTAGGTCAGGCCGCGCAGCAGAAACCATACTCCCAACGCAAGCATGCCCAGGAAGCCGACAAAGAAGGGAACAAGCAGCCATAGCGGATCGAAGGCGGCAGGATCGGCCAGGGGCATAACCACAAACAATCCTGACAGCGCGATGCACATCACGCCGCACAGGATACGGAGATTGCGCAGGGGGCGGTAAACGGTGTTCAGGCTGCCGATGTCGCGCAATTGACGCTCGGCAAGCGGGGCGAGATGTGGGGCAAGCAGGGCGCGCAGTTCGGCGTTGCGGCGGGCGCTCAACAGGGAAAAGTAAATGGGAAGCGCGCGGTTTTGATGGTCTATCAGCGTAACCGTGCCGTGAACGTGGCCGCTCGCTTCATAGCGCGCCAGATCGCTCCATTGCAGGGCGCGGGTTCCGTTCCAGGCGATAGCGCGTGATGCCGTTTTCGTCCAGCGCGTACACGGTGAAACATTCCAGCAACCCATAGCCGAAATGCCACAGCATGCCCGCCCCGCCCAAGCCGAAGAACAGCCGCGCTGCCCAGGCTGCCACTGCGGAACGCTGCTCCACGCCCACAAACCCGCCCGTCAGTATCAGCCCGCCCATTAGCGAGCAAAACAGCAGGCTCAAAGCATTGAGCCAGTACCCTCGAAATTTAACCATCGTCTTTGTCAAACAGCAAGTTAAAATGTTTACTCGCTTGTTTTCTGCTGAAAGATGCGCTCAATATCCTGTGCGCCGTGCAGCACTCTGACAACACGAATGCTGTCTTCAGCAGTCAGATAAAAGATGAGGTAGTTTTCGAAACCTGTTACCGGCGACATGCGCAGACCGCCAAGATCAGGATTGTGGTAATCGCGCCGCGCGCCTATACCCGGCATCAACGCTAAATCTTCCAGGGAGCGCGTGACGGCCCGAAGGAAACGCAACCCTGCCTCAACGCTGCGTTCCGCAAGATAATCGAAGTGTTTATTAATATCTGTATCGGCAGCCTCATCTGTGTCAATGTGGCGTGTCATGGCTGACCGTTCTTCTGTGCCCATCGGCGGAGCAACATCTCTTCTTTTTGTTGCCAGTATTCAGGGGTAATGCGGATAGGAGCGCCGGAATTCAACCCTTCCAACAACAATGCTTCCAATTCTTCCTGAGAAGTAAAATCAGGTGGCGGAACAGGCAAGGTTTCTACAGCCTCATCCTCGAAGGTAAAGACGCACAGCCGCCGCCCGGTCAATTCCGGGGCATGCTGCGCAATCTCTTCCCATGTGCCTTCAAACATAAGTGTCATTGGCGTTCCTCTGTTTCCCTCACTCGTGTTGTTTCCTCTGAGCAGATTATACCATGATGTGTTCTCGATGTACATAATACACGCTAAAATGCGGCCTGCCTTCTGCGCAAACAGAAGACAGGCCACGAAAACAAACCCGCGCGGCGAACTACTTGCGGCGTAACCGATGGCGACGGGCGAACAGGCTTGCGCCGCCAATTCCCGCGCCGATAAGCAAAGCCAGACTGCCGGGTTCGGGAACAGCCTGTATGCTTGGGCTGAGTACGTTCGTATCCACTGACGGGCCGGGAGCATCAAGGGAATGATCCCACCCCGCTATCGTGGAAAGAACCAGTTGCCCTACGCCGCTGCTCCCAAATCAAAGGCGGGCTGTACGAATTGTACGTTTCCATGCGCTTACAGCGAAGGATGCGCGGCGTTCCATT
Organism: uncultured Chthonomonadaceae bacterium; assembly: GCA_963835065.1. GTDB lineage: Bacteria > Armatimonadota > Chthonomonadetes > Chthonomonadales > Chthonomonadaceae > CAWFQB01. Next base: position 3,424 of record CAWIEK010000003.1, on the reverse strand, counting down.
GCGCAGGCGTCATCACGTTGACAATGCCTGCTCCACGCTGTAACATTTCCGTGTCCGCAGTTCCGCAACGATTTCCGCTGCCGTTTGATCGCTGTTCCACGCTTTCGTGACCTGTTTAGACCAGGCTTCCCATTCCTCGCGCCATTCTGCGGCGGTTAATTTCTGCTTTTGGCGTGTTAGGGTGGCTTCCGAATCTTGCGCCGCTTGTCGCAGTATCAGCCGCTCGCCTTGATTTTCCACAACATAGCGCGTGTGCGGCTTGCTGCTGCCAATCAACTCCGGCGATAACGTCAGAGCGCCATGTTCATCCGTTTCTATCGTATGCTCCATGTTCGCGCCTCCTTTTCTGCTTTAACCCTGTTCAGCCACATCAAAAAGAGCCGTTCCCCTCTCCCATGTACTTTTGGGAGAGGGGTGAGGGGTGAGGGCTTTCGTAGTTGCCTCACAAAGGCTTGGCAACCGGCTTGGATGGCGACATGACGGTGACGTTTTTCGGGCCGGTGACGAAGAGGGTTTTGCCGGGAACGGTCAGGCTCGCTTTGCTGCCTTCGGGTACGATGGCGGTGAGTTTCAGGCCGAACTTCTGCTTTTCCACGCGGACGCGCAGATTGCCGCGCGGGGTGGGAACGTCGCCCTCCGCCCATTCCAGGTCGCCCAATTCCGGGGCGATGTCTACGGTTTTGAAGCCGCCCCCCGTGGGACGGACGCCCAAAACGCGCTCCGTGAGCCAGCTTGTCGGGGCGGCGGACCAGCCGTGCGCCAGGCTGACAAAGTACCCGGTTCCGTTATCGGCCTGCAAATGCGCGTGAAAGTCCTTCTTTTCCCACGAGGGATCATACGCCTCCCACCAGCTTGTCGCGCCCTCCTCCAGCATCCCGCCCCAGTAGTTGCGTATCACGCCCAGGGTTTCCGGCGTGTGCCCGGCCAGGCTCATGGCGTAGAGGATGTAGTTGTTGTAGTAGGGCGTGGCGATCATTTTCCAGGCGGGACTGGTGGGATTAAGAATTTTGTCGTAAATGGCCTGCGTTTGTTCCTTGTCCGCCACGCCCGCATAGATCGCCATCGCGTTGTCCTGCCGCCGGTCGCTGACTACGTGGGTTTTCTCGTCGAACAGATAGCGCTGCGCGGCGTCCGACAAATCCGACGCCCATTTCGCGTAGATTTTGGCGTTGGCTTCGTCGCCCATCTCGTACAGCAGGAACACGGCTTCGCGGGCGGCTTTCACCAAAAACAGGTGCGTGGCGGCGCGGGCGCGCGGACCGTCGCCGTTGAAATCGGGCGCCCAATCCACGAACGGCCAGGCTTTGCGGTTGTTGGCGAAAATGCCCCGCCCGTCCAACTCCCCCGCGCTGTCCGCGACGGCGTTGTTCAGGGTACTCGGTACGCCCTTGAAATAATCCAGCATGGTAATGAGCGAACTGTGCTGCCGGTTGAGATATTCGTAGTCGCCGATGTGCCGGTGGAAATCCGCAAGCCCGCAAATCCACGCGCACGAGTAGCCGGGGATGCCGTTGACGTGCGCTTTGGGCAGGTCGCCGGATGACGCGCCGCCCTGCGCCTCGTCCCGCAGCCGCTGCATGGTCTGCTCCATCAAAAAGCGATCCGCAAACGCGATGTTGATGACTTCGCCCGAAACGTGCAGGTCGCCCATCCAGCGCGCCCGGTCCCGCTTGGGCGCGTCCCAAATGTCTTCCTGCATACACAAATGGCTCGTATACGCGCCCGTGTACCAGATGCGCGTCAGGAGGGGGTCGGAACAATCGAACGCGCCCTTGTACGTGACGGGATAGTATTTGTGATCCACTTTCACGGACACGGACACGCTTTTGCCCGCTGTTCCACTCTCAGCCGAGGGAAGAAACGTCAGTTTGGCGTAGCGAAATGCGCTGTAGGGCGTGTACGCGGCCTTGCCGTCCGCCAGTTCCAGGCGATGCGTACCGCCCCAGGGCATTTTCACGGCTTCCTCTTTGGATTCGCCCGTGCCGACAACCGCAATGCCTTCGCCGCTCGTGGCCGTGATTTCCACGCGCCCCGCGATTTCTTTGCCGAAGTCCACGACGACGGACGGGGCATTGGCGGGATCACTGCCGCCAAATGAGGCTGTAAAGACGCCCGGTTCATGGGCTTCCAATTTGCCTTTGCCGGCCTGTGGGTCCAGATTGTCGGTTGGGTCGAGGGTGACGTGCGCCATGTACGCGGCGGTTATGTCGTAGCCGGGCCAGCCTTCCAGCCCGCCCGCGCTTGCCCAGGGATCGCCCGTTACCTCGGTCACGACATGGACATTCTTCCACGCGGCGTCATTAAATTCAGCGCTCGTCCAGGTCGGCGGCAGGTTCTGGCCGTCGAACACTTTCCAGGTGTTGTCGGTCAGCAGCAGGGGCTTGCCGTCCGCTTCGATTCGGGCAATCGCGCCTGCCGCGCCCGCGTTGTTCAAGGCTTTGATGGCGACCACGTTTTTGCCCGGCTGCAGATAGCGCGCGATGTTCTGCCGATGGACGCGCTTCCAGACAAACGTATCCTGCGGATTGGGAACGGACTGCTCCACCTGCTTGCCGTTGACATAGCAGGTGAAAAAGTCGTCCGCCGTGACGTACAGCGTGGCAATGCGCGGAACTTGCGGCAGGGTAAACGCGCCCCGCAATCCGACGGTTTGCTCGCTGGCCGTCCGTTCCGCCCATATCCAATGCGCGTCGGCTTTCGGATTATAGACGCTGACGGGCACGGTTTTGGGCGCGCGCAGGCCATACGTCGGGTCGAGCGTGGGCGGAAGGTGTTTTTTGGCGGGCGGAGCCGCCGCCGACAAGGCTGGAAAGGCAAAGCAATCCGCCGACAGCCGCCTGCCGGGGGATGCGAGAAAAGCGGGAACTGGTAAAAGAAACGGTCATATATAGCTCCAAAACAAAGTTCGATGTAAGCGTTCCCTTTTAGTATTCCACACTTCCACGCATTTTTACGAATTTTCCAGGATACCCAGGGCCAGCGCCTCTAAAAGACAAAGGATGAAGGATGAAGGATGAAGGCATATAGAAAAAAGAGTATGTAGAGACAGCGTTGAAATCTTGGCAATGCAGCGCTTCCAGCCCAGTGTCTCGTTGTGTCAGGTTGTAATAAGAAGAGGCGTCGTGACCTCGTAAGCGTCAGGGCGAACGGGGAGAGTGTACAGGCATCTTCCAGCACCTCCCTTCCAGGTTAGATTGTTGAGAGTGCGAGAGAACTCCGAACTTGCAACGTCCCGCCACCTGGCTATTTAGCAGTCTCTATTGTGTAGACGTGCGTATGTATTTAGACGAGTTAGAGACAGAAAAGGTTCGTTGTTTCTGTGGTTTATGTAGATATTTTTCTATCTTTTGCGCGTTCTTTTTGGATTGGTCCACTCTGCGGAGGGCCGGGAATTGAAAATCCCCGGCAGGAAAGTTCTCCGAGG
>CAWIEK010000002.1:0-239247 GCA_963835065.1 uncultured Chthonomonadaceae bacterium | reverse complement strand
TTCAGAACGCCGGCACGGATGAAAAGGCCATCACATTCTTCGCCGAATATTTCGGTACGGCGAAGGGAAAGTAAACACACTCGTATGGACCTCAATACAGACGCATATAACGCCTACATAGCAGGGCAGGCGCATCTAAACGGAAAAAGAAAAAGAGTATGTAGAGTCATCGTCGAAATCTTGGCAATGCAGCGCTTCCAGCCCGGTGTCTCGTTGTGTCAGGTTGTGAAAGGAAGAGGCGTCGTGACCTCGTGAGCGTCAGGGCGAACGGGGAGAGTGTACAGGCATCTTCTTGCACCTCCCTTCCGGGTTAGTTGATAGTTGATAGTTGATAGTTGATAGTTTTTTGTTGAGAGGAACTATGAACTTTCAACGGCCCGCCACCTGGCTAGTTAGCAGTCTCTATTATGTAGACGCGCGTATTTACTTAGACGAGGTAGACACAGAAAAGGTTCGTTTATTCCTACTGTTATGTAGATTTTATTCTATGTTTTTGCGCATTTTTGCGCTCTGTAAACCAAGAAGGAACAGGCGCAGCACAGTGGCAGATGCCCCACGATAAGATGGGTGTTAAGCATTTTAAATGCGCCAGCCCTGGGCGGGCAGTCTCGCACATGCTTTTTTCTCCTGTTCATAATGAATGCTACTTGCGCCATCAAACAGATGCATGTCGGTACTATATCACCGGAAACGACCGTTTTCTGGTGTCTCACAACCCCTTGGATACTGCTGGTAAATTCGTTGCGACCATCTCAAAGCCAGGTTAAGCCTCCTATTTTCGGAGGGAAGTGCAACGTCGAGAATTGCCCGGTTCTGAATTTACCAGCAGTATCCCCCCGTTTTTGATACATTGGTGTAGAATTATGCCGGGGCTAAGGACAATTTTTGGAATTGCTCCATTAGGACGAGTAAGCCTTTCCAGTTTTCTCTCGCGGATTATAGTAGGTGAAGTACCGATTGCTCTAGCTTCGGGTAATCCATCAAGAAGGAGAGATGACATGGTAAAACCAGCAAAAAACACGATCTGTCTGTGGTACGATGGAGACGCAGAGGATGCGGCGCGATTTTACGCCGAAACCTTTCCCGACTCAACTGTCCGCGCGGTGCACCGCGCCCCGGGGGACTTTCCTTCGGGGAAGCAAGGGGATGTGTTGACGGTCGAATTTACGGTGATGGGGATTCCCTGCCTCGGACTTAATGGCGGTTCTATGTTCAAACACAGCGAAGCCTTCTCGTTCCAGGTCGCAACTGCGGACCAGGCGGAAACGGATCGTTATTGGAACACCATCGTCAGTAATGGTGGCGAAGAGAGTGAGTGCGGTTGGTGCAAGGATAAATGGGGATTGTCCTGGCAGATCACGCCGGTCGCCCTGTTGGAAGCACTAACCGATCCTGATCCTGTTGCCGCCAAACGCGCCTTCGAGGCGATGATGCAGATGCAAAAGATAGACATCGCTACCATTGAGGCGGCTCGTCGCGGTTGAGCGTACATCCCAACCGCGCAAGGGGAACATGGTAGTAGGGAACCTTCTCCCAAACGGTCGTTTTCGGGTGTTTCACAAACGCTCGTTTGTGAAACACCCGAGCAGTGTACGCATAAATCACCCATTCGGGCATTTGTCCTGTTGCTTTACTCATCTCAAAATTATCGTCTCATCGCAGAGGCAGAAAAACGTTTTTGACTATCAAGGCGACGAGGAAACAGACCAATCACTTGTGTCACAGCGTTACGGGAAGTAACGTTCCGTCCTCTCCGTAGACGATCTCTGCAACCTTGACGCAACGCAAATGGCTTTTACCGCCGGAGAGAGAGGCGTCATGGTAGAACAGGTACCACTTTCCCCCAAACTCCACGATGGAATGGTGCGTCGTCCAACCGATCACCGGTTCCAGAATTCGCCCTCGGTAGGTGAAGGGGCCGAACGGGTTATCGCCGGTCGCATACGCCAGATAGTGCGTGTCCCCGGTGGAATAAGAAAAGTAGTAGATGCCCTCTCTTTTATGTACCCAGGCGGCTTCGAAGAAGCGGCGGTCATGATCATCCGCACGCAAAGGCTGTCCCTCCGCATCCAGAATCGAAACCGTCCTGACCTCTCCGGTGAAAGAGCGCATATCGTCGCCAAGCCGGGCCACGCGGGGCATCAGCGCCGGGACATTGCCGGATGGTTCTTGCCCTGCCGCATCGAAATGGCCTGAAGTCCAGCATTGCAGTTGCCCGCCCCATATCCCGCCGAAGTATAAGTACGCCTGCCCGTCCTCATCCACGAAGCAGCAGGGATCAATACTGTAGCTGCCGACAATCGGCTCCGGTTCCGGGGTGAAGGGACCTTCCGGCGCCGAACTGAGCGCGACGCCGATACGAAACAGGCCGTTCTTATCGCGGGCCGGGAAATACAGGTAGTAGGTTTCCCCTTGCTTTGCCGCGTCGGGCGCCCATAGTTGCCGGGAAGCCCAGGGAATATCTTGCAGCGCCAGAGCGACGCCATGATCCGTCACCGGCCCGCCGATAGCGTCAAGCGAAAAGACATGGTAATCCGCCATGTCGTACTGGTCGCCGTTGTCATTGGCGAGTATGGACGTTTCCCGGTCATGGGAAGGATAAATATACAGCCGTCCATTGAAGACGTGGGCCGACGGGTCCGCGGTGAACAGATGCGTTATCAAAGGTTGGTCAGGCATGGCAGAAACAATTTTTTCTCAGCCGCTTCCATAAACGGGTTGGATTTTGAACGTTGACGGATTACGGCGTGGCGGCGCGTTCGACGGCGAAAAAGGCGGGCTTGGGCTTGCCCTCGCGGTCAAACAACAGGGGATAGTCCGCGCGCCCGCGCACCGGGAAGTTGTTGAGCCAGGAGTCGCCATCCTGCGTACCCCATAATGTGACGCGGCCGATAACGTCTTTATGCCGCAGGAACATCGCGAACGCCTGCCGGTAACGCTCGGCAAGCTGCTGCGCCACCGGCTCCGGCAATCCTCCGGTGTAGGGGTTCATGACCGCCTGTTGTTCGGGCGTCATGGTTTCATGTACGGCGATGTTGGCGCCCTGATATTGCGTCGGCAGTACGCCAACATCCAGTTCCGTAATCATGACCTTCAGACCCAGGTCGGAAAATTGCTTGATCGCTGCTTCGACTTCCGCAAAATCGGGAGTATTGAGCCGCCAGTGGCTCTGGATGCCGACCGCATGGACAGGAATTTTTTGATCCAGCAGGGATTTCAGGAGCTGCAGCGCTTTGGGCCGTTTATAAGCGAGTTCGATATTGTAATCGTTGTAGATGAGGATCGCGTCCGGGTCCGCTTCATGGGCGGCGCGGAAGGCTTCCGCGATGTAATCCGGGCCGATGGCTTTCAGCCAGGGCGTCGGGCGCAACGCTTCCCCCGGCGTATCGCTGATGGCTTCATTCACCACGTCCCACTGCTTGACGCGGCCTTTGTAGTGGCCCACTACGGCAGAGATGTGCTTGCGCAGCCGCGCCAGCGCCAGTTCACGACTTACCGGCTGACCATCCGGCCCCTGAAAGAACCAGGCGGGCGTTTGTTCATGCCACACCAGCACATGCCCAATGGGAGCCGCGCCACACTTTTCGGCGATTTCCACGAGCCGGTCTCCGTCCGCAAATGTAAACCGGCCTTCGACGCGCTGAAGGGCATCCGGCTTCATGCTGTTTGCGGGCGTGAGGGCATTGAAGTGGGTCGTGGCGATGTCAACGTCCATCGGCGACCTGCCTTGCAAAGCCGGATAGTTCAACGCAGTGCCAACCAGGATTTTGTCTTTGTAAGCGTTCTTGAGCGGTAGCGCGTTCCCAGGAGCGTTCTTCTGCGGCGCGTCACTTGAAGGGAGAAGCATGGCCTTTTCCTGCGGGGAGGTTCTGTCAGGAAGTGGAGGCGCTTTGATGTACTGCTGCACCCATCCGAAGAACGCAGGCCAGTTCGGGGTTACGTCATGTCCGCCTTCGTGCTGCCGCCAGGCGAGTTCGCCGCCAATCAGTGTTTGCACCGGCGGCATGGGATCGGTCAGATATTCACCCGGTGTGCCCAAATCTTTTTTGCCGAGCAGCCGGTAGACTGGGCCGGCAAGTACCGCCGCCATGAAACTGCCATGCGCGTCTACCCATTTGGCGTCGCCGCGCTCGACGGTTCCGTAGCTGATAAAGCAGGGACGGGGAGCGCAAAGGGCGATCAACTCGTGCGAGTCAACCGGCAGGTCGGCGGCGGTCATGGGAGGGTCGGAAGCGCCGTACTTGATAAAGTTTCCTGCCATCCAGTAGTATTCGCCGCCGGCAAGGTTTTCGACTGCCTCGCCAAAGAGGTGCCGATGCAGTTTCACGCCGCCTTCTCCCGAGGAGCCTATTAATCCAACGGCAACCCGCGTATCGAATGCCTGGGTCACGATAGCCGCTTTGCCATAGCGCGAAAGGCCCTCGATACCTACCTTTTTCGCATCCACCATAGCGTCTCGGTTCGCCTCGAAGTAGTCTATCAGGCGGCTGACGCCCCATTGCCAGGCCCGCAGCGCTCCCCAATCGTCGGGCTTTCGGGGCTGGCCCTTGTTGGTCAGGCCGATGATGCCGGTTCGCAACTGATTGTTGTCGGGCTGGATGCTTGCCGGAATGATCTCGCCGTATCCCCATCCCTTTGAAATCGCGAGCGGTTTCCAGGCGGGCACGAATCCGGGCCGGCCAAAGCCGAAGCCAAACTCAATCATGATTGGAACGGGCTTTTTCGCGTTTGCCGGGACGGTGAAGTTCGCCCGGATGTTGACAGCAATCTGCGGATAAGCGCTGTTATCCACATGGCCGACAAGCGTTTTGGTAACAGTCGGTACGCCGTTGGCGTCTCCCGGTGTCGTGGAAGTTACCTCCCAGGTCACTTTCGGCACGTTGGGAGGAATGCGGCCATACAACTTCGCGCTCGAAATCTTCCGCAATCTCCGCCCGGCGCTTCGGCCACTGCTTCGCCTTCGTCACCTTCGTTCCATCCTTCATCCGCAGCGCGTCCGGCATACTGTCCTTGTAGGGGTTCGCTTTGGCTTCATCGAAGGTGGCCTGGTTGTTGGGATTGGGGCCGCCCCGGATGGCTTTGATTCCCAACTGATCCATCATGTTTTGATGGTCGTCATAACCCGCTTGCGCGATACCGGGCGAACTTGAGATGAGGATGAGCAGGGCCGGGATTGCGAAAGCCAGGACGGTTTTAAACGGCGCGGCAAGAACCAAACGGATCGGATGCGGTTGATGTACTCCAAGCATTTTAGCCTCCCAAACAGCATCCTCGTCCCTAGCAATTAGTGTGCCTGCCACATCAAGGGCCAGTCTCAATCACTTCGCTGTGATACGATGACGCCGGAATGTTTCTATATTCGCGGGACAGCGGTGGAATTCCTGTTACCATGTCCTTCATCACGCATCACAAACTTTGTATGCTCGCTTCAAGGCGGCAGCCGCATTCCCTCGGCGTGAATTCCTATCCCATATAGCCGTCGTAATCCGTTGCGGCCTCCTTTTCCTGCGTGTAAACGGCTGCGCGTACCAAACTCCTTAGTCCGTAAGTCATCGGGCCAGGTACTGTTCGTCGCTGACCTTTTCCAGCCAATCAACGACCTTGCCGTTGAGATTTTCCTGAATGGCGATGTGCGTCATAGCGGTGGTCGCCGTAGCGCCGTGCCAGTGCTTCTCACCCGGCGGAAACCAGATTATGTCGCCCGGACGGATTTCTTCAATCGCGCCGCCTTCGCGCTGCGCCCACCCACATCCCGCCGTCACGATGAGAGTTTGGCCGAGTGGATGCGTGTGCCAGGCGGTACGCGCTCCCGGCTCAAAGGTGACAATCGCGCCGCTGACGCGCGCAGGCTCGTCCGCCTGAAAAGGGGAATCGATGCGCGCAACGCCCGTGAAGTATTCGTCCGGTCCCTTGCGAGAGGGCCGGGATCCATTTCTTGTAATTTCCATCGTTTTTCTCCGTGTTTCATCCTTGATTTGCCGTTCAACGGTCAATCATTCGCTGCGAACTTTCGGCGCAGCGCGCCCCTGCACCGAGACATTGGAGGCGGCATTGATGTCGCGCAGATCGTCCGGCGTGAGTTCGCCGGAGATGGGCCTGGATTGTCTGCGATAAGGCGTGGCTTTCTTAGTGAGAGGGATGCTGAACGCCCGCGTCCGGCAGCCCGGTGATATGCAGGGTTACTATTTTATCGTGACCGACCGGCAGGCGTATCGTCCGTCCCTGCCTCGTTCCTTTCTGGCGCAGAAGCGGGCGTTCCAGCAAATCCGTTTCTTCAACCGTCACCGGCTGCGAAAAGGTCAATAGGGCCGTCGTATTGCGCCCCTGCGTCTCAAAAAACCGGAGGATGTAGCCGGAACCATCTTCGCAATGCTTCAGCGCGCCTCCAACCAGGTTATCCCGATGGTCTTCAGTGGCAATCTTTATGAAAGGAGCGTTCGGCGCGAAAGAAGCGTTCGGCGCTGCGCCCCGTGAAGGATGCTGCGTGGTCAGTACGCTGCGCAGGGGAATGTTGAGCGCAAGTCCCGCCTGCTCTGCTGCTCCTGTTCTGCTGTCTCCCCCATGCGGCAGGAGGGAGTACATGAACGCCTGCATCCCTTCATCCGGGTTGGGGTCCGGGTCTCTGGAAGAGCGCAGCAGGCTGAGGCGGAACACGGCCCCCTTCGTGTCGGAACCGTACTTGCTGTCATTGAGGACAGCGAGGCCGAAGCGGGGCGTCGGAGGCGTAACCTGCGCCAGAGTTGCGGCGAACAGATGCAGTTTCCGGTTTTCCGGCAGGAGTATCTGCGTGGTTCTTCCCTGCGGCAGCGCAACGGAAGTCAGCCACAGATGAGGCTTTGCATCGGGATTGTGTCCTGTCGAGGTGAGTTGATAGGGAAAAGTGACAACCGCCTCGTTGCTCTGCATGTCCTCCACAATCCAGTCGTTCAGCCGGATATGCCGCATCACACGTGAGCCGTCGGCCTGCACAAACGTAATCGCCGTTTCCTGCGCGTTGGGAGCGCCCGCCCCCACCAGGAAGAGCGTGTTGCCAACTTCGCCCTTCGGAATAATCACCTTCTGGCCGGCACACGCGACATTGTCCGACTTACCCGGCGCAGTGACGGCAAAACGAATCGGAACCTGCAGGCTGCCGACGCGATGTATTCCCGGAGCGGGAAATTCTGTACGGGGATAGCCGCGCCCCTCGCCGTCAAAGTTCGCGCCGCTGTCGTGATTGAACAGCGATACTCAGGTCAAGCGGCGTTGACGCGCCGAGCGCACCCATCGCATCTCCGTAACATCCATCCATTTCTGGCCGGGGTTTTCCTGCCCGTTGTGCGGGCGGGAAATGCTGCCATAGGGGATGCCTACCCGGCAATCGGGATTCGCCATGTTGAGCGGAAACGCCACTTTCAGCATCTTTTCATGCTCGTGCCAGGAAACTTCAGTCGGTATGTCAATGCGGGGAAGCTGATTGTAGACCGTGATTCGCTGAACGAAGCGCGAGTGTCCATAAGCGTGTTCCACCTGAACCACGCTGTAAACGGGGCCGGACGCGAGCAAGCCTCACCTTCGCGCCCTCGGTTGTCAGCGCTTGCAATTCGCCGTTGAAGCGGTTGTCCCACGCGCTTTCGCCGTCGCCAAGCACTTGCAGCACATTGCCCGGCTGTCCGGGCATGAGCATCTGCCTTCCCGTCGCCTTGTGCAGCAGTTCCGTCAACAGCCCGGTTTCCTGCGACACAGTCAGGCGCGCGAAGGCGTTTTCCAGCACGTAACTGCCGCCTGTCGTTTTCGCAATCGGGGGCGTCGGCGCGCAGGGCAGAGTGGAAAGGAAGTAGACCGCATGGCCGAACCCCGGTGTTTTCAAGGCGACAAAAACCAGCGTCTGATTGTCTTCGGCCTGAACCGGCCAGCGCCGTCCTGACCTGTCATAGACCGATTTGTACCGCGTGGCATCGGCAACCTTCACCCGCGCCACATCATCCCGCGTAAACGAAAGCGGATTCCAGACGACAACTGCCGGGTCGCCTGCCTTGCCGCCCCGCGTATCGGCTGCGGCGGTCAGCGTGGCAAGCGATTGCGCAATCTGCTTCGCTTCAAAGCGGCGGGCGGGCGCGAGTTGTTCATGCATCCAGGTGTACGTGGAATGGATGGCCGTGCCGCATAGTATGTCGTGAAACTGGGCGAAGGCGGTCGGCTTCCAGGCGTCCTCAAAGCCCTGAACCGGGTACGGACGCCCGCGCATGGCGGCAAGCGAAGCCAATACTTCCGCCGTATACAGGTCGTTTTCACTGCCGCGCACGGCCGCCTTGATGTCGGCATGGGTGGTATAGCAGCCGGTGGCGACGTATTGGAGGTCGCTGTCCACAACCGGCAACGTGTTCACGGCAGGGTCGGCGCGCAACTGCCGGAAAAAGGCGTCGGCGGTCAGGAACTGCACGTTGGGCAGGACTGCGCTTGCCTGAAAACTTTTGCCTTTGAGGATTTGCTCGCGGGTCGGGCCGCCGCCGTGATCGCCTACGCCGAAAACGACAAGCGATTGTTTGAGGCCGTAGCGCCGCGCATTGTCCCAGGGTTCCGCTAAGCTGTTCCGGCTCAACGGTCGCGTCGTAGTGGTCGGTATTGGCTTTCAGCACACGGGAGCCGTCCGGGGCCTGCCACCAGGCGAACCGCGCGCCATCCCCACCCCGCTCGTGGTAGAAATTGCGGATACCGACGCCTTGAAAAAGCTGCGGCAATTGCCCGGAGTGCCCGAACGAATCGGGAAGCCAGCCGGTTTCGGCAATACGCCCGAACTGCTTTTGAAAGTACCGCTGCCCCAAAAACAGCGAACGCGCCAATCCCTCGCCGGAAGGCAGGTTGGTATCGGACTCGTCCCACAAGCCGCCAACCACATCCCACTGCCCCCGCCGACTTGCCTGCCGCATCCGGGCGAACTCTGCCGGAAACTGCTGCTGAATGGGAACATACGCGCCGGGCTGACTCTGCACAAAGCCGAAGTCGGGGAAGAGGTTCATCAGTTTCAGGGCGCTGTCCCAGGTACGGTGACACACATCAATGGTTTCGGGCCAGGTCCAAAGCCAGTTCATATCAATATGGGCATGGCCGACATACGTAACGCGATACTGTTGCAGCAGGGGTTCGAGCGGGCGCAATGTTCGCCTGCGCGGAAGTGAGGGAAGCAAGAACCGCCTTCGCGTCGTCAGTGTGGAACGTGTTGAGGTCAAGCCGCGCCTCGCATTGCCGGAGAGCGCGGGCAATCTGCGCGTGTTGAGGCACGTCGGCGCGTGATCCAAGCGGTTCCAGAACGCTCGTTTCCAGCAGCAGGCGATCAAACAGGGGCTGCCATGCATCCAGCAGCCCGTAGGTCAGGCGGCAGTAACGGAGTTCCCCATCCGCCGCTCCATTGATACCCCGTATGGCAACCACAAAAGTTTGTCCGGGGCGGGCGTGTTCGGTAAGGGTGATGCTGCCGTCGTCCCAATGGAATTTCTGCCGCAACTGCCCATCCACGTAAATCTCGCCATCGTCGTCAATGCCAACACGCAGGCGAACCGGAAAGCCGGACGTGGGAAATCCTTCAATGGCTTCGGGGATCGTGATGCGGGTACGAAACCAGGCGCGGGTGTTCTCGCCCTTCCAGTGAAAGCCGATGGAAACGGGCTGCCAATCGGCGTCCGCAACATTGCTGCCCTCCCCGCCCGCAATATCCGGCTGATGAAAGCGCCACTGCGACACCGGCACGGTCTGCGCCTGCTGCAAGGCGCGAAGACGCTGGAATACCTGTCCTGTCTGCGCCTGGGATGCATCCGCGCCCACCATGAATAGCGTAAACAGCAGGAGCGCAAGGAACCTACGCATAGATGAATACCTCTTGAATCTTGAATGTAACTCTTCACCACCAAGTCTCTAAGAACACCAAGTAAAGCAGGCAATAGGAACGGACCCAGAACGCGCGAATCTTTCAATATCTTCTGCAATTTCACAACGTCCTTGTTCTCGTTCTTCTTGGTGTTCTTGGCGTCTTGGTGGTGAAGAGTTACTCTTGCATTTAGTATTTCAGCACCAGCACTTCGTGAATGTCGTTGATGGTCGCCTCAATGCGGTTTGCGGCGAGATGGGCTTGAGTCGTCTTGTTCCACGCCGTGACGCTTTTTACCGGGAAGCGAGCGGCAATGGTGGCGCGGAACAGAGGAGCCTCTTCGGTCAGGCCGGGCAGCACGTATGGCCTGCCGGACGCGGGCGTTGTCTGCGGCAGTGCGTTGTAGGCCAGGAAATGGACGCGCAGCAGGCGGGTTTTCGGGTCATCGGTAACGACGGCTTCCACATTGGCGGGAGCCGTGATTTCCACGCGCCGGGCCGGATTCAGGAAGCGAATCGCATTGGCGAAGAGTTTACGCGCTTCGGTGATGTGGTGATCCGAAGCAACGGCGAAATCCGGCGACGCGGCGAATGTCAGCACCATGCCTTTGCCGACCGTATGAACCAACATCGCCGGGCCAACGGGCGCGTCCGCGCTCATCGGCCAATCCGTCCCTTCCGCGCCCGATTTCTGACGGGTCGTTCTTGCAGGCTGGCTCAACACGCCAAGCGGAATTGCGGTTGTCACGCGATACGCTTCCGCCGGTCCGGGCACCAGGAAATCCCAGTCTGCGGGAATGGAAGCGCGCAATTCGGAGAATTTCTGCGGGCTATGCGAATCGAGGCGTACCCAGTTGTCCTGCGATGCCAGAGGACGAACAGCCTGCGCCCCAATCAATTCTTCCAGCGTGGAATGGGCAAGGGGCATGCCATACGCATCGAAAAGGCCGCTCTGCCCCGTGATGAGCAGCTTGCCCCCGGCTTCCACGTAGGATTGAAACAGGCCGATTTCACGCGGGGAGAGGATGGCAACATTCGGCAGGCAGACAACCGGGAACGCTCGCAGGCGCACAGCCGTGAGGTTTTCGTCCAGCAGAACGCCGGACATCAGATGCTCGTAGGCGCAGGCTTTTTGCGCGCCCTGAAACGCCTGAAAATAGCGCGAGGCGTTTTCGCGCCCGTACCAATCCCGCGTCCGCGCGCTGAAATACAGGCCGACATCGTAAACCGGTTCCTGTCCGAAGTGGGCGCTTTTGGCCTGGGCTTCCGCAAACGCCGTGCCGATCCGCTGATAGGCAACCGGGTCGAGTCGCCCGTCAAAGCCGGTCTTGTCCACCATCGTCACAAACGCGCCGTGCGCCAGGAGGGTGAACAATTCCCAGCGCATGTCGGCAAGCGGGCGCGTCGTTTGGTCATGGTACATGCGGACGCCTCGCTGCATGGCGACCTGGCAGCGCTTTCCCGGCGTGGCGGCGCGGTAGAATTCGGCGTTCAGACCGACGCCAAGCGCGCTGAAACCCCACTGCCCGGTTTCGCCGGTCACAAAGTCGCCGTTGCCCGCGTGCTGCACCGGACGTTGCCCCACTTCCCACGAAAAGGGGGGATTGCCGTGATAATTGAAATCTACGGTCGCCTGCGGGTTCAGGGACTTGATATAATCCCGGAGCGCCTGTTCAAAGCGCGCGCTGCTGCGATACCGGAACTCAAGCATCTCCTCCCAATTGGCGTTCCAGCTTACCGACGTGGGCATTTTGTGACCGAACATAGCCGCAAATTGCTCCTGACAGTGATCGCACCAGCAGCCATAGGGAGCGCCAAAGCCCTGATCCAGCATATCAATATGGAAACCGGCGATAGGATAGGTCAATTGCTCGGCGACGATCTGCTTCATCGCGTCCAGATACCCGGAATTCAGGCAGAACCGTCCCAAAGCCTTGCCATCCATGCCGCGCATCTCAAACTCCGGGTGCGCTTTGAGATAATGGCCTCCCTGCTGCACGACACAGTAAGCAAGAACCGGCAGATGGGTCGTTTTTGCTTCCGTAACCGCCTCGCGCAATGGATCGCGCGTACCCAAACCGGGCGCTTTGGGCAGAACTTTGGAGTTGTAGTAAGCGAAATCGCCGTCGCGCGCCCACAGCACCACATACTGCGCGTGAGCGGCCACGCAGCGCCGGACGATTTCGCGCCCATCGAAGCGGGCGGCGTAGCGGGTATCGTTTGGATCGCTGTTGCCGAACTGCGCCCCCGTCGGTCCCACTTCCATGCCGGTAAGCGCGTGTTGATACCAGGCGCTTTGCGGCGCTTGCTGCGCCTGACTGAAGCCGCACAAGCAGGCAAGAAACAGGCCGCACAGCCAGCCAACAAAAGCAGAACAGCACAGACGAAAATATAACGGACAGAACGCGCGTTTATCCATCGCCAAATATTTCTTCTCTGCTCAGAATTCGAGTAGGAGGTTTGAACAATAGTATGCTAAACGCTTATGCGTTAAGAATACTTACATG
Source organism: uncultured Chthonomonadaceae bacterium (assembly GCA_963835065.1). Classification (GTDB taxonomy): domain Bacteria; phylum Armatimonadota; class Chthonomonadetes; order Chthonomonadales; family Chthonomonadaceae; genus CAWFQB01. Next base: position 226,897 of record CAWIEK010000002.1, on the reverse strand, counting down.
CCCTTTGTCATCTATTTCGTTACCGTCTGTAATCTTATATTCAAATCTAATGTTGAATTGTGCTTCAATCTCGCAAATTCTCCTGGCTGATACTTCTGCAATCCGAAAGCCATGTTCATACATCCTCGCCGGCGGAACTGAACTGGAAATCCCCACTACTTTCTTCGTTTCTCCCTGTGAACTAAAATAACGCAGAACTTCCAGTGGCGTTTTAAACCTCTTTACAAAAAACGACACCCCGGTATAATTTTTACCGGGGTCAGCAAAAGCGCCAGGCTTTAGCTTGTTCGTTTCTTTGTCCCAAAAATCAGGATGTACTTTCCGGTAGAGGATGTCGTTTTCTCTATCTACTAACCGGGAAAGGTTGGAATTCGACATATTCAACTACATCCTTTATCGGGAATATATTGAAGACAGTTTTTCGACGATATTTTCTCTTGTGCCGATTCCAACAGAAAAATTTCCATCAGAAGAGACGTACTGATAAGAAATTTCCTCCGTATCCGTAGCCGAAATTTCAGCAAACAGTTGGGAAGCGCCATTCTCCCAATACAGGAAATCCCTCCATCAACCGAAGGAGATATAGAAGACGGCATTTCTATATCTGGATGCTGTGTTTTGGCAAACGTCAAGAAATCAACAGCCGCTTTGCAATCATTTACGGAGGTGGCTGTTGAACCTTCTCCGTAGTAATTGTCTGGCCGTTGATAAGAAAATATTTCTTGTTGTATGGCTTCCGGCACACAGTATGTATTCAGAACAGCAGTGTTTGTTAATGTTACCTTCACGGCGTCCTCAGTGTTGAACATGCGCCACGTCCGGGTTTCTAAGCGCAGGAATTCTTCTGACTTCACAAGAGTTGCATCAGTTGCCGGGGGTGAATCTTAGGCTATAATTCGCCTATCCTTAAATCACGGCCTCCGAGCGCACTGTTTTCAAGACTATAACACAGTTGCTGGTAAAATGTCAACAGAAAACTATTGTCTACATACTCTGACGCGACAACGTGGAGCAGGAAGGCGCGGCAGCGATGGCGAACTTTTCCGCATGATGTTTTCAAAGAAGCACGAACCACGAAGCGCTGTGACATGGCTGGCGGCGTTGGCTGCAAATTTTGAGGTATGGCCTGTTTTTGCCTCAGTTTCGCCGGACCTTATGGCGGCGCAGACAATCGAACATGCGCCCGCATTGAAAGGGAAAAGACTCCAATGCGCCCCGACTGGCTGATACATCCGCCGAAGCAGAAAACAAAATTTTCGCGCTCCGCAGACGGCAAAGCAATCACCCTGGACAATGGATTGATCCGGCGCGTGTTTCGCGTGGAGCCGGACGCGGCAACCGTCGCCTTTGACAATCTAATGACGGGACAATCGCTGCTGCGGGCGGTGAAGCCGGAAGCCACGCTGGAATTGGATGGTATGGCGTATGCCGTTGGCGGATTGGTGGGGCAGCCGGATCTCGCCTATCTGCGCCCCGCATGGCTGGATACAATGACGGCAGATCCGCAGGCGTTTCATTTTGTCCGCTATGAAACCGGCCCGACCCGCGCTCCCTTTGCCTGGAAGCGTACCCGCCATGCCGCCGAAAATAGCACATGGCCTCCGGGCGGCGTCGCGCTGACCCTGCGCTTTGCGCCGCCGGAAGGCAAACTCGCCGGCATTACCGTTGAGGTACATTACGAAATGTACGACGGCCTGCCTGCGCTGGCAAAATGGCTCACGATTACAAACCATAGCGCAAAACCCGTTCATCTGGATCGCTTCACTTCGGAGATTTTGGGAGTTGTTGAGTCGGAGTCCATTGTGGATGCCGCCGACCATTGGGCTTCACCCCCTATCGAAGTTGTCAGCGATTACGCCTTTGGCGGCGGGACGCCCCACAATTCCAACCATACCACCTACTGGATTCCAGACCCGGCTTATACCACGCAGGTCAGTTACGAACTCAAAACGCCCTGCCTCCTGGAAAGCCGCCCGCCCCTCGGCCCCGCCACAGACATTGCCCCGCAAGCCTCCTTTTCCACCTTTCGTACTTTCGAGATCGTTTATGACAGCACGGAGCGGGAACGGCGGGGATTGATCCTGCGCCGCTTTTATCGAACCCTCGCGCCCTGGGCTACGGAAAACCCCCTGATGCTGCATCTCACGTCCATTGATCCCCAGGTTGCCAGAACCGCCATAGACCAGTGCGCGGAAGTGGGTTTCGAGATGGTGATTTTGAGTTTCGGCAGCGGCCTGAACATGGAAGACACGTCCCCGGCCAATATCGCCCGCTTCAAGGCGCTGGCGGACTACGCGCACCAGAAGGGGCTGCAAATCGGCGGGTACTCGCTGCTGGCAAGCCGCCATATCAGCGACGCGGACGATGTAATCAATCCCAAAACGGGAAAGACTGGCGGCGCGATTTTCGGCAATTCGCCCTGTCTTGGCAGCAAGTGGGGACTGGCGTATTTCCAGCATCTGCAAACGTTTCTGGAACAAACGGGCTTTGACCTGCTGGAACACGACGGCAGTTATCCCGGCGACGTGTGCGCTTCCACGACGCATCCGGGGCATAAGGGGCTGGAAGACTCGCAGTGGACGCAGTTTCAGCAAATCGCCGCGCTGTATCACTGGTGTCGGGAACGAGGAATTTATCTGAATGTGCCGGACTGGTATTTTCTGAGCGGGTCGAACAAGTGCGCAATGGGGTATCGGGAAACGAACTGGTCGCTGCCCCGCGCCGAGCAGCATATCCATGCCCGCCAGAATCTCTTCGATGGCACGTGGGAGAAGACGCCGACAATGGGCTGGATGTTTACGCCGCTTGTCGAGTATCAGGGCGGCGGCGCGGCGGCGACTATTGAACCCCTACAGGCGCATCTCCCCGACTATGCGCAGCATTTCGCCAACAACCTCGGTTACGGCGTTCAAGCCTGCTATCGCGGCCCCCGGCTTTACGACACGCCCCAAACAAAGGCGTTGGTACAACAGTGGGTCGGGTGGTTCAAACAGCACCGCGCGATTCTGGAAAGCGACATCCTTCATCTGCGGCGGGCGGATGCGCGGGATATAGACGGCATTCTCCACGTGAATCCGAACCTGCCGGAGAAGGGACTGGCAGTCTTCTACAATCCGACGCCGAAGACGATCACGCGCGCAAAATAGAACTGCCCCTCTACTACACAGGGCTGCAATCGCAGGCGCACATCCGTCAGGAAGACGGAACCGAAAAGGCGTATTCGCTGGATGGGCGCGGCAATGTCCAAATTGCCGTCACCATAAAGCCACAGAGTTCCACCTGGTTCGTTATCCGCTGACAGCGCCTGCCGGACACCTCTATATCGGGAATAAAGAACGGAGTTCCTCGGCATCAGGAACACGCCCGTACTCGCAAATCTGGAACGCTTCCGCGTAGCGTACAGAGCGGGAGCCAAACCATTTCTCCAATGTCTCGCGCGTGGCTTCCCGGCGATGTTCCCCACGCGCCCGCGCCTGCCCGGCAATCATCTCACGGCGGGCGGCTGCCTCGCTGACGGGCGGCGTCTGCTCCAATCGCCCGGCATTATAAGGCAGCCACTCGAACACCTGCGAGACGTGTGCCGCCATCATATCCGTTTTCTGCTCCATCACGTCGTCAATGGGAACGGCGATGTCGGCGCGGAAGGGAACCGTATCGCGGAAATCGTCATACCAGTAGGCAAAGACGGGCATACGCTCCAGAAAGGGCGCATCCGGGCACATCATGGGAACGGTCAGCATGTAGGTGGCGTCCAGAATCGCCTGGGCGGTATAACGGTGGTCGCGGTGGTAGTCCAGAGGCCGATTGAACAGCACCAAATCCGGCCCCTGACCCGGTTCGCCAAACGTCCGAATACACCGGACAAGCGCTTCCGTAAGGGCTTGCGTGACATACACTTCGCCATCGGGAACATTTAGTGTCTGGTAGTCTGCCCCAATCACAGCCGCCGCATTCTGCGCTTCAATCAAACGCCGCTGCGCCAGAGCGGTGGGATCAGCGATGTACTCCTGCGCAAAGTGGCCCTTGTTGCCGTTGGTGACGGAAACGAAGCGTACCACATCTCCCCGCAGCCGGCATTTTGCCGCCGTTCCTCCCACGCTGAACTCATTGTCATCCGGGTGCGCCCCGATGCACAAGATATGCCGTTGCGCCATACTCTCTGCCTCCTGCTCCATAGTCGCTGTGACACGTCTTTGTGGAGTCTTGTGTTAAGAGCCTATCCCGATAGGCGCGAATTCGCGTCTGAAAGACGCTTGCACTTTCCTGCCGGGTATTTTCAATACCCGGCCTATTGGGATAGGCTCTAATGGGCTTTTATAGGATCAACTGGTAGGTCACGAATGCGATCTGTTTGCTGTCCGGCGACCAGCAGGGGACGTTGATGGTTCCCTGGCCGCCGAAGAATCTGGCAAGCGTGGTTATCTTTTTGGTAGCAAGAGTCATCAGGCGCAGCGTGACTTCTTTGTTGGCCGGATGGCCGCTGACATCCTTTTCATACGACAGGAAGACCATATACTTTCCGTCGGGCGAGAGATGGGGGAACCAGTCATTTGACTCCTCTTCCGTAACCCGCTCCGGTTCACCCCCGTCCGAGCGCATCCGCCATATCTGCATCCGGCCTGACCGGTCGGAATTGAAATAGATGGTCTTGCCGTCCGGGGAGTATTCCGGGCCGTCATCCAGTCCCTGCGCAGTCGTCAGGCGCGTCTCCTGCCCTCCTTCTGCCGGTATGGTGAAGATGCCGAATTTCCCCTCTCGCTGTCCGCAAAAGGCCAGTGTTTTGCTATCCGGCGACCAGCCATGCCAGTAGGAAGGGCCGGACGTGGTGACGCGATGCGGCGTTCCGCCACTCACGGGCAGCGTGTAGATGAGCGAGTGTCCGGGAGGCTGCGACTGATCGCTGATTGCCAGCAGCTTGCCATCGGGAGAAACGCCATGGTCGTTGTTGCATTTTATGGCGAACCCGGTATCAATCGCTTCCGGCGTCCCTTCTTTCACGGGCAGGCGGTACAGGTGGCCGCCGCTGTTGTAAAGCAGCGTTTTGCCGTCCGCCAGCCAGTTGGGCGCTTCGAAATGCGCGGGCGCGACATACGCGACCCGGCGATCCGTAGAGGCAATCGTCTGCGTTTCCAGTGTGCTGTACAGTGTCGGTTGTGCTGCCGCAACCGGCAAATTGGCGTTCAGTTCCACTTTGGAGAAAACGGCCTGTTCGGTCACGTCCTTGTTGTGGGCGCATACGGCCAGCCCGACATAAAACGGCTCAGTAAACTCCAGCGGCACTGCCGCGCCGGAAAAATGTGGTTTCTCCTTGTCGTCGGACAGGTACATTCGGAGATATTTGCCCCGTTTTTCCAGGCGCAGATGGCGCGGATGAGAAACATTGGCCTGCACTTCATGCGTGGCGCTGCCTTGCGTTTCGCGGAATTGAAGCGAAGTCAGGCCGTCACCATGCAACGCCACATCCACATAGGCGGAATCCGCATCCAGGCTCTGACGGATCATCAGGCAGGCTTTGCGGTGGGGTTCCGTTCCTGCGCCGACAAAGGCAACGTCCGCGGAAAGCGCAAGATCGCCCGAAGCCTTTTTCCAGACAAAGTGAAAGGCGTCCTGCGTCGCCCACATATTCTCGCCGCTGCCCGCCACCGTATACGCGCCCGCTTGCGCATCGAAGGCTCCACTGCCCGGATGCAGCAGGGTTCCAATATCCTGTTGGTTTTCAAAGAGGCCAATCGGCATCGCGGTTTCCTTTCCGGCGGCTGGTGGCTGCGTGGCAGGTGCTGTCTGCCCGATTGTGCCGCCTGCCATTCCCGTAAGCATCGTCGTAAGCATCGTGCCGCAAACCAGCAGGCGGAGGCCACGCGGCAAGATGGAGGATAACATCGTTTTCATTCTGCGTTCTCCTTCTGCAAGAGGCGAGATATGAGATAAGAGATAAGAGAAGTAGCCGAAGTTGTTGTAGAAACTGCGTTTAGTCTTGCAGAGCGGCGCGGAGTTCGGCGGCGAATTGCGCTACTGCCGCTTCAGGTGGTTCCGCTTCCTCGTATTCGATAGCCAGGAAACCGCGATACCCCGCTTGCTCCAGAATACTTCTTACACGTTTGTAGTCTACACGCTCGCGCGTTGGCGGCTGTCCCGGCGTGATTGTCGCAAGCGGCTTGGCATGGGTTGCGACCGCAAAGGGAGCGCAGGCTGCAAACTGTTCGTAGATGTCGCCGTGAAAATTTCCAAAGTCCAGGTTGAGGCGCAGCGCGGGGCGGTCTACAGCCTGTAATAATCGCAGCGTTCCGGCTGCCGTTTGCGTCAGGCCCCCGTGATTTTCCATAGCCAGCATAATGCCCCGCTCCCAGGCGGTTTCGGCGCAGGATTGCAGGCAGGACACGACTTCCTGAAAGGTTTGTTCCGGGTCTGACTCCGGGCGAACACTCCCGGCAAAAACGCGCAGGGTCGGAGCGCCCAGTATCTCGGAATGTTCAATCCATGCCTTTGTCAGGGCAACGTGTTCCTGCCGCTTGCCCGCATCCGGGTGGGCAAAATCGCTGCCGATAGCCGTGCCGGAAATCAACATTCCTTCCCGGTGCGCCAGGCGTTTGAGATCGTTCAGGTAAGAACGCTCCGTCGAGGCGAAGTAGTACGCCGTCAGTTCCACCCCGTCAAAGCCTGTCTGTCGGCACACGTGAACAAACTCCGGCAGGGTCATTTGCCCGGCCTGAAGCGCGTGACGATAGGAATAGGCGCAGCAGCTCAGTCGCATAATTTAGCTCCTCACTTACCCATGCGGCGCAACGCTTCAAGACTGCGGCGTGGAATATCAAAGCCGATCCCATCCGCCCCGCCCTCCTCGACCACGTACCACTCCGTGTTCTGCGTGGTTTCGCACAGCCGGAATATCTCCGGCCAGTCCGCCTTGCCTTCTCCCAGCACGGCGTTGGGCGAGGAGCCGCCGTAATCTTTGAGATGAACCGAACGGGCGCGGTTCGGAAACAGGCGCAGCGCGGCAATCGGATCGCCGCCGCCCGATACCGAATTGCCAATGTCAATCTGCATGATCACTTCCGGGCGCGTTTGGGAGAAGAGGAAATTCCAGGCGATCTCGCCGTTTTCCAGCGTGACAAAGTCGAAACCGTGCGCGTGGTAGCCCGCAAACATGCCCACAGCCTGCAGCTTTCCCGCCGCGTCGTTGAGGATGCCCGCCAGTTCCTGCACGCCCTGCGCGGAAGCCATGCGCTGCTTGTCCATAGCAACGATCAGGAAACGATTGCCAAGTATCTGATTGAACTCGATGGTACGGGCGAGATTGTCGTCCAGTAGCGCGTCCGTCGTCAGGTGCAGGCCGCAGCAGATCAAGGCCGTTGTCATCATACATGCGGCGAATGTCGCTTGCGGAATGTCCCTGCCATTGGAGGGACGCGCCATCGTAATCCCACGGTTCCGCGCCCTGATAGCCCATAGCAGCCACTTCCTTGAGGGTTGCGGGCAGACTTTTGGCACATTCGCCGCGCACGGAAAACAGCTGCAGGCCGATGGGTATATTCGTCATGGTCAGGTTCCTACTTTCTTTCTATTTTCTTCCTATTTTGAGAGTTGTTGGCATCATGAAGTTCCTGTTGCCTGCCTCGTACTTTACTGTTCTACAATCACTTTTCCTGTTTCGCCCGCAAAGAATGTTTCAAACGCGCGCTGTATCTCCGCAATGGGAAAGCGATGCGTGATGATTTGGCTCAAATAGCTGCGATGCTGCCGCAGCAGGGCCAGGTTCGCGGGCAGTTCGTCGAAGCGGAAATACTCGCTGCCGACAAGCGCCGCTTCGGTCTGAATCAGGTCGCGGGACACGTTGAGCGCAATCTGCGCCCCATGCCCGATACACACCAGCGCGGCGTCACGCCCCAAACTTTCCAGAACACTCCGTACCGCCTCGCCACTGCCGGTTGTATCCAGAGCCAGGTCGAAGCCGCCGCTTATGCCCGCAGCCTTTGCCCCCTCCGCAAGGCTCTGGCGCGTAACATCTACGGCAATGCCGCCCAACTGTGTGGCAAGTTCGAGCCGATAGGGTACGCGATCCGTAATCACAATCGGGAGGCCGGGGGCGAACAGCAGCCGCGCCATTGCAAGGACGCCCAAACCAATCGGCCCGGCTCCGGTAATCAGCAGCGATTCGGGCGCGGGGACAATCTGACGTCCCCGCGCAAGCGCATGGCCGCCGGTTCCCATGATGTCAAGGAGCAGGGTCGCGTCGGAAAGCGGCAGGTCGGCATCTATGGGAAAGAAGATGGTTTCGTGTATCCGTTCATAAGGGCCATAACCGCCGTCCCGCGTGAAGCCCATATCCCCGCGCTTGTGCAGGCATTGATTGGTCGCGCCGCGCTTGCAGGAACGGCACTGCCCGCAAAAGTCCATCAGGAAAACCACGCCCGGTGTGCCTACGGCAGTGGAAGTATCAGGTCCCGCCGCCACGACCACGCCCGCCGCCTCATGTCCCGGCGTGACAGCCGAGCCACCCCGAAACTGCTCGCGCTCCGACCCGCACAGCGCATTGGCCCGCGCCTGAAGCAGCAGTTGGCCCACACCCGGTTCCGGCACAGGTTTTTCGCCCCATTCGATACGCCCCTCGCCAACAAAACGCGGAACGCGCATTGCGGAGGAGAGAGAAAATGTTGTCATGGCATGGCTCCTTTGGCAGCGTCCGATGTGCGCATTATTGTCGCGCCGGATGAATGGAAACTCTTCACCACCAGGACACCGGGAACACCAGCATAAAACAGGCCACGAAGCGGCGAAAGGCCGCGTCCCGCCATCGGAACCGGGTTCTCAGGAAGGAAAGGGAATACCATGCGTACCTCACAGGGATTAGTCACGATCAGTATTCGCCAGTGCGCCCCAATTTTCCTGTAATCAGGCTCACCGGCGACAAGGAACTTTGAACAAAATTCACCAACAGGCGGGCAGACATAAAAATGCCTGTCCGCTTACAGCAGCGAACAGGCGTTTCGTGTCAGTTCTCCAGCATTACCCTGTGCGGCTATTCTATACAGAATTAGCGACATTCGTGAAGATGAGGAGGAATACTATGTACGTGCAATTACAATGCGTGATAAAAGGGATTATCACGTACTATTTAACAGACGAGCAAGTGAGATTAAGTGTGACTTTGCTAATTTCGTGGGATCAGACGCGACTCTAACGCACTTTTGGGGTTTACTTCACAATTAGCAGACAACGGCATAATTCCCCATTATCGAAAGTTGAATTTGTGTTACTCCAACTAGATTTGCGTCGCTTGCCTCGGATAGCAATAATGCAATGCCGGCAGGTTATCTCGAAAATCGCAACTGATTAGTTGTTCGGCTTGTCTGTTTTATCGCCGGACTCTTTAGGCTTGGGGTTTTTGTCGTCGCTCGTAACGAGCGTGACGATCATCTCCCTTGTGATCTTGCCGGACGCAATACCATCAGACGTAAACGTGGACGTGAAAGTGTCCGTCATTTTGACCATTTTACCGGAGAGCGTGTCGAAGTTGATAATCCCCTCCCCATGTATCTTGAAGTTGAGCTTCTTCCCCGGCTTTTCGGGTTGGTCTATGGTAGTCTCGCTCTCGCTCACCATTTTGACCTTGTACGTTTGCATCCCGTTGAGGGTGTCCATACCAAGAAAAGTCGCTGTTCCCGTCACTTTCATAATGATGTCCTCTTTGGCGGGTTGCTCAAATTTCCAAGTATCCCCGACTTTGATTGGCTTGACAGGGGAAAAGCCTCCTTGCTGCCCGACATTGAATATCATGCCTGCCGCCATATGGGTAATCATAGGGTCACTGCCTTCTATTTTGGTGTCCAGTACATGTCCCTGCTTGTCGATTGTTGCGGTAATGGTCGGTAAGGAGCCGGTCAGGTTTCTGTCCATCCCGTTAACCCTGACGCTGGCTGAGTCGAACTCGCTCGTAAGGACGGCGCTCCCGTTGGGTTTGATCTCTTTGGTCATTTCGTGGTAGACCATGTTCGTAACATATTCGATGTGGCCTCTTTGGGAGTCGTCCTGATTCACCGTCGCCTTCACTTTGTAGCGGCTGACCTCTTTGACTTTGAAGGTGCGGGCAAGCGTGTACTCTTTGTTATCGTGCTTCGCCCCCTGATCCGGCGTGGATGCAGGCGGCGCGGCAAACGTCAGGGTGGCAGACGGCAGCAACGCGAGAACAATTAACAAGGCGTTCAGAGTGGAACTCGCACAGCGTCCCGTGCGAAAGGGCAACAGTGTCATACGAAAATTCTCCTTGATGCGTGATGTGACTTGCTATTTCCTGTCTTGCCTTTCCTTCACCTACTCTGTATTAGTCTCACAGCAGGAATCCTTTTCGGCTTGGCCTCCCAAACGCAATTTGCCTGTGGCGCTATAGCGAGTAGAGAAAGACACGGCCTTGCAGTCCTCCCCCTGCGGCGTGGTTGAGACTGGTGTTGACGCGCAGGGCGATTACGTTGGTCTTGCCGGGTATCAGCGCGTCGCCTACTTCCAGACTCAATTCGTTGGGACGCTCGTAGGCTTCCTTTGCCGATAGTATACATTTGCGGAAACATTGACTTTGAAGCAATACCAGACATTTTACCCCCTGCTCGACAACCTGACGCAGGAGTGTGGGTATGTACTCAGACAACGGGAGGAGCCTTCAAGCCGAGTTGCTTCATCAGGCGCGGTACGGAAATCTGCCGAAGTTGGGCGAGTTCCGACAAGGCTCTCAGGCGTTCGACATCGAAGGCTTCGGCTTCATCGCTGAGGGCAATCAGTTCATCCTGCTCGTCCGGCGTGAGCATGAAAGCGCGGCGTTTGGCTTGCAGTTCGGCGAACCGCTCCGCGAACCCTGCCCGCTTTTCCCGCGCAATGAACTGGAGCAATTCCGCCTCCCGCTGCGGCACAGACGGCACTTTGCGCTGCGCCAATAGCTGCTGCCATCGCCGCAAAAGGTGTTCTGCTTCGCGCGTATCGAGCTGCGCCAAAGCGTTCAGCAAATCCTCGCTCGTCAATTTTGCCTGTACGGAAATTGTCGCCATTGTCTCAAACGTCCTTTTGCTTGATGGGGCGCGTTTCCTCTCATTATACCATCGCGGCTACAACAGAAAGCGACAACGCAGTGATTCTTCTGGACCTCTCACTCATTCAGGTAATCACATTCACCCATTTTCCTGTGATCAGGCTCACCGCCAGCAAGGAACTTTATTTTGGTCCCGCTGATCCCGACCGGGAAATTGGCGCTTTGTGCCCGCGGTGATTGCAGCAGCGGCTTCAGTGCTGCGCGGTCCTGGCAGGCGCATGGACCGCGCGGAGGGTGAACGCGCCGGTGAGCGATTGCCCGTTGACGGCATGGATCGCGTGGTCGGCCACCCAGGAGCCGCTGAGTCCATGGGGGCCGGCAACCTCGCGGCTGGCAAACAAAATCGTGCCGGTCGTGGTCGTCTCGGCGCGGCCCACCAGCGGAACGTCCGTTGGCAGCAGCGCGAGGCCCACGCCGCTGCTGTCCAAGAGCGTCATCCAGTGCAGGCCGCGCTTTGCGGCGCGGAACAGGGTGTCGCCTGCCCGCGCCGTTCCCGACGGTTCGCCGAGGTGCCCGGCGGGGTAGTCGGTGAAGTACGAGTCGCGCAGCCAGGCTGTCCGGGTCATCCCCGGCGGCAGCAAGAACCGGACGCCCTCTTCCCACAGGCCGATGTTCAACGCGGTCCAGTTCAGGGTCCAGGCGACCCTCATCTCGGCATCAGGCTTGAGGTCATAGGTCGTGGTCAGTGTGCCGAGCGTGGGGCCGCCCGCCGTCGCAAGGACGGTGCTGGTCACAGCGACATGTACCGCCCCGCCCGCCCCCGGCGTCGCCATGACGTGAGCATCGTTCGTGACCGGGGGTTGCTTGGTGTGGTACATTCCCCGCTCGCTGCCGGCCTTCGCCTCGCCCAGATTGAGGATCGGGCCGCCCAGCAGCACATCCCGCCCGTTGACGCGCCAGGACCGGAGGGTTCCGGCGCGGGTGTCGAACGCGATCTGCTGGACGGAGTTGCTGACCGTGAGCGTGTCCGGGCCGTTCTGCGTGGTCAACGCGCCGCCCGCAGCCATGGCGTCGGGCGCGGCGGGAAGGGGAATGCCCTCCACGCGGAGATTGAACGCGATTATGGAGGCACCGTCCGGGTGGAGGAACTCCAGCCGCAGCGCCGTCATGCCGGTCGGGGCCGGGAACGACGCCGTCACGGACTGCAGCGGCCCACAGACGATGTGAGAGACGCCGCCTTGTAGCTTCGTGCCCCCGCTCAGCGCGCTCCAGCGGCAGGTCAGCTCTTTCAAATCCGTGAACGAGTAGTGGTTCGTGATGGGGACCGCGCAGACACCGCGCATAGGGCTGACGGTGCGAGCCGTGACGGCGACCGGGCTGTAGGCGCTCTTGACGATCCACCATTCGGGCTTCGGAACGCGATACGCGGTCACGACCCCCTTGTTGTTCTCCTGGCGCAGATGGTTCGGGTCATACCAGAAGTCGGTCGTCGTGTCGGCGTTCTTGTCAGCAATGCCCTGGTTCTGCCACTCCCAGATGAACGAGCCGAGGATGTTCGGGGCCTTCCACAGCTTGTCCCAGGTTTTGATGAGAGTCTCGGACCAGAGATCAGACGCGCCGGGATCGTAGTCCTGAACCTCCTTCTCGTAGAACGTGTGTGGGTGTTCCGTGATGTTTTCGCCCCACCGCGCGTCCCTGGCATAGCGATCAATGGAATCCGGGCCGGGGTAGTGGTCATCCTGCCAGGGCTGGCCCTTGATGCTCTCAGGGTTCTGCCCCGAGACGAACCTCGGACGGGTCGGATCGGCCTTGCCAATCAGGTCCGAAGCCATCTGCGAGTCAATGCCGTAGGGGTTTTCATTGCCCAGGCTCCAGGCCAGGACGCAGGGCCGGTTCTTGTCCCGCGCCACGGTCTCCTGGGCGCGCTGCAAGAGGTATGGCGCGTATTTAAGGTCCTTCACCTGGTCATTGATCCAACAGTAGGGAACCTCATCGAGAATGTACATGCCCTTTTCGTCGCACAGTTCGAGGAACCGGGCGGCATGGTTGTAATGGCTGGTTCGCACCGCGTTGATGTTGGCGGCCTTCATCAGCGTCAGGTCTTTGACCCAGTTGGCTTCGGTGAGCGCAAACCCTTTGTCGGCCCAGAAATCGTGGCGGCAGACGCCGGTGCATTTGATTGGCATCCCGTTCCACAGCACGACATTGTTTTTGATCTCGATCTGTTTGAACCCGAACCGCTCCTCGACGCGTTCGATGGGTTTTCCCTCAGCGGTCATCGAGAAAACCACATAATACAGGTTCGGCTTCTCTGCCGACCAGAGGGCGGGCGCTTTCACCGGGGCGCTCATCATGATCTGCGCTGTCCCATCGGCCTGGATTCGCCCTGCGCCGGAGAGACTCACTCCCGCCGGACGCCCATTGACGTACATCAACGCGCCGGTCACAGCAACCGTCTGGCCCGGCGTCCCCCGGACGCTTAACTGAGTGAACAGCGTTGCATCTTTGTAGTTTGCGGCCAGCGGCGTCCGCACAATAATATCGGAGACGCGCGTCTCCGGGACGGCGATCAGGGACGTGTCCCGATAAATGCCCCCCATCGTCTGGTAGTCACCGGTGTCGCAGTCAACCGAGGGGGTCTGTTTGCAGATACGCGCGGCGAACAGGTTGCGCTGACCAGGCTTGAGCATCCCCGTCAGGTCAATGTCCCAGGCGGTGTAGCCGCTCTCATGGTAGCCGGCCTTCTGACCGTTGACAAACACCTCCGCGCCGTCCAGCGCGCCATCGAAGTGCCAGTAAATGCGCCTGCCGGCCCAGGATGCCGGGATCGTGACCCAACGCCGATACAGCCCAACGGTATTGTCCACGGCGTTATAGGTCGGCAGTGAGTAGCCGTACATCTCCCAGTTGGACGGCACGGGCAGAGCATGCCACGCGGAATCGTCGAAGCCGGTCGAGGCGAACGCGTCCAGAGCCGCCGACACATTCGCATTGACAGGCTCCGGGGCGGGGGGGCGCCAGGCGACTTCCTGACCGTTTTCAGTGGTCCGAATTTGGAACTCCCGAAGCGAGGCCCAGTGTTCGCCGGAGGTGCCTGTCACCGTGATGCGGACATAGCGGACATCGGCGGGTGCCACCGCGACGGGGCCGTCGCCGAGTCCCGGCGCGGCGGTCGCGTCCGCCAGCGTCGTCCATTTCCCGCCCTCATTGCGCCCTTCAATGCGGCATTCGTAGTGGTCTCCCGGATACTCCCAGATCAAGGTCGCGCCGGAAACGCGCCGCTTCTGCCCCAGGTCCGCCTGAAGCCACTGCGGGTAGTCGCCGCTGCTGGCGCACCAGCGCGTGTCGGGGTCGCCGTCGAACGCGTTCCGGGGCGGGTTTTCGGTCTGACTGGTCGAGGCCGTGAGCGCATGTGAGACGGGAGCGGAAGGCTGGAACTGCCCGGCCGTGATGCGCCCGTAGGCCAGTTGAAAACGCCAGGCGCCGGTCATCGGCAGGTTCCACGGGTTGTGAGCGCGCAGCCGGTCAGGCGGCATCGGCGCGGCGGTCGGCAACGGCATCGGGAGAGACGCGGGCGAGACGCGCCCGACATCCTGCGCGGACACGCGACATGCGAGCGCGACGAGGAGCAGCGGCAGGAGAAATATGTGAGGTCGAATTTTCATGATTGTTTTTCGTGACGTGTCGGGTCGCGGTGTGTTCGGGAAGCGTCTTCGACCGGAGGCGACTTACAGTGCGCGGTAATTGAATGTGGTGAAGCGCGCTTCACCCCCGCCACTCGCCGCCAGCGCGGGGCGTAGAGCCTGAAAGCCGTGCAGGACGTTGGTTTTGAAGCCCGACGCATCGAAACCGGCGACTAAACTTTGCCAGTCGCGGCCGTTTTCAGCGGCCATAAACTCAACCGAATGGCGACGGTTGATGATTTTCAGGTGCGCCGCGCTTGCCTTCCACTCCCGATCCGCCAGGGTTTCGCTGGCTCCATAAACGCGCAATCGGCCACCCTTGAGTTCGGCAAACACCCCGTTGTTGGGATTGTAAAACAAGCCCAGCGCCCCCGCGCCGTCGTTTTCCGGCGTCACCACCACCTGTACCTCATAACTCGCGTCGCGCGCCATCACGGTGAGCGGCGAACTCTTGCCCGGCGTCTGACCTTTGCCCCGAACCACAAGCGCGCCTCTGCCCACCTGGAAACGGCTCAGATCGGTTTCGTCCCACGCGCCCCAGGTGGCCTTCAGGCGCGGCGCGCGAAAGTCATCGGACAAGGGGATCATCGGACGCTGCGCCACGCCCATCGGAGCGGGCATCGGCTGATCGCGGCGAACACCCATTGGCGCGCGCGGCCAACCATCGGCTGTCCATTCAACCGGTTCCATGAGGATGTGACGCCCCAGCGTCTGGAAGCCATTTCGGTAGCCATGATAAACGAAGTACCAGCGGTCATCGGGCGTTGAAACGAGTGTGCCGTGCCCGATGGACCACCAACTTTCGTCTGCGCTGTACGTGTGAATTAGCGGATTATAGGGCGAGTTCTCCCAGGGTCCCAGGGGCGATTTCGAGCGCGCTACCACCGCCATGTGACTGGTGGGCGGGCCGCTGGTGCCGCCTTCGGCGCAAGTCAGATAGTAGAAGTCGTTACGCCGGGTCAGCTTACAGCTTTCCAGCCAGAACCCTTCGGTCTTCCAATCTCCGGGAAACCGCCAGCCCTCGTAAGCGCGCCGTTTCTCGCCTACCGTTGCCAGGCCGTCGGCGCTCAACTGAATGACTTCGCCCCCGCCAAAATACAGGTAGCGCGTTCCATCCGGCGCGACAACGTGCCCCGGATCAATGCTATTGATTCCCAGATCAAGCGGGGTACTCCAGGCTCCGCGTGGGTTTGTGGTATGCGCCACGAACAAGCGCCCATTCTGGGGATAGTAGATGTAATAGCGCCCCTGATGCTCAACGAAGTCCGGTGCCCACACTTCGCCTACGCCAGAAAGGTGGGGGAGCGCGCTGGAAATCGGCAGCCAGTTAACCAGATCGCGCGAGTGCCAGACTACCAACCCCGGCGAATAGCGATAGGTGGTGTGCGTGAGATAAAAATCCTTGCCCACACGCAAAATCGAAGGGTCGGCGTAATCACCGGCGAAAAGCGGATTTTGGAATCCGGCACTGGCGGCGCGGCCCTGGGGAGTCTCTCCCGACGCCGCCAAAGAATGACCCGCCAGAGCCGCCGCCGTACCCGACTGGAGCAGCGCGCGGCGCGTAAGTTTGGTATCACTCACATGTCTATCCTTTCCCACATACCCGACTATGCCTTAGTGATTCCACAAATGCAGGCAAAATCCTGCAAAAACTGACCAATGCAAAAGTTATTTTGGAAATCTATTACAAAGACGGACGATTTTATTGAAGAATGTTTTTGCCCGCCATGTCCCTGACTGTGACCGAACTGCTGAAGAAGTGAAACCATGTGGAAGAAAAGGAGAGATACTCGAGATCTGCCGGTTGAAGTTCAACCAATCACGATGGTTTGCGCGTTTGGGGCGTCTTGTTCCCCTACCACAATACGTACTTCGCGGTCAAGAGCGTTCAAAAAACGCAGCAGGCGATCTGTTGAATAACCCTCCCACTCCCCACGCAACAGAGCCGATACCTTCGGCTGGTCAATGCCCAACCGTTGCGCGGCCTCCTTCTGGCTCAAGCCTTTGGCGGCAATCAATCGTCCCAGGCAGGCTACAAGACGCGCTTTGGTCAACTCCTGCTGTGGATGGGGCATACCTATATCCGCAAAAACATTGTGGCTCATGATTGTGTTCCTTTCTGTTTGCGCGAAGGGGGTTGCGGTCCTGTTGCCTGTTGCGCTTGTGTCCGCTCTTTTGCCTGCTGCTCCAGGTATGCGGCATGTTTTTGCTCGGCCTGCTGCAATCGCTCGTGAATTAAATCTATGTCGCGCTGTGGAGTTTCAATGCCTCTCGTCGCTTTCTTTTGAAATACATGCAGCACATACACGGCTTCCTCAAAGCGGACGGTGTAAACTTCCCGGTACGTATCGCCATCGTGACGTTCCACCACCTCCAGAACGCCTGCCCCGCTGAACCCTCGTAATGGTTTAGCATCTTCATGCTTGCCGCCGGTTTGCGCGAGATAAAGCGCGTAACCGAAAACGCGCTTTACTCTCATCGGCAAAGCGTTCAAGTCCTTTTGAGTGGAACTCAGCCATTCGACCGGCCTGGCGACATCTTCTTCCATACGTCTATTATGCCTGTTCTGGCCTATTTCGTCAAGACACGCCCGGTCAGGGAAGAGTGAAACCACGGAGAAGGCGGAGGACAGAGAAAATACAACAGCAGCTAAAACAAGTTCGGTTTCTGTGCAGGAGAATGCGCCATTAGTGTTGAATTCTTCGCCATTGGGTGACAGGCTGCGAGGCGCATACGGCGCAGCTATTTGTGTGGGGCATACCAATACAGGATTGCCGCTTCAGCCAAAAACATCTGGCTGGAATTCTATTGGGATGGCGCAAAATCCCATATTGCGGTTATAATGATTACAAGGGGATGTCAGAAGAGGAACTGCGTTCCGGCAGTCTCAGTCCGCTTACAGAACGTAATCCCCATAATTGGGGCAGCAGAACTAAAAGCATAGAGTTCATCGAATTTCCATCATAAGGATAGAAGAAGTGTCTCAAACGGAACCTCTAAGTTTTCGTTCAACATTCATGGCTGGCTGGGAAATTGCTAATTGGGAATCAGGTATAAGCTGTCCGAACAGCAACATTACATTGGCCGAGTTTTCGGCATGTTTGAACATTAATTGGCCGCCAGAAAACGGGAATGTTGCTCAGTACATTCAACACGCTCAAGAGCATCTTGAAAAGTATTCTCACCATTTATCTTGCTGGTTCACTATCGGCAGGCTGACGAACGGTATTGTAATTGAGTTTGTCAGTTACAAAAGATCAACTGCAAAGCGGTCAATCACAAAAAAGGTTCGCCCACGCCAGAGACGGCTACTAGACAAACAGGCAGAGATTGCAAGAGTATTAGTTCAAGCTGAACTAAGGTCGGAGGAACGTGATGCCTTTGTATCTGCTGTTCAGCAAATGTTGAACCATCGTAAAGAAGAAGTAGGAGTTCGAGCCTTGGTGGGCGCGGCGGAGTTTGCATTAGAGCGCCTAAGATGTCGAACAAGAAATTATCACCTTGCAAGACGACGAGCAGAAACAAAATCTCATGACAAACGAGAATGGTTTGAAAAGCAAGATAGACTTTGCGATTATTACTGTTCGCGAAGATGAGTACATAGCTGTGCTAGATCGATTTCCAGATCGAAGCTTTCATCATGGGGAACACCGCAGCTACATAATCAGCCAAGTGCCTTTGTCAAACGACGACTACTACTTAGTAGCAATAGTTCGTAGCTTTGAGCAAGGACAGGGACATAGCCAAGATGTTGCTAGAGACATCATAGAAGACCTTGATCCTCAGTGGCTGATTCTAGTCGGCATCGCTGGTGGTGTACCTGCGGAAGAGTTTACCTTGGGAGATGTTGTTGCCGCATCTCGACTAATTGACTTTAGTGTCAGTGCTGTCCACGAAGGTAAGCCTAATGAATATGCAAGTAGCGGCGGACCAACTCACCGAAAAGTTCTAGATTGCCTTATGCTGATACCTGCTCTTAACGATAGATTAGGATCGTGGAATTCAGAACAATCTATAGGAATGGCTAAACCGTTAGTGGAGCTACTTCCGAATAATTTTTACGGAGATGAAGATTGGAAGAAAAAAGTTGAGCATTCTCTGACGAGGCATTTTGGAACATCGGCTTCTGCTCGCCCTCCTTTAGTAACAGTTGGTGTTACCGCAACAAGCAATACCCTTCTCAAAGATTCTCAAACTCTTCAACAATGGCGAGAGACGGCTCGGCAAGTCGTGAATGTTGAGATGGAATTAGGCGGGGTTTACCTCGCCGCCCGCCGGATGCAAAAAGAGTACCCTGTACTCGCAATCCGAGGCATCAGTGACATTGTAGGCTTCAAACGTCATGGTGGTTGGACAGCGTATGCCTGTCAATCAGCTGCTGCATTTACTTATGCCTTCATTTGCACTGTTCTAATTCCATCAAGAGCAGGGGTTACCTCACAAGAGTTCTTTCTCCATAAATCCAACAAAGTTGTCTTTGCAGGAACAAACTCATATAATAGTTCCCGCTGAAGCAACAGATTCTAAAGAAGTATTAGAAGGTGAAGATTCATGGAATGCTATTATGAGCAGAATACAAGAATTGAAAGACCTGATCGACACAGCAGGAGTTAGTAGAAGTGACTACGCCAAGTTCCTGTTTTTCCATCTTCATGGTCGAGGAAATCAGTATAATCCGTTTGAAGGCCGAAGTTTCGAGGATTGTATCACTAAAGGATTGGTAGCCATAGATGGAGAAAGCAATAACTACTACCGCTTGAACGCAAGCAATAAACGAAACGTTAAAGTGATTCAGTTATTGGCGGATATCCAAAGCATGCTTGAAAGTTATAAACCTGAACTTAATCACAGAGATGACCTATTTGACTACTCACTATTAGATGCTGATTTTTGGGAGGAGCGGATAGGTTACAAAATCATATAACAAAATTGTATTTTAAAGTTTGTTATATGACATTTCTCCGATCCAAGTTGCCACCGTTCATTTGCTTCTTCCGCTCCAAGTGAGGCATATTCCATCGCCGTAAAGTATGAATTTTCCTTTATGTAATCTGACACACATCTAACGAAAATAGTACCAGACAGAAGAAATATATTTTCGGAAATTTCCTCACAAAAACGGACAATTCTATTGAAGAATGTTTCGGAGGAGTAAGCAGGCTCACACTTTCGCGTTCCAGCAGACGGAAACGGATTCGATGGTTCGCATTTTGACGGGAATGTGTTGGCAGGGATTGGGAACCAACTCCAACAGGGGCTTTGTGTCCAATGCGCGAACCAGAGCCAGAACGTAGTTGTCGCTCATCAACTGCGCTACCGACCATTCTTTATCCGTGAAGGAGATGTAGCCATGCGCTTCGCGGACGCCCTTCACTTCGATAGCCCGGTACGATTGCGGAAACGAAGCGCGGAAATCGAAACCGATGCCGAACTTGCGCGTGTCTTCCAGCCTGCTGCCCTGAAACATCGTCAGCGTGGGAAACTGCTGCATGAAGAAGGTTTCGGCAGTCTCACCCGTTCGCAACCGGGCGGCGTAAGCGTTCTCATCGTCAAGCGTCAGTTCCGCCCCGACCCCGACTTCGCTCACCGGGGCAATGTACGGCTCAACCTCTGCCGCGTTGCCGTTCAGCAACTCGCGCACGATCTCCGCCATTGCCGCTTCGCTTGTCTCATCGTAGGCTTGTATGACATTGGCGCGGGAACGCAGAATGGGCCGCTGATACCAGCCGACGCGCACCTGCGAGCAGTAGGGATCGAACGAGTCGCGCATGTGCTTGATGGTGGCTGTTTTCACGCCCAACGCCTTGCCGATCTCCTCAAAAGCCTCCAGCGCCGTCGCGTACCCAAGCGCGCGAACCCCTTTGCGGTCAAAGCGGGACAGATAGTACGCCACGATCAACGCGCGTTTATGCGCTTCCGTCATTGGAGATTCCGGCATCATTGTCTAAACTTCCCCCTGAATGGATGCTCCTGCTATTTCGCGCCGGCCTGCGTGAGGAGGGAAACAATCTTCTCTCGCCTGTACTCGCGCGCGAAATCCAGCGCCGTTTTGCCCCGCACATCTTTTAACGTCAGGTCAACCCTCTTTTCCAGCAATGCCCGAACCAGAGCGGTATTGCCGTTCCCCGCCGCCTCCATCAGCGGCGTCCTCCGAGAGCCTGCGCGTCGAATGTTCGGGTCGGCTCCATGCGCCAGCAGCAGCAACCCTGACGGGGAGTATTTATCCGCCGCCGCATCAAGCAGCGGACGGTTCCCATAAATATCCACCACATTCACGTCTGCGCCGTGTTCGACCAGAGCCTGCGTCACGTCGTTGGCGCGTATCCACGTCGCCACGCCCAGCGGGGAAAAGTCGTCGCCCTGCGGGTTTGCGCCGAACTGGATCAGCAAGCAGGGCAATCCGGCATCCGCGTCGCTGTTGCCCCGGATTTGAAGAGTGTGCCGCGCTGTCCAAAACATCGGCCAGAATTCGATCTTCTGACTTCGTGGGTTGGGGCCGTGAAGCATGGAACAAGCGGAGGAAGACCTGCCGGAAGGTTGGCGGTTGAGGCATCTGCCGGGGCAAATTGGGATCGGCTCCGGCGCGCAGGCAATCTTCAACCTGGGACACGTCCAGCGTGTGTACCGCAAGCGCAAGCTGCCGGTTGTTCTGCGTCTGCCGCGTCTGCTGGCGCATCTGCCGAACCAGGATTGCGCAACTGAGGAGCAGCGCCACAAACAGACAGCAGAAAAAAGGAAAACGACGGCGTTTTTTCATGGTTGACTCGCCTCCAATTTCAAGAGAAACTCTTCCACCTCTTTGCCCCGCGCATTGGAAAAGCCTTTATCCTCGCCGATAATCGCGAATCCGCACTTTTCCAACACCCGCAGGGAAGCATAGTTATCTTTGGCGGCGCGGGCGTGCAGCGGACGGACTTGTACCGAACGCAGAAACGCGGCAAGCGCGCGTGTCGCAAGCCCCCGCCCCCAGTATCCCTGCCGAGCCAGTAGCTGACTTCCGTTTCCCCGTCCTGTTGGTAGCTCAGGACATAGCCCGCCACCTGCCCCTGAAAAACGACGGTCTGGATACGCCCCGTGTCGTCACTCCTGATCCGCGTCCAGTGCGCCATAAACGCTTCCCGGTCTGCCGGGTCTTTCCGCGTGAAAGCGGCCATATCGTTTGCGCCCGCATCCAGTTGCTGCGCGAAAAACGTGGCGAGATCACTTTCCAGCACATCCCGCAGTTCAAAATCATCGGTCATTGTTTTGCCTCAACAGCCTGTCCGCGCCCGCAACGCCGAACTCACGCCCTATTCCCGCGCAAAGTACGGCAGCGCCGAAAAAAAGAGCCGCACAACGCGAAAAAAGAGAAACCTTCTTCCGCCTCCACCTGTCAGATGTAGTATACAAGTATCTACAATACAGGCAGGTACTATACAGAAGCTAGACATACAGGAAGGGAGGTGCAGAAGATGCCTGTCCACACCCGTTCGCCCTGACGCTTTGGAGGTCACGACGCCTCTAACCCCTACAACCAGACACAATGAGACATCGGGCTGGAAGCGCTGTATTGCCAAGATTTCGACGATTACTCTACATAGTTCAGCGGTCATTGGGGCGACGCGACATTCCGCGCGTCAGATCGGCAACGATGGGCGGGCGGTGCATCTGGGTGGCATGCCTTTCCAGCGCGTCCGTGGAAAGCGCTTCGCCTGCGAGATAGCGGAAGCGGAAGGTATGCTCGCCCTGATCCGTGAAGGTTCGGCGGGGCGCGATGCCGTTGTGCGGGTCATGGTGCGCCATGATTGCGCTGCGCAGGAGCGTGAAGCGCAGCCGTTCCGTTGTCGCGTCCAGGGCATAAACGTCCGGCGCGACGATGCCCAACATCCCCTTCCGCTCGTTTCCCTCGCCCGCAAGGTTGGTTTTAATTTTAGTTTCAATGAGAACGCCGTCGCGCAGGGGCGATTCGCGCCCGGTGAATGGCCGGGACAGCCAGCCACCCAGGATGCCGTCGGTTCGATGCTGCGGTGTACCGGGTAGGGGCTGTACGAGTTTGAGCAGTCTGTGCCGCTCCTTCCAGTTCACCGTCAGCAGCAGTTCGGCGAAGCCTTCCTGATACACGCGCCATTCCGCCGCAAGATCGCTGCTGCCGATGCGCCCCTGACAGATACGCGACGCCATGAGCGGGCCGCGATCCACAATTTCCACTTTCCCCCATTCCGCCTGAGCGCAGGGATCATCACTGTAGCGGTCAATCACATGCGACCAGGTATCCGAATTGTCCTCATAAAGCAGCAGCGCAGGCAGAGGAAGTTCGAAACCGCCTGCAAACGTCAGGGAAGCGGAACTCAGCCGAACGCTGTCCGCAACGGCAAGCGCGTCTTCCGATACCGACAGACGCCCGGAGGACTCCTTAGCGCTGCCCTCCGCTGCGCCACCCCCGGTTTGAATACGGAGTACCCGCATCCCGCCCGCCGGGATAGCAAGGGAAAAAAGGAGGTTGACGAGGCTGCCGGCCAGCGCCTCGGAAGCAATCACCTGAAACGGCACAAGTGCGCCGGCCTCGTCAATCAGATGCCAATCTGCCTCCCATGCCTGCCAATCCAGCCAGGGCGCGAATTCCAGCGGCCCGTCATAAGGCAGATCGGAGGCGTTGTAAATGACAATTCGCTGCAAGGGATCGTCCGGCAGTTCCGTCAATTTGCGCCGCAACCCTTCGTGGAGCAGCGTTTCGCCCACATCCTGCGCGTAACCCAACTGCGCCAGCGGGTAGCGGTAGGCGGATGGCAGGCAGGTTCCGCCCAGGGTGTCGTGAAAGTGGTTGAAGCACACGCGCTTCCAGGCCGCGTTGATCTGGCCGCTCGCCTCAGCGGGTACGGACGGGGCTTCGGCGGCGCAGAATATCTCCGCCTGACGCAGACAATGTTCCGCCTGGCGCAGCGCCGTTTTGATGGGACGATAAACCGAGTAACAGCCGATAGCGTGGAACTGTAATTCGCCGGTCACGAGCGGCAGCGTTTCGCGCTGCGGCCAGATGGCGTCGAAGAACCGACCAGGAGAGGAGAACACCAATTGGATGCCCGCGAAACTGTCCTGATGCTCCCGAAACCAGGCGATCTGCCGCTCGGTTGGGCCACCGCCATGATCGCCGAAGCCCGCGAACAGCATGGTGTCATTAATTCCGTCCGGCAGTTGCTCGACGGCGTTATAAATTCGGCGTTCATTGATGGTGTTGCCCGAAGTGTAGGAGTCCACAATGCGAAACGTGGTCACTTCCGGCCCGTCCTCATAGCCGCGCCAGCGGAACAGGCAGGCCGGCAGCGCCATCTCCTGCGGCTGCGGGCGCATCATCACATACCGATCCTGACCCGCGCTACGCATCAGCCCCGGCAGCGTGGCGGCATGGCCGAAACTGTCAACGTTGTAGGCAATGCGGGGAAACAACCCAAAGCGACTCTCAAAGTAGCTTTTACCAAGAGCGATCTGCCGCTCCATAGCGAAACCGCTTGGCTGATTGCAGTCGGGCTGCAGCCACCAGCCGCCAACCGGCTCCCAGCGTCCCGCCGCAATATGGGCGCGTATGCGGGCGAACAGCGCCGGATCGAGCCGCTCAATTTCATCGTAGACCCAGGCTTCTCCCCGCGTAAAGACGAGATCGGGATGCGCGTCCAGACGGTCACAGGCGCTCCGGCACGTGGCAAACGTCTCGTCCAGGCCGCTCTGCCAGGGCCAGAGCCAGATCGGATCAATGTGCGCGTTAAAGACGATATGCACGGTTTTCAAAAAAGTGGTTCCTTCCCATTGTCTGCGCGGACAAAAGCGCGTACCGCCTTCCTCAATCCAATGACATTCCTGATTTTTCGCCTGTATTTATTCGAGGATGAGGTACAGCGCATCCGGTGGGAGGGTCAGGCTGAAGACGCCGCCCGTGTTCGCGCCCGTGATCTGTTTTGTGGCATAGCCGCCCGTATTCAGCAGGGTCGCTTTACGCAGCATCGGGTTTTTCAGCGTCAGCGTCATGGCGGTATCCGTCACCTGCCAGGGCATTTTGCCGGTTGCCACGATCTGGCTGCCGTGATACGTCTGGTTGCCTTCCTTAAACGTCGCGTCTTCCGTTTTCCAGCCGGTCGGGCGCATGATGGTTGTGACCTGCACCAGCACTTTGCGGGACTCGCGGAGGGGTTTGTTGTCCATAGCCACCGCGACTACCGTTGCGTATTCGTTACGGGACGCAATGTTCAGGTCAGTCAGGCGGATGTCGCCCGCTTTTGCCAGGAAGCCCGTCGCGCCCTGCGCTTTGGGCGTGTTGAGAGTACACAGCCCCGTGCCATAATTCAGCTTGATTTCGCCCGTCACGCTCGTAACCGTTTTTTGCTTGTCGTCAATGTAATGGGAAAGCGGGGCAATGCGATCTTTGGCGGGATCGCCGCCGTATTTCACCTCGACGCGCCCGGCCAGAAAAGCGAGCGGGTTAATCGCGCCGCTGCTGTTACCGCTGCCTTCGACAAACGGCGTTGTGTTGCGGTTGGGGTCGTAGGTGCGGCCCTCGGCGATCAGGGCGGGCTTGCGCTGCCACAGGTCTTCGAGTGGGCGCTCCTCATGCACGGCAAGGCCGGGCTGGATATAATTCAGGCGGTACATCAGGGCGCAGGCCGGGAAACTCGCTTCCACAACCGGCTCCAATCGCCACTTCCACAGCGGCTTGCCGTCCGGGAAATTGAGGAACGAGATAAACGGGTCCATGTCGTAGGCGGGCGTGTCGGCGGAAAACCAGTAGAAGTTGTCCATGCCCGTCAGCGACTGGTACGCGGCCATCAGGAACGGGCCTTCGGACTGATAGCCGAGCGGATTGACCCAGCCGCTTTCCGTCACCATCATGGGATGCCCTGCTGCTATTTTGAGATCGGTGGGCAGGGCGGTGGGGTTCAGGAGCGCGGACGCGCCCTCAAAATAGTGTTTCGGGTCAATGCGCCAGCCGTTGTTATCGCCCACGTGCGGCCCGCCGTTGTAGTATTTGTTGACGGCGAGAACATCGCCTGCGGTATACGTCCAGCGCTCCACATCCCCAAGTTTTTCGGGGTCGGCAGTAACCCAGTTGCAGGGATTGATCAGCTGCTTGCAGCCCAGTTCGCTGCGGTAGAAGTGGACAATATCCGCATAAAAGTCGCGCTGCAGATCGGCGAAGAAGCGCACCTGATCGCGCATCCGTTTCGCCATACCGCCCTGCTGCGGCTGCGTCATCTGGTACAAATCGGTCATGCCGACTTTGCCGTTCGCAAAATCGTCACCCTCCCAACCGGCTCCGTCCCACGCGGTTTTCGCCTTATCGAGCGAACCGTACTGCTTGACAAGCCACTGGCTGTATTTGCGGCTCAGAACGGCTTTGTGTTCCGGTTTCAAGCCCTGCATCGTCCAGAAAAACAGGCTGTCCTCATTTTGTATCTGAATGATGCCGACACCAGGGTCCTGCGCGAGTGGAATACCGGTGTAAGGGTTCTTGCGCGTGTACAGGGCGCGCGCCCAGGCTTTGTAGCCATTGCGCAGATCGTCGTTGAAGAACAAAAGTCCCCACAGATCAGCCCCGTCGCCCGCGCCCGGAATGTTCCAGGAGGCGGCGGTTCCCGCGTGTCCGCCATTCGCCCAGTAGGGAGAAATGGTGCAGTAAATGCCCTGCTTTTTCATGGCCGCGACCAACTCGCCAGCAGCGGTCAATTTCCGCCTCATCCACGTCCGTAATCGCTTTGCCTTTGCCTTTGGGCGAGAACGAGCCGTGCATCCGCACCATATTGACGCCGATTTTGGCGAGGAAGCGGGCGTGGCGCTCCAAATCCTGTTCGGATTGGCGATAAACCGTAGTGTTGACGCACCAGAACCGGGCGGGCGTCCCGTTTCCAAGCGCGAAGTGATTGCCGTCCGGCGTCAATTTGACAAAGCCGGACTGCCCCGCAACGGGTTCATTGAGGAAGCGCAGATCAAGAAGCGCGTTGCCGGTAAAGCTGTCGTCGGCATACGTGAACGGCCAAGTGGTATTCGCGTCCGCTTTCGCCTTCGGCGCGGCAGGAGCAGCTTTCGCCTTCGGCGCGGCAGGAGCGGCTTTCACCGTTGTTGCGAGGGGCGTAGGAGAGAAGGCGCGGGAGGGTGACTGCGCGCAGGACGGCAGGGCTGCCGACAGACCAAGCAGGCCGAGCAAAGCGCCGGAGCCTGTCAGAGAGAAAAGCGTTCGTTTTACGAGGAGGGGCATCTTTGTCACCTTCTAAAAACCGGATTTGTACTATCGGACACATTTTTGCCGCTCATGCCAGCCGCCTATGCCAGCCCATGACAGGGGTTGAAAACCCCTGTCTCAATGGCCTGCGGCATCGCGTCCTACGAACGCGATGCTCCATATCTTCATGAATCCGCGTCCGTAGGACGCTCGGCGGAACGCCATTCAGACGGGTATTTTCAATGCCCGGCTAATTGTGTTCGATAGTGAAACCTGAAATTTATCTCCATTATATCTCTGCAAGGCGCTCTTTGGAGTCGCCGAAGCTGTCAAGTCGGACACCGGCCTTGTCCATGAGAGACAGGTACAGGCTGCACATTTTGCGGTTGGGTTTGCCGGCGTAATCCAGGACTCGGCCCGTCTTGATCTGTCCCCCGCCCCCGCCGACCATCACAACCGGCAACTGGTCATTATTGTGGTTTCCGGTCATCATGCTGGAAAGATATAGAAGCATGCTGTTGTCCAGAAGCGTTCGCTCACCCTCCTGTACCGCATCCAGTTTTTGCGCGATATAGGCCACCTGTTGGGTAAAGAAGCGGTTCACCTTCAGCCAGTCGTCGCCATCGGAGTGCGAGAGGAGATGATGAATCATGTAATCCACGCCCAGGTTCGGGAACCGGAGCGAGGAATGATCGTTGTTGAGTTTCAGGGTACAAACGCGGGTCGTATCGGTGCGGAAGGCGAGTACGAGAATGTCGCACATCAGCCGCATGTGCTGATCAATGTCCTGCGGGATACCTTCAGCGGGGCGGGGTCGGTCGGGTTTGGCGAGCGTCGGACGCCAGCCCTGCAATCGTCCCGCTTTGCCGGCCTGTTCGAGCCTTTGTTCCACTTCGCGCACCGAAGCCAGGTACTCGTCCAGGCGATGCCGGTCAGATTGGCTGATCCCCCTTTTCATCCGGGCCGTATCCTCCAGCACGGCGTCAAGGACACTTTTGTCCGCTTTCCCCACCTCGTCCCGGAAGAGCCGGTCGAAGGCAAGCGCCGGATATAGCTCCAATGGCGTCGGCGAGGTCGCGGAAGTCCACGAAATATGCGAACTGTAGATCATCGAGTAGTTCTTGTGGATGGCGGAAATGGACTGCTCGGTTCCCAGCACCAGGCTCGGAACTTTTGTCTGTCCCTTCATCCGCTGCGCGATGACCTGATCGCAGCTGATGCCGGACCGGATTTCGCCGGCAGGGGCCAGATGCGCTCCCGTGAGCAGGTTTCCCGTCTGACAGCTATGGATGCCGCCGATCAGCGCTTCCTCATTATACAGCCCGCGCAGGAACAGCATCTTTTCACGAAAGGGGTGAAGCGGTTCCAGCACCTTGCCCAACTCCATTGCCGCGCCTTGCCCCTTCGCCCACCATTCGCGGCTGTGGAACCCGTTCCCCGCGAACAGGCAGGCGAAGCGTACCGGCGGCTCGGAAGCGCTGCGCGGCTTTTCCTCGCCCCACGCGGGAACCGATTCCAGCCAGGGCAGGGTCATTGTCACGCCCACGCCCCGGAGGAAATTGCGGCGGGAAAACGGCTGTGTCAATCGAATGGTCATCGTGTCTCTCCTGCAAAAGCCGGTGTTCGGTATTGTTTTCGGTATTCGGACAATTCGGCTTGTTCATGCTCAAAGGCGCGAAGCGCATGGGGCTTCTTCGGCAAATTTGCTTGTCAGTCACTTGTTGCCTGCATACGTTGTGCCTGTGTACGTTGTGCCGCGTATGCTGCGGAACTGTCGGCTCTGAACGATGGCCTCCACGACTGCCGATACGCGCCCCTCATGGCTCGCTAAATCCTGCATCATCTTGTCCAAAAGCGGCTGGTCGGAATTTTGAACCGAGCGGCCCAGGGCGTAACCCAGCAAACGGCGGCAGAAGAGACGCGCAATAACCGGCTGCTTCTTTGTCAGCAGGTAGCGGCGCAGTCCGTCTATGCCTTCAAATTCCGTCCCGTCCTTGAGTTTCGCCTTTGCGTCCACCTTCAGCCCACCGGTTTCGCTGTCCCGGAAGCGGCCAATGGCGTCGTAATGCTCCAGGGCGAAGCCGTAAGGATCAATTCGCTGGTGACAGATGGCGCACGAGGGCGTTTTGGTGTGCTTCTGAACCTGCTGCCGCATTGTCAGACCGTCACTGCCCTCCTCTTCAGGCAGTTTGGGCACGTTGGCCGGAGGACGCGGCAGCTTTTCTCCGAGCAGCGTTTCGACGACCCAGTTTCCGCGCAGGACGGGACTGGTGCGCGACGCCCCGGCTTCATGCGCCTGTACGCTCGCCAGCCCCAACACGCCCCCGCGCCCGTACTTATGGATTCCCGTAACGCGCCGCCACTGCGGACCGACTACGCCGGGGATGCCATAGTGCTTTGCCAGAGTCTCATTCAAAAACGTGTCATCCCGGTCAATAATCTCCGTTACGGGCCGATCCGACTGGAAGAGCGATTGAAAGAAGAGAATGGACTCTTCATAAATGGCCTGCCGGAGGCTGCTGTCGAACGTCGGGAACAGCCGCTCGTTCTTTTCATTCAGCGCGTCGAAGCCGCGAACGTTGATCCACTGCGTTCCGAACTCAACGGCCAGGGCGCGGACGCGCTCGTCTTTGAGCATCCGGCGCGATTGCGCAAGCAGAACCTGCGGGTCATGCAATTTGCCCCCGGCGGCAAGACTGCGCAGTTCCTCGTCGGGAGCGGACGACCACAAAAAATAACTGAGCCGCGTGGCGAGTTCCCAATCGTTTACCGGTCCGGGATTTCCTCCCTGCGGCGCTTTCTCCACGCGGAACAGGAACGCGGGCGACACCAGAATACGCGCCAGCACATTGTGAAACGCTGCTTCATGCGCCATGCCTTTGGCCCGAATCTCGCGGTACAGGCCGAGCAGATCGGTCTTCTCCGTTGGCAGGAGGGGGCGGCGGTAGGCGCGGGCGGCAAAGTCAAGGAGGGCTTCCAGTTGCCTGGGGTATCGCGGCGGCTTCCTCCTTTTCAAAGGCTTCGGCGCGGGCGCGGAAGACCGGGCGCTGGCTCTCAAAGTAGGAAAGCAGTTCTTTGGGCTGGTCCTGAGAGACGAAGCCGATGAAGAGCGGCAGGTAGGTGTTTTCCGCGACGGGCTGGCGGCTGAGGAAGCGATGTTCCGTCCAGAGACGGTCAAGGCGGCGAGTCTGCTCGGCGTCAAGAAACAACTCGCGGAGCGGTTCGTCTTCCCGATGGAACATTTTCAGTGAAACCACTTCGTCGTTCGGGATCACGCCGGGAAAGCAGACAAAGAGGGGAAAGCAGCGCCGGAAATCGGCATACCCGGCAAGCAGACGCGCCTCCGTGACATTCTCGTTCTGCCCCGGCGACAAACCGGCGGCAGGGGGTCGGGTGTCGGGTGTCGGGTGTTGGGTGTTGGGGACCTCGTTCTGTCCGGGTGTCAGGCTGTTGGCGGTTCGCAGCGTTCGCGTTTCGGCGGGAGTCGGATTTACGGCGATCTGCCGGGTCACGCTTTCGCCAAAGCCTTTCCCGACAGCGTGCACGTAACTGCCCACGCGGACGGTCTGCCACAGCGCCGACTGCCAGGCAGTGACCTCTTTGATGAGCGGGAGAGCATTGTCCGGGGCCGCTTTTCGCCATTGGGCGCGAATGGCATCCAGAGGGTAGGAGGGCGTGGTATCCGTAAGCGCTTGCCACAGGATGCGCAGGTATTTGGCGTTGAGTTTCTCTTCTATCGCAACTTTGTTGAGCGTGGTCTGTCCGGCAATCAGCGCGTCTCGGTGTCGGACAAGAGCGGCGAGATAGGGCTGAAACGCGAGTTTCCCGTCGGATTTTGCCCCCGCTTCAGGGCAGGCGGCGTAGAAGGCGCGGAGGCGGGCGGTGCTTTCGTCCGTCCAATCGCGGCGCGTCTTTCCCAGGGCAAAGCGAATGCCGTCCGGCAGCAGCTGCGCATGGTCGGCAATCTCTCTGGCCGCGTTGAAATACTTGGTGAGCAGGTCGGGGGAAATGTCGGTGAGCGCTTCGGCGGCGTTGGTGAACCCCTCGCCGGCAGCGCCATCGGCGGGGAACTCACGGGCGGGCTGCATGTCCACGCCGGTCAGGTCCCGGATCGTCGCATTGTACTCGGCATTGCTCAGGCGGCGCAGGGGAACGTAGCCGGGATCCCCTGCCCGCGCATTGGCTTCCGTAGCGAGAAGGGCGCGAACCTGGGCGAGCAATTGCTGTTTTTCCCCGGATGTGGGCTGCGGATGCCCCTGCGGCGGCATATCGCCCACCTCAAGATGCTCGACGACACCCTGCCACGTTTGCGCCTCGCGGCGAATGTGTTCGGACGTGGCAAAGCGCTGCAAGTCCAGGTGGCCCCGCTTCGCCTGCGTGGAGTGGCAGTCGAGGCAATACTTCTTGACCAGCGGCAGAATTCCCGTAGCGTGACCGCTAGACGCCGCATCTTTGCTTTGCGTCGGATGGCTTCGCGCCTGCGCGTCCGAGGGCTGCTGCCGGGCGCTCATCAGCACGAGCGCGGCAAAGGCCGCCATCCCACAACCGCCGGTAAACGAGGCGCCGGACCGCCTCTTGATTTGGTTCTTTTCCCTGTAGTGCAACATCCACTCCTGCGCTGACTTGCTGCACATTTTAGAACCCATCCGCCCGATTATGTTACCTATTTTTCCGGGTAACTCTTCACCACCAGGACGCCAGGAACAAAAAAGGGTATGTAGAGAGATCGTCGAAATCTTGGCAATACAGCGCTTCCAGCCCGATGTCTCGTTGTGTCAAGTTGTAGGAGTGAGGCGTCGTGACCTCAGCAGCGTCAGGGCGAACGGGAGGGGTGAAACATAGGACTGGCACCTCCCTTCTTAAGTTGATAGTTGATAGTTGATAGGAACTACCAACGTTCAACCTTCGTCTCTGTATAGTAGACGTTTGTATTACTGTTTAGACAGCGCCAGTTGGGCAAAAGGTTCAACTTTTTTCGCGTTATTTTGCTCTTTTTTCTGTCTTTTTTGCTGGATTGTGGCTGTGAGCGTTGGGGAAGAATGGGGTTGGGGCAAACACAGTTGACACGAATATTCAGGCTGCGTCAATAATTACGGAGGTCAGTAGATTAGAAAGAACTTACGGATGCCATCCAGGTTATGTTGGTTGACGGCGCGAGACGAAAAAGTTGTAGGCTTTGAATCAATGTAGTAAAGCTGCTGGACATCTTTTACAAAAATGAAATTGGCAGGATTCCAATCAAAGTAATCAGAGTGGATAATAGAGTTCAATTGTTTCGAAATCTCAGGCATGTATTGTTGCCATTTGCTCACAATTCCTCCGATTCCAGGGTCGTACATATCCATTAGCGGCGTACCATGGATGGTTCTTTGAATAATCACTGGTGACAATTCTGTTTCAATCTGTATCTGACCGAAGATAACGAACCTTCGAGTTCGTTTAGTAGAACGCAAAAAGACGAACCTTGCATCAGGAATATGCACAGATCCAATGGCTTTGATTTGTTGATAATGCAGACGATGCAGAAGTAAATAATGAGTAAATAATCGCATTTGCTCTTCATTGACATCAGCCTCCCATACTTGCCAGGCAGAGAGAACTGCCTTCAATTCCGGGAATGCTTCCAGAGCCTCATCAAATCTTGAACCCAGTTCTATGCCGGCAGGGTTACGGATGGGTGAATTCGTAGACCAGTAAGGCTTACCTTCCACCTGATGACTGTTAATTCCATGGAATAGAAAATCTCTTTGATAATCCAACGCATGCGTCGTCGGCTTCTTGATGTATATCTCTTTCATTGGACATATCCATAAGTAGTTGTTTGTCTGATAAAATGACGTATTTTTCAACTCGTAGCAAAAGCCATCCGAAAATGATTGTACGGTTAAAGGTTCATCCAGCATATTACATTGATCTCTATGAGATTGAGACATATTTTAACCTTTTGGTAGATACCTGACATGCGAAGGGAGAACATTGGCAGCAGAAGCCCTGTCTTTCCCTCTTTAGAACGCGCAGCAGTTACTTCTTTGCCCTGCCGCTCTTTGCCTTATTGCCGGCCCCATACAGCGCCTTGTCTTTGCCCAACGCGGATGTGCCTGCATCCTGCCCGACGCTGCTTTTGGGGGCGAGTTTGCGCAGGGCGTTTACTTCGTCGCGCAGTTCCGCGGCGTACTCGAAGTTGAGGGCGCGGGCGGCGTCTTTCATCTCCTTTTCCAGTTGCCCGATGACTTCCTCTATTTGGCTGAGGCTCATGGTGGCGGGGTCGGCTTTGAGGCGGGCGCTGGCGTTTTGGGTGCTGTAGTCGTTCTTTTCTTCGGCGACGCGCTCGGCCATAATCAGGTCGCGCACGGCCTTGCGGACGGTTTGCGGCGTGATGTTGTGTTCTTTGTTGTAGGCGAGTTGCTTGTCGCGGCGGCGGTTGGTTTCGTCAATGGCGCGTTCCATGCTGCCCGTCAGGTTGTCGGCGTACATGATGACTTCGCCGCCGACGTTGCGGGCGGCGCGTCCGATGGTTTGGATGAGGCTGGTTTCGGAGCGGAGGAAGCCTTCTTTGTCGGCGTCCAGAATGGCGACAAGGGTGACTTCCGGCAAGTCCAAGCCTTCGCGCAGGAGGTTGATGCCGACAAGCACGTCATGGACGCCGAGCCGGAGGTTGCGCAGGATTTCCGTGCGTTCCATCGTCTTGATGTCGCTGTGCAGATAGTTGACCTTCATTTTGAGGTCTTCCAGATACTCGGTCAGGTCTTCCGCCATCTTTTTGGTGAGCGTGGTGACGAGGACGCGCTCCTCTTTTTCCACCCGCTTGCGTATCTCTTCGATCAGGTCGTCAATCTGGCCTTTGGTGGGGCGCACGATGATTTGCGGGTCTACGAGTCCGGTGGGGCGAATGATTTGCTCCACAACCTGCTCGCTGTGTTCTTTTTCGTAGGGGCCGGGCGTGGCGGAAACAAAGATCGTCTGGTTCAGGCGCTCTTCAAATTCGTGCCATTTCAGGGGCCGGTTGTCGGCTGCGGAGGGCAGGCGGAACCCGTAGTTGATAAGGGTTTCTTTACGCGCTTTGTCGCCGTTGTACATGCCGCGTATCTGCGGCAGGGTTTGGTGGCTTTCGTCCACGACGAGGAGAAAGTCTTTGGGAAAGTAGTCGAGCAGGGTGTAGGGCGCGGAACCGGGCGTCCGTCCGTCCATGAAGCGGCTGTAGTTTTCGATGCCGGAGCAGTAGCCGAGTTCCTTCATCATTTCGATGTCGAAGCGGGTGCGCTGCTCGATGCGCTGCGCTTCCAAGAGTTGCTGATTGCGCCGGAAATAGGCAACCTGCTCCATCATTTCGGCTTCGATTTCAATGATGGCTTTTTCCAGCCGCGCTTTGGACGTGACGAAGTGGCTGGCGGAAAACACGGTAATGGTATCCCGCGTCCCGATGAGTTCGCCGGTGAGCGGGTCGGCAAGCGTGATTTTCTCCACATCGTCGCCGAAGAACTCGACGCGAATGACGATTTCCTCATCGGCGGGCTGAATTTCGAGGGTGTCGCCGCGGACGCGGAACGTGCCGCGCGTGAGTTCCATGTTGTTGCGGGTGAACTGCATGTCTATCAGGCGGCGGAGGGCGTCCTCGCGGTCGTAGGGTTCGCCGCGCTTGAAGGCGAGGACAATTTCTTTATACTCGTCGGGAGAGCCAAGCCCGTAGATGCAGGAGACGGAGGAGACGACAATCACGTCCCGGCGTTCGAGGAGGCTTTGGGTGGCGCTGTGCCTTAGCCGGTTGATTTCGTCGTTGACCTGGCTGTCTTTTTCGATGTAGGTGTCGGTTTGCGGGAATGTAGGCTTCGGGCTGATAGTAGTCGTAGTAGGACACGAAGAATTCGACGGCGTTGTTGGGAAAGAACTCGCGGAACTCGGAGCAGAGTTGGGCGGCGAGCGTCTTGTTGTGCGCCATGACGAGGGTAGGCCGCTGCACTTTTTGAATGATTTGGGCTGCCGTAAACGTTTTCCCGGTGGCCGTCGCTCCCAAAAGCGTCTGGAACTTCTTGCCGTCGCGGATGCCCTGCGCCAGTTTGTCAATGGCAACGGGTTGATCGCCGCCCGGAGTATAGTCCGAAATCAGTTGAAACTCGCCCATGTTCACGTCCTCCCCGACTCCCAAACATAGTAGACATTGGTTGTATAGTGTACCACAAACAGAGCCATCGGAGAGGCAAAAAGATACCCGTCTGACCTCTTATCAGGCGGGATGGTAAAGATATTTACGGGCCGGTTCAATGCTCCAGTAACGGCGGGCAGGCCTGCCCAGTTTTGGTTTGTTCAGGGCATCAAATGGAGTCTGTCCGCTGCAACAATTGGTTGGGCGTGGCATTTGCATCAAACTGCGGCTTGGTTTCAGATGTAGTAGGAACGACCGTCTGTATGTATGGAAAAGCACTCGTACTGCTTCTCGTGATCATAAATGGTCAGCGCGTATCCATTCTCGAATTGCAGCGTGAACGACAAAGGCGCATTTACTGCGATGCCGCGAACAAGTTGGTCTATAATAAGGTGGAGGCGGTATTGCAGGCGCTCATCGAGCGGCATGGCCTGATCCACTAGGCGTACTCGCGCAGAATTTCTTCCGGCGTTTTGTGTTCCCATTCCGCAACGATGTCTTTACTGGAACGTCCGCCCGTCACCAGTTTGTCAAACAACTGCGCCAGTTGTCTGTCCTGATCTAATTCTTCTCTCGTAACGCCAGTGGCAATCCATTCCTGATCCATCATTTCTCTTGCCATTTGAAGAGCGCGGGTGGCTTGATCTTCTCTGCTTTCCATGCTAATTTCTCCTTTCTGACAATACAGACAGATGTAACGTCCATAGCTTCCCGTTTGGGCTAACTTGGTTTCAGGCAAACGGATTGAAGCAATGTTGCTGCGGGTTCCTCGTCGAGAACATAATTGCGCTTTCGCGGCGGCAAAGCATAGAACCCCAATGCTGTGTAAAACCCTTCCGTTCCTGAACGTGGATGCACCAAAACGCGGCCTTGCATACCCTGCTTAACACTCTCGGCAGACAGCCGTGCTACCAAAACACGCCCAACGCCAATGTACTCCCGCAAGTTCTTATGACGCTGGTTAAAAGGCGCGGCTTCAAGCAAGCTGTTTGCCAGATAGGTTATTCCGGGGACAACCACGCCGACATGAATTAGTCCCTGAATTCGCCTATCTTGCTCTTCTACGCGCATAAGTTTATAAACGTGTTCATTGTGAACAAGTTGAAGCCATGTTGGTGCAAAGGCAGCCTGCGTCCAATCTTCATTGTTCAATTCCGCCGTGTCCTGCCAAGTCAGCGGCTCAAAGCGCGCGGGAACTCTGCGTCCCGTTTGCGTTTCGGTGATGAAGCAGGGCAGCGTGTTCGGGTTCGTACCCGGCAAGTCTTCTGGTTGCAATCGGTTCACCTTGTCGCGTCGTTCTTATGTTTATTTAATTTCATTTATATTTAAAATTAAATTGTACTCCCTCTGAAATCGCCTGCTCACGTATTCGTTCTATTCTCAAAAACAGAACTGCGTCCCAATGGCTCATGCATGTAGTTGAGTGCAACATACGCGGGAGAGAGCAGCGTGGTAGTGGGCAGCACATTCTGAAACACGCTGATTATGTAATGTCCGAAGAAATCCGCTTCAGAATCCCACTGCACTTCCCATCGTCCACCATAACGAATAATGAAAACTTCTCCAATCAATTACATGAGGCGAGTTTGGATCCATACGAAATCCTGACTATCAAGTTCAGAAAACTCAAAGTCAGAAAACCATGTGTCTACAACAGACAAAACCCGTTCCAGATCAACTTGGATACTATACTGATTATCGGCTCCGATACGAGCAAGCAACTCCCCAATGCACGGGAAAGCATCAGCGACAAACTTCTTCAAATCGGCTCCCCGGCGTTTAAGAAGTTTCTTTTGTTCAGAATTGAGTTGATTCATAGCGGTGCATCAGTTTGCAGGTACAAATATAGCGTACGCGCGCAGAATTTCCTCTGCTGATTTATGCTTCCACTCCACAATAATGTCCTCTTCGGAACGTCCAGAGGCTACTAAGCGGCTGAAAACCTGCATAACTTGCTCGTCTCGATCCAGTTCCTGCTGCGTTACTCCCGTTGCCAGCCAACTATCCTCTATGATTTTCTTCGCCATGCGTCGGGCTTGTTCCGCTCTCATCTGTTGTTCTTCATTGTTCATTGTGACCTCCATTCACCTCTGGATTATGCCAGACTGTTTGCAGTAAATTCCGAGCATGTTCTGCACTCAGGATATAATGTCGGCTGTCAGGAGAAGTTGCCGCGAAACCGAGCGCCTCATAGAATGTTTCAGTTCCTGTTCGCGGTTCCACTGCTACGCGACCCTGCCCGCCCAACAGGACACTTTCCACTACCAGACGCGCCACCAATACGCGCCCAACCCTTTTGTAATCACGTAGTACGCCCCTATTGCGGTTAAAAGGAGCCGTTTCCAATAAACTCTGTCTGAGAAATCTGCCATCAAGCAGGCCTAAATGAACTAATCCCTAGATGCGCTTGTCCTGCGCATCTACTCGCGCCAGTTTGAAGACACCTTCTACGCCGACGAGGTGCTGCCAGACAGGAGCAAATACCGCTTGCGCCCAATCCTCATTGTTGAGTTCAGGCGTATCTGCCGGTGTCAAGGCTTCAAAGCGCACAGGAACAACACGCTGTGTCTGCACTTCCGTAACGAGATAAGGCAGTGTGTTCGGGTTCAGTACCGGGCAAGTCTTCTGGTTGCAATCCGTTCACCTTGTAGCCGAGCGTAGTTTGTTCTTACGCGCTGTGCAGCACAGGAACGAGCGGGGCGTACTCGCGCAGGATTTCTTCCGGCGTTTTGTGTTCCCATTCGGCATCAACCTCATCCTCGGAACGTCCTGAACTCAGCAGGCGGCTATAAAGCGCGAGAAGTTGTTCCTCTTGGTCTAATTGTGCTTTCGTTTTGCCTGCCGCAAGCCACTCCTGCCGTATCAGGTCACGCGCCTGCTGAAGCGCGCGTTCGGTTCGCATTTGTTGTTCCGGGGTGTTCATTCTGTCTCCTCCTGCGTTCCCATCGCCGGCAATAACGCCGTTTGCAGCAGCGCCTGCGCATTTGTCGAACTCAACCGAAATATTTTACCGGGCTGAAACCCAAGCTTTTGATAAAATGCTTCTGAGCCGGGGCGAGGAACAACGCCTACTCTGCCCTGCCCGCCTTGCAGGATGCTTTCAACAACCAGACGCGCCACAAGCGTCCGGCCTGCGCCCCGGTATGCCTGCATGGGCTGACCGCGCAAGTTGAACGGCGCAGCTTCCAGCAGGCTCTTTTCGAGCAATCCTCCCGCCCATAGTACGCTGCCGACGTGTGCCACTCCTTGAATGCGCGTGTCTGTCGAAGACACACGTACCAACTTGAACGTGTTCTCATCCGTTAATAATTGCGGCCAGACATGTTTGAACACGGCGTTTTCCCAATCCTCGTTGTTAAGTTCCGCTGTGTCCTGTAGTGTCAGCGGCTCAAAGCGCGCGGGAACTCTGCGGTCCCGTTTGCGCTTCGGTGATGAAGTAGGGCAACGTGTTCGGGTCTGTGCCGGGTAAGTCTTCTGGTTGCAATCCGTCCGCCTTATCGTGTTCTTCTTTTGTCTTTTTCGTTTAGTTCGCGTGTTTGGCGGTTCTTATCTCTCCTTGAGGTTTTTCTTTATGTTCAGGTTCGGCGGCGGAAATCGGCGGCATCGGGATCGAACAACCGCTCCAATTCCGCCTCGAACAAATCTTGATCCGCCTCATTGTCACGTTTGGGCTGCCGCAGCCGCGCTTTTTCCAGCGGCGTAAGCGCGCGCTGCTGCGCGGCTTCCTGTTCCCTGTTCCCTGTTCCCTGTTCCCTACTTTCCGGCATAGGCGGCGCGAGTTTGTCCAATCCCGTGCGCTTTTGCGTGGTGAGCGTGTCCTCGTCCGTGTCGGCCACCCGCACGAGTTCGCCGCGCCACAAGCCTTCCTGCGCTTTCATCACGGAGGGGGGCACGATCCTGGGCGCAGTGGGTTTGGTGTCTTCGGGCAATGCGCCCGAACGCTTCTGTTCCATCTTGTCCAGCCGCGCCATTTCCATCTGCCACAAATCTTCGTCGCGCTTTTGCTGCGCGCGGCGGGTGGCCTCGTCCTCGCGCTTTTTGCGGATTTCGGCTTCGCGCTTTTGCTGCTCTGCGCGCCGAAGCCGTTCCATTGCCTGCGGGTCGCGCAATTGCGCTTCCTGTTCGGGCGTCAGGCGCAAGCCCTTGTCGCGCAGGCTGGTTCCAAAAGTGATGGGGGACTGGCTGCCCGGCGCATGGCGCTCGCGCGGGTAAATTTTCAGCGCGCCCGGATTGCCCGGATCAATGGAAACAGGAATTCCCATTTCCCGGCACCACCGCTCCACTTCGGGCCGCAAAACGGTTCCCTGCCCGTGTATAATCCGCACCGCCTGCTTGCCTTGCCATTTCGGCCATTGCTGCTGCAGGGTCACGCGCATCTGCTCCGCCGTCAGGCCATGCAAATCCGCTTCCACATCCACGTCTTTTTTGCTGCCGTAAGTTGCCACGTTCGTTATCCTGATATGA
Source organism: uncultured Chthonomonadaceae bacterium (assembly GCA_963835065.1). Taxonomy (GTDB): domain Bacteria; phylum Armatimonadota; class Chthonomonadetes; order Chthonomonadales; family Chthonomonadaceae; genus CAWFQB01. The sequence continues at coordinate 187,412 of CAWIEK010000002.1, read as the reverse complement.
AAAAGGGTGTCGGGTGTCGGGTGTTGGGCTTCTGTCTTCTGTCTTCTGTCTTCTTGCCTGATGCCTAATATCTTCTCTCTTCATCCTGAATTTCTATACGCGCTCAGACAGCAAGGCGTCACACGTCAGGACGGGGTGAAGTCCCATAGAAACAACACATTTATGACAGATGGAGGCTGAGAAGAATGACAGATGCGTGGAGAAACGGCAGATTTTAGGAACTTATTGCCGCGTAAACAGTAAAGGAACGGATAGAAGAATTCGCCGTAAAAAATCAGGTGGATATGCAGTCTAAACCGCCGATACAAATCATCCTACGCCCTTTGATACTCTACGCCTTCTTATAGCAGAAAGATTTCACACCTAATTACTCTATACGCGGCCTTCTGGCTTTTTAGATTTTACAGCGACATATCATTATGGGAAGACACATGGATAAGGAGTTGGAGCGCCTGGAGGATTCGCTTCGCCAGGCGAGCGACAATCTGATGGGGTTGCTGCGCGAATTGTTCGGTGCGGAAGATGACCCCCGCGCGCTGGAACTGCTGCGGCTGACCTCCAAAAAAGAGGTTGCGGAGGATGCCCTTGTCACCTACTTGCTGGACACGATGCCCCTCGATGATCTGGAAGAAGGCGCACCACCACCGCCACCGCCGCCAAAGGATCGGCCCAAAGGCGACTTTTTGCACTGAGAACCCTGTATCTACCTGGCTCGCCGGTTGAAGGTGGCTTTTGTACGTATTTACCGGCTCAGGCTTAATCCCTATGAATGAAATGCCTGAGCCAACGGACGATTACTTAACGATTTTTAGTATGTCGCGGAAATCCTGCGTACCGGCCTCGTGCAGCAATTCGTAAAGCGCCATTTCGACGGACGTGAGCAGGATGCGACCCGCGCGCATTTTTTCCAGCCCTAATCGCCAGTTGGCTTCCGAGCGCGAGGAGGTGGCATCCGTAACGACATGGACTTGATAGTCTGCCGCCTGCATGTCGTGGGCGGTCTGGCTGATACAGATATGCGCCTCCACGCCGCACAGCAGCACTTGCCGACGCCCCGCGCGCCTCAGTTCGGACGCAAACGCGGGCGATCCCATGCCGCTGAACGTCAGTTTGTCGAAGGGCGGCAATTGCGTCGGCAGCAGGCTCCGTACGGGTTCAATCACGTCTCCCATTTTCTCGGCATATTGCGTGGTTCCGATGATGGGTACGCGCAGCACATTCGCGCCCTGCATCAAGGCGCGAACATTGTCCACGACGCGCTGCTGTTCATAAATGCCGCGTAAAAACGGCTCCTGCATATCTACGACAACCAGTACGGCGCTATCGGCGTGAAGCAGGTGGGGATGGTTCTTCGGGTTGCGCACAAGCGTTCCTCTCGTGAATTCAGGGTTTCAGGTAGTTAAGGTTTTAGGGTTTTAGGGTTCATGTTTCCGGTAGTTGAGTATCGGCGTAACAAACGCTTCTCTGCATCTTCCTCGCTTGCAATGGCGCTTGTCTGAACAGATTTACCATTGTTTTGACCGCAAGACAAGCCTTTTCCGAGACGAACATCCGGCATGGATAACGGATACAATCGCTTCGCCACCCGTATTTTACCCAATTGAAATCAGAAAAGCGCGAAAAAGCAGGAAAGTTCGGTTTGCGTGGGGTATACAACCATACTTCGCGGGCATTATCGTTATGCGCCGTTTGGTGTATACTAGAAAGCATCTTCAAGCGGGCGTCGCTGTTTCCGCCTGAAGTGAAACGAGAGGACGAAACCATGAACATTGTCATTCTGGGCTGCGGGCGCGTCGGCTCCACGTTTGCGCGCCTGATGCACCGCGAAGGCCATAACGTTACCATCATAGATTTGCAGAGTGAATCGTTTCGGCGTTTGGGAACCAAATTCCGGGGCAATCGCATCGTCGGCAACGGTATTGATGAAGATGTGTTGAGGCGAGCAGGCATTGAAAACGCAAACGTTTTCATCGCCGTGTCGCAAGGCGATAACCGCAATATCATGGCGGCGCAGATCGCGCAGCATGTATTTCAGGTCAAAACAGTCATTGCGCGTATTTACGACCCCGTCCGCGCCGACCGCTACCGTCAGTTGGGCATCACCACGCTTTGCACCACCACCATCGCCACCGGCCTGATGCGCGACTTCGTGACCAACGGCGAATGGGGACTTGCCAAAGACTACTCGCAGGAATATCTGACGGCGAATGTTTGAGGAGGTAGACGGTAGACGGTAGACGGTAGACGGTAGACGGTAGCAATACCCATTTACTAAAAACTTGCGCCACAGGAACCAACTGCAAGGACGGGATTCTACCGTCTACCGTCTACCGTCTACCCAAAGGATTGCATCATGTACATCATCATCGTAGGCGGGGGCAACATCGGCTATTATCTGGCGAAGACGCTGGTATCCGCCCGGCATGAAGTTTTGTTAATGGAAAAAGACCGGACGCGCTACCGCACCATTTCGGAAGAATTGGGCGAAGTGGTGATGCAGGGCGACGGGTGCGAAGTGGCGCAGCAGAATCAGGCGGGCTTCGGGCGCGCGGATGCGGTTGTGGCGGCAACGGGCAGCGACGACGACAATCTGGTTGTTTGCCAGATGGCGAAAATGGAACACAATGTTCCGCGCACCATTTCCCGCGTCAACGACCCGCGCAACGAAGCGCTGTTTCACAAATTGGGCATAGACGCGACAGTCAGTTCCACCAAAATCATTTACAATCTCATTGAGCAGGAAGTGGGCGGCGGCGAAGTGATTCCCCTGGCCGCTTTGAACCGGGGCAACATCGAGATCGTGGAAGTGGAAATCGGCCCCAGGTCGCCCGTTGTGGAGCAGGAAATACGCGCGCTAAAACTGCCCGCCGAAGCCCTGATTATCAGCGTGATTCGCAACGACCACGCCATTCTGCCGGCTGCGGACACCCGTTTTGAGATTGGCGACAGCGTGATTGCCCTGGTAGGCGCGGATCGGGAACACGATCTGCGCGACATCTTTGCCGAGTAAGCGTTTGTTTAGAATAGCCGCGAATGAACATGAATAAACGCGAATAGGGATGAAGAACAGCATTGGCTGCGGTCATGCCGCGCTTTCTCGTCGGCGTTCAGTTTTAGAGCGGTTTGCTTCTGTGGAAGGGAATCGGTGAGCAATTACTATGGCGCGTAAATCTACCAAGCGGAAGGGTGTCGGTCCGCCGGACTTTTGCGATTATGGCGTGGGAGTCCTGGCCGAGCGCCTGGACAAAATGCTGGCGCATACGGAAGGCGCGGCAGGCGGCAGGGAAACGCGCCCCATTCATCAGATGCGCGTCTGGTCCCGGCGTTCGCGCGCCGCGCTGGATGTGTTCAGCGTATGCTTTGAAGACGGCGAGGCTGCCAGTGCCTACGCCCACATTGTTCAGGAAGTCAAAATTGTGACGCGCGCATTAGGCGCGGCGCGCGACCTGGACGTAATGCTGGAAACGCTGCAAAGTCGCATGGAAAGCCTGCCCGCAGAGCAGCGCGGCGGCGTGGAAAGTTTTATGGATTACCTTCACGCGCAGCGCGCCGACCGGCAGCAGGCAGTAACGACTTCGGTAAAGCATCTGGAAAAACGCGATCTCAAGGCACACCTGCGCCATCTGGCCGACAAACAGGGGTTCAAGGCGGCAACCATAGAACTGCCGGCGCAAATCCCCACCCCGTCCGCTTCCACAATGGAACAGCCTGTGGAACACGATGTAAGCGCGTCCGGGACAAAGAGGAAGGCAACGTAATGGCAAAAGCAAAGTCACCTCCAAAAGTCAATCCGCGTCGTCCTATTCTCATCAATGCCGCCGAGTTGATTACACAGCGCGTGGACGAATTGCTGTCTTACGAATCCTGCCTGTCCAATCCCGACAATGTGTACAAACTTCATGAGATGCGAATCGCGGGCAAGCGCCTGCGTTATACAATGGAAGTATTTCAGCCGGTTTACACGCGGTACACCGATGCCGGAGCGGAGTTCGGCGCGGCTTTGCAAGTGGTCAAGGATTTGCAGGAGCATCTTGGCGTCCTGCATGACGCCGACGTGTTGGTTCCAGAGATATTGCAACATTTGGGCCGCCTTGTCAAAAATGGGTATGGCCTGCCAACCGCCGCCGAACAAGCGGGCATGAACGAAGTCAAAAGTGAGCAAAGCAAAACAAAAAGCGCCGCGTATAATGCCCATTCCGCTAAATCCGGCAAGCCTGCCAACGCCGATAAGACGGCTCATGTCCATAAGTCCGACAAGTCCGGCAAATCGGCCAAAGCGCTTCCTATCGTGGGCGTACATCAGGTGGATTACGCCGCTTGCGATGGATTGCTCACGCTGTGCGCCCAACTCCGCGCCGAACGCGACGCCCGCTACGCCCAATTAACGCAGGAATGGCAGCAGATACGCGCCAATCAAGTCTTTGAAAACCTGCGCCACCTGCTTACGCGCAATCAGGGAATTGAAGGAAGAAAAGGAGAAGAGAAGACAGCAGGACAGGGAACAGGGAACAGGGAACAGGGAACAGAAGGAATTCAATCGGCAATCGGTAATCGAAAATCGGCAATGGATTCATCCTTCATCCTTCATCCTTCATCCTTGCCTGCCCCCCCAACCCTCAACCCTCAACCTTCAACCTATGAGGAGCCGGATGCCGCCGACAGACAAACCCCGCAAACCCCGCGCGCGCCCGGCGAACCGGGACACATCGCCGCCGCCCGCCGCCGCGTTGCCGCCCCGGAAAAAGCAGGCAAGCCGGGGCAGCAAGGGCGACAAGGCAAGCAAAGACAGGACGCAAACGCCCCTGCCCGCGCCGTCAAGCCCGTTAAGCCCGGCAGCGCCGTTAAGCCTGAACGCGCCGTCGCTCGAAACGGGGCCGCGCGTTCCCCGCGACATTCCCGGCCTGGGACCGATACGGATTCGGGCGCTGGAAAAGGCGGGGCTGACTAGCCTGGCGCTGTTGCGAAGCGCGAGTTTGGAACAATTGCTGGCCGTGCCGGGGATGAGCGAAATCAAGGCGCGGCATATCCAGACGTTCCTGGCAAACGCGCCCGATTCTGCCGGAGCCGGTCCTTACTGAAACCGTTGCAGCAGAAGCGTCAAATGGAAACACGACGAAAATCTTTGCAGAGCAGGCGCACTCCTCTTTCCTGTCAACAGTTCAGGCGAAACAGCCCGCAGGTGAATTGAATGTGCCGGAAGCCCTGCCGTTGTGGCGGCTGGAACTGCAAGTTACGCGGGAAGAGATTGTTCTGCTGCTGACCAGTCGGTTCGCGCCGGATTTTCGCGCCCGCCTGCTACGCGAACTGGTACGGTTTGCCGCCGGGGTTCCCGCCTGGCAACAGGCATTGGCGCAGGGGGGAGAAAAAGATCAGGAACGCGCCCTCCGCCGCCTGCGCCGCTTGCGCGAAGCCCTGGGAGAAGCCCTGCCTCAAACAGAACTGGATCGCAAAACGCAAGCCCGCCTGGCCGAAGACGTGGCCGAAGCCAGCGACCGCTTGTACGCCCTGAGCGGGCAAGCAGAACCCGTTCGCAGCACGGAGGACGCGCATGAGTGAGGAAGGAATAAGTGAGGGAACAGGGAACAGGAAACAGGGAACAGAAGGAGAGGATTCATCCTTACCCAACACCCAACACCCAACACCCAACACCCAACTATATGCCGGTATTGATGTCGGCACGAATTCGGTGAAGATGATTGTGGCGGATTTGGCGGACGGGCGGGCGGAACGAATTTTTGAGCAGACGATTATCACGCGACTGGGCGAAGGGATGCAGGCGCAGGGCAACCGACTGCGCGAAGCCGCCATGCGCCGAACGCTGGACGCGCTGGCGGAACTGGTGGCTGCGGGCCGGGAACATCAGGCGCAGGCGTTTGCCGCTGTGGGAACCGCCGCTCTGCGGGACGCGGAAAATCGGGACGAGTTTCTTGCCCGCGCGCAGGAACGATTGGGATTGAACATTGACGTGATACCTGGTCAGGAAGAGGCCCGCCTGTCCTACCTTGCCGTACGGCGCGACCCGCATTGGCGCAGTCGTCCGCTCCTGCGCGTGATAGATATTGGCGGCGGCAGCACGGAAATCATACAGGGAACCCTCCACAGCAGCGACATTGCCGCCCGCATCAGCGTCAACTATGGAGCCGTGAAACTGACCGAGCAGTTTTTACGCTCCGACCCGCCCACCGTGCAGCAATTGCAGGACGCCAACGCCGCTGTCCTCAAAGCTTTCGAGCGCATAGATGAGGAGTCCATTGGGTCTGCTCATGGCGGCGATGTTTCCAATACCGGCGCGTTGGTTCACACCGGCGCGTCTTCCAATCCGTCGCCTGCCGTTTCGTTTGCGGCCTCGGAAGAGTATGCCCTTGTTGGCGTGGGGGGAACCGTCACCAATTTAGGCTCCATGGATCAGGGCGGCAAATACGGCCCCGAACCCCTGCACGGCCATTTGCTGACTGCCGACCAACTGGGCCGGCATATCGAACTGCTGGCATCCAGCACCGTTGCGCAGCGCGAACAAATTCCCGGCCTTGACCCGCGCCGCGCCGATATTATTTTAGGGGGAGCGATTCTGCTTTCCCACGCTATGGCGCGTCTTTCCGCGCCGTCTATCGCCATCAGTACGCGCGGCCTCCGCTGGGGGCTGGTGTATGATCGTTTTCAGGAGGTAGACAGTAGACGGTAGACGGTAGACGGAAGGTACGCTCTGCATTGCCTTGCGCTCATTCGCTTCGCAAATCACAGCACAATCTTCCATTTACCGTCTACCGTCTACTGTCTACCGTCTACCTACCCAACCATGAACCCAAAACTCAACGCTATTCTCGAACTGGCGCGTCGGTACGATTACGACGCGGGACACGCGCATCAGGTGGAATGCCTGGCGGGAACGCTGTTTATGGAACTTCAGTCGCTGCACCAACTGGAGCGCGACGACCGTAAACTGCTGGAATACGCCGCTATTTTGCACGACATCGGCTACTATGTCAGCAGCAAGGGGCATCACCGCCACGCCCTGCAAATGATTATGATGGAACCCCTGCCGGAGTTCTCGCGGGAAGAAAAGGCCGTGATTGCTAATCTGGCGCGTTACCATCGCAAGGCTCTGCCAGCCGTTGAACATACCGCGTTCGGCATCCTGACCGAAGCCGACAAGCAGCGCGTGGGACTGCTTGCCCCCCTGTTGCGTCTTGCCGACGCTCTGGACCGGGGCCACCAGAACCGCGTACAGGAATTGTTTTGCGACATCAGCGACGATGTGGTGATTCTCTACGCGGGCGCGGAAGCCGACCTGCCCGATGAAGCGCGCGCTCTGGAACAGCGCGGCGATATGTTCCGCCACGTCTACCGCCGTGACCTGCAACTGCGCGTCCTGCGCCCACGCCTCCCCGCCGCCGTAGGCGTGATGGTTGAGAGTTAATATCTATTATGAGCAATTTCCGCGACAATGGGGTTTTGCTGGACGCGCGGCGGAACCGGACGCGCAAAATCGCGGTGGAACTGCTGGTGGCGTGTGGGGGCCTGCTGTTCGTGCTGCCGGTTGTGCTGATGGCGATTACCGCATTCAAGCCGGATGCGGAAATCATTCACTTTCGCGGCCTGCTGCCCCAACATCCGACCACGCAGAATTTCCGCGATATTCTGTTCAACCCCGAAGAAATTCCCGTTGCGCGCTGGTTCGCCAACAGCGTGTTTATTTCCACGTCCGTAACGCTGCTTGTCCTGACGGTTGATTCGCTGGCCGCGTATGGGCTGGCGCGTTTGGAATTGCCGGGCAAGAAATGGCTGTTCCCGTTTATTGTGGCAACCCTGATGGTTCCCGGTCAGATTTTGCTCGTGCCCGTGTATCTGATCCTCAATCAATTAGGCTGGCTGGATACTCCACTCGCGCTGATTGTGCCTGCCGGGGCGGGCGCGTTCGGCGTGTTTTTGCTGCACCAGTTTTTCCTGTCCATCCCCAAAGAACTGGAAGAAGCCGCCACGCTGGACGGATGCACCCGCTTCGGCATCTACTGGCGCGTCATCCTCCCGCTTTCCAAGCCCGCGCTTGCCACATTAGGTATTTTCTGCTTCATCGGCTCATGGAACGATTTCATCGGGCCACTGGTTTTCCTCAACTCGGTAGACAAATTCACCCTGCCCGTCGGCATCGCCCTGTTCCAAACCTCCTACTATGCGGAGTACGCGCTCACCCTGGCGGCAAGCGTACTTTGCACTATTCCTGTCGTTATTGTGTTTCTGCTGTTCCAGCGCCACATCGTCAAAGGCATGGCAATGACCGGCTTGAAGGACTGACGGGTGAGGTGTCAGGTATCAGGTGTCAGGTGTCAGGTTGATGCCTATTATTTAATATCTTCTTCTCTTCTCCTTTTCTTCCTTTCCGCTTCCCCGCTTGCCTGCACCCCTGCCGAATTAAATAGATAAATTCATCCCGCTGGTTTGCGCCCGAATTCATGCCGTTTTCGATCTATCGGTAAGCGCTTTTCCTTATGAAACGCGCCTTTAAAGCGGAACAGTCCGCATGAACTACGCTCACTTTAGAGCATGAACATGCCGGATTGTCCGAACACCGAACACCGAATACCGAACAAAAGGAAGAACGAACATGGCAGACAACAACGCGCAAGCCGAGACGCAGAACGCCAACGCCGCTCACGATACGCACAAGGGCAGCAATCAGAACGATCCTCGCGTCAACGTAACCGACAATCCCGGATTGCAGCAGCCGGAAGCGGAAAACCCCGTCAGTGAACGGCGCAGCCGAACCCCCTCGCCGGAAGCCACTGTGTCCAACGTCAACAATGAGTCGCATGGCAACCGTCCGAAAGTGTCACGGCAGGGCAGCGAAGATCACGATTAACCAGGTGAGAGTGGAGAGTGGAGAGTGAGAGCAACAAGCGAGAGTGAGGAGTAACACGTGATGAAGTTAAAACCGATAGCGCAGCAAGTGGTTGTTGTGTTTGGCGCGTCGAGTGGGATTGGGCGCGAAACGGCGCTGCGCTTTGCGCGTAAGGGCGCGACGGTGGTTGTCGCCTCCAATGACGAATATGGCCTGCGCACACTGGTGGAGGAAATCGCCGGAGTGGGCGGCACGTGCGTGGGCATGGCGGCGGACGCCGTCAACTTTGGGCAGGTGCAGGCGGTTGCCCGCGAAACGGTTCGGCGTTTCGGGAGGCTGGATACGTGGGTACACGCGGCGGCGGTCAGCGTGTACGCGCCATTCGAGCAGACCACGCCCGAAGAATTCGAGCGCCTATTGACCGTTAATGTCATAGGCTATGTGCATGGTATCAAAGCCGCATTGCCGTACATGCGGCAGGGTTCGGGAAGCGCCCTGATCGTGATTTCGTCCATAGAATCGCAAATCTCCCTGCCGTACAACAGCGCGTATGCCGCTTCCAAACACGCGCTGCATGGCCTGGTGCAAGCCCTGCGCATTGAACTAAACCACGATCATGCGCCCATCAGCCTGACGGAAATCATGCCCGCTTCCATAGATACGCCCCTGTTCGCCAAAGCCGGCACGAAATTGGGCGTCGAACCTATGGGTATTCCGCCGATTTATCCGCCTTCGATGGTCGCGGATGCCATTTTGTACGCGGCGGCGCATCCGGTACGGGAGATGGTTGTCGGCAATGCGGGCAAAATGATGCTGCTCACGCAACGTATTGCGCCCCTGATGCTTGACGCTATGCTGGAAAAAATCGGGTTTGAAGGCCAGAAGTCGGCCCGCGCCAAGCTGCCGACAGCGGCAGACAATCTTTATGGGCCGGTTGGAGGGCTGGACTTCGCGGAAGGCGCCGAGCGGCAGAAAATGAAGGAAAAGGCGCAGCAGATGGCTTCCACGCATGACGGCAATGGCAGCAATGGCAATAGCAACAATGACAGCGACGGCAATAACAGCGGCGCTCATGGCGGGAACGGAAACAAGGCCGCGCCCGTTCCAATCCCTCTTGTCGGCGCGCTGGCGCTGGCAGGCGCGGCAATGCTGATGAAAAAGAAGATGGGCTGACAAGCAGGAAAGCGGGCGAAGGATGGCGTATAGGCTGGCATGGAAAACACACCTGTCACTGCTGCGGATACGTCAATCCCGATGCCCGCTGATTCTGGCCTGGCCGAACCGCCTTCCTCTCTTGCGCCGAGAACGCTGACGAACCTGGCTTTCATCATCAGCCTGGGCTGGCTCGGCACGAACCTTGGATTAGGCATTGCCAACTTGCCGCTCCGGTTCCTGCTGAAAGACGATTTGCACCTGACATCGCAGGCAGTGTCGGGTTTTTTTGCTATCGGCCAGTTTTCCAATTATATCAAGCCGGTGGCGGGGCTGCTGTGCGACAGCGTACCCCTGTTCGGAACGCGGCGGCGGTTTTACCTGCTGCTGAGTTTACTGGGAACGGGGCTGGCCTGGTTGATGATGAACGTTGTGCCGCGTACCTATGCCAGTCTGCTCCTGACTTACACGCTGCTGTACATCACCGTTGTTTTTACCAGCACTTCGCTTGGCGGCGTAATGGTGGAAGTGGGAGCGCGTTTTCGGGCGGCGGGGCGCATGACCGCGCAGCGCATCGCCATGTTTCGGGTCGGCAGTCTATTTGGGGATTTGATTGGCGGGCGATTGGCTTCCCATCCGTTTGTGCTGACAACAAGTTTGGCGTCCCTGCTGCATCTGGTTCTGGTTCCGATGTACATATTCCATCTAAAGGAAACGCCCCTGCCCCCGGAACAGCGGCGCATCAACAAACAGGTCTGGCGCAATGCCTGGCAGCAATTATGCCTGTTGTACCAGAATAAAACCCTTCTCAGCGCAGCAGGCATGATTTGCCTGGTAGCCGCATCGCCCGGTTTCGGAACGCCCCTGCTGTTTCACCAGACCAACGCGCTGCACTTTTCCAAAACGTTTGTCGGCAATTTAGGGTGCGTTGCCGCCGGTTTCGGCCTGTTGGGAGCCGTTTTTTATTATGCGGCGTGCCGGCATTTGCCCCTGCGCGCCCTGCTTGGCGGCAGCATCATCATTCACGCGATTGGAACCCTTTTCTACCTGGGTTACCATGACTCCACATCTGCCTACCTCATTACGGCCCTGAGCGGCTTCACGGGAACGCTGGCGATGCTGCCCATTTACGACCTTGCCGCCCGCGCTACGCCGCGTGGCAGCGAAGCCCTGGGCTACGCCGTAATGATGAGTGTTTGGAACTTCACCAACGCGCTTTCCGACTGGACCGGCTCATGGCTGTATGGCCGCTTCCGTTTCACGTTTCTCAACCTCGTGTGGCTGAACGCTGGAACCACCGTGCTGGTGCTGTTCGTCGTTCCCTTCCTGCCCGTCGTCCTGATGCGCAACCGCGACGGCGCAGCTGAAACGTCCTGAAATGTTTATTCGGCGTGAAGCTCGATGCCATGCTTTTTAGCAGCCTGCTCGATGCGATGCTTGATCTTGTCCACATCCGCCGCGCCGTATTTGGCCGCGTTGTCCTTATGATGGATGTAGCTCCAGGCGGCGCGGATATGTTCGGGCGTGTCAATGGGATACTTGTTGTTAGTGGCGTCCGCGAACTCCACATCGCCGTACTCATGTTCGCCCCGCTCCGGGTTCGTATCGCTGCGTTGTTTCACATCCTGATCGGTTTTGGTACTCATGCCAGATTCTCCTCTCACTTCACGGCTTCCCGCGCATTTTAATGGTCGCCGCATTTACATTCCGCAAGATGCAAAAAGGACGCGCGAAACAAGAGCCTTGTTCCGCGTGTCCTGCTGCCTGACACCTGCTGCCCAATACCAACCCCCTATTTACGGGTAGATACCTCGCAACTGCGTGGCTTCGGCGACGCGCTTTACGCCGATGAGATAGGCGGCGAGGCGCATGTTGACCTGCTTGGTTTGGGCCATTGTCAGCACATCGCGGTACGAATGAACCATGATGTCTTCCAGCTTGTTGTTGACCTGCTCCTCGCTCCAAAAGAAGAACTGCAAGTCCTGCACCCACTCGAAGTACGACACGATCACTCCGCCCGCGTTCGCCAGAATATCGGGAATCACGGTCACGCCGTTTTGTTCCAGAATACGGTCGGCGGCGGGGGTTGTCGGGCCGTTCGCGCCTTCCACGATCATTCGGGCGCGGATACGGGCGGCGTTTTCCGCAGTGATCTGGTTTTCCGTTGCGGCGGGAACCAGCACGTCAACGGGAAGTTCCAGCAGGGCGCGGCTGCTGATGGGTTCGCCTCCCGTGTGCCGGGTCAGGCTGCCGTCCCGGTTGGCGCATTCCAGCAGGGCGGGTATGTCAAGGCCGTTCGGATTGTACAGGCCGCCGAGCGCATCGCTGACGGCCACTACTTTCGCGCCCATCGCGTGAAAAATACGCGCCGCCACGCCGCCGACATTGCCGAACCCCTGCACGGCAATCGTAATGTCCTTCACTTCCTGCTTCCACGCTTTTATGGCTTCCCGCGTGATAAACACGATGCCCCGGCCTGTCGCGTCCGCCCGGCCTTCCGAGCCGCCGATAGCGACCGGCTTACCCGTCACCACTGCGGGAACCGTGCGCCCCTTGCCCATCGAATACGTGTCCATCATCCACGCCATCGTTTGCGCGTTGGTTCCCATGTCCGGCGCGGGAATGTCAATATCCGGCCCGATGAAACTGGAAAGTTCCGCTGTGAAGCGGCGGGTCAGCCGTTCCAATTCGCCCATTGACAGCGCGCGGGGGTCTACCAGAACGCCGCCCTTCGCGCCGCCGAACGGAACCGAGCCGACAACCGCGCATTTCCACGTCATCAAACACGCCAAAGCGCGTACCTCGTCCAAATTCACGCCCGCCGCGTAGCGGATGCCGCCCTTGCACGGGCCGCGACTGGAATTGTATTGAACGCGATGCCCTTCAAAGATGCGTATCGAGCCGTCGTCCATTTTGACGGGAAAATGCACGGTCAGTTCCCGTTCGGAGCGGCGCAGCATGGCATGAATGGCGGGCGGGAGTTCTAAATAGCGGGCGGCAACGTCGAGTTGTTCCAGGGCGTTGGTGAAAGGGTTGAGGGTTTCTTTGGTGTCCAGAGAAAATGGGGCGTTGGGCAGAAAGTTGAGATCGCCGGAAGGCATTTGAATTTCCCCCGAAGGCGATTGGGTTACGGCAGTCATGGATTCCTCCTCGAATCGTGTGTTGTTATTCAGATTGCGCGGATGGGAGACGAAACGGCGCGCTTGCAGCAGCGTCGCCCTTTCTTCTCGCAGCCCGACGGCTTCCTCGCCGACGGCCATCCTTACAAAACTCGTGGAAACAGTTTGTTTCTCTTTCCTCTACGTTATTATGAACCAAATTAGTGTCAAATCCAGCGTCAAATGGTTTAATAAGCAAATTTAACGGCTGTGATGTTGCCTGCACAGGACAGAGCAAGCCCGTTTACCGAGTTTTTGCTGTCTTAACCGAAATTTAACATCAGGCGCGGCGCATATCGCTTAAAAACCGGGTAAGATTTGGAGGGAACAATGACAACCGTTCCCCGGATAATGGCGTCCATTCTTTTTTCAAGGAGAACTCGTATGCAGTGGAAAACACCCTCCCGCTCCGGTTTCACGCTTATCGAACTGCTCGTCGTGATTGCCATTATCGCTATTCTGGCCGCTATTCTCTTCCCGGTTTTTGCGCAGGCGCGCGAAAAAGCGCGGCAGACAAGCTGTTTGTCCAACAGCAAGCAGTTGGGCCTGGGCCTGCTGATGTACGTGCAGGACTACGACGAAACGTGGCCGCGCAACGACGATTGCATCAACGGCGGCACGGTTGCGCCGCCCGGAGCGCCCGCAACAGCAGTCGGCTGCACGTCTGCGCCCTACTTCGGGGATCGCGTCAATCACTACAAATGGTGGTACTGGACGTATCCCTATACCAAGAACGTGCAGATCAACTTCTGCCCCAGCCGCGTCTACAATAAGGACTCCTGGAACTACGCGGCGGAAATTGACGAAGCGGGCTACGGCCTGAACATCGGCTTGACAGGCAGCCTCAACACCTGGACGGCAAGCGGCACAAGCACGACAAAAGCCGGCGCGTTCCGCAATTCCTGGTCCGGCGGCACATTGGCGGGCGTGAACAGCGCGGCGGAAGCCATGCTGCTGATGGAAACCAACATCCCCGGCGTGGGCGCGTACAACATCGGAGCCGCGCAGCAGACCTCGTACCCCCTTGCGACCCGCGAATACTGGCAGGGATTGATGAAGCCGGGTGGCGTGGTGAATCACAAATACGCGCCTCATGCGGATGGCCTTATTGTGGCGTACTGCGACGGCCACTCCAAATACCTCAAGGTTGACGATCTCTTCGCCAAATGCCCGTCCTCCGCGCAATACGGCAACGCCCCCATCCCGACTTCGGAAGTAATGTCCTGGACGACAGGCACGCCTCCTTCCTGGACGCAGCCCTGGCCGTTCTGGAACCTCCAATAACAGTGTGTCGCATTTGGCCTGCCGCTTGAAAACCGCAGGCTGAACGCGCAATCTACCGCGCAAGATACATCCGCCGGACGAAACGCATAATGCGTTCCGTTCGGCGTTTTTGCGTTACCTGTGGATATTGATAACATGGGCGCGTGGATATTGGTAACATGGGCGCGGCAAGCGGCGCCCCTACCCTGCTCTTCTTCCTTGACCGGGTATTAGCCGTAACAAATCCGCCTCCACAAAAACTTTCGCGCTTCTCCGTACATAGCGAACTTCTTTACGCCACTTCTACGTCATTATGATTACAGTTATATTGCAGTTACAGCGCGTGAGTTTTACACTTTAATTTCACTTTGAAGACGTATCTGTTTATAGACTGGTATGCGTTCGCCGATGCGGATGGCAGACAGGTGACAGTTAGAAAGGAACATAGCAAATGCAAAAAACGATTCTGGCGGTGGATGATGAGCGCAGCATTGTGCGCTTAGTGCAAATCAACCTGGAACGGCACGGCTACCGCGTCGTCACGGCCTTCGATGGGCGCGAAGCGCTGGCAAAGATCGCGGAAGAAACGCCCGATATGGTGGTTACGGACGTGATGATGCCCTATGTGGATGGCTTTGAACTGCTGCGAACGCTGAAAAAGAGTGCGGCAACCCGCGACCTGCCCGTCATTATGCTGACGGCGAAAGCGATGGACGCCGACGTGACGGCAGGCTGGCAGTCCGGCGCGGACTGCTACCTGACCAAACCCTTCAATCCCAGCGAACTCGTCGCGTTTGTGAAGCGCATATTTGACTATCGCGCCGAAGAAGACGGTACAATACTACAACTCTGATCGGTGTTCAGGTGTTCAGGTATTCGGGTGTTCAGGAACTTAATGCAAGCCTTGCCACGCGCGAGAAAACAGGGTACTCTCGCATTGTCCTGAATACCCGAATACCTGAACACCTGAACACCTGAACATGGGCCTGTCGCAGACATGAGGTTGCAGATTGACCAAAGACGCGCTGTATACTCTGGAAGAACTGGCGCAAGCCGCGCAGGTCACGCCTCGCGCGGTTCGCTATTACGCGGCCAAAGGACTGCTGCCCGCGCCGCAGTCCCGGGGCCGCTACGCCCTGTATGGAACCGCCCACCTGAACCGCCTGCGCCTGATTGCGCAGTTGAAGCAGGCGCTGCTGCCCCTTGCCGCTATGCGCGACCGGATGCTGTGCCTGACGGAAGCGCAGGTCGGAGCCTTGCTGACGCGCAGTGAATGGCCCATCGGCCATGCTCATCCTGAAGCTGGCGACGCGCTGACCGAGGTTCCGCCGGACAGCGCCGGAGCCACCCTTGAAGAGCAAGCCGAATCGTACCAATACCTGCTGGACGCGCTGACTGCCCGCCCAAGCGCCGATACTGTTACCTCTTTCGAGCCGTCCCAACCCACACAACTATCCCGCCGCGCCCTCTTCCCCCACCCGCATCCAGAAGAGGAAGAAAAGGAGAAAAGGAGAAAAGGAGAAAAGGAGATAGGAGGACAGGAATTAGGGAACAGGGAACAGGGAACAGAAGAAGCGCAATTGGTAATCGAAACATGGCAGCGCGTGATACTTGCGCCGGGCGTGGAACTGCATATTCGCGCCCCACAATCCACGCAGGCAAATGAAAAGATAAAACAACTTATTGCCGAAGCGAAATCGCTCCTTCAGACTTGACGCATTATGAGACAGAAAGCCATTTCGTAATTCACCACACCCAAACCCATTTAGGCTCAAAGCCCGTTGTGCCGCAGCCTCCCAAGACCGCTTCACCCTGTCTGGCTTTGTCGGACGCATATTTTGTGGGAAGTCCCATCAGCAACGGCACAAAGCGCGGCTTGCCGGGTATTATCTTGAAACTCAGGTCGAACGGCAGCACAGAACAAATCAGGAACAGGATGTAGGTAATGCAGAAACCTCTCCAAAACCCTGTGCGCTTTCCATAGAAGTAAGCGGCGAATACAGGAACGAGCAGCAACGCGCCAAGTGTTCTCAATGTCATAACCACCCAGAAAAATGCCACGATGAACAGGAAAAGGCAAACGACTTGACTGAGTTTAACTTGTTTCATGGAAATGCCTCATTTCACCACACAACATAAGTTCCAGTTCAAAATCAACTCCGGCGCTGCTGCACAACGCCGGATTCAACAAAGCCGTTCATGCGTTCGCGCAAACTCTTCAACATGGTCGTTGCTGCTCACTTTTGTTTGAGCGCGTCCGGGTTGAGGGCTTGCAGTTGGGGCAGGGTGAACAGGCCATCCTTGCGGATGAGAACGTCGTCGAAATAGATTTCACCGCCGCCGTATTCGGGACGCTGGATGCACACCATGTCCCAATGCACCTGCGAACGGTTGCCGTTGTCGGCTTCCTCGTAGGCTTGTCCCGGCGTCAGGTGGAAACTGCCCGCGATCTTTTCATCGAAGAGTATGTCTTTCATCGGTTTTAGAATGTAGGGGTTGAAGGCCAGCGACCATTCCCCGATATAGCGCGCGCCCTCGTCCGCATCCAGAATCTCGTTCAGTTTGTCGCCATCGCTTTCCGCGCTTGCCTCCACAACCTTGCCGTCCTTGAACACCAGCCGGATGTTGTTGAACGTCGTACCCCGGTACAGGGTTTCGCAGTTGAACTGAATCACGCCGTTCACCGAGTTGCGGATGGGGCAGGTGAAAATTTCCCCGTCCGGCACATTCGCTTCGCCTGCGCAGGGAACGGTTGCAATGCCCTTTTTGCTGAAAGTCAGGTCGGTTCCCGCGCCCAGAATGTGAACGCGATTGGTTTTGTCCATCAATTCGTGCAGCGGCTTCATGGCTTCGGCCATACGGCCATAATCCACGCCCGCGCACACCTGAAAATAAAAGTCCTCGAACGCTTCCGTCGGCAGATTGGCGGCCTGCGCCATGCTCGGATTGGGCCAGCGCAGCACGACCCACCGCGTTTTGGGAACGCGCACCTCGCCATGCACATACTTCCACCAGTGTTCTTCGTACAGGCTCATGCGGTCTTTGGGCACGTCGCCCATTTCGTTGATGTTGTGGCTGCCCCTGACGCCGATGTAGCACTGAACCGACTCCATGCGCAGCCGCTCCACCGCGCCGATAGTCCGCATTTGCGCTTCCGTCGCCACCGAATACAATGCGCGTCGTACCGCCATTTCATTGGTACTGATAAGCGGCAGTCCGCCCGCCGCGTCCACCGTCCGTATCAATTCCACCACAAAATCAGTGGGAATGTCGAAGGTTTCGATGAATACTTTGTCGCCGGGCTTGACCTTGATGGAGTGCTGCACCAGCAGGGAGGCTAATTGTGTATAACGTGGGTTTTTCACGCGAATTCTCCTTGAGTTCAGGGTTTTAGGGTTCTATGGTTTTAGGGTTCTATGGTTTTAAGGTTACAAGCGTTGGGCGCTTGTTCCTCTTATCTCTTATCTTCTCCTTCCGCCGGGTAAAATCCTGTATCCATTGCGCGGAAAGCGTGGCGGCAAACGAAGCGGTTTGCCCGAACGTATGGAGTTTCAGAACGAATTGAGGATTGATAAGAACGCTTGTAAACGTTTGCATCAGAAAAGGAGCAGGAAACGTGGCGACAATTACGTGCGTTAAGTGCGGCGCGGAAGCCGAAGCGATGCCGGAGCCGCCCGTCGGCGGGCAGTTGGGACAGAACATACAAAGCAAAGTCTGCCCGACGTGCTATAATGAATGGGCAAATCAAGCCGTTCTATACATCAACCACTACGGCTTGCAAATGGCCGACCCGGATGATCGCAAAAAACTCAATCAGGCGATGAAGGAATATCTAAACCTGGAGACTGCCCGGTGAATTCAGGAAAGGATGAAGGATGAAGGATGAAGGATGAATCCATTGAAGATTGCGCTTCTTCTGTCTTCTGTCTTCTGTCTCCTTTTCTTCTCTTCTTCTCTTCTTCTTTTCTTTCCTCCGCAGGAGATAACGGCTTATGACGCAACCGCCGCTCGCGTCATCACAACCACAACTGCAAGATAGGTTTCGGGGGGTGCTGCTTGGCTCGGCTGTCGGGGATGCGCTCGGCGCTCCGCTGGAGTTTCAGCCCGCGCGCGATCCGAACAACTACGTCACCGATATGATCGGCGGCGGCTGGCTGCGCCTTGCTCCCGGCGCGTGGACGGACGATACGCAGATGACGCTGTGCGCCGTAGACAGCCTTCTGGAGCGCCGCGTGTTCGATCCCGATGATATTGCGCGGCGTTTTGTCGCCTGGCTGCAGTCCAATCCGCCGGATGTGGGCAACCATACGCGAACGGTTTTGAGCGACATTGCGCGGGGCATCGGGTGGGAAGAAGCCAGTACGAAAGCGCAGGCCGCCAACCCCAACAACGCTCCCAACGGTTCGCTGATGCGCTGTTCGCCCCTTGCCCTGTTCTTTTATCGCCATCCCGATTATGTCGCTACGCTGTCGCCCGTGCTGTCGCGCATTACCCATGCCCACGCCGACTGTGAGCAAAGCTGCGTATTCCTCAACGTCGCCATTGCCCTGCTGCTCATGGGCGCGACGAAAGAAGCCGCTATCGCGGGCGCGGAGCAAGCCTGCGCAGCCGCTTCGGAAGGCTTGAAAGCCCGGTTTCGGCGCGCGCAGGAAACCCGCAACGACACCTCGCCCACCGGTTACGTGCTGGACACGCTGGAAGTGGCGGTATGGGCGTTCCTGCACACGACAACACTGGAAGCCGCGCTAATCGCGGTTGTAAACCGGGGCGCGGACGCGGATACGGTCGGAGCCGTCACGGGCGCATTGGCCGGCGCGTACTACGGCTATTCCAGCATCCCCGCCCGCTGGCTCGGCATCTTGCAGGAACGCGACGCGCTGCTATCCCGCGCGGACGGCCTGCTGCAAATTGCGCAAACCGGGTGAGGCATTAGGCATTAGGCATTAGGCATTAGGATAAAGACGAAAGACAAAAGACAGATGGGATTTGTATCTAATACCTAATGCCTAATGCCTAATGCCTCGAAAGGATTGAGACTTGTGACCAATACGGCATGGCGGCGGGCAATCATCGTGGGCGCGTCGTCGGGAATGGGCGAGGCGCTGGCGCGGCAGTTGGCGCGGGAAGGCTGTCAGGTGGCGCTGGTGGCGCGGCGCGAATCGGAACTGGCGCGTATCGTTGACGACATCAACGGGGCAAAAGGCTCAGAGTCCACGCCTCGCGCCCAAACGACTGTCCCAACACCCAACACCCAACACCCAACACCCTCTCTGTTGGCGCGGGCGTATGTCCATGACGCGCGCGAGTATGCCTGCGTACCCGCCCTGTTTCAGCAAATTACGCATGATTTAGGCGGCCTGGACTTGATTATCTATGCGGCGGGCGTGATGCCGTTGATTGAGGAGAACGAGTACGCTTTTGACAAAGACTTGCTGACGATAGAAGTCAACGTATTGGGCGCGATTGCCTGGCTGAACGAGGCCGCGCAGCGATTCGAGCGGGCGCAGGCGGGAACCATTGTCGGCATATCTTCGGTTGCTGGGGACAGGGGGCGCAAAGGCTACCCGGCGTATGGCGCGTCCAAAACCGCCTTGAACACCTACCTGGAAGCCCTGCGCAATCGCATCGGCAGGTATGGGGTTTCTGTTGTCACCATCAAGCCCGGTCCCGTAGATACGCCCATGACCAAAGAGGTCACGAAAAAGCCCCTGCTGATTTCCGCAGATGCTGCGGCGACAGCCATTCTTGCCGCCGCCCGCGCCGGCAAGCACACGGCTTACGTGCCCTGGAAGTGGCAGCCAATCATGTTCATCATCCGCAACATCCCGTCCGCCATTTTTAAGAAGCTGAATTTTTAGATTAGCTACCGGACACATTTTTCCGGTGGTTGAAACCCACCGTCTGAATAGCCTGCGGCTGAACGTCCTACGGACGTAAATGCCTCTATGTAAGTGGATCGCGTCCGTAGGGACATAACATGTTATGTCCATGGCGTGCAGACCCTGGACATAACATGTTATGTCCCAACGCGGAACGCCATTCAGACGGGTATTTTCAATGCCCGGCTAAACGTGTCCGGTAGTGAACCTTTAGAAAACATTATGATGGAACTGTCTGCCATACAGCCTACTGTTCTGCTCTCGGAACCACAATCCGTAATCAACACACCCCCCTGTGTCCATACGGCAGCAACTTTGCGCCCGCCTATGCCTCTGGAACGCCTGGAGCGCGTGGAAACGTGGGGCATGAACGAGGCTGTCCTTTCCTACGTTTACCGTCCGACGACCCTTGACGGCATCCGTGAAGCGTTTGACGCGGCGCGGACGCATGGCCTGAAAGTGGGACTGCGGGGCGCGGGACGCAGCTATGGCGACGCTTCCCTGTCGGGTGAAAACGTCTGCCTCGACCTGACGCGCATGAACCGAATTTTGGACTGGAACCCGCAGACCGGCGTGATTGTGATTGAACCGGGCGCCACACTGCGGCAGTTGTGGCAGTATGTCGTGGGTGACGGCTGGTGGCCTCCCGTCGTGTCGGGAACCATGACCGTGACGATGGGCGGCGCGTTGGGCATGAACTTTCACGGCAAGAACAATTTTAAGATGGGGCCAGTTGGCGACCATGTGCTTGAATTTGATTTATTGCTGCCGGCAGGCGAACTGGTAACGTGCAGCCGCGAACAAAACGCAGACTTGTTTTTCGCCGCCATCGGCAGTTTCGGCATGTTGGGTTGCTTTACGCGCATCGTGCTGCAAATGAAAAAGGTACATTCCGGCCTGTTGTCCGTGTATGCGTTTTCGACCCGCAATTTTGCCGACATCATCCGGGAATTCGAGTCTCGTATGGACAAGGCGGATTACCTTGTCGGCTGGATAGACTGCTTTGCAAAAGGCAATCAAATCGGCAGGGGGCAGGTACATGAAGCGTTTTATCTGCGCGAGGGCGATGACCCGAATCCGACCCAAACCCTGCGCGTGGAAAATCAGGAATTGCCGGATACGCTGTTCGGCTTAATTCCCAAATCTATTATGTGGCGGCTGATGAAACCGTTTAGCTGCGATTGGGGCATGAAACTGCTTAATTGGGCCAAGTACACGGCCAGCAGCACGATTGGCAACCGCAAATGGGTCAAGCAGTCCCATGCGGGCTTCGCGTTTTTGCTGGATTACGTTCCCAACTGGAAATGGGTGTACAAGCCGGGCGGACTGATTCAGTACCAGAGTTTCGTGCCTGCCGCCAACGCGGAAAAATGCTTTACGGCGCAAATCAGGCTGTGCCAGCGCGAGGGCATTGTTCCCTATCTCGGCGTGTTCAAGCGGCATCGGCGCGACGATTTTCTGATGTCCCATGCGGTAGACGGCTACTCGTTCGCCCTTGATTTCCCCGTCACCGCCCGCAATCGCAAACGCCTGTGGGCGCTCACGGCAAAACTGAACAAACTGGTTTTGGAAGCGGGCGGGCGTTTTTATTTCGCCAAAGACAGCACTCTGGACAACGCCAGCGCCGCCACCTATCTCGGCTCGGATACGTTGCGCCAATTCACGGCACTCAAACGCGAATGTGATCCCGAAAACCTGCTGCAAACGGAATTGTCGAAACGATTGTTCGGGCAGTTTGAAATATAGCAACGCTGTTTGTCAAAGTTGTCTGGCGCGGCGATATAGCGGACGGAGGCATTTTCCGTTATGGCACAGCACAAACAACAGCGTACCGGCAACGCCGCCACATTCGATGCGCGCATGAAACTGCATTTGCGCCTGTTCACGCTTAGCGGGCATACGTACCGCGTTCTCACGCTCAGACCGGGAACGCAGGCAGCGTTCAGCACGAACTTTTTTCACAATACCTGGCACATTATCACCGATATGCCGGGCGCGCGGCTGTTAGGACGCTTGTTGTGGGGATTGGCGTATCAGCGCCAGCCCAATACGCTGATTGCGCTCTATGGCGAGCATCTGCGCCCCACACCCTTTGACGCCGACCCGTCCGACCCCATTTTACTTGCGCCCTGTGACACAACGGCTTTGTGCGAGGATACGCTGCGCCTGCTGAAAGCGCGGCTTGCCCATCCCGGCGCGTCTGCGCAAACGGTTCGCTGGCTGACCTTCGGGCTGGACAAAGCCGCGCAGGACGAACACCAATTCTGGCAAAGTGACGATATGATGGCTTTGTGGACCTATGGGCGCGGCTTGTGGGAACACGAGCAAATGCGGCGTTGGGGCGGCTTTGTGTGTTACACCGCGCCATCCGACATTCTCCGGCATCAGGCGCTTTCCGTTTACCATTTGGGCATTCAGCAGCGCAAAGCCAACAGCAGCCATAGTGATTGGCTCTCTCTCGCGTTTCAGAACAAAAATCACATTGGCACAGACGGCGACGGCGAAATACAGATTTTGCCGGAGTACCGGAAGGAACTGCGCGCGGCAGTCTATGCCCGTGAGCAGGCGCTTGCATACCCCATTCCAAACGACGCGCACCCGGAAGCTTTTCGCAGCCACGTTCACGAGCTTCGCGCCGAAACCCTCACTATCCGAGACAAACAACGCCGCCGCGTCAAACCTGCCTGAACAACGCCATTTCTCAAAATTGACCCAACTACTCCATGTTGCCAACCTGATGCCCCATTAACAAAGCGTTTGCCTTACACACCATTTCCGTTAAGAAAGCAATCCTCTGTTCATGCAGAAGCCTGTGTTTTGTCACGCTGCTGTCACGCAGAATGGGACAAAATAAACACAGAACAAGCCTAATTGCAACCTTCTGAGCATGGCCGTTGTCCTGACTAAAAGGAACCGTGAACCCTGCTCAGGACTGCAAACGTCTTCTCAATATGAGGTATGCTGTACATACCGGAAACACGAGGCTGCAAAGAAACGCGCCATGTACCACCAATATCAACAACAGGATGCCCACTACCTGAACACCCGAACACCCGAACACCTGAACACCGCTTTCACCTTGATCGAACTGCTCGTGGTGATCGCCATTATTTCCATTCTGGCGGCGATTCTGTTTCCTGTTTTTGCGCAGGCGCGCGGTTCCGCCCGCAACACGCAGGATATGTCCAACATTCGGCAAATCGGGCTGACGGCCACGATGTACGCGCAGGACTACGATGAGCGGTGGGTTGCCGTCGGCTCGTGGAACGATCCGAGCGTGACGCCTTATACCAATCCTACCCAACCCGCGCCCGGCATCCCCTGGCAGGGCTGGGGATTGCGCCTGCTGCCCTACGCCAAGAGCAAAGGGATTTTCCATTCGCCCTGGATGCCCGACAAAGCGACGTGGTTCACGGATGCCTGCGCCACCTCCAACGGCATGGCGCTGACCAACACCTACCAGATGAACTGGTTTTTGGGCTGCGACGGCAGCTACCCATTCGATTTCGACCCGGATACCTATACCCACACGCCCAACGGTAAACTTCTTGACACGCCCGCAACTTTGGCGGAAATCAATCAGCCGGCAAGCACGGTTGCGTTCACGCTGAATCAGGCCACGTCCGCGTTCGGCAACAGTTTCGGCTGCGACTGGAACACGCTGCAATCATCGGACTTTGATAACAAACTGCGCTGGCGAGCGGTCTTTCGCAAGGGCGGCAACCTGAGTTTCGCGGACGGCCACGCCAAATTTTTCATTGCGCGCGAAGCCGACAGCGCGGGCGAAGATTTCCCCGCCTGTCAGGGTGGCCCAAGCCACAACGTCTACAACTGGTCGGCGCGTAATTTATGGACGTACCCGGCCATGCCCGACGATAACGGCGGCTACGGCGACGGGCCGATGCCTCTGCCGTGCGCTCAGTAGGAAGGTGTCAGGTTTCAGGGGTCAGGGGTCAGGAAGCACACGGCGGCATCTATACGCGGTTCGCGGCATATCGCATCAAAACAATCCGTTTTCCGTTTCCGGCAGATTTTCGCAAACCCGTAAACAAAGGAACACTATGCACTCGATTCTAGTCGCTTTTTGGAACGAAGTTCAGAAAATGAGTTGGATGGAGGCGGTGGCCGCGTTTACGGGGCTGATTTCCGTGATTCTGGCCGTGCGCAACAACATCTGGACGTGGCCCTGGGGGATCGTGTCCGTGATTTTATACGCGATTGTGTTCCGCGATTACAAGTATTACGCCAACGCCGGTTTGCAAGTGTTCTGTTTTCTGCCGCTTTCTATTTATGGATGGTGGGCATGGCTGCGTTGCGGGCCGAACCGGGATGATGACCTGCCCATCCTGCCGCTTTCGTCGAAAGCGCGGTGGATATGGGCGGGCATTACGCTTGTATTAAGCATCATCCTTGTTCATGCCATGCGAACGCCTGCTTGGGCTGATCCAAGCCCGGCAGCCGACGGAATTACGACGGCTTTCAGTATTGTGGCGCAGTGTTTACAATCACGCAAAATCATTGAGAACTGGGCCTTGTGGATTGCCGCCGATGTCATCTACGCCTTTTATCTTTTTCCTCACTCCAATCCCCCTTTATATTTCAGCACGGCGCTGTACGTTATTTTCCTGGGGTTGGCGATTGCCGGCTGGCGGGCATGGCTGCGCATCATGCGAATCAAGTATTTCCCCGATGCTCCGCAATTGCAGGAAGGTGTGACGCAAGCACATGATTGACCGCTTGGATCATCTTGTCTTGACTGTGCGTGACATGGAAGCAACTTGCGCGTTTTATGCCGATGTGCTGGGCATGGAGATTGTCACTTTTGGCGAAGGGCGTAAGGCATTGCGATTCGGGCAACAAAAGATCAATCTGCATCAGGCAGGAAAAGAATTCGAGCCGAAAGCCGCGCAGCCCACGCCCGGTTCCGCCGATTTGTGCTTTCTCGCTTCCCTTCCGCTTGACAAGGTGGCGGCGCGACTTCATATACACAATGTTCCTATTCTGGAAGGCCCTGTTTTGCGGACAGGCGCGCTTGGACCGATTGAATCCCTCTATTTCCGTGATCCTGACGGCAACTTGCTGGAAGTGAGTAGAGAAGTAGTCAGTAGTCAGTAGTCAGTAGAGGAACCTTCTTCTATAGGCCGGTTGCTATTGTAAATCTGTGAGTAGACGGGCATTTCTACTGACTACTGACTACTGACTACTTCTGGAGCAATTTATGCGCGGCAAAGTGTGCCTGATTACGGGCGGAACGGGCGGCATAGGCGGCATCTAACGTGACTTGCCGCTGCGCCAGTAACCTGGGCGCGTCCCCCAAATGCACCTGTTCGGGCGTGAGCAGCACCAAGCCGGTATGGTGGTGGCGCGTGTTGTACCAGATGAAGTAGTTCTGGCAGAACGTCTGGGCTTCCTCCTGGCTGGCAAAGCGCTGCGGGAAGTGGGCGCTGTCTGTCAACGGCGTATTCATGTGAAAATTCCATTCTCCGCCCTGGCACTCTACACTATTTCGTGTACGGGATTTTGTCTCACCCTATTGTGGCACACAGGGCCTTACCCCTCCCGTGTTATCAGGCGCGAGAAGAAAGCTTTGGTAAGCCTGTTGGAAAAGAAGAATGGTAGCGCCCGCATAGATAGTGACCATGCCTTAACTGCATGGCAGCAGGAAGCGGAAGCGCGAGTTGTCGAATTCCTATTGACGCCTTCCGTGCCCAAAGTGGTTCCCGAAATACCCGGCGCAGGCTCGCCGCTGCATTAGGAGAGAAGTTAGCCGCGAATACACGCGAATACACGCAAATAGGCTGCTTGATTGTCCCTCCTTCCATATAGGAAGGAGGGACGTTTTCTTGTCTTGTGTTACTCCATGCAGATTAATTATAGTGGCTTCATTTGTCAAGCCTTTGCTTCCGCTTCCGCCTTATCCTCGTAATAGTGGTTGATATGGTCGTACAGGCCGTCGGGGAAGCGCAGTTCGCGGTATACGTTGCCCATATCGGGATCGCTGCCCTCAGGAATGATCTGGAACTCCTGATGCGCCTGCTGCTCGATAATGCGTTCGCGGCGCGGCGGGTTGTAGTCGTGTTCCCGCACCTGAATATACAGGGCGCGCGCCTGTTCCTCGTCCATGCCCGGTTGGTTGGAAAGCAGCGTCACGATCTCATCCTCGTCCATGAAATGACGCACAACCGCGACAAACGTGAATTGTCCATAGCGCCCGATATCCGTGCCTTCCTCAAGCGCGTCGAGCAGGCGAGCCATCAGGGGGGAGTCGCGCAGGTTTTCGCTGCGGCCCGCATTGTCGTTTTGCGGATCGTCGCGGTTCTCATGTGAAATTACTTCGTCCTCGGCCTGATGGCGGGCATGGTCGTGTGCCGTATTATGGCTTGCAGTTTCTTTTGTCTGAGCGCTGCTCATGGTTTTGCTCCTTGTGTTCGGTATCCGGTGTTCGGTGTTCAGGTGTTCAGGTATTCAGGTATTTGGTGTTTAGGCTTCCTATATTCCCATATTCCTGTCTTCCATCTTCCGTCTTCTCTTGTCTCTTTTCAACTGCGGGTTTGTCGCAAACAGGTACACAAATGTTCCCGGTTTTCAGCCCCTATTTTTGAGCGCGAGGCTGATTTTCCGAAGTTTCCTTTGCCGCGCCCGCTTTTTGCCTGAACTTCCTGATGTTTTCAAGCGTATTATGACAGGACGTTTGCGCTGCTTTTTACACCTACAGCCATGCAGCCTCATTCTGTGTTTGGCGGTTGATTTCCAGCCATTTCATTCTGTTTCAACCCGTTTCACGTTGTTCATGTTGTCAAGGTATTTTTATGTCAAGCCATTCTTCCGGCGCGGTCACGGGCGACTGCGCCGATGTTATTGTTTCTGCGGATGCTGCCGCGTCTCTTGCGGACGCGGAACTTTCCCCTGCCGAGGCCGCGCTGACACAGGAGCCGGATACGGATTTTCGCTCCCTTCAAATCGAGGCTGAGGAAGGCGCGAGCAAGTTCACGTATGCCGTCGGAGCGCTGTCTGTATCCCGTTCTGCTCCCCTGCAAACGGCAATGGGCAATGCTGAGTCTGCTAACGGAACCTCTTCAGCGTTTCCCCCTGCTTCACTCTCCTCCATAAACGAGACTGATTCAACCCTTCGCGCTGCGCAAAAGGAGGCTTTTCAGCCGCCCTTATGGGAGAGCAGGCGCGATATTCACGGAGCCGTGTGGCGATTGGCGTGGCCGTCCGTGCTGACGATGCTGCTGCAAACGTTCAACGGCCTGATGGATACCTTGTTTGTGGGACACCTGCCCCACGCGAAACAAGCGCTGGCGGCAACGGGAATTGGCGGGCAAGTTGTGTTTCTGCTGATTGCGCTGGCAATGGGTGTTTCGGTGGGCACGACGGCGCTCGTTGCGCGGTTCACGGGCGCGAACAGCCACGAGGAACGCCTGCGCGCGACGGGGCAATCCCTGACCCTGAGCCTCGCGCTTTCCCTTGTTTTCGGCCTGCTTTTTTACGCGGGGCGCAATACGATTGTCGGCTGGATGCTGACCGGGCAGACGGATGTGGAAACCCTGCGGCTGTGTTCGCAGTTTTTGGGCATCGCTTTGTTTGCTACCGTGCCGATGTTTCTGATGAACACGCTGATGGGCGCGTTTCGGGGGTTGGGCGACACGCGCACCCCGATGCTGGTGCAGTCCATCGCCATCGCCACGCATATCACCTGCAACTGGCTGCTCATTTATGGACATTTCGGCCTGCCCGCGCTCGGCGTTCGGGGCGCGGCGACTGCGCTCACAATCTCCATTTGTGTCAGCGCGTTCCTGTACGTGATAACGCTGAAGCGGCTGTCACCGTTGGGAGCCGCGCTGTCGGTTCGCTACATGGGCTTCGATTCCGCCGGATTGTGGTACGGGCGTATCTTGAAAATCGGCCTGCCCGCTTCCATTCAGGCGGTGATTTGCAGCCTCGCCATGATGTCATTTACCGGGATGCTGGCGCGCACGGTGGAAGGTTCTACGGCGGTGGCGGCTATGAGCATCGGGGTGCGGGCGGAAGCCCTTGCCTACATGCCGGGCTTCGGCTACAGCGTGGCCGCGTCCGCATTAGTCGGGCAGTGTCTGGGCGCAAAGGACACGCGCCGCGCGGAACGCAGCGCGTGGGCGGCGACCACTCAGGCCGTGCTGGTCATGGCGTTTGTGGGACTGTGCTTTTATTTGTTCTCCGAACCTCTCGCGGGACTGTTCACGAGCGATCCGGGCGTCCGGCATTTGGGGGCGCTGTACCTGAAAATCAATTCCGTTTGCGAACCGTTTATGGCGTTGGGAATGGTGCTGACGGGCGGCTTGCAGGGCGCGGGCGACACCATCCGGCCTACCTTTATCACCCTGTTTACAATGTGGATTGTGCGCCTGCCGCTCAGTTACTGGCTGATGTTCCATTGCAACCTGCAGACAGTGGGCGCATGGTGGGCCATGTGCGTGACCGCGATTCTGGGCGGCATGATTACGGCTGCGCTGTTTCAAACCGGCTGGTGGAAGAAAATCAAAGTTTAGGTATTCGGTATTCGGGGTTGGGTGTTGGGGATTTTAATGGTGGGGTAATGGGAGGCGCGTATACTGTGTACAGTGTCGTTGCCAATCACTATTTTGTTCTGGAGGAACTTTCCCATGCCTTCTCCTTTCCCACGCCTTCTGTTATCCGCCACTCTGCTTGCCGCCCTTGCCGCTTCCTGCCCGTCGGGGGCGCAGGTCAGCGTGTTTTCCGCCGGGTATCTGACGCCCGAAAATATCAATGTCGCCCCCAGTTCGTTCGGAACGTATGGCGGCCAGTATTTCATCAATGATGCGGGCCGCTCCGACCCCACGAAATCGCAGCTTTACACGCTTCCAGCCACCGGGGGCGTCCCTGCGTCGTTTGCGTCCAATCTGCCCGGCACCGCTATCGGCGCGCTGTTTTTACCCGCTACGGGATGGGGCGGCAATTCCGGGCATTATCTTACCTTCGGCGCGAATGACATCAACGGCACAACCGCGCAAATACTTGCCTATGATGCAAATGGCAATCGCACCACCTTCTACACGACCCCGGACGGCACTTTCGGCGTTTTTGCCCAGGCCGCCATCGCGCCCGCGAACTTTGGAGCCAATGCGGGCAAATTATTCGTATCGGATGAATTCAACGGCGTTGATGCCTTCGACAGCAGCGCGAATATGACCATATTCACTGGAAGCATGGGCATTACTCCTTTTGCCCTGACATTCGCGCCCAACGGCTTTGGGCAGTTTGGAAATACTCTGTTCACCGACGATGCGAATAGCGGCGCAATTCTGTCCCTTGACGCGAACGGCAACGTCACCACATTCGCCACAGCAGCGCTACAGAACGGACAACCGGGGTTGCGTCAGATCGGTTTCGCGCCTTCCGGTTTCTTCTCTGGAATTGATGTACCCCTCATGCTCGTTTCGGTTGCCGGCTCGATAAATGGTGGCGGCACACTCGGCGATATTCTGGCTTTTGATTCCAATGGAAACGAGGTGGCTTCGCTGCGCAGCGATTTAGGATTGACCAAGTTCGACCCACGCGGTTTTTACTTTCTCAATGATGGCAATCTGCTCGTCAACGACTCGTCCGACCCGATTCTGCTCGTGACGCCCAACGCCTTCACCGTCGTTCCCGAACCCTCCGCGCTCGCCTTCTTACTCACGAGTGGCATGATGGGCGCGGGCTTCGCGTTGCGACGACGGCGCAAACAGGAAGCGCGGTAATCTCTGCATGAGCCGCAAGGCAGGCGCGGAGGGGCTGCCATATAGAGGAGCGTCATCATTCTGCCGCGAGCAGGGCAGAAGCAATGGCCTCCTCCATTGAGATGGAACGGCCCTCTGCCCAGGCTGCCGCGAAAGCGGCCGCGCCTGCCGCCTGTCGCAACCGGGCATATATTTCTTCCCTGTCGGCACACAGGATCGCTGCAAGAGGAACCTGAATTGTTTCCCGCAGGGCGTCGGCTGCGCCATAAAGACGGATGGCGCGCGGGAACTGCTGCTGCGCGTTCGAGAGGGCGGCAAATCCTTCCAGACCCTCCACCGTTCCTGTCAGCAATTTGAGATCGCGGGCCAGTGACAAACTTTCCAGCAGACAGGCGCGTCCCGGCTCATATTCGCCCCGCAGGATATGTATGCGCCCGATATTGGCAAGCGTGAGCGTAACGCCAATGCGGTCTCCTATCTCGCGCTGGATCGCCAGGCATTGCGCGTACAGCGAACCGGCCCGGTCAGGATTGCCGCGTATCTCTTCCAGGCTGCCCCTATTTCCGAGCGCCAGGGCGACGCCCCGCCGCAGTCCCAGTTCGCGCGCCAGATCATGCGCTTCCGTGAAATACGCGCTTGCCTCTTCGTAATCCTGCACTTTGGCGGCGATGATGCCCAGATTCATCAGCGTGACCGCGCGGCCCGTTTTGTTGTTTAATTCTCGGTGAATTGCCTGACTCTGCCCGTAGTGGCTGCGCGCCGCTTCGTACTCGCCGCGCAGATCGAAGAGCAGGCCCAGATTCGAAAGCGTGGTGGCGACATGCAGGCGATCCCCAAGTTCCGTATGCAGCAGCAGACTTGCTTCGAACTGCTGCTGCGCGCGCCGGTAATCTCCCTGCGCCTGCGCGGCAGACCCCAGATGACTCAGCGTGGCGGCGATCCCCGCTTTGTCATTCTCATCCCGATGTATCGCCAGGCTCCGTTCAAAATAGGCTTGCGCAGAGGGACAATTGCCGCGCCGGAGTTCTGCGGTTCCCAGATTGTCCAGCGCCCAGGCTTCCCCGGACGGATACTGCGCGGCTTGCGCGGTTGTCAGCGCCTCCCGGTGCAGCAGAAAGGCGGTATCGTAATCATCCTGATTGAAATGAAGCGTACCGGCGGTTAAAAGCGCCTTTGCCCGCAACATCGTCGGCATTTGCGCGCCGGGATGCGCCAGTATGCGCGTGGTGAACCTGATCCCTTCGCTGATCAAGCCGCGCGCGCTCCAGAAGCGCTCCAGCGCGCGCGCCATACGCAGACCTGACTCCGCTCCGTTCGTATCCGCGAGGCATAGTTCAAAAGCGGCGCGCAGATTATCCAGTTCCAGCTGAAGACGCTCCAGCCACATTCCCTGCTGCGTGGCTTGCAAATGCGGGCGGGCCTCTTCTGCGAATTCCACAAAATAGCGGATGTAGCGGGCTTGAAGCGTTTGGCATTCCTCAAGGCTCAATCGCTCCCCGGCAAACTCGCGCAGGGTTTTCAGCATGGAAAAGCGCATTTCGTCGCCTGCTGCGCCCGTCTGGATCAGCGACTCGATTTGCAGCCGCTCCAGAGCCTCCAGCAGCGCGAGAGCGCCCCCCTCCCCGGCAAAATCCCCGCCCATTTCTTCTTCCCGGCAAACGGCCTGCGCCGCAGCCAGGCTCCATCCTCCCGCGAACTGGCTGAGTTGGGCGAACAAGCGGCGCAAGGGAATCGGCAGCAAGCGGTAACTCCATTCCAGAGTAGCCCTCAGTGAACGATGGCGCGCGTTTTTGTCCGCCCGCCGATCCACCAGCAAATCGAAACGGCGCAGCAGGTGAGTTCGCATCTGAGCAGGAGTCAGGACGCGCGCTCGCGCGGCTGCCAGTTCAATCGCAAGCGGGATGCCTTCCAGTTCCCGGCATAACGCCGCGACTTCTCCTGCGTTCCGACGGGTGATTTGAAAATCCGGCAGGTTCGCCTGCGCGCGATCAACAAAGAGACGAACACTGGCACACTCAAGCAAAAGGGCAGGTTCCACGCCCTGCTCACTTTTACCGTTCCCGTTTCCCGCTTCTCCTTCCGCCGGGACGGGCAGGGGTGACAGGGTAAATTCCCGCTCGCCCGGCAATCCCAGCGCGTGGCGCGACGTGACAAGGCAGGCGAGCGAGGGCGCGCGCGCCAGCAATGCCGCGACGAA
This sequence comes from uncultured Chthonomonadaceae bacterium, assembly GCA_963835065.1. Classification (GTDB taxonomy): domain Bacteria; phylum Armatimonadota; class Chthonomonadetes; order Chthonomonadales; family Chthonomonadaceae; genus CAWFQB01. Next base: position 155,205 of record CAWIEK010000002.1, on the reverse strand, counting down.
GGCCGCCCCTTCCTCCGCCAGATGCTCGAAATTGTCCAGAATCAACAGCGCCGGTTTGCCGTCCAGAGCGGCGCTGATTTGCGCGAAGGGATCGGCAAGCGACGCGCGCGGCAGAGCGAGAACGCTGATAATGGCGTCGGCAATCAGGCGCGCGTCGGCCAGGTCCGCCAGCGACACGAACCACGCGCGCGCAGCAAACGCCGGTCGTAGTTGCTGCGCGACGGCGAGGGCAAGGCGGGTTTTGCCGCTGCCGCCCAATCCTGTAAGCGTGACCAGGCGTGCCGCCTGCTGGAAATCAGGGTCTCCCTGCTGAGAAGCGGGGGGGTTGGCAACGGGGGCAAGCATCCCGCAAAGCGCCGCGCATTCCTGTTCGCGTCCAAAAAAACGGGTCAGATAGGCGGGCAGAGCGTTCGCGCGGGGGTTACTCCCGGCCTGCTCCGCCGCGTTCCCGTCGCTTTTCGGCGCGTTCCCGTCGCTTTCCGGGGGCAAGGGGGCGGGCCGGGAGCGCAGCGACAGGACAGAAGAGGGGGGCGGCAAAACAGGGGCGGGGAACGAAGCGGAATGTCCCAGGCTATCCCTGATCTGGCGGGCATACTGCTGTGTGGAAGGCGCGGGCGCGGCGTCGAGGCTCTCCAGCAGGTGTCGTTTCAGGTCTTCATACTGCTGCAAAGCGGCGGAAGGCTGGCCGAGCGCGATATACAAGCGCATTACGTCCCGGTGTGATTCTTCGCGCAGGACATCGTGCCGCGTTGCCAGGCGCGCGTAGAACAAAGCGCGTTCGTAATCCTGCGCGTGAACCAGATGGCGGGTTAAACGGCGCAAAGCCTGTAACAACGATTGCCGCAGCCGCTCCCGCTCGCTGATGACCCACTCTTCATAAAAGCCGGGCAGCAGGTCGCCGCCATACGCTTCCACGGCTCTTATCAGCGCGGCAATCTTCCCGGCCTCTCCTGTATCGCGCTGCGCGTCGGCAAGAGCGGCTTCAAACTGCGCTGCGTCTGTTGTGACGGCGCGCGAATTCAAGCGAATGAAAATTCGGTCTGCAATCAGCGCCTCGCCCGCCGTTGTTCCCGGAGGCTCCAACTGGCGGCGCAGGGAACTTAGATTCACGCGCAGGCGGTTACGCGCCGCTTCCAGGTCCGCATCGGGCCACAGGAGCGTTTGCAGTTCTTCGCGCGAATGAGGCGCGGAGATATAAAAAGCAAGGTACGCCAGCAGTACCGCCGCTTTTTGCGACTTGAACCCCGTCAGGGCGCGCGTTCCCCGTTCTGCCCGGAGGCCGCCCAACATCTGGATATGCCAAAGGTGGAGGAGCATGAGTTAGCCTTGCATCGCGTAAAATATCTGCGCGTTTATTCGCTTTCAATCCCCTTCTTCCCTGCTTTTTGGCACACACTTGCTGTATAGCGTTATTTCACGTAAATCGTTAATGTCGGCAGGATGTACAGCAGGTCGTCGGGGATGATGGTACGGTTGGGCGGCAGGCCGAACACGCAGGACGAACCGAACGTTTTCGCCTGATAGGATGGGCGAATAGCCTGTTTCCACGCGACGGCGTTGGGATGGCGCAGGCGGTCCAGCGGGTGCAGGGTTTCGATGTTGGAGACGACAATGTAATCCGGGAGGGGCGAGAAAACGTCCGTTCCCCATTCCTGGTCGGGGATACGCAGTTGGAAGCGGGTCACTTCCTGCGCGGCGCGGCGGCGTCCGGGCGCGGCCAGTTCGCCGAAAGCGGGGCGAAAGCGGAGGCGAGTAGTACCAGGGAACGGTGGCAAACGCAACGGATGCGCCGGGCAGAGCCTGCCGGTTCAGGTACGCGGCGACAAGGTCGCGGGGATCGGGTTCCGCCATGCGCTGCGTTAAGGCGAAAGTATACAAACCCGTTAGAGCAAGAGTCAGCGCGCCCGCCGCCTGAAATATGCGCCGAACATTGACATTGGCAAACTGTTCGCAAACAATCCGGGCGGCAAACAGGCACAGTATGGGGAACAGGGGCAGCATGTAGCGGGCGAAACGGACGGCGGAAAAGCCCGTCGCGCCGAAGTACAGCAGGAAGAACGCCAACAGCAAAACATCGCCCTTGCCGCGCTGACGGCAGGCGTATACCAATCCGGCCAGCGACAACAGCAGCAGGGGAATACCCAAACCATACGGCAGGGATATGACCAGATGATACCACCATCCCGGTCCCGTGCTGACAAACAACTCGCCATGCCCCGTCCGCGAATGTTCAAACAACTCGTACCGGACGCCCGAACCCGGATATGTGCCGTTCCAAAACACATTCCAGTTGATAACGGGGCCGGGACAGCCGATGAGGAATGCGAACCCGGCGGCAATCAGCATCACGGCGCAGTGCGCTTTGCGGTGCAGTTGGCAGGCGTCGGGGTTGCGGCTGAGATGGTGCGCAACAAGCGGGGCGATCAGCACCAGCCCCGTGTTGTACTTGGTGGCGGCGCACAGGCCACACGCCACGCCCGCCAGCACATACGCGCCCCATGCCTGCTTTCCCGACATCGCGTTTACATCGAGCAGGCGCGACGCGGCCCACAACGCGAATGTGACAAAGAACGTGGCCGGCACGTCTACCGTGAGAAAGTGGGCATGAACGACGGCAAGCGGCGCAACCGCATACAGCAGCGCGGCCCCCATTCCCACGCTGCGGCGAAATAGCCGCGCGCCAAGCGCGAACAAAAACGGGATCGTCGCCGCGCCAAGCAGGGCAGTCATTTCGCGCCCTGCCAGAAACAAACCGGACTGTTCCGGGGCGTGACGGACCATCGCTTCGAGGGGCGGCAGGGGCGCATCCGGCAGGCGGAGTGGGCGTCGCCGGAATCAGGCCATAGCCCCTGCCGAATGTTTGCGCGAAACTCGCCAGATAAAAATAAAACGCGCCGTAATTGTAAAACTGCGTGTCAAGCTGTCCGTGTCCCAGGTCAATGTTCTGCGTGGCGGCGAGATTGACCAGTTCATCGGGATGGTAAGTGGCAAGGGGGTGCTGCGCGTTGGGCAGGCTCCAGCCGATGCCCCACAAGCGCAATCCCAGGCCAAGCAGCAACACCAGCGCAATGCCGGCAATCGTCGGCCAATCGGCTTTGCGCTTCTCCTTACCGTTACCGTTTGTATTGTGAGTGTCGCTGTTTATGGCGCTGCCTCGACCCGGACGGGCGGCGCATGGCGCGAACCGGGCGCAAACCACGCGGCATACGCAATGCCACTCATTAGAAGCAGCACAAAAGCCACGCGCATCGCGTAACGCCGCGCCGCCCGCCGCCGCTGCTGTTTAATCGGATACGCCGGTGTTGTAGACGCCAATGCTCTCCTGTCCTCCCAAACACTCTACAAAGATATATCATTCTGTTACAAGGGCAGAAAACGTACCTGATCTTGAATGTCCGCCGAACTGCCATATTCTGCAAGCAACAAAACTTCGTCAATCACTGCGCCAATTGCCTGCGTCGGCTTGACTTCCACAACGCCCGGCATTGCCAACCTTGCGGCAACGCGCTCGTAAGCGTACTTTGTAATGGTGGTAACATCGTGCGTCAATAGAATGCGGCCTGCCTGAGCCGCCCATTCTAAAACTGTGGGATCATCCGCGCCGGACAAGCCGACATCCTGTACGCGCGCAATGTCAAGCTCCGGCAGTCTTCGCAAAAGGCCGCGCACAATGTTCCCGTCAAAGTTTTCATCGGCAAGAAACGTCAGCATCAGGCTTGCCCATTCTGAACACGGCGGGCAAGCAACCGTTCACGTAACCCCGGCGGCACTTTATCGGCATTGGCCTGACGCGCCTGCTCGGCCTGCTCCTGCCGTTCGCGCAAGTAGCCCTCTATTTCTGGCCGATGCCGCAAGTAATAGCTGATAACCGCGTGAACATCCGGCAGCGAAAGCGCATCATAGCGTAAAGCGATTTCTTCCGCGTTCGCGCCATTTTGATACACGCTAATTACGGTGTCCAGAGTTACGCGAGTTCCTCCGACTCGTATAACGCCGTCAGTATCGGTTCGCAACGGCGGCACTTCAGCAACAAAAACCTCCATTAAAGCCATTATGCCTCCTTCCTTAAACATCCGCCATATTGCCGTTACGCTGCATCCAACGCTCTAAACTGACGGTTCTGTTCCTGTGATTAATGAAACTGACATTAACCCGAAGCAACGGATGTTTCTTCTGCAAAGTCACTCGCGAACAAAATGATGTTGTTCACATTTTCATCACGCAGACGCTCCTCAATTTCCGCCATCACCTCGTAGAGCGGAAACAGGCGAGCGGGAAATGGATGCGCGATAATGGGAACCTTCCACCAGAATTGATTGCTGATCTGGTACGAATAAATGCCTTTTTCATCTACTTCCAGCGTCGTGCCATTTAGCGGCGGCACTTGGGTAATTGCCTCTCGCACCAGGCGAGCTATGTCCTGCTTACCTGTTTCGTTATCTTCAGCGCGAAAATTTTGCGTGGTATTCATTCTGTTTTCACTCCCAATCGATCCAAAACAGCAATAGCGCCGATCAAACACTCGTATGCGGCTACTCTGTCAACGGTTATGCCGGGCCGATAATCTGAATCTTCGCGTGAACTACGCAGGATTGTTATCAATCTAACAACTTTCCTACGGGTTTGTAGCGCCAGGTCGCCGTTGGTCTGAATCAAACCCGGCAACTGCTCATGAGAAGGATTGTTCCATCCTGGAGGAAAGTTTACGCTGTCACCATGCGCTACGCAGGCTGCGGTTATGGCTTGATAAGCCGCATAGTAGGCGCGGCTGGCGCAATCGCGATAGCGTTCTGCGGCAAAAAGCAGTTGCGCCGATTGCAATGACTGCGTGGCCCGATTTCTCCATTGTTCCGGTGAGTACATAGCGATAGGATTATTATACGCGCAATGCTGCCTTGTTTGAAGCAGAGCAATTGAACAGAGATAGTCAGCGTCAGGCGCGGAAGCAGACTACCTTTAGTTCCGTCATCTCTTCCAGGGCGAAGCGGACGCCTTCGCGCCCCAATCCGCTTTGCTTGCGCCCGCCGTACGGCATCAGGTCGGAGCGGAAGGTGGGCGCGTCGTTGACCATGACCGCGCCCGCCACCAGTTCGCGCGCAGCCGTAAACGCTTCGCGCAGGTCGTTGGTGTAAATGCCCGCGTTCAGGCCATACGGCGTGGCGTTGGCAAGCGCAAGGGCGTCGTCGAGCGTGGTGTACGGCATCAGCAGAATCAGGGGCGCGAACGCTTCCTCGATTGCCAATCCGGCATCGTGGGGCACATTTTCAAGCACGGTGGGCGCGTACCGGCTTGGCCCCAATCTCTCCCCGCCCGTTCGTACCGTTGCTCCCGCCTGCCGCGCTGTTTCCACCGCCCGCGTCACCCGGTCACACGCTTCGCTGTTGATAAGCGTACCCATATCCGTTGCTTCGCCCATCGGGTCGCCCACGCGCAGGGCGCGGACGCGCGGTAAAATCAATTCGCTCAGTTTTGCCCGAATATCCTCCTGCACAATCACGCGCTGCACGGAAATGCACAACTGCCCGGCTGCCGCGAACCCGCCCCGTACAATCGCGTCCGCCGCGTCTTCCAGATTGGCGCTCGGCGTTACAATCACCGGACTGTTGCCGCCCAATTCCAGCGCGACTTTTTTGTAGCCGGCTCGTCCCGGCAGGCGCATCCCCACTTCCCGGCTACCCGTAAACGACACAAAGCCGACTTCCGGGTGCGTCACCAATGCATCCCCGGCTTCCTCGCCCAATCCGGTAACGACATTCAGCGCGCCGTCCGGCAGTCCCGCTTCGGTCAGTATTTCGGCCAGTTGCAGAGCGATGAGAGGCGTTTCTTCCGCAGGCTTATGCACAACTACATTGCCCCCGGCCAATGCGGGCGCGATTTTATGCGCGGCAAGCGCAAGCGGCACGTTCCAGGGCGTAATGGCTCCGACGACGCCAATCGGTTCGCGCGTCCAGTACCCGGTACGGCCTTCGCCATTCGGAAACGCATCAAAGGGCAGGGTTTCCCCGTGCAGTCGCCGCGTTTCTTCCGCCGCCAATTGGAAAATGCCCGCCGCGCGCTCCACTTCCGCCCGCGTTTCCCGAATGGTTTTGCCCGATTCGGACGTTATCAGCATCGCCAGAACTTCCAAGCGCTCCCGCAGCAAGCGCGCTGCTGCGCCTAATATCGCCGCCCGCCGATGCAGGGGCATCCCGCGCATTTCCCGTGCCGCCCCCTGCGCCGCCCGAACCGCCTGCTCTACTTCCTGCGCGCCACCCCGCGCCACCCGCCCTACTTCCGCGCCCGTATACGGATTCACTACCGCCAGCGTACCCATAACCGCTACCTCCGAAATTTCACCACCCGCTTCGCTAGAGACACAGAGGCACAGAGAGGGAACACAGAGAAAAGAAGAAGAGAAGAGATCAGGAACCGCGAAACACACGAACTAAACGAAAAAAGAAGAAAAGAAAAAACAAAGAACACGAGTAAATCTCCAGATGCCGCATGTTCAGAACAATCAGGCGTCTCATCCCTGTTCGTAATGCTGTTTAATCCCTCTAATCCCATTAATCCTGTCTATTTCCTCTTGTTCTTTTGCATTTTCTTTTCGTTTAGTTCGTGTGTTTCGCGGTTCCTGTCTCCCCCTCCCCTCTTCTCCTTTTCTTCTTTTCTTCTTTTCTTCCCCTCTGTGTCTCTGTGTCTCTAGCGCAGCGGGTGGTGAATTATCTCCCCTCTTCCATGACGGCGACAAGCGTGGGCACGAGTTGTTTTTTGCGGGACACGATTTCGTGCAGGTCGAATTCGTTTTCGCCCTGCCGGGCAAACGGCAGGGATGCCAGTATCCAGTTTTCGCCCTGACACAGCAAATGACTCAGGCCCTCGACAACATCCGTCACCATCAGGCAGGCCAGCGCCAACCCTTCGCGCTCGCGCTGACGCTCAAGCGCGCTGAAAATCTCTTCCCGGCGCTGCGGCAATTCCTGAAATCCGGTCACTTCCACCTGCGCGATGCTGACCTGCTTGCCGCCCATTTCGTACTTTTTGCGGTCGGCGTCAATCACTTCCTCCACGTCGCGGGCGGTCAGGCCGGGAGCGGCGCGCAGGAGTTCGTTGCCGTAAATTTCCACATTGGTTCGGCTCAGGTCAGCGAGCCAGGCGGCGGCTTCGATGTCGCGGTCGGTCGTGGTGGGCGAGCGAAAGACCAGCGTATCGGACAGGATGCCCGACAGCATCATGCCCGCCAACCCCTCCGGCGGCTGAAACCCGTGCTGCTGGCAGTGTTCCGCCACGAGCGTACAGGTGCTTCCAACCGGTTCCACGACAAACGGAATCGGCGAAGGCGTGGACGCATTGCCCAGGCGGTGATGGTCCAGAACGGCCACAATATCGGCTTCGTCCGCGCCCGCAACGGCTTGCGCCAGTTCGTTGTGATCCACCAGCACCAGTTTGGCGCGGGGCGGCTCCAAAATGCGCCGCCGCGTGGCAATGCCCTGAAAGCAGTTGTCGCCATCCACAACAATAAAATCGTCCTCGTCGCTGCGCAGCAGGGCGGCGCGGTGGTCGCTGATGCGATCCTGCGAATGAAACGTGGAAACCGTTTCGGCCACATCCTCGCACGGCTGCTTGAACGGATTGGTGGAATTGGACAGCGAAACGGATGCGGCGCGGGCCAGCGCGAGGGGCGTGACGATGCCGCAGCAAACTTTGTTATCATCCACAACCGGCACAACCCGTAAGCCTGCCGCCAGATGCGTGATCGCTTCTGATAGGGGCGCTTTGGGAGTGACGGTCGCCTGCGGGCGGGCAACGTGCCCAAACGTGGGCGCAACGCCGGTCATCAGGCGCGGTGGCGCTTGCCCGTACCGCTCCAGCGCAAAGCGCGTCTGCTCCACAGGCTGCCCGGCGCGAATAGCGCGCACTTTCTCCTGCCCCATCTGCTGCAAAAACCAGGCGTAGCCCAATGCCGAGCCGATAGCGTCGGTATCCGGGCGCTGATGCCCGATCACATACGTTGTTTCCGGGTCCCACGTCTCGTAACGATCTTTAACAATCTCCAATTCGTCCTCATCTCATCTACTTACTTCTTCATTGTTTGCGTACCTGCTGCCGGAACGCACTGATTATTATAGCAGCCTTTAATGCCGCATAAATTTGGCTTCTTCCAAATCAATCTCTTCCTGCTTACGACACGCAAAATCTTTACTGCTCACAGGAACATGCGTAAAAGCGCCCATTGCAGCGTCAATAGCGGCGAGGCGTTCTGAGTCGTCAGTTGAAAGCGTTGCAGGAGCCTGCGGACGATTGTTTTCTATCAGCTGGAGCGCGTATTCGCCGGGATCAACTCCCTGCTTCGCCGCTTCAGTTTGCAGCCAGTTTTGGGTTTCTCGACTGAGTTCCAATGTCAAGCTCATGTTGCTCTCCTTCCGCGCTATTATACGGCTATTTTGGCACCAGACGCAAGATGCAAGGATAGGTGTTAGGATTCCGATTTTCGATTTTCGATTGCCGATTGTGGATGCGGCTTCTGTCTTCTCTTCTTCTCTTCTTCTCTTCTGCCTAATATCTAATATCTAATATCTAAGGTTGCCTAATGCCTGATGCCTACCCCGGCGGCAGGATGCAGGTCTTGATGGCGCCATTGGAGCCGTTGGCGAGGGACGCGAACACGGTGGGCAAGTCGGACAGGGGCGCGCGTTGCTGGATGAACTTGTGGGCGGGAACGCTGCCGTCCGCGATCAATTGCAGCGCTTTGCGGAACGTGGCGGGCGTGTGGCTGAACGTGCCTTTGAGGGTCAGTTCGTCGTAGTGGATGCGGTGCGTGTCTACGGTAATACTGGTATTCGCCGGACAGCCGCCGAATAGGCTTACCGTAGCGGCCTTACGGGCAATGGCAATCGCAGTTTCCCATGCCTGCGGACTGCCGACGGCTTCAATCACCTTGTCCGCGCCCTGCGCTTCTTCCGTGCGGGCGCGTAATGTGGCAACTGCGTCCGTCAGTTCGCGCTCATCGAATACCTCGTCCGCGCCCAATTCCGCCGCCAGTCCAAGCCGTTCCGCCCGTCGCCCGACTGCCAGAACGCGCGCGCCCGCCAGCTTGCACAGCGCGACAAACCCCAAGCCAATCGGCCCCAATCCCAGCACGACAACGGTTTCCCCCGCCGTCACCGGCATTTCTTCCATGCCGCGCACCACACAGGCCAGGGGTTCCGTCAGCGCGGCGGCTTCAAATGTTACATGGCCGGGAAGGGGCAGCAGATTCTTTTGTACCACGCGGGCGGGAACCGTAATAGTTTCGGCATACGCGCCGTTGAGGAACAGCAAATCTTCGCACAGTTCCGTATGATTGCGCCGACAGTAGAAGCAAATGCCGCAGGGCGCGGAATTGGCGATAACCACCCGCTGCCCGATGTGCCAGCCGTCTACCTCCGCGCCAATCGCTTCAATCGTGCCCGCCATCTCATGCCCGAATATAGCGGGCGGCTGAATCATGCGGGCATGGTAGCCCCGGCGGTACACCTTAACATCTGTGCCGCACGTCAGTGCGGCCCCAATACGAACCCGCACTTCTCCCATACCGACATCGGGAACGGGAACCCGCTCCACGCGCACGTCTTCTTTGCCATAAAGTACGCCCGCAAGCATGGAGTTGGTGGCTGGCGGCTGGTGACTGGTGGTTGGTGACTGGTGATTGGTGGCTGGTTGTTCTAATTCCATAGTAGATTGTCTGAACCAGGATTTACAGGATTAACGGATTACCATGATTCTGGGGGGCGTCCTTTGTCTTGAACTATAGAGATTAGCAGTTTACAACTACTTTTAAAGATGTTTCGCGCGGATGAGAAGCCACATTAATGGCTTCGCCTATTGCCTCAAGGCCAAAGCGGTGTGAGATTAAATCGGGCACGTTGATTTCGCGATTAAAAATCAATCTTGCGGCTTCGTCTTGCAGTAGAATGTCGCTGCTGTAGGAACCGAGCAGGGTTTTTTCCTGCATACAGACGGCTCCCGCGTCCACTTCCATCAGGTCGTTCAGGCGCGTGTGGGCGAACAGCAGAATTTTGCCGCCGGGACGCAGCATCTCGAAGGCTTGCGGCACGACTTTAGTTGTGGGTACGGCAACAATCACTAAATCGGCTCCGCGCCCCTCGGAAAGTTCGCGCAGGGTTGGGGCGATTTCCGAACTGCCCGGTTCCAGAGCAATTGTTGCGCCTAAGTGCCGCGCCTTGTCGCGCCGGAATGGAAAATGATCGGTGGCGAGAACGCTTGCGCCTTTGCGGGCGGCAAGTTGGGTGAACAGCAGGCCGATAGGTCCCTGCCCTACAATCCATACGGTATCGCCTGCGCGTATGTCCGCCATTTGTACGCCCTTCATGCACGTATTGAGCGGCTCGACAAAACTGGCTTCTTCCAGAGTAACCTCATCGGGAATTCGTACCATGCCCCGCGCCACGCACCAGTCCATGACGCTCACGTATTGGGCAAAACCGCCGCCCGCCGGCTCGAAACCGGCTGTCGTGCCCGTGCGCTTGTAAGTCGGGCATTGCGCGAACACGCGGCGCTGACAGTAAAAACAATCGTCGCGCAAGCACGGCACATGATGATGCGCCACTGCCCGGTCGCCTACCTTCCACTCGGTTACGCCCGCGCCCACTGCCGCAATGGTTCCCGCCATTTCGTGCCCGAAGATGCGCGGCGGCGGCACAAGCCCGAAATGGATTTTCTTCAAGTCCGTGCCGCACACGCCGCACACGCCCACGCGCAGCAACACCTCGCCCGGCCCGATCTCAGGAACCGGAACCGCTTCCACGCGCATATCATTGATGCCGCGATATACCGCCGCGCCCATCGTTTCGGTCATTCATCCCTCCGGGAAGGTGTTCAGGTATTCAGGTGTTCAGATGTTGGGTGTTGATTGTTCTAATCGTTGCTTTTCCTGAACGAATTTCCCCTCAACCCTCAACTCTGAACCCGCAACTTCCTGTAACCCCGCGCAATGCGCAAACGTACTTGTCTTTTGATTGTAGACCGCAGCCAATGTTCTGGTCAAGGTTTGTCGCCCTCGGAGGAGTTTCCCTATGCCCTTGCGCAAGCGCCGTACTGCCACGTCCAATGGAGTTTGGGCTGTTGCCGGCCCGTTTATTCCGCTGAGTTTGCTGCTTGTGGTTTTGATCGGGCGGCAAATCTACCTGACGCTGCATCGCAATACGCTTTTTGAAGCCATTCGACGCAATGATACCGAAGCCGCCATTGGTATGCTGCGGGCCGGAGCCGATCCCAATGGCCGCGAAACGCCGCCCGCCCCCACTTTTAACGATTTTGCGCAGCGCTATTATGAGAAGGATACAGCTTCCGACTATACGACGCCCCTGCTTGCGGCCCTGTACACGGTACAGCATCCCGGCACGTACCCTGCCTACGTTCAGATCAATCCCCATCCCAACCTTGCCATCATTCGCGCCCTTTTAGAGCGGGGCGCGGATGTACAGGCGATAGATAACTGGCAGGAGCCTCCGATTGCGTATGCCGTGAGCGGCGGGGATGTTGCAGTCGTGGAACTGTTGGTACAGTATGGCGCAAAAGTGGAGGTTCCCAACTCGCGTGGGTTTTACCTCCTGCAAGCGGCGGGCATGGGAAACACCAATGTGGCGCGCTGGCTGCTGGAGCATGGCGCGGACGTGAACGCGGTCAACAGCAATGGACAATCCGCGCTGATGTACGCGGCCATGCTTGGCCGCAGTCCCGACAGCGTTCAGCTTCTGCTGGCGCATCACGCCAACGTTCATGCCAAAGACAGGTTCGGCCACACTGCGCTCTGGCAGGCGCAGCATCCCAATCCGCGCCTTGCCGCCCGTCACAACCAACACCTGCCGGAAATCATTGCGCTTTTGAAGCAGGCCGTGGCGCGTTAATTGGCGGTGTTCGGTATTGGGTATTGGGTGTTGGGGCAGAAAATTATCTAATCCGCCCACCATTTGACGCCGACGGCTTCCGGCAATTTGATGGCCGAACTGCACGGCAGCATACCGAAGGACGGATAGCCGTAGCCTTTATAAATCGCGTTGGTCGTGTCTACCGTAGCGTTGGGGCTGATGCACCACATGATCCGCATCGCGTCGTCTTTGGAAACGCCGACTTTCAAGGGCAAGCCGGGAATATCGCCGCCCTTGATGCGTACCAGTTTGGCGTGTCCATCCATAAAGTTGACGTTGAAGTTGCCGCCGTGACGCAGCCCGCCGTTGTTGTGGATGCCGCCGAGCGCATTAACATCCAGAAGAGAGCCAACGGCGGACATAGCGTAGCGGGGCAGATTGTAGGTATCGGAAAACGCGGCCAGTTGCGCGGGCGTGTCCATTTGCGCAATTGAAACGCCGGGTTCCACTTCCGTGCCGTCGCCCGCGTAATAAGACGGGCCAAGCAGCCCGGCTCCGGCATACGGAATAAAGCCCCAGTTGTAGCCATACCCTACGCATTTGGTGGAATTGGCCGGATACCCGGCAGGCACGGCAAAGGCGCAGGTATTGCTCGTATCCGACCTGTCGGGGCAGAAAAACACCTGCACGTTTTTGATGTAGGGCTGCAAGACCATGAACACATCCACGCGGGTTTTGTCGGTGAACGCGAACGAAGACGGCGTGGTTTCGTCATAATCCTGCACGTACATCAGCATGGCGTTGCCGATCTGCTTGGTATTGGACAGGCAGGCCGCGCCCCGCGCTTTTTCGCGCGCCTGCGCGAACACGGGGAACAAAATAGCGGCAAGAATCGCGATAATGGCGATGACGACGAGGAGTTCAATCAGAGTAAAACCGGGACGAGTAGAAGAGTGTCGGCGCATGAACTGCTCCTTTGCAATGAATGTCGAAGTGAAACGAATGTCGAAGCGCATCAGCAAGAACGTTGAGACTTTCTTGTGAGCCTTTCCTGTGAGACTTTTGTTGATCGCAAGCCACCGGTAAGTATATTCGCCGTCCACGCGCCGAATTCCTGTCAACATACTTTTCCTTTTATCAAGGCGGCATCGGGGCATAATCCTTGCCGGAACAGCACGATTAAGAACAGGGCCGGCGCCTCTAAACGAGACAAGAAAAAGAGTATGTAGAGGCAGCGTCGAAATCTTGGCAATGCAGCGCTTCCAGCCCGCTGTCTCGTTGTGTCTAAATTGTAAGGAAGAGGCGTCGTGACCTCGTGAGCGTCAGGGCGAACGGGGAGAGTGACCAGGCATCTTCCAGCACCTCCCTTCCGGGTTAGTTGCTGCAGTTCATAGTTCATTGTTGAGAGGAACTCCGAACGTTCAACGTCCCGCCACCTGGCTAGTTAGCAGTCTCTATTATGTAGACGTGCGTATGTATTTAGACGAGATAGAGGCAGAGAAGGTTCGTTGTTTCTGCTGTTTATGCAGATATTTTTCTACTTTTGCGCGTTCTTTTTGGATTAGTCAACCAGGAGGAGGGAGCAGGCGCAGACTGGTGGCGAATGACCCACGACGGGATACGTGTCGAGAATTTTAGATGCGCCGACCCGGACGATAACAATCGAATTTCTTCGGCAACGGCGTTGTCATGCTATAATAAAAGCACACTCACGCCCAAACTGATATGTTTGTTAAGGAGTTGCTGTGAACATCAGCCCTATCAAAACCGAAGCGGATTATGACCACTCTCTGGCTGAGATAAACGCGCTGTTTGGGGCAACACCGGATACGCCCGAAGGCGACCGTCTTGAGGTTTTGATGGCGCTTGTTGAGGCTTACGAGCGAAAACATTATCCTATTGAACTGCCTGATCCGATTGCCGCCATAGAGTACCATCTTGACAGCCGAGGATTGCCGGAAGAGGTTTTAGATGAGTTGCTCGGTGGACGCAGCCATGTTGTCGCAGTTTTGGAGCGGCGCGAACCTCTCACCATAGAGATGATACGCAATCTGTATCAAGGCTTAGGCATCCCGGTTGAGATTTTGATGCAGGCGATGATACAGGATTGGGACAAGCCCTTTTCCGCTACTCCGGCTGGCGATTACGAGTATGTGACATCGATGCGCAGATAAACGCAAAGAGGAACAGATTTAGGCCGGGGCGCTTACCTCAGTTAAGACAGCCTTGCGCTCGTCTGCTGTCAGCCGTATTTCCCACGAAACGCCTTTGTTGTGCAAATCTTCTACGACCCTGGAAAATTCTTCCGCGTAATAACTTAATGCTTCCTCACGGGAGTACCTGACTAGCGAATATCTTACATGCTCACTCGCTGCCTGTAGTTCTCCATAGTCCGCGATAATACGCCGTAGTCTCTCCATAATGTAACGCCGCCTCTGAAGATGATCTGCGGGAACAATAATTCGCGGGTTGGTAGAAGCAAGATTTATCGCATGAGCCTGAACGAGATGCACCGCAGAGTAAAACAGCAAGACCAATGCCCAACTCGGCTCTTGTTCCAGCCAGCGTTCGTACAGGCAATAGTTGCGCCATGCTTCCCTGACATGCTTTTTCGCCTCTTTAGAAAAGTTGTCCGGCGGCATAGCAAATCCTACTTGGGCAAAATGGACGCGATTTGAGACGAGTCCACGCCACATTCTTTGAGGCCAATGACACGAACTTCCAAACGCGCATCAGGAAAGGAAAGCAGGGTTTCGCCTTCCAATTCAAATACTTGTCTGGAAGTCGGTGTCCGTAATGCAGGAACGACGACGGCGATAGACTGCTCCGCAGGCGTTCTGCCGCCGTAGGGCTTTGCAATCAGCACACCGGGAATCTGGCGTACTTCTGTAAGAAAACGATCATTGGCTTGTTCGGTTTGTGTCATGGCAAAGTTACCGCCTTGTTCATTTGTCAGCGATTCAACCCATTGCTACAGGCTTATTATGCCACAAACGGCTGTATTGTCAAAGTGGCATCAGGCACAATTCTCGCCCAAATCGCGCAACAGCAATCGGGCTACTCATGGCGCAGGGCGGTGATGGGGTCGAGGCGGGAGGCGCGGATGGCGGGGTACATGCCGAAGAACACGCCGACGAACGCGCTGAAGGCGAACGCGCCCAGACGAGACGCTTGGCGCGAGGTAAATTTCCAGTCCCTTTGCGCCTGTTTGCGGGTCGGTCATGGAAGGGTATGAGCGAAGTCACGTAACCGATGCTGTACGCGAAGGCCGCGCCCGACGCGATGCCGATCAAGCCGCCCAAGCCGGAAACGGTTGCCGATTCGATCAGGAATTGCAGCACGATGTCGCGCCGTTTCGCGCCGATGGCTTTGCGGATGCCGATTTCGCGCGTTCGCTCCGTGACCGAGACGAGCATGATGTTCATAATGCCGATGCCGCCCACGAGCAGCGCAAGCCCCGCAATGGAACCCAAAACAATCCCGAATACGGCCAGAATTTTGTTGATGCTGTTGAGAATGTTTTCCTGGCTGTCCACGTGGAAGCCGGGGGTATCGTTGTGGCGGCGCATTAAATTCTGCCACACCTGATCCATTGCCAGATTGATTTTTGTCGGGTCTTTGGGTTCCGCCCACATCACGCCCACGAGTTCGCGCCCCAAATACCGCTTTTGCACCGTCGTCAGCGGCACGTAAATGGATTTGTCCGCATCCCCTTCCAGCGAACGGCCTTTTTTCGCCAGTACGCCCACAACGGTTAAGTTCTGCCCGCTGACTTCGATGTTCTGGCCGAGCGGGCTTGCCGCGCCGAACAATTCCTCCCGTACTTTATCTCCGATGATGCACACTTTGGCCCACGTTTCCACGTCCGCCTGGCTGACAAAGCGCCCCTGCGCCACCTGCGCGTTCCGCAACTGCTCATACGCGGGCAGGACGCCGTTGATGGTTCCCGCAATGGTTTTGTCGCCCCGCTTCACGTTGTCGCCGTTGCCGGGGATGGGCAGTTCCGCCGATATGCCCTTGATCATATCGCACTGCTGCTCAATCGCCTGCACGTCGTCCATCGTCATGCCGTCCAGGCGGCGCGTGGAATTCTTTCGATCCTTGCTGTCGGGTTCGTAATAGATGATGATCAGGCTGGAACCCAGCCGCTTGAATTCGCCCGTGACGCGGGCCGACGCGCCCTGCACAATCGCCACCATGACGATCACCGCCCCGACGCCAATAATCACGCCGAGCATCGTCAGCAGCGACCGCAATTTATTGGCGCGCAGGTTGTCAAACGCGGTTTGTATGGAGTAGAGGAAGTTCATGGGCAGGCATTAGGCATTAGGCATTAGGCATTAGGCATCAGGCATTAGGGTTGAGTGAGCCTTACTAATGCCTGATGCCTAATGCCTAATGCCTTTACCGCTTATCTCCTAAATCAATGTCAATCTCTTTGCGCTTGGGGCCGGCGTAGGGGTTGGGGCGGACTTTTTCACCCTCGCGGACGCCGGACACGATTTCAACAAAGTCATCGCCGCGCAGTCCGACAACGACTTCGCGGGGCTGCGTGGTTTCGATAGTTTCGCCGTTCTTTTGAGTGCTGGTGACGATTTGAACAGTGCTTTTGTCGCCAGCTGCGCTGACGCAGTTGACGGGCAGGCGCAGGATTTTGGTGCGGCGGGCGACAATGATGGCGCAGCGCGCGCTCATGCCGGGGCGCAGGGGCGGGCGCTTGGCGTCGGGCGTGATTTGTATTTCGACGGGAAAGCGCACGACGTTTTGATTGTTACTGCCGCTCGTCGTTGCATCGGCCTGCGAGGAGGGCGATACTTTGCGTATGCGCCCGTCATACTTCGCGCCTTTGGCGGCGTCAACCGTCACTTCGGCGGCCAGCCCGCGCTTTACTTTGGCGATGTCCACTTCGTTGACGTTGAGTTTGACCAGCATCGTGCCCGTATCCGCCACCTGGTACACGGGCGATCCTGAAGAAAACGAGGAAATCGCGGACGTAATCAGGTCGCCCACTTCCGCGTAGCGCCGCGTGACCAAACCCGTCATGGGCGCGACAAGGGTGGTATCGCCCTGATTGACAAGCCGCTCGTTTAATTGCTGCTGTATCTGCTGCACTTCGGCTTCCGCGGCGCGGGCGTCCTGGCCCTTCATGGAATTCTGCGCGATGCCCGCCTTCGCCTGCTGCAATTGCGCTTTGGCCTGCGCATACGCCGCCCGCGCGCTGTCCAAATCATGCTGCTTGGTGGCCGGCAAGGTGGTGGATTTCGCCTGCGCGAGCGCGGCTTCCATCTGGCGTACCTGTGACTGCGCGGCGGCGATCTGGCTGCGCAGGTTGGCTTCTTCCAGCGTGTTGGTCTGCTCCATGCGGTCAAGGCGCGTTTTCGCGTCGGTCATGCGCGACGCGGCCACGTCCGCGTCTACCTGCGCGCTATCCACAACCTGCTGCGACACAAAGCCTTTAGAAAGCAACTGCTGCTGGCGCTTTACGGTTTTCAGCGCGTTGAGGTGCTGGGAACGCGCCTGGTCGTAAGTGGCCTGCGCGGAAACAACCGTATTCGGGTGCGTGGATTGCGCCATTAAATTGAGGCTGTCCTGCTGCGCTTTCAATTGCGCCTTCGCCGCGTCCAAATTCGATTGCGCGATGTCAATGGTTTGCTGCGTGAGCGTGGGCTGCGCGGTAGCCTCAGCCTGGGCGCTTTCCAGACGCGCTTTTGCCGCCGCGAGGTTTTGCAGGTATTGGTCAATGCCCGTGCTGGTTTGCGACTGCTGGTAGCCGACATTGGTGCGGGCGGCGGCAAGCCGCGCCTGCGACGCGGCCAATTGCGCGCGGAGCGCGGCCACCTGGCTGTTAATCTCCTGCGGGTCAATCGTCGCCAGAATCTGCCCGGATCGCACCGTCACGCCCTCTTCGACAAACAAGCGCAGGATACGCCCGCCCACTTTGGATTTCACTTCCACTTTGCGCAGGGGTTCGATCTGCCCCGTTTCCACCACTTTGATTTCCACGTCGCCGCGCTGAACGGTTTCGGTGCGTTCGGGCACGGGCGCAGGTTTGAGCAATCGCCGCGCGGCAACGGCGGCAATAATGGCAACCAACAGTATCGGCAGGCCGCAGCCCAGTAGGATTTTTCGGAACATAGGAGTTCTCGGTGTTCGGGTATTCAGGTATTCAGGTGCTCGGTTTGGGGTCTTGTTGCGTCAAAATACGCTTCTATACTTTTGTATTTCCTGAACACCCGAATACCCGAACACCTGAATACCCTGATTTGTGTATTATGGCATGAAGTAGCGTCCGAAGCCAATACGGACGCAAATTGCGGGCGGTTTCGCTAACCTGCGGCAATTACTCGCCCGATGCGGGGTTAATTCGGCTTCACCACAGAGGCACAGAGACACAGAGGTTTCACAGAGGGAAGAATAAGAGAAGAAAACTAGAGAAAAGAAACAGAGGTATTGAACCGGCTTGCTGGCTGTGGTGTCCTGAGCGGTGTGTAGGAATAAACCATTGGCATAGTGGTTTGCGTTTATGGGCGTGTATTTGCGGCTGACTTTGATCTGTGTGTTCATTGGCGGCATCTGCCCTGCAAGGAATTGCGCATGCTTTCAGACGAGGAGTTGCTGACAAAAATCGCGGCGCGGGATGCGGAAGCATTTGAAATGTTGGCCGCTCGCTATCGGGAGGCGTTGCGGCGTTACCTTGTCGGCATAGCGCGTCAGCCGGAGGTGGCTGAAGACTTGCTTCAGGAAACGCTGCTGCGCGTGTGGACGCGGGCGGAGCAATGGGAAGGGCGCGGTTCCGTCAAGGCGTGGCTGTTCCGCGCGGCTTCCAATCTCGCCCTCAACGACCTGCGCAACCGCAAGCGTCGGCGCGAACAATCCCTGCAATCGGGAGAGCCGGAAGAGGATGGCGATGCGCTTTTCGCGCCAATGTGGATGCTCGATACGTCCACATCCACGCCGGAACAATGCGCCCTGCGATCCGACACCACTTCCCGTCTCCACCGCCTGCTCAACGAACTGCCCGATCAAAAGCGCGACGTGCTGCGCCTGGTCTACGAGGAAGACCTGGAACTGCGCGACGTTGCCGGCCTGCTCGACATCCCCGAAGGCACGGTCAAGTCCCGCCTGTACCACGCCCGCAAGCATCTCAGCCGCTGCTGGAATGCGGAACAAGGAGAAGAGGAATGAGAGAAGAAGAGGAGAAGCAGGGAACAGGGAACAGGGAACAGGGAACAGAAGGAAATGCTGAACGCGGAATGATGAATGATGAATTGGATTCTGATTCATCATTCATCACTCATCACTCATCGTTGTATTCTACTCCCTGGCATCGGGCCAGTTTTGACCGGTTTTTGCGCGAGGGGCTGCCGCAGTTGCTGGTCAGTCGGCTGCCGCTGGTCCATTATCAGGTGGAAAGCGCGGGGGCGTATGCCTGCCGCGTCACGGTGGGAATCGGCGTGGGGGCGGAAACGCTGAACGTGACGTTTGCGGATGTGCCGCAGCCGGATGCGCAGGGCGTGTTTACGATTGGAGGGCGGGAGTATACCGTGCTGCCCCTGGCTTCCTCGGATGAACTGGACACGGCGGACATTCAGTGCGTGGGCGACCTGCTGATGGCCTTTTGCGCAACGCGGTTGGGCGAAGCGCCGACAGAATTAGAATGGAATGAGAATTTACTGCGCGCCTGGCTGCCGCTGGAAACATGGATTGGGGAGTTTGTTCGACTGCGCGGGCAGGCATTTCCCCGGATGTCCTGGGAAACCGAGGTTCGGTGGCTGGAGCGGCAAACGCAGTTGCGCCGCATCGCCGTGCCGGAAAAGCCGCGCATGTTTACGCCGGGACACTTTGGGCGCGCGTGTCCGCTGGAAACGCCGGAGGGTCCGAACATCGGGCGTATTCTGGTGGTGGCGACGGGCGCGGCGATACGCGACGGCAAATTGATCGTTGTGGACGACAGCCCGCTTGGAAATTTGGGCGCGAACGCGCGCATGATCCCGTTTTTGGAACACGATGATCCGTGCCGCTTGGTGATGGGAGTCAACATGCTCCGGCAATGGATAACGCCGCCCGACCCGGAACCGGCGCTGATACAAACCGGCAGCGAACCGCCCGACGCGCCGGAATTCTGGTGCGGGCGCAATCTGCTGACGGCGTATGTTTCCGGGGGATTGGACACGTTTGAGGACGGTATTCTCATCAGCCAATCGTGCGCGGCGCGGCTGAATTATCCATTTGCCGTGCAGCCCGGCGACAAATTGAGCAATCGGCACGGCAGCAAGGGCGTGATTGCGCGTATCGTGCCGGACGACGAAATGCCGCATCTGATAGAAACGGATGCAGGCGAAAGCCTCGAAACGGATACAGCCGAAGGCGAGGATGAGGAAACGCAACAAGGCGAAGCGCAACAAGGCGACACGAAGCAAGGCGAAATGAAGAAACGCGGCGGTGAGCGGCGGACGCCCGTAGAATTGGTTTTTAGCCCGATGAGCCTGCACAGCCGCATGGTACTCGGACAGATACGGGAAGCCGTCCTGAGTTGTGTGGCGAAACAGGAGGGGCTGCCCGTTATCGTGCCGCCGTTCGCTGCGCCCAAAGATGAGGAACTGCAAGCGCGTATTGTGGCTGCGGGACTGCCGCCGGATGGCATGAGGATGCTGAGTGTCAACCGGCACGGCCCGCCCATGTCCGTGCCGAGTACGGTGGGGTGGGTGTATTGGGGCAGGCTGCACCACCTTGCGAGTGACAAAATCCACGCGACGGCAACGCCCGCGCACTGTTCGCGGCATTGGGCAGGCGGAGTTCCACGCCCTGGGCATCGCAGACGCGACGGAAAACATCCGCGAAACGTTCAACACGCGGGCTGCCGCGCGTGTGGACGCGCCCCTGCTGGCGGAACGGCTGATTGCCGGCCCGGTTGCGCAATCCACGCCACCCTCGCCGCAATGGGCGGATGTAGCGCGTCGGCTGGCGGTTGGCGGCATTGTCAGCGACTTTTCCGAACACGGGCTGACGTTTCGGCTGGCGCAGACAGCTTCTAAACCAAGTGAAAAGACCGATGCAGAGGCCAATAAAGCAGCGGCTGAAGAGGCCAATAAAGCAGCGGCTGAAGAGGCCGGCGAAGGCGTGAATAAGGGAGCGAGTGAAAAGTTTGCCGAGAAACCTGAAGGGAACGAGGAACCTGAAGGAGAAATCTTGCGCCTGGCGGAATCTGCGCCGCACCCCTGGAACCCGGAAATTACGCTGTCCGCAATCGGCGCGTTTGTGGAACTGCCCGAATATGGCGAACTGGCGGAAGCAAGCGGGCGATTGGCGCGGATGCTGGACGGGCAAGCCCCCGACAGCCTGCTGTTAAAGGCGCGAACGGATATGCAAACGCGCCTGCAAGCCTTCTTTGCGGTTTTGCTCACGCCGGATCATCTGGAGTTCGGCGCGCGGACGCAGTTCAGCGGGCGGGCGGTGGCGACGATTGGCGCGGGCTTATCCTATGAACAAGTGGGGTTGCCGGAAGAAATCGCGTGGACGCTGTTCGCGCCGCTAGTCGCGCGCGAAATGGGAAGCGTGGAAGCCGTACAAGCCCACAGTGAGGCCGCCGCGCAGGTTTTGGACCGCATCATGGCGCGTTCGTGGGTATTGCTCAACCGCGCCCCGACAATCACGCCAACTGGCATTGTGGCCTTCCATCCGGTTCGCGTTTCCGGTCAAACCATTCAAGTACATCCGTTTACATGCAGCCTGATGGAATTGGATTTTGACGGGGATACGGTCAGCGTGTTTCTGCCTATCACGGAAGCGGCGCAAATGGAAGCAGGCGAAAAACTTACGATTGCCGGGCATTTGCGGCGGGATGTGGAAACCCTGAATGTCCTCCGTCCTTTGCATGACTCCCGCCTGGGACTGGCCTTTTTAGCGCGAACGCCCACCGGACGCGCTGAAATCGAACACATCCTGGAACAGCCTTTGTCGCTTCAAAACGGCCTTTTAGCGCGGGGCGTATTGGAAGAGCCTTTGCGCCAACGACTGCTGAAGGAAGGCCATGCGGCTGTGGAACCCGTTCTGGACATTCTGCACCGCCTGACGCTGCGCGGCTTTGAAGCGGCGCGGCACATCGGCGGGGGATACGGGCCGTTTTTGGGCAGAAATTGGCCCGCCCCGGTTCGCCCAATCCGTGACGCGCCCGAGGAATGGAACGCCTGGCTGGAAGAATTCGCGGCCCGCATTGCCGAACGGATGCGGCAGCCGGAATCGCTGTCCGACCCCGTACTGCTGACGCTTGCCAGTGGAGCGCGGGGCGGCATGAGACTGCTGCTCAAAGCCGTCGCCGCGCAGGGCGTCGTAGCCGCGCTGAATGGAAGTACCTACACCATTCGGCATGGCTACCGCGAAGGACTGACGCCCCCGGAGTTCCTGATGAACTGCATCGGTTCGCGCGAAGGCATGGCGCGGGGCATAACGCAATGGGTTTCGATCCAAAAAGAGATGTTCGCGGAGCAGGCGCACACCGGCTACGGCGTCCTGTCCCGCGCCATGCGCGCCCCCAATCCCGGCCTAATCTTCGCCCGCGCCGCCCTTGCGCAGGAAACCGATCCGCTGCGGGATGCGGTGGCGCGGCTGTTTGTAGGATAGGTGTTAGGTTTCAGGTGTCAGGTGTCAGGTTTCAGGTGTCAGGTAATACCCGTCTGGTCAAGATCAGGAAGAACCATGAAAAACGAGCGTATTGTCCTGACACCTGAAACCTGAAACCTGAAACCTTTGCCTCCCGTAAAGAGCGTGGGAGGATGCTATGAGTACGGGGATGCAGGTGTTGATGGGCGTGAGTTTGGGCGCGTGTTCGGGGCTGCGGGCGTGTCTGCCGCTGCTGCTGCTCGGCATACTGGCGCGTTTTGGCGTTGTGCCGATCAATGCTTCGTTTGCGCTGCTGACGCATACGGATGTGCTGATTGTGCTGGGCCTTGCCACGCTGCTGGAATTCGTGGGCGACAAAATCATTGTGATTGACCATGCGCTCGACGCGGTTGGCACGATTGTGCGCCCGATTGCCGGAACCATTCTGGCGTCGGCTACGCTTACGCATATTGACCCGAATCTGGCAATGCTGCTCGGCCTGGCGCTGGGCGGCGGTTCCGCGCTTTCCGTTCATGCGGGCAAGGCTGTCACGCGGGCAAAAGCTACCGCGCTGGCTCCCTTTCACGGCGGAACCGCCAATCTGGGACTATCGCTGTTCGAGGATGTGGTTGTCGCAAGCGGCGTTTGGCTTGCCATCCACGCGCCGGTTCTGGCGTCTTTCTTCGCGTTCCTGCTGATCGGATTCGCATTGCTGATGGTCGTTTTGGCCGTAAAAACCGGTAAAAAGGTGTTCGCGTTCTTCAAAAGCCGAAGGCCCGCCGCGCCCGTTGTACAGGCAAAATAGCGTCAAATAACCCCGTTTCCAGGACACCTGGGCGTAAGTCCGCAGAGATTTACAGGGCAGCGGGTGGATTGTTCCGTGTCAACTGCTGTCTCACTTCGGGTTTTAGTGGCTCCCCTTATTTTCTCCTTCCCCTCATCGGCTTATTCTGGCGCGCGCCTGGTCTAACAAGAACCGGCGCGTAATCGTGTCGCGTTCACAATGAGGCGTTCCTGTCGGGTACAATGACAGGGAGGAGAACGCGAAAATGGTGGAAGTGATTGACGCGAACGGGCAATTGGTGATTCGCATCGGCGGGCAGGAGTATGCGCGGTATGCGTATGGCTCGGCAAGCCTGCCCGTCTGGAAACCGTATTTATATCCCCTGCGCGCCGCCAATGGCCTGTCCCTGCTGGCGGACGCCCCGACCGACCATCGCCATCATCACGGGTTTTGGGTTGGCTACGGGCGCGTGGACGACGTGGACTGCTGGCTGGAGCGGCACAACAGCGGGCGCATTGTGGCGCGCGGTTTTGAAGACGTTCGCAGCGGGGAAGCAAGCGGAGGCTTTACGCAATCCTGCGACTGGATTTCTCCCGCCGGCGACGTGGTTTTGAAGGATACGCGCCGTTTTACCTTTTATGACACGCCCGTTGAAGCGCGTATTTTCGACTTTGAACTGATTTTGCGAACGCCGGGCGATCAGAATGTCACGCTGCACCAGACAAATGAGGCCGGACTGCCGCACATTCGCGTGGCGGAAGGCTTGACGGCGCGGACGGGCGGCGCAATGACCAACGCGGCGGGCAAGCGAAACGAGCGCGAAACGTACAAGCAGCGCTCGCCCTGGCTGGACTGCTCCGGCAAGTTAGGGCGGCTGATGTGCGGCATTGCGGTCTTCGACCATCCCCACAACCCCGATTACCCGACGCCCTGGTTCACCCGCGATTACGGCCCCTTTGCGCCTAATTTTATCTTCTTCCGCGAAGACCCCTGGATACTCACGCCCGACAACCCCCTGCGCCTGCGCTATCGCGTTTATACCCATTCCGGCGATGTAACCGAGGGACAGGTCGCCGAAGCCTGGGAGCAATATCGGGTCGAAACAGAATTTAGCCGCGAATGAACGCGAATAAACGCGAATACAAGGACAGAAGCGATTCTGGGGGGTGAGCATGGCGACACTTCAGGAGATGCAAAAGCAAACGGCTTTTCGGAACTGGGAAGGCTATACGGACGAGGAAGCGATTGAAGACAGCCGCGCCGTGTACAATGAAACGGTGCGATCCCTGATTGAATTGGGACCGGAACCGGACGAAGAGCGCGTTCTTGCCATTTTGGGACAGTACATCGAAGCGTTCAACGCGCTTGATGACAAGTACGGCGGCTTCATTGAAACAGTAGAACGGGAAAATATCTGCGATACAGTTGAGGATATGGCTGCCGCCTGTGGGCTAACAGGCACTCGCTGCGACGACGTACCGGGCGAAGGGCGCGACTGGTAAGCCATTCAATATTCAAGTTTTCGTGAAATTTATCGTTTCCTACCTTCTAAAAATCGTGTTGGAGTCAGTATATGGCGAGTAACGACTGTGAAGTGATCAAAACGCTGGAAGAGGTGAGCGAGGCCGCGACGTTTACAGGGTTTGCGGACGAAGATTTTGACGTGTTCAGCGTGTCGGGCTTTACCGAGCGGATGGCAAGCCTGCGTCAACATGTCAAGCCAAAATTGATTTGCATGGGACAACTGCTGGCCGAGCGATTGTCGGAAGTGGTTGGCGAACCGTTGTACCCGCACGTCGCGCAGCATCTGCGGCGAAGCGTCAACCCGCCCATACAAACGTGGGTGGCGTTCGCGCGCGCGCAAAAGGCGTACAAACCGTTCGTGCATTTGCGGGTCGCTATCAATGCGGAGCAGGCGCAGTTGCTGGCGTTCGTGGAGGATTACGCGGAAGAGAAAGCGATCTTTGCCGCCAATCTGGAACGCAACGCTGAGAGCCTTGCCGCGCATCTGGCGCACCATCCCGCCATCCATTGCTTCGATATGACGGACGAAGAAGGCAAGTTCCGCAGCGGGCACGAACTGGACGCGCACACCCTGACCGATTTTGCCCGCCGCATGAACCGCGTCAAGGGACAACATGCCCGTTTCGGCATCCCCCTCTCTCGCGCGCATCCCATTCTGCAAAACGGCCCGGAACTGCTGGACGCGATAGTTGCCGATTTCTGCACATTGAAGCCGCTGTACGACTGCGGCAAGCCCGATTTTAAGTTCACATACACGCCCGAAGTCATTGCAGGGATATAAGCGGTATTCAGGTGTTCAGGTATTCAGGTGTTCAGGGAATACACAAGTATCGCAGTTTACTCCGACACAGCAACTAATTTAACACCTGAATACCCGAATACCTGAACACCTGAATACCTGAATCGGAGGTTCTATGAACGCGCAGGAGTACATGGCGGAGCAGATTGAGAAGATGGGGCCGATACTGGCGCATTATGTCGCCACGACTGCCCCGGACAAACTGAATTGGCAGCCCCACGTGGAAGGCAGCGCGCCGACTCGTTCCGTGCTGGAACAAATCGGGGAGTGCATTGTCGTCAATCGCTTCATGGCGGCGATGCTGCGCGGCGAGGATGTGAAGCCACCGGCAGGCGGCTGGGTAGGGCCGGAATTTGCCGACGCGCAGGACGCCCAAAACCAACTGATTGACAGCACAACGCAACTGGCAGCCGCCATTCGTCAATTAGATGATGAGGGCCTGAACCGTACCTTTCAAATGAGGCGCGGCCCCACATCGGGCAAAAACCTGATGATGATGGCCTACCGCAACATGGCCTATCACGGAGGCCAGATCAATTTCATTCAACTGCTGGCGGGCGACGAAGAGTTTCACATGCCGCCGCAGTGGTACTAACACAGGCATTAGGTAATAGGCATCAGGCATTAGAAGGAGAAGTGTCTTCCTAATGCCTAATGCCTGATGCCTATTACCTGTTGGAGACAGCATGATTCGCGCCCTGGTGTTCGATTTTGACGGGCTGATTGTGGATACCGAGTCGCCGGATTACCATTCGTGGCGCGAGATTTATGAGGCAAACGGCTGCGGCCTGCCGCTTGACGAATGGTGCGGCAACATTGGGCGGGGCGCGGCGGACGTGAAGTTCGTGCCGTTCGACCATTTGCAGGCGCAGGTAACGCAAACGCTGAACCATGACGACGTTCGGGCGCAGCGGCGCAGGCGGTATCTGGCAATGATTGACGCGCAGCCCGTTTTGCCCGGTGTGGAGCAGTACCTTGCGGACGCGAAAAAGTTGGGCTTGAAACTGGCGGTCGCGTCGAGTTCCGACTGCGCGTGGGTGACGGGGCATTTAACTCGTATAGGCTTAATCCACCATTTTGACGCGATCCGCTGCGCCGACGATGTGGCAAACACCAAGCCGCACCCGGAATTGTATCTGGCGGCGGTGAACGCGCTTGGCGTTGCACCCCACGAAGCGGTTGCGCTGGAAAACTCGTCGCATGGCCTCACATCGGCTAAATCGGCGGGGCTATACGCGGTTGCCATTCCAAACCCGATGACGCACCGCTTGCCCCTCGAACACGCCGACCTGCGCCTCAATTCGCTGGCCGACATGCCATTGGAAACGCTGCTGGCAACATTGGAAAACGGGTAGCCCATACGTGTCGTAAGTTGTTGCCGCGCGCGAAAAGCCGTGCAATGAATTGCGCGGCTGTGATAACGAAGTCCGCCTGCGCGGACTGAGTCCTTTTCGTGAAAGCCGCTGACATTGTAAAGGAATGATTATGGCTGGAGAACCGCTTGCGCTTTCGCTGGATATCGGAACGTCTTCGACGCGCGTGATGCTGTGGGATCAGCGCGGGCGCGAGATAGACGGACCCGAAACAAATGGCATTTGGAAGCAGGTGAAGTACCAGATGCACACCACGCCCGATGGCGGCGTGGAAATGCCTGCCGAAGAGTTTTTGCATCATGTGGGCGACTGCCTGGATCAGGCGCTTGCGCAAATGGGGGACAGGGCGGGCGCGATTCAGTGCGTGGGCATTTCCGCCTTCTGGCATAGCGTTGTCGGGCTGGATGCGGACGGAACCCCGATTACGCCCATTTACAATTGGGCCGACCAGCGCTCTGCCGCCGTCGCGCAGCGCTTGCGCCGGGATTTGGACGCCCATGCCATTCATCAGCGCACGGGCTGCATCCTGCACTCCTCCTACTATCCCGCCCGCCTGGTGTGGCTGCGGGAAACGCAGCGCGAGTTGTATGACCGGGTGGCGCGGTGGGCCTCGCCGAGCGAGTATTTGTACGGCTGCTGGTTCGGCCCGGAGGCGCGGCAGGTGTCGGTTTCAATGGCGTCGGGAACGGGGCTGTACAATCAACAGCAGTGCCAATGGGATACGGAAACCCTGAATGAATTAGGCATTGCGCCGGAAACCCTCGCGCCTGTTGTCAACCTGACCGAACACGCGCAGGGCTTGCAGGGCGAATGGGCGCAAAAATGGCCTGCCTTGAAGGACGCGCCGTTTTTACCGGCGGTGGGGGATGGAGCCTGCGGCAATGCGGGGAGCGGCTGCCTGACGCCCGCCCGCTTCGCCATCAATTTAGGCACGTCCGGGGCGATTCGCGCTTTGTGGCAGGAAGACCCGGCTCCGGTGGTATCCGCCGACCATCAGCAGACGACGGTTCACGCGCCGCAATTGGTCACGCCGTCCGGGCTTTGGCGCTACCGGGTGGACACGCGCCGCCCCCTCATGGGAACCGCGTTCAGCGACGGCGGCAATGTGTACCAATGGCTGAATCGCACCTTGCAGTTGCCGTCTGCCGACGAATTGGAAACGCAGATCGCGCCCATGGAACCGGGCGCGTCCGGCCTGACGTATCTGCCGTTTCTGGCAGGCGAACGGGGTTTGGGCTGGAACCCGGACGCCCGCGCCTCGTTAATCGGCATGAATTGGGACACCCATCCCGCCGAAATCGTCCGCGCCTGCATGGAAGGCATTGCCCTGCGGTTTGCCCTTGCCGCGCAGCGCTTGCGCGACGTGTTTCCCCAAACCGAAGAGATCATTGCGTCCGGCGGCGTGTTCAGCCGTTCGCCCGCATGGGCGCAGATTGTGGCGGACGCCATCGGGCAGCCTTTAACGCTCGCTCTGGAAGCCGAAGCGAGCAGCCGGGGCGCGGCCCTGCTCGCCTTAGAAGGGGTAGGATTGCTGCCCTCGCTTACGGAAGCGGAAGCGCGGCTAGGACAGACGTTCGCGCCCAACACTAACTTCCACGCCCGTTATCAGGAAATGCTTCTCACGCAGCAGAAACTGTACACGGAACTCATACAGCCGAAGGCAGGAGTATAGGTTCAATACCGTTCAAAGAAAATGTATCGGGCATGCTTCATCGCCCCTCTTATTTTACAGTATTGACCCTGAAACCCTAAAACCCTACGAACCCTACAAACCCTAAACTTATGCACAAAGCATCCGACAATGAAATAGCCTTTGCCCATTCGGTGATGGAAGTGGAGCAGGCCGCCATACGTCTGGCAAGTGAGCGTCTGGACGGGGCGTTTGTTCGCGCGCTGGATTTGCTGGACGGCTGCGCGGGAACGGTGATCGCAACGGGCGTCGGCAAATCCGGCATTGCCGCGCGTAAAATCGCGGCTACGCTGACTTCCGTGGGCTGCCCGTCCGTTTTCCTGCACCCGATGGAAGCCCTGCACGGCGATCTGGGCTTGGTGCGGCGCGCGGATGTGGTTCTCGCCCTGAGCAACAGCGGCGAAAGCGAGGAACTGCTGGCGATTCTGCCCACCGTTCTGCTGCGCCGCGTCCCGATTATCGCGCTGACTGGTAATCTGGCGTCCACGCTGGCGCAAAAGGCGAAAGTTGTTTTGGACGCTTCCATCGAGCGCGAAGCCTGCCCGCTCAATCTTGCGCCGACAACCAGCGTTCTCGTGGCGATTGCGCTGGGCGACGCGCTGGCAATGACCCTGCAAAAACGGCGCAATCTGCTGCCCGAAGAATACGCCCTCAACCATCCGGGCGGGCGGTTGGGACGGCGGCTGACGCTGCATGTGAGCGATATTATGCGGCACGGCGAGGACGCCCTGCCCCTGCTGCCGCCCACTGCCGACTTTCAGGAAGTGCTGTGCGAAGTGAGCGCCAAACACGTCGGCGCGGCCTGTGTTGTGGACAGCGAGGGGCGTTTACTGGGTTTGATTGCCGAAACGGAACTGCGCAGAGCCTTGCAAACGCGCGGAGCCGAAACCTTTCTGCTGACGGCGCAAGCCCTGATGAATCCGCATCCGCGCGTATTGCTGACGCCCGAACAGCTTGCCTTTGAAGCCATGCAGGAGATGGAAAACCGCCCGCAGCCCATTTCGGTTGCGCCCGTCGTGGACGCCGAGCAGCGCGTAGTCGGCATGGTGCATGTGCATGATCTCGTCCGCGCCCGTTTATAGCAAAGGATTTTTTATGAAAAGCGCGTTGGTGACGGGCGGCGCAGGGTTCATCGGATCGCATCTGGTACGCGCGCTGCTGGCGCAAAAAGTAACGGTGCGCGTCCTGGACAATTTTTCGTCCGGCAACCCCGCCAATCTGGAAGGATTGGGGCGGCAGTTGGAGATTGTGGAGGGGGACGTTCGCAACGCCCTCGCCTGCCGCAACGCCTGCCGCGATATGGAAGCGGTTTTTCATCTTGCCGCGCTGGCTTCCGTTTCGCAATCCATTGCCGATCCCATTCAGTCGGAAGCCGTCAACAGCGGCGGTACGCTCAACCTGCTGCTGGCCGCGCGTGACAGCGGCATCCGTCGGCTGGTTTTTTCCTCCTCGGCAGCCGTTTACGGCGATACCGACATTCTGCCCACGCATGAAGACGTTCTGCCCCGTCCCTTATCGCCCTACGGCATCCAGAAACTGACCGGCGAACACTACTGCCGCTTGTTTGCCCACCTGTTCGGATTGCAGACCGTGTGCCTGCGCTATTTCAACGTGTATGGCGCGCGCCAGAATCCGCACAGCGCGTATGCCGCCGCCATTCCGCTGTTTCTGACCGCCTTATTATCGGGACAGCCGCCAACGGTCTTCGGAGATGGCGAACAAACGCGGGATTTTTGCGCCGTCGAAGATGTAGTTGCCGCCAACCTGCTTGCCGCGACTGTTACCAATCCCGAAGCCTTCGGAAGCGTTTTTAACGTCGCAAGCGGGCAGCAAACTTCTATTAATTCCCTGCTCGATCAGATGCGCCGCGTAACCGGCATGGATATTGTCACGCGCTACGCTCCGGCCCGCGCCGGCGACATTCGCCATTCCATTGCAGACATCCGCCGCGCCCATTCCCTTTTAGGCTACGCTCCCAAAATGGATTTACCGAAAGGCTTACGCCAAGCAGCCGATTATTACAGGTTGAGGGTTGAGGGTTAAGAAGAAAATAAGGTTATATTATGCCCGTTGTCAGTGTTGTTATTCCTACGTATAAGCACCGTGACTATGTTTTACAAACGCTTGGATCGGTATTTGCGCAGACGTTTACAGACTATGAAGTGATTGTCGTCAATGACGGCTCACCCGATGATACGGCGGACGTGCTGCGTCCTCTTATAGAAGCGGGACGTATTCAGTATATCGCGCAGGCAAACGCCGGGCAGTCCGCCGCGCGCAATCGCGGCATTGCGGCAGCAACAGGCGCGTATATCGCTTTGCTTGACGATGATGATTTGTGGCCGCCGGACAAACTGCAATGGCAAGTGTCCGCTTTGAACCGGCATTCCGACGCTTCCCTCGTGTATGGCGGCGTGGAAGGGTTTGGAACCCCGGTGGGCGAACCGCTTTGCCAGATGGACGGCCCCTCCGGGCAGGCGCACAAAGCGTTTCTGGAAAAGAACTGGATCACCACACCCGGCCAAACGCTGATACGGGCATCGGCTTTGCGGCGCGTGGGCGGATTTGATACCCAGATCTGGGGCGCGGATGATTGGGATTTGTTTATTCGGCTGGCGCAGGTGGGCGCGTTCGTGTTTGAAAGCCGCTTGTGCCTATTATATCGGTATCACGCCAAAAACGCTTCCCATGACTTCTGGCGCATGCACGTCAATTGTTCGCGCGTCCTGCACAAGCATGTCGGCAAATGGCCCACGCCGCGCACCTGGCAGACGTGGAAACGGGGCCGTCGGTTTGCCACTGCCTATAATGGCCTGGCAATGCTGGCTTCGCTACAAGCGATGGACGCGGGCAATCGGCAGCGGGCGCGCGAATGTTTGTGGCAGGCGATCTGCATGAAACCCTCTCTTCTGATGCATGGCTGGATATTACGGCATCTGATGAAGTGCTATCTGCCGCAAAGAACCGTTGACGGCTTGCTGAAACGCAGAGAAAACGCAGGCTTATGACGAAAATCGCGTTTGTTTCCACAATGGACGGCCTGCCCTGGGGCGGCAGCGAGGAACTCTGGAGCCGAACCGCCCTGCTGCTGGCGAAGCGCGGGATTGCGGTTGCGGTCAGCGTCAACGCCTGGCCGGAAACGCCGAAAATGCTCACTACCCTGCGCGACGCGGGCTGCGAAGTCGCGTTTCGGCGGCAGCCTTCGGTTGTGCAGCGCGTGGCGGGACGGCTGGGCATTTCCGGTTCCAACTGGCTGGATCAGGTGAAGCCGCAGGCCGTCATCATTTCGCAGGGCGGGCATTACGAGGGGCATGGCTGGGGGCTGGAGTGCGCGAAACGGCGGATTCCCTACGCCCTGCTGGCGCAGGCGGCTTCGGAGCGTTACTGGCCGACGGATGAGGACATACCGGCGATTACGTCGGCTTACGCGCAGGCCACTGCCGCTTTGTTCGTGTCGGAGGGAAACAGTCGGCTGCTGGAAACGCAATTGGGCGCGCGCCTGCCCAACGCTTCCGTCGTCCGCAACCCGTTCAACGTCGCGTATGATATTTCCCTGCCCTGGCCGTCCGAGTCCGAAGGGCTGCGCCTGGCCTGCGTCGCCCGTCTGGAACCCGGCGCAAAGGGGCAGGACATTTTGTTTCAAACCCTGGCGGCAGACAAGTGGCGCAACCGCGCATTGGATGTGACGCTGTTCGGCAACGGCCCCAACGCCCAATCCCTGCAAGCCTTGAAAACACTGTATGGCCTGGAGCGCGTCCACTTCGGCGGCTTTCGCCCCGACGTGGCTTCGATCTGGGCCGACCATCACGCGCTGATTCTGCCTTCCCGTTACGAGGGGCTTCCCTTAGCGTTGGTAGAAGCCATGCTGTGCGCCCGTCCGGGCATTGTCACCGATGTTGCGGGCAATACGGAACTGTTGGAGGATGGCGTACACGGGTTTGTCGCCGCCGCGCCCGCCGTATCCAGTCTGGACGCCGCTCTGGAACGGGCGTGGAACGGGCGGCAACAGTGGCGGCAAATGGGGCAGGCGGCAGCCGTCCGGGTACGCCAACTCATTCCTTCCGACCCGATAGCCGCGTTCGCGGATCGGGTAATGAAATTGGCATAGAATTCGGGTGTTGGGACAATATGGCGTTTTCGTGTGGCAGGTATTTACAACGCTTGGAAGAGGATTATGAGGCGTAAGCCGGATGTTTCCATTATAATTTGTACCGCCAATCGGGCCGCGCATTTGCGGGAAACGCTGGCGTCGCTGGCGGAGGTTTGCGTTCCTGGGCATCTTGGCGTGGAACTGCTTGTTGTGGATAACGGCTCGGATACGACGCCCGAAGTAGTGCAGTCCTGCGCCCTGCCCGACATTCCGGCGCGGTGTATTGCGGAACCACGCCGGGGCAAGGGATTCGCTTACAATGCCAGCCTTGCCCACGCGCAGGGCGATATTCTGCTGTACACGGATGACGATGTGCGCCCGCCGCCGGATTGGATCGCAAGCCTGTGCGCGCCGATTCTGGCAGGCGAAGCGCAGGCCGTACAGGGCGGCATCCGGCTTGCGCCCCATCTGGAACGCGAGTGGATGGAAGCCCGACACCGCAGTTACTTCGCGGATACCCTGACGTGGCATACGGTGGAACCCCGGCGCTTGATCGGCGCGAATATGGCGTTTTCCCGCGAAGTGTTAGGCAAAGTGCCTGCGTTTGATGTGGAACTCGGTCCGGGCGCATTAGGGTTTTGGGAAGACAGCCTGTTCGCGGAGCAGTTGGCGGCTGCGGGTTACGCAGTTGCTTCCAACTTGGCAGCGTATGTGGAACACCATTTTGAAGCCGCGCGTTTGTCCCACGCCGATTTGCTGCGCCGGGCGGACAAAGACGGACGCTCCAACGCTTATGTGTCGTACCATTGGGATCATTACGACGCGCCCAATCCCGAACAAAGCCTGCGCCATGCCCGCATGGGACTGAAGATGGGGCGGCTGACCGGCAAGGCCCGCTGGCCGCACCCGGAAGGCGCATCCCTGTGGGAATTGGAATGGGTGTTCAAAGTGGGGTATTATGAACAATACCTTGTGGAACGCAAGCGCCCGCGCAATTACGACAAAAACGGGCTGGTAAAGCGGCTGTCTTAAATCAAAGCCCTTTAAAAGAGCGTTTCCACCTGAGACAACGGTGTAGGGACACAACATGTTGTGTCCTCGCGCTCATCTTCCGACGACGGCACAACAAGGCAGCGGACACAACATGTTGTGTCCCTACGAACGCTTACTTGAACGGTACTGGCCTTAAATCTGCGCTGTTATATATTTGCGTTCATTCGCGTTCATTCGCGGCTATTTTAAAATTCGATAGGAAGGCGGAAACGCGACGTTGGTAACAAACGCAGGAATTTTAACGGAAGTTCAGCAGTTGGGGCAAGTGTGGCACGGGGCGGGAACCATGCCCGACTCAGGTACTGGAAGAGATATTCCGCATCGGGCAGACGACGGACTTGCAGTACACGATGGAAACGGGGTGCGGGCGCAGTACGCTGCTGCTGTCGCATCTGAGCAAAGACCATCAGGTGTTCACGTTCACCAACAGCGACACGGATTTCAAAGCCAACGACTCGTATGAGCGCGTTATCGCCACCCCCTTGTTCAACGCCGATACAACGCGGTTTATTCTCGGCCCCACGCAAAAAACGCTGCCCGCGTACACGTTCGCGCGCCCGTTCGATTTCGTCCTTCTGGATGGCCCCCACAGCTACCCGTTTCCCGATCTGGAATACTATTTCGTGTATCCGCACATCAAGCCGGGCGGCTACCTGATTATTGACGACATCTGGATACCGACCATTTACAACCTGTATGCGTTCCTGAAGGAAGACGCCATGTTCCATCTGGAAACGGTTGTCGCCAACACCGCCTTCTTCACGCGCACCACCGCGCCCCTGCTTGATCCCTACGGCGACGACTGGCCCTCGCAAGCCTATAACAAAGCCCGCTTTCCCATCGTCCACACGCCCCCGCCGCCTATCGAAGTTTTCAAGGACAGGATGCGCAACGCGATTCCGAAGCCGGTGAAAAACGCGATTAAAAAGAAATTGGGCTGGGTTAGAGTTTCTACAGTTGTTTGCTATTCGTCTTCTTCGGATGCGCTGCTTCATTGTCGCCGCTCAATGCGTCCACGCCAAAAATGTCTTCGATGGGATAGCCGAACAATTTGGCGGCGGCGGCCACATGGTTCGGCGCGTGGATGAGGAATCCTTCTACCCCTTCGGCAATCTCTTCGGCATCGAACCGCTCCGGGAACAAGATCAGCGCGACAAGAAAGGCTGCATCGCTATTCCAGTCTGTCAGATGAAAGCCAATGTCGTAAGCCTGCTCGAGTGAAAACGCGGCAACATGGCTTCGGCAATGCGCCCGACAATGGCCTCCGGCGTTCTGTTGCGTCCAGCCTTCTGCAGACGCTCCTCGCCCAATTGGGCAAAAATGACCGCGTACTTTCGCATCCAAATCTCGGCTCATAATACCTTCCAAAGCGTCTGTGTGATGCTGAATTCCGCCCTGCTTCAGAAATTTTCAAGCGTTATACGGCTTTACTCCGCTTGCTCGCTGCGCCACTCGGCATACGCCCGCGCCATCTGCAAGGCCGCGATTTCGGGTTCCATGTCTCCCACTCCTGTACACAGTCCCGGAACGGCAACAGAAGAAATAGCGTCCTCGTTTTCGGCATTGAACTGTTCAACGGCGGACAGCAGGGCGAGCATGGCGCGAAACGCATTGCTGGTATGACTAACGCGGGAAGGCAGTTCCATTGTCGGCGCGCAAATCAAATACGGCACATCCACATCGCCGGTTTCCACGACAAGGGCGTGACCCACGGGCAAAAGCCTGCCGCCTGCCGCGATAGCCGCCTGTACCCGCGCTTCCACCTGCGGAAACCGCGCGCTCAACGCCGCGTCAATGCCGCCGTCCATAATGCCGTAACTGTTGGCGGGCGAAACATAGGCGTCGGCTTCGACTTCCAGCAAATCGCCGCGCCGTATTTCCACTTCGGGATACGCGGCAAAAGCGCGCTGCCACGCCCTCACTACAGGAGGAAGCGCGTCGCACAAAATAATGTCGAAAGCATGCGCCAAAACAACAACCTTTCAGATTACGTAATCGGGTATAACATGGTCATGAACCCCAGGCCAAATCCAGGACTACATCAAGGTAGGCTTGTTATATGCGTTTGACCTTTGCACAGGCTGAGAACAATACATCAATGCTACCTTGATGGAGTAGTCGTCGTCAAGCTGCTTCCAGCCCGCTTCAAACTCAACCGGTTTCAAAGGTAAAGGCCCAACATGCAGGATGATGAATATACAACAAATGTGGAGAACGCGGAGCCCTGTCACACGGATACTACACAGTCATGCAGCCTTGCCGCCGACTTCATTCGCGGCGCGCTGCTGCTGCAGGAAAAGTGGGTGCTGATGATCGTCTACAGTCTGATGGGCGGTCCCATCAGCTTCAATGAGTTGATGCGCCGGGGCAATGTCAACACGACGACGCTGACGCAGCGGCTCAATCTGCTGGAACACGTGGGATTGCTGGTTAAAACCATCCACTCGACGATGCCTCCCCGAACAAGCTACGAATTAACCGAAGCCGGGCACGCGTTGAAACCCATTCTGGAAGCCATCGGGGAATGGAGCGGGAAATACCTGCCCGTTGTGGAAGCCGGGGAAGCGTGTCCGGGCGCGGAGGGCTGTAAGGAGTAGGTGTTAGGTGTTAGGTGTTAGGTGTTAGGGGGCATGTTGGAAGAGTGTGTAGACAGAAAGGCGGAACGAATGACAGCAAGTAATCTCAAAGGGAAAGTGGCGCTGGTGACAGGAGCCAACAAAGGCATTGGACTGGAAATCGCGCGGCAATTGGCGCAGCAGGGAAGCGCGGTTCTGATTGGGGCGCGGGATGAGCAAAAGGGACAGGAAGCGGCGCAGGCCATGCAGTCGGAAGGATTGGACGCGCATTTTATTGCGCTGGATGTCACCGATCAGGCGAGCATTGACGCGGCAGCCTTGAAGATCGAAGGAGAGTTCGGCAAATTGGACATTCTCGTGAACAATGCCGGTATCGCCCTGGATCAAACGCCGCCGAGCCAGTTGGACATGGACATTCTGCGCCGCACTTACGACACCAATGTGTTCGGCGTGTTCGCGGTTACGAAAGCCATGCTGCCCCTGCTCCGAAAATCGGAAGCCGGGCGCATCGTCAACATGTCTTCCGGCTTGGGATCCCTGACGCAGACGAGCAACCCAAATTGGGAGTATGCGGCTGTCAATGCGCTGGCCTACACCTCCTCCAAAACCGCTGTTAATGCGCTCACGGTGCAGTTTGCTAACGAATTGCGCGACACGCCTATCAAGGTGAACGCGGCGGATCCCGGCTATGTGGCGACGGACTTGAACCAGAATCGCGGGCATCGCACCGTTCAGCAGGGCGCGGCGGCTCCGGTCCGGCTGGCGACACTGCCCCCGGACGGCCCCACCGGGGGTTACTTCGATGAAGACGGCGTTGTACCCTGGTAGCCAACAGCCTGAAGCGCAGTTAAGGAGCATTGCATACATCTGCTCCCCACAAGTTTCCTATGTTATCTCAGGCGGCTTGTGCGGGAGCATAGCGCAACACCATTAACTGCTCCGCTTTCAAGGGCAGCATAGCGTAGGTGCGTCCATTGGCATCCGTAAACTCAACTTCGTATACGCCACCGGCAAGTTCTTCCACAACCGCGCCAACCTGCCCGCGATACAAACCCCGTTCCGGCAAATCCGCAAGCAAAGCAACCGTTTCCAGCAGGTTAATCGTTTCCTTCATAGTGTCAGCCATTTCGTCGTGTCCTACTTTGTCCTGCTTGCTAATGTACCATGAGGCTACTGGATCACGCGGGACGCTTGCCAGGTTCCGGGCGGGAGAATGGGCGGCGAAGGATAAAGCGTGAAGCGGGCGATGTTGGCGGGGTTGACGACGCTGATGCCGTTGCCGCCCGAACGCCGGGCGTGAAGGCCGTGCGCGCCGAACAACTGCGACACGAACATTCCCTGCTCCAGCGGCAAACGCTCCTCCACCTTGACGCACACCTGAAAAAACAGCCGTTCGCCGTTGACAAGTTCCATTTCGGAAAAGACGGTAATAGGTTTGTCGGGGATAGTCTGCGCTTCCTGCCTTAATGCGGCGAATGTTTTGGCGGAGTAGCGGGCGCGGAACTCATCGGGCGTGATCTGCTGAATGTCGAGGACGCCGTTGTAGAACGGGTAATCGGGCGTGTGTTCGGCAATGAATTCGATGCGCGCCACCTGCGTCATTTGAAACGTGGTCAGCGAGTCCGCGCCGCCGAGCATGATGAGGGGCTGCGCGAACAGTTTTGTCGGCTGAAGGTGCGCCAACTGCTGTTTCGCCAGTTCCGCGTCCTGCTGCACAAACCGCACAATGCGCCCGTCTTCCAGATGAATGTGGATTTCCAAAGGGTTGGTTGTGTTCATGGATTTTGCTCCTCTAAACGGAGATACGGGTGTTCAGGTGTTCGGGCATTTTCATACGAGGTAGTGAACACCTATCTAGCATCTTCTCGGAAACTACCCCGTTGTTTTGTTGACGGATGAAATTCCGTTTGCATTGGGAGACGCGGTATCGCCTTCAATCGCGGGCGCAATTCCGGTTTCGTTGGTCGCGGGCTGGTCTTGCAGCAGCGTGTCGGGAACGCCCTTTGGGAAGGTGACGGCCTGTTCCAACAGGGGCTTCAGGCGCAGGCTCAGGACAAAGGCGACGGTCATCAGCAGGGCAGAACTGATAAAGGGCACACTGCCGATGGGAAGCGGGCCGGGATGCCAGGCGACGACCGTGTTGTTGATGGGTGGCGCGATGATACGCGCCATGCTGCCCAATCCCTGCTGCGTACCGCTCAGGCTGCCCCGCTCCTTCGGCCCCGCCGCCTGGGTAATCAGCGCGTTCAGGGACGGGTTCATGACGCCGCTGCCTATCGCAATCCCCGCCGCCAGGACGCGCAGCAGCAGCAGTGAGGGCGCGAACGCGATCCCGATTAATGAAAACGCCAGCAGTCCCGCGCCGAACATCACCAGCCGGTTTTCTCCCACTTTGTGCGCCAGGCCGCGTATCACGACAAGCTGCGTCAAAACGGCAGTTACGCCGACAACCGCGAAAATGCTGCTTGTCGCCGCTGTTTGCGCGTGTTCGATCAAATCCTGCGGAAGCTGCGCCGGTGGCACAAGGCCGGGGTTGGCAGTCTGCCAGGCGTGAAGCGCGTTTTGGGTCAGCAGGTCGCGGAACCGCAGGAGCGTCAGCCAGGAAAACGACGCTTCCACAGCCGTAAACGCAAACGTCGTGAAGGTGAAGACGGTTAATTGGGCGCTGATGTTGGGGTTGCGCATGGCGCGGCTGATGGCGGGGAACACAGCCAGGACGCCCCCGCCTTCCTTGCCCTCCTGCCGCTGGCCTTTGGGCAGGCTTTCCGGCAGCATGAATAATGCCCACAAAAAGTTGAGAAAGCACAGCGTTGCGGCAATTAAAGCGGGCGTTTGCAGCGAACTGGTGTGGAACGCGCCGATATGTACGGGATGCCCCGCATAGCCGCCGATCATTGGGCCAAGCGCAAAGCCCAATCCGAACGCGGCTCCCAACACGGCCATGCCGCTGGCCCGCTTTTCGGGCGGCGTCACGTCCGCGATATACGCCTGCGCGGTGGGCAGGCTTGCAGCCGACAAGATGCCCGCCGCCACCCGGGCGACAAACAAAAACAGCAGGTTGGGCGCGAAACCGAACGCGATAAACGAAATCGCCGAGCCGCACAAACTCAGCAAAATCAACGGACGCCGCCCCACTTTATCCGACATGCGCCCCCAAATCGGCGAAAAGATAAACTGCGCGGTGGAAAAGGTGGCAAGCAGCGCGCCGCCAACCCAGGGCTGCCCGCCATAGTGCGTGATGTACACGGGCAGCAGGGGTAAAATCAGGCCGAAGCCGAGCAGATCCAAAAACAATGTCAGGGCGAGAATAGCGAGTGGACGTTTCATAGGTTGGGTATTCGGTGTTCAGGTATTCAGGTGTTCAGGTGTTTGGTAACGTAGGGCGCGTGGGCCATATAATGGCTTTCGCACCTCTATTTACGCTTCAAATACGTCAAAATATACAGTGTCCGCATGAGAATACGGCGTAACCGTGAATTATAAGCCTGCGAAACAGGCAACATAGACAAACACGCTGTCGGCTCGCCTGCAAATCAGGTAGAATATACCATGTTTACATTCAATCCAACAGCGCAAGCTACAAACCAAATACCTGAACACCCGAATACCTGAACACCTGAATACCTGAACCACCATGCACATCCGCGACATTTTCGCCAACTGGCGCACAACCTTTAGCTTCGAGTTCATGCCGCCCAAAAACGACGTGGCGGCGGAACAGCTTTTCGGCACGATTGCCGAACTCGAAACCCTGCACCCGTCCTTCGTGTCCGTCACGTATGGCGCGGGCGGGTCTACGCGCAAATACACGCACGATCTGGTGGTACGCCTCAAGAACACCACGTCCTGCGATCCAATTCCGCATCTGACCTGCGTATGCCATACGGAAGAAGAGATTTGCAACATTCTGGAACGCTATGCCGAACACGGCATTTCCAACATCCTCGCGCTGAGTGGCGACGTGCCCCGCAATCGTTCCGGGCATGACCGGAGCGGGGACGCTTTTCACCGCGCCGGGGATTTGGCGGCGTATATCAAGAAGTTCAATGCGGAGGGCAAGCATCCCGACCCGCGCGGCTTCGGCATCGGCGTGGCGGGCTTCCCGGAAGGCCATCCCGCGACTCCCAACCGCCTGCATGAAATGGATTATTTGAAGGCCAAAGTGGACGCGGGCGCGGATTACATCGTGACGCAGTTGTTTTTCGACAACCGCGACTTTTATGATTTCCGCGAGCGCTGCGAACTGGCAGGCATCAGCGTTCCCATTCTCGCCGGGATTATGCCGATTACATCGGTGGGCGGCATGAACAAAATGGCGGAACTGGCGCTGGGCGCGCGGATTCCCGCCCGCCTGCAAAAGTCCGTGCTGCGCTGCGCCGGGGATGAGGATTACGTCAGGAAAGTGGGCATCCACTGGGCAACCGAGCAGTGCCGTGACCTGCTGGACTGCTCGGTACGCGGCATCCACTTCTACACGCTGAACAAGTCCACAGCCACGCGCGAAATCTACGCTAATTTAGGAAGTAAAGATTCTTACGGTCTGGAGTAAGCAAGATTTGGGTAGATTCACAAAAAAGGATGAGCCGCTTGTTTTCAATTCGCTGGACGAGTTACTGGCATTGCTGGCGGACGAGCGGCGAAAAACCCTCAAAAAGCGGCGATTTGTCAAGATATTTTTGGGTTTCTACCTGAGCCTGTTTGTCATAATGTTGATCGGCGTCCTCACAAGAAGTCTTCACGGCTTGGGAGGAATTTTCAACTCGTTTGGCAGTTTTACTGGAATGATCGTAGGCATGTACGCGGCCACGCAAAAGCAGAAAAAAGGCGTTCAAGCGCTGGCGGAGTTCGATGATGTTCGCGCTGTTCCACGCCTGATCGAAATGCTGGAATACAACGATAACGATTTAAGAAATGACGCGGCCATGCTGCTGGAAAAACTGCTGCCGCGCCTGCAAGCCTCCGATGCCCCCCTGCTTGCGCCCGAACACCACGCCATTCTGAACCGCCTGCTTGCCGGCAAACTTGGCTTGAAGCGAAATTGGACGAAACAATTCCAGGCGACGGCAGAGCAGCTTCAGATTACGACGCTGCGCGCGCTGCAACAGGTAGGCGATGCAAGTTCGCTGCCGATAGTCATGGAGTTGGCAGAGGATGCTCACCGCACAACCCATGTAGATGTCATGGCCGCCGCCAAAGAATGTCTGCCGTTCCTGCAAATGCGCGTGGAAAACCAACGGCTGACGCAAACCCTGCTGCGCGCTTCCGACGGCAACCACACCGCAACCGACGTACTGCTGCGCCCCGCCATGAGTACGGCTTCCAGTACGCCCGCCAATCAACTGCTGCGCGTCGCGCCCGACGAAATCGCGCTGCCACCCGAAACCCTTGCGCAAACGCCCTTCATCCTGCAAACGATTCCGATGGAAGAACACGCCGAATCGCAGACCGCGCAGCTACATTCGTCCTGAATCAACCCGCGAGGCAATCATTAATTGTCACAGATTTTGCTTCCACAGATAGTAGTCAGGCACACGCCCGGCATCAATATCCACCTTCCACTCTTGAAGCAACTGTTTATTTTTCTTTTCAACCTCACGAAACCGCTCGTCCTTCTCGGCTGCCCAAAATACAGCAACCAGGTCTAAATACTCTTTCACGACCTGCCTTTCATCCAGTTTCAGCAACTCCTGCGCCAGCACGATACTCGGTCCGAAGGAGTCCAACTGTGGCGAACCGGGCGTTTTGCCGGCTGCAAGAAGGGAGGTCTTTGCCTGCGCAACATCGCCCATTTTCAAAGCAACCATCCCTAAAATCTGGTGGCTGTCATGGATCACGTTGCCATAGTTCCAATCGTCGGTATACTTTTCCGCAAGCCGCAAGGCTTCCGAGGCAAGTTCCGTCGCTTTGACATAGTTGCCTCTGTGAAAAGCTTTAGCGGCTAAGGCGTCGAGCCGCAGAAAACGGGAATAGCGGGGCATGAACAAACGCAGGTACAGGTTCAACCCAGGCGATAACAGCCAATAAAACCAGCCGGTCAAACGTAACCACATGCCAATCAACCTCCCAATTTGTATAGGAACGAGTTGTAACGGAATATCTCACACATTATTGCAGGGGTTCGCGCCGTGTTTGCAGAACAAATCAGCGCTGTCCGCCATTGCAGCAACGACGGCCTGTACTGTCAACAATAGGGTTACGAAGATAGGAGGTACGTGGACTACATGAATACAAAAATTATTTTTTTCGACATCGGCGATGTGCTGTTCGATGAGAATGCGCAGCATCAATACCTGTTCCACTCGATGCTGCTGGCAATGCGGCGCAATGGCATTGACGTAACATGGGATGCGTACCATGCGCGGGTGCGGGATTGCGCCCGTATTGCGCCAACCGGCGCGTACAATGACGCGGTTTATGCGTTCGTGCCGGACAGGGAGCGGGCGGACCTTATCATTCATCAGGGACACGCGGAGTACGAGGCCATGCGCAAGCCGCGCCCGTATGGGATGCTGCTCGACAACATGCTGACGGTGGTGCAGGACTTGAAACGCGATTTTCGGTTGGGCATTATCGCCAATCAGCATCCGCAGATCATGGACGCCTTGCGCGATTATGGCCTGACGCCGTATTTCGACGTGACTGCCATTGACGAAATCGTAGGCGTGTCCAAACCCGACCCCAAGATTTTCACATGGGCGCTGGAACAGACCGGATGTGATGCAAAGGCTGCCATTATGGTAGGAGATCGCCCGGACGTGGATGTAGCGCCCGCGCGGGCGTTGGGCATGGGAACCGTTCAA
This sequence comes from uncultured Chthonomonadaceae bacterium, assembly GCA_963835065.1. Taxonomy (GTDB): domain Bacteria; phylum Armatimonadota; class Chthonomonadetes; order Chthonomonadales; family Chthonomonadaceae; genus CAWFQB01. Next base: position 112,068 of record CAWIEK010000002.1, on the reverse strand, counting down.
TTCCGGCGCGGGCAACTTTATGTGTACTATGATCCGCGAACGGAGCAGGAGCGCGCCGACAAAGTGGTGACGGACCTCATGCAGTTGGCTCCTGCCGTGCGCGAACTTGCCGCTTCCCGCAGATAGCGTTAAGGTTATTGCTGCGTCAGAGCGGCAAACTCTTCGTCGGTTAGAGGAACGCCGGAAGCGGCGACGTTTTCTTCCAGATGGGCGACGGAGGATGTGCCGGGAATGGGCAGCATGACGGGTGAGCGTTTGAGCAGCCAGGCCAGGGCAAGCTGCGCCATGGTCGCGTGATGGTTTTGCGCGGCCTTGTCTAATGGCCCGCCGGGCTGCGTCAGCTTGCCTGCCGCAACCGGGAACCAGGGGATAAAGCCCAGGCTGTTTTGTTCGCAGTAGGTTAAAACGTCTTCGGCCTTGCGGTTGGAAAGATTGTACAGGTTTTGCACGGAAACGATAGTTGCCAGCGTTTGCGCGTGTTTCAGTTCGTTTACGGACACTTCCGACAATCCGATGTGGCGTATTTTCCCCTCCTGCTGCATCTCCGTCAAAATGCCAAGCTGCTCCTCGACGGGCACTTTGGGGTCAATGCGGTGCAGTTGGTACAGGTCAATGCGCTCCACTTTGAGTCGGCGCAGACTCATTTCCACGCACTGCCGCAGGTATTCGGGACGCCCGACAGGAAGCCACTTGTCCGGCCCCTGCCGCGTCAATCCACCCTTGGTGGCGATAATGAGGTCTTGCGGGTACGGGTGCAATGTTTCCGCAATCAATCTTTCCGAAACTTCCGGGCCATACGCATCGGCGGTATCAATGAAGTTGACGCCCAATTCCACAGCGCGGCGCAGCACGGCCTTGCACTGTTCCGGGTCCTGCGGCTCACCCCAAATCCCCTTGCCCGTGATACGCATGGCTCCAAACCCCATGCGGTTGACGGCAATATCGCCGCCCAACAAAAATGTTCCAGAAGCGCGGGCGCTCGTATCCGTATTCGTCGTAGTCATGTATAACTCCTTATTCTGTAAATGCCGGTGTTCGGTATTCGGTATTCGGTATTCGGTGTTGGGTGTTGGGTGTTCGGAGAAGTCGGCATGCTCCTATTTAAACTGGCAACAACTAAAACGGCTCCCCCGCCTTCCAGCAGAGGAGCCAGCGCCCTCAACCCTCAACTCTCAACCCCTTAAACGGCTGCGGTCGTGGCCGCCAGAGCTGCCTGCGCGGTCAGGGTAATCAGCGGGAACACTTTGTCCGCCGCTTCCTGTTCCTCGGCCTGAATCTGCTTCGCCAGTTGCGCGGTCTGGGTGTCGCCAACGGCGGAAGCGTAGGAGTACAGCGACTTGTACATGCCGATTTCCAGATGCTCCGTCGCGTAGGCTTTAATCAAGTCCTGCGTGGTTTTGTCTTTGGAGTCGTGCATGGCATGCATCACGTCACCGGCTTTGCCCATAAGGGTGTTCAGGAATCCCTTGCCGTCGGATGCGCCCGAGCCAAGCGCAATCAGGCGCTGTTCCAGACGCTGCGCCTGGCTTTCCGTCACGGCCAGATGCTCCTGGAACACGGCCTTTACCTGCACATTGTCAACTTCGTTGATGAAATCTTTGAGAACGGTCACAATGCCGACTTCGGAAGCGTGCGCGTCCTGAATGTAGCGAATCAAGCGATCCTGAGGTGTCTCCGCCATGAGAGTATCTCCTTTGTGTGGTGAGCGGCCATGCGAACAGATCACATTGCCGCATACTGATGTATGAACGATAGGCATGGACAAGGACGCGCCAGATAAATTAGTTGTTCCCTGAAGGTTGGCATTATTAACCACTGACCCTTCTTGCAGCCATTCGCGCCGTGTGCTATACTGCGACATACTTTGCAAGCATCGAAAGCAACCATTGAAAGTAAGCATTGAAAGCGCCCTAGGCGCGAGGATCAACAGCATGGAACAGACACAGGCAGGCCAGCGTCGGCAGGAACTGGAACAAAAGTTTATGGCATTGTATGAAAGCGCGCCGGAGTTTGTCGTCCGCGCGCCGGGGCGCGTCAATCTGATCGGGGAACACACTGATTACAACGACGGCTTTGTGTTTCCTGCCGCCATTGAGCGCGACGTGATGATTGTGGGTTCGCGGCGTTCGGATGGGGAAGTAAGCGCGTATGCGCTGAACTTCGATCAATCTTCCACGTTCCGCCTTGCGGACCTGGACCCCGCCGATAAATCCGAGCAGGGCTGGAACAACTACCTGCGAGCGATGGCGTGGGTGATGGGCAGGGAAGGCAGGGCGGTCACGGGCATGAACGCGGTCATCAGCGGCGATGTGCCGTTGGGAGCGGGCTTGTCCTCATCCGCCGCCATGCTGGTCGCGTGTGGGCTGGCGCTGGCGACGGCAAGCGCTACGCCCGTAGACCCGATGCGGCTGGCAATGCTGGCGCGGCAGGGCGAACGTGAGTTTATTGGAGCCAAAGTGGGCATCATGGATCAGTTTATTTCAGCGTTGGGACAGGCAAACCACGCGCTGCTGATTGATACCCGCGAACGAACCGGCGAGGCCGTTCCTTATAGTTATGAGGCCGTTCCCCTGCCGACTTCGGGCGTCAGCATTGTGATTGCCAATACCAATAAAAAACGCCCCGAAGGTAACTTGACAACGTGGTACAACGAGCGGGTAGACCAATGCGCCGAAGCCGTGCGCCTGTTCCAAAAGTATCTGCCGGACGTGAAGGCTCTGCGCGATGTAAGCGTTGAGGAATTTCAGCGTTACGAAGCGGAACTGCCCGAACTGGCGCGTAAGCGGGCGCGGCACGTCGTCACGGAAGACGCGCGGGTTCTGGAAAGCGTGACCGCATTGAAAGCCGGCGACATTGCGCGTTTCGGGCAGTTGATGAACCAATCCCATGAAAGCCTGCGCGACGATTACGAAGTCAGTTGTCCAGAACTGGATGCGATGGTCGAAGCGGCGCGGAGCATTGCGGGCGTGTACGGCTCGCGCATGACGGGCGCGGGCTTCGGCGGCTGCACGGTCAGCCTGGTGGGGGATGAAGCTGTGGAAGCGTTCCTGCGCGACGTTCCTCCCATCTACCAAGCCGCCACCGGCCTTGAAACCACTATCTACGTCACCACTGCCGCGCAGGGCGCACAGAAGCTGCCTTAGTGTACTATTCATGCTTGCTGTGAAATTTAGGCCGGGGATTGAAAATCCCCGGCAGGAAAGTGCAAGCGTCCTGCGGACGCGGGAATCTTCCTATAGAGTTGCGTCCGTAGGACGCTTGTTTTGTGTTGCCAGGGATTTTTAATCCCCGGAGCGGGTGTTTTCAACCTATCGAGGGTATTTCACAGCAAGCGTTATTCGCGTTCATTCGCGTTCATTCATGGCTGATTCTCTTCAAATCATGCCGAAAGCAAGCTGCGCCTTCAGAGACGCGGGCACTTGGGGCGTACCGCCGGGTTGGGAGCAAACGAAATTTGCGAGGCGGCTGGCGGCATCGTGAATAGTGTCTAAATCGGCGGTGTGCAGCAATCCCCAGGTCAGCGCGGCGGTGAAAGCGTCCCCGGCTCCTACCGTATCCACGATTGTCGCCGGGTAGCCGGGATGTTCTGAGTGGCGGAATTTTGTGGTCAGAACGCTGCCATTTCCGCCCCGCGTCAGCGCGATAAGCCGCAAAGGGTAACGCGCCAGAAGCGATGTGAGCAGGGCTGTTTCGTCCGCCGAATTGCTACCCGGCAGTTCCAGCAGGTCGGCGACAACGGGCAGTTCCTCGTGGTTTAATTTCAGGACATTGCATAATTCCAGCGAAGATTCAATCACGTCACGATTATAAAACGCTTGCCGGAGATTGATGTCGAACACGCGCAGGCAGTCGGGGCGCGTGGCAGTGACAAAAGCGCGAATGGCAGCGCGGGAAGCCAGGGAACGTTGCGCCAGCGTCCCGAAGCATACCGCATCCGCGTTTTCGGCCTGTTGGCGCAGCAGATCGTCGAACGGCAGAAAGTCCCACGCGACGGGGGCATGAATGTTGTAGGTGGGCTGCCCCTGCGCGTCTTTCTGCACGGTCACGGTTCCGGTGGAATGGCGCGCGTCCTGCCGCAAACAGGTGGTATCCAGCCCTTTGGCCTTTAACTGCGCCGTGATTTCCTGTCCAAGCGCATCCTCACCGATGCCGCTCACGACAACGCCATTCGCGCCAAGCTGCAAACTGTGGAAGGCGAAGTTGGCCGGAGCGCCGCCCAGGTATTTTTCAGTGGGAGAGATAACGTCCCACAATACTTCCCCTAACCCAACAACAAGCGGCGCGGCTTGCGCTTCCACACCCTTTTCAACGTTAGAATCCATGTAGATAGTCAGCCTTGATGTTTGTTGAAACCGCCAGTATATTGCGGCTTAAATCTGCCCACAGTAACCGGCATATAAAACCTTTTCGTTATCCATAGGTTCTGACGGCTTAGTGGTGCTAACGAAAGCGTTATCTTCGGCGTTGCGCCGGTTACTGTGAATAGACTTATACCCAAGTGTATCAGGCGCGGATGACGCCCCGGAAGTCGGCAGGCGAACCCTTGTAGCCGGGGAACACGCGCGGCAAACTCTGCGCGCCCAGATGCTTCATGGCGATTTCACCGAACACGGCGCGGAAGTCGGTTGTCATCGCCAGGTCGCGGTTTTCGTACAACTGGCCGTCGCCCAAGCCCGGCCATTTGCCAAGCACTTTGCCGCCGTTCACATCCCCGCCGAGCGCGAAGAAGCAAGTCGCGTGGCCGTGATCCGTGCCCCCCGTTCCATTCTGGCGCGCGGCGCGGCCAAATTCGCTCATCGTCAGAATGACTACGTCCGCCATCCGCTCGCCCAAATCGGCGTACAGCGCGGATACGCCCTGTCCGAATTCGCGCAATTGCTGCGTCAGGCGCGGCGTCTGGTTGACATGCGTGTCCCATCCGCCCATTTCCGCAAACGCCACTTCCACGCCCACATCGGCCTTTACCAGTTGCGCGATCTGCTTCAGCGACTCGCCAAAGCGCCCGGTCGGGTACGCGGCTCCGTTGGAAGGTATATACGTTCCGGGCACGGCCTTTTTCAGCAGCGAAATGGCCTCAAAACTCTCCTTGCCCGGCCCGTGCAGCACATCGCCCACCGCATGATCGTACAGCGTTTCAAAGCCGCCCGCCGCGGACGTGTTCGACGCCAGAATGTCAGCGCTGGCAGCGCTGTTACCCGCCATGACGCGCCCGCCGCCGTTTTTACGCCCTCGCCCCGCTTCCCCACCACTCGCAACCCCGATGCCGAACGTTTTCAAATCGGGAATGGCAAGCGCGCCCGCATCCCCTTGCAGGCTGCGCGGCAGGCCGTGATCGCCGCCCAACGCGACCGCCCGGAACGGACTGCCGCCCGTTGAAGCGGCGGTCAGTTTCGCCCGGTCTTCGGGACAGGCGAGAACCGTACGCGCCAGCCAGCCGTCCGCGCCGTTCTTGTTGCCCGGTTCGCCCGACTCCATAAAGTCCTGCGCATCAAAGTGTGAGCGGGTCGCGTCAGGCGAGCCGCAGGCATGAATCGCGGCCAGATGCCCCGACTTGAAAATCGGCAGGAACGGAGCCAGCGCGGGATGCAGGCCGTAAAAACCGTCCATATCCAGCAGCGCGTTGTTCCCTCCGCCACCGGGACGCGCTAAGGCCAGAGTCGGGCGCAGCCGGTACAGGCCGGGGTCGCCATGCGGCGCGACAATGTTCAGGCCGTCCGCCGCGCCGCGCTGAAAGATGCAGATCAGGATTTTACCCTTTTTGCGGGCTTCATTCCCTGCCGCAAACGCGGCCTGCCGCAAAAACATCGGTCCCAAAACCGGAGCCAACCCCACTGAGGCGAGGGCAATGCCCCCATTCTTCACAAACAAACGACGTGATACTTGCATTGTAAAACTCCTTCAAGGCAGGGGGTAGGGAGTAGGGAGTAGGAACATCTGATGCCCTACTCCCTACTCCCCACTCCCCACTCCCTTTATCGGCGCTGGAACTCCGGCGAACCTAATAGCAGAGCGGCGACGCGGTTGGCGGTGACGTTTATGCCGGTGGCGGCAGTGGAAACCGGCGCGGTATCGGCGCTTAACTGCTTGAGCAGCGTGGCGCGGGTGGACGGCGCAATCGGCGTGTGCAGAATCTGCGTTGACAATTGATCTACCAGCAAGCCCGCGTTGCTGATAGCGTTGTTGGCGTTGATTGGTTTTGCATCGGCAGGCGTAGGCACTACTTGGAATGCGGTAACATCCGTTAATTTGCCGTCCGTCAGCGCCAGGGCAAAGTTCAGGCGAGAAATCAGCGCGCCCGCCGAAACCCATTTGCTGGAATCTTCAGGGTAGCCGGTGGGAGCCTGATACTGGAAGAGCGGCTGTCCCATCGTCCCGATTTGTCCAAGCAGCGTGGTTTCCCCCGCGTCCAGATAGCCGCCACCCTTGGGCGGCTTGATGAGCGAAAGGGCGACGCGCGCCTGCCCTCTGCCGCGCATATCGGTTACGCCCGCATACGTGCCGCCAAGCGCCCGAACGGACGAAACCGCATATTCAAACGGCGATTTGATTTTGCTGCGATACGAAGCCGACGCGTAAAACTCCGGCGAAATGGCAATGGTTCGCACGATTTCGCGCAGGTCGCCATCCGTGCGCTTCCAGGTCGCCACGCATTTGTCTACAAGGGAAGCCGGCGGCGTGTCGGCCACCAGTCGCTGACACAGTTGGTAGGAGACGTGGCGCATGGTGGCGGGGTGCGAAGCCAGAATGTCCAGCACTTTTTCGCCGTCCTGAATGCCGCCGCCCGCAGGAATGGTTTGTCCTAATACCGTTTTTGCGCCGTTGTCATGTACGGCGGGATAAAAGCGGAACGCGCCGACTTGACTGTACTTGCCCGCTCCGGGGCGTCGGTTGCCGCCTGCCGACGCGAGGCTCCAGCCCGAAAAACAGCGAGCCACTTCATGCACGTCGTTTTGCGTGTAGCCGCCATCCACACCCAATGTATGCAGTTCCATGATTTCACGGGCGTAGTTTTCATTCAGGCCACCCATGCGCTGCTTCTTCGGCGGATTGGCCTTGAGGCGAGCGCGTCGGGCGGGCGTCATTGCCGCTGCGGATGTCGCCGCGCCGGGGTCGGCGGTGGACAGATAGTTGTCCAGGTACACCAGCATGGCGGGGCTGTGCGCGCTGGCTCCCAGCAGGTCGCGGAATTTGCCCAAAATGTGCGGGCGGATCGCATCGCGGTCATCGGCGATTTTCAAAATCCCGCAGGGGGCGCGGCGCAGGTCTATATTAAAATGGTTGTTCCAAAAGTCGGCCAGCACTTCCTGAAGCTGCCGCTCCGACTCGATAGCGCGTACCATTTTCGCGGCCATAAACTGCTCGTGCGCCTGCGTAATGGGCAGAGCCACTTGCGCCAACTGCTGCCGCAAAGCGCGAACGTCCTGCGTGGGCATCATGTCCGCGCCACTATTCACGCCCGCAAGCGCCCGTTTGCCTTTGTTGGCTTTTTTACCGGCAAGGGGCGGCACGGCCTGTGTGTCTTCGGCTGCCATCTTATCCGGCTTGACCGGCATTGCCCGCGCCACTTGCATTGTTCTGGCTGCCCGGCGCGGCATTGGTTACGCCCGGCGTGGCCTCACTTGCGCCTGCTGCGGCATTGTCCCGCGCGGCCTGCTTTTTGATGGCTTTGCCCGCCGTTTGCGCCGTACGCGCCGTACTTAAAAAGGTGTTGTACTCCTCGTCAAGCTGTTCGCCGCTCAATTGGAGTTGCGCATAGCCCGCGAGTTGTCTGTCTACGGCAGAGTCGTCAATGCTTTCCGGGCGCAATTGCATGTCAATGTAGCGGGACAGTCCCATCGCCTTCACTTTGGCGACATCGCCGGGACGCGGCCCAAATCCCAATCGGTTCAGCACATGGACGATTTTCTCGTCCTCGGTAAGCGGATGGGCGGCGGGGCTGCGCTTGATGGCATCCCCCGCAGTGGGCGGCGCGGCCTTGTCCGCAGGCGATGCGGCCAGCGTGTTGGCGGTCAGCGTGATGCCGGCCACGCCAAGCGACAAGGCGAGAGCAGTCCATTGAATTCTATTGCAGCGAATGTTCAGCATGACGCATCCTTCTTCTATCTGTAACCTTTGGTTAAAAACTACCGTCTGTAGGGCCTGCGTACCGGGCATTGAAAATACCCGGCAGGAAAGTACAAGCGTCCTGCGGACGCAACCCATTGTACAAGCATTGTGCGTCCGTAGGACGCTTGGCGGAACGCCACCGAGACGGGTACTTTCAGTGCCCGGCAACTTGCGCGCTTCACAGTTACCGACGCAAGAAAGCGCCGTTAGTTCAGAAACGGCGCGATTGGACGAAACAATTTATAAGAGGCACAAGCGTTGCGGGAATTATAAGTCCGCAAGCAGTTCATCGTAGGCGCAGTCGGTGAGAATGTCGCCATCGTTGACAGAGTGGCTCTGCCAGTAGGGGTTGTTCCAAAACGTGGCCGGAGCAGTATCCATTATCGGCCCTATATCGCAACTAACCTGAACAATCCTGTCCTCGATGCTGTGACGCTTGACGGTCAACTCAAAAGAGGAGATAGTATAGGAAAAGTGGCCTTCCCTCACATGTCGAGCATCTAATTCATCAGCCATAAGCGCCAGGTCCGTTATTAAGTCGGCATCCTCCAGGTAAGGCGGGGCTTCACCATTAAAGGCGTCTGGGCCGTCAAGGGTTCCTTCCGGCGCGGGCAGGTAATGCCCGCACAGGTATAGCACCGTACCGTTGTCAAGTTCGAAGAAGTAGTGCGGGCCTGACACCTCGGCGTTGTCTTCGTCTTCCTCTTCTATGGCTTCGTCTTCATCCGCTCGAAACGCCCGCGTAAATTTGTAATTCGTAACCGTCAGCAATCCCTGCGCTTCCCATTCGCGCATTTGCTTCTCGTATTCTGCCGCCGACTTGCTTGTAGGGTCGGGCGCATTGAAGAGAAAAAGGGCGGCAAGGCACAACCCCAGGAAACCCACGCCCGCGATTACAGCAATAAGCAGCATGGAAAGCAACGGGGGCAGATGCTCCAGCCAGGGGCCAAGCAGCAAAAACACCAGGAATATGCCGACAACCACGAACAAGCCCGCAAGAATAAGCCGCATGGTTTTCAGTCCTTACTTTCCCGCGCGCAGTTGATCCAGAAAGTCGGCGCTTTTGAGGTCGCGGTCAGCCCGGAAGCGCACGAACCAGCGCAGGGCGCGGGCGACTTCGGCTGCCGTTTTGGGCGCAGGCTCCAGGCCAAGCACTGTTTCAGGAGGTTCCTGCATCAATGTCTGCATCATTTCCACGCTGTCCAGTGATAAGGAAACGGCATCATCGGCCTTGTAGCGATCCGCGTTGCACAGCGTTCCGCCCAAAGACGGGCTGAACCCGATTTGCCGCCGCTCTAAGGGGTTGCCGCATTTCACGCATTGATCCAGCACGGGCGCGTACCCGATGATCGCCAGCAGGTGTAACTCGTAAGCATGGACAATGCCGTCCAGATAGGTTTCGGCGCGGGCCAGCAGGTGCAGGGCGGACAGGGTTAAATCAAATAACTCGTCACTGGCAATCGCGTCCCGTTCCAGCGTCAATCGGTCCAGCAGTTCGCAGAAGTACGTGGCGCGGGCCAGCCGTTCCAGATCGTAGCGCAGATCAGGAAACGATTGGGCGATTTCGCACTGCGAGACAATATCCAGATTCCTGCCGGTTCCGAGCAGAAAGCGCGAGTGCGTGAACAAGTCCGTCGCGCCGCTCAGACGGCTTTTGGCCCGCCGCGCGCCCTTGGCGACAGCAGACACTTTGCCGTGTTCGCGGGTGAACAGAGTCAAGATACGGTCATTTTCGCCCAGGTCAATGCGATGCACGACCAGGCCGTTGGCGGGATAAGTGGGCATAGGGATTTAGATAAGAGAGATAAGAGATAAGAGATAAGAGATAAGAGATAGAAGTTTGTAGAAGCAGCAGAATATACAATGTGCCACACAGATGGATAGCACCAGAGCATTTACTCTTATCTTTTATCTCTTATCTCTTATCTACCTTTCAAACGTACTCCGATAACGACGCAGGCGGCGCTGCAATTCCACGAGGGCGAAGCGCGTGGCGTCGTGGACGAGACTTTGGGTGGACGGCGATTTGCCATTCACGGTGAACATAGGCAGGGGCGCGGCCATGGTGGCAATGGCGCGGTCATGCCAGAGCAACACACCGTCTCCCACGCGCACCAGGGCGGCGACGGCTTCCACGCGAACCGCGCGCTGCCGTTCCGTTGCCGAAGCGTTGCCGGTGGCATCCGACGCGCCTTCGCTTTCCGACAGTTCCACATCCGTGACGCGGGACAGCAGAACATAATCCACGCGCAGGCTGCGCCCCAGGGTTTGAACGCGATTGATTGCGGGCTGGTCTTCTCCCCGCCACAACTCTTTCGGCTTGCCCCCCTGCGCGGCGAAAGCCACAGCAACGTCATTCTCATTAAGGATGTGGCCGGGCGCAAGGGGCAGCAGGTCGGGCAAAAACAGCGCTGTTACCGACGCATGAAGTTCACCCACAGACGCAGGCATGACGCGCCGCCCCGACGCGGTAAAAATCAGTTTGTCGGCTCCCCCCGGCGCGAGAACCGGCGTAACGGCGATACGGTCTTCCATCCGCATGAACGGAGCCTGCTCCCCGGTTCGCAGGGCGTGAAGCAGAATGTTGACTGCCTGCTGCGTGGCATCGCGGATAAGGTCGGCCTGCGGTTTCTTGTACGCGCTGTGCAGAAGTACGCGATCCGAGGAAGCCGTTCCCGCCACTTCCAGACGCGCAGGCCATTGCGCTAAGGGCGGTGTGTCGTTCGCAGCCGCCTTGCCGGAAGGAACCTGTTCCGCTTGTGTGGGCGCAAAAATGGTTTCGATTTGAGCGAAGACAGCCGCGTCACGAGTGGCGGCTTCGCGCAGGGTACAGGCGGTTATATGGGGTATCAGCGCGGCCTGGCAGTGTAATTGTACGCACAATCGCCGCGCATTGTCCGGTTGCGCGGCTTGTTCCGGCGTCAGATGCAGGGTCTGGCAAGCGGCGGTAATCTCGTTATCCCCGGCCACGACTATCCCCAAACGATCCTGTAAGCGTTCCGTCAGCGCGTCCACAAAAAGCGCCTGCGCCAATGACGCGCGCTGCTCCGGGGGTACGACATCGGTTTTGCCACTTGAAGTGGAAGCCCCGGACGGCTGCGTAGCGGCGAATGGAGCCGCAGGCGCTTGCGAAAGGTTCTGCTTCGGCCTGCCGGCGTCCATACGAGGCGCTGAATTGGCTTCCGTTTTCGGGGCATGACTATCCTTGCCGGCTTGCGCAGCAACATTCGGTATAGAAACGGTTGGTATAGTTGGCGCGGGAACGTTCGACGCCGAAAGGGTTGGCGCGGCGGCATTAGAAGCAGATGAAACCTGCGGGACGGGCATACGCCGTTTGGATTTACGCCGCGCTTTGCTGCGGCGGGCGCGTTCCTGCTCAATGCGCTGCTGCACCTGCGGCGTCGGCGCGATGGCGCGCGGCGCAAGCACAACCACGCGCCGGATGCCTGCGTCCGGTTCCGCCTGCGCAGTGGCAGACGCGGCGCAAACGCCAAAAACGATACCCCATACAACGCAAAAGCAAGCGTAAAATTGCCGCAATGGATTAATCTCCACACCCTAAAACCCTAAAACCATAGAACCCTAACACCCTACTATTCTTACGTACAGGAAAGTGGAAACGCGCCCCCGGCGATACCGGCGAACAATTTGCGCAGAATCTAGCCAATGTCCTGTGTAAAACTCCTGCAAGCTATTGACATTCCCTGTCGGCATTTTGTATACTCTACCCAATTCGCTTATAGATTGCGCGATTCCTCTGAATTTTGCTCCACCCGCTCCTTCGGGAGTCTTTCCCAGCATTTTCTTTTGCGACGGTTTGCTGCGGTTGTGGGAATTGACTGCCGCGCCCTGCATTTGCGGGGAGGACGGCGACCGAATAGCTTGACCGACCACTTACCAAAAGGGACAACTGAATGGACCTGGAAGCCAGGGATTTGCTCACCGTCGAACAGGCGGCACAATATCTGCAAGTAAGTCAGTCCAGCATTCGCTCCTACATCCGGCAAGGCCGCCTGCAAGCCTTCCGTATCGCAGGCAAGCGCAAAGTGCTGATACCCCGTTCCGCCCTGCTCGCCCTCCTGGAACCGGCGCGGCCTGAAGACGTGGCAACGGCTGTCAACGACGAGGAGGACGAGGACGGCGCAGATTGAAATATCAGGAACACATAAGATGGCAACAACACGCGAGAACCTTTTGGAACTGTGGCGCTACCGCTATTTGCTGCACATGTTCGTGCGGCGCGAATTAAAGGTACGCTACAAAAACTCTGCATTAGGGCTTTTGTGGTCTATAATTCCGCCCCTGCTGCAAGTGTTCGTGTACATGTTCTTGTTCAAAGTAGCGCTGCGTATTGATTACCCGAATTACGCGCCCTATCTGCTATGCGGCCTGATCCCCTGGACCTTTTTTTCCACCGCGCTGCTGGATGCCAGTCAATGCCTGCTCGCCAACTACGGCATTATCAAAAAAGTGTACATGCCCCGCGAAGTGATTCCCCTGGCGACGGTGTTGAGCAACACGGTGCATTTGTTCATTAGCTGGGCGGTGTTTTTTGTCGTGTTTGTGGTTGTGCGCCGTTTTTCCGGCGTCGGCATTCCCCTGCTGCCGTCCATGCTGTATTTCCCTCTGATTACCCTGATGCTGTTTTTGCTGACAGCGGGGTTCGCGCTTTTGCTGTCCGCCCTGAACGTGTTTTTCGATGATGTAAAGTTTATCGTGACCACCGTGCTGAACCTGATCGTGTTTCTGCTGCCGATTTTGTATCCCGCCGATCTTGCCGCCGATTTTGGCGTGATGCGCCGCCATCCCTGGCTGCTGACCGTATACAGGTTAAATCCCATCACGGCGATCATTGACGCTTATCGCAAGTGTATTCTGGAACCGCTGTCGCCCTCCAAATTCAATAAAATGTACCTGCCCAATGGCCGGGAACTGCCGCCGATTCCGATGGACTGGCCGGCGTTCGGGGGCGCGTTCCTGATTACGATTGCGTTCGCCTGGTTCTGCTACTGGTATTTCAACCGGCGCAAGTGGCAGTTTGTGGAACGGAGTTAAAGTTTGAATTCCTGTCCTGACGCCATTATCGCGGAAAATCTGACCAAAGTGTTTCGCGTGCGGCATGAGGCGCACTCTATCAAACGCGCTGTGCTGGAATGGTCGCGGCGCACCCGGATTGAGCCGTTTACCGCGCTGGAAAACATCAGTTTTCGCGTCCCGCACGGGCAGACGCTGGCGGTTATCGGGCGCAACGGGTCGGGCAAGTCTACGCTGCTCGGCCTGCTGGCGCGGGTATACCGGCAAACGTCGGGAACCCTGGAAATGTTCAGTCAGTCCGGTGAGCGTCCGCGTATCGCGCCCCTGCTGGAATTGGGCGCGGGACTGCATCCCGAACTGGACGGTTACGACAACATCGCCTTTTACGGAGCCATGCTCGGCATGACCGCGCAGCAGGTGCAGGAACGCCGGGAACAGATTATCGCGTTCGCGGAACTGGAAAAAAAGGCGGATACCATTGTCCGCAACTGGAACGATGGAGCGAAACTGCGCCTGGGCTTTTCTATTGCCGTGCATACCGACCCGGATTTGCTGCTCGTGGATGAAGTGCTGGCGGTGGGCGACGAGGCGTTTCAGCACAAATGCTACCGCCTGATTGCGGAATTGCAGGCGCAGGGCAAAACCATTGTGTTCGTGTCGCACGATCTTGCCGCTGTGGAGCGGGTTGCGGAGCGCATCTTGTGGCTGGACACCAGCCATATTTGCATGGACGGTGACGTGGAAACCGTAATGCGCGAGTATCGCCGCGCGTCCGCCGAACGCAGGCCATAATGCTTTCCTGAACAGCCTGTACCGGGGCTTTTCAATCCCCGGCAGGCGTTCCGGGTATTGAAAACGCTTGCTGTGAAATGGGAGGCCGGATACCGACAAGAGCGTTCCGAGGGTTGAAAACACCCGGCAGGAAAACGCCGGGCAAACGGCAGGCAGAGAAAAGTATCTGTAGAAAAAGAGTATGTAGAGGCATCGTCGAAATCTTGGCAATACAGCGCTTCCAGCCCGATGTCTCGTTGTGTCAGATTGTAGGAGAGAGGCGTCGTGGCCTCCGCAGCGTCAGGGCGGATGGGAGAAGCGGAACATAGAACTGGCACCTCCCTTCTTAGTTGAGAGTTGAGAGTTGAGAGTTGATAGGAACTGCGAACGTTCCGCCTTCTGTGTCTAACATCTAAACAGTAGACGTTATTCTACTTTTTAGACGGCTGCGTTGGACAAAGGGTTCGTTTGTTTTGGCGTTTTTTTGCTCTTTTTACTGTCTTTTTTCTGGATTGTTTTTGCGGGAGGGTTGCTGCTTGCGTTGTGGGGAAGGGGCACTTGCAGTGAATGGAAGAACTGTCCCATCAACTTGATATTCTGCGCTACCATGCCGATTGGCTGGAATATGGCTTTTTGGAAGCCGACCTGCTGTATAAACAAATCGCCATTTATCAGTCCGGTGAAGACGACAATACGGAGCATTACCGGTATGCCGCTTTCCGCTATGTTCTGGCGGCGCGTGATCAAATGAGCGATGCCGAAATTGCTAAATGTTGAAGTGATTTTATGCCCGTTGATCCTACTCACAATCGGCGTTTGGCGCAGTGGCAAGCCTGCCTGATGCTGTTGTGGCTGGCGCTGCTGGCGCTTGTCGCGCTCCGCTCCATTACGCCGCCCTCGCCTCGTTCCACGAACGCGCCTGCCGAAGCATTTTCCGCTTCTCGCGCCCTCATGTCGCTTCGGGAAATCGCTAAATCTCCCCATCCACAGGGCGCATCCGAACATGCCCGCGTTCGTGACTATCTCCTGGCGCAGCTTCGGCAATTGGGAGTATCGCCCCAACTGCAAACCACGCCGGTTGTCGGCGCGCGAACATCCCGCCCGTATCGCGCCGCCACCGTCCACAACATCTGGGCGCGCATACCCGGCACTAACCCCACCGGAACCGTGCTGCTTGCCGCGCATTACGATTCGGTTTCCACCGGGCCGGGCGCAAGCGATGATGGCGCAAGCGCAGCGGCTTTGCTGGAAACCCTTCGCGCCCTCCAATCCCGCAGCGACATTACAAACCCGGCTAACTCGCAAAGCCCCTCCCCTGGCGGCGAAGAAGCGGCCAGAGAAGGTGTCCATAAATGGACGTCCGGGGTGAGGTACCCTTTCCGCCTGCGCAACGACCTGGTTATTCTTTTAACCGACGGCGAAGAAACCGGCTTGCTTGGAGCGCGGGCGTTTGTAGAAGGAGGACAGGGAACAGGGAACAGGGAACAGGGAACAGCAGGAAATGCTGAACGCGGAATGATGAATGATGAATGGAATTCCCACTCATCACTCATCACTCATCATTCATCATTTCCTACTCTGGTCCTGAACTTCGAGGCGCGGGGCACGTCGGGGCCGTCGCTGATGTTCGAGACCAGCGCGGGGAATGGGTGGCTGGCGCGGCAGTTCGGGCAGGGGGCGATACAACCGCTCGGCTCCTCCCTGTTTTATGCCGTCTACAAGAAACTGCCCAATGATACGGATTTTACGGAATTTCGGGATGGGGGCATGATTGGGCTGAACTTCGCCTTTATTGACCGCGCCGCGCATTACCACACCAGCCTGGACAGTGTGGAGCGTCTGGATTTGCGCAGTTTGCAGCATCAGGGCGACAACATGCTGAGTCTGGCGCGGCAGTTCGGTAACGTGTCCCTGACGGAAGCGCGGCAGCCGGACGCCATTTATTTCAACATCACGCGAACCTGGCTGTGCGCGTACCCGGAAACGTGGGCTGTGCCTCTGGCGATGCTGGCAACGCTGCTTACCGTTGTGGTTCTGCGATTGTTTTGGCGGGGGAATGGGCGGAGGTATGGGCAGACCGGTATCGCGCTGCTGTCAGGACTGCTGCGCGTGGGTGGGGCGGTTGTCGCCGTTGTGCTGATGCTGGCCGGGTTGACGTACTGGCTCACATCGGGAGCCGTGACGCCGCGCATGACGCTGTATCTGGACAATACCACATTAGCGGGCGTCATTTTGCTGACGATGGGAAGCGTGATATTGCTGCTGGATTGGAAGCGTTCGGCGCGTAAGCATGATACGACAGCGGGGAACGGGACCAACGCAGAGGAAACGGCGGAAACGCAAACGCGGCCTCGTAAACGCGAAAAAGAGAAGTTACAAGACAAAGAGAAATCAGAAGCGGATGTATCGAAAACGGAGGGGGAAGCGCAGGGTGCGCCTGGGCTGCAAATGCCGTTCCTGTTGGCGCGTGACGCGGTTGCGATGGGCGCAATGGTGTGGTGGCTGCTGCTGGCGTGGCTGACCGCCTTGCTGCTGCCGGGCGGAAGCTATCTGTTTGTGTGGCCCCTGCTTGGCGTGTTGGTGGCGCAAGGGCTGCTGTTCGCGCCCCGAAAATGGCAGGAGGGAATGAACCCTGCGCAAATCGCGCTGACGTGTCTGATGCTTGGACTTGCGCCTGCCGTTCTGCTGGTCTTGCCTGTGCTGTGCCTACTGTTTGCGACCCTGTCCATCGGTTCGCTGACGATTGTTGGCGCATTGACCGCGCTGACAATCGCCTTGCTGTATCCGCAGATGCGGGTTATGGTTCGCGTTGCGCCCCTGCATCCGCAGGCGTTGCCTTTGCTGCTGATGGCAATCGGCGCGGTTCTGCTGTGGGTGGGCGCGGAAGCCTTGCAGCCGAGCGAAACGCGCCCGCGCTCCAACAGCATTTTCTACGCGCTGAACGCGGACACACATACGGCGGTGTGGGCGAGCAATGACCGCAAGCCGGACGACTGGACAAAGCAGTTTTTGGGTGAGCATCCTCTGCGCGGCGCATTGCCGGATGTTCTGCCGGTCAGCCCGGAAACGTTTCTCCATACGCCCGCGCCCCTTGCGCCGCTTGCCGCGCCGACCGCCGTTTTGGAGAGTGAGCGCGTGGAAAACGGCGTTCGGGAACTGCGGCTGCGCGTGGCCTCGCCCCGTCATGCCCCCCTGCTGGAAATTGCGGCAGACGCGAATACGCCGGTATTGGACGCGACCATAGAAGGCAAGCCCATCGGCGGCAGCATCGGCCTGAACCACGCCTGGAGCCTGCTGTACTTCAACGCGCCCGATGCCGGCCTGACGCTCACGCTGCGCGTAAAATCCACTGCGCCCCTGACTCTGCGCGTGATTGACCGCTCGTATGGCCTGCCTGCCCTCCCCGACAAAACCTTCGCGCCCCGCCCCGTCAAACATGATCGCGTCGCCCGCGTCCGGCTGGTATCAGGACACCACAATGGCTGCGAAAACCTTCCGGTTTTAGTCCGATTGTTGTGTGCATAATAGGGTGCGTTGCAAAATTAAGGCATTGCCTGTGCCGGGTATTGAAAATACCCGGCAGGAAAGTGCAAGCGTCTTGCAGACGCGGATTCTAGCATTGATGGTCGCGTGTGCAAGACGCTTGTTTTGTCCAGACAGGGATTTTCAATCCCTGGCAACCCGTGCCAATGTGAGTGCCCCAAATTTAAATCGCACCCCGCATAATAGATCGCGCAGGAAAACGGCGCGGGCAGGGCGAACTACGGCGCAGTCTATACCCGGAACAGGATGCCATGCCCGACGCTTTTCTGCTGACCCTCCGCCGACTTAACAACGCGCCCCTGCCGGTTCACGCCGGAGATGTGGTTCACGCCGCCTTTTACGAACTGCTGGCGCGCGGGGATGCCGACCTTGCCGAACGCCTCCACGCCGCCAACGCCCGCAAGCCCTTCACCGTCTATCTCCTGCCGCCCGACCCCGCCGCCAAGCCCCAACACCCACATCCCCAATCGAAAATCGAAAATCGAAAATCGAAAATCCCGACTGCGCCCTGCGCATCACCCTGCTCGACGAGGGGCTGTTTCCGCAATTTGTACATGGGCTGCTGAAGCAGGAGCCGCCCGCGCCCTTGCGGTTGGGCAGGGCGCAGTACGCCCTCCACGACGTACTCACCACGCCCGACGGCCACCCGGACGCCAACAGCGCGTCCTTTGCCCACCTGTGGAACCGGACGCCGCCTGCCGACACGCTCACGCTGCGCTTTGTCACGCCCACCGCGTTCCGTTCCCATGACCGCGACATTTTGTGGCCCGACCCGCGCCTGCTGTGGCAGTCGTGGGCGCGCGCCTGGAACGCCCACGCCGCCGCCGATGTGCCGCAGATCGCCGAGGATGCCCTGCTTGCCTGCGCGGAACGTATTTTGTTGGGGCCGTACCATCTGCAAACCCGCGCCATGCGGTTCAAGGGCGTGGCGCAGACCGGGTTTGTGGGCGAGTGCGCGTTTGGGCTTGGCGACCTTTCCGCCGAGGAGCGCCACCTCGCCACCGTGCTGGCCGAATTCGCCTTTTATGCCGGAACCGGGCGCAAAACGGGTATCGGCATGGGGCAAACGCGGGTCAGGGGATAAGGGGCAGGTTTCAGGTTTCAGGTTTCAGGTTTCAGTAGGATGATGCCTGTTTCAGGTTTCAGGATGATGCCTGGTTGCTGTAACTTTTGGAAGTGGCGTTGGTGGTGGGGCGGGAGGATTGGAGGTGAGGGGGCAGGGGTGGGAATGTTTTGTTGGAAGGGGAATGGGAGGCGGCATGATTGTGGTGAATTTTGCGCATCCGCTGACGGCGGAACAGCGCGCGGGCGTGGAACAGCAGAGCGGGCAGGCGATAGAGCGCGTGATTGACGTGAAAACGCAGTTCGATCCGGGATTGCCTTACGCGGGGCAGGCGCAGCAGCTTTTGAGCGCGGCGGGCCTGTCGGCGGACGAGTGGCAGACGCTGCCCCTGCTCATCAGCCTGCCGAGTTACAACGCGATTGCCGCGCTGCTGCTGGCGGAACTGCACGGGCGCTGCGGCTATTTCCCCGCCATCCTCCGCCTGCGCCCCGTGCCCGACACCACGCCGCCCCGCTTTGAAGTGGCGGAAATCATCAATTTACAAACCGTTCGGGACGGGGCGCGCGATCAACGCTGATGCGACCCAATTGCTCCGATTACAAGCGGGCAGAAAGCCATTATGAACCGTAAACTTCTCGAAGCGTTCAGCCGGATGTTCGACTTCAGCCGCAATCGAACCGGCAAAGCTATAGTGACATTTTTCTATTCTGCAGCGATGTTCGCCGTATTTACGAACGCTTTGTACGGCCTGATGAGCGGGATTGCAAGGTTGTTGCTTTACCGAATCGGCTTGCTTACCATTGATAAGCCGGGCGAGATGCTGGCCGGAATGGGGGCGGATTTTGCGCTGCCGTTGCTGCTGTTTGCAATCGCCGTATGGCTTATGGCGCGTAATTATCGTAGGACTTCGGTGGAACATTCGTTCACATTTGAGCCGCCAAAGCCCTGCCAAGCGCTGATTGTGATGCTGAGTCGCTACAGTGACCGGCGGGGCGAGAGCCGCTTCAAGGACGTGGCTACCGTCAAAGCAGCTATTGAACAGGAAGATTTTCGCGCGGAACTGCTGAAATCCAATTGGGGGCCGTTGCTAGTGGCGGTACAGCATCATGCCGCCACCTTAAAGCATTGCTGGGTTATTTGCACGGAAGACGGAAAAGGGCCGAATGACAAAGGTTCGGCAGGTGAGTTTGGCGTTGCAGAAAGCATCATCAAGAAGTTTACGGGGCAGACCGTAACGTGTCATCCCGTTCCTGTAAAAGAGTACGACCAGATAGAATGTATGGTAGAAGTCGTCAACGAAGTCTATCGCAAGGCCACTCTGGAGGCCAACGTGGAAGTAGATGAGATCATGGCCGATATTACAGGCGCAACCGCCACCATGTCTGGCGGGATGATTTTGGCAACGGTTCTGGAAGAAAGAAAGATTGAGTATCTGCGTCAGAGCGTTCGCCTGCATGACGAGAACGGCGCGGCCTTGTTGCCGGAGGCGCTCCGCCAGCAGAGTACGCTTGTCTCCCTGCGCACAAGCCCCGTGTTGGTGACAAAACCCTTGTAGCGCCTACGAAGCGCGTCCGCCTGCCCCTGTTCCCGCCCGACGCCGAACGCGACGGCTGGCAAAGCGTGTACCTGATCTAATTTGTCTGAACCATGATTTTTAGGGTTTTGAGGATTAGCATGATTGAGGAGGCGCGTTCCTCATGGTAATCATCAAAATCACATAAATCCTGGTTCAGACAAAGGAAATCCCGACGGGGAACAACGCGGAGAGGTTGGAGGCGAATTCGGAACAAGGACGACTAACAAGAAAAAGGTGGATAGAGCCTATCATGCTCTATCCACCTTTTCCGTTTCAATCCCCTACGGGGAAGAGGCCGGGTTGCAACTGGTGGGGTTGATGGTCCTCACTTGCTTCAGTAACAAAGCGTTTCAATCCCCTACGGGGAATAGGTCGGGTTGCAACCGATACCTTGGCGCAATGAATGTCGTTCGCGGTACATACGTTTCAATCCCCTACGGGGAAGAGGTCGGGTTGCAACTATGACGCCGTGACAGAAGATGCCTACTTGCAAAACTATCCGTTTCAATCCCCTACGGGGAAGAGGTCGGGTTGCAACCCTCTATCTCATGTTTCCTTCTCATCGGCGCTAACCTCGGAAACATAGAGCCAGTATAGCGTATTTTTCGTGTGTTGTCAAGCATGTTGAGATTATTTTTCCGGCGCTAACCTACCCTATTTTGAGCGTTTTGGAGGTTAGCGCCGACACTGGCTTACCCTTGTCTTTGCTGCTGAGGCAAAATCACTTTTTCTTTTGGTACTTGAGCAAGGTTTGCGCCGGTTTGTCGCGTTGGGCAATATCGTCATGCGGCCCGCCTACCTGAAATTCAAACGGCGCGTAGGGTTCCTGATGTAAAATCACGCGCCGCAAGTGGGTTGCCTGTGCCTGTAGTTCGCGCCGGAAACTGGTTGGCTGCCCCTGCCGGTTCCGAAACGTCGTCTGCATCCGCCTGCGGTAGTGCTTGAAATACGTGGTCAGGGTGTGCAGGTTTCAGGTGTCAGGTGTCAGGTGTCAGGTGTTGGCGAAGAGCGCAAATTATCGGGGGAGTTGGTCAAACTCAAATTAGCCCCTCTCACACAAAACGTATTTCCAAAGCGAAGCAGAAATACGTTTTGTGGGAGAGGGGTTGGGGTGAGGGCTTTAATTACACGAACGTGTTTTTGCCGGGAATGGCGAGGGGCGCAATCGGCAGGCTCATGTTCCATTCCAGTTTGACGGGAACCAGACGCTCCTGCGATTTCAGCATCTGCTCCCATGTGATCTCTTCGCCCGTATACGCCGCCATGCGCCCCATCAAGCCCATCAGCGTACTCCGCGCCATGCGCTCGCCGTCGTTGAGCGGCATGTTTTTGCGGATGGACGCGAACAGTTCGTCATGCTCCACCTGATACATGTTCTTTTGCGGCCCCTCGTACTTCCACGCCGTATCGCCATGCGTTTCCACGCTGCCGCCCTTGATGATGCCCTCGCCCTTTGAACCCGTGATGTAGTCCGAGTTGTCGTTGTAGGGGGAGGGAATTTGGCGCTGCGCCATCGTTGCCCGCCTGCCGTCCGCCCACTCGTAAAACACGTCTATGTGGTCGTAGATGTTGCCCTCGTTATTGGGCAAAACGCGCCCGCCCGTTCCCACGCAGCGCAGCGGCGGAACATCGTTCATCGCCCATAAAATCTTGTCAATGCTGTGACACGCCTGCTCCACCAGCCCGTCGCCTGACAGCCACACGAAGTTGTACCAGTTGCGGATTTGCCATTCCACGTCGCTCATGCCTGCCGGGCGCGTGTTGGCGGGCGGCATCGGCTTCACCGGCCCGGTCAGGTACGTGGCGTAAACCGAGCGCACCTGCCCTATCGCGCCCTCGTGGATGCGCTTGTAAAAGGCGCGGTGCGGCGGATTGTACCGCCAGCAGAAACCGGACACGAACGCGAGATTTTTCGCCTGCGCCCGTTTCGCCGCTTCCAGCGCGGCATGAACATTGATGGCATCCGTGCCCATCGGCTTTTCCGCGAACACATGCTTGCCCGCGTCCACCGAAGCGATAATATGCTGCGGGCGGAAACCGGGCGGCGAGGCCATCAGCACCACGTCAATGCCGCTGTCCAGCACTTTCTTGTAGCTGTCCAGCCCGACAAAGCTGTGTTCGGGCGTCACCTGTACCCGACCGGCAACCGACGCTTCGCCCTTCAACGCGCTCAGGCTGTTGTCAATCTGCGACTGCGCCACATCGCCCATTGCGGTTAAAATCGCGTCCGGGTCCGCATTGAGCGCCTGCGCCGCCGCGCCCGTGCCGCGCCCGCCGCACCCGATAAGCCCGACGCTCAGTTTCTTCGCGCCCTGCGGATACGCATAATTGCCCGTCGCCAGCAGTGCCGCCGCCGCGCCCGTTGTGGTTGTCGTTTTGAGAAAATCTCGTCGAGATGGTGTCGTCATACGTTTCTCCCTGTGGTATTGAAAGCCTCTACCCTCATCCGTCGGGGGCTACCTTCTCCCTTGCAGGGCGAAGGCTAAATTGTTCGCGTTCCTGTCCGCTAAAATCTTGTGCGGCCTACAAACTACATTTGATGCGCAATGCTTGAACATTGAAGAAGGATAAAATCAGTTCTGTTCAACTCATTCCCGTCTTCATAAGTGGTTGACACCGCGTAAGTTCTCCGCTATAATGACAAGCAATATACGGAACGTTCCCTTAACTGTTTGCATGGCGCTTCCTTCTTCCAGAAGAGAGTGTGTTTGTAGCAGACGTACATAGAGGGATATGCCGTATTCTTCAAGAGAGTAGAAGGTGTGTTATGAACTACCAGAACTACATCACCATCGAACCAGACAAGCGCGGCGGCAAGCCCTGTATTCGCGGTTTGCGCATCACTGTCTACGACGTTTTAGATTACATGGCTTCTGATATGACGGAAGAAGAAATATTGGAAGACTTTCCTGACCTCACCCACGAAGACCTCAAAGCGTGTCTTGCCTTCGCGGCTGATCGTGAGCGTAAGCTGCTCGGCGTACCGGTATGAAACTTTTATTTGACCAGAACCTATCCTACCGGCTTGTGGGCGCTCTGGCAGATGTTTACCCTACCTCTCAGCATGTAGGTGATGCCGGTCTCAAAGAAGCGAGCGACACAATAATATGGGATTATGCCAAGCGAAACAACTTTACGATTGTTTCCAAAGACTCTGATTTCCATCAGCGCAGCTTGGTTCGAGGCTACCCGCCAAAGGTAATTTGGGTAAGGCTTGGTAATTGTTCCACTCATGCCATCGAAAGAGTTTTGCGGGACAATCTTGAGGCTGTCAAGGAGTTCGAGGCAGATGCCGCCGCAACCTTCCTCGTTTTATCATAAGCTGTTTGTTCGTTGGTAGACGGGAAAACTTTGATTAATGTCAATGAAGCCCGCCCAAAGATGTAAACGTTATTGCGACTCGCTACGCTTCAAACGCCTTGACTGCTTCTTCTTTTGTCGCGTAGATGTCGAAAATGCGGTGCATCCGCGATACTTCAAAGGTGGCGCGTACCGGTTTGGAAAGGCCAACTAATTTCAAGTCGCCGCCCGCGCCGCTTAGTTTTCGCATACACGACAGCAATGCGCCCAATCCCGCGCTGTCCACGAATTGCAGCCGACTCATGTCGAACACGACCCGCGCCTTGCCTTCCAGCAAAGCCGCGCTGTCCCGCTTGAACGCCTCGGCATTGCTCGCGTCCAGAAACTCCCCCTGCGGCGTAACAATCACAACGTCGCCTTCCTGCTCCTTCGCCAATTCCATCGTAATTCTCCTGGGTGGGTGTTCGGGTGTTCGGGTGTTCGGGTATTCGGGACAATGCAGCTTACGTTGAACGAGGCATCTTCCGAACACCCGAACACCTGAACACCCAACACCTCACGTATTTCATCTGCTTAACCAACCGAATCGTGTTCCGCCCGTTCGCATCCTGAGCGTAGTGGACGGCATCCACGCTTTGCGCAATCATGTAAACGCCGAAGCCGCCGTCGCGGGAGCCGTCGAAACTTGGCGGCGGGGCGTTGTTGGGGCTGAAGGGCAGGCCATGATGGTGCAGTTCAATGGCAACGCCATCCTCGGAGAAGGACGCCACTACCTGAATGTGCCGGTCGGCTTGTCCCTCGTAGGCGTGGCGGATGACGTTGCTCAACGCCTCGTTGACGGCGATTTCCAGTTGCGCAATGCCGTCTTCGTCGGGGTTGCCACGCGAACTGCGAACACAAAAGTCACGAACGAACGCGCGAACGGCTGCCAGTTGCGCCAGATCGCTAGTGATTTCCAATGTGGCAGGAGCAGTCTCGCCTCCTCCCTGTAGAGGGCCAGTTTCTTTCCGGACTATCGCAGGAGCCGCGCTTTCCGCGTCCATTGCAGCGGCAGTCGTTTTTTGCGTCTATTGCAAGGGTAGCATTTTCGGCGTCCATGACACAAGAAACGCCTTGCCCGCCCATTTTCACCACTACGCACGTCAGGTCATCGGCAAACTTCGCTTTTTGCGAGAACGTGACGACGGCACGGTGAATAGCGTCAATGAGTTCCTGGGCGCTGTCGTGTCCGCTTTCCTGTATGATGGCTGTCAGCCTGTCTGCGCCGAACTGTTCTCCTGAAGGGTTGTGGGCTTCCGTCACGCCGTCCGAGTAAAAGCAAAACACGTCGCTTTCCTGACACGCGACTGTCGCCTGCCGGTACACTTCCTTTTCACTGACGCCGAGGGGCATGTTGTCGCCTTCCAGCGTGTCGCATACGCCCGTTGCGGGCCGAAAGCGGATGGTTTTGGTGTGGCCGCAGTCTACAAACGTGACCTGTTGCTGTTTGGGATCGAAGCGGGCGTAACACAGCGTGGCAAAAAATTCCAGCCCGATGAACTGCCCCGTGACGGCTTGATGCACGGCAGCGACAATCACTTCCGGGTCGGGCAGGCGTCCGTGTTCGGCAATTAAGAGGTGGCTCAGGGCGCGCAGAAATTGGCTTTTGATGGCTGCGCCGAGCAGGGCGGCGGCGATTCCCTTGCCCATCACGTCACCGACAACCACATCCAGATACGGGTTCGGGTGCGTAAAAAAGTCGTAAAAATCGCCGTCTATCTGCTGCGAGGGAATGGTCAGCGCGGCGACCTCCATTCCGCCATAGTGGGGCGGCGGCGGTTCCAGCAGCAGCGTCTGCTGGATTTTGGCCCCGGTTTCGCCTTCGCGCCGATGCGCCCGCTCCAATTCTTCATAAGAGCGAAGCAGGGCGGCTTCCAATTCCAGAATACGCTGTCCGGCATGAAGGCGCACCTGCAATTCGTGCGGGTCGAACGGCTTGGTAAGATAATCGTCCGCGCCCGCGTCCATGCCCCGGACAACATCCTCCTTGCTGTCTTTGGAAGTCAGCAGGAGCAGGTAAACGTAAGGCGCGTTAGCCCGCTGCCGAACGCGACGACACACGTCCACGCCATCCATTCCGGGCATCAGCCAGTCCAATATCGCCAATTTGGGCGCGTCTTCGGCCTGCAGCGCCTCCCACGCCTCATTCCCGTCCCGCGCCACCACAACCTCGTAGCCGCTTTTCGTCAGCGAGGCTTGCAGCAGTCGGCGCGGAATAGGATCATCTTCAGCAATCAGGATTTTCATAGAGCGTTCACAATTCTTCGGCCTTAAACGCCGTCATTGCTTCGGTCAGGCGGGCGATTTCCTGCTGTAATTGCTCAACAGCCTCCGCCGCGCCTGCCAGATTGCTGCTGTGCCCGATACGCTCCACCTTGTACGCGGCCTCGAAAGCGGCCTGCGCGCCGAAGTTGCTGACGGAGCCTTTCAGCGTGTGTCCGGCGCGTTCCAAAGCGTCCGCATCCTGCTGCGTAAGCGCGTTTTCCACATCCGCCATCATGCGGGGCATGCCTTCAAAGTACAGCCCAATAATTTCTTGCAGCAATTCCCGGTCGTCTTCGACGTGCGACAAAATCACTGCCGGGTCGAATACGGGGAGCGCGGGGGTATCCTCTTGCGCTGAAGCAAGTTTTTCATCCGCAGGCGTTGAAACGGCAGCCGGTGGAGCAACAGGCATTAGCGCTTCGATAGCGGACAGCAGTTCGTTGGCCTGAACCGGCTTGGTGACATAGCCGTCCATTCCCGCCGCCAAACAGCGCTCACGGTCTCCCTTCATGGCGTGGGCGGTCATGGCAATAATGGGGATACGCTTTATACCCGTCTCGGAAGCGGCGTTTTTGGACGCGGAAGCGGATTGTTCGTGAGCGCGGATTGCCGCCGTCGCTTCAAAGCCGTCCATTTCCGGCATTTGCACGTCCATCAAAATCAGGTCGAACGGCTGCGTGGCATACGCTTCCAATGCCTGCATTCCGTCACCAGCCACAACGACGGAATGACCGCGCTTTTCCAGAATACGCGAAGCAACGCGCTGATTGACGGCGTTGTCTTCGGCCAGCAGGATATGCAGCGGCGTTTGCGCGGAGCTTGCAGGCGTACCCGTCTCAAAGGGTTTCGCTCCCTGCTCCGAATTTACTCCCCGTCGCGCATTCATCCCCTGTGTGGCGAAGCCGGAAGATGTTTCCTGTGGCGACGTGGAAGACGTTCCCTGAGCGAAAGATGCTTCCAGCGTCGGCGCGGAAAACTCTTCTTCCGTGTAGCCGGGCAGAACCGCCAGTGCGCTTAGAATGGTATCCAGCAATTCCGATTGCTTGATCGGCTTGACAAGGTAGGACGCGATACCCAGGTCACGGCAGCGGGCGCGATCCCCCGACTGCCCCGCCGAAGACAGCATCATCACCGCCGCGCTTGCCATTTCCGGGTGCTGCTTGATCTGTTCGGCGAGGTCGAAGCCGTCCATTTCCGGCATCATGCCGTCCAGCAGCACGAGCGGGAAGGTTTCGCCCCGGACAGACCCGCTGCTCCATGATCGCCATCGCTTCGCGCCCGCTTTCGGCCATAATCGGCTTCATGCCCCAATTGGTGAGCATTTCCTGCAAAATGCGCCGGTTCGTGGCGTTGTCATCCACGACCAGATACGGGCAGGTCGCGGACGCTGACATCGGCATGGGCTTGGCGCGGTTTTGCCACAACGCCCTGCTGTATGCCGAAGCGGGCAGTGAAATGGAACACGCTGCCCACTCCCGGTTCGCTTTCCACCCAGATGCGCCCGCCCATCATCGTTACCAATTGCAGCGAAATCGCCAGCCCAAGCCCCGTGCCGCCATACTGCCGCGTCGTGGAATATCCGCCTGCGAAAACGCCTCGAAAATTATGCGCTGCTTTTCGGGCGGAATACCGATGCCCGTATCGCGCACGGCAAAATGCAGGCTGGTTTCCGTTTCCGTCTGCCATTCCACTTCCACGTCAACCACAACCTCGCCGCGTTCCGTGAACTTGATCGCATTGCCCGCCAGATTGACCACGATTTGCCGCAAGCGCCCCGCATCGCCAAGGAGCGTATCCGGCGCTTCGGGAGGCACATGCGCCGCCAGTTCCAGTCCCTTGTTGTGCGCGCGCACGGCCAGCGTTTTGAGCGTGTCTTCCAAACTGTCGTGCAGGCTGAACGGCAATTCTTCCAAATCCAGTTTGCCCGCTTCGATCTTGGAAAAGTCCAGAATGTCGTTGAGCAGGTCCAACAGCAAATCCGCCGAAGATTTTACGGTCGTCAGGTACTCCCGCTGCTCCTGCGTGAGCGGGGTATCCAGCGCGAGTTCGGTCATGCCAATGATGCCGTTCATGGGCGTCCGTATCTCGTGGCTCATGTTGGCGAGAAAATCGGACTTGGAGCGATTAGCCGCTTCCGCGATCTGTTTGGCCTTTTGCATGGCTTCTTCGGCCTGCTTGCGCGGCGTAACGTCCCAAAAAATCGCCTGCGTACCCACAATCTCGCCCTGCGCATCCCGAACCGGCGTTTTCAGCACCTGCACATACGTCATATCCCCGCCCGGAGCCTGATGCGCTTCCGTGGTTTCAAACGTCTGCCCGGTTGCCATCACGCCCGCGTCATCTTCGCGGTACTTACGCGCCAAATCTTCGGGAAACAAGTCAAAATCGGTTTTGCCAAGCAAGGCTTCTATGGGAAAGCCCGCCATGCGGCAAAACAGCGCGTTGGCGAAGGTAAAGCGGCCTTCCCGATCCTTGCGGAAAATGTTCAGGGGCAGGTTTTCCACGAGGGAATGGTACAGCGCTTCCGAATCTTGTAAGGCTTGCTCGGCTTCCTGACGCTCGCGCACCTGCGCTTGCAGCGCGCCGTTCAGGTTGGCAAGTTCCGCCGTCCGCGCCTGTACCCGCACTTCCAATTCCGCCCGCTCTTCGCGCAATCCTTCTTCGGCCTGACTGCGCTCCCGTTCCGCGCGGTCAATTTTGTCGCCGATGATGCCGGCTGTGCGCGAAACCACCAGACTGATAACCAGGCCGGAAAGCAGGGCGGACATCGCGCCCAAGAGCGCATGGTTCAGGCGAACCGCGCCGGGAACCACGTTGTACAAAATGCCGTTGGCAAGCACAACCACAACCGTAACAGGCAGAAACGCGCGCAGCAACAGGGCGCGGGCCGAGGTTCCCACGAAGGAGCGCAGGGGAAAATGGTCCGGGCCGGAAGCGGCAATCAAGGCGCTACTGAGAAAGAGGAACGCCAGCGTGGACGTCAGCGCGACGGGAATTACCTTGCCGCCATACAGCAGGGGCGTGCCATACAGATAGCCAAGCAGCACGACAAGATATGCGCCCATGACGAGGGACGCGCAGGCGGCTGCCGCGCTTACGGCGCGCTGCGATTGGCGCGAACGAGGGAGGAGAAGCAGGAGCAGGGCAACGCCCACCGCAATCAAACTCAGGGCGGCAAGGGGAGACATGCGGCCTGCGGAAACCGCGCCAAACATGCCGGGACTGTGTACCAGATGTTTTTCCACATCCAGCCCCATAGGAACATTCAGCGCGTAGCCCACCAGACTCAGCCCGCTTTGCAGCAACACCAATCCAACCGCCGCGCCGCCAAAAATCCGAACGGAGGGCGCAGGCGGAAACCGCGCATGGCAAAATAGAGCCGCACCCAGCAGGAGAAACGCGAGGGCGGTACTCGGAGCCATCGGGATATAATCGGAGCGCAGACTCGCCAGCAGATGCAAGTCCGTCGCCCATCCCACGCCGGCGCACAAGCCAATCAGAACCGCCGCAAGACTCCCTATTTCGGTCGCCCGCCGCAGTCGCCGCATCGTGTATTCGCCGCTTGTTACGGAAGCTGCCATGGGACACCTTAATTCAACTGCGCCCGCAAAATATACGCCTGCTGAATGGCGCGCTGGATATGGCCGGCGTCTTCCGCTTTGGGCATGCGTTCCAGATAGCGGGTCAGCCAGTTGATGGCACGAGAAAAGGCGCGTTCCTGCAAAAACAGCAAGCCCCGGTCACGAATATCTTCCACGCTGTCCGGCATAATCACCAGCATTTGCTCCACGACGCGCCCGGCGTTTGCCGGCTCCTCGCGCTGCACATACACTTGTTTCAAATTGTTGAGCAGGCGGTACAGGATCAGGCGGTTGGGCGTGGGCTGCAAATAAGCGGGGTCGAAGCCGATGGCGCGGCCCATGATGCGCTCGATGCGCTCCCGGCATTGTTCAGGCGTCAGAATTTCTCCGCCGTAAAAGGGGTCTATGAGAATGGGCGGCGTGTTTCCGAGGCGGGAAGCAGGAGGATCGTAGCGCACGATGAAATGCAGGGGCAGGCCGACGCCGCTGACGGGCAGTTCCAGACGCTGCGCGACGGCCATGTAGACAATGCTCAGGGTAATGGGCAATCCCCGGCGCGTATCCAGAACCTCGTTGAGAAAACTGTTGGCGGGGTTGTAATAGTCTTCGGCGTTGCCCTGAAATTGCCGCTCTTCAAACAAATAAGCGTTCAGGGCTTCCACGATTTTTTCGGCGCGGCGGGTTCTGCCGATGCGGCTGCGCGCGCCCTGCGCCAATGCGTCCAATTTCCGCATATACGCCGCCACGTCCAGATGGGGATAGTGGTTTACAGCAATGAGCAGGGCCGCCAATCCCACATCTATATCTGCATCTTCGCCACGAACGGCCTGCGCCAGCGCGTCCAATGCGGCGGCGTGAGAAACGGAATTAAGCGCGTCCAGCCCCGAAAGCGAACGGGAACGCGGCGGAAAGGATTCATCGGAGTTCACAATTTTGTTGTCCACGAAATTACCCTGTAAATAGCATTACTAATAGTGGTTCGTCAGGCCATGCCACGCAATCTTTTCTTCAGAATTGCTTCTACAACTTGTACCGCTATAGCATACGCTATTTCAAGGGATTCGTGTCGGGCGAATTTAACTTCCGCCGCAGATAACAGAAGTTAAAGAATGGGATTTATTCTGCTCTTTGACTTCTGCTTCGCGTTTCACGCCGCGTTATTGGCATACGCTTGATTTTCGATTTGCTCCGCTTTCTCAGCCCATTGGACAATGTTGCGCGCCATGCCGCCAAACACAAAAACATGGAACGGCAGGCAGGCATACCAGTAAGCGTAACCCAAAATACCGTTGGGATAGTAATAGGCTGTCTGCGCCAACTGGCGTGTGCCGTTGCCTAACTCTTTGATTTGGAACTCCAGCCATGCCCGCCCCGGCACGATCATTTCCGCGCGCAGCAGCAGGCGCGTGGGCGTATAATCCTCCACGCGCCAAAAATCTATGGCATCCCCGATTGCCACTTGCTCCGGGTCGCGCCTGCCCCGGCGCACTCCCGCGCCGCCAATCAGCCGATCCATGGCCCCGCGAATCTCCCACAGGAAATCCGCATAATACCAGCCCACTTTGCCGCCGATACGCGCTGTCGCTCGGTGCAGCATTTCCGCGCTTGCTCGTGTCTCGACGATCTGTTGGTTGCGAATCAAGGTTTTGTCCGGCGGCGTGGCGTCCAGCATGCGCGGCACTTGTCCCCGCGTCGCTCCCGACCAGCGAGTCGGTACTTTGGCGTCACTCGTATCGCGGAGCGCGCGGGCAACGGCTTCGCGGAACGGCGTGAGCGGAAGCGGAAGCAACCGTTGCGCCTCGTCGTTTTCAACGATGGTTTCGGAGCGCAAGCCTTCAATCAGGGGGAACGCAATGGACGCGGGGATGGTCGTCATCAAGTTGACCCAGTAGGCGGACAGGTGCGGCGTCAGTACGGGCACATCTATGATTGTCCGTTTTAGATGGCGTACTTCGGCATACGCAAGCATCATTTCCTTGTACGTCATCACATCCGGGCCACCAATGTCGAGTATGCGCCCGCCACACGCCTCGCACTCCATTGCGCCCACGAGATAGGCAAGCGCGTCGTTGATAAAAATCGGCTGTGTGCGCGTGTTGACCCACTTCGGACACAGCATGAACGGCAACTTTTCGGTCAGGCTGCGCAGCATCTCGAACGACGCGCTGCCTGCCCCGACGATTACCGCCGCCCGCAGTTCCGTCACAGCCACCTTGCCGGCGCGCAGCACATCGCCTACTTCATGCCGGCTGTGCAAATGCGCGGAAGTGTCTTCCTCGCGCTTGCCCAAGCCGCCGAGATAAATAATTTGGCGAACACCCGCCTTTGCCGCCGCGTTAGCAAAATTCATCGCGCCAATCTTGTCGCGTTCTTCAAACCCTTTTGCGCTGCTGCCCATCGCGTGGATGAGATAGTAAGCCGTATCCACACCCTGAAGCGCGGCCTCCAAACCTTCCGGGTTCAGCACATCCCCGGCGGCGATTTCCAGTTGTCCCGGCGCGGCAAGGTTGCCGTCAAAACGGCCTTCCAATTGGCGCGGCTGCCGCGCCATGCAGCGAACCCGAACCCCTTTTTGCAGCAGCAGGGGAACAAGCCGTCCGCCGACATACCCTGTCGCTCCCGTCACCAATGCGCGTTTTGGTTCCATCTTTGGCTATCCTGTTCTGTGGAAAAAGTTCCTTGCGTTTGCGATACGGAAGTAAAGAGGTATTAAGCCACATACTGCAAATCGGCTCGATACATCATTGCAACGTAATATATCAGGGCTTAGTTCCCGCTTCTTCCTTGTATCAAGGGTTCTGCTCCCTTTGTCGCGTCCGAACAAAGACTATTTTCGCAAAACGCTTGACCGGGAACGGGATACGTACTACAATGCAAGTAGCAATCCATTGGTGTTGGGTGTCAGGTGTTGGGTGTTGGGTGATTGGAAGGAACTACTATAGAATGAAGATACTGATTACGGGGGCGCGGGGCAACTTTCCTCTTGCGTTAGTCCCTCGCTTATTGGGTTCGGGGCATCAGTTGGTGTTGTTCGATCTGGAGCCGATGTTCGCGCCGGAAGGCAGCGTCAGCATCCAGGCCGACATTCGGGACGCGGCTGCCGTCACTCATGCGATGCAGGGCTGTGACGCCATTATCCATGCGGTCGCGTTTCATTCCGCAGCGGCGGATTCGCGCAACGTGGACGACTATTACAGCGTCAATGTTACCGGAACCCATAACATTCTGCGCGCCATGCTGCTGCACCAGATTCCTAATCTGGTGTATTCTTCCACCGATCAGGTTTATGGAGAGGGAATGCGCGGGATTCGGGTGATGGATGAAAACGTGCCCTCCATTCCCACCCATCTCTACCCGATGACGAAGCATTTGAGTGAAGAGATGTGCCGCTATTACGCCCGCGCGCATGGATTCCGCATCGCCATTTTGCGCTACGGCATGTTCATGCCCGCCGACTGGAAAGTGGCCGGCATGGGGCGTCTGGACAACTGGCTGGATCGCGAGGACGTGGCGCAGGCCAATGAACTGGCGTTGGGCGCAATCGTGGCGGAAGAGTTCAAGTGCGAGACTTTCTTGATTCAAAGCGCCAAGCCATTCGTGGACGAAGATTGGCCGGAACTGGCAAGCGACCCGGACAGCGTAATCGAGCGCTATTATCCGGGCGCGACGGAACTGCTGGCGCAGCACGGCCTGCATGTTCCGCATATCCACACGCGCTACGACATCCGCAAAGCCGCCGAATTGGGCTACGAACCGCAGCACAATTTTGAACAGTTTCTGTCCCGGTTGCGAAGCTCGTGAATAGGGTTTTAGGGTTTTAGGGTTCCAGGTGGTTAGGGTTGAACAAATAACCACTGTGACCTTACCCTAAAAACATAGAACCCTAAAACCCTAAAACCCTAAATTAAGGAGACACTGTATGCGCCTGCGACGATTATCGGCTCCTATACGCCAAGCGCTGGCCTGCGCGGGCGGCGTTTGCGCGCTCATCCTGCTGCAATGCTGTTTCTGGCTGTACCATCAGTGGCATAATCGAGACGTGTGGATGTGGATTGACTGCGCCAACTCGCCGAAAGTGGAGGAAGCGCTGGTAATGGGCTGCGATCCCAACGTCCGTGGCGATCAAGGGTTTCCGGCCTTATGTACGGCGTCGGCTGTCGGTTCGGTGCAGACCACGCAAACGCTGCTGCGCTATGGCGCGAACCCCGACCTTGCCACGCCGGACGGCGATACGCCCCTGATGTTTGCCGCCCGCTTCACCAACGATTCTTCACGTGGTAACAGCGGCAATTTCGTCGCCATTGTCCGCGCGCTGGTGGAGCATCACGCCAATGTCAACCTGCGCAACCACAAGGGAGAAACCGCGCTGATGCTGGCCTGCCGGAGCGGTTCGCTGGAAAACGTGCAGATGCTGGTCGAACACGGCGCGCAGGTCAACGCCGCAGATGGCGAGAATACGTCCCTGCTGCGCATCGCGGATGCCCAACACCACTTTGAGATTGTCAATTATCTCCTGCAGCACGGAGCGCGATAACGCCTATTGCGCGGCAGGCGCATTTTGGATTGACAGCCATAACCGCGCAGGGCTAAATCATTTTATGTTTGTCGTCCGCAGCCTTGTCCTTCTTCTTCCTTCCGGGGGGCGGCGGATGTTCCAGCGAGACGATTCTGCCGGGGATGGCTTTGGTTTCGGGGTGCGTAGCGGCATACGTTTGCAGTTGCGCCAGCAGTTTGTTGTAAGGAAAGCGGTCGCCGGGACACCATGTATCATTGATGTCGCGGTGTCGCTTCACCAGATCGGGCGGAATGTGGTACTTCGACATGAGATGCTCGCATAACGCGACGAGGGCTTTCATCTGCGCTTTTGTCGGCGTTTCCGGGAACCAGTGATTGTTGGTTTGAAAGCCTCCAATCAGACAAATGCCGATCCAATCGTTATGCGAGCGGGCATGGGAGCCGATGCAGCCTTCAGGCCGTCCGGTTTCCACCGTGCCATCCGGCAAAATAACATAGTGGTAGCCGATGTAGTAGGTTTTGCCCTCGTACTCCGTTTTCCAGTCCGGGTGTTCCTGGTGGTGAATGTCTTCCAAGCGGGCGGCGTTCATGGCTATACCGTGATACACGGCGGGCGACTCGGAATGATGGATCACAATGCCGGGCGGGCCAAGCGGCACGAGGGGCGCGACCACAACCGGCGGCAGTGTCGGCGGCGTTTCCGGCTTGCGGTGCAGAAGCCGCCTGCCGATGCCTAAAACGGTCAACAGCATACAACTTGCGCCCGACAGCAGCAATAACAGCCGCCTGCGCCGCCTGCGCCCGCCACGTATTCGCTTGCGCGTTCCTTCACCGCTCACATTCCGCTCCTTTCTTCGTCATTCCTGTTCGGCTCCTGCCTAATTTCTGCATCGTTCGCGCTTTACCCTGCTTGCCCTCATCGTTCAACATTTCTTCTTCAACATTTTCTCCTTGCATTGTAAGAAATTCCGCGCCAACTGTCAAGAACAATTTTTCCGTCGCCACTAATCTTATTCTCGGTAATCTTTTTGTCACGAATTTGAAGAATTTGTGCATTTTACCCTTGATATTGTGTCCCTGTGCTGCCATAATGAGACATAGGCGCGTTGTTTTCAGCGCAGGAGCCGTTTTATTCAAACCTCTTTCCCTTTTCCTTCATCATTTGCCGGGAGGCTGTAACGTTCATGGCAGAACAAGCCGACTCGCGCCGTATGCGCCTGCTGGAACTGCTTTCCGAAACCGAGGATGCGCAGGAACTGGACGCGCTTGCCGCCAACTTGCAATGCGACGCGCGTACCATCCGCCGCGACCTGGACCATCTGCAAAAGATGCTACAGCGGGTCAACGGCCTGGAAGTGCGGCGCAGTAAAGTCATGGTGGCGCGTTCCGGGTACAGTCCCGGTTACTTCACCGACCAGTTGGGACGCAACGCGGCCAGCAAGCAGGCGATTGCCCGCGCGATTGTGTGTTCCCTGCCGGATGATCTGGCTGTCGCGCTCACGGCAGGCAGCACCACTTATGCCGTCGCGCAGGAGATGCGTCGCGCCCATATCGAAGGCGAGTCGCCGCACAATCTCATTGTCTTCACCAACAGCGTTCCCTCCCTGCTGGAATTGGTGGCGGGGGGATTGTCGGCGGGCGTCTTGGGCGAAATCTACGTTGCCGACGATTGCGCGTTCCACACCCCGGAGTTTCACAGCGCGTTTCAGCCGAGTGTTGCCATCTGCGGAGCCAGCGGCGTCCTGTTCGGCAATGGAACGCACGGGTCGCTTGACCTGTACTCCCACCGCGCCGAAGAAGCCGCGTTTCTGAAACAACTCCTCGCCAACGTGCCGGAAATCATCATTGCCGCCGACAGTACAAAATTAGGCCGTCGGCATCCCTGGGGCTTCGGCGGTCCCACTCTGGAAGGCAAAACCGTCCGCTTAGTCACCGATACCCTGACCGAAGCGCAGCGCGAGGAAATGATCGCCCTTGCGGAACGTTTGAAGCGGCAGGGAACTATTTTTGTCTTTGAAGCGGCTAAAACTGTCACGAACCAACCGTGAATCCGTCCTGAAATGTAGGTATTCAGGTATTCAGGTGTTCAGGTGTTCAGGAAGCAGCAAACCGTAAGGTTCTTCTTAATCTTATTGATTATTAATCTTATGATTAACAAGCATCAACTGAACAACTCAATGCTTGAACACCTGAACACCCGAACACCTGAATACCTGAATACCTGAACACCAAACCAATTTGAACTATAAGGAACCTGTACCATGTGTGGAATCACCGGTTATGTGGGACACGGCGCGGCGGTGGAAACCGCGCTGACCAATCTGAAGCGGCTGGAATATCGCGGCTACGACTTGTCGGGCATCGCGTTTCCCAACTGTACGCAGATTCAGATCGTGCGGGCGGTAGGCAAAATCGCCAATCTGGAGCGCGTCTTAGAAACGACGCCGCACCAGTCGCATGTCGCCATCGCCCACACGCGCTGGGCCACGCATGGCCGCCCCAGTGAAGCCAACGCCCACCCGCACCGCGACAGCACAGGCCGCATCGCCGTCGTACATAACGGCATCATCGAAAACTACGCCGAACTGCGCCGCGAACTGATCGAACAGGGCATCGTCTTCGCTTCAGAAACCGACACGGAAGTGTTGGCGCATTTGATTAGCGCTACGTTTGAAGAAGTGAAGGGAACAGGGAACAGGGAACAGGGAACAGAAGAAGAGACTTCATCCTTCATCCTTCATCCTTCATCCTTGCTTTCTACCGCTATTCGCCGCGCCCTGTTGCGCGTGACCGGCTCGTATGCTATCGCCGTGATTTCGCAGGAT
The DNA here is from genome assembly GCA_963835065.1 of uncultured Chthonomonadaceae bacterium. Lineage (GTDB taxonomy): Bacteria > Armatimonadota > Chthonomonadetes > Chthonomonadales > Chthonomonadaceae > CAWFQB01. Next base: position 75,450 of record CAWIEK010000002.1, on the reverse strand, counting down.
GCGCCGGATACGGTTTTTGTGGCGCGGAAAGACTCGCCCCTTGTGATTGGATTGGGCGAGGGCGAGAATTTTCTGGCGTCCGACATACCCGCCGTGATGCGCTATACGCGCCGGGTGATCTTGCTTGAGGATGGCGATTTTGCCATGCTGACGCCGGACGGGGTTTGCGTCACCAATGCGATTGGCGAACCTGTGGAGCGCGTTCCGCTGAACGTGACGTGGGACGATGCGGCGGCGGAAAAGGGCGGTTTTGCCCACTTCATGCTAAAAGAGATTTACGAGGGGCCGCGCACGGTGCGCGACACGCTGCGCGGACGCCTGAATGAGAACGGCAGCATATCCCTGCCCGGTATTTCGCTCACGCCGACGGATTGGGAAAAGTTTCGGCGCGTGGCGATTGTGGGCTGCGGCACGGCCTATCATGCGGGCGTGGTCGGCAAGCGCCTGTTCGAGCAATTGCTGCGCCGCCCCGTAGAAGCGAGCGTTGCCAGCGAGTTCCGCTACAGCGATCCGCTGGTGGATGAAGAAACCCTTGTGGTGCTGATTTCGCAATCCGGCGAAACGGCGGACACCCTTGCGGCCATGCGCGAAGCCAAAGCCAAAGGCGCGACGACTCTGGCCGTTGTCAACGTCGTCGGCAGCACCCTGGCGCGGGAAGCCGACGCCGTTCTCCTCACGCAGGCCGGCCCCGAGATCGGCGTCGCCAGCACCAAAGCCTACCTCGCCCAACTCACCGCCCTGACGCTGCTCGGACTGTATTTGGCGCAATTCAGGGAACAGGGAACAGGGAACAGGGAACAGGAAGAAGAAAATAAGACAGAAGGAGTGCAATCGGCAATCGAAAATCGAAAATCGGCAACGGATTTATCCTTCATCCTTCATCCTTCATCCTTGCCTGATGCCTTGCGCCACCTGCCCGAACTAATCGAGCAATGTTTGGCGCAGGATGCCTACATTGCGTCTATGGCGGAGTTGCTGTCGCAGCACCACAGTTACTTTTATCTGGGACGCGGGTACGATTTCGCCGCCGCGCTGGAAGCCGCGCTGAAATTGAAGGAGATTTCCTACCTCCACGCGGAAGCGTACCCGGCAGGGGAAATGAAGCACGGCCCGCTTGCGCTCGTGGAACCCGGCGTTGCGGTTGTGGGCTTTTGTACGCAAACCGCCACCAACGAAAAGATGGTCAGCAACTTAAAGGAAGTGAAAGCGCGGGAGGGAACCATTATCGCCGTCGTGCGCGAGGGCGCGGAAGCCCCCGATTGCGCCGATCAGATCATCATGGTTCCCAATACCCATGATGCCCTGATGCCGATTGTAGCAATGGTTCCGATGCAGTTGTTGGCGTACCATGTCGCCCGCGTCCGAGGCTGCGAAATAGACCAGCCGCGCAACCTTGCCAAAAGCGTCACGGTAGAGTAATGAACCACCCGCTTCGCTAGAGACACAGAGACACAGAGGAAGAACCGATACGAGAAAAAAGAGGAGATAAAAGAAGGAACGCGGTTTCTCCCTTCTCTCCTTCTCGCATTGGCTTTTCCTCTGTGTCTCTGTGTCTCTAGCGAAGCGGGTGGTTTGTTCGTCCTAGAAGCCGTCGTTGACCCACATTGGCGGGCCGTCGAGCAATTGCGCCAATTGTTCGGCGGCGCGTTCGGTGTGGATTGTCAGGCGTTCGGCGCGGCGCAATTCCGCAACGGAGGGCGTCCCGAAATACGCCTGCGTCAGCGCCTGAATGTCCATTTCGAGATCGGCAGCGTCGTTTGTGGCGGTTACGGTTGTTTGCCCGTCTGTGCTTGTTACGCGCCACCGGCCTTGATTCCACGGCGCGTGTTTGTCTTCCACTTGCAATACAAAATCCGCCTGTGTGGGCTGAAGTGGCTTCCACGCTTGCAGAGCGCCGACAACATCCACAATCCTCCCCATGATGCACGGACGCAGTTTGGTTTCCACATCCCAATGCGTTAGCTGCGAGTACAGCAGATCGTCACCGGGCGCGTTCCATACAAACTTGTCAATCTGCATATCGTGGCGGCGTAGCAGGCCAAATAATCCTTGTTGCGCGCGGCGGGTCAGATAGATAAACTCGCGCAGCCGAGTTTCTTCGCGCTTGCCGCCGCGATAGGTTATGTACCCTTCCACGCTGCCATCCTGCTCGTAAATATAGGTATAGGTATGCTCTTTTGGCCTGTCCTCAATAATGGTTTTCCAGTCCGAGTCAACGCGCTGTAACATTCCCCGGTAGCGCACGGCAAATGTGGTATAGGCTTTTCGGACCGCCGACAAATCCTGTGGCATTGCCGCCCGAACATGCGCGGTTTCCGCAGACGGCGGAAACAGGCGGCTTGGAACCGCGTAACGCCGATTGAGGCCGATCCATTCATAACCCAATCCACGATAATAGTCCCAACTGAACGGCTCCAAAATGGAGACCACTTGTCTCGCGTCACGCATTTGCCGTAGATAGTAGCGTATGCCTGCCGACGCATACCCCTTTCCCCGCGCGCCGGGCAGAACGGCCACGCCATTCACAGCCCCCATTGGCACAATCACGTGTGGCCCAAAATGCAGGTGCATGTCCACAATCAAAAACGTCGCCTGCAGCCCCGCTTCGTCGAAAACGCCGTAGATCGCCTGCCGTTCGTTGTTCGCCGCGTCATCTTCGCGCCATTCGCTCATGTCCCGCTTGCCATGCTCAAACGCCTGCGACCAAACATAATACTGCTGTTCCAGTTCCTCGCCCGTCAACTGCCGAATATTCATCTTTTCTTCTCTCCACTCTCACTCTCTACTTTCCACTTTTCGTAAATATCCGCAATCACATCGTCAATGGGAGCGCGGTGGGTTTCCATATCTACGATGCGCGTTTGCTGCGAGGCTTGCTGGAGCAGGTCGGCGACACTCACTTGCGCGGCGTCGAACGTATATTCATAGCGCCCTGACTCGCTGCTCGTCAGGGCTGCGCCTTGCAGCAGGGGAGCCGCGTCACTTGTGGTTTCCAAAATCAGCGCGCGGCGGTCGGCAAATTCGGTTCGCAGGCGGGCAAAGTCGCCATCGTAAGCGATTTTGCCCTGCGCCACCATCACAATGCGCCCGGCAAGCTGTTCCAGTTCCGACATATCGTGGCTTGTCACCATGACGGTCATTTGCCGTTCGCGGTTGATGTCCTTGAGGAACCGCAGAATGTTGCGCTTGGCAAGCACGTCGAGTCCGAGCGAAGGTTCGTCCAGAAACAAAATTTCGGGTTCGTGCAGCAATGCCAGTCCCAGATCGGCCCGCATACGCTGCCCCAAACTGAGTTCGCGCACAAGGCTGTTGAAAAACGGCGTTAAATCCAGCAGTTCCTTAACCAGTCCCGACATGCGCTCATAGCGTTCGCGCGGAATGTCCCAAACTACGCGCTTCCACTCGAAACTTGCCGACACCGGATGGTCGCGCCACAACTCCGTGCGCTGTCCGAAGACCACGCCGATACGTCCCACATACGCCTGCCGATTCGCCGCCGGGTCCATGCCCAACACGCGCACCGTGCCCGTATCCGGCGACAGCATCCCCGACAGCAGTTTGACCGTCGTGCTTTTCCCTGCCCCGTTCGGCCCCGCATACGCGACAATCTCGCCCCGCGCAATCTGCAGATCAATGTTGTGCAGCGCCTGCACGACCCGTATCTCAGGCCGCAGCAGCGTCTTAAACACTTCACTCAGCTTCTCCGAGCGCTGCCGCTGCCGGTACGCCTTGCTCACGCCGCGCAACTCGATAATAGTTGATAGTTGATAGTTGATAGTTGATAGCCCGCTTGTTTGCAGATGTTTGCTTTCATCATCTGCTTGTTGTCTATTGTCTTCTTGTACTTGTTCCGTTTGCACTGCCTGCTCCTTCGACTATCAACTATCAACTATCAACTATCAACCTCTATGCCCTCTGTCACTGTAATTTTGCGACCCGATACGGGCATAGTGCCGCCGGCCCTGCTGAAAGATAAATGCGGCCAATAGAGACAGCAGCAGCGCGGCGATTGTAGGCAAGCCTTGCTTCCAGGGCGACAGTTCCAATCCCAACAGCAGGCGGCAGGGATACCAGGCTACGAAGCCGACCGGTAACACGGTCAGCAGGCTGCCGGCCAGAATTCCGCTTACGCCATCAAGCGGATAGGATTTGAGTTGGTTCATCAGGCGGGCAGTGGAACTGCTGATTTCTTCCGCCGAGCGGGGCGCCCAAAACGCCAAACTGCCCCACATAAATTGAAACGCCAGAATCACGGCGGCGGAAGCGACAAGGGACGCAAGCAGTTTCAGCAGCCAGAACAGCGTGACCGCAAGCGCCAGATGCCGCACCGCCCATGCCATCATCGCCACGCCCGGCCACAGCATCAGGGACGCGCTGCACGGCGCAAACCCCTCCGTGAGCAGGGCCATCCAGATGGGCTGCGGCTGTATCAGCGTATGATCGAACTGCCCCCGTCCCAAACGTCGGCTGATGAAAGCGACGTTGAAGCCGAAAAACATATCTATCAATGCGCCAACCGTTGTCGCGTATCCCAACAAAAACACGACCTGCGCATGGCTCCAAATGCCGATGCCCGCAAACCGCGTGGACAGCAGCCAAATGCTCGTCACGGTGGCAATGCTCATGATGGCATCTGTAATCGTCCACATCACAAACATCTTCAAATCCCGCGTCATCCAAATCAAGTCCAGCCGCGCATACATCGCCCACAGGCGCAGCAAACGGATAATAAGTGATGAGTGATGAGTGATGAGTGATGAATTTGAATTCCATTCATCATTCATCATTCCGCGTTCATCACTTCCTCTAGCCTTCATACACCACCATCTTTTCACGATTGACGCGCCAGAGCCACAGCGTCAGGGGCCAGAGCGCGACGCACCAGAACGCCTGCGCGACCAGCAGCCAGGCCGCGTTGCCCGTTCCTGTATAGATGCGCAGGGGAGCGGACGCCATAGACGCGAACGGCAGCCAGCCGAACCATTTGCCTAAATGCCAGGGCAAGAGCGCGAGCGGAATAAACGCGCCCGACAGCAGCGTGGACACGGCGGCGCGTACCCGCTCAATGGCAAACGGCGGGAACTGCCAGACAATGGCAAGGCCGGTAAACAGAAAATCCAGCGCCAGTCCCACGCCAACGGCAAGCAGCAGGCTCGGCACAAACAGCAGTCCGGCGAATACGCTTGCGGGCAGGGGATGAACGCCGATGGGAACAGCCAACAATAGCAGAGGAAGTGAAAATGTTGCGAGATGAAACAGCCATTTGCCGCTTATCTCGGCGGTAAACTGCCCGAACACGCTGAGGGGCTTGAGGAAGCGCGTGGCGATTGTGCCGTCCCAAAACGCCCATGCCACATCGGTTGTCGCTTCCAGTTGTTCGGCAAACGCTTCCCCGATCAGGCTATACGTGAGCAGCAGGGACAGCGTGAACCCGGAAGCCGCATCGCCACGCGGCAACAGCAAGCGCCACAGGGACAACAGCACGGCCACGCGCAGCAGCCGCAGCAGATAGTCCATCACAAACAGGGGATTGTCGCCAAGATAGCCCGTAGCCGCCATAGCCGCCGTTTTCACATATTTTCGCAGCCCGCCCGCTATCTCATTCATGCTTCCGCCATCCCGGATATTCCAGTATTCCCCTGCCCAAACCTGCCCAAAGCCAAGCCACAGTTTACGCCCGAACAAACAACAGCGCATCCAACACCCAAACACCGAACACCGAACACCGATCACCTGAACACCTTGCCTAAATTATGTCAAAATATCTACTTGACAACTTCGCGCGTATCTGCGATAATAATTTTGACACAAAAGGAGGTGGTGACTAGCATGGATTATAGTCAACGAGGTGAGCAGGCGGGTTAGCCTGTTTTAACCGGTTGCTCACGCGGCGCGAAAACACTGTCTAGCCTGCGTGGACCCAACAAGTGATGAACGGGCCCTTGCCTGTTCGCCTGCTGAAGCCCGGACGCGCTTGCGCGTCCGGGCTATAATTATGTCGCGTTGGGGCGAGATTTTGTTAAAGCGAAATCTTTGGGTCAACTTGACCACTCCATTTCGCATTATTATGTCGCATTTATGGGGGATTTTGATAAAGCGGGGCGGCGCGATGATCGAAAAGTTACTTGTGATCGTAACCGGGTTCAAACGTGCCTGCGTTCGGGTCGGAACATGTCACCATGAACGGCCCGCCGTTTGCGCCGGGAACCGTGATGCTGTAAGTTTCCCCGCTCGGCCCAATGGGAAGTGTCTGTAAATCCGGTTCTTTGGCGCTGGAAATACCGCCCGCGAAACTGGAATAATCCGTCTTTTGCCCGACCGTGTAGGCAGACTGTACCGCTGTCGCAATGCTTTGCATGTTAGTGCGGTTGGTTTTTTTGCGGCTGTCCGTAACCGCGCTGATGTACAAAGGCAAGGCAACCGCCATCAGAATGGACAGTATCAGGGTGACAACGAGCAGTTCAACGAGCGTAAAGCCGCGACTCTGGCGGCGAAAAAAAACGATGTGTGCCATTGCGCGGAACTCCTTAATTTCTGGTAGCGAACGACAAAGCCTGTCTGTCTTTCCAATCAAACGGGGAATGACGTTGAGACGCCGGGAAGTCCGAAATTGTTCATTCTGTTTTGAACGGACTGTGTTCCTGGGTAAACGCGGGTAGAATAAAGAATGAAGCAGTCAGAGCAAGTATCCCTGACATCGGAAGGAGACGCAATGAACCGAGTATTGAGTTTGCTGGCCGTGTGTGCCCTGCTTTTTGTGGCGGGCAGGCCGTCAATGGCGCAGGATTGGGCCAAAGCGCGGCTGGAAAAATCGCCGCGTCATCAGGAATGGGTCAAGATCAAGCAGGGAACGCGGGAAGTGCAGAGTTTCGTGGTTTATCCCGAAGTGAAGAACAAGGCGATGGCCGTTGTCATCGTTCATGAGATTTTCGGCTTGAGCGATTGGGTCAAGGGCGTGGCGGATCAGCTGGCGGAAGCCGGATATATCGCCATTGCGCCCGACCTGCTTTCCGGCCTGGCTCCCGGCGGGGGCGGCACGGCGGAACTCGGCGGGCAAAATGAGGCGGTGAAGTATATCTCCATGCTGCCGCCCGAACAAGTGACCGCCGATCTCAACGCCGTCACGGATTACGTCACCAAACTGCCTGCCTGCAACGGCAAAGTCGTGGTGGCCGGGTTCTGCTGGGGCGGAGGGCAGTCGTTTCGGTTTGCCACGAACAACAAGAATCTCAAAGCGGCTTTTGTCTTCTACGGGCAGGGACCGACAGCCGAAGAGGATATGGCCCGCATTTCGTGCCCGGTGTACGGCTTTTATGCCGGCAATGACGCTCGCATCGGCGCCACCATCCCGGCGACCAAAGACCTGACCAAAAAGACCAAAAAGACGTATGAACCGGTCACGTATGAGGGCGCGGGACACGGCTTTATGCGCGCCGGCGAAGCCCCCGATGCCAGCCCCGACAACAAAAAAGCCCGTGACGACGCCTGGAAACGCTGGAAAAGCCTGCTGAAGCGCGTCAGTTAAAACGGGCATTTCGCTGCCAGGAGCCTATCCCAATTGGCCGGGTACAAAGTACCCGGCACCAAAGTACAATCGTCCTACAGAGGTGCGTCTGTAGGACGATTGTTTTTTCCTGCCGGGTACTTTCAGTACCCGGCCAATTGGGATAGGCGCTAAACACCGCCGCGTTAAATGCTAAACGACAAGCCTGCCGAACTTGCAAAGAAGGAACTCTTTGCAAATTCGGCAGGCTCGTAGTTTTGTGCATCAATGCAAGCGACGAACGGCTACACCAGTGTTTCCAGTGTGGGAATGCTGCCGTACACGCCCTGCGGGTAGAAGCCGCCGGACGTGGAGTTGGTGCTGTTGGGCGTCAGGAACAGAATGTTGAGTACCTGGCGCGCGCTGCGGCTGATGGCAAACGCAGTCGTGGCATCCACCGTGAAGAAGTTGGCGTTTGCCGGCGGCGGCGGCACGTCCAGGTTGTCCAGGGCCGGAGCCGTGATATTCATCTGCGCGATTTGCAGGCGGAGCGCGCCCGCGTGGAATGCTTCCACCGCCAGGATTCGCGCCGCGCCCTCAATAACGGCGGGCGTGGTCAGGTATTTGGACGTGCCACAATACGCCGATGTGCCGGTGTCGCAGAAGGAGCGGCCCCCGATCAGGAAGTGAGCCTGCGAAGCCGGGTCAAGGTTCAATTGCGTTGCCAATGCCGCCAGGTTCTGCGGCGGCTTGGCAATCGGCTTGCCGCCAAGCGAGACAATCGTGCTGCGGATGAAAGCGATGTGCTTGAGTTCATCCTGCCATATATTGTTGCCCACCGACTTTACGCCCGCATCCGTGAAGTTGATTGCCGTGCCGCCGGCTGTCGGGCCAACCGCAACCGGGTTGCCGCTGCCATCCACGCCGGTGACATCAATGCCGTTTGCGGTCATGCCCTTGCCCGTGAAGGCATAAGTATAAAACTCGCCTTCCAGGTATTCGGCATGAAGCGCGAAATTCAGAATCGCAATGTCAAGATTCGTGTCGCGGGTTATTCCCCCGAAGCCGGGCTTGGCCTGGGCCGCTTGCTCCGCGCCGGTCAGAGCCGCGCCGGCCATCAATGCCAGCGTACCGCCGCTTAATCCGCGCAGCACGGTACGGCGCGACAACAGGGTTTCCAGGGTTTGGGCGCGCTCCGCATCGCTCAAAACGTCCTGTATCAATTCTTCTTCCACGCGCTCCACGCGCGTTTGTTGTTCGTTATATTTCAAAGCTAAATCTCCAAAAGGAATAAGGGGTAAGTGGTAAATGGTCAGGGATAAGGAAAGATGCAGCTTTCAGCTTTGTTCGCTCCCCTCCGAATACCAAATACCGAACACCGAATACCGACAGATTAAACCAGTGACGTTAGCGTGGCAAGGTTGGCGTTGGTTCCGTTCGGGAAGAAGCCTCCTGTGGTCACGGTGGTACTGCCGGCGGGCGCGCCCAGAACGATGTTAAGCACCTGCCGGGGAGTGCGGATAATCGCCAGCGCGTTGCTGTCTACGGCGAAATACAACTGGCCGGTGGGTGGCGGCGGCACATCCAGGTTGTCCGTGGGCGGGTCGGCAATGCTGCGCTGCGAAATTTGCAGCCGGATGTTGGCCGCATGGTAGCTTTCGGTCGCCAGGATACGCGCCGAAGCGCGGAGGATATCTTTGTTGCTGATGTATCGCGCCGCGCCGCCGTAGGCGCTCACGCCGGTGTCTTCAAAGGCGCGCGAGGCAATCAGAAATCCTTTGGTTGTGCTGATGTCCACGCCCTGTACGCCCAGCGCGCCCAGGTAGATATTGGGCTTGGCAACCGGGACACCGCCCAGCGAAACAATGGTACTGCGCAAATCCGTCACGTGCTTGCGCTCATCATCGGCAAGCTGCGCGGCCACCGTTGCAAGGGTGCTGTTATCGAAATTCGCCTTGATGCCGCCGGTCGTCGTTCCCGTTGGCGCGCTGCCGCCGGTTCCGTTTTGCCCGGTGGTGGCAATGCCCTGCGCTTCGATGCCCCCGCCGGTCGTAGCATACGTGTAGAACTCGGCTTCCAGATACTCCAAATTCAGCGCAAAGTTGAGGATGTCTATGTCCCGCGCCGTGCCGGGCGTTCCACCGTTATTGACGGTTCCGGTATTGTTGCTGTCGTGCTTGGAGCTGCAGCCGCTAGCTGCAAGGCCACCAAGCGCGGCAACGGCGCCCACGCTCAGGCCGCGCAGCAGGTCGCGCCGGGAATTGTTTTTGCGTAAGCGTTGCAGTTCCAGTACATCTTGTACATCCTGTTCATTCGGTAGGTTATTCACGAAATCTGACTCCTTCTTGGGGCGGCTGAGGGGTACGCCCGATAGCTGCCGGGCCTGAATAGGGAGGTTGGCGACAGCGTTACCCTGATATAACGGGCGGGAAGAGAAAACATTATAAACGAATGATGTATTTCCTCTTACCTTTTTGGTATAGCCGCCGCGATTAAAGCTGGGGCGCAGGGAAAATGTATCCATCGCCGCGAACTGAATTCCGTTAAAATACGTGTTTTGAAAAAGCGCTTGTTGTGGATAAGAAGAACAATTGTAAATCGTCGTCTCTTATCTAAAATGGCAGGAGAAATGGAGACACACATGAGAAACCAAAATGGGAATGTTTGCCGCAGGCTTGGACTTTGCCTGGCTGTTAGTTTAGTCGCAGTGGGTGGCTGTTCGCACGGTTCGGATGATACGGGAGGCAACTCGTCTATGGGTTCCATGAGCGGCACGACGGATCGCCAGTATACGCAGTCCAAAGCCAATCAAGACGGCCCGGCAGCCGGGGGAACCGGAGGAAGCGCAAACACCAGAGGAAGCGCCAACAGTGGATCGGGCGGTACGAGCAGTTCCGGCAGCGCGGCAGGCATGGGCAATACGACAGGAACCGGGGGCACAAGCAGTACGGGCGCGACCAGCACGGGCGGCAGTGGAACCAGTGGCGCCAGCATGGGAACCGAGGGAACGGGCACAGCCGGAAGTGGAGGAAATGCCTCCGGGGGCGGGCGCTGAGACGCAGTTTTCGCGCCTCAACCCTTGTCGGCGCATTGAGCCAGGGGCGAAAACATTCCTGTTTTCGCCCCTATAATGTTGCGGAACCTTTGAATAGAATTGGGCGTCTCCTGAATGTTCTGCACCGAAGCGCAAGCGACATTCGCAATCGCGCCGCATAATGAGAGCATAACCGTTCTCCGTTTGCTGCAAGTCCATTGTTGCAATTTATCGTTGCAAATCCATTCCGATCATTTTTCGCCGGTTGATTGTGTAGGATTGTTACCTGGCCTGCTTTGTGCCTGGCGTTTTCAAACGCCTGGCTTGCAGCGCTTGCGTTAAGGCGATGGATGCTGGTATCAGGGCAATTAACGCTGCCTGGAAGACAGTCTTTGTTCAGATGTCTTATGAGCGTTGGAAAGCGAAACTCGAATGTCCGACCCACAATCCACATCCAATGTGAAAGTGTATGACCGCCCGGAGAAAAAAGGCCCTGCGCCCCTGGCGCTGGTGCTGGCCTTGCTGATTATTCTGGTGCTGGCTTTTGGCGCGTACCGGATTTACAGCAGCAGTCACAGCGAACCCGCCGCCAGCGAGAACACGCGGCCCGCTCCGGCAGGAAAGTCCGCCGCCCGTCCTTAAAGGCTGATCTGCTCGGAACGGACACGCCTGTTGAGGAGCAATATGCAGTAACAGCCCGCAGCCTGAATTGCTGCGCATGTATCTGGCGGCCCTAGATGCCGCGTATGACCCCACGCAAGGAGAAACAAATTGAAGACCATCGTAGGTTTGTTCGACACGTTTGACGAAGCCAAAAAAGCCGCGCAGGATTTGGAAAATGCCGGCATCGGCCACAATGACATCAGCATCGTCGCCAACAACGAGACAGGCGCGTATGCCGCGAACTCAACCGATACCACCACGACGGGAACCCCGTCCGTATCCGGTCATGCCATCGGCCACGACGCGGTTGCGGGCGCGGAAATCGGCGGCGTCGCGGGACTGCTGCTTGGCCTGACCGGGCTTGCTATTCCCGGACTTGGCTGGATCGCTACGGCAGGCTGGCTCGGCGGCATGCTGCTTGGCGCGGCGACGGGCGCGGCGGTCGGCGGACTTGTCGGCGCGTTCACGTCGGTCGGCGTTCCCGAAGAAGATGCGCAGCACTATACCGAGGCCGTGCGGCGCGGCGGAATTCTGTTGGCCGTGCGCTCACAGGATGAGCAGGCGCAGCGCGTGGCGGAGATTTTGGGCGAAGATGGCGCGGTCAACATTGACGAGCGCGTAGAGCAGTATCGCAGCCAGGGCTATGTTCCCGGCGCTGCCGCCGCTGCCACCACTGCCACTGCCGCAACCATGAACACCACCACAACTGCCACCGCGCCCATTGCCACGCAGACGGTAAACACGGCAGGCGAAACGGTTCTCCCGGTTGTGGAAGAGCAGATCGCGCTGGGCAAGCGCGAAGTGCAGAGCGGCGGCGTCCGCGTGTACAGCCATGTCACGGAAACGCCGGTTCAGGAAAGCATCAACCTGCGCGAAGAGCATGTCACGGTGGAGCGCCATGCGGTAGACCGCCCGGTAGACGCGGCAACAATGAACAACCTGCGCGACGGCGTGATTGAAGTGACGGAAACGGCGGAAGTGCCGGTTGTCGCCAAAGAAGCCCGCGTTGTCGAGGAAGTGGTTGTCGGCAAGCAGGCAACGGAGCGCACCGAAACGGTTCACGACACCGTTCGCCGCACTGATGTGGAAGTGGAGCAGATCGCCGGACAGACCACTACAACGGGTACGACGTTCGGCACTGCCGGAACAACGGCAGGGCACACCGCCCGCGACATCGCGGCTACGGCTTCCGGCGCGGTGCAAAGCACTGAAGGCAGCATCCCCGGCGTACAAACGGGCGGCCACGCCGTAGACGGCTCCGGCGCTCCCGACACGCGCGGCATCATGGAAAAGGCTGCTGACACCATCACGGGCAACCACGTTGACGACAAGACCGGACGACCGGTGTAGGTGGTAGATATTAGGCATTAGGCATTAGGCATTAGAAGGACTGCAACTGCTGCCCATTCCCTAGTGCCTAATGCCTGTTGTACGCATTGCAGCAGACGAAAAGGAGCGGGCACAAGTGTTGTGCCCGCTTCCTAATGCCTACTATCTAATGCCTAGTGCCTAATGCCTAATGCCTATACTGGAGGATCAGGCAAGCCCTTGCGCGTAGCCGTTGAAGCCATCGAGCATGGCAACCTTCGCGCTGACGCCGCCGACATTTTCCTCGAAGTTCTGCTCGTTGCGCAGGGCGGACACGCAGGTATGGAAGATGGGCTTGCCGTCAGGACGCTTGGCGGTCATGACGTAGCGCACCAGGGAACGCCCTACCATGCCGTCCGCTTTGAGTTCCTTCTGCTTTTCAACGTCCTTGCCCATCTTGCCCCGGCCATGCGCGTTCATCTTCATGGCGGTCATGCCGATGCCGGCTTTGCTGGCTCTGGCAAAGGCGTCCTGCACCTCTTTGGTATAGTCGTCATTGTAGCTGAACCATACCTGCATACAGTCAATGATGCCCGAATCGACACAGGCGTTAATCATTTCCGGGTAGCTGGGAATGGGAGATTCGCGATCCACGCCGCCGTGATACGGATGCTGGGACACGCCGAAGTATTTGACCAGTCCCTCTTTCTTCAGTTTCAGGAACGCCTTGTACGACGTATTGTTGTCCTTCATCACCTTGTCGGGCGAGCGCCAGCCATAGTGCGCGCGGTACACATCGTAGTATTTCAGGCCATTCTTGTCCAGCGTGGACTTGACCTGATTGTAGGCTTCGTCAAAGTTATCGGGGTCGCGGTTGGGGCTGGTGGTGTCTACCGTGATGTCGGTGTAGTAGGATTCGCGCGGCAGCTTCTTGATGTCTTCGGGCAGGTTGTTCCAGTACCCGGCTTTGTGAATGAAGTTGATGCCGATGTCAATGGCGGGAGCCAGCAGTTCGCGGCTCCAGTCCTGCGAAATGCAGATGGGCGCGACCATCATGTTGCCCATGCGCGTCCCGAATTTCACTTTGGGAAGTTTGCCCAACCCCTCGGCCATAGCTTCCGCGGCTTCGGCGCGCTGTGCAGGCGTGAGGGCAAGCCCCGTCAGGCCGGCGGCCACAAGTCCCGGCCCCGCCGCGCCGGCAATGGAAAGCGCGCGTACAAAATCGCGGCGGGAAAGCGGCGACTCTTTGCTTTGCTGCTTGAAGTGGTTGAGTTGATCGTCGAATTGCATCTGCGTACACTCCTTTTGCGCTTTCAGGCGCGGCTTACAAAACACTCCGTAGGAAAGAATCCAGAAAAGAACCTTCAGAGAAAACATGGGTCAATCAGGGTGTTCATTCCCTTTGACACCGCAGTTGTTAAATTGTTCTGAATGGTTATTCTGTTTTCTGCGCGGATATTCCTGCTTCGATACGGCGAATTGGAATATCGAACTCTGTTGAATCAAGAATTTCGTTCAAACGGCGCATGAAATCGCGTGGAGCATGGCTGCGCGCCAATGTTTTTTCTTCGCCTGTGCGCAGGTTCAGCGCCGCCGCCCATAGTCCATCCGCCCCTTGATAACTGACCAGCATGTGGGCGACGTGCAGCACTCTTCCAAGCGGCGCGCTGTCCCACTCCGTACACCGGTCTATTTCTGCGTACATGGCAGCCACAATATAATCCAGCGTGACCACTTCCGTATCAGGCGCAGGCAGGGGAAAACAATTATACACCCATCCTGGCGGCGTCCATTCGGCAATCATGACCTCACCCCAACCCCTCTCCTGGCCGCTCGTTCCTCGCTAGGAGAGGGGCTATGTTGTGTTCCCCTCTCCTGGCCGCTCCTGCGTTGCCGGGGAGGGGCTGTTCGCGCTTACTCCCCTCCTGGCCGCTTCTTACTCGCTGAGAGAGGAGCTATTTATGGCACAACCCTCTCCTTCCTCTCTATCAACTATCAACTAAGAACTATCCACTATTTAGTCCCATATCGGACGCCAGTTGCGCGGCCATTTGGTGGCTTCGTTGAGGCGCGTTACTTCTTCCGCTGACAAGCGGTAGCCGGACACGCCGAGCAGATCCTTCAATTGGTCGGGCGTGTTCGCGCCGATGATGGGAGCCGTGATGACCGGATTGGACAACTGCCACGCAAGGGCGGTTTGCGCGACCGTCTTGTCGTGTTCCTTGCCGATGGCCTCCAGCGCTTCAATGACGCCGTACCCCTGATCGTTGCCGTACTTATCCAGAATGCCTCCGGCGCGTACGCTGTCGGGTTTGGGCGTGTCGCGGCGGTATTTGCCGGTCAGGAAGCCTCCGGCAAGCGGCGAGTAGGGAATCACGCCCACGCCATAATGCTTGCAGAACGGCAGGGCTTCGTACTCGAACAACTGCCGCTCCATGAGGGAGTATTCCGGCTGATAGCAGTCGAAACGCGCCAAATTCCGTTTGTCCGCCACGCCTGCCGCTTCCATCAGCCGCCATGCGGGATAATTCGACGCGCCCAGATAGCGCACCTTGCCCGCTTTGACCAGATCATCCAGCGCCGTCAGGGTTTCCTCAATGGGCGTGTTCAAATCCGCCCAATGGCACTGGTACAAGTCTAAATAATCGGTTTGCAATCGCCGCAGGCTGTCCTCACACGCCTGCACGATGTGTGAGCGCGACAGTCCTTCGCCGTTCGGACCCGGCCACATGCGCCCGCGCACTTTGGTTGCCAGTATGCAGTCGCGCCGGATGCCCTTGTCCTTGATCCAGCGCCCGATAAATTCTTCGGACTTGCCGCCATAGGAAACGTCGCCCGCCCAGTTCGTGTAGATGTCGGCGGTATCAATGAAATTTCCGCCCGCTTCCCAAAACGTGTCCATGACCTGCCGACTCGTCGCCTCGTCGCTCGTCCATCCGAACTGCATGGTTCCCAAGCACAGTTCCGACACTTTCAAGCCCGTCCGCCCAACCTTTCGATACTCCACTTTTACTCACCTTTCTATAGGCATGGAGTTGTCTCCCTGCATTGCCGACTGCAATGAAACTTGCATCACTGCTCAGGGAAGTACACCTCCATGGCATGATGGGCAAGTGTTGCTGCCTGCCCTGATGCGCTTGATGCAGCAATTCCCCACTGATCGCGCGCCTGTTTCTTCTGTCCGGTATAATAAAACGCCTTACCGAGAAAGTAATGGGAAAGCGCGGCATCGTCTCTTTTGTTGAGACGGATAGCCGATTGTAATTCGGGAATGGCCTGTTTGTACTGACGTGTATAGGTCAGTGCTGTACCTAAATGGAAATGATAGTCATCCTCATTCGGGTTCAGCGCGACTGCTTTTTGAGCTTCCATTACGGCTTTGTCATACTGCTGTAACTGAATAGCTGCCTGAGCAATGTGGTTATGCGCTTCGGCAAAGTTTGCATCGCAGTGCGCTGCGGTTTCGTACTCACTTTCTGCGGCAACTGTGTCGCCCATGGCATATAAAGCATCTCCCAGGCTATCATGGAAAAATGGCGTGTTTGGTTCCAACTCTGTGGACTTTCGTATCTCCAGCACCGCCGCCTCAAAGTTTTTTTGGCAATACAGCGCGTTTCCGAGGCCAAAATGCAATTGTGCTGAATTAGGAGCAGTTTGCAGCGCAGCCCGAAATTCGTTTTCAGCTTCTGTATATTGATGATTCTGCGCCAGAGCAATCGCGTTTTGTTGATGAAGCAGAGAGGGGTTTGGGCGAGCGCAAGCAAGCGGCAGGCACGTTACGCCCGACAGCATCAGCAGGATGAACTTCATGGTTGACATTACAAATGCTCCCATCTACAGGCGCGTAACATTGAAGTTGTCAATGCAATTATGAGGCAGTCAAATTTTATCTACGATGAACCAAGCAGGCAGCATCAATGTAGAAATCGGTTACACTGTTTATCTTCCTGTTCAGCGACTTCCAACTCAACAATAAGATTTCGCCCTCCCAACAGAGACGGGATGAGTTTACCTTTACGTTCCGTGAAGTCCAAAACAACGCGCGCCGCTTGATTGAGCGTCAATTGCTTTTCGCGGACAAGGGCGCGTATCAGCACCCATACCAATTCGCCCGGCAATTGCGCGAGGTAATCCGGGTTGGCGGCAAAGCCAAACGCCGCTTTCTCCTTACGCAGCACATCGGCAAGAAAGCGGTCATAGTTTGAGCTTGCCATAGAGGTCGCTTCCATTTCTTCATGCTTACTCAAAACAGTTCGCGCCAAGTTTATCAAGGCGCAGGCACGGTGTACAGACTGCCGCGACACGCGAAACTCAGCCGTCTGCCATCCGGCGTCCAGCGCAGATGAATCAGTTCATCGGGCGGCGTGTGGAACGCGCCAAGCAGTCGCATATCACTGCCGTCAGACCGGCTGACGTATAATCCGGCTTCCGAAGGATGGAGATGCCGCATAAAACGTGTGCCGCTCAGGAACCGGGGGCCGGGCGTCGCGCCGAACTTCCACGCTATGCGATCCCCTTGCGGCGAGACGATGGCCTCTATAGGGCCGGTTTTACCGGGCGTGGGCAGGAATGTGCCCGAATGAGAAACAAAACCGGGCGTCATAGCCCACCGTACCAGCGTCACGTCGCCATCCCCGACACGGGGAGAAACGCATAAGCCATTTTCCGGCCCCGTCAGTCCAATCGGCATGTAGCTCCGTGGATCCAGAGCGGAGTTAAGAAATGTCACGGCGTCCTTGCCTATTGTATGGATTTCCATGCGCAATTGAGCGCCATTGTTGCTGTAGTGATCGTGCCACTCGACCCATTGGTGGCTGTCAGACAGCCAGAACGCGCAGGGATGGTCGCTTGTCACTCGCGGCCACGTCTGCGTCTGTTTACCATCCAGTGACGTGACGTACCAACGCTCTTTTAGCAGCAGTGCCGGCTGCTGCGTTGCCGGGTCGGTTCCGGCAATCGTATCTGAGCCGTTCCAGAGCAGATATTTGCCATCCGGCGATACCTGCCAGGCGGACGTGTGCATGTTACACCGGTGCGCGAACAGGGTTTGTTCCAGCGCGGTGAGATCCGTTTGGATACCGGTTCGCGTGTCATAGCGAACCGCCGTATAGTCTCCCAGGTTCTCGCTTGCCCTTTGTATGGACAGGAACAGTATTTCATGATCGGAAAGCCACCAGTACGAGTCGTCATTCTGCCATGCGGCCTCCTGACGCGGCTGCCACCCGGCAATTCGCGTTGCCTGCCGCATCAGCGACTCGTGGGGCCACAGCAGCAGAAGGGCACCTAAACTGAAAAGCGTCAGCAGTACGCAGAAAACGCCCCGGCTGATTTTTCGCGTGGTTCTCATAACAACAACTCCTTCAGAGGCCACTCTGCCTCCGGCAGTCTTCAGCGCTTGTATGATACGGAACATTTACAGGCCGCAACGAACGATGTTTACAGCATGGCTGCGCTCCTACTTCAACTGCGCGTCGCAGAAGGGGCATTGTCCCGTTTCGTTGACGTCGTTGCGCATCATCAGGGAGGCTTTGCAGCCGGGGCAGCGGCAGATAGCGACAGCATACGCCATCATGCCAAGAACGGGGGCGCAGCACCAGAACATGGTCGGGATGCCGAGTACGGCTTGATGCCCTTTCAAGCCGTAGGCGATAGCGGTCCCGGCAACGATTGTCACCAGTACAGTCAACAGCAAGCGTCGGGTAATGGCGCGATACTCCGTTTTGATTTGCGCCGCCCGTACCTGTTCCGCCGGATTGAACCCCGGCGGCGCGGCAGCCATCTGTTGTGGAGCCATGCCGGGCGCAAACGGCTGCGCATAGCCCGGCGGATAGGGCGGCTGTCCGTAAGCCTGTGGCGGATAGTTCGGCTGAATATGCGGCTGCGCAGGGTACTGCGCTTGCGCGTATGGCGCAGCGCCGGGTTGTGGCGGATATGGCTGTTGTGGCGCGTATCCCTGCGGCATGGGGGGCATGGGCGCTTGTGGCGCATACGCTTGTGGAGGATACTGTTGCGCAGGCTGTTGAGGCTGATACTGTTGCGGCGCATGTTGCTGCGGCGCGTAGGGCTGCGGAGGATAAGGCTGCTGTGGAGCGTGTTGTTGCGGGTAAGGATTGGCGGCAGGAGGAACTTGTCCCGGCGCAGGTGAGGGCGAAACAAGCGATTGCCCGCATGAGTAGCAGGCCGTTTTATCGTCCGGGTTCGGTGCGCCGCATGTGTAACAAGGCCGCATGTCATTCTCCTTTGAATGAGCCGTTTATTTTGAGGCTGTAGACGGTGCAGATATTGTTAGGGACCAGCCTTGCGAGTTGATTTGCATACCGGCTGCGCTCCTGTAAGCGTCATACGTGTGTTCCATTTCGGCAATGCTGTCGAAATATCCTACCAGATGTACGGCTCCAATCCATTCTCCCGCTTTTACATTTTGCCCGCCGAACTCCTCGATAAAGCACACGTAATCGCGCTGATGACACCACGCTTCGAAAACGGCAGCGGGATCGAGCGCCATTCCCGCCAGCCACACGCCATTTTCGAGTTGATAGGCGCGAATAAAGCGTTTGGGAACATGCCTGTCATTGCGCTGATACAGGTAATGGGTATCCGGCGCGAAGTTCTGATGAAAAGCGTACTGCGGAATTGCGCCGTGATAACTCAGATAGACTTGCTTGAACACATCGCCGCCCCGATGCTTGATGTGCCCCGGCATATCTATCCGCATCATCACCCGTTCGGCATCATCCGCGCAGGCAAAGCGATCCCACCCCAAAAACCAACGCTTGCCATCGGGAAACAGCAGCGTTTGTTCCCATTTGGAGCCGGCCTGATAGGGCGGGCAGGCTACATCCCACGTATGCCATTGCCGGACGGCAACAAAATCCAGCCCCTTGCGTAATCTCATGCGGCAGCGTTTTGGCCTGCGTACAGATTTGCGGCAACGCGACATAGTGTTTGGGAATGTTGCCGTGATAGCCGTCACCGTAAACGATAGCGGCGTTCGGGCGGCGTATCCGGCGCGTCCTGACCGGGAGACAGCAGAAAATCGGCAATCAGCAGGCCGTAACCGGGATCGCGCGCCCCTGTTTTGCGATCCACAAAGCTGCCTTCCGCCACGCCGCTGACGTAGCCTTCGGTTTGTATGGCTGCTTGAAAATGCGTCGTCTCAATCAGCAGTCGTTTGCCTTCCTCCCGAATTGTCGCCATGCTGCTTCTTTCCTATTTTGGTATTGAGAAATCGTGAAAGATCGCTTGACATACCCGTACACCTGAACACCTGAACACCGAACACCTGCCTTGAAGGGATCAGGCGACGGCAAACTCCGTGTGCGGACGCATGTAAGATGGCTGGAACCCAAGCACAATCTGATTTTTAGGGATACCCGCGTCTACAAGTTCCTGAGCCATGCCGTACTCCGTGCCGTCCCGCTGAACCCATATTTTGCCGTCTATAATGTCCAGATGCACCAATGCGCCGTGTACGCGGCGCTTGCCACTGTGTTCCCATCCGTCCAATACAATCATGTAATGTCCATTTTCATCGTCGAACACGGTTAGCCGCTTTACATCATCATAGGCGTAAGGAATGGCAGCGTACTCACGCAAAATTCGTTTTATTGTACAGCGGTACTCATTCAGGGTATCCATTGAGTTATGGTCTCCTCTGTGGCGTCGAATATAATCAACCTCAAATTGTAATCCGCTTGCAGGATCGTACCGAGTTCATCCGCAAATGCTTCCTCATACACTTCCCGCCGGATGGCTATATACAGGACGCGCTCAGGTTCGCGCCGCGCCAACACTGATTTATACAACGTATACTGTCCCATCGCCTGCTCTAACTCGCGCATCAGAGAAGCGCCGGAGAAACTTTTGATTTCTACAGCGATTTTGCGTCCTTCTTTATCTGCGCTGACCAGTTCCTCTGCGCCAAGATCAATGTGCATATCCCGTTTGCCCACCCGAAAGGATAATGGGTCGCGCGTAATCACCCATCCGTCTTTGACAAGGGCGTTCTTTACAGTTTCGTGGTAAACGTCTTTTGCAGGCAAATCAATTTCCTCGCGAGTTATGTAGAGTTATCCCCTGCCACCTTGTTGTCGAGCATTGAAAAGTATGCACTCAGGTCAATTGTATACCTTGTTGCTTCATCAGCTTTGCAAGGCTTACCATCTTTCGATACTCAGTTGCAAAACTATCCTTCATACCTACTTTTCGGCAAAATTCAACTGCATCTACCCCGTCGAGCTGCTCCGCGTTTTTCAGAACTTGCAGATGAAACATTGCTATTTTCTGGCCTTGTAGTTCTGCCAACTTGATTTGTTTTGTAATTTCTTCGTACATGTGTTTGCTCCAAGTCTACTGTTCGTCCATAAACAAGCCGCGCCCAACACAACGTGCAGCCGTGTTGGGCGTTATCTTGAGTATGGATTAAGCAAGTTATTGGCCGGGGGTCGGGTTGGGGTTGTAGGATGTGCCGCCGCCACCCGTGCCGGGGCTTGGCGAACTGTTCATGCCGGTGATTTTGTTGAACTGCTCTACCGTTGCCGCGTATTCCTGATCCTTGCCCGATTCTTTGCGGCCTTCCCAACCGCTGCGCAGGAAGCCGTCGAGCGGGCGCTCCTTCGGCTCGTTGTACACCCTATCCTCCTGGAACGTGTAGACCACGATGGAGTGATCCGGCAGGACGGGGCAGTGGTACTCGCATAGGCCGCAACCCGTACACAGTTTTTCATCAACGGTCGGAACGCGCTTCATCCTCCCCCGGTTGGTTTCCTTGCCGGTTTCGTCCTTGTGGTCAATGGCAAGCGTCGGGTCTTTGGGCAGCGTATCGTCGAACGTATCCTTGAAGATCACGGCGGAATACGGGCACACTTCGGCGCACACGATGCAGTCGCGCCCGCCGTTGTAGGCCACGCACGTTGACCGATCCACGTTCGCCAGTCCCATTTTCAGTTTGTAGCGCTTGTCCTGCCACGTAAACGGACGCAGCGCGCCGGTCGGGCACACATCGCCGCAACTGGTACACTTTTCCGCGCACGGCCCGCTGGACGGAACCAGAAGCGGAGTCCACAAGTCCCTGCAAGCCTGTTTCAAAGGTTGCGGGCTGGAGCGCGTTCGTCGGGCATACTTTCATGCACTCGGCGCAGCGCGTACACGCGGCCAAAAACGCATCTTCCGGCAAGGCTCCGGGCGGGCGCATGGCGCGGCGGTTTTTGTTGTAGCGCCGCATCGTGCCCTGATACTCGCTGGCGCTGGCTTTGGTTGCGGTTCCCCACAACATGCCCGCGCCCACTGCCGCCACAACCCGGCGCTTGCCCAAGTCAATTTCGGTTTGCGGTTCGGGACGGGGCGCGGTTCCCCGCTTGGCCGCTCCCAGCGCTTCCTTGATGCTTGCCGGCACTTTGGCCTGGATTTGAATCACGTCGGTGGGGCAGATGGTCTCGCACCGGAAGCACTGGATACACTCGCTGATGCTGTGCATGGCTTCCTGCTTGGCGTTCTTGTCCAGATTGTCGTAGCAGCCCATGCGGGACTGAATTTCGCACTTTTTGCAGTGGATGCAGCCGTCCATCTTGATGTAGTGCCGCAGCCACGACACGCGGGAAATCAGGGCGAGCAGGCCGCCATACGGACACAGGTTACGGCACCAGAACCGCTCCTGATAGCCCGACAGGGCGATGATGCCGACGAACATCAGCAGCACGGGTACGCCGTTCCAAAAGTGCATGTTCTGCATGTGCAGGCCGTCTATGTTGCCGCCCATATCATAGATCGTGCTGCTCAGGTGCTTGATGTCGCCGTTTGCCGTATGCCCGGCAGGGATGGCAGAAACAACGTTCAGCAGGCCGTTCCAGATATACGCGACGGGCGCGTAGAAGCAGAACGTGAAGGTGCGCGTAATCAAAGAAATCGGGTCGCCGAACGTCAAAATGTCCACGCTGAAAACCAACGCGCCCAGCCCGACGAGCAGATAAATGTACTTCCAGTTGCGGTAGCGGCGGGTGTCGCTGCGCTTTTTGGAATAGAACAACTTGCCCTTGCGGTACAGCAAGGTGTCGCCGATGTCAATAGCCGTTCCAAGCGGGCAAATCCAGCCGCAGAAAATACGCCCGCCCCACAGCGTCAGGAACAAAATGAACAGTCCCGGCCCAATTGCGTACACGGCGAACTTATGCGCGGCGATCCCGTTCTTGAGCGTGTTCAGAAAGTCCATCGTCATGAACAGGTTCTTCGGGACGCCCCACATCATCTGGCTGTTGGCAGTCGTCAGGAAGAAGAACACAACGAACAGCCCGAACAAAAATATCTGCGTCGCCCGCCGAACGCGCACGATGTTATGCGCGGCCTTGTTGCCCGGTTCCGCCCGCATCTTCCGCTTCTGCTCGGCGGAAAACCGCGAATACGCCGCCCCGCCGCCACTCGCCGCCACTTCGCCCGCCCCGATGGTTTCCGCCGCGAGTTTGATGTTGGTGATTGGCGGCTGGTGACTGGTGGCTGGTAAAACCCCCTCAATATCAGCCATGCGGATAAGGGAGGGGGAATCTTTTCCCTTTTCCCTTTTCCCTTTTCCCTGTGTGTTACTGCCACATCCGCCACCGCCGCTGCCACAGCCGCACCCGCTTCCACACCCGCCGCCACTGCTGCGGCGCGGTTGGATGCCGCCCAATCCAAAACCTTGCTGCGGTATATCCGCCATGATGCCTGTCTCCTGTATTGCTGATGGGGCGCGATTGCGCCCTCATGCTGCGTACAAATGCGGGTTGCTGCCGCAATCATTGAGATGTTATTGTAAAGAGGTGTCAGGGACGCGCCGGAATACTAGTTGCCCAGATTGCTTTGATGGTTTCTTCCTGACTGAAGCCATTGGGACAGGCTTTGCTTCTCGTGTTCGCCTGATACATGGCAACGCCGTTTACCGGCTCGGCCAGCACTTTGCGCGTGGGCATCTGCACCCAGCCGTTTTGATGCAGCGCAGCTACCCATTTCAAGGCATACGGCAGCCAACTGTTGCGGTACGGTTCGCTTTGATGCGCAAACCAACTGATTTCATCGTAGCCCCACACCCAGGGAATGCCCTGTCCCGGCTGTCCGGGCTTGCCGCTTGTGCCGGTGTTATCAAATCCTACCATGTAGGGAAGCTGATTGCAAGCCCATCCGCTCGGCGCAATGCCACCCGCGCTCTGATAATACAAACTGTCGCCGTATCCCACCGCCAATTGCGCCTGCTGCGGCGTTCCTTTCACTTCTTTCATGCGCAGGGGATAGGAATGAAAGTCGAAGAGCAGCCGTCCGTTGCATACGACGCCATGCGTGTTCACGTCGCATAAGACAAACCTGCGTCTTGCTTTTTGCGCCGCGTATTTCCGTACCCGCGTGAGCATGCCCAGCCAGCAGCGATGCTCCGGGTCTTTGTGATCCATGAGATGCACCTGCCCGAAATGGATTGCTTCAAAACCGGCGTCAATGTAGCGGCAGGCGCAGTAGGTGAAGAACATCCGGGTTTCCAGCTTGCTCATATCGGGTACGGAACTGTCCTGCGTCCAGTGATTGCGCAGTTCCCCGTTGTCGTAAAGCATGGCGGTATAGTCGAAATTGCGCTTTGTAACCGGCAGCCCAAACTCCTGAAACAGCCAGCCGGGAACAGCGATTTGCTCCACATGCGCCTTGTAAATTGCCTCGAAAACACACGCCTGCAAGACGATTTCGGGGTCGGCTTTGTGGACGCGCATTGCGGCTTCCTTTGCGCGGCGAAAATGTCCCTCGTTGTCCTGCGGCGCTCCCCATGCATACGACGCCTCGCCCACAAATTTCGCGCCGATGTTGACCAGCATCCGAATATCATCGTCCAGCGTACTGCTCGCCGGCTCCGGCCAACTGGAACACAGCCCCAAATGCGTCACGCTTCGCGCCAGATAGTTGTTGAGAACCGACAGCGAAATCGTCTTGTAAAAGCGATAGCGCGGGTCGGCGGTAACAACGGGTTCGGCAACCGCTTCCGGGGTTTGCTCTGTTTCCGTTCGCGTCACCCGCAATGCGCCATTCCCGCCTGCAAATGTCAGCGCGTCCCGGCCTCCTGCCGCTTGCAGCACGGCTCGGAGGGCAACCGGAAAGGGCACATTGTCCAAATGCAAACTTACGGCAACCGCAATGTCGGACTTCACGCCCTGCGTCATGCCAGCCGCCGCAAACACCTGATGCAAAGCGTCCGCAAAGGCCACGTTCTCTATTTGCAGGCTGACTTGTTTGGACGCGAGCAGACGTTCCACGACAGGCACGTAGGCATTGGCAAGCGCGCGTTCCGCAGGGGATTTGCCCGTTTTGTCTTTTACTCCCGCGTCCGCGCCTTTGTCCAGCAACAGGGCAACGGCTTCGATGCGTCCCTGTTCCGCCGCTATGTGCAGGGCTGTTCCGCCCGTATTGTCCTTCGCGCCAACATCGGCTTTCTGTTCCAGCAGGACGCCCATAGTAGCGGTATTACCTTTGAGCGCGGCGGCATGAAGCGCCGTCCAGCCTATTCCATTTCGCGCTTCCAGTTTCGCGCCATGTTCCAGTAGCAGGCGCGTAATGCCAATGTGCGCGGCGTCGTTG
Organism: uncultured Chthonomonadaceae bacterium; assembly: GCA_963835065.1. Lineage (GTDB taxonomy): Bacteria > Armatimonadota > Chthonomonadetes > Chthonomonadales > Chthonomonadaceae > CAWFQB01. The sequence goes on along the minus strand of CAWIEK010000002.1, from coordinate 50,380 downwards.
CCATCACATACCGCCGCGTGAAGGGGCGTCCAGCCATCTCCCTGCGCCAGATTCACATCCGCGCCCCGCTCCACAAGCAAACGCGCCACTTCCAACTGCCCGCGAATACACGCCCACAGCAACGGCGTGGCTCCATTCGCAGCGCGGGCATTGACCAACTTCGTATCAGAGGTGAGCAAACGCTGTACACCGGCCACATCGCCGTTCGCCGCCGCGTCATGGATAGGGTCGGCTATCACTCGTGAACACAGTATCAGCAGGCAGGCTACCAACAGAAAGTTACGCATCGGCATCTCGAGAACAGTTTACGTCAGGCGCTTGCTGCCTCAAAAACAAGTTAAACAGAGTTCATAAGCGCGAACTCTTTGGGCGTATAGGTGAAAATCAACGAAACTCGCCGCGCCTGCTCCCCAAGAGCGTCATTGAGGCGTTGGTATAGCGCGGTCTGCCGCTCCAGAATGCTTTCATCGCCAAATCCGTCCCATACAACGTAGCCGCTCACTTTTTTCGCGCCCTTTGACATATCTACTTCGATTTGCGCACCCGGAAAAAGCTGTTGTAATGCGCGGTAGACTTGCGCCTCAATCGTTGTCTTTTCTAAGGTGTCCATTTCCGATCTCCTAAGTTCACAATGTTATAAGCAAGCTGATAGACCGTCGAACTGTTGTTTTTGAAGCGTTCGCCCTTTTTGTCGAAGTCAGCGCGTAAGCCACGCAAGTATTTCTTTAGTTGTTCCTCTGACATATAGCGTTGATTACTGCGCCAGCGTAAATTCAGCGTAATGAACTTAGCGCCGTACTCCACCTGAAGTTCAGGAGAAACCAAATCGAAGAACTCTGCAGATTTGGCAAGCTCATACAGGTCATGCCGCGCATCGAACGCTTTGCTGATTTTAAGTCTATAGGCTCTGAGAATACATTCAACCGCCAGCCCGGAAAAATAGTGCGCGTAGAAGTATGCTCCTGCGCTATGCGAGGTTCCGGCGAAGCGCAGATGTTGCAATGCAGCGTCATGGTAACTTTCCGCGGTAAATTCAACGTCAGCCATGTAGAAATCACGCTCCACTATCCCTGTTACTTGTACTCATCTACCAAATTCCTAGCGATAGGCGAGTTCAAGAGCATTTTCGGATTGCATCGCGAAATAACCTGTGTACCGGCAAAGTGAAGCCAGGCAAAACATCACTGCCGGCGGCGTCCACGTTTCGAGTACTATGTCCGGCGGAACGGTTAGGTACTCGTCTTCGGGACACGAACTCAGGTCACGATGGACGAACACGGCTCCATTTGGGGCGATTACGGTGTCCGGGGTTTGTTCAATGAGAAAACCTGTGCCGCCCGCCAGAACAGTGACGCTGGTATCTTCCAGATAGGGCGCAGTAAGGGCGCATAACAACCGGCACGTTGCGCTGCCACCCGCCGCGCCCAAAAACTCGCGTTCGCAGATAACGCCGCGCCGGAGTTCCAGTCGGCAGTTGGGCGCATCCAGAAACATAAACTCGGAAGCGTTCATTACGCGCCCTTTGCGCCGGATATTTCCTTGAGAATGAGTTGGCTGGTGTCAATCTGGCCGCGTCCCAGGCTGTTGGCAAGGACGAGATGGTTCACCTGGTCCGGCGTGATGCCCTTGACCGTGAGGAACTGGCAGCAGTAGCTGTCCAAAGCCACCGGGTCAATGCCCGCGATCACTTTATGCGGCGTGGTCACTTCGCCGGGACCTTTGGGGCCGCGCGTTTGCAGGGCGCGAGTCGCGTCCGTGACAATCAGCGTGGGCTTGATGAACATGTTCAGTTCGGCAATGCAGTCGTGCAGGCCGTAGCGATGGTAGTCCTTGCGGTTCCAGATGCAGCCCATCAGTTTCTTCATGGCAATCGTAATGACAGCGGCTTCGTGATCTTTGACAACCGGGTTCACGATGAAGCAGTCCGCTTCGATGATGTCATGCGGGATGTGCTGTTCGATCTGGTTGAAGTGGTGTTTGGGATCGTAGGCCAAGCCTTCCGCTGTCATGCGCGGCACGGCGCTGGGAATGTCCACCTGCTTGTACATCGTTTGTTCGGTGGGCGACAGCAGTTTGGCTTTGGTTCCCAGCACGGCTTTGTTCGCGCCGCAGATTTCAAAGGCGAGTTTCCAGTCGTCGAGCGTATAATCAATGCACGTAATGCGCGACGCGCCCGCCCGTTCGCACAACTGCACCAGACGGCGCAGCACATCGGGATGCGTGGCCGCCGCCTGTTCGGGCGTCCGCATCCAGCCCATGTTGGGCGTAATCACGACTTTGTCGCCCTTTTTGACGAACTTTTCAATGCCGCCGAGTTCGTTGATGGCGCGTTCGGTAATGTCGCCGTAGGATTCGGGGTTGCCTTCCACGGCCACAATGTCGGGCGTGGTCGGCGTCGCTTTTTCCGGCTTGCGGATGTTGCGGGGCTTGGCGGCGTCCTCGTGATTGAAGAAGGTCAGCCCGTACAAACCGCCGAGCAGCGCGGTTCCGCCTGCGATTTCCAGAAACTTGCGGCGATTGGCGGCTTTCTCTTCGGGACTGAGCGTATCGTCTGCTTTGGGCGCAACTTTAACCTCGTCCTGCTTGCCCGTTGTTTTGTCTTCTGCCATGTTCTTGTTCTCCTGCCGTTATCCAGCGGACACAAAGCGCGTCCGGCGCGTCTAAACAGTTGATAGTTGATAGTTGATAGTTGATAGGGATGCACGAGCGACGAACTTTCAGCGCTCTTCCGTTGAGGATAAGGTTTGAAAGTTGACAGTGGATAGTTAATAATTCTTGTATCCCTATCAACTATCAACTATCAACTGTTTAGTTGCCGCTTTCGCCAAGCCGACACAGCGTTTCCGTAAGGGTTCCGCTTTCTTCGCCCTCACGGACGGCGTCCACAATATCATTGTCGAACACGCTGGGATGCCGCATCAGCGCGTCCGTAAGCGTCATGCCATAGGTGACGCTTTCATACACTTCATCAATGATGCACCGAAAAAACGTATTACCTTCTTGATTGGACAGGGTTTGCAGGGCATACGGAACCGTCTGGCCTTTTTCCAGTTCCGTCGCAAAATCCTCAAAAAAGCGCTCTAACTCTTCACAGGTAATTGTATCGTTCACGGGTCGCTCCTGCCCTCCAAGAAACAGCGTCAAAGCAGATTTACAATTTCAGCATCGTGTAGAAACTGCTCACTTGTGGCTACGTGAACAGATCATTCACAAGCATGATCCAACCGGGAACGGCAGGCTCTGCTTCTGCCCGTTCGCCACGCCGAAAAACGATTGGATCGTTCGGGGCACTGGCGCTGTACTTCTTGATTACATCCGCGCTAGTTAAATTTACATCCCACACAACCAGCGTTCCGGTAGCAAAGTAGTCGGCGCGTTTGTCTGCCATTGCGCGTTCCGCCGCCGGGCCATAATCGTTTTCACTGCGTATCTCTGCCGCAAATACCGGCGCTCCCTGCAAAAATTTCAGGCCTGTGCTTTGTCCTGTATGCCAGGCCGCGTCCGGGCTGAATGACTCCCGATGCGGCAGATTAACGGCAAAACCGACGTTATCAGGATAAGCGCGGCCACCGCCAACATTTCGCTCATGCTGGCGTAAACTGACGTAAATTTCTCCTCCCGCGCGTCCGGGAAAGGCTCCTGTGGGCGGCATAAGAACCAACTCTCCATTGACCAGTTCCGCTTTGCCATGTTCCGGCACACGGTACAAGTCATCAATTGTGGCTTTCATTTTCGTTGTCATGGCCGACATTAGCGTCCTCGGTAAATGTTATTGGGCTTTGGCGATGGCGGCTTTGACGAGGGATTGAGCGCCGGCGGGATTGTTGGCTTTGCGGACGCCGACGATGGTTTTACCCTTAATTGCCGCTACCACCTGACCGCCGAACTTGGTTTTTACGGCTACCGCGCTGTCGCCCAAGCCTTTCGGCATTTCGGCTTTGGCTCCCGCCGCCGCGGTTGCGGGCTTGGTGAGATAGGCTTGATACTGCCCGTAGGCCTGCTTTGCGGCATCGGCGGACGGATACTGCGCCACAAACAATTCCCCCTGCGGGCCGACGGTGGGATAATTCGCCACAACGCCGTTTTTCAAAAACGCCTGCGAGAAAATGTCGGCGCGTTGATAGTGTTCGGAATGGAGTATCCGACCCGGCGGCAGCAAGGCCAGCATCGGCGGGGGCGTTTGCCCGCCCGTCAGTTTGGCGGCGATGGCAGCCGCGATTTTGGGCGCTTCGGCCTGATAATTGGGCGGCGAATTGGCGGCGGTGATAGTCACGACCACATAATACGGCCCCTTCCAAAAGTTCACGCTGTCGGAAGTCTGGTAGCCTTCCACATTGCCCAACTTGACAAACTTCACGCGGTTCGCGCTTGGGTACAACTGGTAGCTGTAATACCCGTAGCTGTCGAGCGGGCTGCCCATCGTGTACACGTCAACCGTAATTAACTGCGTACCCTTGCCGCCCGGCGCGTACTCGGCATAATCGCACTGCTTGAAGTCGTACTTTTTCACCGATTCGGCCTGCCCGTCAATGTGGTTTTCCAGCGTACCGGGCGAAAACGTCTGCACGGGCTTGGTCATCTTAAACGTGTCCACGCCCATCGGCAGCGCGGATTTGCCATCCGCCTGTGCCGGACGAGCGCCCACCACGCAAGCCGCCAACCCCAAACCAAGCAGCGAAGCGGCACGAACACAGCGCTTCAGCAACGAATCGCGCAACGAAGAACAAACGAGCATTACACACTCCTCGCGAAATATAATGAGAGAATTCAAGTATCAGAAGAAGACAGGCGAAATCACGCAAGGCAAAACGCTTCGCGCTATTGTTGTAGACGCCAGAAGCAGGCGGTTGTTTCAACCGCGTCCCTTGCGATGCAGCAGATGGACTACCACTATTATAATGATACGCAACGAACGAAGGGAAGTCAAATGGAACTTCGTGTTCGGTGTTCGGTGTTCGGGAAATACAAAAGTGCCAGAGTTTACTTTAGTGTGACAACTCTATAATTTGAACACCTGAACACCTGAATACCGAATACCCGACCGTCACCCGCAATCGAACTTCTCGCAAAACCAGTAGGCGATTTCTATGAGTGGTTCGTCGAGGCGGGAATACATTTCGCGCTTGATTTTGTCCGGTACGCCGCCGTAAAAGGCATGGGCTATGCCGCCGGCCATACAGGCAATCGTATCGCTGTCGCCGCCGATGGAAACGGCTTTGCGGACACAATCTTCGTAGTCGTCCGATGCGATAAACGCGATAATGGCCTGCGGCACGGAACCCTGACAGGAAACATCAAATACGTAGGTTTGTTGGAGGTTTTCAACCGTATCATCGAGCGCGTAGCCGAAGGTATCCTCTATATAGGCGCGAATCGCTTCCTTGCTCTGGCTTTGCCGCGCCAGAAAGATAGCCGAAGCAATCGCCTGCGCCCCTCGGATGCCTTCCGGGTGGTTGTGCGTCACTTCCGCGCTGCGCCTTGCCTGTTCCAGCACGTCTTCTATGGTATCGAACGCCCAACCAATCGGGCTGACGCGCATGGCCGATCCGTTGCCCCAACTGTTATACGGCTCCATGCTGTCGGATTTGGCCCATTCCTTGAATGTGCCGCCGTAGCCCACATGCGGGTAGTGATCGTAATACGTTTTGAGCAGCAGCGTAAAATCCTCGTTGTAAAGCAGGCTGTGCGCAAGGGCAACGGATTGGACGGTATCGTCCGTAAACCGCGAATGGGAGATAAACAGGGGGAAATCTGTAGTACGAATGTTGCGGCCTTCGTACACGCTTCCAATGATGTCCCCGGCAATGGCTCCAAGCATAGAACTTTCCTTAAACAAAGCGTAGAAAATACAATCGTGAATGGAACAAGCGAGATTCAGGCGGGCAAGTATTGGGTATCATTGTGTTTGAAATGCCTGCGCCTGTAGCGTAACAACAGTACGACACGAAAGCAACAGCAACGTAACCGAAGGAAGGAAGAAGGACATGACCCGCGCTATTCGCATCTTCGAGACGCCCGACGATCTTGCCCGCGCCGCAGCTGACCGCTTTTTGGAACTGTATGAACAAAAACACTCAGCCGGGGAGCCGTTCACTGTCGCGCTGGCCGGTGGACGCACCCCGGCGGTGATGTACGGCCTGCTGGCTGAACCGCCCTATACCACTTTGGATTGGGAGGCCATTCATCTGTTCTTCGGGGATGAGCGCTGCGTTGCGCCCGACAGCAGCGACAGCAACTTCCAGATGCTGCAAACTTCCCTGCTGTCCAAAACGCCTAACCCCATCCACAACGTGCATCGCATCCCTGCCGACCTGCCCGACCACGACCTTGCCGCGCAGCAGTACGCCGAAGACCTTCAGCGCTTTTTCAAACTACAGCCGGGACAATTGCCCCGCTTCGACCTGATTCTGTTAGGCATGGGGCCGGACGGACATACCGCTTCCCTGTTCCCGCACAAACCCGCCCTGCATGAGCAGCACCGCCTCGCCGTCGCCACAGAACCCGGTATGCAGCCCTACGTAACCCGCGTCACCCTGACCTACCCGGTTCTGAACAACGCCGCCAATGTCCTGTTCCTCGTAGACAAGGCCGACAAAGCCGACAAAGTGGCCGCCATTTTGGAAGGCCAAGCGGACTTCGACGCCCTCCCCGCCCAGGCCGTGCAGCCGACGAACGGCACACTGACATGGTTCCTCGACCAGGCCGCCGCCGCAAACCTGAAGAATAAATGAACCACCCGCTTCGCTAGAGACACAGAGGCACAGAGGAAAAGCCAATACGAGAAAATCAGGAGAGGGGAACCGCGAAAGACGCGAACCAAGACGAAAAAAAGGAAACACAAAAGAGAAAACAAAATGAACCGCAAAGAGGCACAGGTGACAAAGAAGAGAAGGCCATTTGTAAGACGCTTCCCAATCTTTTCTTTGACAATGCTTTCCGCATGTTCTTTTTCGTTTGTTTCGTTTGTTTCGCGGTTTCTTATCTCTCCTCTTCTTGTTCTCCTTTGTTTTTCTCGCATTGGCTTTTCCTCTGTGCCTCTGTGTCTCTAGCGAAGCGGGTGGTTTACTTCGCTGTTGTTCCCGGTGTATCGGTGGCAGGTGTGCGAGGCTGGCGGCGCTCGATTCCGCCCACACCTGGCGCGTTGATGCACTGTACGTCATTTGCCATCGTGGTGGTGTAGACGTGCTGGCCGTCGTATTCCGGGGTGGAGAAGATGTTGCCGGGTCCGAGTTCGTAGCCCCAGACGCGCTTGCCTGTGTGGGTGTCCAGAACGGAGACGCGACCACGAACGCCCATGATGGCGAGGGTTTTGCCGTCGGGAGCGAGACGCGGGGAAGAGTCGTAGATGGTCTGTCCGGTTGACTCGCGCCATTGGATGCTGCCCGTGCCCGCATCCAGGCAGTACACGTCGCCGTTTTTGCCCAGCCCGGCAAGGTACACGTTCGGACCGACAACGGCGGGCGTGGAATAGCCGAAGGGATCAGACGCGGTGGGCGCGGCGGCGATCCAGGCTTCCTTGCCGGTTTGCGCGTTCAGGACGTGGAGAACGCCGTCGTTGGAGCAGATGTAGACGCGGTTGTTGGCGAGGGTGGGCGCGGCAATCGCGGGGGAATACGTAGACGTCAACTGCTTGTTTTTGTCAACGCCCATGCGAACCGTCCAGCGCGTCGCGCCGTTTGCGGCATCAATGGCATACAGGGTGTTGTCCCATCCGCCCAGGTAGAACGCGCTGCCGTCTGTTGTGGCGCGGGATTGGAAGAGGGCGGTTGTGGGAACCGACCACTTGAATTTGCCCGTATTCGCGTCCACGCCGATGATTTTGCCCTTCGCGCCGATGCAGACCGTGTTCTGCGCGACGGCGGCGGTGGCAAAGATTGGCCCGCCCGTGTCGTACCGCCATTTTTGACGCCCACTGCCCGATTCCAGCGCGTACAAGTAGTGATCGGTAGAACCTAAATAAACCGTATTGCCGTCAAGGACGGGGGAGGCGATAAACTGGCCTTTGGTGGGGAACGTCCATTTTTTGCGGCCCCGCATCAGTTCCAGGCCGTAGCATTTGCCATCGCTGGAACCGACGATCAGCAGGTCATTGAGCAGGAGCGGCGTGGATTGTATCGGGCCGTCCAGATTGATGGCCCATTTTTGCGTGGGTTCGGTGTTGTTGCGCTCCAGTTCAAAGATCAGTTCGTCTTCATACGTGATGTTGTTGCTGGTCGTCAGGCGCACGTCGGCGGTATGAACGCCAATGGCAATGTCTTTGGTCTCGAACTGCTGCCGCCACAGGTCGCGCTTGTCTTTGAGCAGGGGCTTGTACGGGCCGTCGTCAATGCGGTATTCCGCCGTTTCCTTGTCGGGGTTGTCGGTCACGGCGCGGGGGTTCAGGCTGGCCTGCGGGCGGCGGCGGGACAGAAACGCATTGTCGGGGTCGTCCCACTCGGCTTTGAGAATGGAGGGGTGCGACTTGTTGGCGATGGGAATCGTGGCGTGGTACGGTTCGCCGGTCGCGCTGAGGAACTGCCGATCCAGCGTGACGAGCAGTTTGGAAACGTTGACGCGGTAGTACGAGCCGTGTGTCTGAAACAGCCCTTCCGACATGAAGGTGCGGACGCCGTTGGTTTGCCAGGCCAAATCCTGCCGCCCGTGCCCGGTGAAAATGGCGATCACGTTGCGGGAGCGCAAAATCGGAACCAAATCGAACTCGTTGTCTACCACGCGCACACTCGGACGGTCACGCCCGATCCAGTGGTGCATGAACACGAACAGGGGCGTTTGCGGCTTCACTTTCGCCAGGTCTTTTTTGAGCCATTCCAGTTCCGCCTTGTCCAGATGCCCCCAGTGTTCGAGGGGAACGGTGGTGTCCAGCAGGATGAAATGCGCCCCGCCGTGATCGAACGACTGGTACGTTTTGCCGAACGCGCGCTCGAAACTCTCCTTGCCGTCGGGAGACCAGCGCACGTCGTAATTGCCGGGTATGGCATGGAATTTGATGCCCGCCTGCTCTAAGGGCGCAATGGCTTCTTTCAGTTTGGCGATTTCCGCAGGCGTTCCGGTTTCGGTCAGGTCGCCGTTCGCCACGACAAAGGCGGGTTTGGGCGACATTTGCAGGGCTTCGTCGGTCAGTTTGCGCAAGGCGTCCACGCTGCCCTGCGCGTTCACATGCAGATCGGTGATGTCGAGAAACGTAAAGTTCTCGGCATCGGTTGGTGGCGCGTTTTGGGCCGGAACGCGGCCCGCGAGGACAAACAAAAGAGCAGCGGTTAGCAGATAACCGAACTTACAGCACATTCGGGTCTTTCCTTTCGGCGCATCGGGCGGAACGCATGAGAACAACGGGCATGGGATTCAGGTCGTGTGCGGAAACAATCTATACGATAGACGTTCCCTAACGTTCGCCGTTAGCAGGAAAGGTTCCTCTTTTGGTTGGTGATTGGTGGTTGGCGGCGGGTGATTGTTGGCCTGTAAGTCCTGAGAGCGCCCTAAAAAAGAAAGAGAATATGTAGAGTCATCGTCGAAATCTTGGCAATACAGCGCTTCCAGCCCGATGTCTCGTTGTGTCTGGTTGTAGGAGAGAGGCGTCGTGACCTCCGCAGCGTCAGGGCGAACGGGAGGGGTGAAACATGGCTCTGCACCTCCCTTCTTGTGTGTAACATCTGTATAGCAGACGTTGTTCTACTGTTTAGACGATTGCGTTGGGCAAAGGGTTCAATGTTTTTCGCGTTGTTTGGCTTTTTTTCAGTATTTTTGTGCGTTGGGGCGACGCACTGAAGTGCTTCGCTGTATGGCGTTCCGCCGAATGTCCTTCGGACATAATTCCCTTTCACTCCGGTGTATTTTGCTGTGGCTTATCAGGGGGAGGCAACCCGCGATTGTAACGCAAAATCATGATTTCCATATCTTTCAGGAGTATTTCGCGTTCTCTTTCCGTCCTGTCGTTTTGCCGCTGGTACTCATAAGCAAGACGCTGCATGGCTTCGGCCATCCGCCGCATCTCCTGCCGCAATTCTTTGATTTCGTTTTCCTGCTTTTTCTCACGTTCGCGCATTTCTTTGATTTCGTCTTTGTTCTGGCGGATTTCTCGCGCCAGATTGACGACCTGCTTGCCGATGTCAACGATGTTTTTCCAAATGGATTATACCACCGCCTCAACTCGTTGCAGGATTTCCCGCGTTTGGTTTCTTAACAGGTCAATTTCAGCCCAGGTTATCTCGCTGCTGTGTTTGAGACGATCAATCTCAATCTGGTCGGTCTTCATCTCATTCAGAAGAGACTGAATCTCGTTGACGCAGGCAGATAAAGCGGCCTGATACTCTGCGTCGGTCTGAGACGCTGTTGGCATTGTCGAAAAATCTGTCATGGTTTTCTCCTGTTCAGATGGTTTTTAGCAATCTCGTTCATAAACCCATTGTAACATAAACTTGTCTGACCCGGCAATGCTGTGCAGATGCCTGATGCAAATTCTTGAACGCTCTCAAGAAAGTTTGCTATAATGAGAGTAACATTGCCCACAAGAACCTTTTTCCGCGCTCCTGCGCCAGAAAGGAAACCGATGAACCCACAGGAAAACACACAATTTCGCGCCGTTGCAGATAAGGAACAAGGGTTTGGCGTGACGCCGCAAGACGCCCTGACGGCGCTGATGTCACGCTTGACGGCTGCGCCGCTGACGCCAATAGTGATTTGGCCTTTCAACCGCGCCGATGCCTTCTTTACCGATGCGCAGCAAGCGCGTTTGCAGGAGTTGAAAAGCCGTCGTGACACGCTGACTGAAGCTGAGAAAGAGGAATGGGAGCAGTTGGTGGAGGCGTCGTTTGATGCCACCATTGCCCGAACGCAGGCTATGCCAGTGGTGAAATCTTGAACCCGCTTTACCCTGCTGTTGCCGAACGCGCTGATAATCGTTGTGAATACTGCCGCGCCCCTGAGCAGGTGTTCAACTTTGCCTTTGAAGTAGAGCATATTCTGCCGCGCGCATTGGACGGCAGCGATGCGCTGGATAATCTTGCGCTTGCCTGCGAATCCTGCAATTTACACAAAGCGACTGCCATAACAGGTTGGGATGAAATGGAAGCGCAGAGCGTTGCGCTTTTTCATCCACGCCGTAACTTGTGGGCAGAACACTTCCATTTCAACAGTGACACGTCCGAATTGCACGGTCTGACGGCAACAGGACGCGCTACGATAAAGCGACTGAAGCTAAATTCGGCGTTTCAACTTCGAGCGCGAATGCAATGGAAGCGTTTGAACTTGTACCCATAAAGTTGTGTAACTTTTCACCACCAGGACGCCAAGTACACCAAGAGAAAACGGGCAACTAAAAAGCACAGAACCGGAAACGTTTTCGTTCTCTCCTGATATGCCGGGGTTAAGTCACGCCGGAATAAATACCTGCGCTGGACAAAACAAGTGTCCTGCGGACACAATTCTCTGGATAACGGAGAATGCCCGCGCAACAGGTTATGTCCGCAGGACATTCAACCTTTGCAGTGCAGGAATTCATTCCGGCGCGTCCCTGACAATAACTGTTCCCCTGCTGATGTAAGATTATAACTCTTTTCTGCCAGTGCGCTTTCGCGCAAAAATACTCTGGCGTCGTCCTATATCAGCTCTCTGTGCAGTAGCTTCCCACTTCTGTACCCACGAACGAACCATTTCTGTAAGTCTTACATCCTGCATGGTTTCCAGAATTTCCAATGCCTGCCGCGCGTAGTTTAATGCACCGGGAATATCGCTTTGTTCGTATCGAAGCAGAGCCATATTTCCTAGTGTCCCACCTTCACCCATGCGGTCGCCCTGTTCGCGCTCTATCTCCAGACTCTGTTCAAAACAGGTAATAGCCTCGTTCCAATTCCCTTGCCTGCGGTAAAGATTGCCTAAGTTGTTAAGTGTCCCGCCCTCACTTATGCGGTCACAAATTTCTTTGTAGATTGTTAAACTGCCGTTGAAGTAGGCAATGGCTTCATCCCATTGATCTTGCCTACCACAGACATTGCCTAAGTTGTTGAGTGATATGCTTTCGCTCCTGCGGTTGCCCTGCCCCTGACAAATTGCAAGGTCTTGCTTGTAACAAGTAGTGGCTTCGCACCATCTGCCTTGCTTTGCGTAAACGTTGCCCAAGTTGTTGAGATTTGCTCCTTCGTAGCTAGGTTCGCTGAGTTCGCGGGAAATAAGTAAGCTTGCATTGAAAAAATCAATAGCCTCGTCCCAACGCCCCTGCATTTCGTAGACCAATCCCAAGTTGTTGAGGGCTATGCCTTCATTTTGTCTGTCATTGTAAGCGCGGGCGGCAGCAAGGGCGCGGAGGCCAATCTGTACGCGCTCTGACCAGAGGCCGCGCAGGTCGAAGAAGGTGTGCGATGTTGGCCGCCATGTCCTGTACGGCAAACCACTCCTGCAAACGTTCAGCGTCCTCAATGGCTCCCACTATGTTGCGCCATTCGGCGTCCAGAACGCGGCGTTTGGCGGCGTTGTTGAGGTTGCGCCCGTCCCAACCGCCGTTTTCTTTGGCAAGGTTTTGGTAGTAGGCGATGCAGGCGTGGCGCAGGTTGGCGGCGGGGATGCGCGGTGAGTTTGTTGTGGGCGTAGGCGCGGGTGGGACGGAGGAGGGTGTAGCGAACTTCGGTGCGGGGTTCCACGCGCTTGAGGAGGGACGCCTGCGCCAGTCGCGTGAGGAGTTTGCTGCCGTCGGGAACGCCTGCCGCGTCGTGGGCGGTTTCGGGCGTGATGGTGTCGGCGAACAGGCCGAGTCGGGCGAAGCCGTCCTGCGTGGCGGCATCGAGGAGGTTGTAGGACCAGTCGAGGCAGCGGGTCAGGGACTCGTGGCGGTCGCTGGGGTCGGCGGAAATGTAGCCGTCGGGAAGGGCGGGCAGGGGCGTGTCGGCTAGGGATTGGGCGACGAGTTCGATGGAGCCGTAGGCGTCGTCGCCCATGCCTGCGGCGACGAGTTCGAGGGCGAGGGGGATGCGTTCGGTGTCGCGGAGGATGGCAGTGAGGGCGGCGTGTTCGGCAGACGTGACGGGCTGCCAGCCGGGGCGGACGAGTTGGGCGCGGGCGAGGAACAGGTCGCGGGCTTCGGGGTCGGTCAGCCCTTCCACGTCTACGGGCTGTTCGAGATTGGCGATTTTGACGGCCTCGCGCCCGGTGAGGAGGCAGCGCAGTTTTTTGGTTCTGTGCAGGAGGTCGCGGAGGAATTTTTGCACGTCGGGGCAATGGACGCTTTCGTAGTTGTCGAGCAGGAACAGGGCATCCATTTCGCGCAGGGAAGTGATGAGGTTGGCGGGCAGACGCGCTTCGCCTTGCCATCCGAGCGCGGTTCCGATGGCTTCGGCAACGGCTTCGGGCGATTTTTCGCGGTCTTCCAGCCGGACGAAATGCACGTTTCCGTTGAACAGGCCGACGCATTGGAGGGCGCAGGCGAGTCCGAGCCGGGTTTTGCCCATGCCGCCGAAGCCTTTGAGCGTGACGAGACGCACGGGGCTGCCGTCGGGAAATCTGGTGGCGAAGTGGGCGAGTATCTCCTGTTCCTTGTCGGCGCGGGGAATATAGCGGTTGCGTTCGCCCCCGTACCAGTCCGGCAGCCAACGCGCCCCCGGTTCGCCGCGCGTTTCGGCTTCGTCCCACAGCAGTTCGTACACGGTTTCGGGATGGTCGAAACTTTTCAGGCGGCGGTTGGGCCATTCTTTCCACGTGTAGCGGTTCCACGTATTCGCGCCCTGCACGGATTCATGGACGATGATTTGTTCGCCCGCGCCGAGCGATTCGATGCGTTTGGCGAAGTTGGTATCCGTGCCGCTGTAGCCGTTCGCGTCGTTGGGAGTAAGATAGGCGCTGGATGTGTGGATGCCAATTCGTACCCGCACCGTGTAGAGCGTGTTTTTGAACATGCAGGAGATGGGAGGGGACGCCAGTTGTTCCTGCATCCTTTTGGCGCAGGCAAGCGCGTCATTGGGGTTCTGGAACACGGCCATGAGGCTGACCTCTTCGCCCGCCGGTGTGCCGCACTCGTGCCCGTGATGCGCGAGGATACATTCGCGCAGCCGGGTAAAGTGCGGGTCCCGCAACTCTCTGGCGTAAATGTCGTTGCCGAGAGGATCGTTGATGCGCGACGATTCCTCCATATCGGTGAAGAGAATGGTGACATGGCCCTGTGGGAGCGTGGGCGTCATGGGCGAGAACCTCCGGGATTACGACTGCGGGTGTTGATATAGTATAACACAGGTAGGATTAAACCACGGAGAACACGGAGGACACGGAGGGAGGAAAAGGGAAAAACGAGGAGATTGCACCACCAAGACGCAAAGGACACCAAGAGAAAGAAAAGAAGAAGAGAAGAAGACGTGTGGGCTTCGTCTATGCTTGTTCCCACTTTGCAATCAAACGATGCGCTTTGGCAATGGCGCGTGTGTCCTGCGTGGTTTCCAGCACTCGAAGCGCCTGCCGCTCCCAGTGTAACGCCATTGCCGTATCGCCCTGCGCGTAATGGAGCAACGCTACATTTTCCAGCGTCTTTCCTTCGTTTACGTGGTCGCCGAATTCACGAAGGATTGCAAGGCTTTGTTCGTAACAGGCAATCGCCTCTTCCCATCGTCCCTGCGCCTCATACACATTGCCCAGATTGGTGAGCGTTGCGCCTTCGCCAACCCGGTCGCCGAACTCACGCTGGATGACTAAACTCTGCTCGTAACAAGGAATTGCTTCCTCCCAAAGCTCCTGCGCCTGATACACATTGCCTAACCCCATAAGTGACAATATCTCACGTATCCGGTCGCCAAACTCATGCGTGATTTCCAGACTCTCCTTGTAGCAGGTCAGCGCCTCGTCCCAATGGCCCTGTTTACGATAAACGATGCCCAAGTTGCTGAGTGTGGCTCCTTCTTCCCTCCGGGCCTTTAACTCTCTAAAAACAGGTAAACTCTGTTTGTAACAGGCAATTGCTTCCTCCCATCGCCCCTGATTGTTGTAGACCACGCCCAGGTTATTGAGCGTCTGTCCTTTGCCAATGCAGGTCGCCGAAATCACGGTAAATTTCCAATGCTCAGTTCGTAACAGGCAATCGCTTCCTCCCAACGCCCTTGAGCGTTGTAGACCATGCCCAGGTTGTTGAGCGCTGTGCCTTCATTTCTTTTATCCTTGTCGGCGCGGGCGGCTGCGAGAGCGCGGAGGCCAATCTGTACGCGCTCCGACCAGAGGCTCCGCAAGTCGCAGTAGTTCGTCAGGTTCGCTGCCATGTTTTGTACGACATGCCACTTCTGCAAGCGTTCGGCCTCCTCGATGGCTCCCACGATGTTGCGCCATTCGGCGTCCAGAACGCGGCGTTTGTGGGCATTGCTCAGGTTAAGGATGTCACCCCCGTTTTCTGTGGCGAGGATTTGGTAATAGGCGATGTGCCGATTGCGCCAGATGTTGGCGTTGGACAGGTGACGGAGGGCATATTCGTGGACGACGGGAAGAAGTTGGTAACGCATACGGTCAGCGGTGCGTTCCAGCAGGGAGGCGCGATGCCAGCGCAGGAGCCAATCTTCGGGAATATCCCCCATTGCCTGCGCCGTCGCCGCGTCGAAGTCGTGCGCGAAGAGGCCCAGGCGCGGGAACGCCAGTCGTTCGTCTGGAGGCAGCAGGTTGAGCGACCAGTTCAGGCTGGCGTCGAGGCTGGAATGGCGTTCGGCGTCCGGGCGCACGTCGCCCAAATCGTCACGGGTGCGCTGCCAGTCCAGCAGGCTCTGTTCCAATCCACCGGCAATGGCGTCCAGGGGATAGTCTACGATGCGGGCGGCGGCGAGTTCGATGCCAAGCGGGATTCCCGATGTGGCGCACAGGATACGCAGGAGAGCATCGCCGTCGCGCAGGGAACATTCCGGGTCGCGCTGTTGGGCGCGGGTGACGAAGAGGTTATAAGCGTCGAAGTTTTCCAGTTGCGAGGTGGCGGCGGGAATGGGCAGGGCGGGAATATGCCTGTTTTGCCCCATCGTGGTCAGTCCCATGACGACGCGGCTTGTTGCCAGGCAACGCACAGCGGGCGTTTCGTTCAGGAACCGCCCAAGCCATGCGGTAGCCAGAGTGTTGGCCGCGCTTTCCCAGTTGTCGAGAATGAAGAGGGTGGATTTGCGCGTGGCGAACCAGGCCGCAAGATGCTTTTCGGGGTCTATCTGCACTTCTTTGGGGGCATTGGCGGCGCGGGCAATGGCGGCGGCAAGCAGGGCGGGGGTGATGGACTGCGCGTCAGTGCCCATTATCTCGCGGTCGAGGGCGACGAAGACGGAACCGCCGGGAAACAGGCTGCCGACTGTCAGAACCGTTTCTACCGCAAGGCGCGTTTTGCCGATGCCGCCGAAGCCTTGCAGCGTGTATAATGGGTAACGGCTTTCGCGCAGCCAGTCCCGAATTTGCGCCAGCATGTCTTTGCGGCCCACAAACTGATTGAGTTCGCGGCGATACCAGTCCGGCAGAAAACGCGCGCCGGGCGCGCTGCGCGAACGCCCATCCCACAGCAGCTCGTAGATGTCCTGGGGCGTATCGAAGTCTTTGAGGTAACGGCCCGGCCACTCCTGCCAGTTGTACTCGCCTTCCAATCCCTGATGCGCGGATTGCGACACGAGAATCTGCCCGCCTTCACCGATAGCCCCGATGCGCGAGGCGAGATTGATTTCGCGGTCCCGGTACTTCCCCTCCCCATTCAGAAACACCTCGCGCCCCGCCCTGTACACGCCGATACGTATGCGGGTGGGCCATTGCTCTGGATTGCCCTCGTCATCCACGCTCATGCCGACAATGGGATCGTCGCGCAGCGTGGTTTGCATGGCGACGGCACATTCCAGCGCGTGGCGGGTATGTTGAAATGTGGCGAAGAAACTGTCGCCTGCCGTATCAACCTCGTGTCCCTGCTTTGCGAGGATGGAGGCGCGGAGGCGTTTGTCATGCTCCCCGATGACGCGCTTGTATTCGGCGTCGGACAGATGGCGGCTCATCTGCGTGGAGCCGACAATATCGGTGAACAGACAGGTAATCGGTCCTTCGGGCAGCGACATGAACAGGAACCTCCGGGGTCAGGAGAGGAGATAAAACCGCGAAACACACGAAATAAACGAAAAAAACTAAAGATACAAACCACGGAGAACACGGAGGACACGGAGAAATACGGATAAAACCGTCATAAGGCAAGTCCTGCCTGTTGGTAATCCTGTTTAATCCTTCAAATCCTGTTAATCCTGTCTATTCTCTTTTGTCTTCTCCTCTCCGTGTCCTCCGTGTTCTCCGTGGTTTGATTTAATCCGCGTCGCTGATTGTGCCGTCGGGGTTGAGGATGGCGCAGTAGCGGAACATCTTTTTGGTGGTGGGATCGAATTGTTCAAAGGTGGCGCGGGGGATTTTCATGCGGTAGGGCTGGCCTTCAAAGCGGAACCAGCCGCGCGAATACACGAGGGCGACGTTGGGGCGCGAGCGCTCGCCCCGGTTCGGCGTACCCCTGTGCCACATCCGCGCATCCCGCAGCAGCAAATCGCCCGCTTTGAGCAGGGGCTTGATGGACGGCATGTGGGCGGCCATGCGCTCCATATCGCGGGACTGCCCGATGAGGTGTGTTCCGCCCGGCCACATTTCCAGCGGCCCGTTTTCAACGGTGTAATCCACAAGCGGCAGGTTCAGCACACAACTGTAAACCGGAACGCCATACGCGGCTTCGGGAAACGGCAGGCGCGTATCTAAATGCACGGGCTGATAGTCGGAGCCGGGGAACGGCGTGTCGGACGCGAAGTAGGTGCAGATCATGTCCTTGCCGAACAGGTTCTCCAGAATGGCAAGCACGGTCGGGTTCTGGTAAAGGTCGGGGTCGGCATACGGCAGCGTAAACGGCAGGTGCATCTGGAAACGGTTCGAACCCCGGTTGGAAGGCTCTGCCGCGCGTTTCGCTTCCAACAAGCGCGTCGAAGTGTTCCAGCATCGCTGCTGTCTTGTCCCGCGAATACGCCTGTTCCAAAACGACGTAGCCGTTCATGCGAATCTCATCGGCCAAAGATTGAATGTGTTCAGCGTCCATAATTTTTTCCTTCACCACAGAGGCACAGAGACACAGAGGGGTCACAGAGGAATTCCAGAGGGAAGAACCGCGAAACACGCGAACCAAGACGAAAAAGGAAAAACAAAAGGAAATAGACAGGATTAACGGGATTTTTAGGATTAAGCAGGATTACGTACAGAAAAGGAAAGCCTGTTTGATCCGAGTGTTGGGCGGCATCTGGAGATTTCCCCGTGTTCTTTTTGTCTTTCTTTTCTTCTTTTTTCGTTTATTTCGTGTGTTTCGCGGTTCCCCTCTCTCCTCTCTTTTTCTGCTTTTCTCTGTGATTCCTCTGTGTCTCTGTGCCTCTGTGGTGTTATTTTACAGTTACTTCCGGTGGGTCGGCGTAGGCTTGGTACTGTTCGGCGATTTGGGCGGCAGTGGTGTCGCCCTCGTGGAAGACGACGCGGTAGCGCAGTGTCAGGGTTTTGTCGGCGGGAAGGGTGTAATCGCCTGCGCCCTTTGCGCCCAGGCCGAAGTCGTGCAGGCCGAAGGGGTTGACCGTAAACAGGCCATAATCGCGGGCATGCCAGGTTTGCGGGTGGCGCAGGTTTTGCGGATGGTCGAAAATGGCGACGCCCCATGTTTTGCCATCAATTGGGCCGTAGTTGTCTACCCACTCGTTGGGCTTGCCCCATACCTTGCCGTCTTTCAGGCCGGACGCGGATTCGATATGTCCGGTGGGTGGGTCAATATGCGCGTCCTTGCCGGGATTGGGCGCAAATGAATCGGGAACGCGCAGGCCGAACATGCCTTCTTTGGTGTCGCCGAAAACCAGGGCTTCACTGCTCGGCTTGATGACAATATCGAAGTCCAGGATGCGGGTTTGCCCGACGCGATAAATGCGGATATTGCGAACGTCGGTTGCCATCAGCTTGTCGTCCGGCCCGCGCCATTCCGTGCGGGTTTGAAACGCGCCGAACAGCGGGCCGCTCGTCACGTTCTCATAGCCTTTGGCAATGGTTTTGCCCAACTTGGTTTTCGGGCCGGGCACTTCCGTCCAAAAATCCACGCCGTTGATGTCGCCATGCGTGAACCACAGGCCGCGATGGTGCGGATGGTCGTGACTTTCTGAAGTATTCTCTTCCAGCGGCCAGCGCCTGGTGAGCGGCTTGCCGTCTGAGGTGAGAATGGGGTAGAAGAACGGCTTGTTGGGGCCGCTGTGCGTTGTGTAGCGCGTGAACAATTCTTTGTCGCTCGCGCCCATCAGCACATCAAGATCATCGCCATGCGCCTGAACCCGAACGCCCGAACCCGGTCTGCTGACAATGCCTTGCGCCGTTTTCAGATGATATGCGCGGGTTGCTCCCATCGGCAAATCTTCCACGAGGAACGTCAGTATCGTGTGTCCGTCCTGCTCACTCATCTGCGTTACGGCGCTGCGTCTGTCCTCGCCTTCCACAACAAGTTGGGAACCCGGCGCAAGGTTCGGCTTTGCGTCGGGCGGCAGGGCAACGGTGACAAGCGCGTTGTGATAGGCGTGGTTTTTGGCATGAACCGTAATCATGGGCAGTTTCTCCGCCGCGCGAACCGAAGCCGCTGCCGCCGACAGGAACAGGAACGCGGCCAGCGCGACGTGTGGCGCTTGAAAGCGTTTGTTGAAGCGTTTTTGAGATAGAGTGGGTGATACATACATGATTTTTCTTCTGTCTGGCCGTTGTTCGTATCGGTTAGCTACTTGCGCGTGATGACGGTTTCGGCTTCGAGATAAACGGAGCGCTGCGCGTTTCCGATGCGAATGGCCTGTTTCATGTCGGACCGGAACAGGATGCCGTCGCTCACCGTTACGTAAACCGTGCCATGATTGGTGTATTGCACATCGCCTTTGCCGGTTACGGAGGCTTCCAGTTCCGCCACCTGCTGCCCGCCGACGGTTTTGAGGCCGCGCAGGTAGTAGGTGCTGATGACTTCCAGCACGCGCCCGCCGCGCAGCAATTTCTGTGTGGTCGTGTAGCGCTCTCCCACCGTCATGGGGTCGGGGGAGAAGACGGGCATACTGATGTCAATGCGCGTGGTTCCCGTGCCCGTGTCCAGCAGCTTGTTTTGCGCATCCACCTGAATGGTTTCCGCCTGCTCCGCGACGGGCGTTTTGGAAGTGGGGTTGCAAGGACCGAGAGTGACTTTGAGCGTGGCGTTGGCGTCTTTTACGCTCTGCACATTGACCACAATCGGGCCGGCAAGGGTATTGCCGCCCGGCGCTATCGACATCGTTGCTCCCCCCATCGGCGTGACGGTGGTTTTCATGGCATACGTCAGTTTGGTTCCCGCCGCGTATTTCACGCGCAGTTGGTACGCTTCGCCCACTTTTGTCACCTGCGCGTGGGCGCGGGATGTCAGCAGCATTGGCAGCATCGCCGCCGCCACCAACGGCAGTTTATTTTTGTTCCGTTTACTTGCGCTTACTTCTTCTTTGCGCTGCAATTCATTCCACGCGAAGCCACGTTGCCTCCGAGACATGATGTTCTCCTTTGAACCAGAGTAGGAACCACAGTTTGCCACGCTCTGCCCTGCTGTGAACGGCAGCAATGCCGTCAAGGGAGGAAGCGGGGTCACATCTCCATGTATTCTCAATCGCGTCTGCCGATGCGTGGCTTAGAGCCTGTTGCAATAGGCCGGACACTGAAAGTACCCGGCAGGAAAGGTCAAGCGTCTTCCAGACGCAAATGCCGCGCTTTTGGGAGAGGCCCTAAGTTGCCAACGCTGGCAGCAGATGGGTGCTGAATTCCACGCCGCGCTCAATAACTCCTGCCAAAAGCGGAAAAATCCCGCAGTGTAAACAGTCCTTTGCTTCATTGGAACCACACGCACCGACAAATTCACCTGATAAGGCAGAACCTCTTTGTCCGTGTTTCGTAAGAAGGGGGAGAGTGAAAGTCAACGCTTACAGTCTGACCTGCAAAGACGAACAAGAAGGAGACGAAAATGCCCCAAGTCACCGTGGAAGGTGAAACGACGTTTGAAGTGGAGGCCGGCAAAAAGCTGGTTCTCGGATTGGAAGACAACGGCATTGACGTGCTGCACCGCTGCGGCGGCAACGCGCGCTGCACCACCTGCCGGGTCGAAATCGTGTCGGGCAATGTGCCCCCGCAAAGCGAGGCCGAGATCGAAGCGCTGGAAGAGCCGGACTTGATTGCAAAGTTCCGCCTGTCCTGCCAAATCTATGTGGAAAACGACCTGACCGTCCGCGTCGCCAAACGCGCCCACCTCGAAGGCATTACCCCCGGCCCTCGCCCTGACCCGTAAATACGAAGAAACTCACCACCCGCTTCGCTAGACCAGAGACACAGAGGAAAGGCCAATACGAGAAAAACAAAAGAGAACAAGGAGTGGAAAAAGGAACCGCAAAGAGGCAAAGGAAGCAAAGGAGTTACTCTCTTCTTTTCTCCTTTTCTTCCTCTGTGTTCCCCCTCTGTGTCTCTGTGTCTCTAGCGAAGCGGGTGGTTAGTTCATTCCTACTTGATCCGCGCCGATGTTGGAAAGCGCGTCGGCGCGTTTGTTGAATTCGCGGCGAACGTGGGTGACGCTGATGGTCTCGAACTTGCCCATCAGCAGGCGGGCGCGCTGATACAGGGGCAGCAAGTGCGCGGCTTTCACGGCGTATTTGCCGTTCAGTTGGTGCGCCATCAGTTCGCTGTCGGTGTACACGGCCAGGTCGTCACAGCCCAGGGCGCGGGCTTCTTCCAGGGCGCGAATCAGCGCGGTGTATTCGGCTACGTTGTTGGTCGTCCGTCCCAACGGTTCGCCCACTTCCTTAACAACATTCCCCTCGCCATCCTCAATACTCACGCCGATGCCCGCCGGTCCGGGATTACCCCGCGCCGCGCCATCCACATGCGCTTTCCATTTGCTCACGGTTGTCT
The DNA here is from genome assembly GCA_963835065.1 of uncultured Chthonomonadaceae bacterium. GTDB lineage: Bacteria > Armatimonadota > Chthonomonadetes > Chthonomonadales > Chthonomonadaceae > CAWFQB01. The sequence goes on along the minus strand of CAWIEK010000002.1, from coordinate 28,474 downwards.
CCTTCGGGGAAGATATTAGGCATTAGGCATTAGGCATTAGTTCCGCATCGCGGCGGCGAACACGTTTGCAGACGTATTTCCTAATGCCTAATGCCTAATGCCTTCCTTACTTCTTATCCGCCACCATCCGCTCACAGTTTTCGCAGATGACGACCACTTTGCCTTCGCGGACGCGCTGCACGGTGTCGCGGGACAGGCCCATTTTACAGCCGCCGCAGGCGTTGCCGTCCTGCAAAATCACAATCGCGATGCCCTGTTTGGACGCGCGCAGCGTGTTGTAGCGCTTGATCAGGTCGGGGGTGATGTCTGTTTCCTGAGTTTTTCGCTGCGCGGTCAGGGCTTCCGCCTGCGCTTTGAAGGTGGCGGACTGTTCCTGCGCCGCGCTTGCTTTCACGTTGTACGCTTTGATGGCTTCGGAAAGAATCTTTTTCGCAGCCTTCTCGCGGGCGCGGCAGGCTTCCACGTCTGCCGCCAGCGTGGCGAGTTTTTCTTCCAGGCGTTCGCGGTTGCGGCCCAGCATCTCCACCTCTTCCTGCATGAATTGGAGGTCTTTGGGATTGCGGACGCTGCCGCTGTACAGTTTGGTTTCCACTTCCTTGTGCTTGGTAACGACGCCTTCCAGTTCCAGTTTGGTGTCATTGTGGTCGGTTTCGGCGGCTTTGAGCGCGGCCAGGGTTTCCTCATGGGCGGCTTTGGCCGCGTCGTAGCGCGTCCGCTCTTCCTGTCCCCTGTCCATTGCGGCGTACTGGCGCTTGAGGGCATCGAGGGCGCTGTCAACCTGCTGTAATTCGTACAAAGCCAGTAGCTTTTCTTTCATGGGTTTTCCTGTATTCTGACTCGCGGCATCTCCACGTCGGGATGTTCCGCAAGGCGCGTGTAGCTGTCTAGAGCGAGTTATACAGGACTATTCGACACACACCGCGCAATCCCCTGCTTTGTGCATAGGGAAAGATGGACAAAAAGGAAGAACAAAAACAGGGATGCCAATGAATGGCGTCCCTGTTTTGCTGTTGCGGTTGTCTGTACTCCAGACATTGCGGTTAAACCGCGAGACTAACGCTGCTGCGCGTCATGCTTCTGGCTGTGAATGGCATGGCTCGTTCGATTGAGCTGATGTTCCAGTCGCTGGTGTTCGGCGCGGCTGATATGGCCGCCGGTCACACGGTCACGAGATTGATGGTAGCGGATGCGGGCATCGCGCAGCCGCATACGGTTAGCTTCGCGCCGCGTCAGTTGGCCGCTTTTCACGCCCTGCTGGATGCGCTGATGCTGTTCTTTCAAGCGTGAGTTGACGTCATGCGGGTGCGTCGGCGTTTGCGCGGAAGCGGGAAGCGCGACGGCGACAAACAGCGCGACGGGAGCAAGGCAGGCTATCCATTGAGTTGATTTTAAAGTTTTCATCAGAGTGTCCAATCCATCGAAGCGTCCGGGCTTCGACTTCATACGATTTTAAGTTGAAAGGGCTGCGTTTGTTCGCAACAGGATTACAGACGATAACGGCCGGCGAAAGTTCAGTTTTTGTAGGCGCGGCAAAGCGATTTTAACGCAGCACCCCCTGTTTACAGTAAAGGAGTTATTCGTAAGCAATTACTCATCCGGTTCCGGCGGTTCGTGGGCTTTTTTGTACTTCAGGTACGCGCTCCACAATTCCAGGCTCGGCCACACTTCCACGAACGTATCACTGCGCAGATTGAAGAGTTTGTTCATCAGGTGCGTGGCATCCAGTTTTTTGGTCAACTGCTCGTCAAACTCCTGCGAGGCGAGGATGATGGGCGCGACGGCATCCGGGGGAACCTGATTGTAGTAGCCGATGTTGGGGAAGCGGCGCAGATACCAGGGCAGGGGCCAATAGTAGTTGTCTATCCAGATAATCTGAATAACAGTTTGGTCGCCCTGCGGATAGGGGCGCGTTATCTTTTCGATGTACTCGCCCAATCTCGCCACATCGGGCGCGGGCTGCGCATAGCAATACGGGTTCGCGGGGTTGTTCTCCTCCACATAACTCGCGCGGTACGACTGCATACCAAGTTGTACGGTTGCTGACAGAAGCAGAATCGCCGTTATCGCCTTGCCGATTTTACCGGGCACAATTTTGACCAGCGCAACCACGCCAATGCCTGCCAGCAAAATCATGCCGTTGAGAAAACTCAACACGCACCAGGGCGTTTTGTAGGGGATGAGGCTGTAAATGAGCGTGAGCAGCAGCGTGTAAAAGGCGGCGAAGCGGGCAAACACGGGACTGCCTTCCAGCAGGTTTTTGCGGGCGGGCAGGAGCGCGACAATCAGGCCGATAAGGGCCAGGCCGACAATCAGCCCCTCGCTCCAAGTCTGTCCGGGCGCGTTGTGGTTCCAGGCGAGAAGATGCAGATAGTAGAAGAACTCGTGCTTGTGCAGGCTTGTGCCCCCGGCGCGATTGAGCCAGGGCGTATAGGCGCGCAGATAGTCCAGCGGCCCGCGCAGGTTGGAGCCGAATCCGGACAGGAACAGGCAGGCAATAAGCAGGCAGGCGGCGAGGGAAAGCAGGACGGGTTTGGTTTGCCACAAGGCGCGTAGATTCAGGCTGCGCTTGTCCACGCGGCGCGTCCACCACGCGGTTAATCCGCAGGAAGCGGCGGCAGAAACGAACGCGAGAACTGCCGTTTCTTTGGAAGCGATCATAAGGCCGGCGCATACGCCCGCGCCTACGAGCCAACCGGTTTTACGGCCACGCGCATACCGCCAGCCACACGCAATCATGCCGAGCGTAAAGAAGACAAGCGGAACTTCCTGAATGAAGTAACGACTGTAAAAAACGAAGGCGGGAGAAAGCGCGGTCAGAACGGCGGCGCACAAAACCGCGCGCTTGCCCAAACCGTCCGCAAGGGGCGCGAGAAGCAGCAGCATTGCCGCCCCGAATATGATAATAGGCAGGCGGTAATCGCCCTCCTGCGTTTCCGCAAACGTGTGCCGATGATGCAGCCAGATGGAAGGCAACGCGGCGTAATACAGCGTCGGTCCGTGATACTCATTTGGGTCGTAGCGGTACTCTCCCTTTTGCCACAAATCGAGGAACTTGAAGGCGTGAACGGCTTCATCGCCATGAAACGCGCGATTGCCCGGCGCATATAGCCGAAACCACAACGCGCCAAGCGCAAGCAGGCAAAGCAGAATAGTAAATGGTTGGAACGGGGCGCGATCCCGCATAAGCATTCTTTACGGATGCCGCCCCTTCTCCCAACATGGGAAAAGGGGTTGTGGCAAGAAGCAATACCGTTCAAATAAGGCAATCTTCCCCTCAAAAAGAACATTGTAGGGACACAACTTGTTGTGTCCGCGCTCTCATCTACCGGAAGAGGACACATCTACCGGAAGAGGACACAACAAGTTGTGTCCCTACCAACGCTTATTTGAACGGTATTGGGGCTAAAGTCCTACTTGGAAGGAACGCCGTACACTTCTACTTCGGTGTAGCGGTTCAGTTGGTCGCGGAACGTGCTGCCCTTGCTCCACAGCCGGACGTAACGCGCTTTCGTCCCTTTGGCGTCAATCAATTTGCCTTCGTTGGATTCGACGTACTCGCGATCCTTGCCGATGCCCTGATTGACCGCATTCTCCTGATCGTTGTTGAACAGCGTGGTCACGCCTTCCAAAAACTTCGGATCGTTGGACACCTGCACGACAACGCTATGGTACACGATGGGTTCCAGGTGCGTGTGCCAGACGGCGATGTAGGACAGGGGAGCCGATTCGCCCAGATCAATTTGTATCCACTGTGGTTTGGGCTTGAGTTCCACGGCGGCGTCTTCGCGCGCTTCCTTGTCGCCGTCTGTAACCAGGTCTAACTCGCTCATATTGCCGCTAAACGGCACGGAACTGCTGGTCACTTTCTTGTGCAGGGCGAGGTTTACCGTGCCTTTGGGAACCATCGGGACGGCGCGGGGCGTTTTGGAAAGCGGCTCCACTTTGGGATCAATGCCCTTGTTGCTGGCCGTGCCCGCAAAAACCGCTCGCGGCAGTTTGATAGGCAGGGGCACTTTGTCGCCACCCTGCGCCAGAACGGGATGCAGGCCGGCAATTCCGGCCATCAAGCGCGAGGCTGCACACGAACGTTTTCAAGGTCAGTTTCCGCGCAGGGCGCGCGTTCCGGGACGTAGCTTTCATCAAACGGTTCTCCTTTGGATGCAATGTTGTAAGATCGGCTCCGGTGCGGCTGCGAACCCCGAAAAGAGTTCTGCAAGCCCAAACCGGAGCAGTGCCTGTGCAAAGGCGTATTTCAAAAGAACGCAAAAGTTACGAGACTGTGACCGCTCCATAATGGATTGTTCCGGCAAGCGGCGGTCAAACGATAGGACACGGTTTCGGACACGATGTTACGCCGCGTTCACCGGTGAACGCAAGTGTCAGCGCGTCCAATTTCCCATTGTCACCTATTTTATACCGTATAATGGCGCGAATTGCAGGAAAATGTTGTGGCAGGATTTGCCTGCCTTAACCTGCCATGCGCTCGTTCAAAAACGCGACGCTGCGGGGCAGAACGTCGTCGGCTTTGCCGGACAGTCCGCACTCGAAGGCCATGTAGCCGCCGAAGTTGACGGCTTTCAGGGCGGCGAAGATGGCGCGGAAATCTATGTCGCCCGTGCCCGGTTCCAGGCGCGTGTTGTCGGCCAGATGGACATGTCCAATCGCATCCCCCACTTCGCGCAAAGTGGCCGGACTGTCCGTTTCCTCAATGTGCATGTGAAACGTGTCCGACATCAAGCGCACGGCGCGGCTGTTGAGGGTACGAACCACGCTTGCGCCGTCCTTTTGTTTGGGCAGGCTGTTGGACTCGTAGCGATTGAGCGGCTCCAGCAGGATCGCCGCGCCCGCTTTTTCCGCATACGGCACGAGCGTTTGCAGCATGGCGACCAGCATTTCCCGTTCCAGTTCCCCGCGCGTTTTCCACGGCGACATATCGGGCAGGCGGTCATTGCTGTTGAAGATGGGAACCGTGATGTAGCCTACCGCGCCCAGTTCCGCTGCGTAATCCAACTGCTTTTTCAGCGCGTCCGCGCACGCCTGCCGCTTCGCCGGGTCCCGATGCACCAGTTCCGCCGGCGCTCCACCGCAGATGGAAGACGCCCGTATGGGACTGTCCAGTAGCGCTGCCTTGCGCTCGGCAAAACCCGCCGGGTCAGTCAGCTTCCCGCCGTTCAATTCCACGCCCTCAAACCCGTAGCGCTCCAAATTGCGCAGTTTCTCGGCGAATGTATCGCCGGGTATCAGCCCTTCCTGACAGGACAGTTTCATGGTAGGTTTCTCCTTTGAATAGGCATCAGGCATTAGGCATTAGATATTAGGAAGAGTCTTGTTCAACTCGCGCATTGTTCTAATGCCTGATGCCTGATGCCTGATGCCTAAGCAAGTATCTCTTTCACCACATTGCCGTACACATCGGTCAGGCGGTAATCGCGGCCTGCGTAGTGGTAGGTCAGGCGCGTGTGGTCCAGGCCAAGCAGGTGTAGAATGGTCGCCTGCAAGTCGTGGACATGCACGGGGTTTTCCACGACGTTGAAGCCCAGGTCGTCGGTTTGGCCGTACGTCAGGCCGGGCTTGATGCCGCCGCCCGCCAGCCACATCGTATACGCGGACGGGTGATGGTCGCGCCCCTGACTTCGGCCCAACGCGGCGTTGGATTCTACCATCGGCGTCCGCCCGAACTCGCCGCCCCAGATTACGAGCGTATCGTCGAGCAGGCCGCGCTGCTTCAAATCTTTAATTAGCGCCGCGCTTGCTTTGTCGGTTGCGCCGCAGTTGCCTTTGAGGTTGCCGACAACATCGGAGTGCGCGTCCCATCCCTCGTGATAGATGTTGACAAAGCGGACGCCGCGCTCAATCAAGCGTCGCGCAAGGAGGCAGGCGCGGGCAAACGAAGGCTTGTCCGGGTCGGCTCCGTACATTTCCAGCGTGGCTTTCGACTCGGAGCGCAAATCCATCAGTTCGGGCGCGGACGTTTGCAGGCGGTACGACATTTCATACGCGGCGATGCGAGCGGCGATTTCCGGGTCGTGCTGCGTTTCCAGTTGCTTTCGGTTCATTTCCCCGACAAGATCAAGCGTGTCGCGCTGCAAGCGGTCATCCATTCCCTGCGGACGGCTCACATCCAAAATGGCATCGCCCTGACTGCGCAGGCGCGTTCCCGAATATACGGAAGGCAGAAACCCGCTTGACCAGTTCGCCGCGCCCCCGCTGATTCCCGCCCCGGTTGACATCACGACAAACGCGGGCAGGTCTCTGGTTTCCGCGCCCAATCCGTATGTCACCCACGATCCCATGCTTGGGCGTCCCGGCTGTCCAAAGCCCGTATTGAACAAAATTTGCGCGGGCGCATGGTTGAACTGATCGGTTTTGACGGACTTAATCAGGCAAATATCGTCCGCGACGGTTGCCAGATGCGGCAGCATTTCAGAAAGTTCCATGCCGCACTGCCCATGCTCGACTAAATTTGAATTGCGGCCCTAAGACTGCCGCGTCCGGGCGTATAAACGCATACCGTTGTCCATTGATAACGGAAGGCGGGATCGGCTTGCCTTCCATACGCGCCAGTTCCGGCTTGTAGTCGAACAAATCCAACTGACTCGGCGCTCCCGCCATAAACAGGTGGATAACGCGCTTGGCTTTCGGGGCAAAGTGAGGGGAGCGGGTGTTGGGTGTCGGGTGTTGGGTATTAGGCGTGGTGTTCCCGGCGAAAGCGTTTTGCGCGGTGAAGGCGTCCGTTAATAAGGAAGCCAGCGCCATTTTGCCCAACCCGACGCCGCACTCCCGAAAGAAGTGCCGCCGCGCTATTTGTAGTTTCTTGTTTTCCATCTGTTTCTCTTCTTGCTTTGCCTATTGCTTGGCGCAAAGCATATAAACTTTGACCAAATCTCTTCGTTACCCATAACCTTGCACGACGGACGTATTTCTTCCGTCGTTACCACACAGGAACTTACGGATGTAGCGTATTTACTCTGTTGTATCGAACTGATGGAGCAAATTTGCCACGGAGGTACAGCCATATTTTTCGGCACAACGGAGCGCAGTCAGCAAGTCTTTGCTAAGATTGCTGTGATCTGCGTCATGATCGAGAAGATAGCGCACTGTGTTTAATTGACAGGTGGATGCCGCAACCATCAAGGCCGTATAACCCATGGCTTCTTTAGAATTCACGTCTGCCCCGGAGGTCACAAGCTCCTCTACGCAGTCATAATTACCGAAGATAACCGCGACTATTAACGCGGTTAGTCCACTTCTTGTGGTCGCATCTGGTGCGGCTCCACGCGACAGAAGCAATTTCACCGCCTCAGTGTTTCCATACATACATGCTGCCATCAGACAAGTCCAGTTTTCATTTGTGGCACTATTCGAATCAGCGCCCTGCTCCAGCAATCGTACGGCATCTATGTTCTTTCGTCGGCGTATATCTCTCATTAAACGTTGCGGCAATGGCTGCGGCTTTTGATAAAGGAGAAATTTGTATACGCCTGAAAAACCGCTGCAAAACAGATAAGCCAGATGTAAGCCATGAGCTAGTAAGCTGCAAAACCAGGTCTTTGCTGTTCCTGCCGACGTAGTAGAGTGACCACGCGCTGAGTCGCGCAATATATAGTATTTTGGAAACCACAATGCATCTGGAAGACGATCCAAGATGACATTCTCGTTATCCAGGAATTTACAGATCAACTTCAGATAAGAATCATATCTCTCGTTGTCTACATAAACTCTTTGCCGTGTGACAGTGTGATATAGCTTATAAGGCAAAGTATAGTAATACTGATAGGGTTCTAAGCGAACCGGCAGGTTGTCAAGATTCTCTATGTCCTCTCCGTCATAAGTATATTCAACTTTTCGACTCCGAACCAGCGCGTACCAAAGTTTGTGGTCAACAGTGTCGGGATGAACCCATTTTTGAGGGCAAGCGTCATGAAAAGATTGCCATATAACGCACGAGATAGCAATACTACTCCGCCATTTCTTTTCTTCATCCATTTTACACAGCTTCCGCCAACGGCTCGTCCGCCCCCTAAAAACCCGCTGCAAACGCCATCAGCAACGCTGCCGCCAGTACCAGAGGACAACTAACGTCATGCAACATGAACATGAAGGCTCTGCTTTAAAGCTAATGCTTCGTAATCGTCTCATCCAGGTTCAGGAGAGAGCGGGCAAGTAACGTCCAGGCGGCGCGGGCGTTTATGTCACCGTCACCCGGCCCGGCAATCCTAGCCGCATCCAGTTCTTTCTTTGCAAGCCGTTCCTTCTGCGCATTGATGAACTTGAGCAGCAGATTGGTTTCTTCAGTTGTGGGCGGGCGCGTCAGGCAGCGTCGGAACAGCAGGGTTATGCGCTCGGTTTCGGTTCCCGGCTGCGCGGCCATTTGTTTGCCCAACGCCTGCGCCGCTTCCACAAAAACCTGATCGTTGAGCAGCGTGAGGGCTTGCAGGGGCGTGTTGGAAACTTCGCGTCGGGCGACACACGCTTCGCCGCTCGGAGCGTCGAACGTCGTGAACATGGCATACGGGGCGGTGCGCTTGCTGAACGTGTACAGGCCGCGCCGATACCGATCCTCGCCCATGCTGACGTTCCATGCGAGTGGGCCATACGTGCCCTCAGACGTAACGCCGGGCGGCTGCGGCGGAAACACGCTCGGTCCGCCGATTTTGGGCGAAAGCAGCCCGCTCGCCGTCAAAACGCAATCGCGCACCAGTTCCGCGTCCAGGCGAACGCGCGAACTCCGCGCCAGCCATTTGTTTTCCGGGTCGCGCTGCATCAAGTCGGGCGTCAGCTGCGAAGATTGCCGATACGTCGCGCTCGTCACGAGAAGGCGGTGCAGCGCTTTCAGACGCCAGCCACAAGAAAAGGATGAAGGATGAAGGATGAAGGATGAATGAGGATTGGCTTCATCCTTCATCCTTCCGCCTTCATCCTTTGCAGCGAAGCGGTTCGCCAGCCAGTCCAGCAATTCCGGGTGCGTGGGCGGGTCGCCCTGATAGCCGAAATCGTCTACGCTTTTGACCAGACCTTTGCCGAACAGGGCGGCCCATTGGCGGTTGACGACGACGCGGGCGGTGAGCGGGTTTTCGGGCGAGGCGATCCACTTGGCGAACGTCAGGCGGTTGGCGGGCGCGTTGGCAGGGAGGGAGGGGAGAATCGCGGGTACGCCGGGCGTCACGGCTTCTTTGGGCTGCAGGTACTCGCCCCGGTGATGCACCGTCGTAACGCGCGGATTGTTCGTCGGGCGTTCGGCAAAGACAAGCGCGGTGGGATACGCGGGCATGGTTCGGCGCAGTTGGGCGATTTGCTTCGCGCTCCGGCTGCAATTCCGGCGCGATGGACAAGAAGTAATTGCGTAATGTTGTCTGTTGCGCAGGCGGGCGTTGCGGAGTGGAGAGGAGCAGGGCGGATTCCACTTCGGGCGGCAGGGCTTGCAGGTTAGGCGGCGTGTCAGACGTGACGGAAATGCGGAAGCGGCCCAAAGCGGCGGCAAAGTAGCGCTCAAACACCATGCGGAGGGAAAACGCGCTTGCGTTGAGCGGGGAAGACAGGCGGAAAACAGCAACCGTTGGCTCGCCCTGCCGTCCGCCGATGCTCCAGCCCGTCAGGGGTTCGCCGTCAATCGCGGATTGCGCCGCATTGCCGCCGTTTTGCGTGGCGTCGCGGAACGAAACCGGCTTTGCCGTTGGCGCTTGCGGTCAGTTCGCTCAGGAAGAAATCACCCGCGCCGCCCTCGTAAAACACGCGCCCCGGCCCATGCTGCGGCAGGCGCTCATCCGGCAGAACTTCCAGCCGGATGGCGGTGATGGGCGCGTTGACAGGATTGCGGAAGTCAAGGTCGTACACGTCGCGCTTGGTCATGTCGCCGCTGACGAAGATGGAATTGTCGTCCTGCACCGTCAGCAGGGGCAGGTTGCTCGTGGCCTTGATGGGACGCAGGACGCGCCAGTGAACGGCATTGGCCTGCGTCTGATTCAGCCACGCGCCAAACTTCTTATCCAGATGTTCGCGCCGCCGGAGTTCCAGCGGGCGCGAATCCGCTGTGTCATGTCCCAAACTGAGCCGGAAGCGTCCAATCGTGTGATGCCCGCCGTAGTTTTGTTCCAGGCGGAACGTCCATTTGCCGCCTTTTGCGAAATGCAGGGGCTTGTCGAGCGTGAAGGTGGCGGTTCGCGCTACGTTCCAATTGCCCTGCCCTGCAATCGCCCAACCCGTATGACTGTCGCCGTCAATCGCGTTTTGGGCGGGAAAGCCGTCCTGCGCGAAATCGGCAGCCGCGCGAACAAATTTCACCGGAACGGTTTTGTCAGGAGCCTCTTTGGGCGCAACGTTCGCGCTGAATTCCGTCAGAACAAAATTGCCGTGCGGCGTTCGTCCCGGCCCGCCATTGCCAAGCGAAGCATCGGGCAGAACTTCCAGTTTTACCTGACTGACTTCCGACTGGTTGCTGTCCAGCGTGACCGTGTAGGTGTCCGTATCCGGGTTTATGCCCGACAAGCGCAGCGAATTGTCCGGCAGCCGTTCTCCGGTTGCGCCGGACGCGGTTGTGATTGTGGAAGTGGGCGCGGCAGACCATTGCACATCGCTTTCGGGCGGGAACTGTTCGGCCAGTTTCGCGGTTCGCGCCTGCGCCTGCGCTTCGATTGCGTTGCGTTTGGCCGTTATGTCCGGCGTGGTCACGTCCATGCGTCGGCTCTTCCGTGTTGTCCAGACACGCCATGAAGCGGTAATACTCTTTTTGCGTGATCGGGTCGAACTTGTGGGTGTGGCACTGGGCGCAGCCCACCGTCAGGCCGAGCCACGCGGTTCCGGTTGTGGCTGTGCGGTCAACAAGGGAGTAAAAGCGGTATTCGAGGGGGTCAATGCCGCCCTCCTCGTTGAGCATCGTGTTGCGGTGAAAGCCGGTTGCGATTTTCTGGTCGAGGGTGGCGTTGGGCAGCATGTCGCCCGCGATCTGCTCAATCGTGAACTGATTGAACGGCATGTCATGGTTCAGGGCGTTGATAACCCAATCCCGGTACGGCCATACGGAGCGCGGACGATCTTTCTCGTAGCCGTTTGTATCGGCGTAGCGGGCCACGATCCAGCCACTTCCGCGCCCACTTTTCGCCATAATGCGGACTGGCAAGCAATCGGTCTACCAGTTTTTCGTAAGCGTTCGGAGAGCGTGTCTTTCAGGAAAGCGTCGGCTTCTGCGGGCGTGGGCGGCAGGCCGATGAGGTCCAGATACACGCGGCGAACAAGCGTGTAGCGGTCAGCGGGCGGGGAGGGTTTCAAACCCTGCTGTTCCAAACGGGCAAGAACGAAATAGTCAATCGGATTGCGCGGCCATGCGGTGTTCTTGACGCGGGGCAGGGAAACGGCGTGGGGTGGCACGAACGCCCAATGCGGACTGTACGCCGCGCCGTTCGCAATCCACTGCTTCAGCGTATCTTTTTCTTTGTCGGAAAGCGGCTTGTTGGCATACGCGGGCGGCATGATGTCCGCGCCATGCGAGAAAACGCGCGTCACGAGGGTACTTTCTTCCGGCTTTCCCGGCACAACCGCCCGCCGACTGCTGCTCAACAGCGCGAGTGCGCCTGTCCGCTGATCCAAACGCAACTTCGCCTGCCGTTGCCCTTCATCCGGCCCGTGACACTTGAAACAATGCTGCGACAAAATAGGCCGCACATCGCGGTTGTAATCCACGCCGCGAACAGTAGCCACGCTTTGTTTTGAATTGAGTTCCGGTTTCCGAACGGCATTTTGCGCCGCGCCGCTTCCCATCATTCCGGCAAGCGTCGCGCCCATCAGAAACATCAGAACTTTTCCCTGCTTACGAACTGGCATAATTCCGCTTTGCTCCTCATCGCCCATGTCACTGCCTTGTGACGCTCTGTTCCCGCCGATGTTGCTATTTTCATCTTACCGCATACGGCGCACTGCTGCCACACTTTCAGGGCAGAGGCGGTCTAAAAAGGAAAAGAAATATGTAGAGTCATCGTCGAAATCTTGGCAATGCAGCGCTTCCAGCCCGATGTCTCGTTGTGTCTGGTTGTAGGAGAGAGGCGTCGCGGCCTCGTAAGCGTCAGGGCGAACGGGGAGAGGGTACAGGCATCTTCCAGCACCTCCCTTCCGGGTTAGATTGTCAGGTTGTTAGGAACTCCTAACTCTCAACGTCCCGCCACCTGGCTGATTAGTAGACGTATGTATACATTTTAGACGACGCAAACGCAGAGAAGGTTCATATTTTACTGCTTTTTCACCAGATTGTTTTCACTTTTTTGCGTATTCTTTCTGGCTTTGGCAATCATGGGGAAGGAGCAGGCGCAGACTGGTGGCGAATTTACCACGACGGGACAGGAGTTGCGCATTTTAGATGTGCCGGCTCTGACTTTCGCGGTGAAATCCTTGACAACAGGAAATCCGCTGGCTATACTGAACCTATAGCTTTCGTGTGTTTATGCCCATGAGGATCGAAACGATGGCTCTCTTTGAGGGTATTCAACCCGCTTCAACCCTAACACAATCGAATGGGCCTGCCTTCAATAAACCAAAGGAAGGGATAGTTACCTCTGCCCCTGATACTTCCGGCGAGCAGTCTGCTCATTTCCAGATCGTTGACGAGGATGGCATACAGGCGCTGTCTTTTCCTGACCTGAAGATAGAGGATTGGGACGCTTTGCTGGAAGAGGAAAGAGAATCATTTGTCTCCTACCCTGCCAAACGTTGATTAAGAAGCAAAGGAACCGGAGGGAAACCCGATGATAAAAACATTGCAAAAGCATGGGGACAGTCAGGCGTTGGTGTTGGATAAGACGATTATGGAGATGCTGAACATAGACGCCGACACGCCGCTACAGGTTAGCGTCAGCAACGGTTCGCTGATTGTCACGCCCGTCAACCGGGAGATTGCGCCCGAAGAAGTCACGGCCTCGCTGAACCGCTTACGGCCTCGCTACAAGCAGATGCTTGAAAACCTTGCCAAATGAAGGTGCAGGGAGACGAGCAGAACATGCCGGACGAACACGCCATTCGTTTTCTCGATACAGCATCGTGATTGCCATTCATGCCGACACCATACAAAAGGAAGGCGGACTGGCAGGAATACGCGACATGGGATTGCTGGAGTCGGCGGTTGCCATGCCGCAGCAGCAATGGGGCGGCGTTGTGCTGCATCCCGGACTGGCCGCAAAAGCCGCCGCGTATCTCTTTCACATCACCGCCAACCACGCCTTTGCAGACGGCAACAAACGCGCGGGCGTTCTGTCCGCCCTCGTATTTCTGGATCAAAACGGCGTAGACATAGAGCAGTTGCCTCCGCAGGAAGAACTGGAAAAAGTCACAATGGAGGTTGCCGCAGGCAAAATGAGCAAGGAGGAACTAACGGCATGGATGCGCAAGGCATTAAATGGGCCAGAGGAACCCTGATTATGGCAGGATTTTACATACTTTTGTTGAACTACCATCCATTGAACGTTCCGCGACTCCTGACCGTGAGAAAGGTTTACTTTGAAGATGATCACAGAAGCCTCTACCTATCCCGATGATGATCTCCACTCTTTGCGTTATGAAGATGTTCGAGAACGGCGGATTGCCATGCTGGAAGATGCTCATATTGCGCCGCTGACAGGCTGCGTAAGGCAGATGCGCTTGCTGCGTCCTAACGTAGAAATACCTCATTTTGATCCTTTAGATGGGGGTGTTAAAGCGCAAGTTTTATTCCTGCTAGAAAAGCCCGGTCCAATGACGGATGCTAACCGTTCCGGCGTAAAGGTCGGCTCAGGGTTTATCAGCCGTAATAACGATGATCCTACTGCTGAAGCCACTTGGAATTTCATGCGGCAGGCCGAACTGCCAAGAAAGCAGACCGTCATTTGGAACGTGATCCCATGGTGGAATGGAACAATCAAGGTAACGTCTGCTGAACGGCGTGAAGGTACTGGACACGTAGGTGAACTGGTCAAACTGTTACCTGATCTAAAAGTAATTGTACTCGTTGGAAATCAGGCAAAACGCGCTAAACCGTTGCTTGATAATCTCGGCTATGAGATAATATGTTCCTACCATCCCGCGTCTAGAGTCCGCGCATCATATCCAGAAAAATGGCATGCTATACCGCTGGAATGGGCTAAAGCGAAGGCGTATATAGATGCTAACTCCTAATGATGACCAACTCAATGAGGATGGCTACCGCGATACCAGTAAGTTCGTTTCTGGCTTGATTCGGGAAGACCAGAAGCGGCGAACGGAGGAGCGGTTAGAAACACTGCTGTTGGAGGGACTTGATAGCGGGGAGCCTATTGAATTGACAGCCGAGACGATTCAGCAGATGCGCGGAACTGATCGAACGCATCCAAAAGGAAGCCAACAGTGGCAACTAAACGCATAAAAATGCTGCCACAGGCCAAACTTGATTTCAACGAATCCGACAGGCATCGAAATCATACGGGCGCTGCACGGAGCCAGAGACATTGACCACATTCTTGAACGAGAAACTGAAAGCGAGTAGTAGACGGCATTTCAACAACCCTAACACCGTCAAGGTAGAATACAAGGATATGTTGTAGGGGCGCTTGCTTGCTGCGCCCTCGTTTGAGGAGGTCTCGTTTGAGGAGGTCTCGTTTGAGGAGGTCTCGTTTGAGGAGGGTTCAGCAAGCAGAACCCCTACAACATATCTTGTATTCTACCTTGATGGACTACTACGCCGCTTGTCTTTCGCACTATACCTACTCTCTACACCCTTGCTGCGCTCTCCGTCAGAGAATGGTTGCCGAGGAGATGCAGCAGAATACCCATGATTTTGCTGAGAGATTCCAGATAGTAGTCTTCCGAGTCTATCCGCGCTGTTGTGCCTGCCAGTTCCAGAAACTTCCAGCGGTCTCCGGTTGTTACCGCGCCATAGACGGTATCATCGCTCTGTGTTTGCGCGGCGTTGAAGCGTTGCGCCGCCAACATTTCGGCAAGGCATTGCCCGTAGCCGCTTTTCATGTCCTCGTTTTTGGCTTCCACCAGCATGATAATCGGAGCCTCGACATACAGTTGGCGCGGGGTACGGGTGAGAATGTAGTCACAAATACCGTCCAATCCCTGCAATTTGTCCACATCGAAGGCGATGCCGGAAAAGAAGCCGATCTGCTGCCCGGTCATGCGCCACAATTCCAGCAGAACCGGCGCGATAATCAGTTCCGAACGCGCTTTCTCCGTGCCGACGGCGAGGGCAAGCGGAGCCAGTTCATGCAGTTGGGCGCGAAATTCCGGGCGCAAACCCGCCTCCGGCACGCTGCCGAACAGGTTGCTCTTTTCGTCTATACGGATGCTGAATTGCCGGGTTATCTGGTTCAGGGTAAACGTAGAATAGGCCATTGGATTGTTTTCTTCTCAAGGCGGGAAGTGGGTAAGGAAGAGATTTGCCGCCTCTATCTTCGCTTACCATGCTACCGTATCTTCCACGCCCTGTCAAGAATTCGTTATGAGGGCGCGGCAGAGCGTATCTTTGATGCTTAACGCCGTGCTGCGAATGAGGGTCACGCCCTGTGGCGGTTCCAATTCGAAGGGCAGTTCGTTGTCTTCGGTGACGATTAGGACGAGAGGCGCGTCGTCTTTGGTTGTCGCGGCGCTGCGAAGCCTGGTCACTGCCTCGCGCAGTTTTTCTCCCGGACACTAACGCCTTGACAATAGGGAATCGCTCTGGCTATACTGAACCTGTATCTTTCGAGAATTTATGCCCGGAAGGGTCGAAACAGCGCCTCATGCGACACTCCCCCTATTTTCTGTAGGGTAGTGAAGGATTAAACAGGATTACGAACAAGAAGATTTGACCGGCTGATGATTTTATCCGCGTGTATCCGTGTCCTCCGCGCCCTCCGTGGTTTGCAGTTTGTTTTTTGTTCTTTTTTCGTTTGATTCGCGCGTTTCGCGGTTTAATACAGGATTGGAGCATCATTGTGGACAGTGAACAGAAGGAACCGAAGCCGGAGCGGGGCGTGAGCGAACGCGCGCTGCGGGCGGCTATTGAGCTATTTACGCTCTGGGAAAACGATGAGAAGAACATTCCGCTTGACCGTATCGTGTCGGGCGAATTTCGGACGCGCAAGTATCTCAATTCCGGCGAACGGCGCTGGATCGCCGAAGCCGTGTATGGCTGCGCGCGCTTCTGGCGGCGGCAAGTGTACCTGCTGAATGCGCGGGGCCAGGAACCCACGCCGGAGAATGTCGTGCGGCTGTGGGCAGAGGAAGAGGAAGAAGAGAAGAAGAGAAGAAGAGAAGAAGAGAAGACGGAGGAGGGAACAGGGAACAGGGAACAGGGAACAGAAGAACCCAACACCCAACACCCAACACCCGACACCCTTCCTACTCTTGATCAGCCCCGCGAGTATCTGCGGGTGACGCTTTCGTTTCCTGATGAGATGGCGGCGGCATTGGAAGGATTGTTGGGGGCGGAAGCGCTGGACGCGGCGCGGGCGTTTAATCGGCAGGCTCCGACGACATTGCGCGTTAATCCTCTGCGGGTCAGTTGGGCGCATTTACGGAAGTCCTTGCCCGATCCCACCCCGACGCGGTATTCGCCCTGGGGCTTGGAACTGTCGCGCCGGGTCAATATCTTTGAACTGCCGGGCTATCGCACGGGCTGGTTCGAGGTGCAGGAAGAAGCCAGCCAACTGGTGTCCCTGCTCGTAGACGCGCAGCCGGGGCAGGGCATTGCGGAAGTGGGCGCGGGCGCGGGCGGCAAAACATTGGCGCTTGCGGCCCTGATGGAAAACAAGGGCGCGATTTTCGCCATTGACACCAGCCAGTACCGATTGGACGAACTGCAAAAGCGGGCGGAGCGGGCGGGCGTAACCTGCGTGGAACCGATTCAGATTGACGCGGACAGCGCGGGCGAGTGGCAGCCCACCGTCAGCAAGCGGCGCAAAATCAATCAGTGGCGCAATGTCGCGGACGCGGTTCTGGTAGACGCGCCCTGTACGGGAAGCGGCGTTTTGCGGCGCAGTCCCGATGCCAAGTGGCGCGAGTTCGATTTAGCGCACATGACCGGCTTGCAGGCCAATTTAATTCAGCAGGCGGCTACCCTCGTTCGTCCCGGCGGGATGCTGTTTTACGTGACATGCGCCTTCGAGCGCGAACAGAACGAGGATATTGTCAACGCTTTTCTGGCAACGGAGTTGGGACAACAGTATGAAGTCGCGCCCGCCGTGCCCCGTTTGCAGGCCGCCTGTGAGCGAGCCGACACGCTGGCGCGAACCCCGCCCTTCCTGCGCACCGAAAAAGCGCAAAAGAAACTCGCCGACCGGCAGGAACAGGAACAGCAGGCGCAATCCGAGGTAGGCGCTTCCGCGACAACGACAGCCGAACCGGAACGCGCGCCCGCCGATTACGAGTCATTGGCAAGCGGCCTGTTCCTGCGCACCTGGCCGCACCGGCACGGCCTGGACGCCTTTTTCGCCGCCTGCTTGCAGCGCAAAAACGTTTAGTTCTTGTTTTGTTCCAACAGCGTGAACAGGAAGTGTTTTTCGGTAGCCACGCGCCGGATAAGCCCTTCCTGTTCCATGCGCCGCAATTCCTCACACTCGGAAACCAACAGCCGACGAAACTCTATTTGCCCGTCATTGGCCCGCATCTGGCTCAAAACCGAGCGTCGAAATTGCGTATCCTGCCCTGCCTCCATAATAACCTTCCTTTTTGATAAAACGAGTTTGATAAAACGAGTTTGCTGGAACGAGTGCGCTTCATCCCTGCACAGAGTATACTTGAATCCAGTACAAACCACAAAAACAGGCGCTTACAGGAAAGAGGAACCGCGAAACACACGAACTAAGGGTTCGTAAAAGTATAAGTTCCCGCATTGCGGGCGTGATAAATCACGCCCCTACGCATGTTTCGGGAAGTTATACATTTACAGACCCTAAACGAAAAAAGAACGATAACAAAAATACGAACCACGGAGGACACGGATAGAAACGGATTAAAAACAACAGCAGAGGATCAGCCCTTCTCTTGTGTAATCCTGTCTAGTTTCTCTTTTTTGTTTTTGTCTTCCTTTCGTTTGTTTCGCATATTTCGCGGTTCCCACTCTGATTCCTCTCCGTGTCCTCCGTGTTCTCCGTGGTTTCATTTCGCATTGGAGGTTATGAATGTCTGTGCCCCTGCTGACGACGGATGTACCCGGCTTGACCCGGTTTGCGACAGGCAAAGTGCGCGACGTGTACGATCTGGGCGACACGCTGCTGATTGTCGCCACGGATCGCATTTCCGCCTTCGACGGAATCATGCCCAACGGCATCCCCGACAAAGGCCGTGTCCTGACGCAGTTATCGCGCTTCTGGTTTCATGCCCTGCGCCCCCTCGCGGCAACGCATTATGTCACCTGCGACGATGCGTTTATTGCGATGCGGATTGAGGAGGCAGGCGGGAAACTGTCAGAAGAACTGCGGCGGCAATTGGCGGGGCGGGCGATGCTGGGCGTGAAAGCGCAGGCGTTTCCCATAGAGTGCGTGGTGCGCGGCTACCTGGCCGGTTCGCTGTGGAAGGAATACTCGCAGGCGGGCGGGCAAAATCATGCTGTCACGCTGCACGGGCTGAAATTGCCGGGAAATCTGTGCGAGTGCGACCGTTTGCCGCAGCCGCTGTTCAGCCCGGCCACCAAAGCCAAATCCGGCCATGACGAAAACATCGGCATGAAGGAAACAGCCGCCCTCGTCGGGGAGGAAACGGCGCGCGAACTTGCCGACATCAGCATACGTTTATATGAGGCGGCGGCAGAACGCGCTATAGACAACGGCTTGATTCTGGCGGACACCAAGTTCGAGTTCGGCCTGCATCGAGGCGCGATTACCCTCATAGACGAAGCCCTGACCCCCGACTCCTCCCGCTATTGGGAAGCGGCGGTTTATGAGCCGGGACACGCGCAGCCCTCCTACGACAAGCAATTCGTCCGCGACTGGCTGGAATTGTCCGGCTGGAACAAAGAGCCGCCCGCCCCGCTCCTGCCCGACGACGTTGTGGCGAAAACCCGGGACAAATACCGCGAAGCGTACCGCCGCATTGTCGGGACGCCTTTGCCGGAATAGTGGAACAATTGGCAGGTCGAAAGTCCCTATAGAGTGGGGTCGTCACTATCGGCGCGGAGTTGAACGCTTCTCAGCCTGTACGCAAACGCAAGACTTTTCCTCGCGAACGGCAGGCGGGTGAGGAAAGGTCTTGCGTTTGCTTATGAACGTTAAAAATCCAGGTCCCGGCTTTGGAGCAGGCGTTCGCGGCGCGCGGCGACGGCTTCGCGGGTGTCCACCAGAGTTCCGAAGTCATTGCCGTCGCTCATGGCTTTGCGGAACGGCTCGTCGTCATACGGGCGGGTTTTGACAACAACGGGCATGGGCACGGCGTGGCCGAAAATCAACGCCTGCTGCTTGGTTTCGAGGCTGGCAAGCACGTTGCGCAGGGTGTTCGCGCCGGAGACGCCCGTCAATACCGCGTCAATGTCTTTTTCATCGTCGAGCAGGCAGCAGATTTTGGTTCCCACCTGCGAGAGAACTTCATCGTCTATGCCGCTCGGACGCTGATCTACAATCAGGAGCGTGACGTTGTATTTGCGCATTTCGCGGGCAATCGTGCCGAAAATGGTTTGGTCTGCGAGTTGCGGCGACAAGAATTTGTGCGCTTCCTCAATGGCAATCACTAAGGGGCGCGGTTTTTCGCCGTCGTTGCCCAGCGCTTTTTCGGTCAGGGAACGGTAAATGTCGTGCAGTCGGCGCGTCAGGATGTTGACGACGAGCATGTACTGCTTGGGCTGATCGTACTGCCCGAACTCGAGGACGACGTTGCGGCCTTCCTGAAGTGTGCGCAGAATATGGTCTACAGCATCGTCGTCGCGCGGCACGTCCGGCATGAGAAAGCCCTTGCAGTCCTCAATCAGCACTTTCAGTTTGCGCTGCAAGGCCGAGAGAGCGCCGCTGTGCGCGTTGTTTTCGCCCACGAATTCTTTGATGGCGTCCGCGTCCATATCCAGAAACGCTTCGAGCCACTTTTTCTGCCCGAATCGTTGTACCAGTAGATAACACGTTTCCACTGCGGTCGCGTTGAGGTTCAGTTCCTTTTGCAGCAGCAGGATGTCTTCTACGGTTATCGCGGCATAGGGAATCTTCACGTCAAAATCGGGGGTGACGTTGCGGCGCAGGGAACTGGCGCGATCCAGCGTGAAAATCTGAACGCGGTTGCGAAAATACTGTTTAAGGCCGCGCACGGATTTGCGCCCCGCTTCTTCGGTGGTTCCCTGCCAGCCGTACTCGCTGTGCATGTCGAAAATGAGATTTACGGCTTTGTCGGCTTTGATGACGCCGCACAGACACAGGCGTGTCAGAAACGTTTTGCCGGTTCCCGACTTGCCGAAGATGGCGTTGGAGCGTTCTACCCAACGGTCAAGGTTGAGGCAAACGGGCGTGTCCATATCGAGGGGCGTGCCGACGTGGAAGAATTTTGGCTTGCGCTCGTCGCCGAACACCTGGCTGACGTCTTCCCGTGTGGCGTCGTACACGGGGCTGAAATGGGCGGGAATGGTCTTGACGGGCAGTTTGGAGTCTTCGTCTTCGGGGTCGGCATCCACGGGGATCATGAGCATGGGGCGCAGTTTGATGGTTCCGAACGTGCTGGTTCCCGACAGCACGGCCCGCATCAGGGTTTCTTGGGCGCGGGGCGGATGGAGCAGAACGCCGGGGTGCGTGGCCGACAATTGCACGTCGTTGAGCATGGCGAAGAAGCGGTAGCGGTCTCCCTGCACGACGACGAATTTGCCGACGCGCAGTTCCTCGACGCTTTTGCCTTCCGCCAGGCGCATTTCCAGCCCTTCCGACAGGCTGCCATGCACGATCAAGCCCAACTCTTCGGATTGCCGATTGCCGATTGCCGATTGCCGATTGACTTCCAGATTGCCCAAGCAGGTCTCCCGCGCGTTTAGAATTTTAAGGATAGGTGTATCATTATAGCGCGTCTGCGAGTCGGCGTCAATCCTGCGCGGGGCATTTATAGTGGCTCAACGGTATTTTTCCCCCTGCCCAACCCTATGCTGCTTGATTGTTTGACAGCGCGTTGTTGGGTATTCAGGCAGCCCGTCCGCAGCATCTTTGCGGTATAAGTTTCTCTTGTCCTTCTTCCGGGTTTATGCTATACTGTCCGAACTTCCCCACATTCACACAGACTGCTTTAACCCATTCGCTTACGGTCACAAGGAACAGACTCATGAAGCGCAGAGTGTTCACGTTTCTGCTTGTTGTTTGCTGTTTCGCCCTGCTTGCCGGTGGCGTCCGCGCCGTTGTCGGCAGTGAGCGCCTGCTGCTGCAACGCGCTGTCCGGCTTAAAATAACGCAAAAGGAAGAGACGACGGAGGGCAGCTATTTGTGGGGGCACTGGTGGACGCCGAACAATGAAATGCTGGAATTTCATATCGAACAGGGCCGCAAGCCTGCTGCCTTCAGCCTCCTCCGCCATAACCTGCATACAGGCTTGGTCACAACTATTCCGTTGCGATTAGGAGAGGGTTTCATGCGGCGCTATTCCAATCCTGCGCTCTCGCCTGATGGAAAGTGGTTAATGTGGCATAACGAGGATGCGCAAGATACCGTCCATGTCTGGAACATGGCGACGGGGCAACGCTTAAGTTGGCCGACTGGCGGTGACGATTACCGTCATTTCACAAACTACTGGCTTGCCGATAGTCGCCATTGGCTGGAATATGTCACCATGCCGTTTTCAGTGACGCTCCATGACACTGCCAATCCCAAAATGAACATCCGCATGACCATGCCGCCTTTGCAAAAGGGGCAACATTCCTTTATCTATATGAATGGTGTCCTCACAAATACGGGTCGGATGCTCACATCTCATTATGAATTTGATCCAGATACATGGGGACAATCAGGTTTGACGCTTCAGGAGTTCGCTTTGCAGCCGGAGCAGGGCAAGGTTGTGCGCCTGAAAATTTATCGTGACATATTACCAAAAGGTCTGAAATATATAAACCATGTTTGCTCTCCCACAGGCGACCGTATTCTGTGGACGACGGAAGGGTTCCGCGAAACGCCGATACAACTCCGGCCTCAGCGTGTAATGCCTAAATCGGCTCAACGTAAACAAACGTGGGTTGGATTATGGACATCTCGTTTGGACGGCAGCGATTGGCGCGAAATCGGACACATCATAGTTCCTCTTGCCGGCAATGGTGACGACGCAGAGAAAGGCGACACTGACAACTTAATTGAGGAGGCTGGCTGGCTGCCCGACGGCAAAACGGCGTGGTTCAAATACAAGGACGCCTATTATTCCGCAACGGTGAATTAAAAGAAGAGGTGAGTGGAAACCCCCTTCTTTTCTTCCTATCTTTCCCTCTCCCCTCCGTGTTCTCCGTGGTTTAACTTCCCCGTTTTACGTTTTCAGCGTGTACAAGGCCACTTCGACGGGCTTGTTCACCTGCCCGGCTTCTTCCAATTCTACCGTTTGCGTTTCCAGCGTCATCTGCCAGCCGTATTTTTCCAGTTGCGCCATGAACTCCATAGATTGCGGTCTGCCGGGGTCGGACAACAGCAAGACTCCATTGGCAGCCTTAACCCGCCGGAATACATCGTTCAAATAAAAGTGCATCCCCCGCTCATACAAAATGTCCGCGCCCAGCACCACGTCATACGAGCGGGAATGTGACCACGATTGCCAGTCGGCGGCAAATGTCGTGATGCCGCTTACGCCGTTCTGCGCCGCGTTGACCTGCGCCAGCCACAGCGTGTGCGCCTGATGATCCGTCTGCCAGACTTCCGCGCCCAGCGAACGCGCCACAATTCCCGGCAGCCCCACGCCCGCGCCCAGTTCCAGCACCCGCTTGCCGGCCACCAGATTGGGATTCGCCGCCAGTTTCCGCGCCAATGCTACAGACGCTTCCCACAGCAAAAACCCGTAAGGAAAATGCTCCAACTCCTCGGCAAAATCCAGAAGCGCGTCCTGATCCTGTACGCAGGTCACATTCCAAACCCGTTCGTCCACCGCTATTCCCACCGTCACGAGGGGGTACTTCGCTTCCAACTGCGCCCGCATCGTCGCCACATCCATGCCACACCTCGGAGGAAGAAAAGAAGAAAAGAAGAAAAGGAGAAGAGAAGACATAAAGACACAGGAAAGACGAGAAACAAAAGGACATTGCGGATTTGTTCGCAAAATGCGCAGCGCCTAAAGCGGTCTGCAGCCATTCGCGTGTATTTGCGTTCATTCGCGGCTAAAAATTGGATTCCTGTAATTTCGCGGCTATCCGGCGGTAAGGACGCGCAGGCCGGCTTCTTCCAGGGCGCAGCGATCTTCCGCCGCAATCCCCGCGTCCGTGAGCAGCAGCTCCGCGATGTCCAGGCCGGCAACACAGGCAAACGCGGTCTGCCCGATTTTACTGCTGTCGGCAACGACAATCGCCTGCCGCGCCTTTTCCAGCATCTTGCGTTTTATCAGGGCGAGGTCGAAATCGGTGACGGTAAACCCTGCGGTTGGATGGACGCCGCTCATGCCCACAAACGCCCGGTCGCATTGAATGGGGTCGAGAAAGCGCGCGGCGAGTGGTCCCAACGCCGCGCACCGCCGCGCCTGCACGACACCGCCGATGAGAATAGTTTCCAGATTGTCGTTTTCCGCCAATACCTGCGCGGAGACGAGCGAGTTCGTCACAACGGTGAGCCTGCGAAATTCTTTCAGCAGGCGGGCGATTTCATACGTGGTCGTGCCCGCGTCCAGCAGCAGCGTTTCCCCTTCCTGCACCAATCCCGCCGCGACCTGCGCAATCGCCCGCTTTTCCGCCTGACGCAGTACGGAGCGCTCGGCATACGACGGCTCGTACAGCGTATTGCCCACCGCAATCGCGCCGCCGTGCGTCCGCCGCAGCAGCCCCTGCTCCTCCAATCGGGTCAGGTCGGTGCGGATAGTCGGGGAAGACACGCGGAACGTGACCGTCAACTCCTCCACCGTTACCTTGCCCTGCTGCCGCAACTGCTCCAGAATAGCCTGCTGCCGCTCTTCTGCAAACAAGCCGCTCACCCGCTGTACTTGTTTTTCCTGTATCTCGTCGTTCCTCGCATCCTGCATTGTGTGAGGGCTACCTTTCTTCAAGGATTCCCGTGTCGCTTTCATCGCGACTTTCGTTGCTTTGTGCAATCAATGATTGCAAAATAGATATAACGTGTTTACTTTCTAACACGTCTTTCAGCAAATCGATAAACTGTTCTTGTGTAAAAGATTGGCAGCCATTACTTAGAGCCATAAGCGGATCATTGCAGTATTCAGCCTGCACCGTTACTGGATAGGCTCTATCTTTGGCATGCGTTACAGATAACAGCCGATGTGTGTAGTTGTTCAAAGCCGGCACTAGCACATCCAAATGATGTTGTACGGTTTCTTCGTTGCTTAATGTACTAACTTTACCGACAAGTATTCCCTGTGTCAATTGGTTTAGGTTGCTTGCCTGCGTACGCAGAATAGCCAGTGGCGTCAGTACATCCACTTGAACCTGCTTCACCGGCCACAGATTAGGAATTTGGATTGCCATAGCAGTAATGCCTCCGTTCACAATTCTATGGAAAAGAGAAGGGGAAGATGATCCGAGCCTGACGAGGTACTCGGTAAATCATTGCGTGTAAGCAAAGGTTCAACACCATCCGTGTCCAGAATGTGCAGTTCCCGTAGGCTGTCCATCAAACTCGGACGTAACAGAACCTGATCATACATGTGCCAGAACAAGTTGTAAGGCTTAGAAGCCCGCAGATAGTACGTTGCGGGCGGGCCATCGGTTCTGTCACCAAAATGTCCCCACATTGGATTGTAAAAGAACGAGTATGGCCTGCCACGAACATCCCGTTCCTCTCTTCGAGCCAGATTCTTTGTCATCATTGCATGAAGTGCTTGCGCCCCCGCCATTCCTGGCTCAAATGGATTCATGTTGAAGTCGCCTACTACGATAGTACGGTCAATGGCTTGAATTGCTTCCACGCCTCGAATGTCTGCTGCAAGGCTCGTCGCTTCCAGCGTTTGATCGTCTTGATCGTAATTGACGCGACTCGCAAAATGCACGAGAGCTAACAGCACAGCAGGATTGGAATCAAATTCAAGTCGGCGTATTGTCAGGCCGCCGACAGGATCATTGAAAACATCCGCAACAGACGCGCGATTGTAGCGGGTAAACACATGCAGTTTTGTACTCAGTGTCGGCGGATAGTGGAAAACGGGCGGCGCATTTGCGTTCAAGGCGACAAGCACATCGTCAGGGCTTTCACTGCACTCTGCCAGCATCACAATATCAACAGAATGTGCCGCCACCATCCGCGCAATTCGCTCTTGCAGCGGACGCTTCATCATGTTCCAGAACAGGAACGTCACCAGCATAGGCTTTTACCCTGTCATTTGCGTTGCCAACTCTTCTGAAATGCTAATTCAGCAGCCATGCGCGGATTTCCTGCCTGTTCCGAAGTAAGGGGTGCAGTTCAAAATTATACAGGCCGATTAGCGGCTGTTGCGACTTGAACAAAGTCGGCTTGTTGGGTGCCGCACCAAGCGGCACGTAGATGCAGCATCGCTTCTGCGCTTGGTTCTTTCCAGCGCATGCCCGCTTGCTTGAAGCGCGCTTGAATGACATTCTTGCAAGCGGCTTCGGCCACACCGCTGCCAATGTGGTAGCCCGCCTCGGCAAACGTCTGGTAGCGCATCCGGCGTAAGTGGGTGCGCAGGTACTGAGAGACTTTGCGCTGCACTTCCTGTTGCGCTTGTGTCTTGGGTTGCCAGATGGTTATGTCGCGCAGCACCCAACCGACCTGATTGGCGCGCAAACGTGCTTGTTGACGTTGCATCCACATTTTGGCGGCCTCGCTGCCCTCGCCATAGCGACTGGCAGCCACTTGCCAGAGGTGCTGACAGGCATGATAGAAGTCCAGGATTTGCACCCGACGCGCAAAATACTTGCCGCTTTCCTGCCAAATCCATTCGGCTCCGTCGGCGACAATCCCGACTTGGGAGCAGTTGTCCGCTCCTTGCCCATGCGCCAGGGTGCGCAACCGCTTGCCGAATGCTTGGGAGTTGTGCAGGGTGGCATAGTAGGCGGTTTGTTCCACGCCCGCTTCCTCTGCCTTTTGGTAGGCACACCCGATCTTGGCTTCGCGCCATGTCCCGCCCACATGCAGCAGGACGCCATCGCAGGTGAGATGGAGGTGCTGGGGACGCGCCGCCACTTCCTTGTCGGGAGCCTGCCACAAGGCGGCTTCTTCCTGTGCCCACTGCTGCTGCACTTGTGCGCCCAACAACAGCGCCTGTCGCCGCAGCGTACTCACCGACAGATCAATGCCGCAGATCGCCTTGAGTTCGCGCGCCGCCTGGGCAAAGGGGAGAAACGCGGCAAAGCGGGCGACAAGGGCTTGAACCAGGACACTGCACACGCCGCTCCCCAGGCGCAGTTGCCCATCCAGCGGACAAAACCCCGCTTTGCAGGCCGGACAATAATAGTAGGCGCGTTGCATACGCACGACGCCATGCACGGTGACGACCTGCCGCACACCTTGGCTCATGTAGCGGGCGGGCTTGCCACAGGCACAGGCGAGGTGCTTGCCGCCATAGCCACTGCCCTGGGTGTCTACTACGTCTTGTTGAATACGGCGCTTGACCGCTTCGCCGATTTCCTCAGCCTGACGCTCGATTTGTTCTAAGGTTTGTGGGCCAGTGGGCAGCCCTTGACGCAGGTGTTGTTCGTAAGCCGCTACCAAGCGGCGGATTTGCGCTTCGCGTTCGGACACAGCGGGAATGGGGTCTTCCACGGACAAAATAGCCTCCAACACTATTGATAGGGCTATATTCGTCATGGGCTACCCCATGTGCCTGCAACATTTAAGGCTTTGTAGAAATTTGAACTGCACCCGGCAGGCCCATCGTCGCATCTCCCCCAAGCGCTTGCACGGAAACCTACATCGTGGTTGGCGCATACCCTACTGAGGCGGAAGCTCAACACCTCGCTACCTACTTGCGCTCGCGCTTTGCGCGTTTCCTGGTTGCTCTAAGAAAGAATACACAAGACATCACACAAGATAGGTTTGCTTTTGTGCCTTCTTTACCTATGGACAGGGAATGGACTGACAAGAGCCTCTACGAACATTTTGGCATCACAGAACTGGAGATAAAGTTTATCAAAAGTATAGTGCGTCCTATGCAGCACGGCAACAAGGAGGCTGAAGCCGAGGATGAGTAAGACCATTGAGGAAATCCTTACGCCGAAGCCTGAAGCCAGGCCGCGCATCTACGCCTACTCGATTGACGATGTGGCGCACAAAGGGCTTCTCAAGGTCGGCCAAACCACGCGGAACGTCAAGCAGCGCGTCGCGGAGCAGCTCAAGACCGCCGCCATCAAGAATTATAAGATTGAGTTGGACGAGTTGGGGGAACGCGCGGACGGCACGATTTTCACCGATCATCAGGCGCGCGCCGCGCTCGTCCGAAAAGGCTTTGCGAACCCCGAATTGGAATGGATGCGGTGTTCGGTCGCTGATGTACAGACCGTTCTTACCGAACTCCGCGTGGGCAAACCGCTCACCGGCACACACCACGAGACGTTCCCCCTGCGCCGGGAGCAAACCGAGGCCGTGAACAAGACGGCTGCCTACTTCGACTCCATCTGGAAGGAAGACAAGAACGCGGTTCCGCGCTTCCTCTGGAACGCAAAGATGCGCTTCGGCAAGACCTTCACCGCTTACCAACTGGCGAAGAGATTGGGAGCGAAGCGGCTGCTCGTGCTGACCTTCAAGCCCGCCGTAGAGGATGCGTGGCAGACCGACCTCGATCCACGCGGATTTCGACGGCTGGCAGTATCTTTCCAAATCCGCCGGCCAGGACCCGTATGATGCCGATCCGAAACGCCCGCTCGTCTACTTTGGCTCGTTTCAGGATCTGCTGGGCCGGGACAGCGCGGGCAACATCAAGGCCAGGAACGAATGGCTGCACGTCATGGACTGGGATCTGGTAGTTTTCGATGAGTACCACTTTGGCGCGTGGCGCGAAACGGCGAAAGAATTGTTCGAGGGCGAGGATGAGGCGGTTTCAAAAAAGGAGACCAGCCTTGAATACACTCCCGGCCTGGAAACGGTAAATGAAGACCTGGGCGAATTGTCGGGGAAAGAGACCGAGTTCCTGCCCATCACCACCAGGGCGTATCTTTATCTTTCCGGCACGCCGTTTCGGGCGCTGTCTACCGGCGAGTTCATTGAGGAGCAGATTTTCAACTGGACGTACACCGACGAGCAGCGCGCCAGGGAAGCGTTCGGCGAGGAGCATCCCGGCGAGTGGAACCCGTATGGCGCGCTGCCCTAACTTCGCCTGCTCACCTACCAGATGCCCGACGAACTGCTCGCAATCGCCAGTGGCGGGGAGTTCGATGAGTTCGACCTTAACGAGTTCTTCGCGGCTGAGGGCACGGGAAAAGCAGCGCAGTTCAAGCACAAGAGCGACGTGCAGAAGTGGC
>CAWIEK010000001.1:0-225343 GCA_963835065.1 uncultured Chthonomonadaceae bacterium | reverse complement strand
ACGCTTCTCGGTCTGGCGCAGTGTCAGGTTAATTGCCGCGCTACGCTCCCCGCGCTCGTAAGCGGCAACCTCGAAATTCTCCATAATCGCGGTGTACTGTTGTTTTGTTTGTGCAGGCATGGCGGCTTCCATCTCCTCTCGAATTTGATCATACTGTGCAGCAGTCAGTTTCAAATACGACTTCATGAACTCATTGATGATACGTGTCTGTTGGACATTCAGTTTGCCTGTTGAGAACAGGGTATAGAACTCCTTTCTCACGGTGCCGCGGTCTTCGGGCTTGACATTCATTTTTGCCATCAGCGCGACAGCGACGGGATTGTTGCTTCCGATGTAATCCTGCCATTTCAGACGATTGAGTTGAATGGTTTGGAACTGATAGCGGACAACGTCCATGCCAAATTCAGTTTCAATGTAAGTCTCCTGCTCGGCTTTCCTGGGCCTGTCATAAGAGAACAGAGCGATGGGATAAATCCGCAGTCCGAACTTTGCGCGAACGACGACAAAATAATTGAACATTCTGCCGCCAAATCCGCTCTGCTTTTTGGCCTGGTTTTCGATATGAATGAAGACAAAGCGTTCTTCTCCGGCAATTTTGCACTTGACGAGAATATCTACCTCGTACTCTTGGGACTGAAGAAACGGCGCGAACATTTCCTTGTCCACGAATTCGATGCTGTCCGGGTCAATCAAAGCGGCGATATTAGGGGCGAACAGTTGCAGGAATTCAATGAACAGCAGCGTGATGAGTTCCTTGAACAAACGGTCATGGTCGGGATGGATGATGCCCGTCTTTTGGTTTGTTTGTGAGGAAGATTTTTTCATAAGAGGACGGTTCGCCTTTTCGCCTTCTTTCTCTACAGAGCCGACTGAAGCACAAAGTCAATCGCGCCGAACAACTGAGCGGTGTTATCCGTTGTGTACTTTCCTGTGTCCTGAGTGAAAACTTTTGCCGTCAATTTGCCAATGCGCCAAAGCAAACCGTCGGTCACAATGCCATAAACGGGCTTTGCCGTTGCTTTGTTGATGATCTGCGCGGCGACCAATTCCGCGAGGCATTGCCCCCAACCTTGCTCGAAATCGTTCTTTTTGGCTTCGACGATGAGGACAAGCGGCGTTCCCAAAACCTTGATGCCCAACGGTGATTTTGTGCCGAAAATGTAATCCGGAACGCCCGACAGCAAGGGGTCGGCGCTCAACGGTTTCTGAACCCAAAACGCCAGCGTTTCGACGTAATTCTTGTAGAGTTCGCGCAGAATAGGCGAAATGATCAGTTCTGTTCGCGCTCCCTCCGAAGAATACACATCAATGTTTTCAATATTGAAGCGAAGTTCACTGAGAAAAAAGGCGCTTGGAGCCGTTGAGGTCGGGATGACAAAGGCGGCATCCTCATATTTGATGTTATACGTTTCCAATACCTCAGAAATGGATTGGTAATTGCTGAATGCCATGATGAACTCACCTCACAATTTGTATTGTTGGGAAGTTTACCAGATGCTTGATTTAATGCCCCTAGATTTATCTGCCCGACAACGTGAAAAGAACGGAACGCGCCTGTCCGAGTTACGCGGGATTTGCGTCAGCAACAGACGGGAAGCGCAGGGACGCTATAGGTTTGAATTGTGCCACGACGCCGCAAAAAGGTTTGTATTGGTCAATCAAAATCGCGTGAAAACAGGCAGGGGAAATGTTTGCCAACGGCTGGAAAGCGTTAATACAGGCTGTCGTCGGGGCGCTGTTGTTTTTCCAGACGCTTAAGTTGGCGCAATAGTTCGGAGTGCTGGGCTTCCACTTTGACGTGGAGGGCGCGTATCTCTTTTTCCGCGATGATGTTGGCTTCGTACTCGGTTTTGCTCAGGGCGCGTTCCTGTACGGCGGTGCGGTGCTGGCTGTTGAGGACGAAGTTGCCGATGACGATTTGCAGGGCCGACAGCGCCAGTCCAAGCCATTCCAGTCCGCCCGCCATCTGTTCCCAGCGCGTCAGCAGAATCCACGCGCACAAAAACACGCCGAAAATAATAAGAAAGCCGCCGCTGCCCAAAAACTCCGTCAGGCGGGTCATGCGCCGGGTTTGCGCCGTCAGTTCCTCGTCGGCAACCTCGTTGGCGTTGCGAATCGTCGCGTAGCGCAGTTGCTGCCCGGAGCGGCTCAAACGCTGCGCCATGCCGACCATCAGCAAGCGGGCAACATGCGGGTGGCTTTGAATCACGGCGTCGAGTTCTTCGCCGTGGAGTTCCAACAGGCCGGTGGCTTCCATCGCCTGTGCCGAAGCCGTGCGCTTGCCGCTGTGAAGCATGGCGACTTCGCCAAAGAAACTCCCTGTGCCCGCTTCCTCCAGCGTGAATTCTTCGCCTGTCGGCGTGACATGAAAAAAGCGCACCTTGCCGGAAACAATGAAGTAAACCGTATCGCCGGGATCGCCAAAATGGAAAATAGGCTGCCCGGCCTCGTAGCCGATGAGGGGCAGGACGGCTTGCAGCGCGCGCAGGTCGGCGTCGCTCAGGCGCGGCATGTCTGCGGCGGCAGTGATAGTTCCCTGTGCCTGTGGGGGTTCCACCGGCGCATGATGAAGCTGCATATAGTCCTCGCTATGCAAACAGCGCGTGGGAAGCGTCAGGTATGTTCAAAAAAGTGTTGGGGCGCAGTCCCTTCCTAAGCGGACGGCCAATGAAAGTTCGCCGCTTCTGCATCCCTATCAACTATCAACTGCCTACTTGGATGGCTGGAGGTGAATGTTTGCCCGCACTCCCAGATACGTCTTAGCAGTACGCAGAATATCCGCGCGGGTTACATCCGCCAGTCGGCGCGGCAATTCCGTGTCGTAGGTATAGCCTTTGCCGACGGCTTCGTACCAGCCCAAAAGAAAAGCGCGGTCACGGCATCGCTCGTGCCGCAGCGCGTCCTGTCCGATGGCAAAATTGCGGGCGCGCGCGAGTTCTTCGTCTGTGGGAGGGTTAGCGCTTATGCCATCCAATTGGGCGTTAAGCAATCGGCGCGCGGTTTCCCAGGTGGCATCCTTTTTCGCGCCGCCATCCCGTTGGGTATTCCATTGCAGATACGCGACAAGCGTGAGAGACTGCTCCGGCGCATACAGCGCCCCGACTTCATAGCCAAGCCCGAGCGTTTCGCGGGACTGCCGGAACAAGCGGGACGCATGGCCGCCGCCGAGCAGCGCCTGCAGCACCGTAAACGCAGGATAATCCGCGCTGGCAGAAGAGGGCGCGGGCGTGCCGACAAACATAGTGTCGGACGACCCTGAAACGGATATGTAAAAGGGCTGTGGGTTGTCATTTAAGGGTTGGGGAGGATCGGCAGCAACAAAGAAAGCGCCGCGTCGGTTGTAATCGGCAGTAAAAGCGGTGAGCAGACCCTGAACGCGCGGCATGTCAAAACGGCCTGCGAGGGAGATGACGGTTTGCGCAGGCGCGTAATGGCGCTGAAAGTAGGCTTGCGCCTGTGCCTGCGTGACGCGGCGCAGTTGGCTTTCTTCCGGTTCGGCCTCCCCAAGCATTAGCCTGACCGCCGCATAACCGCGCTTGAAATTTGTTTCGCTTGGCCCGGTTGCGCGTTCCTCATGAATGGCTTGCAGGGCGCGCTGCAGACTCTCCGGGGCGAACGCGGCGTTTTTCAGGCAATCGCACAGCAGATGCAGGGCTTCGGGCAATTGCGCGGGAACGGTGACATAGTTAAGGGCAACCAGTTCCCCGGTACGCAGCACGTCCAGACTGCCGCCCACTTCCCCGGCAAGCGCCTGAATACTGTTCTGCGTCCGGTTGGCGTTGCCATAAAACAGCGTTCGCGCCACCATTTCCCCAATGGCTGCGGAATCCGGCGAAGCGTCCGCGCCGACGCGAATGAACACGGAAACAGCCACCCGATCCGCTTCCGCCTCCGGCTTCAAAATCAGCCGAACGCCGTCCGGCAAAACCACCCGGAACGGCTGCACGGCAGGCGCAACATCTGCATGAGCAGAAACGCCCATCCAGCACAGCAACCCGCAAAGAATCATAATAAAGACAAGCCTGCTACAATGCGGTATAAATACGCTGGTAGTTGTTTCGTCCGTAGGACGATTGGCCGCAGGCCTGCGTAACCGGCATATAAAATGCCGGTTATTACGGGCAGTCTTACGGCATTCAAAATGGCGTCGAAAATAATGAAGAACAATCATGGGCGGCGTTCCGGGACGGGCGCGGCGGGCGCAAGATGAACGGTCACGCTGGGCTGTGAAAGCAGATAGGAACTGACAAATCGCTGAACGTCACCGGCAGTTATCGCCTGTAACCGGGCGCGCAAGGCTTCCGGTTCCAAATCTCCGACGACATCCGCGTAGCCGATGGCATAGGCAAGGCCGGCGTTAGTTTCCATATCGGCCTGCATCCGGCCAAGAATGTGGCTGCGCGCGGCTTGCAGTTCCCTTTGTGTCGGCGGATGGGCGCGTAAATCCGCCACAAGCGCGCGCAGTTGGGCGAGGCGATTTGTCGTTGGGCGCGGGTTTGTTTCCTGTAATGTGAGCATCCACAGGCTGCCGTCCAGTCGGGGCGTATAACGCGCGGTGACGTGGGCAGAAACGAATTCGGCGGCGCGCACACGTCCGTACTCGCGGGAATCGCCTATCATTTCCGCCACCATCCGCGCCGCCAATGTCATGGTGTGGTCGCGTGCAGGCGGGCCGGGAAACGCCAGCCCGATCAGATCATCAGGAAAGGCGCTTGTTTCCTCGACGCTCACAAGGGGAAGCCGGGGAACGGCAAAAGTTTGTTCTTTATCCTGCGCGGCTTCAAGAGTTTGCGGCAATTGTCGTTGCTGTTCGGCAGACGAGCGCGGCGTGGAAGGCTCAAGCGGCCCGGAAGGAAGCAGGGGCGCAATGGGCAAGGGCTGCCAATCCCCGAACGCTTCACGGGCAATCTGCCGCGCCTGCGCACTGGAAATATCCCCGGCCAGCACAAGAGTACAGCGCTCCGGGCGATACGCGCGGGCGTAAAAAGCGGCCAGTGTGTCGCGCCCGCGCAGGCGGATGGCCGCGCCGGAACCGCCGGGCGAGCGTCCGTAAGGCTGCGTGGGGAAAGCGCGTACATACAGCAAATCTATCAAATGCGCCGTCGGGTCGCTGTCATGGGCGGCGAGTTCGTCCAAAATCACGCCTCGTTCGCGTTCCACTTCCATTGCGGGCAGTGTGGCATTGCGGGCGACATCGGCCAGAATGTGTAAGGCTTCCGAGACATGCGTGGCTGCCACAGTGGTATAAAAATGGGCGTAATCAGGGCCGGTTGCCGCCGTCAGGGATGCGCCCAGGTTTTCTATATCCATGTCCGCCTGCCCCGCCGCGCGATTGCTCGTGCCCTTGAACAGCGTATGCTCCAGAAAGTGGGCGCACCCATCCTCGCCTTCCCTCTCCTCCCGCGCTCCCGCCCGCACCCACAGGTCAATGGCGACTAAGGGGCTGAGATGGCGTTCGCGCGACAAAACGCGCAGGCCATTGGGAAGCGCAAAGGCGGACGATGTGTTCGCAGGGTTGGCAGTTTGGGCAGAAACGGATGTACACAAAACACTCACGCAGCAAAGGATTGCGAACTGTTGCGCGACGCACTGAAGCGCTTCGCTGATGAGCCTGCGGCTGTTCGTCGGCCTGCGCCGACGAGCGCCATTCACAAGAAGCAACTCGTCCACGCAGGTGGACGAACGGCGGAACGCCCTGTAGCGACGGAATGAATTCCGTCGCGCCAGCAGACAGGCCAAAAGAAAAATGAGATCAGCGATTTTCACAGTTTTATATTTCGCTTCCATGCAGCCTGAATCCTGCCGCAAGCCTGTGTTCGCGTAATCGCATGGAATAACAGCCTTGCCGCAGGAACAAAAAGAAAACAACGCAGTATTGAGAAACAGGACGCTTCCATTGGCGTCTAACAGATAGCAACCCTCATTCTAACACAAGCAATGCTCGCTCTGGAGATATGGAAACCTATGCAACGCACTCGCAAACAGCAGCGCCATCCGGCCCTCCCCTGCTTTTCCGGCAGGTCTACGAATGGTTTGAACGTTCTGCCTTTGTCGCGGCTGGCTGCCGGGGGCATGCTGACGCTGCTGTCCGCGCTGCCCCTGTCGGCGACGGCGCAGAACCGCCCGTCCGGCAGAAATACGCCCCCGCAGCCCGGTATCCGGGCGAATGTACAGCGGCCCGCATTTGAGACTCCCCCAGTCGGCAGAACCGGATTGGCGCTGAACATTTCCGCGGAAAGCGCCCCGTACCATCTGGATTGGAACGGAACATCGGGCACGCTCACGCGGCGAGCGCTCGGCGCGCAGCCCGAAGTGCGCCTGCCCCTGACCTATATCCATTCGGAACCCGGCCCCAAAGGGTACTCCAAATATCTCGCGTGGTTTCTCGCCCGTGACAAAGACCATTTCAGCATCGTGTGGGCGTATCTCAACGACGGCGGGCGCGAATTTTTCTGTTGGGTGTACCAGTACCCCTCCAACCAACTGACCAGTTTGCGCTTTACGGGCGATTACCGCTTCGCGCCCCTGCCGGAACCCGTCGCGCCCACCCAATTTACGGAACTGTCCAATCAGGTCATCCCCTCCTACACCGGCCCGGATTTCAAATACCGCGACTGGACCCGGCGCAGCGGCCTGCTCGATACCCTGCAATTGCAGCCCGCCGGCGTCACTTCCTTCGCCGCGCCGCTTGAGCAGCCGGGGATAGGCAACAGGGGACAGGGAGCAGGGAACAGTCAATCCCCAATCCCCAATCCTCAATCGGCAATCGGCAATCGGCAATCGCCAATCGCCAATTCCTCCAAAAGCGTGTCGGGATTGCGCGTGTATCCCCTGCACGAGATACAGGTGGCGAAGGGGAACGGGTGGCGGGACGGTGGATGGCGCGAACTGCATGCCCTTGCGTATGACAGCGCCAGTGACCCGTACTACCTCATCCTGTACAGCAACGCCACAAAGGGCTATGTGGTAGACCTGAAGCGGGCGCAAACCTACGTGGCGGATTTCGGGGCAACCGTTGTCTTTTCCAATGACAATACCGTGTTCGGCTCCAAAGAAGAAACGGTTGTCGGGCCGCCGGACGCGCGGATTCGCCGCTACGCCCGCGTGGAACTCCCGCTTGTCACCACCCAAAAGTACGCCAATCCTTATAGCAACGTGGATGTGTACATGGATTTTCGCGGCCCGGACGGGAAAACCGTGACCGTGCCCGGCTATTGGGATGGCGGGCAGACGTGGCGCGTCCGCTTTACGCCCACGCTGGCAGGCCGGTATTCATGGCGCAGTTATTCGACGGATACCGAACTGGGCGATCAGGTCGGCTCGTTTACCTGCGTGGCCGATGACACCAACAGCAGGGGCTTCGTGACCGTCAACGCGCAGCGCTTTTACCCGCATAGTTTTGCGTCCGCGAACGGCCTGCCCTTCTTCCCCGTCTTCCTGCGCGATCCGGTACACTATTTCCCCGCGCCGGATACGTCTCCCGCGCCTGCCGCTGCGCCGAAAGTTCCGGCAAAAGCGCCCGCAAGCGCGGCGGGAGAAGTAAGCCTGACAATCCCCCTGCAAGACAACGGCGGTTTGCCAAGTCAGAACAACCGCGCCTTGCCGGGGCAGAGCAACCCGCTTGCGCCGATGCAGGACAAGAGTACGGGAACAGGCTCACCCCTCGACACGCCTCTTGACGACCCGACGCTGCTGGATTTGAACTCTCAGAACACGCCGCGCACGTTTACCGCGTTTACCCGGCGCGTGGACGATGCCGCAGCGGTTGGCTTCAATCGCTTTTGGGGCGGCTGGCTGCTTGACCCGACCCTGTTTTCGCAGCACAAGCAGGCGAATGAGGGCGGCGCTCCGTTCGTGAATTACGATCTGGACACTATCAACCCGGAGTATTTTCAGTGGATGGACCGGCGCATCGCGTACTGCAACGAGCGCGGCATTGTGCCCGACATCGGTATTACCGATATTGGCGCGCCGCTGCTGCAGGAAGCGTCGCCCATACAGATAAGCCGCCTGTGGAAGTACGCGCTGGCCCGCTATTCCGCTTTCAACGTCAACTGGAATCTGTTCGGCAAAGCGCCCAACAACCCGTATCCGCCGGACGTGAACTCGTGGGTAGAGCCATTGGCGACCTTGACGGACCATTATGACCCGATAGGGCATCCTCTAACATTGGTGGTTCCCAATTCCGCGCCGCAAGCCAACGTTGTTCGCCCGGCGGGAGCGCCCACAGGCCCGCCCACAATCATACGGCCCGATAACCCCGTCATTATTCGCCCGGATGTGCCGGGAAATGGCGGGCCGGGTTCCAATCCGACTGTGATTACGCCACAAACGCCCGTGCCGAACACGCCACAGGCAGGAACGCCCGGAAACGCGGGAACATCCCGAAGCGCGGGCACACCGGGAACTCCGGGAACGCCCAACGCCCCGCAAATACCCGGCAGCAACAACCGGCGTAACGGCAATCGCGGCAACAACGGCGCTAACAACAGCGGCAACAACGGAGGGCAGAATCCGGGACGCAGCGCGACAGGCGCGAATCGGCGCGGGGCAAACGCCAATGGCCGCGCGACTGGCGCGGGAACGCAAGTGCCGAACGCGCCCGGTACGACTTCGGGCGGTCAGCCCGTTCCGGGTTCGCCTGCCAATGGCTTCCCACAAAATCAAGGCACGCCCAACGGCTTTCCTTCCAATGGCGCTCCCGCGAACGGCTTTCCGGCGAACGGCTTTCCGGCGAATGGATTTCCCGCGAATGGATTCCCTGCCAACGGATTTCCTTCCGGCGGGCAGTTCCCCAACCGCTCCGCAGGCGCGAATATGGGCGCGGCGCAAGGAATGGGGGGAGACCCGCGTATGCAGGGACGGGGCAGCCGTCAGCGCGGCGGACGCGGGCGCAATGGCTTTGGCGGCTTCGGGGGCGCGAATGGCAGCGGCGGCGCTCTCGGCGCAACTGAAGTTACGGGCAATACCACGTCAAACGATTACATAACGAATGTAGACCCGGATGTGGCCGCCGCCTTGCGCTCAGACCGCGCCGCGCAGCATGGCCCTGCGCAGCCGACTTCCATACCCCTCGTGCGCTATGCCCACGCCGACTGGCTGGATGTGATTACCCTTGCGGGCGGCGATTTGAGTACGCTGAAATACGACTACAATCTGAACAAGCCGCTGGTCGTGCAGGACATTACCGGGGTGGACGCGACGGACGCCACGCGGCATCGGCTGTGGCAAACCGTGATGCAGGGCGGCTTCTGGCAGGGGGCGGCGACCGCCAATACAGGCGTTGCCGATCCGCTCAACAGCGCCCTTGCGCGGTGGCAGCTTGCCTGCGCCCGCCTGTTCAAGCAGACGCAGTACACGCGCCTGATTCCCCATCAGGATATGATCGGCGGGCCGGAAGAAAGCCCGTTCGAGCGGCGGCGGCGGAAGCGGGCACAGGCGGAATCGGCTTTTGAAAACGCGCAGCCGGGGTCCGGCGCGTCCACGACAGACCCCGGCAATGCGACCGGCAGAGGAACCAATGCCCCGAGCGCGCCGGGCAATCCGAACTTTCCGGGCCGCGCAAGCGATACGGGCGGGCAGAACGCGCCGGGTACGCCCAATGGCAGCGGGCAGCCGTTGCCCGGTCTGAATGGCGGCGGTGACGAGTTCGGGAATGACTTTCCCGGCGGGTTCCCATCGCCCAACATGCCTGCCGTTCCGGCGAAGGCCACGCCGGGGGCGATTTACGTGCTTGCCGATCCCGGATGGGAGTACGTCGTGTACTTTGAAAGCGGCGGCGCGATCACCCTCGACCTGCTGGAATCCATTGGAACCATCCGCCAATCGTGGTTCAACCCGCGCACGGGCGAATACGCCAGCCAGGAAACGATGAAGGGCGGCATTTACAAAACCTTCACCGCCCCAGACAGCAATGACTGGGTGCTGCTGCTGTCCCGTCGTCCCGAAGCGCAGCCGCAAAGGAACACAGGCACGGTCAGGACAGCCAGTGACATCCGTTAAACGTCCGTAGGGACACAACATTGCCCATGCGGACACAACATGTTGTGTCCCTACGGGGTTGTTTTTGAGGTTGATTTAAGCGTTGGAACGCGCCATGATTCGGCAACAGCCGAACAATGTGGCGCGTTCCAACGCTTTTCCAATGCAAGGCAGGTTCAAAATCGCAAAAGTATGTTAAAGTATAAAAGAGGGATTCGTTCGTAGTACGTATTTAAGAATAGGAAACGCATTGGCAGTCTGCCGCGCTCTTGCCTGTGGCAATTGAATTTTGCCTGTGGCAGATGAAGCGGCAGGAATTGGCGATGCTGGAAAAGCAGGGGAGAAGAGCGCATGGCGTTTGCACCAATGCAGCCGGGCACATTGCTGAACCAACGCTACGAGATACTCGCAGTCGTGGGGCAGGGGGGCATGGGAACCGTTTACAAAGCGGAGCATGTTCGCCTCCATTCGATTGTGGCCGTCAAGGAGATACGCGGCACGGGCGCGGAAGGCGCGGAAAAGCGCCAGGAACTGGAGGCTTGCGAACACGAGGCGCAGTTTCTGGTACGCCTGAACCATACGCACCTGCCCAAAGTGACGGATGCGTTCATCGAAAACGACAACTTTTATCTCATCATGGAGTTTATCGAGGGCGTCACGCTGGACAGCCGATTGGCGTCGGCGGGGGGAGCGCCCGTAGATGTGCTGCAGGGCGTGGAATGGGGGCTGCAAATCGCCGATGTGCTGGCGTACCTGCACAGTCAGGAACCACCGATTATTTTCCGGGATTTGAAGCCGTCCAATGTGATGGTTCAGCCGGACGGCGCGATCAAATTGATTGACTTCGGCATCGCCCGCCATTTTCAGGAGGGCGCGTCCAAAGACACGTCGCTGTTGGGCAGCGTGGGCTATTCGCCGCCCGAACAATTCGGCAAGGGGCAAACGGATCAGCGCTCGGATGTGTATGCGTTCGGAGCCACGCTGCACCATTTGATTACAGGCCGCGACCCCGCGCTCACACCGTTCAAATTCGCGCCCGCCAACAAACTGAATCTACAGGTTCCCGACTCGCTGGCGAATCTGCTGGAAATGTGCCTTTCCATTGAGCCGAAAGACCGCCCGCAAAGCATCAATGTCGCGGCGGTTCAATTGCTGCGGGCGCGGGAAGAACTGGTGCAGCGCCGGGCGCAGGCTGCCGCGCAGCAGGCCGCGCTCAATGCGGTCGGGCGTTCCCTTGCCGACAGCATGGAACACGCGCGGGAGGGACGGATTGCGGGCGTTGCGAATCCTGAAGTCTCCGGCGCGTCACAGCGCAGGGAGGGCGCGAACGGGGAGCGGAGTCAGGCCAATCAGGAGACCGGCAAGCCTGCCATCAAGGTGACAACCGCTTCTACGGCCAAAGCGAAAACGACAAAAACAGCCACCTCAAAAACGGCAAACGCAAATACCATGCGGCAGGCGGCATGGCCGATCTTGCTTTTTGTGCTGCTGGCGGGAAGTGGGGCGGCGGTGGTCTATGCCCGACACGCCAATGCGAACAAGATTACAACGCTGACGCCCATTGTCGCGCCGTCCGTGACCGTTAATCCCGTTTCACCTGACCCAAACACGCCGGATACAATCTCAAACCCAAATCCAACGCCGACGCCAACCCCGACGCCGACGCCCAATGTGCCGACAACGACAAGCGGGCCGGCGGTTGCGCCCAACACGCCGATTCAGCCGCCTCCCAACGACAATGTAAGCCTGCAAACGGCGCTGATGGCTCCCGCCAATGACATGCTGCCCATCGTGGTTTCAGGAACCGTGAAGGGGCAAATGGGCGCGTCCATCCAGTTAGGCGTGTACTTTTTCGACGCCAAAGGCATGCCCATCAACGCAACGGACGCCAATCCCATGTACATCAACGCGCAGCATTATCTGTGCGCGTACAAAACCCTGACCGTCAACGACGCGGAATACCCCGTGCTGGAAACGCTTTCCATTCCCACGCATCTGCTGGCTTCGATAACGCAGCCCGGCCCGCTAACCTATCAGGCCATCCTGTTTATGAACAACAAGCCGATAGGCGAAACTCCCCGCGCCCCGCTGCCTGCCGCTTCCTACAGCAGCGCGTCCGCCACGCCGCCCCCGCCCCTCAACAAGCCCGTTTCGCATGGTGTCGGCATGAGCGAAGGCGGACGCTGAACATTGGTATCATGTGGGGCAGCACGGCATCTGGTAAATGACGCAGATTTGATAGGGCTAGAGGCCAGAAGGTATGTCCTACAGAGGGATGCAATGATGGTATCAAACAACGAGTGGCACCCCTTCTCTTCACTACATGGTTTTATCCGTTTGATTTTATTAGTGGATTGGGACCCACTCGGCATATTTGGATTTCCTGGCGCCCTCAGCCAGTATGATCGGTATGCTAATGATGTGTATAAACTCGTCACTGAACACGCCAGTAGGTATGATATTATAAGCTACTTGGTACAGGTGCAAACTGAACGCATTGGCATGGCCGTTCGCCAGGAAATCTTGGAAGATGTCGTAGATAAAATTTTTTATGTTGTAGACACGGTTGAAAAATCATCCTGCGATAACGCATGATAAATAAAAATTAGTATTTTTGCACTTTTTGAAGCATGCTAAAAACATGGAGGAACAGTCAAGCTAATCAGCAAGATGAAGATGAGGAGTAGTTACCTATGAATAAGTCACCTGCTGACACGCTGAAACATAGTCTTGAGCAGGCGCTTGATAATGCCCTGTGTTCTCAGTTGTGGTTAGGCTACGGCAATACTCTTTTTCTTGGATTGGG
This sequence comes from uncultured Chthonomonadaceae bacterium, assembly GCA_963835065.1. Classification (GTDB taxonomy): domain Bacteria; phylum Armatimonadota; class Chthonomonadetes; order Chthonomonadales; family Chthonomonadaceae; genus CAWFQB01. The sequence continues at coordinate 212,556 of CAWIEK010000001.1, read as the reverse complement.
GAATGAGATTATTTCGCCTCCCCCTCCAAATAATCCACATCCTCAACCCCAATATGAACTCCAAACCTATTTTTCTGATTGGTTTATTGAACGGAAACTGGATACCTCCCAAACAAGTGTCAACAAGCGTTTTGAAGACAACGAAGCTGCCTCTATTCTGGTGGGTACCCGTGTCGTAAACTGGGAGTTAAGCAACACCTTCTTGAGTCTTACTATTCGGTTTGAGCCGGATATAGAACTACGCATTGAGGCTTGGTCTCTCTCTGAATTGGATGCAGAGCAGAAGAGCAAAGATGCATGGGCGCTTATATTGCCGGATGAGTCTAGTATTGCCGTTTCATGTTCTGGAGCTATTACTTTAACAGACAAGTAACAACATGTGCTATCTCGAAGATATAAGAGCAAGCCATGAACATACACAAAGTTGTGGTTCTCTTTCGGGGAATGTTGCATGATCTCCTGCCTGCGCAAACCACTTCAACCGCTCCTGAGCAGCCGTGCTACTTTCTGAAGTCCCTGCAACGCCGCCCTCGGCAGCCCGCTTCCGCATTACGAGTACACGTTTGTGGAAGATTTTGAGACCGTATCCAAGCGGAGTGATCCGCGAATGACGCTAAATGCCTTCTTGTGGGACAAAGAAACCCACAACTGCTGGAAACGGTACTGTTCTCTGCGGGTATCCCTGCGACAGAAGCGTTGTTTTTGCTGCGTAGGGCAAGCGAGCGTTTCCTGCAGCGTTGTGACGAACTTGGCGTCCATACGCAGCATCTGCATTATCAGTCGCCGGGATTACGAGTTCCTCTTCGGGTCATAGCGCTGCGCTTCACCACCGGCAGCCAGTTTTCCGCTTTGTTCTGGCCGGATTTCATCAACTCTCTTTACGATACGCTGCTGCTGACTTTTCTGAAACCGTCCCTGCTCTCTCGCTCAGAAATTCGGCTGCAGCAGAACGTGGAACTCTTTTCAGGGATGCCACGTTCCGGTAACATCCACGATTACTTTGTCGCGCCGGAGCAAAACTTTGGAGAGTGGAGATGTACCATCAAGTCGAATTTCTCCTACTTCGATTCAGGAAATCCCATCTATTGTATAGACAGCCGCTTTCAAACGGCCTTCGAGACGGCATTACGAACAGCGTTTGAAATGCGCAGGTATGAATTCCATATTCTGCCGCTCAGAAAAACGCTTATCTGGAACTGGCAGTATTTTGGGGAAATCCCGCGTCTTTCTTAATAATGATCGCAGAACTGCACGACAATCTTTATACAGCGGGGGTAGCACATCCCGATATTCGGATTCCGGGACTGCATGGGGATAACCTTGCCTCGCTTATCCTCTGGCATGATAACGCTAAAACCGCGCCAACGACAAACGACACCCCGTGTCCTCGCAGGCTGCTTTCAGAACTCGCGACGGTGTACAAACGCGCGGCCACGACGTTCCTGGCGGAACCGGGCGCGGTTGGATGGCTATGTACCCTTGTCGTGTTTCCCGCGCATTGGGACGCCTTTGTGGAGGCGAACTGGCTGCCTCCTTCCTATCGCTTCCAAAAGCCTGCCGTATGGACTTGTCAGATTGTATGGACAGCGCTGCCGGATCAGAATTCGGCGGATGGCGAAGCCTTTTGGAACGTGCCTCTTGATCCGATATTCACCAATATGCTCGTGCTGCAAAGCGATGTTCTGAACCCCATGCCACCGAACTTTCAAGTCAATGCCTATCCGGGTCACTTGTCCACGTTTTTGCTGTGGCCCTGGATGCGGCAGCAACGGGAACAAGAGGAATGGCTTGGCCGGGTTGAGAATTCGCTGCGGGTGTTTGCCTGTGGCATGGACAGATGTTCCGTTGGCGTTCAGGTCGTAAGCCAAACATCGGACTTGCCGCTCCTGAATTCCCTTGCGGCGGCGCATGAAATCTAAACAAAAGTTGAATTTGGAAACGTGGGCCGGAAGACCAGACGATTTGGGTCTTTCGGCCCGTTCGCTTTTGCGGCGAACGTGCTACACTATTGAAGAATTGTTGATTGCCGATTGACGATTGCCCATTAAGAAGCAAGGGCTGCGCTTCGAGGTGGAATACTCAAGGTGAAGTGGAGGAGAGGGCTGATGGCGGAACGCACTCTGTACCAGATGTTTTTGGAAACCGCGCAGGCGCATGGCGAGCGGAACGCGGTCGGGTTTCGCGCCGGCAAAGCGGCGGAGTACGTGTACTGGACGTACCGCGAACTGGACGACAAGGTAAAGGCGTTTGCGCGGGGGCTGGACGCGCTCGGACTGCGCAAGGGGGATCGGATCGCGCTGATTTCGCACGACAACCGCGTGGAATGGGCGATTACCGATCTGGCCGCGCAGTATCTCGGACTGGTCACGGTTCCGATTTACGGCACGTTGCCCGCCGCGCAGGTGGCGTATTATGTCAAGGATTCGGGGGCGCGGGCGATGCTGGTGTCGGACGCCAAGCAGCGCGCCAAAGTGAAGGAGTTCCGGGGAGAGACGCCCGCTCTGGAATTTATCATTGCGATGGAAGGCAAACCCGAAGAACTGGAAGCGGAATGTACCCTGCTGTTCGACGAAATTTATAAGCGGGGCGAAACGGGTGGGCGGGACGCAGCCGCGCTTGAACGCGCTTGCGCAAACCGTTCGCGCGGACGATACGGCGACGATTATTTACACATCCGGCACGACGGGCGACCCCAAAGGCGCGATGCTGTCCCACGCCAACATCCTGCAAACCCCGGACGGCGTTGTCAGCGACAAGATTGCCGATCTTGGCCCGGACGATGTGTTTCTGTCGTTTTTGCCCCTCAGCCATATCACGGAGCGGGTTGGCGGGCACTTTTTGCCGATCCGCGTGGGCGCGTGTATCGTGTATTCGCTCGGCCTGCTCGCGCTGACCGAAGAGATACAAACCGCTGTGCGCCCAACGGCCATGCTGTGCGTACCCCGGCTGTGGGAAAACATGCACGACAAAGCGCGTGACCAAATCGCCAAAATGGACGACAAGCAGCGCAAAATCGTCGAATGGGGTCTGGAAATCGGCATTGACGTGGCGAAGCGAAAATCTGCCGGGCAGAGCATCGGGCCGATTCTGCAAGCGAAGCACCTGACGGCGGACAAACTGGTATTATCGAAATTGCGGGAAAAGGTGACGGGCGGCAGATTGCGCAATTGCGTGTCGGGCGGCGCTCCGCTCGATCCCGTAACGGCGGAATTCTTCTTGGGAATCGGCATCCAGATTCTGGAAGGCTATGGCCTGTCGGAAACCAACATCATCGCCATCAATCGCCCCAACCGGCAGCGTATTGGAACCGTCGGCAACCTCATGCCCCACACGAAAGTGAAAATCGCTGAAGACGGCGAAATTCTGATGAACGGGCAGGGACGGATGCAGGGCTATTACAACAAGCCGGACGCGACCAGGGAAGCCATTGACGAACAGGGCTGGTTCCACACGGGCGACATCGGCGAACTGTCTGCGGACGGGTATCTGAAAATCACGGATCGCAAAAAAGACCTGCTGGTTCTCACGAACGGCAAAAAAGTCGCGCCGCAGCCGATTGAAGCCCTGCTGAAGCACAGCCCGTACATCAGCGAGGCCGTGCTGTTCGGCGACAAATCCGCAACGGTGATGGCGCTGCTCGTGCCGGACTACGACGCCAAAGGCAAGCCCGCCAAACTGATCGCCTGGGCCAAAGAAAAGAACCTGCCGACTGAGGATATTCCCGCGCTGCTGGTCCTGCCCGACGTGCAGAAACTGTTCAAAACGGAAGTGGACAAGAACACGCCCGACCTTGCCGACTTCGAGAAAATCAAGCGGTTCAAGCTGGTTCCCCAACCCTTCACCATTGACGGCGGCGAACTGACGCCAACCCTGAAGGTAAAGCGCAAATTCGTGGCGCAAAAGTACGCCGACCTGCTGGCGTCTATGGCGCGGGGAAAGGAGTAGAGGGGGAGAAGAGAAGAAAAGAAGAAGAGGAGAGAGGGAGACGGGGAGATTGGGAACCGCGAAAGACACGAAATAAACGAAAAAATACAAAAACAATAGGGACAAAGAACCGAGAGAAAGAATTGTGAAGAGGCGCGTATGCCGGTGGATGTTGGGATTATTGCGGATGATTTGACGGGGGCGGCGGATGCGGCGGTGGCGTTTGCGCGAGCCGGGCGGCAGGCGAGCGTCGGGTTCCGAATCAGGCATGGCGGGGAAGCGTTTCCCTTGGCGGAGGGTGACGCGCTGGCGTATGATACAGCGACGCGGGATATGCCGAGCGATGAGAAACGCGCGATTGAACTTGCGGTTCGGCGGGCGGCGCGGCGGCTGCGCGAATTGGAGCCGCGTGTGGTGTTCAAGAAGATTGACAGCACCCTGCGCGGGCATTTGCGATGGGAATTGGAAGCGGTTCGGCTGGAGTTTCCTGACCGGCTGGCGGTTGTCTGCCCCGCGTTTCCGGCGCAAGGACGAACGGTGCAATCCGGTGTGCTGCACATCCATAACGTGCCCTGGACGGCGACGGAATTTGCGCCGCGCGGCATGTTCGGGAATCTGACGGTGCGCGGCGCGTTCGGGATGGAGGGCGACGCAAGCGCATTGGAAGCCAACATCGGCCACATTCGGCAGGGCGTGGCGATGCTGGAAGCGCATTTTCAGAAGTGGAAGGAGCAGGGAATACAAACCGTCTTTTGCGACGCGGCGCAAGGGACGGATTTGGACATTCTGGCGCAAACGCTGGTTCGGAACCCGCAACAGTATTTGCCGGTCGGGTCGGCGGGATTGGCGCGGGCGATTGCCGACGCGCGAATACCTTCCGCGTTGCCTGCGCTTCCCCTGCAAACCGTTCATGCGGAAACACCGATAAGAAAATTTCCCGAAGCCGAAGCCGCAAAAGCAACGCCGGACGCCTTGAAAGCAGTTTCTGAATCCACAAAAGAAACGTTCCAAACACGGCATGAATGGATGGAGCCGTTTCATAAAGGGCGCGTTCTGGTTGTTGTGGGCAGTTTGCACACGGCGAGTCGGCGACAGGCGGCGATTGTGACGGAACATTTGAACACGCCGCCTGTGATAGTCCGACATGAGAGTAATGTCAAGCCGAACCTGGAACGCGCCGTCAGCGAGATTTGCCGATTGTACGCGGAGGGGCAGCGCGTTGTGGTTTTGACCACGCCGGACGCGCCCCATCCTTCGGAACAGCAGGATTTCGCCTGGATGCCGGGCAGCGTAGCCTGGCGCGTTTGTTTGTGGGGACTGCAAGCAGGGTGGCGCGTGGACGCTCTCGCCGTGTGCGGAGGAAACACGGCCATCGAACTGGCGCAGGCTTTCGGAGGAACGGGCTTGCGCCTTGCGGGGGAATGGCAGCCGGGGGTAGCCGTCGGGCGGCTTATTGTTCCCGCAGAGGTCGTGAGCGGGCTGTGTTTTGACGGCCTGCCCCTTCTCACGAAAGCCGGCGGGTTTGGCGATGAAGAAACGCTGGCGCGTTGTGTCGGGCTGATGTGACTGTCAGTGACCCCCCGGATAAATCCTGGGGGCTTGTCCCTACGCGGAAGCGAGTGCTTCCTTGCGGAACATTAGGGCGTCTGACAGTTCGCCCCGTGCTTTGAGGTTCAGTGCGGCATTTACATCCGCATTGGCCTCCAAGCCACAGCATTGACAACAAAAACACTCCTGCGACTTGCGGTTGGCACGTTCACAATGCCCACAACGGGAGCATGTTTGCGACGAGTAGCGCGGGTCAACTTCAATCACCGTAACCCCGGCGCGTTTTGCTTTGTAGTGCAGGAAGTGTTTGAGTTGCAGAAATGCCCAATGGTTGAGTGGTTGGCATGGAGGTTGGTTTCGGCCTTCACGTTGTAATAACAAGCATGATGCAAGTCGTACTGCCGGAACGTGCCGGTTTTAAAGGCAACCTGGCTGATACAGTCACAGGCGTCATTGCACATTCGCAGGGTTTGCGCCAGCGCAGCGTGCTGTTCCGGTGTGGTATGCAGTTTGACAACCGTACAAATTTGCATAGGCAATTGAACCACAAAGCGCCACAGGAAAGCAATAGTTTGGACAAAGGAAAGGAGGGAGAACGGAAGTTTTTGATTGGAAAGCCTTTTGCTGACACAAAAGTTTCCAAACAGGAAATCCATTCCTCACCCGCCTAAAGGCAGGGTGTCTCCTGGATTTATTTTATGATGCAATATGCAGTCTGTGGGAAAGAAAAACGCGAAATGCCGTCGCTGCGCGTCAAAACCGCGTATACTATAAAAATACACCAACGAAATCAACCCATGTCGCCATCCGCTCCAACTTGCAGATTATAAGGGAAGGCGGCCATGCCATTCTTTTGCGCCTGATTGCGCTTTGGATGCTGCTCAATTGATGATGCCGCGCTTTTGATAAGGAAAACACCATGCACCTGCACACTCGTTCCGCTTTGCTGACTTCCGCGCTGCTGCCTGCGCTCCTGCTGACGGCCTTAGCGCAGAACGGCAAGCCCATACCGCCCCCGCTGAAAGCCGGCTCTGTTGCGCCCGCTTTTACCACCAAAACCGTTGACGGCAAAACTCTGGCGCTGAAATCCCTGCGCGGCAAAGTGGTGCTACTCGACATTTGGGCGACGTGGTGCGGCCCGTGCCGCCAGGTGACGCCCATTCTCCAATCGCTGCACCAGAAATACGGCGGCAAAGGGCTGGAAGTCATCGGCCTGAGCGTGGACGACAGCGGCAGCGCCGCACAGGTGAAGCCGTTTCAGAAAGCCGGCAAGCTGACCTACACGATGGCGGTTTCTCCCGACGCCAACGCTAAAATCGCGCAGGCGTACAACGCCGACGCGATCCCCTCCATTTACCTGATTGACCAGAAGGGCATCATAGTCTGGAGTCAGACCGGAATCGGCCCCAACGAGGAGCAGGAACTGAACCGGCGCGTTTCCGAACTGCTTGCCAAATCCGGTACGCCCAACAAAATGGCGTCGGCAGCCCGAAAGTAGTTCCATTGTTCGCGGCAGCGACAAATATGCACTAAAAAGCGGTATTCCGCAGTGAAAGGGCGCGGCAGAATGGTTCTGCCGCGCCCTTTTGTTTCCGGTGATAGCTGCGTCACCCATGGGGAGGCGCAATGCAGGCGGCAGAACATATACGCCCCTGGTTCCGTCTGACAGAAAGCCCCAAGCTTTTATACACTAAATTTTCACGCGCTAAAGGAACACGCTCTTATGCACAATCATCATAAAAAACGCGCTCGTACAACCCACCGTTACGCGCTTGCGCTGCTGGCAGGAGCAAGCATCAGGATTTTCAGCCCGGCTGCGAACGCGCAGGATACGGAGCGGGCCGACAGGCTGAACCGCCGAACGGGAACGCGCCTCGAAGCCGGTAATGCCGTTTATGTTTCCCGTATCCCCGGCATTCACGCCGACGCCAGTTTTACCACGCGCCGGGGCACGGATGACCGCGCCTTGATACAGGCTGTGATGGACTCCGTTGCCGACCGGGACGGCATTGCCGAGATCGTGTTCGACAAGCCGGTTGCCGTGCGGGGCGGGCTGAAATATCACAGCAATTGCCGATTGCGCGGCACAAACGGCGGCGGCATCCTGCTTTTGCCCAACAGCGGCAATGTCAACAATTTCGCGCTGCGCAACGACGACCCGCCCCAGGTGCAATACGATGCAAGCGGCAACCCGTCCTACACGCCCGCATATCCCACGCGCGACGTTACCATTGAAGATTTGATCATTGACGGCAACCGAGCCGGAAACGCGGCGGGCAGCGCGGACGCGCGCCAGCCACAGGGGCAACTGCAAATTAGTACGCAGGGCCAGAACGTGTTCGGCCTGTGCGCGTATGGCGTGGAAAACCTCACGCTGCGCAACGTGACTGTACACGACAGCCCCACCTATGCCTACCATCTGGCAACTGTGCGGCATGTCGTGATGGACGGCTGCCGCGTGGAAGTGGGCGGAACGGTTGGCAATCCGGCCATTATCTATAACTCCAATCAGGACGGGCTGCACATCAACGGCCCGGCTTCCGACATTCGCGTGACGGGTTTTAGCGGCGCAGCCGGTAACGATCTAATCGCGCTCAACACCAACGACGGACATCAATCCGGCGGTGAGCCACGCCGCCTGTATTCGGCCTGGAACAACTGCGTCTGGCACGGTGACATTACCAACTGCGTATTCGACCGCTGCAAGTTGGAAAACGGATTGTTCGGCTTTCGGCTGCTCGCCATTACCGATGTGATTGACCGCATTCAGATTTTGCACACGCAGGGCGGAACGTTTCAGTTTCCTTTGCAGATTGATGCTTTTCCGGGATTGGGCGCACAGACCGGCAAAGTGGGAAACGTGCTGGTGGACGGCTGGGACATGAGCGCGCCCGTTTGGGATCGAACTCGGCTCAATGGCGGCGTGGGCAGCGGCGGCGTCAATCCGCCACAGGTATCCGAGCAGCCGACGGACAACGTTGACCTTTCCAATGCAATGGTGCGATTGGGAGGCAGAATTGATTCGGTCACGCTGCGCAACATCCGCCGGGGCGCGAATGCGTCCGCCCGTCCTCTGGTATACATCAACGACCGCTACCAGCAAACCAACATCGGGCAATTGAACATTGACGGATTAGCCATTTCCGAGCCGGCAGGCAGCGAGGCTCCCGCCGCGCAGGTGTATATTGCCGCGCCAACCGGGGCGCACACACCCGCCATTGGGACGCTTCGCATCGCCAACGTCACCTGGCAGCGTCCCGATGGCAACCCTAAAGGCCGTCTGGTGCAGGTAAATGGCGGCACGATTGATTCGCTGCAATTGCAGAATATCACGGCAGGAAACATCGCCCATATTGTGGACATCAGCGGAACCCGGCAGACCCGCGTAAACAACATTCGCGCGTCCGGCGTTCGGCTGGACAATGCCCGCGCTGCGGATGAAGCGTTCGTGTCGGCGGGACCGGTCGTGAACGGGGCGGATTTCAGCGGCGTCACGACAAAGGGCAGAATGGTCAACAACAGCAGCCGCTTCCCCAATATGCGCGGGGAGGGTAACCGAACGGAGCCAACTAGTTCCGATGCGGCGGGCGCGCGAACGCGCGCAAGCACGTTTCTTTCGGAAACCTTCACGGGGGATCCCGGCAAGAGCCTGGCCGGAACCATCCCCGCGCAGCGCGGCGGCGTGGGGCGGATCGCATGGGCGGGAGCGCCGGGCGGCGATTGGGAGTTTACCGGCAATGGCAGCGTACGCGCGGCCACAGCCGACGCGGGCGCGCTGTACAGCCTGGCGTCCGCCGGCGCGAACGTAACCATTCGCGCCACGTTCAAGACCGGCAATGCCAATGGCGCGCAAATCGTGCTGCACTCCAACACGAACCTGACCGGTTACGTGGCTGTCAACCTTGACGCCAGTGGCGTCAAGGTATACGACCTGGGCGGATCCGACGCTCCCCTGCCGAATAACGGTCCGGGAATTGGAGCAAACCGGGCGCACAGCGTTGTCATTACCCTGCGCGGCGATACGATTACGGTTACGGCAGACAATAATCCGCCGATTACCAACACCTTGAGCCGCCGCAACGCCGACAATCCCTTCTTCGGCATCCGCAGCTACGGGCGGGCGGGCGTGGAGTTCAGCGCCTTTTCCATCGGACGATAATGTAAACGCTTGCTGTCTGTTGCCGGGTACTGAAAGTACCCGGCAGGAAAGTACAAGCGTCCTGCGGACGCGGGAGTTTTGTAGGCATACGTCTGTTCGTGTGCCGCAAAGTCACAAGCGTCCGCAGGACGCGGCAATCTTCCTACAGAGTTGCGGCCGCCCTTGTTTTTGCGCTATGCTGTGCTATGCACTTGAACACTGTTACCCTTTTTCTGGCGGCGTTGACGCTGCTCATCTGGCTGGCGTTGTGGCTGGCGCATGGCGGTTTCTGGCAAATTGACCGCGAACCCGTGCCCACTCCGCCATCCAAATGGCCGCGCGTGACGGTTGTGATTCCCGCCCGCAATGAGGCGGCAGGAATCGGCGACACGCTGCGCTCGCTGTGGGCGCAGGAGTACCCGCATTGTTTGCAAATCGTGGTTGTAGACGATCACAGCGAGGACGGCACGGCGGAAATTGCGCGGCAAACAGCGCGCGAGTTGGGACGGGAAGCCAATTTGCAGGTTTTGGCGGCGCATCCCCTGCCGCCCGGATGGACGGGCAAGGTGTGGGCGATGAATCAGGGAGTAACGCGCGGCCTTGACGCCCATGACCCGGCGTGTTATGTATTGTTCAGCGACGCGGATATTTCGCACGGCACAGGCGCGGTGCGGGAACTGGTTTGCCGCGCAGAAGCGGGGGATTGCGACCTGGTTTCGTTTATGGTGCGCCTGCAATGCCGCAGCCGCGCAGAAAAACTGATGATCCCCGCGTTCGTGTTTTTCTTCAAAATGCTCTACCCATTCCGGCGCGTCAATAATAGCCGGAATACATTGGCGGGCGCGGCGGGCGGAACCATGCTGGCACGGCGCAGCGCATTGGAACGCATTAGCGGACTGGCGGCGATACAAAACGAACTGATTGACGACTGCGCTCTGGCGCGAGCGATCAAGGCGGGCGGGCATCCGATCTGGCTCGGCCTGAGCGACACATCCCAAAGTACGCGCAGTTATGGTAGCCTGTCCGAAATCACGCATGTCATTGCCCGAACCGCGTACACCCAGTTAGGCTACTCGCCCCTGCGCCTGCTCGGCTGCGTTCTCGGCCTGACGCTGACATTCCTCGCGCCGCCCCTGCTGCTGCTTGCCGGGGGATGGGCTGGCGTACTCGGCGGCATGACATGGCTGCTGATGAGCGCCTTATACCTGCCGATGCTGCACTTTTACCGTCGTTCTCCTCTGTGGGCCTTCGCGCTGCCACTCACGGCAGGCTTCTATTTGTGGGCAACGGTTCTGTCCGCGTTGCGGCATCACCGGGGGCAGGGCGGGCAGTGGAAAGGCCGCAGGCATCAGAGTCAGGCTGCGCCGACAGACTGAACTAAAACCAATACCGTTCAAATAAGACCCTTCCCACCTCAAAACAATGGCGTAGGGACACAACATGTTGTGTCCTCTTCCTACGGCGTACCCTCTTCCTACGGCGTACCCTCTTCCTGCAATGCGAGCGGCGGGCACGGTTAGAAACGCGGGCACAACATGTTGTGCCCCTACGAACTCTTATTTGAACGGTATTGGAACTAAAACTGTAGTCATGGCGTGATTCGGTACAGATGTACTGCGTAGGGGTTGAAATCGTCCGTAAACTGCCCGTTCTTGATGGGAACGGTTCGGGATTCGCCCAGAACTTCGGCGCGTGCAGCTGTCGGCATATTGCGGAGCGTGAAGGTTCCCTGCGTGGGAGCGTTGCGCATCCCGACAGCGAACAGATACGTTGCGTTTCCCTGCCGCTTTACCATCACGTCAACCGGTGTCTGCGGGGAAGAGGAAGCAACGGCGGCAGCATCCGGCAGCGTGGGACTGTTCAAAACCGGGGCAAGGGTTTGGATTTGGCGGTTGAGAGCCGTGATTGCCGCCAGCATTTCGGGATCGTCCAGCAAAGCGTGTTCGTTGAATTTGGGCGCGAATTCATGCGCGAAGTAGATCAAGCCTTTGGAGTCGTGAACCAGCGCCATCCAGACTTCGGAACGCACCTGTTCGGGCGTAGGCTTTTTGCCGCTCCCGATGCGCGTACACTCGACGCAGTTCCACACGGCTTTGCGCCCCGCCGTCCATTCCCGAAGCCTGTCCACGCCCTTCGGCACGTACCACAGATAGTTTTCTCCGTCCGCTTTGTCCATGCCCGCAACCGGGTACACGTCGAACGAGACAAGGTCGCCGCCCTTCACGTAGGTTTCGTAATCCTTTAAGGAAGCGCCCGCGCCCCTTCCCTTCCAATCGTCGTTTGCCACGCCCTGCCCCAAATTCAGCAGAATGGGGCGTGTGGGGTCTTGCGCGCGCAGCCGCTCGTAATCCGTAACGATGCGGGACGGCGGAATGCAGGGGCCATAAGTCTGCTTGCCGGTTTTGGGGTCGGAAACGGGCTGCGCGTTGTCCGGCTCATCGCCGTGCATCCAGGCCACAATCGTCGCGTCGTCTTTATGCGCCAACCCAACCTCGTTTTGCGCGCAGATAACCGGCATCTGCGCGGCCTTGAGCGCGGCAATCTGCGCTTCGGTCGGCCCCTGCCAGAGCGCGACATACAGGTTAATGCCCGCCGCTTTGTACCGGGCCGCATTTTCGGGGCTTTGCAGCCACACGGCAATGGGAAAGTAACCGGCATCGGCAGACATTCCATGCGTCCATTTCGTGGCCGTGTTTTGCCGCGTCAGGGGCGTATTCTGCCGCGCCTGCCCACTTTGCAGAGGCATAAAGCACAACGCTCCTATTGTCAAAATCGCCGATTTCCTGTTAGCTGGTTTCAAATCTGTTTCTCCCACTTTTGCAGCGGTATTGTTATATTTTGCCTGCGGAATTGTACTGGCTTCTGTTTGTGCGGCGGCGAACCAACGGTCAATTCTTACTTGGCGGGAAGTTGTACATCATCCTCAGCAGGCCAGTCAATTCTTTCCGTAACGAGGCGTACACCACGCTCCAACGCAGCATAGGCTTCCGGTCCAACGCGCCAGCGACGCCTATCGTACAAGGTTGCCTTCAGTCTTTTGAACTTGTGCGTCAATGACTTGTCGAAGAGTTTGTAAGTTTCTTCCGCGACCTGGGGAGTTTTATATACCGTCCAAAGGCATCCTCCCATAAGGAAATCGCCCTGGTAACTGTCTCCTGTATACCAACCACCCGGATAAAATTCCAATGCATAGGGGTTTGCCTCGGCGTCAAGGCGGAAGTAGGAGTTACCAGCTTTAGGATCAACAGCGACTCTTTCGACATTGACTTCGGCATCCCGCTCAAAAACAAGGTAGTGCGTAGCCGGTGAGGAACACACATAGGGCGACTTTGTTGTCCCCAGTTCCGGTATGTCCAGCGCGGAATAATAAACCGTGTAGTCGGGTGAAGGATAGCGAATGCAGGGGATATATTTCAGACGGAGTTGTTGCTCCGCTGCCATCAAGCCCGGTTCCATATCCTTTCGCGTGGCGACGAAAAATGACATCGTGTTTTCCTTTGTTGCTTACCGACTGTGAGCAGTAGTATTCTTATAAAATTCCGCTTCAGTCTACTCTTTTCCTGTAAGATACGACAAATTGCGCGATTATGCAGGGCATTGCCGTCCTGCTGTCGTATTTACTTGACAAGGCGAACTCGATAAAGCGAACAGGGAAGACAGGCCGGACGAAAGCCAATCGAAAATCCCCAATCGTCAATCGACAAATCGTCAATCGAAAATCACAAAGGAGTGCGGCGAACATGATACAACTGAAATGGATAGGGGCGCTGGCGTGTCTTGCGGCGTTCGGGGTGGTGGCGAGCATCGCGCAGGCGGGGCAGGGCGGCATCATCGCGCAGGGGGCGCAGTTGGAAAAACTGGCGGACGGCTTTCTGTTTACGGAAGGGCCGGCTTCGGACGCGCACGGCAACGTGTACTTTACGGATCAGCCCAACGACCGCATCTGGAAGTGGAGCATAGACGGCAAACTGACGAAATTCATGGAGCCGTGCGGGCGTTCCAATGGCCTGTGCTTTGACAAGCATGGCGACCTGTGGGCGTGTGCCGACGAGAAAAACGAGATGTGGCGCATTTCCCCGGACGGCAAGCCAACCGTCATCATCAAGGACTACAACCAGAAATTGCTCAACGGCCCCAACGACGTATGGCTGCGCCCGGACGGCGGGTTGTACTTCAGCGACCCGTACTACAAGCGCGATTACTGGAAGCGCGGCCCGATTGAGCAGGATGTGCATGGCGTGTACTATCTGCCGCCCGACCACAAGAAGCTGACGCGGGTTGCCAGCGACCTGACGCAGCCCAACGGCATCATCGGCACTCCCGACGGCAAAACCCTGTATGTGTCCGACATTGACGCCAAAAAAACCTACGTGTACGATATTCAGCGCGACGGTTCGCTGAAGAACAAGCGCCTGTTTTGCGAACTCGGCTCCGACGGCATGACCATTGACAACGAAGGCAATGTGTACCTGACCGGGCAGGGCGTAACCGTCTTCGACAAGGCCGGCAAGCAGATCGAGCATATCCCCATTCAGGAGGATTGGACGGGCAACGTGTGCTTCGGCGGCAAGGACATGCACACCCTGTTCATCACGGCCAGCAAAGGCCTGTACGCCATGAAAATGCGCGTCAAGGGCGTTGGGAGTCAATAGATAGAAGAACACTATGGATCGAAGAGGATTTCTGACCGCTGCGGCGGGAATGACATTGACGGGAACGCGGGCTTTTGGCGAGGAGTTTGCCGACCATGAGCCGCGCGTCGGGCTGATTGGAACGGGCTGGTACGGCAAGTGCGATTTGTTCCGCCTGATACAAGTCGCGCCCGTCGAAGTGGTGTCTATCTGCGATGTGGACAAGCGGATGCTGGCGGACGCGGCGGAACAGATCGCGTCCCGTCAGATTTCCCATCAAAAACCGCGCATGTACGCCGATTACCGCGAGATGCTCAAGCCCAAAGATCTGGATATTGTGCTGATCGCCACGCCCGACCACTGGCATGCCCTGCCGATGATCGCGGCGGTGGAAGCGGGCGCGGACGTGTATTGCCAGAAGCCTATCAGCGTGGATGTGCGCGAGGGGCAGGCGATGCTTGCCGCCGCCCGCAAGCACAACCGCGTGGTGCAGATCGGTACGCAACGCCGCAGTACGCCCCACATTGCCGAAGCCCGCGATCTGGTACGCGAAGGCAAATTGGGCAAAGTCGGGCTGGTGGAAACCTACTGCTACTACCACATGCGCAACAATTCCAATCCGCCCGATGAAAAGCCGCCCGAATGGCTGGATTGGGAAATGTGGACAGGCCCGGCTCCCCTGCGCCCGTACAACCCGATTGCGCACCCGCGCGGCTGGCGGGCGTTCATGGAGTACGGCAACGGCATCGTGGGCGATATGTGCGTTCACATGCTGGATATGTCGCGCTGGATACTCGGCTTGGGCTGGCCGAAAACCATTTCGTCTACGGGCGGCATCCTGATGGACAAGGCCGCGAAAGCCAACATTTCGGATACGCAGTCCGCGATTTTCGATTACGGCGACACGCAGATGTTGTGGCAGCACCGGACATGGGGCGCGGCCAACGATCCGCAGTATCCCTGGGGCGCAACTTATTACGGCGACAAGGGCACGTTAAAAGTCAGCGTGATGGGCTACGACTTTATTCCCAATCAGGGTCCGCCGGTTCACAAAGACGTTACGTATGAGTTGGAGCAGTACCCGATAGACAGGACCGAAAAGGATTTGGAGCGGCACGTCGCGCCCGCTATTCGCTACCACATGAAGGATATGATGCGCGCCATTGCCAATCGGAGTCGCCCGGTTGCCGACATTGAAGAGGGCTATATCTCGACGGCAACGTGTATTCTGGCAAACATTTCCATGCAGTTAGGCCGCTCCCTAACCTGGGACGCTGTCAAACAAATGGTTCTGCACGATGAGGAAGCCAACCGCCTGCTCAAACGCCCCTACCGCCGCCCTTGGACACACCCGGATGTAGGCAAAGCGTAACGGCGCTTTTACCTCACCAAGCCCTCTGCCGGGTGTTGAAAACGTTCGCTGTGAAAATACTGGCCGGGTACTGAAAGTACCCGGCAGGAAAGTGCAAGCGTCTTGCAGACGCAACTTCCAGAAAGCAGGGGCGCGTCTGAAAGACGCTTGCTTTGTCCAGACAGGGGTTTTCAACCCCTGGCAACCACACGGGCGCTATTTCACAGGAGGCGTTGAAAATACCCGGCTCCGGCGAATACAATGCGAAAAATGGCGGGAGCGCGTGAGAATCGAACTCACCCATGACGGATTAGCCGCCACGCAAACGGTTTTGAAGACCGTGAAGGCCACCAGACCCCATTCGCCCCCATGTTGGATTTTCGATTTTCGATTGACGATTGTGGATTGCGTCTCGTCTCTTTCTCCTTTTTCCTTTCTCCTCACTAATGCCTGATGCCTGATGCCTGATGCCTGACGCCTACTCCCCAAGGATGCCGACATGGGCTTTTGCGCCGAGCAGGACGCCGCAGAACGTTTCGCTTGCCACGATTGCCACAAACGTCAAAAAGTACATGCCGCCCCAAAACGCGCCGAACGCATCCCCCACCAGCAGCGACAAATGGTAAAACCAGTACAACGGCAGGAAACTCAGCAGCAGGCTCCACCACAGGTTCGCGCGCTTCGCCCGCCCCGGCCCGACAATCAGCCCGACTGTGAAGCCCCACGTAAACTGGATACCCACAATCGTCCACAGCACCAGTAAAACCATCCAATCCGCCGGTTCCTGCCGGGTCTCGAACATATACAGCCACAGGCAGCAAAACAACAGGTGCAGAATAAGCAGGGGCTTGCCCCATAATCGCGGGTTCTTCACGGACGGCTCCTTTTCAGTTCGGGCTTGGTTCAGGCAGTCGAAATAGTGGCGAACTATCAGTATCGCAGCGTTTACTTCAGCCTGACACGGCTGACGCCGCGCAAACGTTCCACGCAGGGCAACGGCATCCCGGCGGAACGCGACAACATACCGGTTGGACGAGGCGCAGGGCGGTTCCGCTACGCCAATTTCAACTTTCCCTGACATTTTTCCTTCCTGTTGAGGAACGTCTGCCAGTTGGCAGGTTGTCGGAGGGCGAACTTCTGCATCGCGCCTTTGAAGCCGTCCAAAGTTACGCCCAAATCTTTTATGGAACCCGGCCCGGCTTTGCGCATCCGCTCTATTTCCACAGTGGAGAGAATAAACTCGCCGCGCATTCCGTAGGCGAGGCTGTGCGGTTTCCAGTTTTGCGCAATGCTTTGTTCCACCGCCTGCGCCACTCTCGGTTGTTCTCCTGCAGCATACAGAACTTTTTCCATATTGCGCAAGGTAATCGCGTCCAGCGCCACTGCGACAAGATTGGCGATAAGTATCGGGGCGGTGGCAGCATGTTGCGCCGTTTTGAAACCCAATTCTTGGTTTTGAATCGCGTCCAGCGGCTTACCATCAGCCAGCAGGAGGGTACTTTCCGCCGTCAATGCGCGAACGCCCGCTCGCATTTTGGCATATTCCGGCAGCAGCAGACTCGCGCCCTGCGCGTAATTTCGGTTGAACGCGCAAAACGGACGCTTTGCCGCCTGATGCACACGCCGCAAAATGTCCTGCCGATGCTGCACCCCTTGCCGCAGCTGCGCGTGTTCCTGCGGGGTTGGTAGCCGGACGCCCTTCGTAGTATCCAGAATCAGGTCCGCGCCCGTTAAAGGATGTGTCGTATAGTAGCTGTTCAACTGCACATACAGCGGCGCGGCGTTTTCTTCTTCGGGCGGCTGTGGCTGCGCCAGTTCGCGCGGTTCCAGTGGCAATCCGGCGGCGTGAACCTGCTGTCTCACCTGCGCCAATTCGCGGGCGCTGCGCGTGTCCAATGTAACAAACGCGACGAACAGCAGCCCGCAGGTGAGCAGCAGAAACAGGGCAATCAGCAGCAGGCGAAAGCGTTTCATGCAGAATTCTCCGTTTGCAAACGTGAACAGTTCCCCGTTGTAGTGCGTTGGAGCGAATTTATGGCGTCGGCGTGGAAGCAGACGCCGCCGAAGTCGGAGCCTGCGTGTACCAGACGGGCATCGGGAAGCGAAACACGCTTTCATAACTGTTCGGCTTTGTGTTCGCCGTGCCGCCGTCGAATTTGCCTGTCGGCCCGGCGCTGTAAACCACGAAGCCGTCGCCGTCCAGACGATAGCGCAGGGGCTGTTGATCGAACGGGTCGGCGGGAACCGTTTGCATCGCCTGATTCAGCGTGTTCGGTAATCTGCCATTCTGCTGCTTATATGCCATCACTGCCGCCGCCGCATGGACAACAGCCTGCTGCGCTTCGCCCTGGGTCTGCTTGGTTCGCGCCTGCGAGAAGACAGGAACCATGATCGCGGCAATCGAGCGCGTCGGCAAGTGTTCGTAGCGCAAAGCCTCGTGTTCCAACGCGTCGAGTTTCGCCTGGCTTTCGCGCGGCGGCAGGGAAGCGGCGGCAATGCTGCTGTGGACATAGCGCAGCAAGTGCAGTTCGTTGGCGCTCATGAGCGCTGTGCCCACAAACGAAGGCGAACGATGCGGCGTCGAGTCAGGCTTTTCTCCCGGCTTCAAATCGTTGTCGCGCAGGGTTCCGGCGCGGAGTTGGGCAAATGTTACTTCATCCGCAACGAGTTCGCCGCGCATCCCGTCCGCCATGCTGACGGTTTGCCAGTTGTCGGCAACAGCGTTTTCGACGGCCTGCGCCACGCCCGGCTGCTCGCCCGCTGTGTACAAAACACGCTCCATGAAATGCAGCGTAATGGCATTGAGGGCAACGCTGACGAGTTTGCCGATGAGAATGGGATCGGTTTGCGCGTGTTTCGCCATCGCGAAGCCGAGTGTTTCATTGCGTATCGCGTCCAAGGGCTTGCCATCATAAAGCAACAGGGCGCTTTCGTTGGTCAGAACGCGCAGCCCGCTGCGCATGGCGGCGTACTCCGGCAGCAGCAGATTGTAGCCCTGACTGTAATCGCGATTAAAGTTACATTCCGGCTTTTGGGCGGCCTGATGAACCAGCGCGGTCACATCCCGGCGCAACAGCAGGGCGGAACGAATCTGCTGCATGTTGCCTGCGGGCGAGGGCACATCGCGCTTCACTTCGTTAAGAACTGCCGCCTCGCCGCTCAGGGGGTTGGCTTTCAGCAACTGCGTCAACTGCGCGTACTCCAGCGCGGCATTGCGGTTGGCGGGCGGCATCGGGCGCTGCAAGTCGGCAGGCGTGAGCGGCAGCCCCTCGTGCCGTATCTGCTGCCGGATTTCGCGCAGTCCATGCTGGCTTGCCGCTTCGAGCCACCACGCGCATAAGGGAACGCCGATGGTAATCGTAGCGCCGATGGCTCCGAATACTTTGCTGACTTTTTTGCGATTGATTTTCATGATGGCTAATCCTACTCTATTTGCGTCCATTTGCGTGTATTTGCGGCTAAATCGCTTTTAATTTTCCGGGTACAGCAGATAGGGCCGGCGGCGGATACGGAAAGCGGACGCGGCCTTGTTCCACTGCTGCCAGATTTGCGAAGCGGATTTGCCCTGCGCGAAGGCTTGCCGCGCTTCGTCCGTGCCGTTTACCAGATCGAACATGCGGGTTTGTTCGCCGTCGGTAAAAAAGCGCAGATTGGGCATCACCTTGCGGGCGGCGTCCATCAGTTCAAAGTTCAGGCGGCATAGTTCCACTCCGCGTATATCGGTAAATTCGATATGAACGCCCGCGCACCGTTTGCCGGTATAAACGCCATGTTCGGGCGTCCACGCTGCGGGCGTGAATTGGACGCCGGATAAATTGCGCTGTGACAGTTCGGCTGCGTAGGCTTTGGCGTTCATGCCGGGAGCGCCCGCGTATTCAAACGGCAAAGCCGTTCCAACGCCGATACTGAGCGCGGACAGTTCCCCGGCCTGCCCTGTCGCCGCATAGTACAACGCGGTACGCGCAAACGGAATGTGCGGACTTGGCGCAATCCAGCGCAGACCCGTTTGTTCCCACGTCATGTCGCGCTGCCAATTCTGCATCGGCACAACCGTTAAATTGCACTGTACGCCCCCGCTCAGATACTTTTCGCCGTTCAGCAGTTTCGCCAACTCGCCCACCGTGAGGCCGTGCAGATACGGAACGGGGTACTTGCCGACAAACGAGCGAAACGGGGGCGGGGGAATGTTGCCCTCGATGCGATTGCCGCCGGAGGGATTGGGACGATCCAGCACCATGAATGCAACGTGATTTTGCGCCGCCGCTTCCATGCACAGGCCGAGTGTGCTGATATACGTATACGAGCGCGAGCCTATGTCCTGAATGTCGAACACCAGCATATCTATGTTACGGAGCATCGCGGGCGTTGGCTTCTGTGTTTTGCCGTACAGCGAATAAATCGGTAAGCCTGTTGTCCGATCCCGGCTGCTGCTGACTTTTGCCCCTGCCGCCGCGCGTCCGCGCAATCCATGCTCCGGGCTGAACAATGCCACAAGCCGGAAGTTCCCCGGCCTTGCTTGTTTCGACTGTTGCGCCGCGTGAAACAGAATGTCAATGTTGTTCCTGCCGTCCCGCGCGATGCCCGTTTGATTGGTAATCAGGCCGACACGCTTGCCTTGCAGGGGCGCGAAATTTTGCGCAATCAACACATCCAGCCCGGTTTGTACCCCGCTTACCGCCGTTCCGGTTGCCGCTTCGGTTTCCCTGCCTGTTTCCTGCTGCGCGGAACATGCGGACGCGAACAAGCAGGTGAAAATAAGCAGACAAAATTTTACAAAAAGTCCGCAAAGCGCTTGACGGACTTGCGGCAATATGCTATGATTACCCCGCTTGGTACAAATAACGACGTAATTCTGTTTCGGCTTCACCTTCTCACCCTTCTCTACCCAAAAGGAGTTTGCCATGAAGTTGCTCAACATCCGCCTGCTCGTCAACGACATGAACACCAGCCTTGCGTTTTACCGCGACAAGCTGGGGTTGGAACAACTGTTTGCCGACCCGGACGGCGAATACACGGAACTGTCTGTCGGCGGCGCGGTCACGCTCGCTTTGTTCGGCAAAACGCACATGGCCGAGGCTGTCGGCACGACGCACAAGCCTGCTTATGGAGCGTGTCAGGACGCCTGCGCCATTGTCTTTGAAGTGGACAACGTGGATGCAACCGTCGCGCAGTTGGAAGCCAAAGGCGTTGTCATAGACACGCCCGCGCAGGATCGCCCGCTGTGGATGATGCGAACCGCGCACTTGCGCGACCCCGACGGCAACCTGATCGAAATTATCACCGGCCTGTCCACGAACGAAAACGCTATCGAGCCGAATGAAGCCGCCGTATCCGCCTGACAGGGCAAATGCCGCGAACGCGGCTACGGCTTTTCTGCCTGTTTGAGCAGATTGACGATGCCCGTCAGGTTCGCGTTTTCCGCAAGGGCGCGGGCGGTTTCCCCGGCTTTGTTTTGCAGGGCCGGGTCCGCGCCCTTTTTCAGCAGCAGTTCGCAAATCACGTAGCGCCCCTTTTGCGCCGCTATCATCAGCGCGGTGACGCCCGCGTTGTTTTTGATGTTGGGGTCGGCTCCTCCGGCAAGCAGAATTTTCACGCCGGGCGCGTTCCCGGTTTCCGCAGCGGCCATCAGCGCGGTTGTGCCGACAGCCGCCTGCGCGTTGATGTCCACGCCCCTGTTCAGCGTCAGGCGCAGCATCTTATCGGAGCCAATGGCCGCCACCAGCATCGGAATGGTGATGCCGTCGGTCAGCCGGGCGTTCACATCCGCGTCTTTCTCCAACAGCGCGACAAAAATATCTTCCCGAACCACATCTTTCAAAAATTGCGCGGAAGGCAGGACCGACAGTCTCGACTTTGCCTGCTTCTCTTCCTGCGCCTGCATCAACAGGACACACAGGGAAAGCGCGGTGACGCCATCACGCATTTTGGCATTGATGTTGACCGGTTTCGTCAGCAGCAGGTTTACGATGTCCAGATTGGAGCGCGCCACCGCATACATCAGCGGCGTAATCCCTTTGTTGTCCGCCGTGTTGATGTCGGCTCCGCGCTGTATCAGCAGTTCGCAAATCTCTTTGTTGCCCACCGTTGCGGACAGGGCAAAGGCGGTATTGCCGTTCGGTCCGCGCGCATTGATCTTTGCGCCCCGCTCCAGAAGCAGCAGTACGATGTCCGCGTCGCCCATTTTCTCCGTGTTGCCGATGATGTCCGGTTTTCCGCTTAAGACCGCCTGTACCAGCAGCGGCCTGCCCTGAGTATCAACGGCGTTCGGGTTCCCTCCTGTTGCCAGCAGAGTTTCCACTTCGTCGGCGTCGCCCTGCTGAACGGCCTGTATCAGGCGCTGGGGCAGCGTGGCTTTACTCGCATCCGTTTTGGAAGCGGCGCGCGGTTTTGCTCCAGCCTTCTTTGGCGGCGAGGCGTGGCAGAGGCTTGTCGGCAGCAGGCATACGCCGATGCCGAACACTGCCGGAAGCGCCAGACTGCAAACGCGCGCGGCCAGGCTCTTTTTCATCTTTATCTTTCTCTGTTTCCCCTCCACTTGTTTCCGCCCCCTCCTTCCACGCTTCATGGCTTTGCCTCCGTATCTTTTGCGCCCAGATGTTTCAGCAGGCTGATGAGATCGGCGTTGTCCGCTTTTTCGGCTTGGGATAGCGGCGTGTCATGGTTGTCGTTATGCGCGTTGGGGTCTGCGCCGGCGGCAAGCAGCAGGCGCGCGGCTTCCAGTTGCCCGCGTTCCGCCGCCAGCAGCAGCGCGGTGTCGTGTTCGGGCGTTTTCGCGTCCACGTCGGCTTTATGCGCCAGCAGCAATTTGATAACATCCTCGAACCCGGCCTGCGCCGCCAGCATCAAGGCCGTTATGCCCTGCCGCGTACGCGCATTGACCTGCGCATGGGCCTCCAGCAGGATTTGCGCGACAGTTGTGTTGGACGTATACGCGGCGTACATCAAGGGCGTCATGCCACTGAGGTCTGCGGCATTGACATTGACGCCCTTTGCCAGCAGCAGACGACAGACCTCCGCCTGATGCTTTGTCGCCGCCAGCATCAGGGGCGTTTGTCCGATTTCGTTGCGAATGTTGGGATTCGCGCCTTTGCCGATCAGCAGCCGAACAATTTCCAGATGCCCCTCCTCACACGCCATTGTCAGGGGAGTTGCGTCCGGGGCTTTGTGCAAATCCGGCTGCGCGCCATGCGCCAGCAGCAGTTTCACCAGAATTGTCCGTCCGCGCAGAGCCGTCAGCATCAGGGGCGTATAGCCATCCTGATCGAATGTATTGGGGGAAACTCCGCGCGCGAGCAGTTGCTGCGCGGCAACAATATCATCCCGGTCTACGGCTGTGTACAGGTCGCTGCCGGGGGAGGAGCGCGGGGCTTGCGCGCCCGCTTTCACCAGCAAAGCGGCCAATTCGTCATTTTCCGACTTGCGGGCAATCGCCAGCGCCGTCCGTCCCATTCTGTCTTTGGCGTTTACCTTCACGCCTTTTGCCAGCAGCAGGCGGGTGATGATAACGCTGTTTTCCGGCTTGAAGTTTTCCCGCGCGTCAGGATCGTCTTTTGCAGGTTGGTAGCCGCCTCTCGCCGCGAGCATCAGGAGCGTCGTTCCCGTCAGTTTTTCCACGACATTGACATCGGCATTGTGATCGAGCAGCAGCCGGACATTGGCGAGATTGAGCCTGCCTACGGCGCTGGACAGCGCGGTTTCCCCGTCCCGCGACAGCGCGTTGACATCCACTCCCTTGCTCAACAGCAATTGCAGGATTTGTGGGGCGGCGGTATCGGCCATCCCTGTCAGCACACTTCGACCGCGCTCCGTTTTGGCGTTCACGTCCGCGCCCCGCTCCAGCAGCAGTTGAAACATAGGCAGGCTATGGGGGTTCGCCAGCATCAGGGGAGTCAACCCGCTTTCGTCCTTCGCGTTGATGTTGGCTCCCCTGTCCAGCAGGGCTTTTACGGCTTCCGTATCGCTGCCTCCGACAAGATGAAACAAAGGCGTCCACTTCTGCCTGTCCGTGGCGTTGACATCCGCGCCCTTTGCCAGCAGCAGTTGAATTATTTCGTGGCTGCCCATGTCGCAGGCCATTGTCAGGGCGGTCTCGCCTTGTTCATTCTTGGCGTTGATGTCGGGAATCGTGGCAAGCAGTTCTTTGAACCGCTCCGTTTCCCCGGCTTTAAGAGCCTCCATCAACTCAAGTTCCGGGGCATCCGCGCCCGCCCGCCGCAGGAGGGGAAGAAGTTCCACAGCATTTACTGTTTTGGCGAAGGAAAGCGGCGTTGCTCCATCTTTGGCGCGAATGTTGGGGTTTGCGCCGCTTTCCAGCAACGCCTGAATGACATTGGTATCGCGCATCCCACCCGATTTCACCGCATAGAACAGGGGCGTCCATCCCTTTTCATCGGTTTCGTTCGGGTTCGCGCCCTTTGCCAGCAGCGCGCGAACGGTTTTAATGTCGCTTTGCCGTGCGGCGTCGAACAGATTGGGCGGGAATTCTTTGGCTCCCGCGTTGAGGAGCAGGGCGCGCAGGGCGTCGCGCTGTTTGCCCGTCGCATACAGCAGCGCGGTTTTGCCCAGCTCGTCCTTGGCGTTCACATTTGCGCCGCGTTTAAGCAACAGGGCGACCATGTCGAGGCGCGACTTTTCCGCCGCCAGCATCAGCGGCGTTTGGCCTTCCCCATCGCGCAGGTTGGGGTCGGCTTTGGCGTCAAGCAGCAGGTTGGCAATGGCGGCGTTATTGCCTTCAACAGCAAATTGGAGCGGCGTTGTTCCGGCCCAGCCTTCGGCGTTGGGATCGGCGCCCTGTGCCAGCAGCAGTTTCAGAATGTCCTCATGCCCGCCGATTGTTGCCGCGCTCAGGCTGTGATTGAGCGTAGGCTTGTCGCTGCCGGGCGTGAGAAACAAGCGAACCACTGCTATGTTGCCTGAACCCGCAGCGTAATACAGCACGGTGTTCTTGTCCGCATCCCCATCGTTAAGATCGGCTTTCGCGCCCGCGTCCAGCAAGACGCGACACATTTGCGCGTTGCCGTTGAGAGCCGCCGCCATCAGCGCCGTCATGGAGCCGTCCATGTCGCGCGTATTGGGATCGGCCCCTTTCGCCAGCAGCGCCTTGACGCGCGGCAGATCGTCCGTCAATGCCGCCGCAAACAAGGGCGGTTGCCTGGAA
Organism: uncultured Chthonomonadaceae bacterium; assembly: GCA_963835065.1. GTDB lineage: Bacteria > Armatimonadota > Chthonomonadetes > Chthonomonadales > Chthonomonadaceae > CAWFQB01. Next base: position 187,807 of record CAWIEK010000001.1, on the reverse strand, counting down.
TCTTCCACATACCTGCCCGATGGCTTCAGTTTCAGCGGCAGTCCGGCAGACGGCTTGGATTTGGCCGGTTTGGGAGGTGGAGCCGCCCGCGCGGTTTGCGCTTGAAGCCAAAGAGGAATCACAACGATGGCAGAGCAATAGACCCAACAGTTTGTACGGCGCATCTTCTTTATTCTCTCCACAATTTTACGTTCACAACGCCTACGGACTTCGGTTATGCAGCAACAAAACACTACTATCTTCGACAACTTCCCGCTTTGCACCTGTGCTTTTTCCACCAAAAAGCGTCACTTGAACAATATTTCCGTCCTGCCAACGGCGGGAAACTCTCTGCGAACAGGTATTATCAGGTACTGTAAAAGATACCTTTCTGATGTTTTTCATCCGCTTGAAGGAAACCACAAATCATGTTGCCAACATTCAACCTTTACTTTGGCGTCAGAACCGGGCTTGCGCTTGCCTGCCTGCTTGCCGGTTCCATTGTACCGACAATGGCGCAGGAGAAAAATGCCTATCCGCCGCCGAAGAATGTGGGCGACCCGGCCACGCTCGGCCTGCACATCCAGCGCACCATGACGCTGCTCGCGTCCAGTACCCCCACGCATCATAATACTGTCCGCATCCTGTTTTACGGGCAATCCATTACGGAACAATACTGGTGGAAGGATGTCGCCGACGATTTGAAGCGCCGCTTTCCCAACGCCAACTTGATTATTGAAAACCGCGCGCTTGGCGGCTTTTCCTCGCAACTGCTGGTGAAAACCGCCGAATCCGACCTGTACCCGTTTTACCCCGACCTGATGATTTTTCATGTGTATGGGGCGCACGACAAGTACGAGGACATTATACGCCGAACACGGGAACGCACGACTGCCGAAGTTCTCATACAAACCGATCACGTTACCCGCGACGAAGACTTGAATGAGGAAACCGATCCCGCCAAATTGCGCCCGGACGGCAAAATCTGGAACTCGTTTATGAACTACCTGCACCTGCCCACTGTCGCCAAAAAGTACGACTGCGGCATGGTGGATCAGCGCAATTTGTGGAAGCAGTACCTGCGCGACAACAACGTTCACGCCGCGCAATTGCTTCAGGACGGCGTTCACCAGAACGCTTACGGCAATTATTTGATGAGCGAACTGGTCAAGGCGTACCTTGTGCCCCGTAAAGACACGCATATTAATCCCATGCGCTGCAACACGGTTCAAACGTACATGGTAGGCAAGGATGTTCGCTGGAAAGACGGCAAATTAACTCTGCCCTTCGACGGCAACCGCGTGGATTTAATCGCCAAAAATGGCGCGACGGCGACAATCAATGCGGCGGCAATTAGCACGGCTTCGGCAACCCGCGCGGTCACAAAGTCCAATGTGAGAATGCCCGCCGACATACGCATTGACGGCAAAAAGCCTTCGGACATTCCAGAGTTGTACGGGTTCACCCGCGCTCTGTCTACGCCCGGAGGCAAGTGGCCGGTAATATTGCAAGTGGGTTCGGCAAAACCGCTGCTGGTGGAAGAATGGACGATGGAAGTAACGAAAAACCCGGCGAACCCGAAACAATTTACGTTTACGCTGTCGGGATCGAAAACCGGGATGGATGGCGCGGGGCGTTCCGACCAGAAGTTTGTGTCCAATTCAGGCCGCATTGTGATTGAGCCGGACGATTGGAACGTGGAATACTCCCTGATGCTCCCCGGCGTCAAGCCTGTGCCGGACAAGTTCACGGTTCACTGGAACGTGGTTCCGCATTTCGAGGATACGTTCACCGCGCCTGCCACGCAGGACAAAACAATGGAGGCGGCTATGACTATCGCGCAGGGATTAACCAACGGCAAGCACACGCTGGAAATTAGCGGCAGTTCCGCGATACCGCTTGCCGCCATTCGGGTGTACCGCCCGCCGTTTGCCGCTCAACAACTCGCGTCTCAAAAGCCGTGACACTGATCTTTCGGCGGATTGAAAAGTTTCTCGCTTTGTTTTGCAGTGCCGGGGCCGCGCTCTTTTTCAGCAGCAGTTCGCAAATCGCGTACCCCCCTTCCACGCTTCCTGTTATCTGATTTTGAGGGCGAGCAGGCCCTCGCTCCAACTGGCCGAATACAGGATATGGTTGGCGGCGTCGTACCCCATTTCAAACGGCTCTTCGGAAAACGTCTGCGCCCCGTTTCCGTAGGCTGTCCAGGTCACGCCGTCCTTTTCGGGGGAGGTGAAGAACGGCTGATGGGCGTTGACGCAACCGGTATACAAATTCTTCCCATCGCCGCAGATGCCCATGTACCAACTGTACACAAGCCCCTGCTTAAGCGGCTGCCAACTCGCGCCGTTGTCCACGCTGCGCACCGGGTATTGATACGCGCCGGCATACAGAACCCCGTTTTTGGCGCGATAGAGTTGATTGCCGCCATGTGTCATTTGAAGCGGATACGCTTGCGACCACGTGGAACCCGCGTCCGTCGTTCGATAGAAGCCGCCCGCCTGCGCGGTGAACAGCCATGTGTTCTTATCTCCCTGTTTGGTGGCGGGATCATACAGGAAGAACACCGCCATGCCATAGCCCCCTGCCGAACCCGCCGGAGGATTATGGCTAATCCAGGTGGTTCCCCCGTCACGGCTTTCCAGAACGCCACAATTGTTGGAGTCCCTCCAGGGCGAATGGAAACTGACCAGGACATGATTGAAAGTCCGTCGGATCCACGGCGAGGGAATACAGGTCTCGCGTTCCTATCGGGGGCTGCGTTGCCGCCGCAAAGCCGGGCGGCAAGGTCCAGGAAGCGCCGCCATCGGTGGAAATCCAGAACCCCTGCGTGGAGCCGCGTACCCCGTCCACGCAATACAAATGGTTGGAATGATGCGGGTCAACGGCGATATGGATCGGTTCATCCAGGTTCCCAATCCGGGACCAGTGCGAACCCCGGTCGGTCGTCTTATACAGTCCGCCTTTGGCTGCTTCATAAGCGCAGACGCAAAGATACAGCGTGGAGGGGCGCTTCGGATCAATAGCCATGCCCTGACAAAACACATGATTGGCCGCGCTCATGGGGACGCCCGCAGGCGTGATGTTCTTCCAGAGGCCGACTGTCAAGGGCGGCGTGTCCGCTCCATGAGAAACAACGCTCAGGAAAAGGAGCGACAGGACGCCCCATCCTTTCACACCGCAGGATACGTGTTTCATAAATGCCTTCCATTCAGGCGGGGCCGCAACCGCGTACTGGCTAGCGTTTGATCGTGAACAGGTGAAGCCGTCCGAATTTGCTCCACTCGGAAACGACCAGATTACCGGCGCGGTCGAACGAGATACCGTGCGGAGAGTTGCAGATGCCCTCCGTCCACTGCGCCGGTTCCAGGCCGAAGTTGGCGCGTTGGGTTGTGTTGGGATTGTCCCCGATCTGGGCGACGATGCTGTTATCCTTGCCCAGAATCGTGACGCGCCCCTGTAGTTCGGCGACAGCGATGTAATCGCCCGCAACATGAACGGCTGCCGGCATACGCAGGTTGCGCTGCAGCACTTTCACCAGATTGCCGTCCGTATCCCATTGCTCCACGCGGCCACTCTCGCGGTTGCAGACGATGAGCAGGGGCTTCGGGCCGCGCGTGTCCACCGCCAGGCCGTGACAGCGGTTGAACTTGCCGTCTTCCGCCGGCACTCCCCCCGGCCCGCCGAACGACTTCAGGTACTTGCGGTCACGGTCGTACTTGTGAATGTAATTCTTGCCGTACCCGTCCGCGACAAAGATCGTGCCGTCGGGCAGGGCAACCATATTCGTCGGGTTGAACTCCTCGGCTTTGGCGTAGATGCCGGCCTCTGCCGGGTAGCCCATCGTCCAGGCCGACGTGCCATCGGTTTTGATTTTGAGAACTTCGTGGAAATTGGGGCGGGCGGCATAGAGGTATTCGCCATCGCGCTCGCGCGTCAGGTATAGTCCATGAATCTGTTCCGGCCCGAAACAGCGCCGATATTTGCCGTCCGGCCCGAAGACCAGGATGCCGCGCGGGGTGTCCGTGCTGATGTAGACATTGCCGGCGCGATCCACCGCCGCCCCGCCGTGTACCGGCCCAATCGGCTGGTTGTCCGGCTGCGCGGGAAAGTGGTTGGGGACATACGTAACCCTGCATTTCGCGTGGCGAAAACGCCATGAGGGGAACGATCAGGCAAACAAGAAGCAGAGACAGAAATTGCTTTCGGCTGCATCGCGTCATAAGGTTTCCTCGCTAAGAGTTTTCTCTACGCCGGAGCGTCTGAACGACTGCCCGGCGCGGGTCGGTTCTGTTTCGGGATTTCAAGGCGCTCGTCGGCGGTGGCCCGCGCCACTACCTGCTATTGCTACAAACCCCGGCGACTATCCTTCTTGAGAGCCATAATTTGGAATATTCGCCAGGTCATTATTTTTCAGGAATTCGGGCGATAGGAGTCGGCATTGACAAAGTACGGGGCGTGTGTTACATTTATGGTGTCGCTGAGAGGGAATCAAGAGAATTAAAACTACCGGCAACGTTGTGGACAGTCCAGACAGAAGAGGGAGAAGCAGCATGGAAACAATAACCAAATCAGGATGTGGAGCGAGCAGGCATCTGGAGAAGAACCTTAAATGACAGGAAGAGCGCTGAAGGTCGTAGTGGAACTATTCTGACCGGTCGGGGGCGCGAGATATCTTGCTGTACAATCTGTTGCCCCCTCGCGGATAGCGCAATACGAATGTTCTGGGACGCGCTTGGAATGAGCCGCTTTACCGTCCTGCACACACGATAGACCCTCATCATACACTTCCATCAGTGCAAAAATACGCTGGCCGTACCCGGTTTCATATTGCCGTTGGTATCCCAGATACCCCACGACGCATAATCGTTGTAGTTAGCCTTATAAGGCTCATCGAATGCGGAGAAGTAGAACAGAGAAATGTTTGAGGTTCGCGCCCAATTCTCCACGTCGTTGAAATACTTGGCGGCATTCGCTGCCGAAGGCGCGGCGGCGGGGCTAAATGACGGGGACGCGCCGGAGCTGGGCCATCCAGTCTCGGTAATAATCACCTGTTTACCGTTTGCTGCCTGAACGGTAAGCTGATAGTCCGATTGCAGTTTGGCAAGCGCCTGATCAATGGTAGCGTTCTCGTAAAACGGATAAATATTTACGGCGATGACATCCACTGCCTTCATCACGTTCGGATGCTTGTTGACAATCTCATCCCATGTATCCGCGTAAGTCACGTTAATATTCGTCTGTGCCTTAACCTGCTGAATGTAGGCGATCAACTTTGATTCGGCTTGGGGATCAGGGTTCGGGCTGTTGTCGTTGGCGAGCAGGTACTCGTTGCCGACAATGGCAAGGCTTACGTTTCCCGCCTGCGCCGCTGAGATCAAGTTTGCGATCTGAGCGTTGTTGACCGCCGGATCAGTGCCGATGTAGGCGCCTACTGCCGTGCTAAAGCCTTGCTGCTTCGCCTTGAGCGGAATGGCTTCTAGCCCGTTTTGAGTGCCGAATGTACGTATCCAATACGTATAGCCCTTGATCTTCTGAAGCAGCGCATCCACCTGTCCGGGCGAGACTGTGCTGCTCGCAGAGTTGTTCGGGTCCTGCCCGGATTGCGTATAGGGACTGAAGTTCAGGCCATACACCGCATCCAGTAGTGTGACCGAGACCTCACTCGACCTTACACTTTGTCCAGCGCTATTTATCGCCGCGATCTGGTAATAGTAGGTTTTCCCTGCCGGGATGCTAGCTTCCACACTGCTCAATGTCGTAGTCGGGCTACCATCGGCAGTTTCCGCTCCCGATTGGGTACTGCGGTAGAGTTGATACTGAGCCGCCCCGGCGCTGGCATTCCACGAGATCGTGATAGCGCCAGGTTTGGCAGTGACAGTCAATTTAGTTGGGGTTGACGGAATTCCTGTTGACGGAATCACTGAGGAGGTTTTGCCGCCACCACCGCACCCACATACGCCGAGCGTCATCGCGGAAAGCATTCCAAGTCGCGCAACTCCCAGCCTGCCGGGTATTATCAGGCCGCTGCGCGCGATGTCACGAGAACAACGGAAGGTAAACATTTTCTCTCCTTTGAGAAATCTGTCGCCCGTTAAGGCTGTTGGGCAACGGCGAGGATGGAATTACCATCAGCTACCGGAGTAGACTGGTAGGTAGCGGGAGCCTGGAAGCCGTTCGACACTACCATGGCGAGAACGCGACCGGAATGTACAGGCGCATACCACGTGTCGCCAGAATAGATAGTGCAGTACGAGCTATCGAGGGGCTGAATGTAAAGCTGATTGGTCTGTACATAGATGACAACCCGTGTCTTAGAGGGATCCACGTTGAACACGCGCCCATAGGCGAACTGGTTCACAGGTTCATAGATATTGCTGTTATCCATCGGATGAACCTGACCGGTGTAGGGCGTCACCAAGTCGATGCTGATCGCTGGCGTTGTTCCCGCAGAAAACGGGGGCCGAGTTATGGAGAGAGTAGGAGCCGGATCAGTTTGCAAGGGAACTTGTGTTCCCGACCCGGGCAATTGACGATACCCGAAAACTAAAATTGTGGTACTGCTGCCACCAGAGCCACATCCGTTAAGCATCAAAAATAATGCCAAGAAAATGGGAAGCAGTCCAATCATAGTGGCCGTCCACTTTAGCCCCAAATATTTAATCATGTTCATTTTTCCTCATCGAAAAATATAGACCGAGCAGCGATACGTCTTATACCTGTTATACCTGGAGTACTAATTCGCTCACGAAAACAGGAGATCAATGCATAAGCAGGTAATCTGCGAAAAAGAGGAAGATTTCGCCAGATCAGATAGATAAGGTGATTTGCCCCAGGAGCATGTTAAAGACGAATAGCGCAAACCAAGAAGGTTTATTAAATAACTACGCTAAGTATGCCACATGTTTGAATGAATTAGCGCGATATTTATCTAAAAATTTTAAATTATCAAATTATGAATTTCTTTGGCAGCGTCTTACGCTTCAAACGTTCTTCTAATTACTGGCCTCTTCGCCATTTAAAAAGCCAGCGCGGATATGCGTTATCAACCCGGCAGTCTCCTGCAAAGTAGTTGATAGTTGATAATCTTGGTATCCCTATCAACTATCAACTGTGAACTATCAGCTACTCAGACATCATGCCCATGATCGTGGTCGGCGGTGTGGTAGTGGAGGGCGAGGAGGTCGGCGCCCCAATCGCCTTTGAAGTCGCGCCACACGGTATGGATGTGGTTGGCGTCGTTTTGGGTGTTGTCGTACTCCACTAAGAAGGTCGCGCCCTGTATGCGATAGTAGTGCGGCTGGCCCCGTTCCAGGCCGCCCATCCACGCGAATTTCACCTGCGCGATGCCCGCTTTGCGTATGGCGTCCAGTCGCTGCCGGGCTATCTCCTCAACCTGCACATGGGCGTACTCTTGCAGCAGGCTGAGAAACATCCCCTGCTGCTCCTTGTTCAACTGGCTGTACGCAATGCCTTTGTCTTCCAGAATGCCCGCCTTACGCGCATTGGTGGAGACAATGTCGCCCGGAGCCGTCTCGCTCACAACCGCGTCCTTGCGCTGCTCCGCATTGAGGGATTTCACGAGGGCGCGGGCCAGGTCTTCTTCGGCGGCGAGAACGCGCGTTCCCTTTTGCGCGCCCGAACGGACTTCGGCGGGGTTGCTGCCCAAAAACTGCGGGCTGCTGGCGATGATTTTGCCTTTGAGCGATGTCCAGTTCAGCGAAACGTGATGCCCCTCGTAGCGCAATCCCCACGTCCCTCTGGCGGCAGGCTCCCCGAAAACGGTGAAGTAGTACAGGCCGGGATCGCGGGCGGGCCTTTGCCGTTTTCCATTTCGCGCAGGACGTTTTCCAACTGCCGGATCGTTTCCACCTTCTTGTATCCGCTCTGGCTCAACCCGACGAGCAGCAGGGCATGCGCGGCCTGCTGCTGCGCGGCGTTCATGTCCTTGTAGTGCAGGCCCTTGCGCTCTTTCGGCACGTAATACCAGTTCAGCCGCTCCTCCGTGTTGAAGGCAAGAACGGCCTTTTGCTTTTGGTCGGCATCCAGCGTGGCAAGAAAGTCCTGCGTGGCCTGGTAGAGCGTGGGCTTGCGCTGTTGGCCGCTCGCCGTTTCGCCAATCGCCACAGCGGTCAGGACTGCGCCCCCCGCAAGCACTTCACGCCGCGTCATTTGGGTGGGAGGCGCGGCATGGCTGCCATCCCTTTCCAATTCAGCCGCGCTTGCCCCCTTCACCGCGCCCGACTCCTGCAAGTTCCCATTTTCCTTCTGCTTCATCTTCGTTGATTCCTTTATATCTCACATTTCCATGGTTGAGTGCGTTCTGTCGCCTATATTGAACATTCATTCCCCCGCTTCCTTCAATAAATGCAGCCAATGCCGGGAAGGATTTTGCGCGGGTGATGCGGTATATGTTATCAGCGTACAGGACATCCTCTTATTTTCAAGAAGACGCCTGGCCGGATGGAGGTACCTAATGCGCGCGCAATCCGCTCTTTTCCTTATAGGTGTGGGCAGCATGTATGTTGGCGTGGGCGTGGGGATTGCCCTGCTATGTGGCCCTGCGCGGGCGCAGGAGGAACCGAAACCTTCCCGGCCAACCGTGTTTTCGCGCCTGTTCGCGCAGCCGTCCGGTGCAAACGGGTATGAGGATTGGGTGCAGGCGTGTGATGTGATTCAGGGCAACAAAGAAGTGTATGCGGCGACGGAGCCGCTGCCGACAACGCTGACACTGAAGCGGCGCTTGATGGCCGACCCGCAGATACAAAAGGCGCTGCAATTGGTGCGCGACGGGCTGAACAAACCCTCCGTCTCTCCCCATCAACTGCCGGACGACGCCACCGTTTATCCCGAACTCTCCCTGTTCCGCCAACTGGCGCGTCTGCTCAACACGCAAATGGAAGTTTACTTTGCGAATGGGCGCGTGGATGCGGCCATTGACGTCCTCAGCGATGGCCTGCGCTTCGGGTATCGCGTACAAACCGATACGGTCATCAGCGGGCTTGTCGGCGTTTCCATTGAGACCATTGTGCTGAAAGGCTTCAGCGCCCATCTGGACATGCTTTCCGAGTATCAATGCGGGCGCGTACAGCGACTGATGGAGGAGTGCCTGGAATGGCCCTCGCCCACCGCCGCGTTGCTCAATGGGAATCGGCAAGAGTCGCTGCGCTCACTGGAAAACAAGCGCAGTGATCTCAAAGGCCTGGAGGAACTGCTTCAACATTCTTCCTCCGGGGATGAACACGAGCAGGCGGACGCCCAAAACCTGCTGGATTATCTGGAACTGCATCCTCTGGAACTCGGCCAGGCCATTGACCAGGCCAAAGGCTTGATTGCCGCCCATTACGATGCCGTCGCCGCCAATCTCAAGCGTCCCGTCAAAGAGCGCCTGCCCATGAACAAGGCAAACGTGAAATCCCTCGGCGGCACTTTGTTCTCCCTGGTTACGCTGGATATCGGGACTGTCGTGGAGAGGTACGACCGCATCAACGCCATGATACGACTGCTGGGCGTCCATGCCGCCGCTCGCCGCTACCGCTGGGAACATAACAGCCTGCCCAACAGCCTGTCGCAATTGCGTCTCGGCGCTTTGGCCGTTGACCCGTTCACCGGCGAAAGCCTGCGCTACCAGCGCAGCGGCGCGGATTACGATCTGTTCAGCCAGGGGCCGCAGGAAACGAACGCGGCGGGAATTCCCACTGGAAAACGCGCGCCCGTCCGCCTGTAATGCCCAAAAATCAGTTGCGAGGAACGGTTTGGAGCGTCATGGCATGATGGCTTCAGGCCACGTCAGGTGTCTGACGGTTCCGGCAGCGGCTGCGAGTGCGCCGAATGGCGTATAGCCAATTCCTGAACCAGTTCCTGCGCCTTGCAGAGATGCCCGTAACCGGCAAACGCATGCGCGCAGCCGCGCGGAACCTCACGCTCCCGAAGATGACGCGCGGTAGTTTTCATGTGCCGGGCAGCCTGTTCCAGTTCAGCGGCCACTTGTTCATACTGCCGGGCAGTCTCCTCGAAAATAGTTTCTTCCATCCATGTGTCCTGGTTCTTGATAAACACTGCTGACCTCGCAAATTCTTGCGAGGTCAGCAGTGTTGGATTTAGAAGATAAGGCTTCAGCGCTATATGAGGCCAGGTAAAGAAGCGCCTGACTTCAGGTTTCCTGAGCAGCGGGGCGCTGACAGTTCGTACGGCCTGCCTTGCTATCAACTACGAACTATCAACTATCAACTGTTTAGAGTCTCACCTGCACTACCGCCTCTTCGGGTACGTTCAGCAGGTCATGGGCCTGGGAGATAGCCTCGCAAACGGATTTGGCTCCAATTCGGACGTCTTCTTCGGAATGGGTGGACATTACCTGCATACGGAAGCGGGCGCTGCCGACCGCGACGGCGGGGAATTCCACCAGGTTGGCGAAGACATTGGAGGCAAACAGCAGCGCGCTGGACACGCGGGCGAGTTTTTCGTTGCCGATGGGAACCGGCACAATCGGCGTCGGCTCGCCCATGCAGGCAATGCCGTAAGGGATAAAGGCGTTGCGCAGGGCATGCACATTCTGCATCATGCGGGCGCGTAACTGTTCGCCCTCCGGCGACTGGATGATCCGAATGGCTTCCAGCGCGACAGCGGCCTGCACGGGCGACATGGCGGTAGAAAACAGATGCGAACCGCCATACGTCTTGATGTAGTGCCGAACCGCATGAGACCGCGTGGCGACAAAGCCGCCGTTCGTGCCGAACGACTTGGAGAAAGCGCCCATCACGAGGTCAATCTGGCCTAACATCTGCTGCGCCCCGATTGTGCCCGTTCCGTCCGGCCCCATGCACCCCAGGTCATGCGCCACATCCACCATCAGGGTCGCCTCGTACTCCCGGCAAACCCGCTGCAAGCGCATAAGGTCGGGGCAGTCCGAGTCCATGGAGAACAGCCCCTCCGACACCACCAAAATGCCGTTCTTGCTGTCGGTTTGGCGAATGGCTTGCAGATGCTTTATTACGCCGTCAATGTCGAGATGGGCATGGCGATGGATGTTCTGCGTGGCGGCCTGCGCGCCCTGTTGCAGACAGGCATGCGCCAGGTTGTCCAGAATGACGTGGTCGGCGGGCCGCACGAGCGCCGTAATGCAGCCGAACCCCGCTCCCCATCCTGTGGTGAACAGCGCCACATGCTCCATTTGCAGCCATTCGCTCAACGCGGCTTCCAGCGCCAGCGACAGCCCTGTGTTGCCTTGCAGCATCGGGGAACTGGGACTGTGCGGGCCGTATTCGTAAATGGCGCGAACAGCCGCTTCGCGGATCAGGGGATGCGTGGACAGGCCGAGATAGTCCGTATTGGCGAAGTTGATGCCTTCCGAACAGCGGCCCGATTCGTTGCGTATGGCGCAGTGGGCATCGGGCGAGGAGAGTATGGCGCGCGAGTAAGGCCAGACCTCGTTTGCCTGGCGCGCGTCGCGCCAGCGCGCGAAGGCTTCCGTGCGGGCCAGCAAATCCGGGCCGGAGGGCCGGGCAAAATGCGCCACGCTCTTGTTGAGAGCGCTGTTGGCGGGCAAAACAGGAACCATGGAGTCCGTGGTAAACATGACGAATAGCGACCTTCCTTGAAAGCAGGATGGCAGCGGCAGGGCTGATCAAAGCCGTTTCCACTGCAAGAGGCGATTCGAGGGGTCTACCATTCCTTCTAATCCGGCGTGGGATCGAGGAAGCGCTGACGGGGCGCAAAACAAGGCTGAATACAAGGCTAAATAAAAAAGAGGAACGCTTCGCGCCACGATACCCAGGAGTTTGGAGAAGAAAGATCATAGCAAAGATCGTAGGAAGTAAACTGCCTGGAATGTACCGCAACTTTGCCAGTATACTCGTTTGACAGCGTTATGTCAAGTCTTTGACGACAAATTTTTGACGGTAAAATATTTGGCCGTCGAAAATTGTTCCCTTCTTTCTGTGTTCCCTGTTCTCAAGTTCCCCTGATCTTGCGCCGACAATGGTACTTGCCTTAAACCTATCCTGCCAGGTTCCCATTGGTACAGATACAGATACGATTGGAAACATGCGAACTTTAACGTGGTCCCGACATAAATACGCCGCCTTCCTGAGCGCTATGGGCTTCCCGCTCCTGTATCTCTTGCTCTGCATAGCGCAAGGCGGACGGGGTACTTTGGGGCAAACGTTTGAATACTTTTTGCAAATCGGCCCGCATCTGTTTGCTGCGCTTTGTAACCTTGTGTATGCCTGCTTTGGACGTCACAGCAGCGTAGCGCGTCAGCGCGGCTGGCTGCTGATTGGCCTCGCGTGCCTGGCCTATTCCGTCGGCGACGTCATCTATTTTTATTATGTCGGCATGCATCGTGTCGGCACACAGCGCATGGAAGCGCCGTTTCCCGGATGGGACGACGCCGCCTGGCTGCTTGTTTTCCCCCTGCTCATCGGGGGTGTGCTGGCCTTATTCGGCAGCATGCCCCAGGCCGGGCGCATGCGCCTGCTGCTCGACAGCGCGATTGCCAACAGCAGCCTGGCCGCTCTGGGCTGGTATTTTCTGGTGGAGCGCATCTGGCAGCAGTCCGGGGTTTCGCACCTGGGAAAACTCGCCAGCGTCGCGTATCCGCTTGGCGACTTCGCCGCTGTTTTTGGCGCTATCGTCCTTTTTAACAGCCCTTCCACAAACCGCAATCTGCGGCGTTCGCTGCTGTTTCTGGTTGGCGGCATCGTCGCGTGGACATTCGCCGACCTCGTTTACGCCTTTTCCCGCCTGCACAGCGCGTTTCATGATGGTTCCTGGACGGATGTAGGCTGGCCGCTTGGGTCTGTTTCGATTGGCCTTGCCGCGCTGATTCCCTTCTGCAAAGCCGATGATTTGAGTATCGAGGGCAGCAAAGCGTCCAAAAGTTATACCTTCATGGTTGTTCCGCGCCTGGTTTCGATGTTCATGCCCTACGTCGCCAGTCTGGGCGCCTTCCTTATCATTTCTGTGCATGACTACTCGCATGGCAACAAACAGATCAGCAATGAAACGCTGAGTATCGGCCTGCTCATGCTGCTGCTTGTGCTGCTGCGACAGGTTTTCACGCTGCTCGAAAACCGGCAGTTATCCCGGCAACTGGTGACGTTCAATGAAACGCTGGAACACAGGGTCGCGCGGCGCACCCAACAACTCAGCGCCCTGCTGCGGATCAATACGGCTGTCAATAATACGCTGAAGGTGGAAGAGGTGCTGACGCTGGCCGGGGAGCAGGCGCAGGAGGCTTTTCAGGCGGATGCCGTCGTGATATGGCTGTGCGAAGCCGGGGCTGAGGAGTCGGAAAACGCGCAGGAAGCGAACACTCGCGCCGCAATGCTGCCGGTCGGCAAGACCACCATGTTACCTGCAATGCTTTCCTATCTGGAACAATTGCCCGTGCTTGCGCAAACCGAGGTGATCGCGCTGCCGCTGCCGGGAATAGCGGGCTTGCCGCCCTCCGCCACAACAAGCAGCGCGCCGGGCGATCACGCGGCTTCGGATTGGAACGGGGAAGCCGGGGAGGGTTACTGCCTCCGCGCCCCGTTGTTATGGCAGCATCGGCTGCGCGGCATGATCGGCATCCTCCGCTGGCAATCCGGCTTTGAACCGGCGGAAGCCGAACTGCTGCAAAATATCGGGCTGGCCGTAGCAACGGCTCTGGAAAATGCGCGTTTGTACGGGACGGCAGTGGCCGCAGCGGATTGTGACCCCGTAACGGGCCTGCTCAATCACCGCGCCATGCACCAGCGCCTGGACAAAGCGCTGGTACAGGCGCGGGACAGCAATCAGCCCGTTGCGGTGATGATGCTGGATTTGAACAATTTCAAGCTGTTCAATGACACCTACGGCCATCCCATCGGCGATCAGGTGCTGCGGCGCGTGGCGGAAACCATGCGGGCGGAGTGCCCGTCCACCGCCAGCCTGGGGCGCTATGGAGGCGACGAATTCATCGTCGTCATGCCGGGCATTACGCCGGAAACGGCCGTGCAGATCGCCGAGCGCATGAGCGCGCATCTCATGGCGGAGGGATTTCGCCGCGACAGCGACGAGCGCGTTATTCCCATTACCCTCAGTTTCGGCCTCGCGTCGTTTCCTGATGACAGCGGCAACCGCCATGAATTGTTGACAATCGCCGATAAAAACCTGTATACGGCCAAGCTGTCGGGAGACAGCATCGGACGCAGCACCCCATTTCAGCGCGCCAACCGCGAGTTCCGGGTCGAGGCTTCTTATGGCGTTCTGGATTCGATGGTTTCCGCTGTGGACAACAAAGACCGCTATACGCGCCGACATTCCGAAGACGTTACCGAGTACGCGCTCTGGATTGCGGAAGAAATGGGACTGTCCGAGGAAACGCTGCGGGCTTTGCGTATCGGCGGGCTGCTCCATGACGTCGGGAAGATCGGCGTTCCCGACGAGATACTGCGCAAACCGGGGCGTTTGACAGACGAAGAATACGATATTCTGAAACAGCATCCCTTGCTGGGCGCGCTCATCGTCGGCTCTCTGCCGGACATGAAAAACGTTGTGGACGTGGTACGTTCGCACCATGAGCGCTGGGATGGAAAAGGCTATCCCGATGGATTGCAGGGCGAGGCCATTCCCCTCCTGGGACGCATTGCGGCGGTGGCCGATGCGGTCAGCGCCATGACCACGCACCGCCCCTATCGGCGCGGCATGGATTGGGAAGTGGCGTTTGCGGAAGTGCGCGCCAATGCGGGAACACAGTTCGATCCCGTAATCGCCGCCGCGTTCCTGCGCGCCGCGCGCAAACAGCGCTTGCCGGCATCGCCCGTTCCTGCGGAAACCCCGAACGAATTCAGCAAAGCGGCCTAGCCCTTTCTAAAGATACTGTGCCGGAGGGATAAAGTTTACGGGTTCAGCCGCCAATACTCTGCTATCTTTGTTTTTGACGGCGTGTATAGAACGCGCCCTGAATAGGAACGTGCCCATGCGCCCTTTTTCCCCGTCTGTCCCTTGCGGTTTGCCTGCCCTGCGAGGGCGGCATCAGGGCTTCACGCTCATAGAATTGCTTGTGGTCATCGCGATTATTGCGATACTGGCCGCGATCCTCTTTCCTGTCTTTGCGCAAGTGCGGGCAAGCGCGCGCAAAACGGCCTGCCTGAGCAATACCCGGCAGCTTGGCAGCGCGCTGAGTATGTACGCGCAGGACAACGATGAGACTTACCCGACGTTAGTTCTGGTCGGGAGCGCGCCGTCCAATCTCGCCTATGACATTTCCACCGCTCTCCATTCCTATATCAACAATGAGGAAGTTTTCTTTTGTCCTGACCGAACCGCAAAGGATTGCAACAGTCTTGGATTTACCGAAGTCGGGTTTCGCAGTGACCGCTGCCTGGGCTATGGCTACAACTTCGGCGTCAACGTTTATGCGGGCGGGGGATTGGTGCAGGCTCTATCCCAGACAGGCAGCGTGTATGTGGCTCCCGGCCAGTCCCTCGCGGCGCTCGTGGCTCCTGCCGACACCTTCGCCTTCGGAGATACCTACGACTATCCGTTCTACACAGTGGTTTGGAATGCGATCCTGAGTAATTTCGCCGGCAGCCGCAACAGCGACTTGCGGCATCGCGGCCAGTTCAACATGCTGTATGCGGATGGTCATGCCAAATCCCTGCCCTGGCAGGGCGGCGTCTACTCCGATGGCACAACCGTCGCCTTTCCCAAACATGCCGAGGACTATGGGAAGTGGTGCGCCAACCCGGACGGGCCGGCCTACCCCGGAGCCTCGCGAACGTGCCTGGCGTACCTGCAAGCGCAGGCTAATCTTACGACGTTCTGGCCCAATTGACGCGAATAAACGCTTCGCTTGAAGAGGAAAACACAATGGCAAAACTTGTCACCATTCATCGCGGCCACAGCAAGAACGGGGTTATTTCCACGCCGGGTAAGCCAAAATCCCTGCCCGACGCCGATACCATACCGCTTGCCGGTTTGAAACTGCCTCATGCGGTGGCTATCGCCGGGGTCGCTTTGGTATGTCTCGGCGCTGCTGTCATCCATTGGAGCGGCATCGGCGCGAAGGACGAACTTAGCCCCTCACAGGCGCGTAACCAGAAGCAGCTCAAACTCAGCAGGCTGCCATCCCTGCGCGCCCCACATTGATCAACTGAATTGATCAACTGATTAGGTATTCGGTTCAGGGACTGACTTTGTCCATGCTGACTTCCCTCGGAAGAGCCGCAGAATAGAGGCAAATTTTATGGTCACGGTCTAACGTAGCCAGCATACGGCCGTCGGGAGAGAACTGAACTCTATAGACGGCCTCCTTATGATCCCGAAATGTAATCATCTCGCGTTTCGTGGCAACATTCCATAACTTGACGGTGTGGTCTTCGCTGCCGGTTGCAAGTGTGCGCCCGTCCGCAGAAAAGGCGACGTCCGTTACGGATTTACTGTGGGCCGCCCAGCCTTCCACATCCTTTACTTCTACTTTCCCCGTGTGTGCCGCGTAGTTCCACACAAAAACGTGGCCCTGCCAGTTGGCAACCGCCAGCAGGGTTCCCTGCGGGGAGAAAGCAATTCTCTGCGCGGCATTCGAGTGCTGAAATTGCCCGATTAGCCGCTGCGTGGCGACTTCCCACAGCGTTACGACAGCAGGGTCTCCACTCGCCGCTGCCAACAGTTTACCGTCAGAAGAGAAGGCCAGGCTGCAAACATCTATCTGCCTGCGCTCTTTCGCGCGCGCGTCAACCGGGAAACAAGATTTCACCTTTCCTGTTTGTAAGTCTTGCAGCCTCACCGTTCCATCGTTACTTCCCATAGCCAGCATTTTGTGATCCGGTGAAAAGGCGGCACTGCCTGGATTTGCCGGCATTTCTAAAGATTGGCGCTTACGCCAGTCCGTAAGGTCAAACAGTGTCAGCGCAGAGGGATGAGATTTCCTGATCCATAGATTGGGAACACTATTGGCATTAAACGCCAGTTCTTGCGCGTAACCCTCCATTTTCAGGTTGACCGGCCAATTCAACATGCGTGGATTGTCCTCCAGCCGCCGCGTATCCCAGAACTTGACCTCGTTTCCCGCGCCGGAGGCCAGGACGCTGCCGTCGCGGGAGAATGCGACGCACGTGACCCTACTGGTGTGGCCGATGAAGGTGTGAATTGTTTTGCGCTCTGCCAGATTCCACAGGCGGATCGTATTATCCCAACTGCCGGTTGCCAGGCACTTGCCGTCAGGTGAAAATGCCAGGCCATGAACCGTGTCGGTATGGCCGTGAAGCGTGTTTACCCTGTGCCTTGAGGGAATATCCCATATCTCCGTAGTGCCATCGTTCCTGCCGATTGCCAGCGCGCGATTGTCCGGGGAGATAGCCGTCGAATAGATATGACCCTGCGCAGAGGAGGGGGCGAGGTCTATCGCGCGTTGGGAAGACGCCTCCAGGAGCCTGATCTTGCCACTGGGGGCATACCCGGCGACCAGCCAACGGCCATCGGGGGAGAAGGCCACCGCGTTGATCGCATCTTCTTTCCCACCCTGCCATGGCGTGACGCGGCCCGAAGCCATATCCAGGCGGGACAACACGCCCTTCGCGTCGCCTGCCGCCAGATACTTGCCGTCAGGGGAGAAAGCCAGCGCGTTTACCGCCGCGCCGAAAGAGAACGTTTTCCTTACGCGCCGAGCGGCGACATCCCATAACTTGATCGTGCCATCGGCGCTGCAGGAGGCCAGGAGATTAGAGTCTTTCGGGGAAAAGGCGATGGAGAATACCTCGGAAAGCGCCTCGTCGTTATGCTCGTCCAGGCCGGGCGGCATCTCGCGCTTTGACATGGTATCCCAGAAGCGGATCGAGCCGTCGCCATTGGACGAGGCCAACATTTTGCCGTCGGGAGAGAAGGCTATTGAATAGACGATACCTTTTCCCTTATGCTGAAACGTATGCAGATCACGGTGCATCCGCTGCCAGTAGTAGCCCCACTCCCAGCCGCGCAGGTCCTCTTTTTCCTCCGGGGAAGGCAAGTGATCCGTCAACGCCTGCGCCAGGCGACGATACTGCTGACGGTCGTAATAAATTTGCGCCAATGCCATGTCCGAGGTATAGCGTAAGCCTTCTGCGCGACGATGCTCCGCGGACGCGCGAAGACCCTCTGCGGACGCGCGCAGCCCTTCTGCGACGGCATGCCGCCATTGTATAAACGCGACCATGCCACAAAGCGCTATGGCGGCGAGTATGCCGCCGGAGACGAACAAGGCGCGGAAAATGCCCTTCCGATAGGCGGCTTTCTGCCGCCGCAGTTCGGCGTCCGGCATGTGCGCCAGTATCCACTCCCGGTTAAAAACGCGCGCATAGATGCGATTACGGACGGCGAGATGCCTGTCAATGACGCGCGCAACGCCGGAAAGCCGGAGTACGCTGATGCGCTGATCCGCTTCCGAGTCCGCTACCCGATGCCCGGATAGAACCTGCCGGTAGAGTTCCAGAATAGCGGCTATATCTCCCGCCGACTTCAGAAGCCGGTCACGGACGAATTGCAGGTTGATATCTTTTTCCCGCGCGCCGCCGGAAAGGAACATCCCGTCGCACAACTCATCCACTGCCTCTGTGGTTTGGTGGGAGGGATTTTTGCTGATGGCCTGGCAAAGGCACTGCGTGAGATAGGGATGCCCTCCCGTCCAATACAGGACGCGCTTAAGCAGCATGTCGCTGAGGAGTTCCTCGCCACTCATGCCCCATTTCAGAACAGCGGCTTCCTCCAGGCTGAAGTCCGTCAGCTCGATGCGCTTGCCAATGTTGAAGGGGGTCAGCTGCGCGTCCTGGATCAGGTCGGAGGGTGTGGCGACGCCGAGCAGGCAGAAGGTAAGCCGCTCCAGACCCGGTTCCAGGGCGCGGCGGTTATAAAGCGCGCGTATGGCGATGAAAAACTCGTCTGTCTTAAACGTCAGGCCCCGCACCATATCAATCTCATCCAGAAAGATCACTACCGGCCCGGAAAAACGCTTCAGAACAATCTCCTCTATTCCCATGATCCAACGCTGCAGGGGAGGAAGATCGGTCTGCGCGCGCCACAATTCGCGCATCTCCCCACTTAATCCCAATCGCTTTCCCATCTGTGTCAGCAGCGTGTAGTACCAGGATTCCTCAGAGGCATTCTGGCCGATAGCGGAAAGGTCGAGCAGCGCGACAGCGCCTGCTTCCGGGCGGAGCGCTGCTTGCAGCCGCCGGGACGCGCGCACCATCAGGGAAGATTTGCCCATCTGACGGGCGGTTAAGACATAGCAGAACTGCCCCTGCCGCAGCGCCGCGAAGAGTTCGGCGTCTGCCTCCCGCTCCACATAGGATGGGTCATCGCCTGTCATCGTGCCGCCGCAGGTATAAAACTGCGCCCGGAAGTCCGAGGGAAAAGAACTCATAACAGGCGCTTTCTCAAATAAGTTTCATAGAGAGGACAGCGGAATTCGATGGCCTCCGGCGACTCCCCTTTCAGAATGCCCGCCGCTGTCAGATGATAGAACGCCTCGGAGTTCGCGCAGCCTTCGCCCTTCAAAACGCCTTGTACGACGCGATAAAGCGGTTCGTTTTCCATAAGCGTTTTGCGAAGATGCCGCAGATGGCTGCCAAAGGGACCCTCCTCGCGGGCAGCCTGCGCCGCTATCGAATTCCAATTCATCTGTCGCGTCTTGAGCGCGTAGAGCGCGTTGCGAGTCAGGTAAGGATGTCCGCAGGTCAGGGCAAAAAGAGAGACGGCCTCCTCTGTGGGAAGATCGTGCAGGCTGCAAAGCTCTTCTACCTGAAACTGCGAGAAATCGTTGAGGGCAATGCTGGTTCCCACATTAAAAGGAGACTGATTGAGGTTGGGAATAAAGCAGTTGGCCTCCACCGCGTAGCAGAAGAGAATTGTGAGCCGTTCCAGGGGTGTGCCGGGAGCCAACGCGCGCTCATTGTGCCAGGAGCGGAACAGGCTGAAGACATCGCCGCGATAATCGCAGGTAAACAGACGATCCACCTCATCCAACCCCCAGACGACGGGGCCGGGGATAGGCTCCAGTACGCTTTCCAGGAAGAACTGCTCGAAGTTCATACCGGGGGCCAGATGGTCATCCCATATGTCGTGAAGGGAGACGGGCAGGTTCAGAGTTCTGGCTATGCGCCGCGCCAGGGAGAGAAAGAAGGAATCCAGGGACTCCATTTCGGCGGCGCTGAACTTTTGAAAGTCGGTATGCAGCGCCTGCGCGCCCATACGCCGGGCCTGCTCCACTCCCCGCGCCAGTACCGAGGTTTTGCCGACTTGCCGCGAACCGTGCAGCAAAACGAAACTGTCCCTGCGGGCAATCGCTGTATGACACTCCGTATCTGCCGGGCGAACGATATAATAGCGGGAGCGGAGCGGTACCGCGCCGCCGGGCGGTTCCACATCAACGGAAGCGGCCCCGACGGAAGAAGCGGCATTTGAAGAAGCGGCATTTAAAGAAACAGCATTAGAAGAAGCGACACTGGAAGCGACATTGGAGGAAGAAACAGCCTCCGCTTCGTGTTTCGGAATCTGATCGCAGAGGAGGAGCATTTCCGGCGCAAGCGGCATACCCTGTTCCCGAAGAAGCGTATGATACTGCTCAAATACCTGCTTCGCTTTGAGATACTCATGAGAAGCAAGCAGTACCTTCAGTAGCCTGCTCTGCGCCTGCTGGCTGATGGGGTCCGTTTCCACCGCCATTGCCAGATAGTCAATGGCGGCTTCCATGTTTTCGTCTTCTTCCGCCTGTCGCGCAAGCGCTTGGAGACACTTCAGGTATTTTCGGGCGTAGGCGTCGCGTTGTGGCCGCAGCCAGGCTTCGTTCCAATCCTGCAGCAGCGGCCCCTGGTAGACCTGGACAATCCGCTCCAAGCCGCGCGGGTCGGTTTGGCGCGCGTCCCAAATTTTGTCGAACGCATGTGTATCCACATAGCAAGTCTCCATTGCCAGCGACAGAACCCCATGACCGGATACAAGGGACGGAGCAGCCTCCTGCAACATTCGCCGCGCGGCCATCAACTGCTGCCGCAAATTCTCCTGCGTAAATTCGATTCGATTTCCGCCCGCGTCTTCTTCAGATAATTGATCGGCGACCCATTCTCGATCCAGAACCCGCGATCCATGCAAGGCAAGAAACGCGAGCACGTGCGCGGCGCGGCGATGTTCTGCCAGTCCGGCAAGTGGCTCTCCATTCAGGCGGGCATCAAACGGGCCGAAAAGCCGAAGTTCAAGGCCACCATTGCCAACACGCGCCATGTTCCCCTCCAATATCTATATGCTGCCACGCGCTGCACATTCGCTGCCACGCGCTGTACATTCAACGGCGAACCGCCGATCCCCTGCATAGACGGATGCTATAGAGATTCTAATCCACCGGCGCTCGCGTGTACGTAAATTCACAGAAAATTCACATAGCGCTGCCCTGCTGTATTCTGCATGGCACACCTATGCTCGCCCGGTGAATTTACCGTGAATCTTTCTATTTTAGGGGCAACATGCTTTATGATAATTTATTGAGCGGAGAGCGGACAATGCAAACGTTTGTTGACGAACCCCGCCTTTGCTCTTCTCGCCTTGCATTCCCGCTTGCAGGTAAGTTGCGGATTTGACAGCGCAGCCTGCCAGGAACATCAGGAGGTAACCAGCATGAGACCGGCGTTTGTTTATGGAATGATCGGCAGCCTGTGCCTGGTCTTTTCAATCGCGGCATTCCTATTCATCATTGGCAGCGGCACCAGGCCGGGCGCTGTGTATCATGAAAATAGCGGTTACTCCGCTGATCTGGAGTTTCAGAGGAAACTCATGGAAGTGCATGATGCGCGTGAGCGACAGGGAACCTACGACATCGGCACAGGATGTCTGAGCTTGGGGATTTTGCTTGAGTTTTTCACTGCGGTTTCTTTCATAAATATTCAGAAGGAATCCCGGTCTCGCACGAACCGGCGAAGCGTTTTAGCCGTTGTGTGCCTGCTTGCGATGATTATCGGCTACGTCATCTTAGACGGCAGCGCCACTGACCGCCAACAGGCTGTCATCGAAACTTACGCCTCTGCGATGTGCGGAGCCGCCCTGATGCTCCTTCTGGCCGTCTTTTCTCGCTATGTCCTTCTCGACTATCAGGCCACGCAAAGGCCGGCAGCGGCAGATGTGCCGGACGGGAAATCTTGATCGCAAAGCAGATAACAGGAGATAACACATGTCACACCGCTATTCTAAACGAGTGTTCATTCTGCCAATCGCGTTCACTCTTCAATTTTGGTTTGCCGGATGCCGGTCCGCCGAGCAGAGCGGCCAACAACAATCGCCGGATACCCCGGTGGTGGCGGCAACGCCCATAGCGTCCTCCCCCGCGCCCTCGTCTCAGGCCACGACGAAAATGAAGCCATCAACCGAGGGGACGACAGCCGCGCCGCCTTCGGTAGCGGCTTACGAAAACTGGGCGCGGGCGCGTAAAGCGCTCGCTGCTGTGGCGGCGGCACATGACGGAAAAGCAAGGGCGGCATTGCTGGTGGCGCGTCGCCAGACGAGCGTAGCGAGACTGCGAGCCTCGATTAACGTCAATAAGCATGTTTTCCATACAGCCGGAATTGCTTTGCGCATGGATGCGCAAGGCTTTCGCCGATTGGCAGTATCGGCCTCTCTTCCAGACGCCATTCGCAAAGGAATGCGCGCGGTGGACACTGCCTATGCGGACGTGTTGACGCTGCGTTCGGAACTATGCAAGGCGTGGGAAGAGTTCGGCAGCACAGGCAATCCCGCCTATCTGAAGCTGATTAAGCAAGCCAACGGCATGTTGGCTGATGCAGAAAAGGGCATCCATTCCGTTGAATCAGCAACAGATGAGTTGTTTCTTCTTTATCAGAGTTCAAATCGCTAATCCTCCTGCAAGGAAGCGGGTGTAGACGTAGGCTTGGAGAACTTCGCCACGTTCTCGGATGACACGCCTCCTGTTGCCAACCCTAAGGGTCCGTAAAAGTATAAGTTCCCGTTTGCAAAGGTCAGCGTTCCCGCCTGTTCGGGAAGTTATACTTTTACGAACCCTAAGCCGTTGCGGCAGGCGCAGGTTCAACTCCGTAAGAGCATGAAGCCCCCGCGTTCACGCCTGGGGAGCCGTCACTGAGGCCGCAGTGTCCTAGCTATAGGTAGGCTTCTGCGGCCAGCCGGGTGGCGAGTCCTCGAAATCCTCTTGACGCCCGTAGGGGGTTACATCGAGGAGAGGGTAGGCGTCGGTAAGCGCTTCCACGCCACGATTATAGGTGGAGTAGGTATGGAATACGTCCTCTCCTATTCGGAAGAAAACGCTCAGTCCCGGTCCTTCGCCCTTGTCGTCGGTGACGTGGAAATCGACGTTGAAATCGCTTCCAAAAGAAGAATACCAGGGGATGCGCCAGCCCTGCAGCTTCTGGTACGCCTCCAATTTGTTGCGCGGCGCCCGCGAGACAAGCGCGAACGTGGTGTCGCGCTCGTTCAGCAGCGACAGGTCGCCTAGCGCGTTGACGAAGCCTGTGCAGCCCGGACAGCCCTCTTCCCACGCCGGATCGAACATGAAGTGGTAGACGATCAGTTGGCGGCGGTCGGCAAACAGCTTGTTCAGGCTGACCTTGCCTTCCGGCCCGTCGAAAACGTACTCCTTTTCGAGCTTGACCATCGGCAATCGGCGGCGCTGCGCGTTGAGGGCGTCCCGTTGGCGGGTCAGCGCTTTCTCCCCCTCAAGCAGCGCCTCACGCGCCGCCGCCCATTCTTCGACCGAAACGATTTTTGGATGCGCAATCGTGTCCTCTGACATAAACATTCTCCCCTTCGCATTGGATTAATAGCCCCACGCCGCGCTGCCGTTCATTCACCGGTTTGACTTAGGGTCCGTAAATCTTTAACTTCCCGAACAAGTGGGAACACCGACCTATGCAAACGGGAAGTTATACATTTACGGACCCTTAGAGCTTCTCCCAACAGGCGCGGCATTTGCGTCTGTTGGACGCTTGCACTTTCCTGCCGGGTATTTTCAATACCCGGCCTGTTGGGATTGTCTATAGTCCGTGTTTGGCAGCAGCGCTTGTGGTTCCTGTGTCCTACTCTCCTGCGAGGCGGCAAAGCGGAACCCATGCCAAGTAAAAATCCGCGCTTACAGTTCCATGCTGTGGGACGGCACACCATTCCGGCATGGACCGGAGAGAAGCCCCCACGTTTACGCCTGGTGAGCCGTCACTTGTATCTGAACGAATAGACAAACCAGTTAAACACCAGACAAAGTCGAGATTGACCTGAGCCGCGGATTGTCTCACTTTTATCTGGTTTGTCTATAAGCCAGCGAGGGGCTATTTGTTCTGCCGGAGTTCGGGTTTCCACAAGACGATGGGCGACTCACTCCGCGCCCATTCCGGCACTTCATACGGCCAGGTGATTCTGCGTCCTTCGCCCATAGATTGATAGGCGGCGTAAATGATTTTCAGCACTTCGCGTCCGTCCATGCCCGTTTCTTTCGGTTCTTCCACGCCCGAAACGCAGTTGACGAAGTGCTGTATCTCCTGTGGAAAGCCGTAGTTCCACGCTTCCTCAAACATGGTGAACGTCCAGCCGGTGGTTACGTCCATCTTTTCCGTCGCGTAGCCATAGCCCACGTCGCTGTACGTGACAAGGGCGTTGCCGCGCAGCAGGTCGGCGCGGGTATGGCCTTTGGAGCCGTAGATTTCGCACCGGTCATCCACGCCGCCGGGTTTGGCCCACGAGTTTTCCGCCAGCCCGACGCGATTGCCCTCATACTCCACCGTCACGAGAGAATGGTCTTCGCCCTGCGTTTTGTCGGCATGAACGTAGGTTCCCAGCGTGGCCGAGACGCTCCGAATGGGCGGCTTGCCGAACACCCAGCGCGCGTACTCGATGCTGTGACAGCCCATGTCCAGCAGGACGCCCCCGCCCGAACGCTGCACATCCCAAAACCACGCTTCATGCGGCCCAAAGTGTTCCTCCCACTGCTTCACCAGAAACGCCCGGCCCAATGCGCCCTCCTCAACCAGTTGCCGCGCCCGGACGTATTTGGGCGCAAACAGCAGTTCTTCCGCATACAGCAGCAGGACGCCCGCCTGTCGGCACGCCGCAATCATCTGATCGGCCTCGTCTAATGTGCGGCACAGGGGTTTTTCACAAAGGATGTGCTTGCCCGCCCGTGCCGCATCCAGCGCCACCCGGCAATGCAGGTCGTTGGGCAGCGCCAATGTCACCAGATCAACGTCCGGCAGCGCCAGCAGGTCGCGGTAATCTTCAAAGGCGTGAGGAATAGCCCGTGACGCGGCAAAGGCCGCCGCTTTCCCCGGAGTCGGGGAGGCAACGGCAAGCACCTTCGCGTTCGGCACAAACTGCCGAATGGCATGCGCGTGAATATCGGCGACAAAGCCGGAACCGATCAGTCCAATGTTGACGGAGGAAGACATAGATGCGCTCCATGGAAGGGTGTTGGGTGTTGAGTGTTAGGTATTCGGTGTTAGGTATTCGGTAATGAGTATTGAGCAGGAGGATCACATTCGGCTGCGCAGGCAGGCTCGCTATCCGTGCCGTGTTGGTGCGGCCCACTCCCTGTATTTGCTCTTGACCCGCGCTGAATTTTGGAGTATAATTGTATTTAGAAGTTCAAACACAACAATGGCGGTTGGCTCAGGGGTAGAGCGCTTCCTTGACACGGAAGAGGTCATTGGTTCAAATCCAATACCGCCAATTCCATTTTCAATCAAGAAGTTCCTCACTCATTCGAGTGAGGAACTTCTTGTATTTTACCCATGAAATAGCGAGGATTAAAAGCCATGTCACTCCCGGGGGAAAAACAGCGGATACCGGCACGAGGCAATTAACAGCCAAACGCAAATTGACGGTTTATGATATCGGGAGAAAACTGACTTACAAGCGGCACGAACGCCGCCTTGTGCAGAGCGCCGTACAGCACATCGCATTTCCGATTGCGCAGACGCCCTCAACGCTTCCCTTGCAGAAGTTCAAAGCCATATTGGACACCCCGGCAGAAGACAGCAAACCCCGACTCGCGCCGAAGCCTCTGCCGCCGGGTAGAGCAGTCACAAACCCCAACTGGCAGCAAACCTATCAGGAGTGGACACACAGCCACGCCGATAGGTCATCGGGCTTGACGCCTGACATGCTGCGACGTGAAAACCTGTATTGTGATGACGAATGACAAATCGCCTGATAGACACCAATATGCAGCAACGTTTTGTAATCCTCGGTGCAGGAGTCCGCTGATGTTGGAAACATGGCACTGGTGGTGTCGGGCAGCCAGATACGCCCATCCACTTGGGAGGAGTAACGCTAACATGAGCTTTTTAGGTCAGGCAGAAGAGTATCAGGTAGAACAGGTTGCCGGCGGACTGGAGGTTTCGCCTGGTGACATTGTGCGCCGCATGATCGAAGCAGCCTTCAGCCATCAGGAGGAAAAACGCCTCTTTCTGGATATGCTGGCTCTGTATCACGACATGGGCGGCGAGAGGGCCGCAAAACTGTTGTTCATAATTGACAATGTAGACAATGCTGAACCGGGGCAAACAAGAATTCTATTCCCGGACACACTACGAAACTATATTGTTCATGGCGTAGCCCCCCTTCAGCAGTGGCGTATGTTGCAAAAGGAATGGCCTTCAGGTTTCGTACCTCTTCCCGATTTTGACCCGCCTGTAGATTACGTTCTACCAGCGCCTCAAACAACAGTGAGCCGTCCTTTTTACGAAACAGCGACACCAGAAGAATGGAGTCGAGAGTTTCTGGCATGGGCGGAGAGTCACCACGATCTGCCCCAATTGCCGCCACAGGCGTATGACCGCGCTTACTTCTACGAGGAGGGCCGCTGATGCCCTGGGGCGTAGACACCAACATTCTTTGTGGCCTGATGCAGCCCAAACTTCCACAGTACGCCGAGTGCGTTCGCGCCACCAACCGGCTGGTTCAGTCCCGCGAACGTGTCATTCTGCTGCCGCAGGTGAGCGTCGAGTTTTGGTTCTTCCTCACGCGCCCACCCGTTGGCAACCGCCCTGGCTTGGGACTGACGCCCGCGCAGGCCAACGTCGAACTGCGCCGACTGGAACAATTGTTTCCCACCTGGGAAGACGTGCCTGTAATTCATGCGGAATGGCGGCAACTTGTCGTGACTTACGGCGTGTCCGGCGTACAGGTCTATGACGCGCGCCTGGCCGCGGCGCTGCACATGCACGGCATTGCAAACCTGCTGACCTACAACGGACGCGACTTTACCCGCTACAGTGCGTTCCTGACTGCTGTGCATCCAAATGACGTTTAGATCCGAGTTGGACACCCTCTTTGAACTGCTCCATGAATCCCTCCTATAACTACACGACATTTGTACATTATACCTCGTTTGCCGCGTGTTTTGCAATGGACAGAGGTATGAATTAAGGGAGGGCAGACTTGACGCCTCCCTCCCTTTTATCGCTCGGAACATCAACCAGTCGGCACTATTGCCTACCCACCAGCCGTTACATATTTTCAGTAGCGGACGCGCTGCGGTTCGTCGTGGTGCGACCATCCCGATACCGTTGTATCGTGCAGCCAGAACAGCTTGCTTTGCCCTTTCTGGCTTTCTTCCGCGTCCTTTTCCAGCAGGGGGCGCACTTCCTCAATCAATCGCGCTTCCTCTTCCTCGGCAAGGGGCTTGAAGTCGGCGGCGATTTGCGCGATTTGCTGAATTTGTACGGGCACGTCCATGCCCACAATCGCCAGCGACACGCCGGCAAGCCAAGCGAGTAGCGCAATGCAAGGTCAACGTTCTTCACTTCGCCGTGCCCGAGCGTTTTCATGGCGATCACGCCGACGTTCTTTTCACGGGCGCGGGGCAATAGGAACGTTTCGGGACTGGTAATCAGTTTGTCCACCATGCCGCAGGCGACCAGAACCGTATCGAAGGCATACTGCGTCAGGGCGTGTCCGAGCAGTTCCGGGCGGGCATGGCCTGTGATACCGATGAACCGCACCAATCCTTCCGCTTTGGCCTGCTCCAGTCCGGCAATCGCGCCGTCCGGGGCCAGGGCTTCCTCCAAATCCGCCCACGCGCTCACCGAATGAACCTGTATTAAATCTACGTGGTCGGTTTGCAGCTTTCTCAGCGATTTTTTCACTTCGTCCAACACGCCCTGCTTGCTGCGGCGGTTTACTTTGGTCGCCAGAAACACCTCGTCGCGCCGCGTTTTCATTACTTCCCCGACGTGTGGTTCACTGCCGTAATCCGGGGACGTGTCCAGATAAGTGATGCCCAAATCAATCGCCAGATTCAGGCAGCGCTGCGCATGTTCCGACGTGATACTGTCTTCGCCAAGCGGGGCCGTGCCGTAACCCACAAGCGGAACCATAACCCCCGTTGCGCCAAGCGGGCGCTCAGGCTTCAATAAAGCGGGCATAATCAACTTCTCCTTCAGACAACCAGATTGCCCTGAATACGCGGCGAACGTTTTGCTTGTTCCGCAGCCGGGATATAGTTTTGCCTCTGTACGCGGTTGTACCCGGTTCTAAATCTTTAGAAGTGTTGTTCCTGCCTGTTGCTCTTTCCGCCTCCTGTAAGGCAACTCTGTTCGCCATTTTGCGGTAAACAAATGACCGGCCACGTTACTTCATTTGTTCGGGGCTGACAGCCTTACCCTGAAACCTGAAACCTGAAACCTTTCCCACGCCACTTCTTTTGTTCAGGGCGGACAGGCTTACCGGACAAGCGGCGAACTGCCATACTGGTCCGGCAGCCAGCCGTGTTTCACGCAGTCGCGGAAGCTCCAGCCGCCGCCGCTTTCAGTCTTGTAGGTCCAGAAGAACCAGCCGCGCGTGGTTTCGTAACTGACCACCTGCGCGCTGCCATACGCGCGCAGGGCCGCATCCAGAGGGAAGCCGCCGCGCCCGCGCAGCGACTGCGGATCGAGGGCGCACGACCATTCGCCCACCAGCCCGCTCAATTGCTGCTGCATTGTGTCCAACTGCCGCTTGCGTTCCAGCCCGGCGATCTCCAGATGGGCGAAAATGTCGCGCTTCTTGTCATCGTCAGTATAGCATTGGTACAGATGCGTGTCCAGCAACACATTGCCGTACCGGGGTTCCTGCATAAAGCCCTGCCAGGCGTTGGGGCGGAAACTGTCGTGGATTACCACTGCCGTTCGCTCCTTGCCGACGTGCTTGCGCACCCGCGCATAGGCGTCCTGATAGTACGTTTTCAGAACGTCCAGCGGCACATCCCAGCGCGGCTCGTTGAGCAGTTCGAAGCCGATAAAGTTGTTGTAAGTCTTGCAGTGAGCGGCCAGGGCTTCCACCACGCGCAGGGTGTGGGCGATGTTTTGCGGACTGGCAGGCCAGCCGAGCGTACCCGATTTGCCGCTGTGATCCCAGCCGTTCTGACTGCCCGGCGCGCCGTGCAGGTCCAGCAGGATGCCCAGGCCATTGGCCCTCGCGGTCCGAAACGCCCAATCCAGCGTTTCCACGCCATTGATAAAGGGAGGGTTGTCTTCCAAAATCCAGTAGCCCACGGGCAGGCGAACCGCGTTGAGGCCACGCGCCGCCAGCCATTTGAAGTCCTCCGCCGTAATCCAGGTTTCCCGATGCCGCTTTAGCCGGGCAGTCGCCTTGTCCTTGCCCAGCGCCTGGCACAGCGTATATTCGTCCGAAGCGGAAGTATCGGCAAAAACGCCGGGCGTGATCCATTTTTCCAGCACCAGCCAACTGCCCAGATTGACGCCGCGCCACTTATGCGCCCCTTTTTCCCTATCTGCGTTTGCCACCGAAACTTGCGCGTTCGGAGGGGAGGAGGCTGCTGCTGTGGCGTGGGCAAGCGACACGGCGCTCAGAGCCGCGCCGCGCTGCATAAACTCGCGTCTGTTCATATCGGAGTGTGTGTACCTTTCTCTAAAATTCATGATTCTGTAATCCCTACTCCCTTCTACCCGTACACATGGCAGAACGTTTCTGAACAGCCCGCATGAACTACACAGTCCGCATGAACGACGCTCACCTTGAAGCATGAACATGCCGAATTGTCCGAACACCGAACACCGAACACCGAACACCGGCATTTTCAGGATAGACAAATAGAAAGAAGAAATTTTATGGCCGAATTACCCGAAGCGATTTACCAGCGCCCGCAGGATTACGACCTGGAGCATGTGGGAGATACCGACGATATTGACTTCTTCGTGTCCCTTGTTACCCGGCTGCAGCCAAAGCGCGTACTGGAACTCGCCTGTGGCAACGGGCGCGTCACCCTGCCGTTGGCGCAGGCGGGCGCGGCGCATGGCTTTGAGGTGGTGGGACTGGAACTGGTTCCCGAAATGCTGCAAGCGGCGCAAAAGCGGCAGGAAGAAGCCGAACCTGACGTCCGCGAACGCCTGCGCCTGGTAGAAGGGGATATGCGCGACTGGAAAGCCGAACAGCCTTTTGATGTGATCGTCACCCCCTGCTCTTCCGTCTGCCACCTCCTGACGCTTGACGATCAGCTCGCCGCCTGGAATTGCGCCGGCGACAACCTGGGCCCGGGCGGGCGCTTCGTGGTGGATGTTACGATGGCTGATCTGAGCAGTTACGCCGATTCGCTGCGCTCGCCCCCGCGCGAATTAGTCGAGATTGATCTGGATACCTTTGACGCGGAAACCCGCACCCGTCTGATCCGCTACAAAACCACGCGCTACCTCGCCCATGAACAGAAGGCGCGTATCCGCTTCCTTTACGACAAGTACGTGGGGAACGCGCCGCCGGAACGCTCCGTCAGCGACTTTGAAAGCCATGTCTACTATCCCCAGGAGATACATCTGCTGTACCGGCACACGGGCTTTACGGTGGAAACGGTGTACGGAGATTATCGAGGCCGGCCCCTTGCCCCCTCCTCGCCGCAAATGATCTTCAGTGGGGTAAAGCCCGCGTAAGCGCCTTAGGGTTCGTAAAAGTATAAGTTCCCGAATGTAGGGGCACAACATGTTGTGCCCTCCGGGAAGTTATAGATTTACAGACCCTTAGAGCCTATCCCGATAGAGCTTGTCCTTGCGTCTGAAAGACGCTTGCACTTTCCTGCCGGGTATTGCAAAGCCCCGGCCAATTGGGATAGGCTCTTACGCTCCGGCCAGGCAGTGAACGCGAATGAGGTTTGTAGAACGGGGTTCCGAGGATTGAAAATCCCGGCGCAGGAAGGGATTTACGCCTGTCATAGCGAAATCACTCCAATCACCAACCACCAGCCACCAATCACCAGTGAGGTACTCATGCCCCGTCCCATAGCCATAGATGATTTTATGAACTTGCGCCTTGTCAGCGATCCGCAGATTACGCCGGGTGGCGAACGGGTCGCCTGCGTGGTAAAGCGCATCGAGCGCGAGAAAAACAAGTATCTGTCGCAAATCTGGGTCGTGCCAACCAACCCGGAGCAGGCAGGCGGGGAAGCCCGTCCGTTTACCGGGGAGGACAGCAGCGCTTTTCATCCGCGCTGGTCGCCGGACGGCAAACAATTGGCGTTTCTGTCGGATCGGCAGAAGCCCAAAAGCCAGATATACCTTTTGCCTTCAGATGGCGGCGAGGCGCGGGCGCTGACGCATTTGGAAACGGAAGGCGGTATCGGCGGGTTTCGCTGGTCGCCGGACGGCACTAAGATCGCGTTCACGTTTCGGGCCACTCCCGCCGCGTTTCGCAAGGACGCGGCGGAGGAGCGGAAGAAAAAAGAGTTGTCGTCACCGGTACGGCATCATTCGCGCCTGTTTTATCGGCTGGACGGCATGGGCTATTTCGATGACGAGTATTTTCAGGTCTGGCTTGCGGACGCGAAAACGGGCGAAGCCCGGCAGTTGACAACCGGCCCCTACCATTGTGATTTGCCCACATGGTCGCCCGACAGCCGAACGCTTGCCTTTTTAAGTGACCGCCGCGAGGATGGCGACATCGCGCCCGCCCAGGACGACATCTGGACAATCGCCGCGCAGGATGTGTTTGCGGCAGAGGAAGGCGCGAACGCAGGCATAACGGCGCGAAGGCGATCCCGGACAAATCGCAATCGGCAGGGGAGGAGCCGCAATCGCCGCAAAACAGCGTGGAGCATCCGTTGGTTCTTATTCCGTCGCCGGCGGGGGCAAAAAGTTCGCTGGCGTGGTCGCCGGATGGAAAATCGTTCGCGTATGTCGGCCTGCCCGACCCGCTGGATACATGGCACTCCGCCAATGAGCGCGTTTATATTCTGCCTGCAAGTGGGGGTGAGACAGCGCGGGACTTGACCGGATATACGGACAAAAGCGTTGGCTGGCTGACCAATTCCGACGCGCATGAAGTGGGCGCGGGCGACATGCTGCAATGGACGGCAGACAGCAACGGCTTATATTTCGTTGTCAGCGAACAGGGAGATACGCTTGTTTACAGGGCGAATGTGACGAACGGAACTCTCTTGCAACGGACAGCTCCGTTACATGAAATAGGCTCTTTCAGCGCCACAGGAGGCGAAAAACGGCTGGTTGTCACAATGGCAAGCGCGACGGTCCCACATGAATTGTACTGCCTGACCGATGAAGCGGAACAGATTTCCTTTTGGAAGCCGCTGCATGCCTTCAATGCCGATTTTCTTGCGGATGTTCGGGTTGCCAACCCACAGCCGATTGGCAGGATCAATGGCAGCAATGAAATTGGTGTAGACAATGGCAGCGGCGGGAAAGTTTTTGGCTGGCTGCTGAAACCCGCCTACGACTACAGGCAAGCCGGGGCAAAATACCCGCTCGTCGTGTACGTGCATGGCGGGCCGCACCTGCAATACGGCAACACGTTCCATCACGAACTGCAATGGCTGGCCGCGCAGGGGTACGTCGTGCTGTACACAAACCCGCGCGGCAGCAAGGGGTACGGCGAAGCGCACACCAAAGCCATTGCGGGCAACTGGGGGAGCGTGGATTACGACGATATTATGGCCGCGACGGATTGGGCGTGTAGCCTGGACTTTGTAGACGCGGGCCGAACCGCGATCATGGGAGGCTCGTATGGGGGTTATATGACCGCCTGGGCAATCGGGCATACCAATCGGTTTCACTGCGCTATCGCCGACCGACTGGTTGCCAACCTGCAAAGCATGAGCGGAACCTGTGACTTTCCCTGGCGTCCCGACCATCCCTTCAAAGGGAACGGCTGGAGCGACCCCGCGCAGTTGTGGAAGTGTTCGCCGCTTGCCTATGCGGGCAATATCGTGACGCCCCTCCTGCTCATCCATTACGACGGCGACCTGCGCTGCCCGGCGGAACAGGCGGAACAGTTGTTTTCGGCTTTGCGGCATCAGCGCAAGGTTGTGGAGTATGTCCGCTATCCCGGCGAAGCCTCGCACGGCCTGTCGCGCTCCGGCCCGCCCGACCTGCGCCTGGATCGCTTGCAGCGTAACCTTGACTGGCTGAACCGCTGGCTGAAAGCGTGACCAAAAACGTTCCCCTGTAAACGCGCGGAAACACTGCCGTAATAGACAAACCACTTAAACACGGCACTCTCTCGTTTTTACAGGACAATTGGCCGTAGTTCTAACTATCGGTAAAGAATTTCAGATGGTATATACCGGCCCAAGGCTGGAAAGGGATTACGGAATGGGCAAGGCCGATACAAATTTGGAAGCAGGTCTACATCAGCGTTACGGGGCAGACGCGCCGGATGTTGGGGACGAGTCAGGAACCGCGTTCGCGGACGCAGTGTTGGTTGGCCTGCTGGCGCATAAGTCCGTGCGGCAGTATCAGGCAAAACTTCTGCCGCCGGGTACGCTGGAACGGCTGGCCGCCGCGGGGCAAAGCGCGGCTACGTCTTCCAACCTGCAAACGTGGAGCATGGTCGCCTTGCAGGAACCGGGGCACAAAGCGGAAGCGGCATTGTTATGCGGCGATCAGGAATTTATTCGGCAGGCCCCGCTGTTTCTGGTTTTCTGCGCGGATTTGGCGCGATTAAGGCTGGTTTCCGAGCAGGCGGGATTGCCCGGCGCGGGATTGGACTATCTGGAAATGTTCGTTATGGCGAGTATTGACGCTTCCCTTGCCGCGCAGAATATCGCGGTTGCCGCCGAAGCGCAGGGTTTGGGTATTTGCTATGTGGGCGCGGCGCGCAACAAGCCCCGTGAGTTGGCAAGCCTGCTGCAACTGCCGCCCCGCGTATTTGCCCTCTTCGGCATGACGGTCGGCTGGCCCGCCGAGGAAAAAGCGGCAACGGTCAAGCCGCGCCTGCCGCAATCGGCAATCCTGCATCACGAAACTTATGCGCTGGATAGTCAGGCCGAGGATGTGGCGCGTTACGAGGAGACGATGCGCCGATTTTACGAATCAGAGGGTATGAGCGCATCGGGCGATTGGACGCAGCGCTCCGCCCGCCGCGTCGCTACCGCCCAATCGCTGACCGGGCGCGACGTGCTGCGCGAACGGCTTCAGGAGCAGGGCTTCGAGCTAAAGTAGCACGGCCTGATTTTCGGTGATTTCTGATGTTTGTGCCTGTAAGGAGCGCCGCGCATGAAGATTGTCTCCCTGCTTTGCCTGCTGTTGGCGGGACTGGCTGCGGTAAACTCGTCCGCCGTGAAAACATTGGCTGTGAAACCATCTGCTATGAAAACCTCTGCCCTGAAACCCGTTGCACTTGCCTGCGAATATCAAGCCACGCAACATTCCGTTGAGCAGGCTAATTCCTATAGGAGCGGACATTTTAAGGCGTATTCCAATGAACTTCCAACGGAGTATCAAGCTGAAGGCGTGGACACGCTTGCGCCGCGCCTGAGTTGGCAGTTGGAATCCGGGCTGCGCGCGCAGAAACAAACCGCGTATCAAATTCTGGTTGCGTCGAGTGAGGCGCTCCTTGCGCAAAACCGGGGCGATTTGTGGGATACCGGCAAGGTAATTTCCACACAAACCCGGTTTGTTCCCTATGCGGGCAAGCCGCTGCAATCGGCCATGCACCCCGCGTGGAAGGTGCGCGTATGGGACGGCAGTGATCAGGTTTCCACGTACAGCCCCGCCGCGCGCTGGACAATGGGACTGCTGCAGCCGGACGACTGGCACGGCAAATGGATCGGGCGCGCGGCGGAAACGGCGTATCAGCCCGCGCCATACCTGCGTCATGCGTTCACCTTGAAAGGCAAAGTGAAACGGGCAACGGCCTTTATTTGCGGCCTGGGCTATTACGAACTGCATTTGAACGGGCAGAAGGTCAGCGACCACGTTCTTGATCCCGGCTATACGCGCTATGACCGCCGCGCCCTGTACGTCACTCACGATGTTACGCGCCAATTGCAGACCGGACAGAACGCGGTCGGCATTGTCACTGGGAACGGGTTGGGCGAACGCGCATACCCGCGCCGTGTGGTACTTTGACCGCGCGCCCTGGCGGGCTGCGCCCAAAGCCTTGCTGGAACTGCGCGTCGAATACGCGGACGGCACAACCGAAAACATTGTCACGGACGAAACCTGGAAAACAACGACCGGCCCGATTGTGTACGACAGCATTTATGGCGGGCAGAGTTATGACGCGCGGCTGGAACTGCCTGGTTGGGACACGGCTGGTTACGATGACAGCCGATGGAGTCCGGTAAAAATCGTTTCTCCACCCGGCGGGCAATTGACAGCGCAAATCTGCCCGCCGATCCGCGTGAAAACCGTTATCAAGCCTGTCAACGTGACTGAGCCGAAACCCGGCGTATGGCTGTTCGACATGGGCCAGAATTTTGCGGGATGGGCGGAACTGCGCGCGTCCGCTCCGGCGGGAACCAAAATCACCCTGCGCTACGGCGAGCGTCTGCACTCGGACGGGACGCTGGATCAAACCCACCTCGCGCAGCATTTAGTCAAGGCCGAGCCGCCGCAGCGCTTTCAAACGGACGAGTACATCTGCAAGGGCGCAGGCGAGGAAACCTGGCATGCGCAGTTCTGCTATCACGGCTTTCAGTACGTGGAAATGACCGGCTTTCCCGGCAAGCCGACTCTGGACACCCTGCGCGGCCTGTTCCTCCATTCGGATGTTGCGCCCCGCGCCGATTTTGCCTGCTCCAATCCCCTGCTCAACCGCATCTGGCAGGCCACGCGCCTGTCGTACCTGAGCAACCTGCAAAGCATTCCGACCGACTGCCCGCACCGCGAAAAAAACGGCTGGACGGGCGACGCGCACCTGGCGGCGGAGTTCGGGCTGCTGGCTTTCGACAGTGGGGGCGTGTATGCGAAATGGGCCAACGACCTCAACGACGAGCAGCGTCCGACGGGTGAACTGCCCGGCATTGTGCCGAGCAGTGGGTGGGGGTACGAGTGGGGCAACGGCCCCGCGTGGGACAGCGCGTTCGTGCTGATTCCCTGGTACTGCTATCTGTATTCAGGCGACAAACGTATTCTGGAACAGCATTACGAGGGCATGAAGCAGTACCTCTATTATCTGGTTACAAAGGCCCCGAACTACCGCGTGTCCATCGGGCTTGGCGACTGGGTTCCCTACGAAACGGAAACGCCCGTAGAAGTGACCTCGACGGGCTACTATTATCGGGATACCGTGATTGTTGCCGAAATCGCAACCCTGTTGGGCAAAAGCGAGGAAGCGTGGAAGTTCAAAGAATTGGCCTCGCAAATCAAATTCGCGTTCAACGCCCGTTTCTACCACGCCGATACGGCTACAATTGCGAACGGCAGCCAGACGGCGTTAAGCTGCGCGCTGTATCAGGGATTGGTGGAACCGCCGGATAAGGAAGGGGTTTTGGGTTCCCTCGTGGCGGCGGTGGAAAAGCGCAACGGGCACATTGACACCGGTATTTTGGGCGCAAAGTACATCTTTCATGCCCTCACGGACGGCGGGCGCGCGGATGTGGCGTACCGCATCGCCGCGCAAAAGGACAAGCCGGGTTGGGGCTGGTGGCTGGAGCAGGGCGGCACGACGCTGTGGGAAAGCTGGGGCGGAACCGACTCGCGCAACCACATTATGTTTGGCGACATCAGCGCGTGGTTCGTGGAAACGCTGGCGGGAATTCAGCCGGATGCGCCCGGTTTCACAGCTATCCGTATCCATCCGCATATTGTTGGCGGCCTGACAAGCGCCAAAGCGCAATTGCAAACCGCCGCAGGCCAGATCATAAGCGATTGGCGCATGGTAAACCACCGCCTGCATCTGTCCGTCGAAATCCCCGCCAATACAACGGCAACCGTGTACGTTCCAACCGCCGACAACGCCGAATGTCACGAGAGCGGCAAACCCGCGGCGCAGGCGGAAGGCGTTAAATTTCTGCGCCGCGAACCGGGTTACGCCGTCTATGCCGTCGGCAGCGGCAAATACGAGTTCACCACGCCGTAATTGCCTTGAACCATGATTTACAGGATTAAAGGATTGGCAGGAAAGCGCAAGTGTCCTACGGACACCATCCCAAATTTGTTGGGAGACTCTCAGGCGAACGTTGTTGCGGCAGTGGTGGGAGCGCGTAAGCCACGCCCGAAACGGCTCCGTAAACCCTGCTGCGCCCCGGTCCTACGCCCTGAATAAAGAGCGCCCTCTTCATAGCTAAACTATGAAGAGGGCGCTCGTCCCATCAGGAGGACTTTGTTGTCAAAGCAGTGTGAACTGCTGAAGAGATGATGAACGCAAATTTTGGCTTACAGCCAGGATTTGCTGTCGAAGTAGGCGATTGCCACCAATATCACGGGTATCAATACGGTCATGCGTTTGCTCCCCTTATCCGAACCATCACGAGTTGGAATTGGTATGTGCGTGACGCGACGCGCAGACCGGATGTTCCCTTAATTCACGCTTCCATCAAAAATCAACCGGCAAAGCACAACGCGCGCCTCGCTGCTGTCAAATCCCTGCCTGCCATTTGCGTCCATTCGCGTGTATTTGCGGCTGATTTTCTCCTCGTTACTCTGCCGCCAACTTCAGCGTATTCGCGCCCACAATCCGTTTGCTGCCGCGCTCCTGCACGAACACAACCGCTTCCAGATCGGCCTTTTTCCAGCCTTTTTCCAGTTCCAAAGTCGCCGTTGTTGTGAACGTTTCCTTCCCCGTAATGCTGCCGATCTTGCGTAGTTCGCGCACCACGCCGACATGCGACAGTTTGCGCCCGGAATTCTCGCCCCGCGCCACATTGCTGGTCAGATTGTCTTCCGTGACTGCCAGCATCACGTCCGCGTCGCTCATGGATGGGCGCGTGACCGTGACATGCACCTTGTCAGGGGCGTTCGGCTCCGGCGTTACGGCGACTTCGGCCTTGTAGCCCCGCGTGGATTTGGCAATCGCCGATTCCAGATTGTCGCGCTCGCTGCCGACCATTTCCGCCTGCCCGTCCACGATTGCCTGCGGCGTGTACACGCTGTCCAGCCGGAACTTGCGCCCGTACTCGTACTGCCGGGACGTAAACGCCGAATTGGAAAACGGGTCGCGCCAGCCGATGTTGTTCCAGTAATCCACATGCTCGCTCAGGACGAGAATACGCGCGCCTTTAATCGGCTGCGTCCGCTTCAAATCCGCAATCACTTTGTCCGCAGACGGGCAACTGGAACAGCCTTCCGAAGTAAACAGTTCCACGATAACGGGCGTTCCACCGTTGGCCGGTGTGCCGCTTTTGGCGTTGTTGGCTTTGTCGCCGCCGAACGACATAGCCCGGACGGTCAGCAACGCGACAATGGTTAAAACACAGGCGAACAAACTTCCTATGAAAAGACGAGATTTCACGTTCATGATGTTTTTCCTTCAGATTCGAGAATACCGCTTGATCGCGCTTCTGCTTATGTAACCTTTCTGAGGGCAAATAAGTTCTGTTGAACGCGATATTTTCTTCATGCCTGCCATCAGACGGGGCGTTCACGACGGGGCTATCAGTACGCCGGAAAACAATACTTGCATCCCCTGCATGTTTTCTGTATAATGGCGCAACGCTGGATGGAAACTATCATTTCCCAGAACAGCGCAAGAGCAACGGCGAGCAAGCAGTACGCGAAGGAGCGGAACCATGACGGCAACGATGGAAAGAACATTGGGAAAACCGGCGCAGCAGGACGGCTGGCTGAACGGCACACGGAAGATGCTGATTGACGGGCGGTGGGTGGAAGCCGAGTCGGGCGAAACGTTTGCCACCCTGAACCCCGCGACAGGGGAAACGCTGGCGCAAATCCCGGCAGGGGACCGGGCGGACGTGGAACGAGCGGTACGGGCGGCGCGGCGGGCGTTCGAGAGTGGCGCGTGGCCCGATATGACCGCTTCGGAGCGTGGCAAACTGTTGTGGCGGCTGGCGGATTTGCTGGAAGCCAACGCCGACGAGTTCGCCCGCCTGGAAGCCCTGGACAACGGCAAGCCGATCACAATTGCCCGCGTTGCCGACGTTGCGCTTGCCATTGATTTGTTCCGCTACATGGCGGGCTGGGCGACCAAGATCGAAGGCAACACCATCCCCATCTCCGTACCCTACATGCCCGGCGCGAAGTTTCTGGCGTATACCCTGCGGGAACCGGTGGGCGTGGTCGGGCAGATCATCCCGTGGAATTTCCCCCTGCTCATGGCAGCGTGGAAACTTGGCCCCGCGCTGGCAACAGGATGTACGGTTGTCCTCAAGCCCGCCGAGCAAACGCCCCTGACCGCTCTGCGATTGGGAGAATTAATCTGCGAAGTCGGTTTCCCGGACGGCGTGGTCAACATCGTAACCGGCTTCGGCGAAACGGCGGGCGCGGCGATTGCGGCTCATCCCGACATTGACAAAGTGGCGTTTACCGGCTCCACGGAAGTCGGCAAGTTGATTTTGAAAGCCGCGGCAGGCAATCTCAAAAAAGTGTCGCTGGAATTAGGCGGCAAATCGCCCAATATCGTACTGAACGACGCCGACTTGCAAACGGCTATTCCCGGAGCGGCAAGCGCGATCTTCTTCAATCAGGGGCAGGTGTGCTGCGCCGGGTCGCGCCTGTACGTGGAAAAATCCATCTTTGACGATGTGGTCAGCGGCATCTCCGAGGCGGCCAAAAACATCAAAGTCGGGCCGGGAATTGACCCATCCTCGCAAATGGGGCCATTGGTGTCGGATGAGCAGCTTACCCGCGTATGCGGCTATCTGGAAGCCGGGCGAAACGAGGGCGCGCGGGCAGTCACGGGCGGCAATCGCATCGGCAGCCGGGGCTACTTTGTCGAGCCAACCGTGCTGGTGGACACCACGCCGAACATGAAGGTGGTGCAGGAAGAAATCTTCGGCCCCGTCGTCACGGCCATTCCGTTTTCCAATGTGGAGGACGTGATGCCCGTCGCCAACGATTCCATCTACGGCCTGGCGGCAGGAATCTGGACGCGCGACATCAGCAAAGCGCACCGGCTTGCCGCGCAACTGAAAGCGGGCACGGTCTGGATCAACTGCTTCAATATATTCGATGCCGCGCTGCCCTTCGGCGGCTACAAACAGTCCGGCTGGGGCCGCGAAATGGGCCACGAAGCGCTGGAAATGTACACGGAAGTAAAAGCGATCTGCACACAGTTGTAGCCAAACCGAGAAAAGAAGAAAAGGAAATTCTCCTTTTCTTCTTTTCTACCCTATATGAAATAGGACACCTATCGCGTAAGTGACGCCGCCGGTCAGAAAGCCGATGGCAGTCATTTCCAGCCCGCTGGCCCACCAGGAGCGGGCCGTGACCAGGCTTTTGGCCGCGCCTACCGCGAAATGGGCGAGCAGGCCGATGGCGGCGGAGCAAAGCAGGGCGGGCAGGCCGCGCGTGAAAAAGAACGGAATAATGGGCAGTGAGCCACCGATACCCGTTGACAGCGCGGCGGAAAACGCGCCCGTGAGCGGGTTGGGAAAATGCCGTTGGCTCAGGCCAAGCTCTTCCTGCGCCATTGTTTTCAAGAATTGGTCAGGGTTGGCGGCGATGCGGTCCGCCATTAGCTGCGCTTCCGACTCCGATAAGCCTTTCAGTTGAAACAGCAATTGCAGTTCTTCTTTTTCGTGTTCGGGCGATTGCTCGATTTCCAGCTTTTCCCGCGCAATCTCCGCCTCGTACACTTCCCGCTCCGATTTGCTTGCCATGAACGCGCTTGCGCCCATCGAAAGCGCCGACGCCAGCATTGCGATAAGTCCTGCCGTCAGCACCACTTTGCCGCTTTGCAGGGGGTCAGAAGTGGCAGCAGTGGCGGCGCTCGCGTTGGTGGCGGCGGTGTTGAGGTGCGTGGCGGTTGCGCCCGCCATGCCGCTGACCACGCCGAATACAGCCCCCAACCCGTCATTCAGGCCATAAATGGCATCCCCAATCCAACTGCCGGTAGAACCGTGCCACTTTTCCCCTTTTAACATGGCTTCCAGATCGGCCTTTGGGTTCGTCGGGCGTTTTCAGCGTGTGCAGCAGGCCGGCATGTTGTTTTTCCTCATCTTCGATGCGCGTAAACAGCTCATGCGAGATTTGATCTTCGGCCAGCGCCTGCGCAAAGCGGTCAAATTGCGCGACGTTGCGATCTTCTTCGGCTTCGATGCGGCGCAGCATAGCGTCCGTGCCCAATGAGCGCGCCATCAGGCGCTGCGCCGCAGTCGGGTTTGTATTGGCGGATGGCAATGTACCGCCCAGCGCTTCAATTCGGCTGCCAAACTCGCGGGCATGTTGTTCCTCGGATTGCGCCAGTCTGAGAAAAATGTCGCGCCGGTGCGCGTCCTCCTGCTGTTCACTAAGCAGGCGGTACAACTGCGCCGCTTCCACTTCGCGTTCCCAGGCTGTTTTCAGCGCGCGAATCACTTTTTGATTGCTCACGGTTACTCCCGTCTAAGTCTGGTTCGTGCCGCGCAGCGCGGCCAATTCCGCGCGCAAACGCGCATTTTCGGCTTCTGTTTCGGCTCGCGCCTGCGCCTGCGCCTCTGCCCGTTGCTTTTCCGCTTCGGCGCGTTGCGCTTCTTCATTGGCGCGTTGCGCTTCTGCTTCTGCCTTCCGTGCCGCCAGTTCCGCTTTGTACGCTTCCAAATCAGCGCGCTGCGCTTCCATTGTGGCGCGCTGCGTTGCTTCCAGCAAATCCAGCAAAAATTCGCCGCGCTGAGGATCGAACAGGCGCATGGTTTCGCCCTGCTGCACCAGGTCAAGCCCCAATTGTTCGCTGTGCATGCGTCCGTTTTCCAGAGGGATCGGCTGATAGCGTCCGTCAATCAGCCGCCAGCCCTGCAGCCGGGGTTCCAGATAATCCCCGGTCGGGTCGAACAAAAAATACTCATTCACCCGCAGAACGGTTTCATAGAGGGGGCGTTTCACGTTGATATCATCACTGCTTGTCTTTGCGGAGGTGAACTCGAATACCACGCTCGGCAGCTTTCCGCTCTCTCGCCAACTCATGTACGAGTCGCGCTTGTAGTTGGGAACTCCAAAGACCACATAGCAATCCGGGGATACGCACTTTTTGGGAGCGCCCTCCTCATAATAGAGGAAGTTGTTGCCGGACACATAGACGTCCGGTTGATCGGCATAACGCACTTGCAGCGCGGTTTTCGTGTACACCATCAGATCGGCGTGTTTGTCGGTTTCAGCCATAGGGTTGTTATCTCGAACGGGATAATCAATCTCGCGGGGCTTGCGGGTTTTATCCGTTTTGGGTTGTGGAACTGCGATTGTCATGGTAGTTCTCCTCTGCGCCTGTTACTTCACGCGCTCCAGTTTGGCATACGCCAGCAGCAGTTTTTTGACGCCAACGTTCGGAAACGCCACTTCCAATTGCGTGTTCGCGTCCTCGCCCGCGACCTTGAGAATTACGCCCGTGCCGAACGTGGCGTGTTTCACCTTCTGCCCGACTTTGTACCCGGCGGCTTCCGCCCGCTGCTTCTCCTCGCGCGGCGAAATAAGTCCTTGATCCCAGAGTTTCTGTTTCGGCCTGATTCCCTGTTCCCTGTCCCTGTCCCTGTTCCCTTCTTCATCCTCATCAGGATCGAAAGAGGAAACCGTTGGGCCGCGCTGGTTGCGGTTGGCTTTGAACAGTTCGGACGGTATCTCTTTGAGAAAGCGCGACGGCGGGTTGAAGGCGATGTTGCCATATGTGGTGCGGCGGCTGGCGAAGCTGAACACCACTTCGCGCTTTGCGCGCGTAATGCCCACATAGCACAAGCGCCGCTCCTCCTCCAATTCCTTGTCCGACTCCATCGAGCGGGCGTGGGGAAATACGCACTCCTCCATGCCGACCAGAAACACCGTCGGGAATTCCAGCCCCTTGGCGGCGTGAAGCGTCATCAGCGTCACGGCTTCCGCGTTGGCGTCAAGGCTGTCAATATCCGATACGAGCGACACCTGCTCCAAAAACGCCTGCAAACTCGGACTTTCGGTTTCGGATTCGAACTGCCGAACCGCCGTCACCAGTTCCCCGATGTTTTCCAGGCGGGACTGCGCTTCCAGCGTGTTTTCCTCTTCCAATGCCCGCTGATAGCCCGTTCTGTCCAGCACCTTTTGTACCAGTTCTGAAACTGTCGAATGTTCGCGCTCCTGTCGGAGCGATACGATTAAGGAGGCGAACTCGGCCAGTTTCGTCCGCGCCCGGCTGCTGACCGTGCTGACGTTGCCGATGTGCTGAATGGTGTCCCACAGATTGCGCCCCGACAGCAGCATGTCTTCTTCAATGGCCGTAAAGGTGCTTTGGCCGATGCCCCGCGCCGGAACGTTGATAATACGCCGCAGGCTGATGCTGTCTACCGGGTTTGACAGGATACGCAGGTACGCGAGAATGTCCTTGATTTCCTTGCGCTCGTAGAACCGGACGCCGCCCACGATTTTGTAGGGAATGTACCAGTTGCGGAACATATCTTCCATGATGCGCGACTGCGCGTTCGTCCGGTACAGAACGGCGTAATTGCTCCACTTTTGCCCGCCTTCCTTGACGGCCTGCCGCACCTTTTGCGCGATCCACGCGGCTTCTTCCTGCTCGTTGGCGGCCTCGTGCATGTGGAGCGGAACGCCCTCTTCGTTTTCCGTCCACAGTTTTTTGTCCTTGCGGCCTT
This sequence comes from uncultured Chthonomonadaceae bacterium, assembly GCA_963835065.1. Classification (GTDB taxonomy): domain Bacteria; phylum Armatimonadota; class Chthonomonadetes; order Chthonomonadales; family Chthonomonadaceae; genus CAWFQB01. The sequence goes on along the minus strand of CAWIEK010000001.1, from coordinate 143,958 downwards.
TGTTGTGGCGCACGACGCCATACGCGGCTTCCAAAATCGTCTGCGTGGAGCGGTAATTCTGCTCCAACTTCATCACGGTCGCGTTCGGATAGTCATGCTCAAACTGCAAAATCAAGCGAACATCTGCGCCTCTCCACCCGTACACACTTTGATCATCGTCGCCAACTACGCATAGATTTTGATACTTAATGGCAAGATGATGCAGCAGCATGTACTGGACGTGGTTTACGTCCTGATACTCGTCCACGAGAATGTAGCGAAAGCGGTTTTGCAGGCGTTCCAGCACGTCGGCGCGTTCCTGTAACAAGTGAACGGCTTCCGTGAGCAGGTCGTCGAAATCCAGCGCGTTGTTGTCGCGGAGTTTCTGCTGATAAACGGGATAGACTTTGCCCGCAATGTCGTCGAAGAAGCCTAAAAAGTGCTTGTGCCAATCGGCAGGGCGCACCAGTTTTTCCTTTGCCGCGCTGATGCGGGACAGCAGGGCGCGGGGCGCGAACTTCTTCTCGTCAATGTTCAACTGCCGCATACACTCTTTGATGAGCGTCATTTGGTCGGCATCGTCGTACACGACAAAGTCCCGGTCCAGCCCGATCTTTTCGCCGAACTCGCGCAATAAGCGGGCGCACAGGGCATGAAACGTGCCTACCCACAGGTGCTTGCCCACATTGTCGCCCACGAGTTTGTTGATGCGCTCCTTCATCTCCTGCGCGGCCTTGTTGGTGAACGTCACGGCCAGAATGTGGCGCGGCAGAACATTGCGCTCGGAAATGAGGTAGGCGACGCGGTGCGTCAAAACGCGCGTTTTGCCCGACCCGGCTCCGGCAAACAGCAGCAGCGGCCCGGTTCCATGCAGCACGGCCTGCCGCTGCACGGGGTTCAGGCTTTTCAGCAGGGGATGATTGGGATCAACAGCGCGAGTTTCCGCTTCAATCTCGGCAAGGGCAAGCGGCGGGCGCAAAACAAATTCGTCCTGGCTCTCCCCGGCAGGCGCATACTCCGGCAAATAGGGAATATCCTCGGCTTCGGGCGGCGCGTCGGCTTCGGTCGGGAAGGGTACGGGTTCGGGCATATCGGACATAGGGCGTGTTCTCTCCTCTTCCTTTATTATACTTGACGCGCCCTCCCTTTGGCGGAAAGCGGATAATTGCCGCGTTGCTCCTTTCTGAATTTGAAACGCACCGTGTCTGGTTCTACACGCAGGAATATATGAAGGCTGTGTAGAAACAAATGACAAATTCTGTGCGGGAGTATTTTCAGTATGACACAGGCGATGCCTTCCCCTTCCCACCTTTCGGTTCAGCGCAGTAACAACAAGATTTATAGTCCGCTTCGTAAAATGTATCTTGTAGAACAGCCCGAAGAGCGCGTTCGGCAGGAGTATCTTTGTACGCTGGTCAACGAATACGGCTATCCACTTGAGCAAATGGCGGAAGAGTTGGAATTGACGGGCAGGGGTTCCGCCCATGCCCGCGCTGATTTTGTTATCTGGCGGACAGCGCAGGATAAAGCCGACAAGAAGCGTCCGCTGATCGTAATTGAGTGCAAGTCGGACAACGTGACCATTTCGGAAAAGGATTATCAGCAGGGTGAAAACTACGCGCGGTTTGTAGATGCGCCGTTTTTTGTCACGCACAACAACCGCGAAACGCGCTATTGGCGCGTCCTGAAAGACAAAATGCCCGGCTATGTGGAAGAGATTACCGACATTCCCCATGCCAGCGACAACGACAAGCAGATAAAGGAACTTATCGAAAAGCTGAAAACGTTCCGGGAGGATGAGTTTGCCGACCTGCTGCACAAATGCCACAACGTTATTCGGAACCGCGAACATAAAAACCCGGCTGCGGCTTTTGATGAAATCGCCAAAATTTTGTTTGTCAAAGTGTATGTAGAGCGGGAATTGAAACGCAAGAAGCTGCGGCAGAATCGTTTCACGCAGGACTATCTCAAGGAGCAGCTTGGCGACGATCCTATCAATTCCCTGTTCGACCTGACAAAACTGTACTATCGTGACGACCGGCTGTTTGTGGACGAGACCAGCCAAAAGATCAACCTGAAACCGGCGACGAGTATGGAAATTGTCGGCCTGCTGGAGCGGTACAACCTGAGCGATACGAGCGAAGATATTAAGGGAATTGCGTTTGAACGCTTTTTAGGCCGGACGTTTCGGGGTGAAATCGGGCAGTTTTTCACGCCGCGCCCGATTGTTGAATTTATGGTACGCATGGTACAGCCGCTAGCGGGTGACGTGATTTGCGATCCGGCCAGCGGTTCGGGCGGCTTTCTGATTCGGGCGTTTGAACTGGTGCGCGAACAGATTACGCAGAGCGTGGATGGAGAATATCGCCGCTTTGAAGCGGAAACAAACGCGCGGGCTGACCTGAGCGATGCGCAGAAAGCCGAGTTGCTGCGGCAGAAAGACGCTTGGCGGCAGAAGGAACTCGACCAGAGGGAACGGGATTCGCCACTTTGGAAACTGTCAAACCGCTGTTTGTACGGCACGGACGCAAACGACCGGATGGCGCGTACAAGTAAAATGAACATGATTATGCACGGTGACGGACACGGCGGCGTACACCATCATAACGGGTTTTTGAATGTGAACGGCATTTTTGAGGGGCGGTTCGATATCATTTATGAGTAATCCGCCGTTCGGGTCGAATGTGAAATCGTCCGACATCGTGCGCGACAGCGATTACCAGATAGACCGGGACGCGCAGCGGCGCTACGAGCAGGAGTACGGCAGTTTGTATCGGGACGCGCTGGCGCGGCTGGAAGGGGCGGAAGGCGATCCTATCGCCAGTCTGTTCGACATGGGCGGGGGCGGCAAAGGCAAAGTAAAGACGGAGGTTTTGTTTATTGAGCGGTGTTTGTCGCTGCTGAAACCCGGCGGCAGATTAGGCATCGTGTTGCCGGAAGGCATTTTCTAACAATCCGAGTCGTGGCGTACGTGCGGCAGTATTGCGAGGACAGGGCGTATATCCGGGCTGTGGTGAGTCGGCATGGAAACCCTGTTGGCGCAGGACGTCAGAGGCGGCGTTGCTCGTTAATTATCGTGTACTGCAGGATGCGGTGGCATCTCTGTCATGTTTTGGAAACGCGCAGCAATCCGCCGAATGCGTGTGATCCCATCATCCCATCTGGTCATACGGATGACAAAGAACATGCCGCTCTTCTTCCTGATGACGCTATCAACGTTGCGTGGAACTGGATGCAGTACGCCTTCGTGAAGCAGCTAATGCGGCAATATTTTCATGTTTTCAAAGTGACGTAGCCGTTCCCCTGATATGCCGTCTGGATGGCTTCGATCACGATAAGGTGACAAAACAGCCAAAAGGCATTGTCGAGGTGCGCTTATGATTACCACTCCAGAACAGTTCAAAGTCGCTTTGCATCAATTGGCGAGTTTTAAGGGAATGTTGGAAGCCATGAAGCCGGTGAAACAGACACCGACATACTCCGCTAAGTGAATATTTGCTGACAAAATCAAAGTAGCCTTGACGCAAGTTACTTTGAAGCCAGAACCTACGTCAGTAGACCACATCTCTATCCCCTATCAATTATTGAAGCGAGGACTACACTAAGATACGATGTTGTTAGCCATAAGCCATGCATTTGAGAGAACAAAGGAGCCGACCTGCGCACATTTGTCTACAGAAAAAGTTCCTGTCATCTATTCAGGAGTTCAAGCGCAGTGGGTGGGAGGCTATGTGCTTGACACAGGAAGAAACTACCTGTTGGACAAGAAAATGATTTAGGTGTAGTAACATAATAAGCATACTCCTAATAGAGAGAATATCTTATAGTGCCGATTTGTGAGGAGAACAGCGATGGCAGTAACATCGGTTGAAGAACGCTTGACTACCATTGAACAAGAACTCGCGTTGCTGAAACAGCAGTTGGCGACGGACAAACCGCAAACGACAATGCCTTGGTGGGAACAGCGTTTCGGCGCGTTTGCCAACAGTGAAGGTTCATGGGGAAGCAACAGCGGCTTGGGCGTGAGTATCGCGAGGCGCTTCGCCCGGAAGACGATGAGGAAGCGGCCTGATGTATCTGCTGAACACGGACAACCTCTTTTGGATTCGCCAACAATATCACAGGTTGTGCCCTCCGGCAAGAGATAGATGTATAACCCCGAAGCAAGCGCCTCCTCTCCATTCCCACACACGACCCCAACAGCAGCCCTCCCGCAAAACAATCCAGAAAAAAGCCAAAAAAGAGTAAATTAACGCGAAACAAACGAAACCTTTGCCTTCTTCAGTCTGTCTAAACATGTACAAACGTCTACTATTCAGATGTTATACACAGGTGCTATCCAGACAGGAAGGGAGGTGCAAGTCCTATGTTTCACGCCTCCCGTTCGCCCTGACGCTTACGAGGTCACGACGCCTCTCTCCTACAACCTGACACAACGAGACATCGGGCTGGAAGCGCTGCATTGCCAAGATTTCGACGATGCCTCTACATACCGTTAATCAGAAAAAAGAGGGGTAAACGTAAGTTACCCCTCCTTTCCTACAGGCAAATATGTAAGGCAGTATGCTATGCTTCGCGCTGTTCGATGGGCGTATAGGGAACGTCGTGCTTGCCGACGTATTCGGCGCGGGGGCGGATGATCTTCTTGTTGGTGAGCTGCTCACTCATGTGGGCGCACCAGCCCGATGTGCGGCTGATGGCGAAAATGGGCGTGTACAGGCGGGCAGGCAGGCCCATTTCGTAGTAGCAGGACGCGGAAAAGCAGTCCACATTCGCGTAAATCGGCTGCTTGCCCGCCGCCAAGGCGTTCGGGCGTGTTGCTCAGTTCATCCACCAGTTTTTCAATCGCCGTCGTCATGTCGAACCATTTGGTATCCCCGTGCAGTTGCCCCAACTGCTTGCTCATTTCGCGCAGGTGCGTGGCGCGGGGGTCGGGGGCGCGGTACACAGCATGGCCGAAGCCGGGAATGGGCGTTCGCGTCGCGCCTGTCAGTTTGGGACGCACATACGCATCCACGCCGCTCACATCGCCAATTTGCAGCAGCATTTCCATCGTTTCTTCGGCTGCCGCGCCGTGCTTGGGTCCCGACAGCGTTCCGATGCCCGACACCATGCCGGAATAAATGTCCGCGCCCGTCGCTACCGTCACGCGAGTCGCAAAGGTGCTGGCATTAATCTCATGGTCGGCGTGAAGAATAAAGTCAATGTCAAAAGTGCGGACATACAGCGGGTCGGCCTCTTCGCCGTGCAGCATATACAGGAAATTGGCGGCAAGGCTCAAATCGCGGCGCGGCTGCACGGGTTCCAGGCCCTGACTCAAGCGCTCGATGGCGGCGACAATCGTGGGGATTTTGGCTTGCAGGCGGGCGGCTTTGCGCAGATTAGCGTCTTTGGAGTTGTCGCCCATGTCCGGGTCGAACATTCCTAACGCCGAAATAGCCGTGCGCAGGGCATCCATCGAATTCGCGTTTTTGGGGTAATGGCGCAGCAGCGTCAGCACATCGGCGGGCAAATCGCGCTGTTCGGCAAGCTGTTCGCTGAAAGCGTTGAGTTCGGACAGGGACGGCAGCTTGCCGTACCACAACAAATAGACCACCTCCTCGAACGTGGAGTGGTCTGCCAATTCGTGGATATTATAACCCCGATAGTACAAGTTCCCCTGCGCCTGAACATCGCAGATTTCGGACTGGCCGATTATAACGTCCCTCAAACCATCGGCTGTGGCTGTGGCTGTAGCGGTCATGTGCAATCACCTCGCTGTTGAATGTGGAAGTCGCGTTTAAGAGCTTGAATCGCGCTGCCATTGCGGGCAGGGCAAACGCTACATTCTACCACGTACTACGCGAGGGACGCAATTTTGATTGCAGCCGCAACAAACGGAAAATTTCAGCCTTATGCCTTTCTTTTCCTTCTTTTCTCGGTTTTCGGCTCTTTTCCCGCTTTTCGGTGGCAGGCCGCTTGCTACGCTCGTGTCGGGCAGGTATAATAGCGTTAGGTTTTTTGGAATCGGTGTTCGGTATTGGGTATTCGGCGTTCGGACATACGGCGTTTTCATTAAACATGGCGAACTCAGTTAATGTGAAAACAGTTTGCAAGTTCTTCTCCTAAGTTTGGGAGAGGAAGAACATTTTATGTTCCAACGAAACAAAGCAGATTTATTTACGCGCTGCCTGCTGTTTTCTTCTTTGATAGGTTTCGCAATGGTCTTATCCCATGCGCAGGCTGCGCCCACATCCCTCACGCAGCGCGACATTAATGTTATGGCCGCAGGCGTGGAAGACGCGCGCTCCGCCCTGATTGACAATGCCGGCCTGCGTCACCCGGGCGAAGACCTGAATATCTATCTGCGCCGCATTGCGCTGCCGCTGCAAGGGGAAACGCCGACCCATTATAAAACGCGCATCGAGCGCTACCTGAATTTGCTTGCCCGCAGCGTGGAAGCAACGCAGCCGGGACAACGCCTGCCCGCGCTGCGCGATACCGACGCGCCCAATCGCGCCCTGTGGCAGCGTACCGTTCACGCGCTCCAATTATTTCCCGCTCGTGTCGCGCATACCAAAGCCGCGTGGGAACATACTCAATACGCTGCCAAAACAAAGGCAAAATCAGGCGCTCAAGCCTCATCCTTCGATGTGGAACTTGCGCAAACCGTCAGCCTCCTCATCGCCATAGACGATAATTTGCGGGATGCGCGACCCTAAATCCGGTGTTCAGGTATTCAGGTATTCAGGTGTTCAGGTCATGGTATTTAATACGTTTGGCGAATATGGGTGCTTGCAAATACCTGAACACCGATCTCTGTGAACCTTTTTCGCCAAACTCCCGACATAACCATTGGAAGATTGAGTTTTATCAAGTAATATGGCAAGACAAACCGTTTTTTCTGTGCGGAACCGAATTTGTTTCTCGCGTCAACAATCGTGTAAACAAGGGTTTTCCCGGCTGCGGAAGTTTCATTCTGTGGCATTGAGCGCTTTGCTTGTGGGTGGTGTTTTGGGATTGGCCGCTTCGCCCCTGTCTGCCGGCGTTTCGGTTGGCGACGGCGCGGGTAAAGACGTGACGCCGCTCGCGCTTGCGGAAAACGCCCTTGCCAAAGCGGGCAAAGGGGATTGGGTCGGGGCGGCGCAGCAGGCCAATCGCGCCCTCAAAGACGCGCCCGGTGACGCCAACGCATCCATTCTTGCAGGCGCGCTGCTGCTCAATACGGGCGACGGCGGCCATGCCCGCGTTGCATTTCAAAACGCGCTTGTCGGCGATCCCGACGACGCCCTTGCGCAGTACGGATTGGGACTGGCGCAGCTTGCGGGGGGAGACCGAACCGGAGCGCTGAACTGGTTTGCCAAATCGGAGCGGAGCGGCGGCGACAAATCGTATTTACTACTGGCGCGGCGGTACGCGCAATGGCTTGGGGGCGCGCAGGTGGCGCTGTCCTCCTCCGGGTTTCCCGACGCAATGGCCCCTGCCGTTCACGCGCTTGCCGGATTGAACGCCATGCAGCAGGGCGATGCGCGGCGCGCTTCGGACGAAATGGAGCAGGCGCAGGCGATGCTTGCGGGCGATTCCATTGTGGAGCCGAGCGGCATATTAATGACCTTTGAAGCCGCGCATGCCCTCGATTCGGGGGCGAAGCCGCTGCCCAAAAACGTGGTCGTGAATGGCCTGGCCGCTCCCCTGCCCGCGCAAAAGGGACTGAGTGGCGTGGTGGAAGTCGCGCCCGAAGATGTCATTCCGAGCGTGGCGTATGTGGCGTATGAACTGGACGGGCGCTCGCTTGGCCTGGTCAACACGCGCCCGTTTGCCCTGAATCTCGATACCCGCGCGGTTCCGAATGGCTGGCATACGCTGTCCATCCTGCTGTACGACAACCAGGCGGTAGAAATGCGGCGCGTGACGCGGCGCATCCGCGCGTCCAACCCGCAAAGCGGAGCGGGCGTTGACTCCGATAGAATTGCGCGGCTGCGCGGGCAGATGTGGCAAATGTTGACCCTGCGCCCGGATCGTTTTGCATGCGCGTATACCCTGGGCGTGGCGCAGCAGCGATTGGGCAGTACGGACGCGGCGCGGCACTGGTTTGCCCGCGCCTGCGCGGTTCGTCCCGACAGCCCGGATGCCCGGCGCGGCCTGATTTCCTGCGGCGGCATAACGCCGGGCGGCGAAGCGATGTGGGGTGGACTGCCCGATGAAAAAGTGATCGCGCTCACGTTCGATGACGGCCCCAAACCCGGCGTCACGGAACCGCTGCTCGATCTGCTGACGCGCCTGCAGGTTCCCGCCACGTTTTTTGTCATCGGGCGGCATGTGATGGAATATCCCGACCTGACGCGCCAACTGGACGCGGCAGGCATGGAAATCGCCAACCACAGTTACACGCACCCGAACCTGACCAAATTGTCGCCGGAGGCCATAGCCCGTGAAGTGATGCAGACCCAAACGGCAGTGCAGGCTGTGACCGGCAAAACGCCCCGCTACCTGCGTCCGCCCGGCGGCAACTGGAACGGCACGGTAGCAGGCATCGTGCGCGCGTGGGGCGTCACGCCTTGCATGTGGACGGTAGACGTTTACGGTTCGGAAGTCATCGGGGCGCAGCAGGTTGCCGACGCGGTTCTGGCGCAGGTCAGGCCCGGCTCGGTGATTTTGATGCACAACGGCAAACTAAGCACACTGCAAGCCCTGCCGACCATTATCCGCGAGCTGCGGCGGCGCGGCTATGCGTTTGCGACCGTAGACGCCCTCGCTCGCCGTTTGGCCGCTTCCCGCGAAGCCGCCCGCCGCGCCGCCGCCGCGTATGCGCGCACACGACACACGGAGTAAGAAGGCATCAGGCATTAGATATTAGAGAAGTGCGGAAGCGGTTGAGAGGGATTGCGTAGTTTTGACGTAAAACGTTTGGCTTTAGAGGAATTTTGCTTTGCGGCAGCGAACAGGGAATAATGTAGATACAAGATATAAGCCCAATTCCTGAACACCGAAAACCTGAATACCTGAATACCCACACTCCAGAAGGGAATTTAACATGCACATACGGCGTCCTGCCGCTGTCATTGCCGGGATCGGCGTGATGGCCTCCATATCCGTTTTAAGTACAAGCGCCGCGCCGCCCCGGACAACCAAGCCGGAAAACAGTCTGATCGGCGTCCAATTGCTGAGTACCTACAAAGATGTGCTGCGCCGCTTTGGGCAGCCTGCCGAGATTCAGGTGGGGATGCCGATTCCCGGCGAGGCTGACAGCGGCGGCGCTCCCGGCGGCGGCGGACTGGGTCCGGGCGGCGGCGGCGGATTATTGGGACCTCCCGGCAGCGGAGGACCCGGCGGCAGCGGCGGATTTCCCGGCAGCGGCGGCTCACCCCGCAGTGGCGGTCCCGGCGGTGGTTTCGGTCCTGCCTTGCCCGGTTTCGGTCCTGGCAGTGGTGGTCCCGGTGGCAGTGGCGGGTTTCCCGGCAGCGGGGGACCGGGCGGCAGCGGGGGATTTCCCGGCAGTGGCGGCGCTCCGGGTGGCGGGGCATCGGGCGGGAGCGCGAACGGTGGCCTGCCCATCATTCCGGGCAGTGGCGGCGAATCCACCGGGCCGAGCGAAGAAACTGTCTGGTGGTACAAGTATCCGCAGCAGGGCCGATTCTATGCGTTTTTGTTCAACAAGCAGGGCCGCGTCATCCAAATTCAGGCGCATGGCTTCCGCCCGCGCCCGAATACGCCCGTCGCCAAAAACATGCCCGCAGCGGTTACGGCGCAGGGCATTACGCTGGGAATGCAGCTGGGCGCGGTGCTGAAGAATTATGGCTGGAGCAACGACGGGGAACATGTCGGCGAATACGTGGTGCTGCGCTACGGCGCGGGCAAAGAACGGGTTGCGTTCCAGAGCCTGCACAATGAGATCGTCGGCATCACCATTGGCATTGTGAAATAACTGACAGGACACTCGAACCGAAACACTCGAAGCGAAGGAGTGAAGAATGCGTAAGGGAGTAGCCGGGCTGTGTAGTCTGTGCATCACGGGCGGTTTGCTGGCGTGGATTCCGGCTCCACGCGCAAATGCCCGCGTCGGCGTGATTGACAAAGAATTGCTGGGGGTGCGCCTGCTGCAAAGCTACAAGCGCGTCCTGCAATTGTATGGGCAGCCGTCGCGCGTTTATCGCGCCGATGAGTCCGTGAACTTCATTTTTGCCATGGATGCCAGTGGCAAGGAAACGGGCGGAGTTACAGGCATGGCGGATGCGAGCAGCGGCGGCGGTGGCGGCGGCGTGGGTGGTGGCCTGGGCGGGCCAGGTGTGCCGAGCAGTGGCGGCAGTCCGGGGGGCGGTCTGCTGGCTCCTCCCCCCAGCAAGGGCGGCGGGGGGCTGGGCGCGCCCGGTGGGGGCGGTTCTGCGCTTGGCGGCGCGTCCGGGTCCAGCGACAAGCCTGTTACCTTTGCCGAGTCGGGCGGCTTCATATGGGTTTATCTTTACCCGCGTGACGAACTAGCCTATTGCTTTGCCTTTAATGGCGATGAGCGCTGTGTGTCCGTGTGGGAACGCGGGCGTTTCAAGGGCCAGCCTACCGAGCGCGGTATTCATTTAGGAGACTCGGCAGCCAAAGTGTACGGCACGTATGGATGGCCGGATACCGTAGATAAGCAGTCTACCAACCTTGTACTGAACTACAACATCCGCCACCACGCTCAGATCAGCTTGCTCAATGGCAAAGTGGTCGCCATCGCAGTGTTCCTGCGCGAAAACCAGGCTCCCCACTTGATTGACACCAACTCCAGCGGTTCCGCAGGCGGCGGCGGACTGGGCGCTCCCGGTGTTCCCAACAGCGGCGGGGGTAGCGGTGGTCGTCAGCGTCCGGGGCTTTCCACTTCCGGTGGCGGCGGGGGCAGCGCCGGCAAAGGCAGAGCGGATTAAGCAGTTGAGAGTTGATAGTTCGAAGTTGATAGAGAGGCAGGAACTACGAACTTTCAGCGCCCCTTCGTTTAGCCGCGCGCTTGCCGACACAATGATTTCCATTGAGCGTTTCGGTTAAGTGCCTGTTTCTAAAATTATGCGCGGGCATCTTATTTCTTCCCGGCTGTTTTCGCCGCAGCCGGAAAAATAAGATGCCCGCGTTGTGCTGATTAGATTTCTGCCAATGTTTATAGTTCGCCGGGTTTCAGCGCGCCGGTTTCCGTTCCGTCCGGCTGGACGCGCAGGCTGCCCATGCGGACGATACAGGCAGCGCCCGGCGCGCGTACAGGCGTCAGCACTCCCAACGCGCGCCGCCGAAAATCAATGGCTTCCAGCAGGCCCAGGCCAAGCAGCTTGCCGTTTGCTCCTTCCAGGCCGAGCATCAGGTGGCGCAGGCGCGGCGCGACGGTCAGGCCGATGCTTTGCGCGCGAAAGGTTTGCTGCGCCAGTCCCAACTGCGGCGCGTCCTGCGGAATGGCATGGCTGACCATCAGATTTAATTGCCGATCCGATGTTTCGCCGTAATACACGCGGGCGCGGGATTGCAGCGTCTGGTTCAGATACTTCAGCAGATGCGGAGCAACCGGGACGCCGCTTCCAAGCCATGCCCCGACAAACGCGATGTCATCAAAGCTATAAGTGTGCAGATGGGCGTTTTGAAAATAAGAGGCGAAGCGCATAGCCCGTCGCTGCGCGCGAAACGCGGACGGCTTTTTGCCGATGCAGGCGGGAATGGCGGGCGCGTGGATGCGAACGCCGTGACGCCTGCGCATGGGCGCGAGGATGCCTTCCAGTTCCCCCTGCCGCTGCAAGGCTACGACATGCGCCGGCGTCAGCAGGTCAAATTCGATCTGGTTTAATTTTCGCGCGCCCGACCCGAATAGAAACCCGCTGGTGTCCACAACAAGGGGATACCCGTTCGCCTGATCCGCCAGGCGGCGCACAGCCGCGACGTGATCGAGCAGATGGCCGACGGGCGACGTGCTGCCGACAAACGCCAGCGCGTGGGCGGGCAGGTCGGACAGCGCGAGTACGGGACGCTCCACAAAGGCCAGCCCGACGCACGTCGGCGGGCCGATCTCGGACTGCCCCAAATCGCCATCCACAATGGCGACGCGCTGCCCGTGTGCGGTAAGCCGGTTGACCAGCAGCCGCGTAAACGTGGTTTTCCCTACGTCCATGCCGCCTAATATCAGCGTCGTTTCCATGCGTCCGGGCTGCGCGATCTCGGCAAGCGTTGCTTCCCATTCGGCGTATTCGGTTGTTGGCGTCGGCGTATCCATGCTATTTATGGCTATTTTTGGGGCGAGTGGGCGTTTGCTGCGCCTGCTGGAGAATGGCGGTCACATTGGCTGTGCCGCTCAGGGTCAGGCTGCCGGGTTGGGTGTGAACATCGGTCAGTTGTACGGGAAAGGGCAGGACGGAAAGGTTCGCGCCGCCCTCGAAGCGCTGCACCAAAAACCGCATGGGCGCCCCCGTTAAAGGAATACCTACAACAACAAGGCGCGTGGGATCAATTTCCAGTTTTTGGCCGGACACGCGCAGCGGGCCGGTCAGGGAAAACGGGACGCCGATACCCAACGTCATGCGCTCGGCGGCAATGGTGACGCGGTTGCCTTCGCCGAACGTCACGCGCGCCTGGCGAATCCGCTCACCGGGCGGCGATTCGCCGGCAAGGTATTGATCCACGCTTTTGGCGGAAACCGTTGCGGTAAAGCGGGCGGATTTTACGTCACGCACCTGCCTGTGGCCCGTATCGTAGCGAACGCCTTCCAGTTCCAGATGCAGGTGGTCGAGCAATAAGCCGTTGCTGAGTTCTACGTCGTCGCCGTCAATGGTGACGCGGGCAATATTGCCGCCTAGTGTGCGCGTTTCCGATCCTTCCACATGCGCGCGATAGGCGCGGGCGTTGCCGAGCAAATCGGGCAGGGCTTCGCGTATGCGCCGCTCCGCCGTGCGATTGATGGCCCGCCCACATCCCGTCCCAAAGCAGGAAATCAGCAGGGCCAGGCCAAAATAACCCCACTGTCCCTTGAAATGCCGCCGATTTCGCCCGTCCAAGTTCGTCATGTTTTGCTACCGGATACAAACGCGCCGGGAGTTTTCAGCCCCTCGGCAAAATGTGTTTGGAACTTTTGCGTAATTATGTTCTGTGGCTGCGCCGTTTGTGCAGGAAGGACTCGTCTTGAATATGAGCGATGCTGTTTCACCCCCGCTTGCGATTGCCGCGATTGTATCGGGGCAGGGTCGGGGAACCAATGTCCAGGCGCTGATGGACGCCTGCGCCGGGGGAGAAATCGCCGCGCGTATGGGTGTCGTCATCGCAACGCGCAGTGACGCGCCGGTTCTGGAACGCGCCCGCGCCATGCAGGTTCCCACGTCCGTCGTATCGCCGCGCAAGTACCAGGACGATGAAGCGGGCTACGCAGACGCGCTGCACAGCGTACTGGCGCGGCATGGCATCGGATTGATATGTCTGGCGGGATACATGCGCCGATTGCCGCCGCCGATTGTGACCGCGTATGCCGGGCGCATTATGAACGTGCATCCCGCCCTGCTGCCGCTTTTCGGCGGCAGAGGCATGTACGGCGAACACGTCCATCAGGCCGTTCTGGACAGCGGCATGAAGGTCAGCGGATGCACGGTGCATTTCGTTGATGAACATTATGACACAGGCCCTATTATACTGCAAACTGCCGTGCCTGTGGAAGACGACGATACGCCGCAAACGCTTGCGGCGCGTATCCTGCCCTGCGAACACCAGGCGTATGCGCGCGCGGTGCAATTGTTTGCGCAGGGGCGATTGCGCATCGAAGGGCGGCGAGTCTTCACGCGCTAAAGGCGCGCAACATTCAGGATGCAGACATTGCGCCGACAACGCTCATGCCACCAAGCCAATGATGCAAATGCCGCAATGCCGCAGAGTTCTGCGCCGAAACAACGTTGACAATCCAGCAATCCATTACAGATCATCACAAAGAAAATGTGCAAATATCCACAGAACAAGAACGCGAGTTGGCGCGTCTCACGTTCGTTACGGAAGTTTAGGAAAGGTGTTCTCGAATGTTTCGTAACCCATCCGCGCAAAACGCTGTTTACTCCGCTCACGCGCTGCCGTCTTCACCGGAAACAATTTCCGATACAACCAAACAGGAAACCGCCATTTCAACGCCGCCTTCCCTACCCGAATTGCGCCATCCCGCTCACGCCGGCAGGTTCAAGAACTCGCTCTGGCTGCATGTCGGCGTGTTGTCGTGCGCGCTGCTGATTGGCGCGGGCGGCCTGATGAGCCATGCGCGGCAGGCGGGCAATGAGCGCGAGAATCTGCAAGCCCCCCTGTTGAGCGGGCAAATCGCCTGTGTGGACATGGATCGGGTTTATGCGGCCAGCGGCGGGCCGGAGCAACTGGCGCAGCGCGCCAATGAAATCGCCGTTGACATCAGCACACGCCTGAAAGAATTGAAAACCGTATCCATGCTGGACGAAAACGAGCTTCAGGAGTACGGCGCGATTACCTTCAAGGCCACAAAAACAGAGGCGGATCAGACGCGGCAGAAAGCCCTGCGCGCGCTTTCGGATCAGCGCCAGGACGAACTCAACAAGCTGCAAATCAAGCCCGACAACCTGCTGACAGCCGAAGACAAAACGCGGATGAAACAATTGCAGGAGCAGAGCCGGTTGCTGGCTTCCATTTTGCCATACTGGCAGGACGATGCCCGCGCGCAGCAGGCCGAGCGCCTGGAAGCGTTTCGCCGGGCGCAAATGGCGAAACTGCGCCAAACGGTCGGCAAAGTGGCGGCGGAGCGCAACGTCGCGCATGTCTTCGACACGTCCGCGCTGGTTTATTCCGCCAATGACCTGACCGCCCTGGTGCTGACGCGCGTGGGTAAGCGCGCGCCCAAGGACAACAAAGCGGATAAAGCCGATAAAACCGGCGACAGCAAAGACAAAGACAGTCCAGACAAAGACGTTAAAGACAAGGCAACGCCCTGAGCGCGTCGAAACAGCAAGGAATCATGCGTATGACCGCATCGCCCCTGATTGCACACAACAAAACTTCGGAGATACTGCGCTTGTGGCAGGCCGAGGCTGTAAAACATTGGAAGCATATTGACCCGGCCCTGCTTGCCGTCAATGGAGCGGTGTGGAAAGCGCTGTCGGGGGTGCTGAACCTGCTGCGCGAAAACGCGCCTCCTGCCGCGCAACGGCTGCCGCTTGACAACGTGACCAGCAACTCTGCCCAGGACGGACATGCCGTTTACCTGCCCGATTCAAACCTGCCCAGGCCGGAAGACGCCGCGACCTTTGACGGCTTTCGCAATTCCCTGAACGCCTGCGCCGAGCAATTAGTCGCTCTGCCTGTCGCGTGGGCGGATTTGCGGCCTATGCTTCGGCTGCTTGCCACGCAAATGCGCCGGGCAACGGAAGACGAGGACAATGCGGACGCGAAACCGGATATGGTTTTTGTGGATGGCGCGCTGGAAGCCCTTGCGGCCTGTGTTGCCGACATTGAAATCATACGGCTGGAACAGCAGATCGCGGCGCATCAGGAGCAGACGTTCGCTACCGCGCATCTGGCGGAACGCTTTTTAGGCAATGCCTCGCATGAATTGCGCACACCCCTGACCGCGATCATGGGGTTTGCGGAACTGCTGCTGGAAGAAACGTATGGCGAACTGACGCCACAGCAGGCGGAGCGGGTCAGCAACATCGAAAACTCGGCGCAGAACCTCAATGAGATTATCAGCAACATGCTCGACCTGCTGCACATTCGCGCGGGCAAGCTGACGCTGCAATACCGCCCCGTCAATGTCACGGCCATGCTGCAGCACCTGTACGAAATTCTGATGCCGCTTGCCGGACGCAAAAACGTGCGGTTTGAGATGCAATTGGCGGAGGACCTGGGCATGGTGGAAATGGCGGAAAATATCGCGCGCCACGTCGTGTACCATCTGCTTTCCAGCGCCCTGCGCGCCACGCCTGCCGGGGGCGAAGTGGTTTTGAGCGTTCGGCGCAGCACGCCCTGGCTGATTATGGAGGCGAGCGACACGGCTTTGCATCTGCCGGCTGAAGCCTTTGCCAACATGCTCAGTCCGTTCCCCCGTTTGGAAAACGTGCAGACGCGCGGCTATGAAGGCTGGGAAGTGGGTCTGCCCCTCGTGCGCCGCTACGTGGAATTGCATCACGGCGAACTGCGCATGGACAATCTGCCCGAAAAAGGAACCGTCTTCACCGTCCTTTTACCGCTCACCCGCCCCCGCGACGACGCCAAACCCTCTACAAAAACAGGATAAATGAACCACCCGCCTGCGGCTAGAGACACAGAGGCACAGAGGTTTCACAGAGGAAGAAAAGGAGATGGGGAACCGCGAAATACACGAACCAAGACGAAAAGGGGAGGAAAAGAAATAGACAGGATTAACGGGATTAGAAGGATTAAACAGGATTAGGAACCGAGAAGAGAAGCCTGTTCATTCTAAGCATTGGGCGGCATCTGCGGATTTGTCTATGCTCTTTTCGTCTTTCTTCTTTTCGTGTTTTTTCGTTTAGTTCGTGTGTTTCGCGGTTCCCCTCTCTCCTCTTCTGTTTTTCTCTGTGAAACCTCTGTGTCTCTGTGCCTCTAGCGAAGCGGGTGGTTAATCTAATCCTTGTTCGGCGAGTTCGATGGCGGTGACGAGGGCGCGGGCTTTGTTGAGGCACTCCTGATACTCATTGGCGGGCGTGGAGTCGGCGACCAATCCGCCGCCGGCCTGCAAGTACGCGGTTTGGCCGTCTACCAGCATGGTGCGGATGGTGATTGCCATGTCCATATCGCCGGAATAACTGAAGTAGCCAACGGAACCGGCGTAAAAGCCCCGGCGCGTCGGCTCCTGCTCGTCAATGATTTGCATGGCGCGGACTTTGGGCGCTCCCGAAACGGTTCCCGCCGGGAAACATGCCCGCATCACATCGAAGGCGTCACTGCCCGCCCGCAGTTTTCCCGTGACGTTGGAAACGATGTGCATCACATGCGAGTAGCGCTCGATGTTCATCAGTTCATCCACCTGAACGCTGCCGTACTCGCACACGCGCCCGATGTCGTTGCGCCCCAAATCCACCAGCATGATATGCTCGGCGCGTTCTTTGGCGTCCGCCAGCAATTCCGTTTCCAGACTGGTATCTTCGTCAGAGGTTTTCCCGCGTGGGCGGGTTCCGGCAATGGGGCGCACCCGTACCGTTTCCTGCTCCACCGTGACCAGAATTTCGGGCGACGTGCCGATGATTTTGCGCTTGCCCATATCCAGATAGTACATATAGGGGGAGGGGTTGACGGAACGCAGGGCGCGGTACACGTCAAACGGCGGGGCGGAAAACTCCACCTGAAACCGCTGCGAAAGCACCACCTGAAACGCATCCCCCGCCAGAATATACTCCCGGCAGCGCTCGACGGCGGCTTCGTATTCAGTACGAGGAAAAAGAGAGGTAGGAGTTGATGAGTTGATAGTTGATAGTTGATTGGGCATCCTCTTCTGTCTTCTGCCTTCTGTCTTCTGTCTTCTCTTCTTCTGTTCCCTGTTCCCTGTTCCCTGTTCCCTGTTTCCTCTTCTCCTTTTCTCCTTTTCTCCTTTTCTTTCCCCCCGCAGTCGCTCCACCAATTGCCCAATTTTCGCGCAGGCATCGTCGTAAGCGGCGTCGGGATTTCCGGTGACGTGGGCGTTGCACAAGACCTGCATCCGGTGGCGGACGTGATCGAAAATCAGGAGGGTGTCGGTGAACAGGAAGCAGGCGTCGTCTACGTTTAAGTCATCGGGGTTTTTGTCGGGCAGGTCTTCAAAAAAGCGCACCACGTCGTAGCCGAAGAAGCCGACCGCGCCGCCGCAAAAACGGGGCAGGCCGGCATTTTCCACGTACCGGTAGCGGCTCAACAGTTCCTGCAAGAGCGTGAGCGGGTCTTGACCGGGCGCGATTTCCACTGTCTGCGCGTGTCCGTGTTCCTCAATGGTTGCTGTGCGGCCCTTGCTGCGAAAGACGAGCGAGGGATTTGCGCCCAGAAACGAGTAGCGCCCCAGCCGCTCGCCGCCCTCCACGCTTTCCAGCAGGAACGCATAGGGATTGTCGGTATCCGGGCGGTCGGCAATCAGGGCTTCAAACGCGCTCACGGGCGTCAGGCGGTCGGCCAGTATCTCGCGGTACACGGGGATCAGGTTGCCCTGTTGGGCGCGACGGCGAAACTCCTCACGGTCAGGAATAATCATGCAAACCTCGGTTGGGTGTTAGGTGTTAGGTGTTAGGTATTAGGGTTCCCGTAAGCGCCGTGAGTAACTTATTTTAATCTCTTTGTCGCGGCTATGATAACGAAGTCCGCCTACGCGGACTCAATGCGGTAGAGATCATTTTTATACGATGGAGTCCGCGAAGGCAGGACATAACATGTTATGTCCCTACGTTATCATAGCCGCGCAATTTATTGCACGGACGCTACGCGGCGATTTACGCGCTCTGTGTCGCTTTACGCGCTCTGCGCCAACTCAATCTAATGCGATAGGCGGAAACAGGTCGGCGGCGCGAATGGCGGTTTCGGGATGGTCGGCAATGAAAACTATTGCTTCCGGGTCGTGCATGGTCACATCTGCGTAACCGTCGGGTGTGGGCGCGCGGTGAATATGAATTTGGCGTTCCGTAATGTCCATGACCCAGTATTCGCGGATGCCGACACGGGCGTAGAGCAGGGCTTTCGTTGTCAGATCGAAACGGCGCGTGGTATCCGACACTTCAACGACGAGTAGCAGGTCGTCGGGGCCGGGATGCGCGTTGATGATAGGCGGTTGTCGGTTCGAGAGTGACGGCAACATCGGGTTCCGGTTCCGTAGTTTCGCCTTCTTCGCCGGGAATGGCAATGGGGTCTTCTGTTTGCACATAAAAATCACCGAATATGCCAATAAGCCAGTGTAACAGCAATTTTATCGTGATGCGGTGTGGTGGATTCTGGCCCATCTTGGAAATGATCTCCCCATCAATCAGTTCGTAGCGTCCAACAAGTTCCCCGATCTCAACGAGGCGTTCGCATTGTTGACGCGTCCAGCGTCGGCGGTTAGGGAAGGTTTCGTTTTCAGGGGCAATTAGCGTACTTGTCATGCCGTTTCTTTCCTGTTCAGTAGTAGAGGCGTCATTCCATGTACTCTTTGAAATCGTCTAAAGGCGCATCAAAATCAGGAGCCATGTAACGTATAGCGCCTTTCGCAATCCCAAACTTCGGCGTTTTCGGCGCTTCTGACGGTTCTTGCAGGCGCAGGAGAACGCGCTGCTTCTGCGCTTCCGGCAATTGCTGTAGTAGAGTTACAACCTGCTCATCGGTCAATTCCAGCACGGGCATGTTGACATTTCCTTTCCTGCGGCGCGATACGTTTATTATAGCGCATATTTGCTGACAAGAACGGGGACAAAAAGAGTATGTAGAGTCATCGTCGAAATCTTGGCAATACAGCGCTTCCAGCCCGATGTCTCGTTGTGTCAAATTGTAGGAGAGAGGCGTCGTGACCTCGTAAGCGTCAGGGCGAACGGGAGGGGTGAAACATAGGCTTTGCACCTCCCTTCCTGTGGGTATAACGCCTGTACAGTAGACGTATGTGTATGTTTAGACAGGATGAGTGAGGCAAAGGTTTCGTTTGTTTCGCGTTGTTTGGCTCTTTTTTTCTGGCTTTGTGCGTTAGGGCGACGCACTGAAGTGCTTCGCTGTAGGGCGTTCCGCCCAATGTCCTGCGGACATAATCCTCTCGTTGAGAGATGGCATCTTCCCTACATACGCCATGCCAGCCTGAGAGACAAGCGTGTCCGAAGGACACCGGGCCGCAGGCCATACAGCGAAGCACTTCAGTGCGTCGCCACAACGCGCCGACGCTACGCCGACTGCTGAGCAAGCAGGAGAGCAAACGTTTCTTGAAGTTCCGGCTTTGCGGATAAGAAGGCTCCGGCATCCTCCATGCGTTCCTGATGGATAAGCATTCTCAGGAAGTTGCCGAGACCTGTAATCGTGTTCGGGTGACGCGGCCCTAAACTGACAACGAGAATGTCTAACGCCTGTATGTACAGCGGTTCGGCCTCGGCATAGCGGCCTTGCGACTGGTACAACCCCGCCATATTGTTGAGGTCAATGGCGTAGTCTGGATGGTTCTCTCCCAATGCCACACGATCAATGTCCAACGCCTGTAAGAACAGCGGTTCGGCGTCTGCATAGCGGCCTTGTGACCAGTACAACCCCGCCAGATTGTTGAGGCTGGTGGCAACAAGCGGATGCTGTTCGCCATAGGCTTGACGGTGAATGTCCAATGCCTGCACAAACAAGGGTTCGGCCTCAGCATAGCGGCCTTGATACGCATACAACAACGCCAGATTGTTGAGGCTACCTGGCAATGTCAGGATGGCCGTCCGGCAACGCTTTGCGCCGAATGTCCAACGCCTGTATGTACAGCGGTTCGGCGTCGGCATAGCGGCCTTGTAACCGGTACAACTCTGCCAGATTGTTGAGACCGATGGCAAGTGCTGGATGTTCTTTGCCTAAGTGCTCCCGCTCAATGTCCAACGCCTGTACGTACAGCGGTTCGGCCTCGGCATAGCGGCCTTGCGACTGCGTACAACAACGCCAGATTGTTGAGGCTGGTGGCAATGTCAGGATGGCCGTCCGGCAACGCTTTGCGCCGAATGTCCAGCGAGCGCGTGTACAGGAACGTTCCCTCGGCCCAGAGCGCCTGACGATGCACAAAATGGATTAACTTATCGGCAATGTCGCCACTGGACTCCGCATCTTCCAATTCCCCCGCAATATCCGCCGCTGACATGGCGTGACGCCATGCTGATTCCAGTCGCGCTCGTTTCTCCGTATCCTCGGTATTCGCGCTGCCGCCATTTTCCCGCGCCAGGTGCCGGTAATAGGCGACGAAATGGCGCTTTTCAATGTTTTCATCATCACTTTCTTGCAGGCGTTTACGGGCATAAAGGCGCGTGGGGCGAAGCAGGGAGTACACGCTGCGGCCTCCTGCCTCCTGCCGCGTTGCCAGCGCCGCTTGCTGTAAGCGCGTGAGGTGCGGACGCTTGATTGCGTCGAAACAGGCGGTTATCTCTTCGGTTGGGCACCTGTCCGCGAACAGGCTGAGGCAGACAAGCGCGAACTGCGCTTCCTCGTCCAACAGCCGCCATGACCAGTTGTAGCATTTTACCAGCGTTTGATGCCTCCAACTCGGATCAAGGCTGTACATTCCGTCCGGCGTTTCGGTTATTTCTCCCAGTGGCTCAAGGCTCAGGTCGGCGGCGATTTCTTCCAATGTCATGTCGCCGCAATGCGCCGCAACCAGTTCGAGCGCTAATGGAATACGCGCGGTTTGTTCCAGTATGGTTGTTATGGCCGGTTCCTGCGAGGAAAGCGGCGACCAGAGAGGGTTGTTCTTTTTCTCTCCGATACGAGTCAGCAGCAGATCGCGCGCTTCCCCCGGCTGCAATCCTTCCACATCCTGAACGCTTTCCCCTGTTGTCAGGCCGACCGGCGTTCGGCCCGTGACGAGCAGGCGCAAATCGGGACGCGCTTCCAGCATGTCCACGATCAAACGCGCCGAAGCCGCGCCTTTTACGGTTTCGTAGTTGTCCAGAAGCAGCAGCATACTGCCCTTGTTGGGCAGGCGCTCCGGCAAATTCTCCGGCGTGGCGGGCGGATCTGCCAGCCCGAATGTTCTGGCGATGCTGCCGACAAGATAATCCCTGCGCGCCAAGTCCGAAGTCAGGGCGGTATCGGGAATACCGTCCAATGGCGTCAGGAACAGTTGCCCCTCGAACATGCCCGCCGCGTTCAAACAGCACTGCATGGCAAGGCGCGTTTTGCCCATGCCGCCAAATCCGTGCAGCGTGACGAGCCGATAGGGGTTGTTGTTTCCCGTCCGGCGCGCAAAGCAGTCCGCAACGCTGTTTTCCAGTTCCGGGCGTGAAACGTAGTGGTTCTTTTCCCGAAACCAGCCCGGCACAAACTGCGACCCCGGCTCCCGGCTTGTCCAGCCCTCGTACAGCAGTTCATGAATCGTGTACGGCTTTTCCTCGAAACTCTTGATGCGGCGGTTCGGCCATGCCTGCCAGTTCCATTGCAGGCTGTCCGCAACCCGATGCGTCTCGTCTGAAGCGACAATCTGCCCGCCGTACACATTGACCAACATGCGCGCGGTAAAAATCACATCTTCCGCATTGGGGTACAAGCCATTTTCGTCCGGCTGCACCTGCTTGCGGGCGGTATGTACGGCGATTCGCACGCCGATTCGGTGAGCGCCTTCCGACGTATCCGGCCGCAATCCGTTTCGGCAGCGATTTTTGGATCGCAACGGCACATTCTATCGCGTCATTGACATGGGCAAAGACGACAAGCGCATCGTCGCCGCGCGGCGTCCCGCTCATCGTCGCCCTGATGCCGCGCAATCAAACGCTTCAACTCCGCATAAACGGGAATGTTGACTCGTTCCAGATATTCCTGCCGCGACAGGCTGCGCGCGATTTTGGAGGAGCCTTCTATGTCGAGCATCAAAAAGGTAGGATAAGGGTTGGACACGGGAGGCCTCTATTCTGCCTTACATTACTTGCGCATTGTTCTTGCCTTCTGGCCGGGTATTGAAAATACCCGGCAGGAAAGTGCAAGCGTCCTGCGGACGCGAATTCTCGCCTATTGGGATAGGTTCTAACGCGAATTCTACGGTTTTTGCTGGCCGCGAATCACTGCCGTCAGCGCCCGGACTTCTGCGCGCAGTGTTTTTATTTCGTCCGGCGAAGTCTGCACTTTTTCTAAAATCAGGTCGTTGCGTCGGTTGGCGTCCGTTTCGTCGCGTTTTTGCTTTGCCAGCACCAGCATCGTCATTGCGAGGGCTTCGATGGCTGCGAACAGTCCCAAAAAGCCGAACTCGCGGCTGTCCCAGGGCGGATGATGCAGTTCATTGGCAATGATCCAGAGCATGAACACGAGCAGGTTGCCCAGCAGGAAAACGGGGTTACTGAACAGCCCGACCAGCCGCTCGATGCGCTTTTCCGTTGTGGTGCGGAGGGCATCCAAATCCTTTTTCGTACTTGGGGTAATCATATCGCCCATCATATCGGCGTTGTCTTTCAGCCATTTCGCCATCACGCGCAACATTCTTACCGCCATGTCGGGATGCGCCAGCAAAAAGGCGTCGAAGTTGTCGCGGCGCAGTTCCAGCGCGAAAACTTCGGTCTTGGCCTGTGCCGTTACGGAGCGCGGGGTATTGTTGAGCAGCGCGATTTCCCCGAAAAAGTCCCCGGCTACCAGAGTGCGCAATTCTTTGAGAACGCCTCCCGCTTCTTTGGCGAAAAATGTCACTTCTCCCTTTTCAATGAAGTACATGGTGTCGCCCACGTCGCCCTGTTCGCAAATCAGTTCGCCGGCATGGAAATGGCAATACTCCAACAGCCCCGTCAGTTTTTCGCGCTGCTCCGGCAGCATAGCGCGAAACGTAGGGGCGTCTTCCAAACGCTGTACACGTACCGGCATGGTCGCTTCTCCTGCATCAGACACCTTGAGCCAGTGGTTGAAAACCACCGTCTCTATGGCCTGCGGCCAGGCGTCCTACGGACGCAGAACACTGTAGGTAAGGAATTGCGTCCCTAGGACGCCTGGCGGAACGCCACCAAGACAGGCGTTTTCAACGCCTGGCACCAGTTGAATGTATCAGATGAATTCAAGAAGGATAGCGGCGTTTCCTGCAAGCACAGGAGTAAGCGCAATAAGGGCAGAGGATATTATGAGGTAGTGGGAAGGATGCAGGCAGGCAGGAGGAACAGACGGATTCTTGCAGGGCGCGGCATCGGCGGAAATGCGGCGCTCACGGCATGGTAATGTGTCGTCACTACGGCGCAGAAACAGGCTGACAGGGTGATTCGGCTCCCATCGCGAGGAGTGTACGAATACCGATCTACAGCAATTCGCTCGCTTTGATGATTTCCTGCGCGGTTACTTTCATCGTTTGGCATTTGTCACGGCTGATTTTTTGCATTTGCCGAAAAGCGTCCGATTCGCTCAAGGAGCGGCGATCCATGAGAACGCCCTTGGCGCGCTCTACCATTTTGCGGGTTTCCAGCGCGTCCTTGATGTCGGTCGCTTCTTTAATCGCGTCCTGCAAGGCTTGAAAACGGGACATGGCGAGTTTGATTGCGGGCAGCAGTTGTTCGCTGGTGATGGGCTTGACCAGATACGCGCAGGCTCCGGCGTCCAGCGCGTTGTCTACATAGGAGTCATCGCTGTAGGCCGTCAGCATGATAATGGGAACCGGCTGATGCTTCAAAATCTCGCGGGTGGCAGCAATGCCGTCAATGGGACCCGGCATGTTGATGTCCATCAGGATCAAGTCGGGTTTTAATTCCTGCGCCATTTCAATGGCTTTGCGGCCCTCGACCGCTTCGCCGACAACATCATAACCGGCGCGAACCAGCGCCTTGCGTATCTGCATCACGGTCACGCCTTCGTCTTCACAGATCAGCGCGCGTTGGATGGGCAATGCTTCAGGCGTCATACGCCATTCCTTTCATGAGGAGGTGGCCTCATCAGACCTGCCGTTGTAGGGTCAGGATGTGTAGTGATATATGTCATAAGGCGCGCTGAAAGCGCGGAAGGCTAAACGCAAGGGCAGTGAATGTTCGCAGCGGCTGTATCTCTATCAACTACGAACTATCCGCTTTCAACTGCTTAGTAGGCAAACGAAACACTCGGTGAAGATGTTTCTTTATACGGTACATGGGCGGTGACAGTTGCACCCCCGCTTGATTCCTTATTGGCGTAGGTCAGCGTTCCGCGCAGATCACGTTCCACCATCATGCGCGTCAGGTTCAGTCCCACTTTTGCGTGGCGGCCCAAATCAAAACCGTCCGGGAAACCGGGGCCGTCGTCCTCAACGGACAGGCACAAATGCGGCGCGTTATGGTGCAGCGTCACGCGCAATGTCACTTCCTGCCTGTCTTTCCCTCCATGACGAACCGCATTGACGATCAGTTCATTGATTGCCAGCGCCAGCGTGGACGCCAATTTGCTCGGCAGCGTCACATCGTCCGCGTGGGTGCTGATGTGCAGCTGCCTGCCGCCGACAATCGGGCCGGTCAACAGCATGGGAATCAGTTTTTCAATCAGCGCATCGGCTTTTACCCGGCTGATGTGCTGGTCGTCGTTGAGAAGCTCATGCACGGCGGCAATGGTTCGGACTTCGCGCATCGCGTGCGCCAGCCCTTCGCGGGCTGCCGTTGCCTGCCGGATGGTTTCTTCTCCCGGATGAGGCGCGCGCTTGTCTTCCTCGGCTTCCATAGTATACAAGTCTAAAATCGCCGTGATCGCCTGTAGATTATTCTTGATACGGTGATCGGTTTCCTGCAAAGACCATGCCATTTGCCGCGCTTTATGGGTGGCTTCCTGATACAATTGCGCGTTTTGAACGGCGGAAGCAAGCTGCCCTGCCGCCTGCTGCGCCAATTGTAAATGATGTTCGCTGTAGCCGTCCTTATTTCCTGCTTCGTTTTCCAAATCTCCTAATTCAAATGCAAGCGCGCCCAACAGCGTATTTTGCGCGACAAGCGGGATGACTAAAACGTGATCCTGCTGCGCCTGACGGGTTTCCATCGCTTTCCGCAGCGCATCTTGTGGAGGCAAAACCTGCCACTGCGGCGCGTTTTGAGGTTCCTCTTCCCCGACGTTATCTCGGTTCAGCGTCCAGACGTAGACAGGATTTGCCGACAAAGGCACAGATGAATCATGATGTGGCGAAAACAACAGTCCGCCATTTGTTTTGCCGCGCAAGTTGCGGAGCAGTTCCGTTTCTTCGGCATCCGTTTCCGGGTACTCCTGACTCCAGCTTTCGCTTTCCTGTCCCATAGGAACCAGAGCCAGCCGCGCCCGTTGGTAAGGAATCAGCGCGCGGGCTTCCCGCAAAAAGGCCGGCACGATCTGCGTCAAGTCGAGGGAACTGTTGACTACCTGCGTCAAGCGCGCCAGCGATGCCAATTGCTCGCCCCGATCCCGCGCATGGGCGTATTGCCGGGCGCTGTGCAGCACAAACGCCGCCTGCGTGGCAAACGTGCGCAACAACTGCGCGTCCTCCTCGTGGAATGACGCGCGCTCGTCCGGCCTGCTGCCCTGCGCTTCCGTTCTTTTGTCATACGCGCACAACAGGCCGACAGGCTGATTATGGGCGATCAAAGGCACTATCAGCGCATTATTGACCTGCCAGGCGCGTAACTGCGCGTTGAGCGCGTCCTCTTCATTCCCCTCTTCCTTCTCATCATGGGGCGCGATTTCGTTGCGGCAAACCATTGTATTTTGAAACAGAAGATTATGCGCCCATGTTCCGGCGCGTACAGGCAGAGGAGTGGGCGGCTCGGAGGTAAAGCCAAACGCGGGGCGCAGGGGATGCAGCCGGTTATGCGCGGCGTCGTAGCTCCACATTTCCACGCGCTTTGCCTGCAAAACCCGGCCTACGCGCTCGGTCAGATACTCATGCATCGCTTCAGGGGACGCGCTGACGGAAAGGTGGCCGGCGGTATCGAACAGGCTTTCCAGCGCGCGAACGCGCCGGCCATTGGCGGCGGCGAGGTCTCGAAGCTGGTTGACGGCGCGGCTGGAATAAAACGCGGCTACCAGTCCCAGCAAGCCAAAGACGGAGATGAGCGCATCTTGAATGTCGTGCAGGTCGGAAACGCGCCTGGCGGCCTGTTCCTGTGCCTGCTCCGCTGCGGTCAGCGCGGCATCCATGCTGTCACGCCAGGCGCGCAGCGTGGGAGATACTGTGGGGGAGGGGCGACGCTGGCGGGGAACCAGCGATAATTCTCGAACTCGGTTCAGATGAGTCTGCGTGGCGCGAACGGCTGCCGTAAGCTGCCGCTCGTGCTGGTCAATCAGCCAGCCCGTGATAATCGGCCCAAAAACCAGAATCAACAGCGCAAAACTGACGAAAGGCAGTCGGTTTGGCGCTGTTTCAACGGGTGATCTTGCTGCCCGCGTTTCTGTATGTTGTCGAGCCATCGTTACCCTCGATTGTGATGAACCTTGTTGGCCTGTGAACAGACAAAACAACGCGGGCGTCCCTGCCCGCGTCCGTCAACTCGCCTGCTGTAAGGCGCGCGCTTCCAAGTATGCTTCGCAGGATGTCACGCGAAGCGTCGCGTAACTGTCCACACTGGAAATTCGCCCATCGCAAAAGCAACGGCTCGTTTCCGTACGCAGCAAGCGTCCACAAGAAAACGTCTGGTTCATTGGGATGGGGAAGCGTCAGGGCTGCCATTCCCAGGCAATACGCTGCAATTCAGTGAATAAGGACGAGAGCGGGGGGAGGAATGTTCCGCAGGAAGAAGACAGGAGGAAGTAGCCAGTAGTCAGTAGCCAGTAGCCAGAAATCAGTAGTCAGTAGAAAAACCGTTCTGACAAAAAAGTAGTCAGCAGGAACGAATTCCTGCTGACTACTGACTACTGGCTACTGACTACTTCCTTAGAAGTGAACGGCCAGTTGGGTGGTGAACACGCTGGCGTTGGCATCGTGTCCGGTATTGTTGCCGTTCACGCCGCCGACACCGCTGAAGCTGCCGAAGCCGCCGCCGACATCCTGCTGGTTGAGGATCTGGTAAGCCACGCGCAACACGGTGTTGCTGGCGAGGTTCAGGCCGGCGTTGAAGGTCAGGTACTGCTCGACCGGCTTGGAGCGCAGGCCGCTGAGCGACACGGCGGAAGACAGGTCATACAGAACGCCTTCGTAGGTCGCGCCCACGTTGACGTGCTTGTTGACGTTGAACTTGATGCCCGCCGTCGCGCGCTCCACGTTGCTGCCGGTTGTGAAGCCGCCCGTGAAGCGGCGGTTGCGCGCGCCGCTGTAGTAGTCGCCGCCCAGGAAGCCTACGAGCGCATTGGAGAAGTTGTACGTGATGCGCGCATAGGGGCCGGAGATGTTGGTCGGGTTGTACCAGTTGCCGATCTTGTTCCAGTAACCGGGCGCGGCGAAGCGCGGATCGATGTACTGGTAGCCGACGATGGCGTTGATGGGGCCGGTGTTGTAGCCCACGTTGGCAACGTAGGCGTTGTCGTCCTCGTTGATGTTGCTGGGATCGCCGTCCAGCGTACCGCGCTGCGTGACCGATTTTGCGGCTTCACCGGAGAAGGTGAAACGGCCAACCGCGTTCGCCTTGAAGTTCACGCCGTACACAACCACGTTATTGAAGTTGGCGGACAACGGCAGGCTGCTGGCATTGCCGAAGTCAATCAACGTCGCGCCCAATTCGCCCAGCCGAAGGATCGGAATGGCGATATGGATGCCCGCGCTTTCGCCTGCCGCCGCTTGTTCGGGGGCCAGGGCAAGGCTGGTCGGTTTTATCGCGCCGCCGAAGCGGTTGGCGCCGGTATACGGGTTCACGTTCGCGCCGACGAGGGGCGTGTTGATAACGCCGCCGTTGGTCGTCGTCAGGGAGCGGTAGCTGCCCGCGAAGACGGACGTTTTGGCGCTGCCGAACTTGGACTCGAACTTCACGCCGTCCTCGACCCAGTTGCCGTCGTCATACCAGGGTATGTCGAAGTAGGCATCGGTATCGGGGCGGTAGTAGGTCAGGGGCGTGACCTGGTGCTTGTAGCGGCCAACCTGCAGTTGCGAACCGCTGCCGAAGCCGCCAATCGGAATGGACAGGTTCGCTTCGTACAGCGTCAGGGCTTCCGCGCCGCCGTTGGCATTGGCCGCGGAAGGACCGCCGAGGAACGTCGCGCCTACCGGGCCGGACGAGGAGTTCGGGTTGCCTACCGGAGCGCCGTTGCCGGTCACGCTGTTGGCGCGATAGCTCAGGTAGTTGGACGCAACCAGGTCCACATTGGCGTGAACACCGCCGGGCAGGGTGCCCCGCGCATCCAGGTGGAAGTCATGCACCGCGTCTACGTTTTCCAGCAGGGAGCGGTTCGCGTTGCGGCGCGCGCCACTATAGTCGTAGAACGGTACGCGGGACTGGTCG
The DNA here is from genome assembly GCA_963835065.1 of uncultured Chthonomonadaceae bacterium. Lineage (GTDB taxonomy): Bacteria > Armatimonadota > Chthonomonadetes > Chthonomonadales > Chthonomonadaceae > CAWFQB01. Next base: position 115,078 of record CAWIEK010000001.1, on the reverse strand, counting down.
GAGCGGAAGCCGCCGAACAGGTCGCCGCTGAATTTGATCTGGCGGCGCAGGTAGTCCTGAATATCGGCCACATCGCGGCCCAGCGCATCCAGGCGGGAATTGATGTCGCGGACATTGGCGCCAATCGCGGCGAGTTCGTTGCGGAACTCATCGGCCAGGGCGCGGAAGCGGGCCAGTTCTTCGGGGGTCACGCCGGGAGGTCCAGCGGGACCGGCGGGACCGGCTTCACCAGGAGTGCCGTTCTGACCGGCAGGGCCGGGAGGGCCGGGAGTTCCTACAACTTTCGCCAGGGCGCGCTGCAGGGCAACCGCGAACTCGTAGCGGGTCAGGGGGCGCTTGCCGCGGAAGTACCCGTCCGGGTAGCCGAGCAGGATGCCGCGGCTTTGCAGGTCGGTAACGGCCTCGTAAGCCCAGTGGGACTGGGGAACGTCCTGGAACAGCTTGGCGTCCTGTGCCTGTGACGGCGCAGTCATGCTGATCGCGAGGACGGAAAGGGAAGCGCCCAGGAAGGGCAACGCCTTTCGCATGATGGTCTATCCTCCATGAAGTGACATAGCGGCAGTACCGTCCTTGAGAAGCAAGGGGAAGCCGGGATGTCGTAAGAGAGGGAGCGCGCAATGCCCCTTGCGCATCGCTCCAAGTTTGGAAAGACGCTTCCTGCGCGGTGGGAACGCAACGGGTCTGCCAATGGCTCTCATTCATGGAATCGGAGTTTGGGTTTGGAGAAGAGTTTCCTTGTATCCTGCTTCTCGCGGCCCGCTTCGATGCGGAATAACAGCGTCATGGCGTTTACCGCGCGGTCTTCTGCGTGGGTCACGTGGGCAATTCGGGGTTCTGTGAATGACTACCGAACTAAAAACGTTTCAGTCCGTTTTTTTGTTCCCCATCTAAAGCCTTTTTATGCCGATTTTCAGGAAATTTTTGACAATTTCCGCTTTCGGCGCTCAGGAGACGGGTTTATCAGCGCATCACCGACAGAAAGAATAGCATAATGACAATAGCGGCGTCAATACCTCCGTAAGAAATTTTCAAGTTTTTGGAACGAACCTGAACTTTTTTGCGAAAACTTACGTCTGCCCCGCTTCTATTTGATGTACGCGCTCCTTCCGCCATCGTGACAGCCTGTTTAGGGAATACGCAGTAGATATTTATGCGCTTCTGTTAGGAAGGCATGTTTTGGGAACAATGCCGGCAGCGAGAAGAGTCTAATTAAGTGTCTGAACTCTGATTCAACATGGTCCAAGACGACAGGAAGTACACAGCGAGGTTTACAAATGAATAACAGAACTATCTATAACAAGCAAGCGGTTCGCGCAGTATTGGGAGTCGGAGCGTTCTTGTTGACTGCTTCCGGCATACAGGCGCAGGGGATTTTCCTGCCGAACAATGGAAACAATGGCAGGAGTAATGGCTTTGGGCAGAACTATGGCGTTTTTGGCGGCGCGAACGGCATGGCCGCGTATCCCGTCGGAGGCGTAAACAGCAGTTACGGCTACAGCTTTTACGGCGTGGGCGGGCTGACAAGCCCGGCAGCCACCGCCGCGTATTTCGGCTACGGCATTGCCGGCCTCTTCGGGAGTTATCCCTACGGCTATGCGACTAATGGCTTTGGCTACAACGGCTCCGGCTTTAACGGGAACGGCAGTATCGGGAACGGAACCCTTTATGCCGGGAGCAACATCAGCGTTGTTGACAGCCCGCTTTCCGGTGGCTTTGCGGCGGTCAATCCCGCAGGCGCGACGTTTGTTGGGCCGAACGGCCAGCCTTCCGATCCCGCGCTGACCAATGGCGGCAGCATCACGCCCCTTTCCGGTCGAACCGGCGGTATTACCCGCCTGCCCGTAAACAGTGGGCGTAATGCCGTCGCCGCTTCCGGGACTCAGGCCGGGAACGATGCGGCAAAAGCCGCCCTGCCGTCGGGAACGGAAGCCCTGTCGCCCGTGTCCCTAAAGCAGATGATCGGCGCGCAGCGGGATGCCAACTTCAACCTGCGCATCGGCTGGCGCGGCGATCCCGCTATGATTGACAGTATGAGCGTCACGCTGCTCAACCAGTATCACTTGCCCCTCGTTGCCAACAGCGCGTCCAATGGTCAGCCGGTAACATTTGCGGCTAATCCCAATGTCTATGCCGCGCGTTATTACCGCGCCGACATTCGATTCGCCGATGGCGCGGTGACAACGGTAACGGGTACGATTACAAGGTAGTCAACTGAGGCTGCCATTATAAGTTTGCAGGGACACAATAAATTGCGCCCCTGCAAACTTTTTAATTAAACGGTACTAATCTTAGAGGATAACGCTTCATGCTTGATCTTGCGCGGTTTTCTATTGCCGAAGTGCTGGAATGCAGCGCCGCCCTGAGTAAAATCGGGGCAGGCGCGCGCAGCATGGAAGAACTCGCGCAGGCCATCGCCGCGTACCTGTACGACAATTTGGGCGAACCGCAAACAGGCGAGAAATCCTGCGCCCTCGCGCGCTTTTACAAAACGCACGACTTCGGCCAACTGCCGATTTTATTGCGCGGCTTTGCCCGAAATGCGGCAGGCGGCGTACCGATACAGCCGGAAACCAAATGCCTGACGCTGCTGGCGACGGTGGGCGACAGGCCGGAGTGGAATGACCGGGCGCGCTCCCTGCGCCATCAGGCGATTCCCCTGCTGAGTGAGCAAATGGTGAGGCAGTCACCGATGATTGCAAGTCTGATTCAGCAAATGGGCCTGCAAATCCGGGACGTGATCGCGCCCGGACAGGGCCTGCTGATGGAAGACGCCAATAAACGCAGTTACAACGTTTTTTACGTGCCGGAAGCCGGGGGCAGTCCCTACATTCCCGCGCAGCAGGATTTTGTCGCGCCGTATGGCATCCGCTCGGTCATCGGTTTCGGCGGTCTGCTACCCTCGCAGGAGTTATTTGTCGTGATTTTATTCTCCAAAACGGCGATTTCGGCGGAAGCGGCCAGCCTGTTCAAGTCCATTGCGCTGTCCGTAAAAGGCAGCCTGCTGCCGCTGGCGCGTGGAACGGTTTTTGCTTCCAAAACGGGGTAGGAAGGCATTAGATATTAGATATTAGATATTAGGGAAGAAGACAGAAGACAGAAGCCCGATACCTGAAACCATAGAACCCTAAAACCCTAACTGGAAGGTATGCGCAATGGGTGATATTAAAAGCCCGAAACTGATTATCTTCAAAGGCTTGCTGTTCCTGTTTACGGGCGTGTTTGCGTCGGGTATTCTGCTGCTGGAATACCCGACCCTGCACGTCGCGTTTGTGCTTGCCGTTGCTATATGGGCGTTTGCCCGCTTCTATTACTTCGCGTTTTATGTCATTGAACACTATGTAGACCCCGGTTTTCGGTTCGCCGGGTTAAGCGACTTCGCGCTGTATCTGCTGCATCGCCGCCGTCAATCATCCCAAGCGCCTGCCGTTCCTTCTCCCCTTCAAACACCGGGCCAATCCCCTGACACCTGATCGCAACCACCAACGTTCAATACCCAACACACAATACCAAATACCGAATACTGCCCACACCCGCGCAGGAGACACTTTTACGGCGTACTCTGGATACGTGCCGTCACCTTTACAACAGACTTTTGAACGAGCGTAAGCATGATTATGAAGTCCTGGGTCAGTCCCCTTCCCGCATTACGCAACAAAAGCATTTTCCGGCCTGGAGCAAACAGTTCCCGGAAGTCGCGGGCGTGTTCAGTCAGGTCTTGCACAGACATTTGCTCAATCGTAATTATATCTCCTGTAACTGTCGCGCAAGGGCTTCGGCGGTGGTGACGGGCGCTTTGCAGGCGAAGTTTTGACATACGTAGGCGGTGGGCTGGCCGTTTACGGCGGGGCGGTCGTTGAGGAACGCGATGCCGTGCCCTGTATTCCCGAATCCGGGATGCGTCAGGCCGATCACTTTGTTGGGCAGGAAGGGCGTGAAGGCGGCGCGCAGCATGGCTTGCGTGGCCGGGTCGGACGGTTCGCCGCGCAGTCCGATTTCCTGCGGGCCGGACAGGTACAGGTCGAGCGCGCCGAGCAAGCGGGCGAAGCCGTAGGGATGCTTTTCCAGAACCGGACCGAGTTTGCGCAGGATGCGGGCCGCGCACTGCTGATACCGCTCATTGCCCGTAAACGCCCATAGTTTGAGCAGAACTTCCACGCCAACGGAATTGCCGCTTGGCGTGGCGTTGTCGTCCAAATCTTTCAGCCGCTGCACCAGTTGTTCGTGGTCATTGCTCGTCGTGAAAAAGCCGCTGTGTTCCTCGTCCCAGAAGTGTTCGAGCATGTTATCCGCAAGGCTGCGCGCTTCCATCAGCCATTTCTGCTTCAAATGTTGCCTGATACAGATGCAGCAGGCCGTCGGCATAAAAAGCGTAATCTTCCAGATAGCCGTTTAGTTTCGCCTGCCCGTTGCGATACGCGCGCAATAATCGCGTTTTATCGTCAGCCTGTACCAACTGACTTAAAATGAAGTCCGCGTTTTTAATAGCCGCGTTGATGAAGTCCTGACGGTTGAAAATTGCGCCACATTCCGCGAAGGCAGCCAGCATCAGGCCGTTCCACGCGGTCAGAACTTTGTCGTCAAGGCCGGGTTTGACGCGCTGTTCGCGGGCTTGCAGCATTTTAATGCGGGCTTTGTCCAGAATTTGCGCCGCCTGCTCCACGCTCAAGCCGAACTGCTGCGCCACATCTTTCGCGTCCATGACAACGTGCAGGATGCTGTTGCCTTCCCAGTTGCCGCCCTTGCTCACGTCGTAAAACGCGTTGAAGATTTTGGCGTCCTGCTCGCCCAGCACGGTAACGACTTCTGCGGGCGTCCACACGAAGAACTTGCCTTCCTCGCCCTCGCTGTCCGCGTCCTGCGCCGAGTAAAAGCCGCCCTCCGCGCCGGTCATTTCGCGCAGAACGTATTCCAATGTCTCTTCCGCCACACCCTTGTAAAACGCTTTGCCCGTGATTTGAAAGGCGTGGGCGTAGGTTTGCGCAAGCTGCGCGTTGTCGTAGAGCATTTTTTCAAAGTGGGGCACGAGCCAAGTTTGATCCGTGCTGTAGCGGTGAAAGCCGCCGCCCAACTGATCGTACATGCCGCCTAACGCCATTTTTTGCAGCGTCTTTTCCACCATCTGCAAGGGTTCCTGACGCTTGCCCCGCGCGTGGAAGCGGAGCAGAAAATCCAGATTGGCGGGCTGCGGGAACTTGGGCGCGCTGCCAAAGCCGCCGTGCTGCCGGTCAAAGGAAGAGGACAGCGTGTTGTAGGCGTTTTCCAGAATCTTGGGCGTCAGCAGGCTGTCGGGCAAATCGCGCGTCAGGTCGTTGCCCTGATCCATGTGCGCCAGAATGGTATCGGATTGCGATTCAATGCCCGACCTTTCCGTCTGCCAGGCGGTTGCGACGGCTTCCAGAATACGGGGAAAGCCGGGACGCCCGTACATATCCTGGGGCGGGAAATACGTGCCGCCGAAAAACGGCTTGCCGTCCGGCGTCATAAACACGGTCATGGGCCAGCCGCCCTGCCCGGTCATCAACTGCACCGCGCTCATATAAATGGCGTCCACATCGGGGCGCTCCTCGCGGTCTACCTTGATGCAGACAAATTCGCGGTTCATAATGGCGGCAATGGCCTCGTTCTCGAAACTTTCGCGCTCCATGACGTGACACCAGTGACACGCGGAATAGCCGACGGAAAGCAAAATCGGCTTGTTTTGGGTACGGGCAAGTTCAAGGGCTTCTTCGCCCCAGGCGTGCCAGTCTACGGGATTATGGGCATGCTGGAGCAGGTACGGGCTGGTTTCCTGCGCCAAGCGGTTCGTATGCTTTACGGCGGTCATAATAAAGGCTCGTCTTCCTCAAAATGGTTTTCAAAAAATGGTTCTCAAACAAAAAGCGGCTGCGTTGGATTGATACACCATTGTACCAGTCCCGGCAACGCGCCGCAAATGCGATTCCTTTTGAAAACAATGGAGGGCTTGGAAGCAGCGGGTCCGCTCCGACGGCTTGCGGCGGAAATTGGTATAATAAAGTATGGCACAAAGCGTATTGGAACCTGTTTTGGTTCCGCAAATTGGAAAACCCCCATCGGTTCGGCTCGTGGAAGTGTTTTCGTCCATACAGGGCGAGGGCATTTTGGTGGGGCATCGGCAAATTTTTGTACGGACGTATGGCTGCAACCTGCGCTGCACGTATTGCGACAGCCCCGAAACGCTCAAAGAGTCGCCCATTCCGCTTGCCTGCCGCGTAGAGGAAACGCCCGGCTCGTGGAAATTTCGCCCGGTCGCCAATCCTGTCACAGTCACGACGCTGACCGAAATCGTCCGCGATTATCTAGGCGAACCGCACCATTCCCTTTCCATTACGGGAGGGGAACCCCTGCTTCATGCCCGCTTTTGGGAGCAATGGCTGCCCGAAGCGCGCGCATTGGGATTAAAAACGTTTGTGGAAACCAATGGCTTGCTGCCTGACCATTTGAAGCGCATTATACATCTGCTGGATTATGTATCTATGGACTTCAAAGCGCCGAGCGCTACAGGCGTCAGTGAGGCGAAAACCTGGGAAAAGCACCGCGCCTTTTTGCAAATCGCGCGGGAGGCGAACGTATACGGCAAACTCGTCATCACGCCACGCACTACGGATGCGGAACTCGATGCGGTAACAAGCGCCCTTGCGGACGTTGACCGAACCATCCCTCTGATTTTGCAGCCGGTCACGCCAACCGGAACGGAAAGGCAGCCGGTTTCCCCCGCCCGAATGATTGAACTTCATGCCCGCGCAGCTCGCCGCCTGTCGGAAGTGCGCGTCATTCCCCAAACCCACAAGATGATGCACTTGTTGTAGGGGGCCGCTTGCCCTTAACTTTGCGCGTTGTAGCGACGCGGAAGCATTTGAGGTATGATATTTTACGCAAGCGCCATTTGCGTGTATTTGCGCAGAGTTGCGGCTAATTTCAAAATTAAGAGCCTATCCCCATAGGCCGGGTACTGAAAGTACCCGGCAGGAAAGTACAAGCGTCCTGCGGACGCAAATGCCGCGCCTGGTGGGATAGGCTCTAAGGGGCAGGAAACGATTATGGAACAACGGGTGTTGGGGCGGACGGGGGATAGACTCTCGATTATCGGGTTGGGCGGCGTGGTGTTGGTGGACATGGAGCAAGCCGCAGCCGACCATATTGTGGCGGAAGCCATTGAGCGAGGTGTCACCTATTTCGATGTCGCGCCGAGCTACGGGCGGGATCAGGAAACGGAAAAGCGGCTTGGCCCCGCGCTGAAACCGTACCGCGACAGCGTGTTTCTGGCCTGCAAAACCGAGTCGCGCGACAAAGCGGGCGCGGTCGAAGAACTCCACCGCTCCCTGAAGCATTTGCAGACCGACCATTTCGACTTGTACCAGCTGCACCACATCACAACAACAGAAGAAGTTGAGACGTGCTTTGGGCCGGGTGGCGCGATGGAAGCGTTTGTGGAAGCGCAGCAAGCCGGACTCGTGCGGCATTTAGGCTTCAGCGCGCACTCGGTGGAAGCGGCTCTGCTGGCAATGGACAAATTCGATTTCGCGTCCGCCTTATTCCCCATCAACTTCGTCACGTATTATGAGGGCAATTTCGGGCCGCAGATTATCGCCCGCGCTGAAGAAAAGGGCGTGGCGCGTTTAGCGCTGAAAGCAATGGCGCGCACAAGCTGGAAGCAGGACGCGCACCGCTCGTTCCCGCATTGCTGGTACGAGCCGCTTTCCGACCCGCATCATGCCAGCCTTGCCCTGCGCTTCACGCTGTCGCAGTCCGTTACGGCAGCCGTTCCGCCCGGCGACCCGCGCTTGTTCCGGCTCGCCCTCGATCTGGCGCAGGACTTCCGCCCACTCGAAGCCGAAGAACTCGCGGAACTGCGCGCGTATGGCACGGGGCTGCAGCCCATCTTTGCCGTCGCCGCATGAACCGCCAAGTTCAAGTTTTCATTTTGCCGTATCGCCTGTATTTCTACGAGGGAGCAGATGTCCAACATTCAGACCGAGCAGGAAACTGTTATCAAGAAGATACTTCCGTACCTGTCCCGGCGCGGCTATGATATTGTCAAAGACCTGGACTTTGAAACGGCTGTAAAGAAGACGGATAACTACTCCAAAGGCTATGTGGATATACTGGTCACCTGTGGCAAGCCGCACTCATTGTTTCTGATTGAAGCCAAGCGTTCCTCGAAAATTCTCAGCGCAAAAAACCGTGATCAGGCGATTGCTTACGCCAAATCATTGAATGTGCTGTTTGTGGTTGTGACAAATGGTACAGACGTGCAGTGCTTCAACACGGCTACCGGCCAGCCGATTCGATGGAATGGCAGTCTATCGGAGCGCATACCAACAAAAGCGCAGCTGCCGATTGTCATCAATGCGCTAAAAGCGAACCCGAACTCCGCGGATGTTGCCCTGTCACAAGACCAAAGCCTTCCGTTCCGTCCCGGCTTGCCTTTGAAGCAACTGAACGGGCTGTTCGCGCGCTGCCACAACGCCATTCGCAAGATAGAAAAGGATGAGGAATACGCTTTCGCGGATTTTTCCAAACTGCTGTTTCTAAAATTGTTGGAGGAAAAACACGACCTGTCTGATTTCATGCTCCCTTACACCTACCGTTTTTTTGAACTGGCGGCAACGCCGGAGAACCAAAGCGACCGGGTGAAAGACGCTGTGCAAAGCATGATTGAACAAATCAAGCAGAAAACATCCTACGGGGATGTTTTGGAAGACCCGGTACGCCTGAAAAACCCAAAAACGTTCGCCTATATCGTCCATGAACTTTCTAAAGTATCCTTCTATGACAGCAATTTGGATTCCAAAGGCGCGGCGTTCGAGTATTACGTGCGGGCTACCTTGAAGGGCAAAAAACTGGGCCAATACTTTACGCCGCGCCCTTTGATTGCGGTCATGTCGTATCTGGTGGGGCGGGAAAAGATTCTGAATGCCCTGCTTACCGGCACAAACATCAAAGTTCTTGATCCGGCGTGTGGAACCGGCGGCTTTCTCGTTTATATGATGCAGGCAAATTTAGTTCTGCTCGGCGAACAGCTTGAAAAAAAACGCATCAATCAAGCCACGCACGAAAAAATCCGTAAAAGCATGTTTGAATTTGTTTTTTATGGCGCGGATGCCAACAATGGCGTTGCTTGTGCCGCCAAGATGAACATGATTATTTTGGGCGATGGACACACCAATATACGCGCCGAAAACAGCCTGGTGAAAAGCGCGCGGAGTTGGGATATGAACGCGGCGGACTGCGATTTGATTATGACCAATCCGCCGTTTGGCACTTCGGAATCCGACTCGTCCGCAAAAGGAGAGTTGACAGGCTACCCCGTGCCGACGGCAAAAGGGCAATTGCTGTTCCTTCAAAAAATGGTGTGCAGCACAAAGCCTGGAGGAGAGATTTGCACGGTTATTGATGAAGGTGTCTTGAATACAGATACCGCGACGGAGCTGCGCAAATGGCTGCTGCAAAATTGCCGTATAAAAGCGGTTTTGCGCCTGCCGGAAGATACATTTAAGCCCAACAAGATCAACGTGCGTTCCAGCGTACTGTACATGCAGCGGCTTGAACAGGAAGATGTTGATTTTGCGGAACGCTACCCCGTCACTTTCTGCGATTTGCAATCCCTCGGCTATATTGGCTCCGGGGATACTATTCGCGGCTTCGATTTTGAGCGGCTGCTGCGCGAAGTAGAGAATGATTTTCTCAACCATGCCGCGCCCAGCCCGCGCGCCGGTTATCATTGGATGGCGTTTGATGTGGAAAGTCGCAATATTGTCGCGGATACCACGTATCGTCTTGATTACAAGTATTGGGAGCCGGACATTCGCGCCAAAATTAATTCGCTGCATACGGCTGGCGCAGGCGTTCAATCGCTCAATTTGATTAAAACCAGCCGGGGAAGCAGCCCTCCGGCAGACATGTACGTGGATGAGATAGATGGTTACGCGCTCGTGGTAAAGGCAGGCAGTAACATCTCCAAGTTGGGACAGTTGCTTGTGGAAGGGGATTACATTGAGAAAAGCCTGTACGACGAGTATGTTGAGAATAGTGTAAAACGCAAGGAAAACCTGAACCTGATTCAGCAAGGAGATGTTTTGCTTGCGTCAACGGGAGATGGAACGCTCGGCAAATGCTGCGTGTATCGTTCCGACAAACCTGCTATAGCAGACGGGCATGTAACGATTATTCGCGCAGACCTGTCCCGGATTGTTCCTGAGTACCTGTGCGATTATCTGCGCTGTGGTTTCGGAGCAAAACAGATAGAGCGTTTGTACACCGGTTCCACAGGGTTGATTGAACTGACGCCTGCGCATGTTGACGCAATTATGATTGATCTGCTCACGGATTTGGAAGCGCAGGAGCGTGTTTCTTCGACATTGCGCCGACAGGAACAAACATACGTCAACGCCGTTGCTGAAGCGGAAGAGAAGTTGACTCAGGCGCGAATCCAATTTGCCGGTACGCTATAAATGGGCCAGCGCTCGAAAAATCTAACATTGTTATGGGCGTTTGCCTTGTTGGTAACTGTGGTTAATGCGCTTGCTGTCGTGTGGCGGCTGCCCGTACAGCGCCACCTGGCGAACGACGCGGACGAGCAGGCCGTGCAGGACGCGGTACGCTGGATCGCGCCCCTGCCGACGAACGCGCGCCTGCTACTGCTGGTTTCCAATCAGGATCAAACCCATTTCCATTTCAGCACCCGGCTGATTTATTTCCTGTACCCGCACCACATTGACATTGTTTCCAACAGCCTGCCGCCGGATGCCCTGTCGCGCTATGAGGGCATTCTGGCTTTTGGGCGCATGGCTCCGGTTCTGGAAGCGCGACAAAAACAAGAACCGCTTGCCTGGCGAATGGCAGGACAGGATTCCCGCGCCCTGCTTGCGTTTTCAAACCGTCTTGCCAATGCCGCGCCCGTGTCAACGCCCGAACCTCGCTTGCCCTTTATTTTACGCTTGGTTTCCGGCGCGTTCAGCCTGCTTGCAGTGGTTGTATTAGGCGTTCTGCTGATGACGCTGACGCTGCGCGCGCCGCCGTTTGAAACCTGGTGGGCCAATTTTGCCATTGCGCATCTTATCGGCGTAGCCGCGTTCGCCGTCATGCAGACGCTTTGTATTGCGTGTGTCGGCAAGCCGTTGGTTTGGCCGGTGTATGTTGGGGTGGCGGGTTTATGTGCGGTGTGTTTGGGGCGACGGGCTGAACCCCTTCGCTGTATGGCCTGCGGCCCAGTGTCCTTCGGACACAACTCTGTATTTAGGGAATTTTTGTCCGAAGGACAGTCGGCGGAACGCCATACAGCGAAGGGGTTCAGCCCGTCGCCCCAAACACACCGGTTTGTACGGCAAGCCGTTAAGGAGAACTGGCGTGATTATCTTTGTCGCGCCGCCCTGCTGCTTGGCGTATTTACCGCTCTGGAACGCATGGGACTGATCGGGCTGGATTGGGACGCAGTTGCCATCTGGCAATTGAAAGCTAAAGTCCTGTTTCTGGACGGCAATTTAAGCCTCTGGCAAAATCCGGCGCAGTTCCCTTACGCGCACTTTGATTATCCCCTGCTCACGCCCCTGCTGACGTGGTGGAACTACCGGCATTTCAACGCGATAGATTTGCATTGGGCGCAGGCGAACGGACTGCTGTTTTATGCCGACTTGCTGGCGATTTTCGCTGCGTCCGCGCTGCGCTATGTGCCGCCCGTTTACGCGCTCGTAGCAACCGCCCTGCTTTCCGGCTTGCCGGAAGTGACGCTTCATGCCGTTTCCGGGTATGCGGATTTGCCCCTGGCGCTTTACATGCTCGGCGCGGGCGTGTTTCTCATGCGCGTCCTTGTAGAGCGGGAAAATGCGGCATGGCCGCTCGTCGGATGGATGCTGGCGGGCGTAATTTTAGTCAAAAACGAGGGATTGCTTGCCTGCGTATCGGCGTTTCTCGTCATTGGTTGGCACTTTTTACGCGCCCGCCGCGTTCCGCCTGCCGTTCCTGCCGACAATTCAGCAACAGGCATTGTTCCCCCGGCATCTACTATCGCAGGAATGGAACAGGCAACCGGAACAGAAATAGCAGGCAACACTGCCGCAGCATCTACCGGCAACGCTCCGCAACAAAAACAGGAACGCAGGCTGTCCTGGTGGCTGCTTGCTCCCGTTCTGGCTTGCCTGCCCTGGTGGCTGCTCAAACAGCGCTGGAATTTGACCAACGATGTGATGCAGCCGACACATCCGCCGCATTTCACGATTCGCTTGCTCTGGTGGCGAATGTGGTACGCTATGGTATATGGGTTCGGCAAACAATTTGTGTGGCTTGGTCCCCGGTTCCCCGCATGGGGATTGTTGGGCGTGATTATACTGGCAGGGGGCATCGCCGCGCGTAAACGCCGCCTTGCCCTGACAGGCCCGCTCTGGCTGTTCGCCGGAGTACAATTTTGCGGCTACATAGGCATTTATATGATAACCCCGTCCGCGCTTCCCGCCCATATCATCAGCAGCGTGGAGCGCCTGACCCTTCATGTCGCGCCCCTGCTGCTGCTGGCAGCGCTGATAAGTTGTTTTGCTGAGGAGCAACGCGCTTGATGCTTTTGAAACGCTGGCGTAAACCAACAAAATCCGGCCTTATGGGATCGGCGCTGCCGCTTGCCCTGCTGCTTGGCGTCGGCATCATGGGCGCGGTGCGCGGCGGCCAAGTGGGGAGCGACATCGCGTGGCTGTCCGAAATGCCGCAGGCGCAAACCCGCGCCCAACATGCCGCCCGTCCCCTCCTGCTGGAATTTCATACCCCCGGCTGCGAGTGGTGCGCCAAAATGGAAGCGGAAACGTTTGCCGATCCCCGCGTCATAGAGTTAGCCCGCCAATTTACCTGCGTCCGCATAGATGGCGAAACCGAACCCCAATTGGCGCAGCAATACGGCGTTCACGAGTACCCCACGACAGTTTTTGCGGACGAAAGCGGGCGTGTTTTGGGCAGACTGCCCGGCTACGTGCCGCCCGCCAACTTTGCCGCCCTCCAATCACAAGCCCTGCGCCTTGACAAAGCGCAAGGGCGCAGGTAAGATACAGGAAACAGGGAACAGGGAACAGGGAACAGAAAGTTCATACATCGCGTGATCCTTCCGTCACAATAACCAAAACTACCTGGAATTGAAAGACTATTTCCTGTTCCCTGTTCCCTATTTACTTCCTAAAGGCAATACCCGTATGGCGAAAGCGCTTATTATTGTTGAGTCTCCCGCGAAGACCAAAACGCTGAAAAACTTTTTGGGCGCCGACTATCTGGTGGAAGCCAGCATGGGGCATGTGCGCGATCTGCCTACGGCGCGGCTCGGCGTGGATGTCAACAAGGATTTCGCGCCCACGTACCAGCCCCTGCCCGACCGCGCCGACGTGCTGGAACGGCTTGCCAATGCCGCCAAGCGCGTGAAAATCGTGTATCTCGCTTCCGACCCTGACCGCGAAGGCGAGGCGATAGCGTGGCATCTGGCCGAAGCCTTGAAACTCAAGGACGCGCGGCGTATTCAGTTTAACGAGATCACGCAAACGGCGGTGCAGCAGGCACTGGCGAACCCGCGTACCGTGAACATGGATCGCGTGAACGCGCAGCAGGCGCGGCGCGTGTTGGATCGGCTTATCGGCTATAAACTGTCGCCGGTACTGTCCAAGAAGATACAAAAGGGATTGTCGGCGGGGCGCGTACAGTCGGTTGCCGTGCGGCTTATTTGTGACCGCGAACGCGAGATTCAAGCCTTCAAGCCTGAAGAATACTGGTCGCTGACGGCCATTCTGACGCCGCAACTTCCCGAAAAGAAGTTTTTGTTCCCGGCCAAATTGCACAGCCGGGGCGGGCAGCGCGTGGAACCCAAAACCGAAGATGAAATCAACGCGGTTCTGCGCGACCTGGGCCTGCCGGATGTTCGTCAGGGCGAAGGCGATACGTTTTTGGCGGAAGTTCCCCCGTCGCGCCGTCCCGACTTTACGGTTGGCGATGTAAAACGGCGCGAACAGAAGCGCAACGCCGCCGCGCCGTTCATCACCAGCACCCTGCAGCAGGAAGCATCGCGCAAATTGGGCTTCGGCAACAAGCGCACCATGTCCGTCGCGCAGCACTTGTACGAGGGCGTGGAAATCGCGGGGCACGGCAGCGTGGGCTTGATAACTTACATGCGTACCGACTCGGTGCGCGTGGCCGGGGAAGCGCAGGCCGCCGCCCGCCAGTTCATTTTGGAAAAGTATGGCCCCGCGTATGTTCCCGCCGCCGGCAAGCAGTTCAAATCCAAGAACGCCGCGCAGGACGCCCATGAAGCCATTCGCCCCACGCATGTAGAATTCGAACCGGACAAAATCGCCAATTCTCTGACCAGCGAACAACTTCGCCTGTACCGTCTGATCTGGCAGCGCTTCGTTGCCAGCCAGATGAACCCCGCCATCATGGACGTGACGACGGCAGACATCAATGCAAGGAGAAATGATGAACGCGGAATGATGAATGATGAACGGAATTCAAATTCATCACTCATCACTCATCACTCATCACTCCCCTATGTTTTCCGCGCTACCGGAACCGTTGTCAAATTCGATGGGTTTATGCGCGTGTATACCGAGGGCAAGGATACGGAAGAAGTGGGCGATGACGAGCAGCCGCCCCTGCCGCCGTTGGCTACGGGGCAGGAACTGGATTTGAACCGGCTGGAGCCGCGCCAGCACTTTACGGAGCCGCCGCCCCGCTACACGGAAGCTACGATTGTCAAGGCGTTGGAAGAGCGCGGTATCGGGCGTCCCAGCACGTATGCCAGCATTATTTCCGTGATCCGGGATCGCAAGTACGTGGATTTGACCGACAAGCGGTTTTATCCTACGGAATTGGGCTTCAAAGTGACCGAGCAGTTGGTCAAGCATTTCCCGACCATTATGGATGTGACGTTTACGGCGGACATGGAAACCAAGCTGGACGAAGTGGAAGAGGGGCGCGTGGACTGGGTCAGCCTGCTGCGCGCGTTCTACGATCCGTTCGAGCTGTCCGTCAACGCGGCCAAAGAGGAGATGGAAAACCTGAAGCCGCAGCCGGTGGAAACCGAGTACCACTGCCCCGATACCGGCAAAGTGATGCTGCTGCGGATGGGACGGTTTGGCGAGTTCATGGGGTGCAGCGGCTACCCGGAATGTAAGAAAATTCTGAAACTGGATGCGGAAGGCAAGCCGGCGGAAGGCGCGAACTTCCAATGCGGATTGGTAAGCGGCGGGGACAAAACGCCCGTTGATCCGTCCACATTGCCTAATGCGACAGAACACGTTTGCCCGCAGCATCTGGGCATAATGCTGTCGCGGCAGGGGCGTTTCGGGCCGTTTCTGGGATGCAGTTCCTATCCGAAGTGCCGCACCATGCTGAAAGTGAAGCCCGACGGCAGCCTCCAGGACAACCAGCCCTTCGCCTGCACGTATGACGAGAACGCGGGCAAGCGCGGCGCGAAGAAAACCACTGCAGCCGCGAAAACCGCCACGAGAACCACGCGGACAACCAAAACGTCGGCAAACGGCGCAACGGACGAGGGCGTGAAACCGAAACGCGCCACAACCAAAACCGCCGCCACAAAGACAACGGCAACGAAGACAACGGCAACGAAAACAACGGCAGCCAAAACAACAGCCCCAAAGACAACCGCAGCCAAAACTGCCGTGAAAGCAACCGCCGTGAAAGCAGTCACAACAAAGCCCGTTGGAACGACACGCAAGAAAGTCGCCGTAGCGTCTGTGGAAGAATAAACGCGGGCGCGGCGGTCTGAACCCTTCGCATAACCGTACTGACGTACCTGGTTCGAGAAAGGTCAGGCAAGCGTGTACATCGAAAGCCTGAGCGTCAAACAATTTCGCTGCTTTGAAGAAGTGGCAATGGAGTTTCAGTACCCTGGTCGTCCTGCTAAGGAAGGTCAAGCCACTCCACGCCTGCCCAATGTGAATTTACTTCTTGGTGACAACGGTACGGGCAAAACAGCCGTATTGAAAGCGATTTCTTTATCTGTATTGGCTCCTATCATTGATACCACTGGTTTTCGTCCTTATTACCTTGTCCGGCTTGCGAGAGCTGAGAGTCATGACGTAGATATGGTATGGCGGTACGCCGAACTATCTGTGAACCTTTCCATTCATGCACAAGAAGAGACATATATTCATCCTGCCATTTGGGACAATTTTCAAGAACGCCGCATTTCGCTAGCATCCGCTATTCAGAACAGGCTTTCAACAGAGAAGATAATACCTCCTTATCAATCTAGCGAGTATCTTGAACAACTTACAGCAGGTTTGTTCGATGAAGACTCTCTTGTGTTTTTCTTGGCAGGATACGGCGCAACTCGCCGCGTGGAAAACTCTGAAAACTTTGATAGCAGCGCGCGAAGCAAAGCGCGAGGTTTACGCTATCAGAGGGTCGCCGGATTATTTGAGGATTATTTTGGATTAACTGCCATCAATGCATGGCGAACACAGTTACAGGACCAGAATCGATTACAGGAAGGCGTTGAACTGCTAAATCGGCTGTTGCCCTGCGATGTACAACTTTACTTTCGTAGCGGCAAAGAAATGATGTTCGATGTACGTGGCACATCCTTGCCGTTTGAAGCTTTGTCAGATGGCTACCGCGCCTTCATTGGGTGGGTTGGAGATTTGCTCTATTATATGTGCCGTGTCACGCCGGAAGGAAAGAAACTGACGGAATTGCGCGGCGTGGTCATGGTGGATGAATTGGATTTGCTGCTGCATCCGGCATGGCAGCGAACGGTTGTGGAATCGCTGGCGACAACGTTTCCCAACCTGCAATTCTTCTTTACCAGTCACAGTCCGATTGTTGCAGGCACTTTAGAAGCCGCTAATATCTTCGTTACGGAAACCGATCCAGAAACCGGCGCGGCTACGGTTCATCCGGGCAAACAACGGATTCACGGCCTGAGTTCTGATCAGATACTGACCAGTCCTTACTTCGGCCTGCCGACACCCCGCGCCCCGGATGCCGTCAAGCAAATGCACGAACTTGCGCGTGATGCCTGGGCAGGAGATGAAAACGCCTCGCTGGAATTTTTGCGCCGCCTGACGGACGGCTTTGAACCCGTTGAAGCCACCGCGCCTTCCGCTTCAGCAAACAGCAGCGCGCAGGACACTTCAGGATGATACGCTATCCGGTAACGCAGGCGCAACTGGAAGCCGACGTTGATGCCGCAAGTCCGAATTGGCGCCAACGCGCACAGGAGCGCACCGAAGCGTTCCGGCTGACAGGTAAGTACGAAGAACCGCCTGCGCCCATCTGGAGCGAGATCAAAGCCGTTTTCATGCGAGTTCAGCACGACAAATGCGCGTACTGTGAACGCCAATTAGCAGCAGAGAAACACGGTAAAATTGAACATGACGTAGAGCATTTTCGCCCGAAGAGTGTCGTTCGCGCCTGGCCTTCGGCAGATAGAGACTCTCCACTTGTGTATTCGTTTTCCACAGGCGGCGATTTTGCCGAAGGTTACTACTTGCTGGCGTACAATCTACTCAATTACGCTGTAGCCTGTAAGCCGTGTAATAGTGATTTGAAGAGTAACTATTTTCCCATTGCCGGAAATAGAATTAGTGGGCAGGACGATCCGCGCAATCTTACAGTCGAGCAGTCGTTGCTCATCTACCCGCTCGGTGATTTGGATGAAGACCCTGCGGAGTTAATTCGCTTTGATGGGTATGTACCCGTTCCCGCTTCATGCGATAATACAAGCTATGCCTATCAGCGCGCCCGCGTAACGATTGACTTATTTGAACCTTGTGGAGCGTGAGGAATTAATACGCGAACGATCGGAGCGAATTGTCGGTTTGTTCCTTGCGCTGAGGCAGGAAGAAAATGGTTCGACAGAAAGCGCCCGGTATGCACAAGTATTACTCTCCCTAAAAAGCCCACATACCAATTGTCTGCGTTGCTTTGTACGCCTTTTTACGCACGACCGAACCAAAGCGGAAACATTCTTCCATCAAGCATTACTCTACCTGGAGTCTGTTCGCATTTGACAGGAAAAATTATGTTCACACGACGACATCTACTCATCACCTCCAGTTTGCTCTGTCTCCATCTTGCGTTTGCTGCACCCAGCGTGAAAGCGCAGCAGGCCGCGCCCGCGCAAGCAGACGTAAAAACCGAAACCGATGTAGTTTACGGCACGGCGGGGGATGCGAAACTGATGCTGGACGCCTACTATCCGGCCAATGGAGCGGGCAAGCATCCGGCCATTGTGCTGATACATGGCGGCGGCTGGTCGGGCGGGGATAAGAAGTTTTACGCGCCGATGGGCAAGGCATTAGCGGCGAAAGGCTACTCGGCGTTTTCCATCAACTACCGCCTGCTCACGGCAGCCGCCAACAAGTACCCGGCGCAATTGGATGATTCGCAGCGGGCGGTACGGTGGATACGCGCCCATGCCGATAAATACAATGTAGACCCGCAGCGCATCGGCGGCTTGGGCGATTCGGCGGGCGGCTACCTCGTGGCTCTGCTCGGAACCCGCGACACCCGCGACAACAGCGACGCCGACCTTGCCGGTTACAGCAGCCGTATTCAGTGCGTGGTGGACTTTTACGGGCCGGCGGACTTTACCCTTTCGCCCGACCAAGCCAAAAACTCTCCCCTCGCCGCCGCCATTGTCGCTAACTTCCTGGGCAAAAAACCCGAAGAAGCGCCCGACCTGTACAAGTCCAGTTCGCCCGTTACGTATGTGGACGGCAAATCGTCGCCGTTCCTGATTATACATGGCAGCGCCGATCCGCTCGTGCCGCTCGACCAATCCGAACGCCTGTATAATGCCCTTCGCGCCGCCAGCGTGAGCGCATCCCTGTTCACGGTCTACAAACAGGGGCATGGCTTTCTCAACCCCGCGATGCCCGCTTCCTATGGCGCGCTTGCCGATGAATTTTTTGCGAGAAATTTGAAGCCGCAGACGGGAAATGTGGGCTTTTAAGCGGGCGCGATACGTATAAAAGTGTGTATAATAAGGAAGAAGATAATTTTTCCTTGCCCGCTGCCGGATTGCCGGTACGCGCTTCAGCGTAGCGCGGCTTTCCCTGCTGTCGAACGCGGATAATGACCTCACTCGACGCAGCAGATTTCAACTGATGAGTTTCCGAGCCATGATAAGGACACACATGAAAACACACCTTCCCGCCCGCGCCACCCGCGCTTTGTGCGGCATGGGCGCGCTTGCTGTGATCGGGGCAACCGCCTGGAGCAGCCGCGTCGAAGCGGAAAAGAAACCCGCGCCCCGTGCCGGAAAAACGTCGGCTCCGGCAGCCGCGAAAAACAGCGCTCTTAAATTCGCAGCCTTTACCGACCTGAGCGGCAAGACGTATACCGGCGCCGATTTGAGCGGTCACAAAGCCACCGTGTTTTTGTTTGTTTCCAGCCAGTGCCCTGTGTGCAACGTGTACATGCCCCGCGTCAACGCGCTTGCCGCCGAATACGCCAAACAGGGCGTACAGATGTTCGCCGTGTACCCGGACAGCCACGAAAGCCTGGCGGAAGTCACCAAAGACGTCAAATCCCGCGGCCTTGCCATTCCCGTTGTGCGCGATCCGCAGTGCAAATTGACGGATGCGCTTGGCGCGAAAATGACGCCGGAAGCGATTGTCGTGGACGCGCAGGGCGTGGTTCGCTACCGGGGCCGCATTGACGACAACGCGATTGCCACTCGCGTTGCGCAACATGACCTTGCCGATACGCTCAACGCGGTTGTCAAGGGCGAAACGGTTGCGCATCCCACCCAACTCGCGTTCGGCTGCGCCATTCGCCGCGACAGCAAGCCGACCCTGACGCTTGCCGCCAATGTGCCGACGTACAGCCGCGATGTGGCTCCTATCCTGCGCGCCAAGTGCGAAAGCTGCCACCGCGCCGGGGAAGTCGCGCCCTTCACGCTCAACGATTACAAGCAGGCCAAAGCGTGGTCGTCCGACATCAAGCGCTACACGCAGAACAATCAAATGCCGCCCTGGAAACCCACGCCCGGTTACGGCGAGTTCAAGGATGTGGCCGCGCACACGCTTTCCGAGAAGGAAAAAACCGTTTTAGCGTCCTGGGCCGATAACGGCGCTCCGCTCGGCAATGCCAAAGACCTGCCCGCGCCCGCCAAATTCGCCAGTGGCTGGCAGTTAGGAACGCCGGACGTGGTGCTGCAGCCGGAAAAAGCCTACCACCTCAGCGCGGACGGCGAAGACGTGTACCGCAACTTTATTGTGAAGACCAACTTTCCGACAGACGTATGGCTGCGCTCCGTAGAGTGTCGTCCGGGCAACCGCGCCGTCGTCCACCACGTTATCAACTACATTGACGCCAACCGCGTGACCGACAAAATGGAAGGGCAGGACAAGGACGGCGAACCAGGTTTCACGGCTTCGGGCGGCGGTCCGGGCTTTGCCCAGTCGGGCTTTTTGGGCGGATGGGCGCCGGGTAACGATCCCAACGAGCTGGCGACCGGCGTGGGAACCCTGCTGCCCAAAGGCGCGAACCTGGTCATTCAGGTACACTACCACAAAGATGGCAAGCCGGAAACCGACCTGACCAAAATCGGCCTGTACTTCCAGCACGGCACGATTGAAAAACTGGCGCGTACCAACATCCTGATCAACTTCGGCTTCAAACTGCCGTATGGCGAAGACCGCCGGGAAGTAAAAGCCAAAACGGTCATCCGGGAAGACTGCCATATCCTCACCGTGATGCCGCACATGCACCTGCTTGGCCGCGAAATGAAAATCTGGGCGACCCTGCCGGACAATACCGAAAAGGAACTCGTCTGGATCAAGGATTGGGACTTCAACTGGCAGATGACCTACCAACTGAAAGAACCCATTGCCTTGCCGAAGGGCAGCGTCCTGCACCTGCTGGCCTACTACGACAACTCGGACAAGAACCCGCGCAACCCCAACAAGGTCAGCCATAAAGATGTGACGTGGGGCGAGCAGACAACAGACGAAATGTGCATCGCGTTCCTGACCTACACCAAAGACGCCGAAAAACTCGCCGTCAAGTCCGACCCGCCGCTCAAGCAGTCAGCAAGCATCAAGTAGATTTTCGATTGTGGATTGTGGATTTGCAATTGACGATTTAACAGCCTGCGCTGCTCTTGCGCGGGCTGTTTTTTCGTTTCACTTTGCTGACGGCGAAAATTGGGCAGGAAGTGGCAGCCCAAAACCAGAATAAGTCCGCATGAAACACATTGACGAACGGAACGTAACTAATTGGCAATCCACAATCGTCAATCGAAAATCGTCAATCCACAATCCACAATCGGGGGTTTGTCATGTATGTAGGCATTTTAACCGGGCCGTTTGGCCGGGAAGATTTAGAAATCGTGGCCGCGTTTGCGGGCGAGTACGGCTTTGGCGGCCTGGAAGTGGCGGCGGGGCCGGGCAGCAAGCACATTGACACCAGCAACTTCACGCCCGAACGCGCAGAAGTCATCAAAGCGCTGATGGAAAAACGGCTATTGCAAATCTCGGCGGTGGGCGCGTACACCAATGTCACGGACGGCGACCCTGCCCGGCGGGAAGCCAACATCCAAACGCTTTACAACGCCATTGACGCCGCCGCGCTGCTCGGCGTCAGCGTCGTCACCACGATGGCCGGTTTGCCGCCCAATGGCAAGGATCGCTTCAAGACCATTGAGGAAGACTGCCTGCAAGTGTTTCCGCCTATCCTGGATCACGCTTCGGAAAAGGGCGTCAGCCTGGCGCTGGAAAACTGGACGGCCACCAACATCCAAAACCTTGCCCACTGGCAGCGATTGTTTGAAGTGCTGCCGCAGAACAACCTGGGCCTGAACTTCGACCCGTCGCACCTGCTGTGGCAGGACATTGACTACATCGAAGCCGTAGACAAGTTCGCGGATCGCATTTTCCACACGCACGGCAAGGATACGGAAGTAAAAACGCACGTCAAGCGCATCGTCGGCAATCAGGGCAGTGGCTGGTGGCGCTACGTGATTCCGGGTTTGGGACAAATCAAGTGGGGCGAGTACATCGCCGCCCTGCGCCGCAACGGCTACAACGGCGTGATTTCCATCGAGCATGAGGACGACGCCGTAGAGCGCGAAGAAGGCTTCCTAATCGGCAAAAAGTACCTGGAGCAGTTTATCGCGTACTGACGTGATTGGTTGCTGGTGATTGGTGGTTGGTGGTTAGTTGAATTTCGGCGTTTTAACGCGCTGTTGCAGGTTTCCACTGAGAAATAAGCAGGCGAACCATGAAGAAATTTTCATGGTTCGCCTGTTGTCCTTTGGTCAGAACATAATACATCCTTAGTTACTTGGAACCCACTGCTTTGTTGGCGTCGGTACGCGGCCACTGCTTGCCGGACATATCGGCGATGTACTGCGCCTCGTTGTCCAGCGTCCGTTCCAGGCTGTACTGAACGGCGGCTTCGGCGCGGATGGTGAACACCAACATGCCGCCGTAAATCAGGCACAGGATCGCCGCGAGGGGAACCATCAGCCCGCGAAAGCCTCTTGCCAGCCCGACCGAAAGCGGGATGCGGCAGACGCGGCAGCCAATCGCGATTCCTATCAGCATCAGCAGGGACACGCAGGGCGTGAGCCACAGCAGGCCGGAAGTGAGGGCGGAACTTGCCGATTCGTTCCAATTGGACAGGTTGAAGCAAACCTGCATCAGCAAAGCGATCCCGGCAGCGCCCCGCGCCTGCCAGAAGAAGCCCCCCGTCAGGACAGCCCCGGCCAGCCAACTGCCGGCAAACACGCCCACGCGATTCATCCGTTCCCGGAAAGTCGCGGCAGGAAACACAAGCAGAAACAGCAGCGGCGTAAGACCGGCAAACATCAGCCTGCTTCTGTCGTCAAACGCAATGCTCTGGAAACAGTTAGAGCCACCGGCCAACAGGAAGGGCGCGGCCAGTATGCCGCCGACAATGCCCGTCGGCAGGGCGAACCGCGCATACCCCGGCAGGCCAGTACCCGCCCGCAATCGCGGACTGCGCAGACACAATCCGGCAATTCCGCCCAACACGAGCAGCCACAGAATGTTGGCAAGCGTCACCAAATCCACCACCCACCAGGTAATCAGATTCTTGAGCGGCTGCTCAAACACTTCCAGCTTGCTGCCCTCGTGGACAATCTCTCTGGCCTGGTCGCTTGCCTGCTGCGCCGCATGAAACGTGTCCTGCGCATCCCCGGCGTTTATGCGCCGCAGATAAGCGTCGAAGCGACCCCGCCGCGCCGCAATCGTCTGTTTTTCGTTGCGCTCGTCGGACTTGATGGCTTCCTCGCCGCCGGGCCGCGCAATAGCGGTTTCAGTGACTGCGTTTCCCACCAGCGAACCGATCAGGCTGGCGGAATGAGCGCTCATCAGGCTGCCAAGACGCGCGACGTTTTCGCGCATCGCCAAGCCTTCTTTGACATGGCCCGACTGTTCCGCCTGCATCGCCGCATGGATCGTCACGCGAGCCGCCGAGCGCATCTGAGCGTACTGCGGAAACAGGAGGAACATGGCGGACAGGGAATGAAGAATCGCGCTGTTGTTGACAAATCCTTCATCCTGCAATCGCCACTGGCCCCGCACCTCGTCATTGTAATACTCGCGCCAGAGCGGTTTACGGGCGGCGAGGGCTACCGCTTCCAGCGCCTCACCGTCACGATGAACGCCGAAAAGTCCAATGGCGCGCATAAATGGGAAATAAGCGTTGTCCGGGTCCAATCGCTCGCCCTCAGCGCAATCTTGGTCGTACGCGCTGTATGCCACCAAATTAAGGGATTGCGCCTCCTCTTTGCGCGCGTTTTCCAACATATCATTTGTAATGGGTTCGCCGCTCAGGTCGCGCTGGTCAACGCTATGATGCGCGCTGATTTCGCCCATTATATCGTAACGCAGGACATTGGCATACAGGGAGGGGCTATCTCCGAAGCGGCTTTTCAGCGCGCGAAGGCGCTGTACTTTTTGCAGGGAAGTCGGCGTTTTGCCGTCCGGCAGCAGCGAGCAGGCATTGGCAATCTGAACCTGCAAGTCGTCAGGATGCCGCTCGGCAGTCGCCGCCGATACTCTTGCCGCAGTTCGGCTCTCGAACGGGTTGGCCTGAATGCCAAGCTGACCGCCGGCAAGCGAAGCGACATTTGCGGATACCGGTACGGTCAATTCCGCCTGCGCGACCAGCAGACGACGGCTGCCGGGCGAGATCAGCAGAGCCAGCACAAGTCCGCCTGCGGCTCCCGCCAGCCTGACATTCCAGCGGCGCGTAAACTTTGCGGCAAACCGTTCATGCGATTCGGTAGGTATTGCGTCTATCATGTTTGCTCCCATAGTGAGGGTTCAAGGCTGAATTTCAGCCGCTTTTGCTTGTGCGCCGATGCAAGGGACGGCTGAAAAAAAGCAGCGAAGCGTCCGTCAAGTCTATGTTTTCAACCGCTTCTTCCGGTTGTTTCACCTGCCATTCAGCGGACAGGGAATTGGCCTGCTGTCTCACCTCGGAACGGGCGCTTGCAATCGAAGCAGCGGTTGGCAGGCTGGGCGACGTGTTCTGTATCCCATGCAGGAGCAGGAGCATCGCGGCGCATGTCCCAACCGCAATGGGAAACGCGGGCCGCGCGTGCGTCCACCAGAGTTGCCACCATGCGGGCCGGGGCTGCAAAGCCGCTTGTATGCGGGCATCGAAATCCGCCGACACGTGGGGTGTCGGCAGTTCCCGCAATCCGACGCGCAGGGCTTGGTCGGAACGGGAATTTTCCGCAGGGTCAAACATGGCTTACCTCCTCCATAACCGACTCCCACAAAACGCGGAACTGAGAACGCGCTTCGTGCAGCCGCCATTTGACGCGCCCGACGGGAATATCCAGCATGGCCGCGATTTCTTCGTACTCCAGCCCTTCGAGTTCGCGCAGCACCAGCATGGCGCGCATGGGCGGACTGAGCCGGTCCAGCAGCATTTCGACCAAAACATGGTTTTCTACGGCTTCTGAGGGCAAATGCGCCGCTTCCATGCGCAGCGCGTCCATATCAAGCGGTTCTTCCAAATTCCATCTGCGGATGCGCTGCCGATCCAGACAAAGGCGAACAACAATCTGATAAAGCCACGTGTAGAAACGGCCTTCGCTCCGAAAGGCATGCAGATTACGGAACGCGCGCACAAACGCTTCCTGCGCCACATCTTCCGCCTCATCCGGGCGGCGCAGAATACGCGCCGCCAGGCGTACCGTCCGTTGCCGATAGCGGGCAATCAGACACCCGATAGCGGCCTGGTCGCCCACGCGCGCCCGCGCCAGCAGCCGACTCTCATCGGCCTCGTCTTCCACGCTGCGCGGCGCTGCCGGATATGTGATTTCAATTTCGCCGCTCATCCGCCCCTGCCCCTTCCAATAACTCAGACGGGTACAGGATAGAACTTTGTTAGGCGTTCGGCAAAAAGATTTAAAACGGAACACGCCTCCCCTTTCCTCCAAAACAGGAGAAAAGGAGAGGCGTGTTCAAATGGCAGTGCAGGCCGCAAGGCTGCGGGGGACTAATCGAAGAACATACCGCTGAGAACCGCGTTGGGGCCTTGTCCGGCAACCGTATTGGTCAGGCGGAACTTGACGTGTCCCTTGATGTTCCACACCATGTACACGCCGTTCTGGTAGTTGCTCATGGCGCGGCTATCCAGAACCGCGTTGGTGCTGGCGTCCAGTACGTCTATGGTTTGCGCTCGATGCCAGTGGTTATAAGCGTCATAATCCGTGCAATACAGGCTTACCTGATGCGTTTTTCCGTCCGACAGATACACGTCTACCAGGAAGTTGGTAGCGGAGTACATACACGCGGCCATGCGATCCGTCGTAGAAGCCGGCTTTTGCAAGGCAACGTAATTTGTGGTGGACGCCTCCCATACCCAGGTTGAGTATCCACTCGAAGCAACCGTCGCGTAAGCCGGCAAACTTGGCGTCATGGCGACGATACCATTGCCCGCCGTCCCGTACTTACCCTTCCACGACCCCAATGTACCCGCGTCGGATTTGACAAAAGCCGCCGTAGTGGGCGTGGCAGCGGGGGCTATCGTATTATGCGCGTTGGCCCAGGCCGTGAGTACCGGCGCAAAACTGCGCCAATCGCTTTCGCTGTCCACGCTCACGAAGCTCCATCCCAGCGCCCCGGCATAGCCGTTCTTGTAAATGGTATCCAGGTGCCATTGCGCGCTTAAAGGCGTCGTATTACCAATCGCATAGTTGGGGTTGGCGGTGGTAAACTCGCCGATGATGCAGGGCTTGTCCAACCCCAGGCTGCTGCAAGGCACAAGCGCCGCGCCCGCATAGCCGCCGTCATGCCAGTCGTAATTAGGATAGTAGTGGGCCTGGTAGAAGTCCAATCCCAGCCCTTTCCAGTTCGATGTCCACCAGGGCGTGCCGCTTCCCAGCGTGGCATAGGCGCCGCCGCCGTACTGATGGATGTAATCCGCGCACCGCTTGACGAACGTCTGCACCTGCGCCATCGGCAGGCTTCCGCCGTACCCGATTTCCTTAATCATCCATTCCGGCTCGTTACAAATATCATACGCCAGAATCGAAGCGCGATAAGGACTGGCCGCCACATGCTGCAGCAGGGGCTTGAGCGCGTTGTCCAGATAGCTCTGCTGCACAACGGGGTCGGTGATGATGGCGCTGTGTCCGCCGCCCGTCACGCCGCCTGCCGACTGGATACCGCCGAACGCGATAAAATCCAGCAGGCAGGGCATCAAGTACACATGCTGGGTAGTGCCAAGCCACATCGCATAATCCACATCCGTAAAGAACTGGCTGTCCAGTCCCGTCACCTTTCCCTGCGCGTTAAATTCCGGGGAATAGCGGCCATCGGCAAACATAAACCAGCGCGCCGTGTTGACCTTCTGCGCCTGCATGGTTTGGAAGTTACCGCCGATGTCGTTCCAGTCGGTAAACTTGCCCCAACCCCCCGTTCCAAAATCCGTGCCGTAGTTTTTCCAGGGCATGTTGGTTCCGAGCAAGTACATATTCTTGCCATCCCAGGAAATCGTATTGTTTTGCGCCAGCGCGCTGCTTGTCCACAACAGCAGGCACAGGGCCGCAAGTAAAGTATGTCGTATTCGCATCAAATTGTCTCCGTAATTACAGTTAGTAGAAGCCCGTCACGGAGCTACAAAGCATTCGCGGCGTGTCCACGCTGGAAAGCAGGCGTGGACACGCCGCAGGTTTCCCACTGTCACTTAACCCTTTGCGCCATCCGCGCAAGGGTTTCCGATTGTAATTTTCCCGATTTCGGGTAAGGGTTGAGAAGGTAATCTCGCCGGTTTTGGACAAGCAGCGCAAGGCTGCGAACGGAAACCGTGTTTTCAGCGATGCGCTAAGGGTTCGTAAAAGAACAAGTTCCAGAAGACCGTCAGGGGCGCTGCTTGCCGCGCCCAATACAGCGGGAAGTTATAGATTTACAGGCCCTAAGGAATTGCAGTGAATGCCGGGAAGAAGAGAAGAGTTGGCATACGGACAACACCAGGCAGCGCGAGGAACCGCCGCGACCGCAAAAGTGGGTTCGCAAGCGGAAGAAACAGGAAAAGCGCTGACATGGCTGGCTGCAACGAATACAAACGAAGACGCGCGGCAGGACAAGCGTCGAAACGAAATAACAACCCGCGAATACAAACCGGCTCACACAAACCAAACGACACAGGACACGGCTGCAGCGCGACAATCCAACAGCCAACAACACCGCGCAGGGCATTGTGCCATCGGGGAGGCAGGCGCAACAGAGTATGCCGGTTTGTGTGACCGCGCAGGAAAAACGATGTGAGCAAACCTGGCCGACAGCGCGCGCTGCGCGGCAGAAATGCCACGTCAGCAAGGCCACTGGACAGCAAGGGGGAAATCAACGCGCTGCGAGGCGAGGGGTACTTCCTGATCCCAAATGAAGTATCGGCAGCGTGAAAACCAAACTAGAGGGACTTTTCACATGCTTCTGTAAGAATACCATTTTCTTGAATCCAAAGTAAAGAGGGTTTTCAGGAACTTTCCTCCTATTTTTCTGTATACCGAGACAGGCGAACCGACATTAGCCTGAAAGCACTCCGTCTTCCGCCTCATAATCGAAAGCATCGGGTGGCGATTGGCCGGGCGGGTTGGCGCGCTCCCAAACGACAGTCCGGGCAAGCGCTTCGTCCTGCGCCACGACCTCTTGATAGCCCAATTCGTCGCGCAGGCGTTGGCTGGAAGTGGTCAGAGGCGCGGCCATATTGCCTTCACATTGCAGGGAGGGAGGCAAGCCGGCATTGGGGCGCGTAACGATTTGCCCGTTCCACTTCGCCGCGCGCCCGATAAGGGTAATCCATTCCTGTTCCGTCCAGCCTTCCGGTTCCGCCACGTTGTAAACGCGGTTGGCGGCTCGGTCATTGACAACCGCAAGGGCAACCGCGTGACCGACATTTTCCACATAGCAGCGCCCGGAACGCCATTGGGCGCACTCGTCCGCCAGAATAATGGCGGGACGTCCGTCGTCCATGCGCTTCAAATATGTCCACAAGCGGTGCTGATAGTCGCCCGGGCCATAAACAAACGGCAATCTCAAGACCGTTCCCGGCAGACCGGTATCGCTCAAATAAACGCGCTCGGCCAGAATTTTGTCGTACACATTGCGGAAGTCGTTGGGGTCGGCAATGCCAGGTTCGCGGTACGGGTAGAGCTGCGGGCGCAGGGGCGAGTCTTCGGTAAGCGGAGCTGGGTCGGCAGGATCGGGTTCTTTGCCGCGCAGCACGTCGTAATTGCGGTACACGTCCACGCTGCTGACCATCACCACGCGGCGCGCTTTGCCCGTAAACACGTTCATCGCGCGCTGCGAGTCCGCTTCGCCGAGTGGCCGCATGTCCAAAACCACTTCGGGCGCAAAGGCATGGAACGCGGGCGCAAAGTCTTCCAGCGCGTTACGGTCGCCCAGTATATACTGTATACCCCCCGGCAAATCCGCCTGGCTCTGCCCCCGATGAAACACGGCAATCTCGCACCCCATCCCGTGCAGGCTGCGCACTACAAACGGCCCAATAAACTTCGTCCCGCCCAACACCAGTACGCGCATAACTCCTACTCCTCGTTCTCGCCTGCTTGCACAGCGCAGAATTCGTCCGTTTGCAGTGTACAGAATATGTCGTTGAATTTATCTGATGATACTTGTCTGTTAAGTTCTTCTTTTCTGCTCCGATTCCTTCATGCGGTATGCGCCAGCGTGTCTGCCGTGACGACGCACAGGGGCGAGCCGCCGGATAGGAACGCTTCCACATCACGGACAGCCTGGCGTCCGATAAGCGTGGCGGGCGGACCGGCGATATGAGAAGTATAGACCACGTTGGGCAGCGAACGCAAGGGGCTGTCTGCGGGCGCGGGTTCGGGCGCGGACACGTCCAGAAACGCGAACAAGCGCCCCCGCTCTAATTCCGCGATTAGAGCCGGCTCGTCAATGCAGGCGCCCCGCGACGTGTTGATGAAAATCGCGTCGTCCTGCATGGCGGCGAAGTGGGGCGCGGACAGGGCGGGGCGGCAGGCGGGTATGTCGGGCGTGTGCAGCGTGACTACATCGCAGGCGCGGCACAGGTCAAATAAATCTTCCACAAGCGTTACGCCCAATTCCCGCGCCTGCGCGTCGGAAACAAACGGGTCATACAGCAGAATGGTCGGCTCAAAAGGCGCAAGCCGTCGAATTACGCGCCGGCCCACTTCCGACGCGCCGATGACGCCAATCGTGGAGCCGAACAGTACGCGCATACGGGCGGGTTTGGCCGCAATGGCCTTGCGGTTGGCAGCCGCATTGGGGAACACGCCCCGCAATCCGAGAATGATTTCCGCCAGCGTCATTTCGGCCACGCAGTCGGCAATGGCGGTTTTGCAGGAGGCGATGGTGAGATTGCGGCCATCGAGATGCGGCCCGAAGAAATGTTTCACGGTTCCCGCCGCGTGTTCCCACAGCCTCAGTTTTGGGCAGGCGTCCAGCAGCAGGGCGTTCGGCCAGGGCGTCTGCCACGAGCCGATACCAACCTCACAGTCCGCAAGCAAATCGCAGGCGGCATCCACGGAAATCGGCGCTGTCGTGTCCGTAGCCACGACCTCGCCCAATGTTTCCAGATGCCGCCAATCTTCCGCGCGAAACAATTGCTCTCGCAGGGGAGCGTGAATCAAAACGCCAATTTTAGGCCGTGCCATGCGCGATACCCTCCAAAAATTTGTCAATCGCGCTTCCATTATCAGGCAGGCCGCGAATCCTCAAACCGACCAGTCTTCCACCTTCAGGCAGGTGTATCGGCATCGTCGTCATACTCCATACGCTGTGCTTCGCGCCCTTCGCGCCCTAAGCGTTCCGCTTCATCGAAAAGCGGATCGTTCTTGAACACGCCAATAATTTGTTTCCAGCGCGGTTCTGTTTCCTGTCCGAAACTATCTGCCATCTCTGACCTGCCTTATTTGTTGATACACTCATTCAACTCACAGCAAGCAAAATCCTGCGTATTTAGCGAGAGAGTTGCCTTATCTAATGAAATTTAAGCAGGTTTTTCCGGTTCGATGGCGAATTATGGTTCCGGTTGCCTGCGGACGCAGCAAGTAATTGTTTATGGGAACCCCATAGCCAGAGGACAGTATGAACACTACGGAACAGCAGTTCCTCAACGATCTTGACAAGAAGATGTGGAACGCGGCGGATCGCCTGCGCTCCTCCCTGGATGCGGCGGTCTACAAGCATGTCGTGCTGGGGCTGATCTTCCTGAAATACACCAGTGACGCTTTCGAGGATCGGCGGCAGGAGCTGGCGCGCAAGTTCCGCGATCCCGGCGATGAGTATTACATGGACGCGGCGGACTACGGCCTGACGTTGGAAGATGACATTGAAGCGGAACTGGAAAACCGCGATTATTACCGCGAAGTAAACGTTTTTTGGGTTCCGCAGGAAGCGCGTTGGAACAACCTGCGCGACAACGCCAAACTTGCCAATGGCGAACTGCTGCCCTGGAATAAGAAGATGCGCGGCGTCCGCTTCCTGCTCGACGATGCCCTGGCCGCGCTTGGCAATGACAACGCCAAACTGAAATCGGGCAAAATTCCCAATAGCGACAACATTAAAATCGCTTACCGAACAATCCGCCATTTTCGGTAGCATCTGTTAGTGTTATCGGCAAAATATAATTATCTACGCAGAAGCCGTCAGGACACTCTGTTGGCATATCGTCCGAGTTCATTGTAACAATATATTGGAAACCGAACTTATCCGCCAATTCCGCTCCTACTTTCAGGGCATTGCCAATCTGACGATTATCTACGCCGTCAAACAAATGGCTGTCGTGAATGAGAAATCCCGGGCCTCTTTTTTGTTCTATGCTCAACTGCATCAACATCATATCGAAGCAGAATATCTGCATGTTATTGATGCCTCGACTTGTGGCGCCCTGTATTTCTGTTTTGAACTCCGGGCCGTCGGCGGTTTCGCTAATCGTCAGGCTGCCGCATTGCTTGCCATATAGCAGATTAGAAATGTCCTCAAAAGCAAGGATAGCGCGGCGCAAGGTTTCTTCTTCTTCACGAAAGTTTTGCAGCAGGCGGATAGCAAGACTGGACCGCTCCGCCTCCAGCAATTTAGACTGGCTCTCCCATGCCTCCGCAGATTTATAGCGTTCGCGTAAGAAGTCGGCGCGGGCTTCCAGGCGCGACAGCTCCGATTGCAGCGCCGTATAGTTTTCCAATGCGCCATGCGCCTGTAATATGCTCATCAGTTGGGCTTTACGCAAATCAAGATTTCGCTTCTCCTCATCGCGCCGCACCAGTCTCAATCGAATTTCAGAAATCTCATTTTGCAGGCTTGTCCGGCGATTTTGTATTACAGATTTATGAAATTTTTGAACATCTTCATAGCGTTGTTTGACTGCATCAGGCAAAACCAATCCCGCTTCTGAATATAATCGCGCCAAATCATCCAAGACAGGAAGAGAGGCTTTTTCGTTATCAAGCGCGTCCAGTAGTTCTTTAAGAAGCTGGCGATCTGAAGTGTTTGCGTCCGCAATGGCGTTTAGCTGCCCCGTAATTTCCGATGCTTCAACCTCAAAACTATGGTATTCATGCAGAACACGAAACTGCTGAACATTTTCGCGCATACGGCGAACAGCTTCTTCCGCGCTGGTCAACTGGGTGCGAAGCGCGGCCGCTGTTCCAATACTGTCACCTAATAGCCCTTGTTTGGCGGCGGCGCGCAGGTTGTCCAGCGCCCTTTCACGCTGACGCACCTGCTGCCATGCCTGCGGAATTGTCCAGTCCAGCCCTATGAGATAGGTAATGGCGACCTGCTGATCCCAGGTTTGCTGTTCCTCGGATTGGCGTACAGGCTCGATAAAGCCATTCGCCGACTGTCGCCGGATAAAGTAGGCGAGCAATGAGCGAAATGTGGGAGTGAATTTCGTGTTCAGTTCATCATCATCGCCGCGCAAGCCGAATATCATCTGCGCCAGAACTGTTTTCCAGTGAGTGTTGGACAGATACCACTCGCCAGTGGACTTGTCTTTGGCAGGTTTTTTGGGCCATAGAAGGGTATCCGCGACAGGCAGCAGAACGTTGGTAGGAGACGTTCCTGAACGCTCAACGACAATATTTTTGCCGTCCAGGTCGAACTCCATTCCGAAACGTTCGCCGCGCAACGCATCGTGGCGGAACAAACAGTCTGTGGAGCAATTCGCGCCAAGCAGAAAATGAAACAATTCAATCAGGCTAGTTTTGCCGGCGCGGTTGCGTGTGTGGCGAAGCGTGGCTTCCTTGCTTTTTTCAGACAGCACAATATTCAGCCCGGAATGGAATTCCATAGCCTTGAAGGTCGGTAATGTGCTGAATGTACGGCGAATCATGAGCGTACCTTTCGCAAGCGGCCATTGCGAAATTCAACCAGTCCCAGAATATTAAGCAAATCCAGAGCCAGAATAAACCAGTCGTAGGTAAGTGTTTCGGTTTCGGATAATGCGCTGCGGCGTTCCTTGATGGAGCGCCACACATAAGAAACAGTACGGGGCGTGTTCAGGAGCGCGAGAACGTCGCCGCCAATGGTTAAAAGCGCCTGATGTTGTGTAATACGTTTGGTTGGCAAGATCATGCGTCAGCCCCGAGTTCCTTCAAAAATGTCGCAGGTATCGAACAAATGCGCGACTAGCGCCAGCGCTGCTGCCCGATGGGTGGGCTGACCGAACCCGGCAAACATGAGCATCTCATCAAAAATGGCATCAGGCAGAAACTGCTGTTCGCGTACTTCGCGATAACGTTGCTTGAACGCTTCCGCGACCTGATCTCCAAAGCGGGGATCAGGATAGCGCGAAAAGAAGAGATTCACGACCGTTGATTTGCGACGTCCGGCGTCCAGCAAAATGGCTGCATTGGAGGATAGACCATTGATGTCCAGTTTGTCAACAGGAACCGGATGGATCGCGCCGGTCGAGACTTCGGGCATAATAGTAATTGCTGTTAACAATCCGGCTATATCGGCGGCGCGCACCTGTGTAACTGCTTCCTGCGTGGGTGCAAGACCATATAAGGCAACACAGTCTTCCAAACGGAGGCGGCGAAAACGGTTCTGTATTTCCACCAGTCCCCAATGACCAACGCGAAGCGGGGCATATAGTTGTTTCAATTCCAGCAAGAGGGCCGTCACCTGCGGCCCTAATCCGTTATCGGCGTTATGCACAAATATCCATTCATCAAAATGCTGCTGCCAGTGTGGCAAACACTCCATGAAATCTTCGTTGATTTTGCTGAGGGCTTTGTCTGCCGTCATTTCATTAGGGGCATAGCACTGAAACAACAGCCGTTCCGAGCGCAGATAACCGTCGTTTTTGCGGTCGCCAACGTTGCCCCAGGGGCGTACTTTTATAAAGTCGTTGGGATGGCAGCGTCCCATGATGTTAGCGAAGAGTTCCTGAAAAGCATCGCCCCGACTTCGCAGGTAACTTACCTCAAATTTCAAATCAAACCAAGCGCGCTCAATCCTGTCCATATTTGCTCCTGTGCTATTATGTGACGCTTTGTACACTGGTTTTGTTTCAGAAGCCTCTATTTGCACATAGGTACGAACCGTGCGCATACCGTTTGCTATGGCCTGTTTTATCTCCTGTGAAGTATTACGGGGCAATCTGTCTGCGAACGGCGGCAGGCTTTCCATCTTCTCGCCACATCTTTCACCCCCTATGTGCCATAATGGTGTGAGACAGAATCCCGTACACGAAATAGTGTAGATCGCCAGGGCGGAGAAGAGGATTTCTCAGATGAATACGCCATTGACAGACAACCCGGCAACCAAGTTCGCCAACAACGGACATGCGCCGTCCACCGCCTTGCGTCCCGATCCGCAGGTTCCTGAGCGCGCTTCGCGCCGCCGCTTCACGACTGCCTACAAGGCGCGTATCCTGAAAGAAGCGGATGCCTGCACCCAGCCGGGAGAGTTGGGCGCGTTACTTCGCCGCGAAGGGCTGTACTCCTCCACACTCGCCAACTTCCGCAAACTGCGCACGGCGGGCAAACTGGGGGAAACGAACCCGGCTCAGGCGCAGCAGCGCAAAGACAAAGAAGCCGCCCGCCAACGCGATGCCCGTCGCCTGGCCGCGCTCGAAACCGAGAACCAGAAGTTGCGCGTGCTGCTGGAACTCCAAAAAAAAGTGGCGGCCTTGCTCGACCTCTCGCTGGCCGAGACCCCGAGCGAATAAGCCTCATTGCCGAAGCGGGCGCAACGACCGGCCTGGGACGCGCCTGTGCTGCCGTCGGCTACAGCCGCGCCCGCTTCTATCGGGAGCGACGTGCCCGCACGAAGACAGCGCCCGAACCCGTTCTTCTCTCCAAAGCACAACGGGGTTCTCCTCGTCGCCTTTCGGAAGAGGAACGCGCCCTTTTGCTCAACCTGCTGCTCTCGGAGCGCTTTGTGGATGCTTCGCCGCGCCAGGTGTATGCGCAACTGCTGCAAGAAGGCGTGTATCACGCTTCGTACCGCACCATGTACCGCCTGTTGCACGAACATCAGGCCGTGTGTGAGCGGCGCAAGGTGCGCAGACATCCGGCGTACAGCAAGCCCGAACTCAAGGCAATGGGTCCGAACCAGGTATGGACGTGGGACATCACCTACTTGAAGACGCCCATCCGGGGACGCTTCTACTACTTATATGTGGTGATCAACATTTACAGCCGCTATGTCGTTGGCTGGATGCTGGCCGAACGCGAGTGCGCCCTCCTGGCACACAAGCTGCTGCAAGAAACCTGTCGTAAATACCACATTGCGCCCAACCAACTCACCATCCATGCGGATCGAGGCGGACCGATGAAAAGCAAGCCGGTCGAGCAACTCTTATTGGAGTTGCAGGTGAACCGTTCGCACAGCCGCCCGCGGGTGAGCAACGACAACCCGTACTCGGAAGCCGGGTTCAAAACGATGAAGTACAGCGCCCACTTCCCGGAGCGCTTCGGCACACAGGAAGACGCGCAGACCTTCTGCCAGGACTACTTTGTCTGGTATAACACCCAGCATCACCATACCGCCTTGGTGCTGCTCACGCCCGAACAGGTGCATTTCGGGGACGCGCCCCAGTTGTTGGCGCAACGGCAGATCACTTTAGATAAAGCCTATGCCGCCCATCCCGAACGCTTCAAGGCGCGTCCGCAGGCAGGAAAGTTGCCCGCTGTCGTCTGGATCAATGCGCCTGCTCTTTGTGTAGAAGCAACGGCAGCGGCTGTTTGCGCGGTGTAACGTTGCAGAAAGTGACTGCTCGCTACATAATAATACTTTCACTTTTTTGTCTCAAAATCCTTGACACATTCCGACCATCCAGTCAACAGCTTCCTGCAAGTTATGTTTCTTTCTGAACGCTCGCCTGCGAGGATTAGCAGGTATTTTCGGCTGGATGGCGAATTATGGTTCCGGTTGCCTGCGGACGCGGCAAGTAATTGTTTATGGGAACCCCATAGCCAGAGGACAGTATGAACACTACGGAACAGCAGTTCCTCAACGATCTTGACAAGAAGATGTGGAACGCGGCGGATCGCCTGCGCTCCTCCCTGGATGCGGCGGTCTACAAGCATGTCGTGCTGGGGCTGATCTTCCTGAAATACACCAGTGACGCTTTCGAGGATCGGCGGCAGGAGTTGGCGCGCAAGTTCCGCGATCCCGGCGATGAGTATTACATGGACGCGGCGGACTACGGCCTGACGCTGGAAGACGACATCGAAACGGAACTGGAAAACCGCGATTACTACCGTGAAGTGAACGTTTTTTGGGTTCCCCTCGAGGCGCGCTGGAACAACCTGCGCGACAACGCCAAACTTGCCAATGGCGAAATCCTGCCCTGGAACAAGAAAATGCGCGGCGTCCGCTTTCTGCTTGATGACGCCCTGGCCGCGCTTGGCAACGACAACGCCAAACTGAAAAAGGTGCTGGCTGCCGACGCTTTCACCCGATACGAAGTGCCGGAAACCACGCTGACCGGCCTGATTGATCTGTTCAGCAGCACCAACTTCAGCGCGCGGGAGTACAATGGACAGCCCCTGAGCCTGAAAAGCAAGGACATTTTAGGCCACGTTTACGAGTATTTCCTGGGCGAGTTCGCGCAGGCCGAGGGCAAAAAGGGCGGGCAGTATTACACGCCCAAAAGCATTGTCACCCTCATCGTGCAAATGCTGCGCCCGTTTCAGGGGCGCGTGTACGACCCGGCGATGGGTTCCGGCGGCTTCTTCGTGCAAAGCGAGGAGTTTGTTGAGGAAGTGGGCGGCAGAATCGGAGCCATCAGCGTGTACGGGCAGGAAAGCAACCCGACAACGTGGCGGCTGGCCGCGATGAACATGGCGATACGGGGCATTGAATTCGACTTTGGCGACGGCCCCGCCGACTCGTTCCGCAACGACCAGCATCCCGACCTCCGCGCCGATTACGTGATGGCGAACCCGCCCTTCAACATGAAGGAGTGGGGCCGCGAAGAAAACGATCCGCGCTGGCAGCACGGAACCCCGCCCGCCAACAACGCCAACTTCGCGTGGATGCAGCACATGCTGTACCATCTTGCGCCGACCGGCAGCATGGCCCTCCTGCTGGCAAACGGCTCCATGAGTTCCA
The DNA here is from genome assembly GCA_963835065.1 of uncultured Chthonomonadaceae bacterium. GTDB lineage: Bacteria > Armatimonadota > Chthonomonadetes > Chthonomonadales > Chthonomonadaceae > CAWFQB01. The sequence continues at coordinate 78,011 of CAWIEK010000001.1, read as the reverse complement.
ACACCAACAACGAGGGCGAAATCCGCAAAAATCTCATTGAGGCCGATCTGGTGGAGTGCATCGTCGCCCTGCCCGGTCAACTGTTCACCAACACGCAGATTCCCGCCTGCATCTGGATTCTCACCAAAAACAAGCAGGAGCGCGGCACAAGCAACAGCGCAAAGCGCAACCGCAAGGGCGAGTTCCTGTTCATAGACGCCCGGCAAAAAGGCTACCTGAAAGACCGCGTTCTGCGCGACTTCAGACAGGAAGATATTCACAACATAGCCGGGGCATTTTACAGGTGGCAGAGCGGTGAATGTTACGTGGACGTACCTGGCTTTTGTGAAGCAGTAACATTAGAGAAGATACGCCATAGTGAGTACATTCTTACTCCTGGGCGTTATGTCGAAAGAGCAGATGTTGCAGAGGATGGGGAACTGTTTGCGGAGAAGATGGCGCGGTTGACGAAGCTACTTTACAAGCAGTTTGAGGAGAACACTAAGTTAGAAGCACAAGTGACGAAAAGTTTAATGGCATTTCACTACACGATACCTTTAACCAGGGGTTGAAAACCACTGTCTGTATGGCCTGCGGCCAAGCGTCCTACGGACGGAATTCTTTATGTACAGTGTTCTGCGTCCGTAGGACGCTTGGCGGAACGCCACATAGACAGGGGTTTTCAACCCCTGGCAAGAATATGTCCGGCTGTGTAAATGGAGGTAGATATTGCAAGTTGAGTGGTATGAAACAACTATTGGCGATCAGCTGACACTACAGCGCGGCGCGGATATTACCAAAACTCAGCAAATAGCAGGCGCGATTCCGGTAGTCAGTCTGGAGGCGTGTCCAGTTATCATAATCGTGCTTTGTCTGAAGGGCCTGGCGTTATTCTTGGCCGTAAAGGGACTGTAGGAACAGTTTATTACATCAACAGCCCCTATTGGCCCCATGATACAACCTTATGGGTCAAAGACTTCAAAGGGAATGACCCACGCTTCGTTTACTACTTTTTCTTGTATTTCGCTCCGGTGCTGACAACCCTTGATGTTGGAACCTCGAATCCTACTCTCAATCGTAATCATGTTCACCCCCTGCCGGTAATGTGGCCTCGAACATTAGAGCAACAAAGAGCTATTTCAGATTTCTTGGAGCATTGGACGACAAAATAGAACTCAATCGTCAAATCTGCGCGACGTTAGAGGAAATAGCGCGAACCATCTTCCAATCGTGGTTCGTGAACTTCGATCCGGTGAAGGCAAAGATGAAGGCTCTGGCGGAAGGACACAGCCCCGAACGCGCCGCAATGACGGCGATTAGTGGCAAGACGGACGCGGAACTTGACGCATTGCCTGCCGAAGCCTTTGCCTCTCTTGCTGATATGGCATCCTTGTTTCCTGATAGCCTTGTTGCATCCAAGATTGGTGAAGTTCCTCAGCAATGGCAAGTGAAGCCTATTGGGGAATGTGCAGACATTGTTGGCGGCGGCACTCCCAGCACAGCGGAAGATAAGTTTTGGAACGGTGACATTGCCTGGGTAACGCCAAAAGATATGTCCAAACTAACTTTGCCTGTTCTCCTTGCCACAGAACGGCGGATTACTCAGGAAGGATTGAATACAATTAGTTCGGGGCTGTTGCCGAAAGGTACGCTTCTCATGTCTTCACGCGCACCGATTGGCTATATTGCCATAACCGAAATTCCCGTAGCCATCAATCAAGGGTTTATCGCCATGAAGCCAACCAAAGGCGTACCCTCAGTATTTCTTCTTAATTGGGCAAAAGTAAATCTGGAAACAATCAAAGCCCATGCGAATGGCTCTACGTTTCTGGAAATCAGCAAGTCCAGTTTCCGACCGCTTCCCGTAATCCTGCCCGGCAAGACTGTTCTGTCTGCCTACGAGAAAATGGTCGCGCCTATGTATGACCGCATCACGCTTGCTGAAAAAGAATCCCTCACCTTAGCCGCCATTCGAGATACGCTTCTCCCCAAACTTCTTTCCGGCGCGTTTCCTGAATAAGCCGCCCGCCGGGAGTGAATTAGAAATGAAGGAGGAGGCGAGATGATTACCGAAGCGCAATTGGAAAAACTGGCGATTGGCTGGTTTCAGGAAGCGGGTTGGGGCTATGTGCATGGCGCGACGATTGCGCCCGACAGCGATACGCCCGAACGCGCCGACTGGAAAGAGGTTGTGCTGAACCGGCGCTTTCCGGCTGCCCTCGCCCGTCTCAATCCCCATCTGTCTCCCGCCGCGCTGGAGCAGGCCGTTCATGCCGTTCATGCCCTCAGCGATCCCCTTCTTGTCGGGCGCAACCGCCCGTTTCATCGCCTATTGCTGGACGGCGTACCCGTCGAAGTGGAGCGCGGCGGGCGCAAGGAAGCCGATGTTGCCTACCTGATAGATTTCAGCAATCCCACCCGCAACGACTTTCTGGTTGTCAATCAGTTCACCGTTTCCGGCCCTTATCAGAACCGCCGCCCCGACATGGTTGCCTTCGTCAACGGCCTGCCCCTTGCCGTGCTGGAACTCAAGAACCCCGCAGATACCAACGCCGACATTTGGGACGCTTACAACCAACTGCAAACCTATAAAGCCGAAATCAGCGACCTGATGACCACGAATGAAGTTCTGGTTATCAGCGACGGCCTGACCGCCCGGTTCGGCTCGCTTACCGCTGACCGGGAACGGTTTCTGCCCTGGCGTTCCATCCGCAATGAGGACGACCAGCCGCTTGTGGAATACGAACTGGAAACCCTGATACGCGGCCTGTTCGACCCGGAACGGTTCCTCGATTACATCCGCTATTTCGTCCTTTTCGAGCCGGATGGCGACCGGCTGGTAAAGAAAATCGCCGGGTATCATCAGTTTCATGCCGTCCGTGAAGCCGTGCGTGTCACCCTCATCGCGTCCCGCAGCAGCGCGGAACGGGAACACGCCCTGCTCGAAGAACGGGCCACCTATGGCGACAAAGTAGAGCCGGGATCGAAAAAAGCGGGCGTTGTCTGGCACACGCAGGGATCGGGCAAAAGCGTCACAATGGTCTGTTACTCCGGCAAACTGCAGCAGCAGTCGGAAATGCGGAACCCGACGTTTGTTGTCGTCACCGACCGTAACGATCTGGACAGTCAGCTTTTCGGCACGTTCCTTGCCGCCCGCGACCTGCTGCGCCAGACGCCCGAACAGGCCGAAAGCCGCGACGACCTGCGTACAAAACTGTCCGAGCGCGAGTCCGGCGGCATTGTTTTCACCACGATACAGAAGTTTGCCCTCCTTGATGCCGAGGCGCAACATCCTCCGCTTTCCCTGCGCGACAACATTGTGGTCATTTCCGACGAGGCGCACCGCAGCCAGTACGGAACAAAAGCCCGCCTGGATACCAAAACCGGGCAGTACGTGTACGGCTACGCCAAACACCTGCGCGACGCCCTGCCCAACGCCACCTTCATCGGCTTTACCGGAACGCCCCTGTCCCGCGAAGACAAAGACACCCGCGCCGTTTTCGGCGATTACATCAGCATCTACGATATTCAGGACGCCGTTCAGGATGGCGCGACGGTTCAAATCTATTACGAAAGCCGCCTTGCCAAACTGGACATCAACCGTCAGCAAATCGAAACCCTGAGCGCGCAGGTTGAGGAAGTGGTTGAGGACGAGGAAGACCTGCTGACGCGGGAGAAAACCAAGAGTGTGTGGTCGCAGCTTGCGGCTCTGGTCGGCGCGAAACCCCGGCTTGAGGAAGTCGCCGCCGATCTTGTCACCCACTTCGAGAACCGAACCTCCCTCTTTCCCGGCAAAGGCATGATTGTCGCCATGAGCCGCGATATATGCGCCCTGCTGTATCAGGAAATCATTGCCCTGCGTCCCCATTGGCACGATCCCGACCCGGAAAAGGGCGCAATCAAAGTGGTTATGACGGGTTCGGCGGCAGATAAACCCCTGCTGCATCCGCATCTGTACAGTGCGCTGACGAAAAAACGATTGGAGCGCCGGTTCAAAGACCCCAACGATCCGCTGCAACTGGTAATCGTGCGCGACATGTGGCTGACCGGTTTCGACGCGCCCTGCTGCCACACGATGTACGTTGACAAACCCATGCACGGACACAATCTGATGCAGGCCATTGCCCGCGTAAATCGCGTATTCGGGGACAAGCCCGGTGGCCTCGTAGTGGATTACATCGGCATTGCGCCCGACCTGCGCGCCGCCCTCAAAAACTATGTGGAAGCAAACGGCAAGGGGCAGCCCGCTGTGGATACCTCGCAGGCGTTTACCGTCATGGTGGGCAAATTAGATACGGTGCGCGGCCTGTTTCACGGCTTCGATTACAGCGACTTTGAAACCGATGCCATTGCCCTGCTCGTGCCTGCCGCCGATCACATCCTGTCAGTTCCCGGCAAGAAAGAGCGTTTTCTGGACGCGATGACCGCGCTGACCAAAGCCGAAGCGCTTTGCGGAACGCTGGATGCCGCGCTGGAATTCCGCACGGAAATCGCTTTCATGGAGGCCGTTCGCGCGGCAATCCTGAAGTACACGACGATAGATAAAAAACGCGCCGAAGCCGAAAAACATACGCTGTTAAAGCGCATTTTAGATAATGCCGTTCTTGCCCAGGGTGTAGAAGACATATTCGCGCTTGCGGGACTGGAAAAGCCCAACATCGGGCTGCTGTCGGATAAATTTCTTGAAGACGTGCGCGCGATGCCGAAGAAAAACCTTGCCTTGGCGCTCTTGGAACGCCTGCTGCGCGACGCCATTCAATCCCGAACCCGCGCCAACGTTGTACAGGAAACGAAGTTCTCCGAAAAACTGGCTGAAGCCCTGCGCCGCTACCACAACCGAGCTATTGAAACAGCGCAGGTTATCGAAGAACTGATTCAGATGGCGAAAGAATATCAGGCCACGCTGCACCGGGAAGACGCGCTTGGCCTGACGCCTGACGAAGTGGCTTTTTACGACGCGCTTGCCGACAACGAAGGCGCAGTTCGCGAATTGGGCGATGACACATTGAAAAAAATAGCCGTAGAAATCACGGAGAAACTTCGCGCCAGCACAACGGTAGACTGGCAGAAGCAGGAGAGCGTTCGCGCTCGTCTGCGTATTCTCGTCCGGCGCACGCTCAAGAAATGGAAATACCCGCCCAACGGGAGAAGAAGAAGCCATTAATCTCGTCCTCAAGCAGGCCGAAGCCCTCTCGGATCATTGGTCCTCTTAGGGGCTGTAATTTTAATTTCCCAAACGTAGGGGCACAACATGTTGTGCCCTCCTTGTATCCTGCTTGCGTGTGCCCGCCGAGAAGTGATAGATTTCCAGCCCCAAAGCAAGCGCCCCATTCCCGTTCCCACACACGGCCAACAGCAACACTCCCGCAAAAACAATCCCATAAAAATAAAAAACTTGGAAAAAAGAGCAAAATAACGCGAGAACAGTGAACCTTTGCCCCCCCCACAGCCGTCTAAATAGCAGAACAAAGTCTACTATTCAATGTTAGACACCGGAAGGGAGGTGCCAGTCCTATGTTCCCACACCCCTCCCGCTCGCCCTGACGCTGCTGAGGTCACGACGCCTCTCTCCTACAACCAGACACAATGAGACATCGGGCTGGAAGCGCTGTATTGCCAAGATTTCGACGATGACTCTACATACTCTTTTTTCTACATGCCCTTTTTCCGGCGCTTTCATCCTTCATCCTTGTCTTGCCATCCTTCATCCTTTGTTCGCGCCACTTCCCGTTGACAAAGATCGAGCTACCCACTGGTTCAGGAAGTTAAAGATTTACGGGACCGTAATGTAGTCTCTTTGTAACATTCGTTCCCGAATTTCCACATTGGCACGGGAAATAGCGATGTTAAACCCGTTCAGGTTTTGGTCAGCAGGGCATCAGGCTACGGCAGGAAGCAGGTCGGCAACCCGAACAGGCGCGTCAGGCAAGGCAAGCGTTGCGGCCAACTCATCCGCCCCGTAAACCACGACATCAGCGTAGCCTACCGCGTCCGGCTGACGGTGAACGAGCAGCTGCCGTCCGGCAATATCGAGCAGCCAGTATTCGCCAATACCGGCGCGGGCGTACAATGCGGCTTTGGCGAGGCGATCCGAGCGCAGCGTCGAGTCTGCCACTTCGGCGACAAGAAGCAGGTCCGCAGGGCCGGGATGCCGCGCGGCAAAGTCGGCGGCAGGCCCGATTGTCACCGCCCCATCCGGTTCGGGGTTGTTATGTTCCGGGTCGGCGTCCCCAACGGCAATGGGCAACTGGCACTGAACGTGTAACACGCCGAACAGAGTTGTCAGCCAGGCGATCAGGAGGCGAACAGCGCAGGCATGGGGCGGATTTTGGCTCATTTTGGTAAAGATTTCTCCGTCAATCAACTCGTAGCGGCCCGTTAGAATGCCTGCTTCCTGCATGGCGCGGCACTGGCTTTTGGTCCAGCGGATGCGGTTCGGAAAGCGTTCGGGAACATCAGACAGGGGTGGCGCGACCTGGGGCATGGCTTTTTCTCCTCACGTAAGATCAGCACAATTTGTGGCACAAAATTGGCAGCAACTCAGGACGTATGAGAACCTGATCAAACCTGATCTAAAAGTATACTATATGTTCCGCGCGTTTATAGCAGAAGGTTTCGGGCAGGCTACTTGCTATATCACCGCAATGTGTAAATGTGACAGAACATCGTATTCTCAAGGCTGTACGAAAGTGAAGGGCCGCAACGCGTCTATATCCTCATATCGGGTATCATGTTGTAATGATTAAACGTCTGTACGTGCATAATTTTAGATGCTTGGAGAATTTCGAGCTTTCGCTTTCCGATAAGCCATCCGCGCTCTTGATAGGTAAGAACGGGACGGGCAAATCTACAGTGAGTTACGCTTTGGAAGTTTTGCAGAGTATTGGACGGGGCACAAACCGGGTCGGACAACTTGTAAAACTCTCAGATTTTGCTCGTGGACGCTCAGACATTCCCATGCGCTTCGAGATGGAAGCCGTAATTGGAGGCAGGGTTTATAGCTACACTCTTGCTTTAGAGTTGCCGGATGGATTTAGGGAATTAAGGGTACGGGAAGAAAATCTTACCGTTGAGGGAAGCCCAATCTATTCCCGCGATCTTTCTAAGGTGCAACTCCCTGCAAAGGGAAAGAATAAAGAAGCGAATTTTCAGGTTGATTGGCATCTAATCGCTTTGCCGGTGATTCAAGAACAGCCTGCGGATCCACTATACATTTTTAAGACCTGGCTTGCTCGAATGTTGATTCTTGCGCCTATTCCCAGCTTGATAACTGGGGATTCGGAAGGCGAAACCTTGTCCCCTAAGCGGCAGGTGACTGACTTTGGGGAGTGGTTTTCGGGTTTGATAGCGCAGTCGCCGGCGGCTTATACACAAATTGACAGATACTTACGGGAAGTCATGCCTGATTTCAAAGATATCAAAAATCCTGTCAGCAGAGCAGATTTTCGGAGTCTCACTGTTCAATTTCAACAGGACCAGGCTACGCTAAGTCTTCCGTTGCGCGATTTGTCGGATGGCGAAAAGTGCTTCTTTATTTGCGCGCTGGTTCTGGCAGCCAATGAATCCTACGGGCCACTCTTTTGCTTCTGGGATGAGCCTGATAATTATCTGTCGCCCTCAGAAGTGGGCCATTTTGTGCTGGCTTTGCGACGCTCTTTTCGAAACGGAAGCCAACTATTAGTCACCTCGCATAATTTAGAGGCTATTCGGAAATTCTCTGATGAGAATACATTGCTTCTTTATCGGCATAGCCATCTGGAACCTACTCTGGTGCGGTCAATTAGCGATGTGCAAATTAACGGGAACCTTGAAGATGCATTGCTCCGAGATGATGTACACGTCTAATGGCTAACAAGTACAAACCGCATATTCACATTCTGCCGGAAGATGCAGCAGATGAAGACCTCGCAAATGGCTTTCTGCTCGCGCCCGGACTAAATCAAAGATTATTTCTTGTATTGCGGCCAGCGGGCGGTTGGCGCAAGGTTTTAGAAGACTTCGAAGCTATCTATGCGGCTGAAATGAGTAGATATACCTCTCGATACATGGTGTTATTGATTGATTTCGATGAGCAGGATGACCGTTATGAAGAAGCGCAAAAGGTGATACCCTCAGAACTGAAGGACAGAGTGTTTATATTAGGCGTGAGGTCGGAGCCTGAGAATCTGCAACAACTTTTGAACCACACCTCACGCGAAAAAATTGGAGAAATGCTTGCGGATGGCTGCCCGGATAAAATCTCAGAAATATGGAGTAATGACCTGCTCAAACATAATCTCGAAGAGCTAAAGCGCGTTCCGGCAGAACTCAAATCTATACTATTTTCGGAGGCATAGGATGCCACCAACTGCGATAAGAAGTGTTTTCACGCTCCTTCAATGATTTCAACGTTGGCGCGGGGAACGGTGACGTGGCTGCCATCGGCGAGTTGGGCCTGGAGGACGCGCACGAGGGTTTCGGATTCCACTTGTACCAGTTCGGAGGGCAGGGCGGTGACGCTCGCAAGCAGGCCGAAATAGGGTTCGCGGATGATGCGAATGGGCGTACCGATGCTTAACTGCCCGCTCGTGTCCGCGTCCATAGAAGCAACGCCGGAAGGGAAGGAAGCCACGGAAAATTCGAGGGGAACAATCACTTCGGGGCGGATGACGCCGGCCCTTATCTGCGTTGCGCCGTTGATGGACGCGGTTTTGCCTTCCAGCGATTGAAACAGGGCGAACGTGCGCGCGGCCATTTCAATCGCGCCGAAGCCTTCCGTTACCATCAGGGAAAACGCTATGGGTTCCTGCCCCGTGATAGCAACGCCGATGTCGTAACCCGGCTGGTTCAGGGCGACGGCAAGGTAGTCCATCAGTTCGCGGTCAATGATGCCGCCGCCAACGATGCCGATAATGCCCAGATCGGCGGCGCGGGGCAGGGCATCCCCGACGATCTGCGCTCCGCCCACAACGATTTTGCCCCGGTGCGCTTCCGTCAGCAGGTCGGCGGTCAGGGGTTGTCGAGGGTTGGAACTGACAACGGCGATTTCGCCCAACCGTTCGCCGCCCACGCCGAAAATGCCCTGTATCAATGCGCCCTGCGTGGACACGACAACGCCCTCTTCCGGCAAAACGCGGCTGACAATTCCCCGAATATAGGCCGTGCGCTCCACAGGCTGCGGCGCTTCCCGGATGCCCACATGCCCGGTTGTGGACGAAATCAGTTCCACATGCCCCGACACCGGCGCGACAATGCGCGTCCGAAAGTATTTGCCGAACACGCCCTTGGTTTCCGCCAGCAACTCCCCGACTGCAACCGGGTCGCCCTTCTGTATGCGCAATAATCCTGGCGCGTCTGCCGGGTCCACGCCCAGGCGTTCGGCCAGGCGTACCGTGTGCATCAGGCCGGGCAAAAACGTGCGCGCCACCACCGTATCCGGCTGCACCACGTCCCCTTCCGCCACCAGCACCGTGCCCTTGAGCGGCAGCCGCCGCATCTTTTCCACCGTCGCGCGGGCGCTCACTTTCAGCCCCGGCGTGTATGCGCTTCCCACGTTTTGCTCCTGCGGAGCGTAGGCATCAGGCATTAGGCATCAGGCATTATAAACACTCCTCGTCAGGTTTGACTTAGCCGCATAAGTCACTCTCTGCAAAGCATGTTCCTAATGCCTAATGCCTAATGCCTACTCTCTCCACATCTTTCCTCGTAATGCGCTCCGGGTTGCCGTTGGCATAAAGAATGACCGTCGTCGCTTTGTTGGGGTCGTCGGCGTTGTGCGGGAATTTGAGCAGTTTGGCAAGCGCTTCCTCGCCTTCGGGCGTGTTGCGCGGCGGGATTGAAACGTGTTCGTTGCTGCCCGAACCCGGCGCTTCTATCAGCAACACAAGGCGGCTCAGGTCGTAGGTTTTGACGTTCTTTTTCGGGTTCACCGGGTCGAGGCTCAGTCCGCTTGCAAGGTCGTTGTACACGTAATGAATGCCGCCCCCGTGTTCGTCCTCGCCATGCAGATAAGCCAATCTGCCGCCGGGCGTACCGGGAGGCGCAGACAAATAGCCGGATACTTGATCCGTCCATTTGTCGGCCTGCGGCAATTGCTCGTCCGTATCCAGCGCATACCCGTGCATGGCCTGGTACAACTCATGCATATTAGCCTCTGCCACGCTCAGGTCACGGGTGATTTTGAACTGAATGTACATGGAGTACATGCCCGCCCCCAGGCCAAGCACAATAACCACAATGACGGCCAGCGACATCAGGCTAAGATGGCGCTGTCCCAATCGCAGCGTGGCCTTGCGCTCCGGGCGCGGCAGGGTAGAAGTTTCGGAAGGATTGTTCATGATTGCGCCTTTGTAGAGAAATGATGAATGATGAATGATGAACGATGAATGGAAGACGAAATATCATTCATCATTACCCCAATGCCTTCTGAAGAAAGTACCGCTTATGCTCGCCGGGAAATTGGTCGAGCGTACCGAAGATGGAATACCCCAGTTTTTGATAAAAAGGCAGGGCTTGAAAGTCGAAGGTATCCAGATGGGCATGGTGGCAGCCGCGCCGCAGGGCTTCGGCTTCGGCCATCTGCATCAGGCGCGTGCCCCATCCCTGACCGCGCGCCGTTTCGTGAATGGCAAGCACGTCCACGTATAGCCAGCCCCAGTAGGTTTCGCCCCACAGCCCGCCCACGATTTGTTGCGTGGCGTCGCGCAGCACGACGGCCAGATGCTGGTGGTCGTCCTCGCCGATCTTTTCCCGATTATAGCGGTTAAGAAGCTGCTTGACGGCTTGGACGGACTGAGGCGCGGGCCACTCCTCCACCTGGAACGTAAACGGTTCCACAAGCGTTCCCTGCCGCCTGGCCTCAGACCTTTCCATTGCGCTGTTCTCCTGACCTGTGTTCTGGTGTGCCGACAGTTGCATTTGCCCCTGTAGAAATCGCGTTCGCCGGCATGGGTGTGTCGTTTTCCCCGGTAGGAATGTCCAGAGCGCGGAGCCATTCGCGCAGTTTGGCAACGCGGGCGCGGTCTTCACCTGGAAGCTGCAAGGGCCGTCCCCGCGCATCTATCATCAAGCCGACAACGCCGCCCTGAACCTGCGCCGTAATCGCCTTGCCCCGCCCCGCGCCCACATCGAACGCTTTAGCGGGAGTAATAGTAAGGGTGTTGGGATTTTCGATTGCCGATTGCCGATTGCCGATTGTGGATTGCGTTGCTGTTCCCTGTTCCCTGTTCCCTGTTCCCTGAATCCTAAATACCCGCAACGTCCCGAACGGAATGTGTTCGACGCGGCCTTCCCACTCTATGGTGACGCACGGCTCGCCTTCTTTAGCTACGCCGATTGGCGCGATACAGGTTCCCAGGACGATCAAACAATCGCGCTCAAAGACCTGCGTGGCGGCTTCGGGGTGAACGGTGGAAAGGATGCCGAGCTGGGGCATCATAAAAATGGAGTCAACCGTAAGCAGCGTGACGCCTTCGGGCTGGTAAGCGTCGAGCATCATCAGGGCGGATTGGGCGCGGCGCGGCGCGTGGGACAGGACGCCCCCCGAACCGACGATCATGTCCAGTGCAAGCAGATTGACAAGCGTTAGCCCCGTGCCCTTCTGGTCGAACACGTTGCCCACGTTTTTGTCGGTCGTCACGCCGGTCAAACCGCGCGCAAGCGATTTGTGATGGTCGAAGGCCAGCCGCAGGGCTTCGCGGCACACGGCCTGCTCGATTTGCAGGTCTTGCAGGCGCTGCGGAATGGTCGTCGGGCGAATCATTTTGTTGCGCAGTTGGTTGCGCAGGTCGGCCTCGGACACGTCAAAGGGCAGCCAGCGCCGGATGTTGGCGACGCCCGCTTCGGTCAGCACGTTGCAGATGGAATACGACATGCCCAGATTAGCCGAAACCGTCCGGTTGAACACGCCGCCGAACACGGAAAACACGTCCGTTGTCGCGCCGCCAATATCCACGCCCAGCACGTTGATGCCCCGCTGCGCGGCAATGGTTTCCATGATTTTGCCGACTGCGTTGGGCGTGGACATAATACCTGTGCTTGTCCACGCAGACAATTTGCCGTAACCCGGAGCCTGCTGCATGACGTGTTCCAGAAACAACTCGTGAATGGCTTCGCGGGCGGGCAATAGATTTTCGCGCTCCATCGCGGGGCGCAGATTGTCCACCTGCCGCAGCGAAACACGCTCCTCCAGCAGTTCCGCGACGGGCGCATACGCCTGCTTGTTGCCCGCGTAAATCACCGGCAGGTTCAATCCCAACCCCAAACGCGGCTTGGGGTCCGCGGAAACCAGCATTTCGGCCATTTCCACGAGGTGAGTGACCGTACCGCCGTCCGTGCCGCCCGCCATTAAAATCATATCGGGGCGCAATTGGCGCAGGCGTTCTACGCGCTCATGTTCCTTGCGGCCATCATTGACAGCCATAACATCAATCACGATTGCGCCCGCGCCCAAAGCCGCCCGCTGCGCGCTTTCCGCGCTCATGGCTTTGACCACGCCCGCAACCGTCATTTGCAGCCCGCCGCCCGCGCTCGATGTGGAAAGGTACAAATCCACGCCCGTCTTATCGTCCTGCGCGGGCGTCATCGGCCTGCCGCCATTGGTTTGCGGCGTTCCCAAAATGGTTTTGCCGCTCAGTTCCTCCACTTCGCGCACCGCATTGACCACGCCAACGGTCACATCATCGAACGGCGCTTCAACCGTTGTCGGCGCTTCGCCCCGCGTGGTCAGCCGGTACTCGCCATTGGCCTGCCGCTCGATTAAAATGGCTTTTGTCGTGGTACTGCCGCAGTCCGTCGCCAGAATACTGCGCACCTGTGCGGGAGCGGGAAGCGGCGCGGCGTCAGAAGAAACATCGCGCAGCGCGGCAGCGGAACCATTGTTTTCGTTTGTCATAAAGTGTTGTAGTATTCAGCGCGTTTGCGCCCGCAGAAGGCTTACGTCCGCAGAAAGTTGGCACACATCGCCGCTCGTTCGTAAAAGTGAGAGTAAAAGCGGAATGGTGCATTTTAACACATTCGCGCCCCTCCCGGCAACCACTTCCTTTCCATGCGGTTGTCTGCGAACGAACATTCCGTAACGCCGGAAAGACAAACAAAACCCAAGTCTCCCTATCTTCTTTTCTTCTCTTCTTCTTTTCTTCTTTTCTTCACATCGGCACGACCCACACGTTGCGGAACTGAACCGGGTCGTGATCGCCTTGCAGGACGAGAGGGCCGGTTCTGGTCATTTCCTTGTAGACTTCGTAATTGATGCCCGTCATGCCCGTGAACTCTTCGTTGTTCTGAATGAGAATGCCGTTGAGGAAAATGGTGGCGCGGGGCTTTTCCGTCACCTTGTTGTCGCTGTCGAAGCGGGGGGCGCGGAAGATGATGTCGTAGGTATTCCATTCGCCCGCCGGTTTGCAGGCGGTCACGAGCGGGGCTTTCTGGCTGTACAGCGCGCCGCAGCCATGCGATTCCGGTTTCTGGCCGTAGGAGTTGTATATCTGGATTTCGTAGCGCCCCTGTAAGCCGACGCCGCTGTTGCCGCCGCCCATCGGCTTGCCCGCATCGTCCAACATGCCGCGAAATTCGGCGTGAACGTAGCTGTCCCCGAACTCCTGCTTGCTGGTAATGTCCACTTTTTGCGGGGTCGCCACGCCTTTGGCATCTATCGTCCACGTCGCCGGTTCCAGGCTGCGGCGCTTGTACCAGTTGGCGGCCATGTCCTCCGCCTTGCCGCCAATCAGGACAACCGCTCCTTTGGGCGGACGCGCCGACAGCGCGAACATTGTCATGGCCGGCGCTGCTGCGCCCTGTTCCTGCCCGCCGCGCGGAACCGCCCGCAGATGCGGAGCCAGAATTGCCGCCGATACGCCGCATAAGGCTGTTAGCGCTACAATGCGCGTTGCGTTCTTTCGGTACATTCGTTTTCCTCTCCCTGCTGCCGCAATCAAAACGGCGTGAAAGCAAACCCCGCTCAACATACAAAGCATGGAGCGGGGTTCAGTTGTTGTTCAGAACCAAAAAAGTACAAGTTGTAGGGGCTTGATTCATCAAGCCCACTTATCTTGATTCATCAAGCCCGCCCTTGAAGCATCTTGAACGTTTGATTTACGATTAGTATAAAATCGAAAAGCCATTACCGTTTCAGCAGGTTCTGATACTTCTGCCGGAACTTCGTCACTTTAGGAGCGATGACGACGCGGCAATAGCCCTGCCCGCCATTTTGCGCGAAATAGTCCTGATGATACGCTTCCGCCGCGTAGAAGTTGCTAAAGTCGGTTACTTCGGTCACGATGGGATTATCCCAGATATGCTCCGCGTTGACTTCTTTAATCACTTCCTGCGCAGCCTGTTTTTGTTCCGCGCTGCTCGTGAAGACGGCGGAGCGGTACTGCGTTCCCGCGTCCGCGCCCTGTCGGTTCAGCGTGGTCGGATCATGCGTCGTGAAGAAGATGTGCAGCAGGTCACGGTACGAAATCACTTTCGGGTCAAACGTGATCTGAATGGCTTCGGCGTGTCCTGTATTGCCGCCGCAAACCTGATCGTAGGTCGGCTTGGGAATGTGGCCGCCGGCGTACCCGGAAACCACTTTGTCCACGCCCTTGAGTTCGGTGAAAATCGCTTCGGTACACCAGAAGCAGCCGCCCGCGAAGGTCGCGACTTCCCGGCCCTGCGGCGCGTCAATGGTTGTTGTCGGTAATGGCGTCATGGCTGTGTTCGTTTCCGTAGAAAGCGCCGGCTGCCCCACGCAGCCGCTCAATAGAGTAAGCAGCGCGCCGGCAGCCCCGGCAAAAAAAGTTCGCCGCGTTCCGTTCGCGCGTTTATTGCAACTGTCATTTGTTTCCGTTTGCATACTCTATTCTACACGAATCTTCACATGGTTGTTAGCGACTTTGCGCGGATTACCTCACTCCAACCATTCCAAAACTCCTCAAACGTCATGTTGCGCGAAATAGAAGAAGCATTTTTTTGCGTACACTTGTTTGTGTCGTTGCTTTTTCAGTGCATTTTGAACGGCTCGCCGTGGGGTTCGGGAGCAAGGTCAGGGCGGCTGGAATCCTGAATGACTTCATGCACTTCCAGTTTGTTCGGGGCGCTGAAGGCTTCTTTCGGCAGGGAACCGGACTTGGCATGGCCCTGCATGAACGCCTCAGAGCGTATCCAGGCTTCAAAATCGGCGCGCGCATTCCACAGCGTCAGAACGATGTAAGGATCGCCGGGATTAACGGGGCGCAACACCTGGTTGGAAAGGAAGCCCGGCATCCCATCCACAAGGCCCGCGCGCTTGCGAAAGGCTTCTTCAAACTGTTCGGCATATTCGGGCGCTACGAAGATGCGGTTGGCAACGGTTATCATTGATGTCTCCTTTGGACTTATAACAGGCGTCATGGTTTCTTGGTTAAATATCAGTTTTCGGCGCGTCGAGCGCGTGCGCGGTCAGGGTTTCCGGGGAGATGTGCTGCAAGGTTTTCTGGTGCGTGGCGCTTAAAATCAGGGGCGGCGCAACTCCGGCTTCTTTGGCTTCCAGCCATTTGTCCACGCACAGGCACCAGCGGTCGCCGGGTCTCAGGCCTGGAAAGCCATACGCGGGCATCGGGGTGGAAAGATCGTTGCCCTGCGCTTTGGTGTACTCCAAAAAGTCCTGCGTCACCTGGGCGCAGACGAGATGCAAGCCTCCATCATCGGCGTCCGTGCTGCAGCAGCCGTCGCGCCGAAAGCCCGTCAGCGGCTGCAGGGAACACGGCTCTAACGCTTCGCCCAATACATTTTTCACATTCATCTGAAAATCCTATTCTTTGCGCGCCGCCAAGCCTCTGCGCAAGGCTGAGGGCCTGCGCCATAAAGCGCGTTATGTTATTTCGGTTGCCTTTGAACCCTGCGGCAGGCTTCCGGTGTAGTGAGCGCGCGGACGAATAAGGTGGTCGGCCTGATATTCTTCTATCGCATGTCCGATCCAGCCGATAGCCCGTCCCAGCGCAAACAAGGTAATGGCCGTTCCTGAAGGCAGTTCCAGTGTTGAACACAAAGTCGCCAGAGCGAAATCAATGTTGGGTTGTTCGCGCAACGCTGATTCCGCCGCTTCCGCCAGCGCCATAGCTAATTGTACACTCGGCGCTTGTGGATACGCGGATTTTACCAGTTCCAGCAGCAGTTTGCCGCGCGGGTCGCCGTCAGGGTAAAGCCGATGCCCGAAACCCGGCACAGTCTCGCCGCGCCGGATACGCTGCGCAATCAAATCGCGCGCCTGCTCCGGCCTGCCGGTTTCCCGGAATAAGGCTTCCACGCGCGCGCTCATCCCGCCATGCTTGACGCCCTGCAAAGCCGCCAATCCGGCGCTGACAACGGCATAGGGCGGGGAACCTGCCGAAGCCACGCACCGCGCTGTAAACGAAGAAACATTCAATTCATGGTCAGCGCACAAAATCAAAGCGGCATTAAAGAGCGGCGCGGCTTGCGGGTGTTGTGGCTTCTGCGCCTGCTGCAGCCAGCCCGCGATGCCTTCCTCCGCTGAACCTTTTTCCTCGTTTACCGCAAGCATTGCCATTCGCCGCAGCAGGCGCGCGCCCGTCAGCGCCACCGGGAAAGGCCGAAAATCATAAGCCGCCACATCCTCTGCCGCTAAGAGGGGTAAAACCGCCTGAAAACGCTCCATCGGCGGCACCTCGCGCAGCAAGGGCAACAGGCTTTCGACATGCGGCGGCAGGGGCAAAAGCGGCTGTGAAAAGAGAACATTTGCCTGTGCCGCGTTGCCTGTCCACATCCATGCCGCCACCTGCTCAACGGTACTGTTTACGGCCATATCAAGCGCGTCCTGCCCGCGATAGTAGAAGCGTCCTCCTTCAATCAGCGTCAGGGCGGAGGGCAGGAGGGGCGTTCCCCAATGCAGGGCGGTGTCCACTACTTTCTGCGGGTCGCGCCGGATTTCCTGCCGCTCTTTCAGCCGCTGTACATCTTCGGCATGGTAGCGCCGCGTTCGCTTCCTCGCGTCCGCAAACTCGGAACGAAGCAGCCCCCGGCTGACATACGAATACAGCGTCGGCAGGCTGATGCCCAACGCCTGCGCCGCTTCCGCCGCGCTCATGTACACGCCCGTATTCTGTTTTGGTTCCTCTTTGCTCACTACGCTGTTCGCTCACATCCTGCTCTAAATCATATATTGATTGCGGAATCAAGATTGACAATGCTAGTACTCCTGTCTCATATTATAGCCGGAAGAACAGTCACCTTGCAACGGGAGGAACGAGCATGACAGCAACAACAGGGACGGCAACACAGGTAAAAGCGGGATTGGAGGGCGTTGTCGCCGCGGAAACGCGCATCAGCGGCGTGGACGGGCAAGCGGGCGAGTTGATAATCGCCGGGTTTCCTGTCGAAGAACTGGCGCCACAGGCAGGTTTTGAGGAAGTGGCGTATCTGCTGTGGCATGACGCGCTACCGAACGCCGCCCAACTTTCAGAGTTTAAGCAGGCGCTTTCAGCGCATAGAACGCTGCCGGAAATCACGCTTGCATGTGCTGCAAGCGGCGGCGGCCAAAAAGACGCTCCCGATGGATGCGCTGCGAATGGCGGCCAGCACTCTCAGTTTGGAAGCGGGGCAGGCCAAACCTCCGGCATTGAGCGCGAAGCCATCCTGCTGACAGCGAGTTTTCCCACGATCATCGCGGCTTACTGGCGGCGGCTCAACGACAAGCCGCTCGTTGCGCCCCGGCCTGATCTGGGCCACGCCGCCAACTACCTGTACATGCTTACGGGTGAAGAACCCACATACGAGCAGAGCCACGCGCTTGACACCTATTTGAACACCGTCGTAGATCATGGCTTGAACGCTTCCACTTTTGCCGCCCGCGTCATTATTGCCACGCGGTCCGATCTGGTGTCCGCGATTGTCGGCGCAGTCGGCGCGCTGAAAGGCCCGCTGCATGGCGGCGCTCCCGGCCCGGCCTTAGACATGGTGTTTGAAATCGGGCAAGCGGAACACGCCGAAGCTTATTTGCGGGCAAAACTGGAACAGGGTGAGCGGCTGATGGGATTTGGACATCGCATTTATAAGGTTCGTGACCCAAGAGCCGACGTGCTGGCGTCGGCGGCAGAGCGTTTGTTCAACAACGATGGAGACAAGGCGCTGTACGCGCTGGCATTGTCTGTAGAGCAAACCGCTCTGCGTCTTTTGGAGGAATACAAACCGGGACGGCATCTGCAAACCAATGTGGAATTCTATACAGCCTTATTGCTGCACGGTTTGGGACTGCCGACAGAACTATTCACGCCTACGTTTGCCATCGGGCGCGTCGCCGGGTGGATAGCCCATTGTTTCGAGCAGCAGCGCCTCAATCGCCTCATACGTCCGCAGTCCGTGTATGTGGGCGAACAGCATCGGCAATGGGTGTCCGTGCAGGCGCGTTGATGACATAAAATAGGGCGCAATCTTGTGTGCGCAGGAAGGTTCCGGGTACTGAAAGTACCCGGCCTTTGGGGAGAATCTGACCATTACAAAGTGGCGGGCTGGTAGCGCAGCCAATAACTGAGATAAACGGGCGCGTAAGCGACAAAATGATCCCACGTGCCCGGCTCGGCGCTCGTATCCGGGTAGATGTGCTTGCTGTCGGAAACATGCAGCAGGGTAAAGCCCAACTCGAACAGGCTGTTGAGCATATTGGCAAGCGTATGCCGATACAAGCGCGACTCGCGCACATCGGGCAGGGGCTTCGCACTGCGGGCGTACACCCACTCCGGGTCGGGGCTGACGTACAACGCCTCGTCCTGATAAGGCGCTTTCAGCGTGTAGCCTTCGCCGTTCCAATCCGCCGCGCTCATGCCGCACAGGAACGGATTGTCACCCGCAAGGTAATACATTCCGCCTGGACGCAGCACTCTTGCCACCTGCGCGAACACAATCCTGACATCGGGAACGTAGCCAATCGAAAAGGGCTGATATACGATGATCGAAGGAGGCAGAGAGCAATGCCGATAAGTCCCGCATGTCGCCCTGTACGGTTTTGATGGCAATATGATAATGCGCTGCCGCCTGTTTGTCCCGTTCCAACTGCGCTTCCGACAGATCGTATACGGTGACGTTGGCTCCCAACAGGGCAAATGCCGCCGACTGCTGCCCGCCGCCGGAAGCGAGGCACAGTACCTCCTTGCCTGCCACCTCGCCAAGCATCCCCTCGGCATCCAGAAACTCCCGCGCTGAAGCAGGTGTAAGATCAAGGTTGGGGCGCGTAAAAAGCGCATCCGCATCCGCAAGCGCCTGCCAGCGTTCCCTGTTGTATTTTGCGATCTCGTCCATTGTGTTTGCAAGATGTGTTTGTGTTGTTTTCACCGCAGCCAGTGGAGCAGGAAAGCGGCGAGACTCAGGAAGATGCTGATGCCGATCACGTCCTGAAAGGCGGTCTCAAACGGCCCTGCCGTCAGCGCGGGATCGAAGCCCGCCCGCTTGGAAAGCAGGGGAACAATCGTGCCGACGATGCCCGCGATGTTGACGGCAAGAAACATGCCCAAAAATACCGTCAGGCCGAACGCCCAATGGTGATCCCAGATTGCCCCAATGAGGCCGAGCGTCAGGGCGCAGGCCCCGCCCAAAATCGCCGTCGTGCCTATCTGTCGCAGCACGGCATGTTTCCAGTGCGCAAGCTGAACGTGTCCGGTGGATAAGCCTCGTATGATGATGGCGGCGGACTGCAAGCCCGTGTTGCCGGAAATGGCGGAAATAATCGGCATGAACGAGGCCAGCAGAATATATTTCGTCAGCGTTTTATCGAAAACGTGAATCACAAGCCCGGCCAGCAGTTCGATGAACAGGGTCGCCATGATCCACGGCAGGCGCAGGACGGCCACGCGCGCGGGGGATTTGTTCTCCAGTTCCTGCGCATCCGAGCCGGACATGTGGGCGACATCTTCCGCCGCTTCTTCCTGAATCACGTCAATAATGTCATCGGACGTAATCACGCCCAACAAGCGGTGTTCCGGGCGCGGGCTGACAACAGGCAGGGCGGTCAGGTCATAGCGGGCAAAAACGTGGGCAACCTGTTCCTGGTCGCAATCGGGCGTGACCGTGACCACTTCCGCGCACATAAGTTCGCGTATCGGCGTTGTGGGATTGGCGGTAAGCAGCGTCCGCAAGTCTACAGACCCGCGTAGGCTACCCTGCGCGTCCACGACATAGACAAAGAAGATGTGTTCCGCGTCCTGCTTTTCGCGGAAGCGGGCAATGGCGTCCGCCTGCGTCGCCGTGTCGAGTACATCCACGTAGCCCAGCGACATAATGCCGCCGGCTGTATCTTTGGGATACGCGAGGAGCGCGCGGATTTCCCGCGCTGTGACCGTATCCGTCAGCGTCAAGACCCGTTCGGCTTCCTCTCGGGACATTCCGCCGACCACATCGGCTCCTTCATCGGGAGGCAGATGTTCCAGCATGTCGGCAAGCCTATCCGGGCTGGTGACGCCGATAAGCCGGGCTTCCGTCGCCGCGTCTACCTCGTCCAGCACTTCGGCGGCTTCTTCCGTATCGAGCGCCTGGAAAACGACGGTATCTTCGTGTTCGCCCAGAAACAGCATGGCGTCGGCAAGGTCGGCGGGATGGTAGGTTTGCAGAACCTCGCGCAGCTGCGCCGCCTGTTCCGGGGCGAGGGTGGCGCGAATTTGCCGCGCCACTTCCATCACATCCCGGCGCACGGTCATCAGCCGCTGTCGCTCCCCAAACGGCTCTCTGGATGCACTCATCTGGTGTTCTCCCCCCGGCAGATTATCAACCCGTGAACCCATTTACGCTGCTGCCGTGATTTCGTTGCCTGCTTGATCTGGACAGCAGCCGACATTCAAAATTCAAGATGCGCCCGCAGCGACAGTACGGAAACGGGGCCGCGATCCTGGTTGTAGCCGGGATGGTTGATGAACTGGTAATCCAGCGCCAGCGCCAGCGGCTTTGCCACTTGAAACGAATAGTACGTTTCTAAAATCTGTTCCGGGCCATAGTTGAGCCTGCCGTCTCCCAACAGAAACCCCTGGCCGCCTGCCGCGAGATAGTCCTTATGCGGACTGGAAAGATCGTTTTGCACGAGGGCGAGCGCTAAACGGTCATCCGCTCGTTTCCAGCGCTTGCCGGACAACTGCCCGCCGAAGGAAAGCGTACGGTCAATCTCCGTATACGCGAAACTTTCGGTACGCCCGTCGTTCCAGCCATAGCGTCCGAAAACGCCCGTGTTGCCGTCGTCGGCAAGCGGCTGCTCGAAGTTGACTCCGAAACCGTACTTCACGTTGCCGCGCCTGCGCGTGGCGGTAATATCGGGCGTTGTCCCGGCCTGCTGCGCCTGCGAAACGGCCTGCCGATAATCGCCCATGCGCGCGAAGTTGCGATAGCCCAACAGCCGCAGCACGAGTGGGTTCTTTTTGGGCAATAAACGCGGATGCAGTTCCACTTCGGCCTGGTCGCCCCGGCTGTGTATCAGGTCGTCGGAAAGGCTGATGCCGTTGGCTTCCGTGGGCATTTGAAACGAGCCGACGCGCAGCGCCCACTTCGGGTTGACCCATTCGACGGCAAGCCCCTGCGAGTAGCCCCTGGTATCCGCCGCATAATCAAACGCGCCGTTGTTGATAAGCGACCAGTTCATAAACTGTGTCCGGGTGCTGTTGGCATACGCATTGGTGTCGAAAATATCGTTGGTTCCGAATTTGCCTGCTGTAATGACCACGCGATGAACGGGGCGTTTCGTGCCCGCGATCTGATTTTCTCCCGGCGGAATCTCTTCTTCCTCTTTGCCGAGGGGAACCGTGCCGCGCAGCAGGTAGCGCCCGAAATAGGGGTCCTGTCCAAGCGTGGGGTTGCGGATCACGTCGCCGTTCGTGAACCCCGCCAATCCCAAGCGCCTGGCTGATGCCGTTGCCGCGCGCCATTTCCGGGTTAATAAAAAATTCCAGTCCCTTTGTCAGCCGGACGCCCAGATACAGCGTGTAGGTATCGGATTTCTCGTTTTCGGTTCGGGAGCGCAGACTGAGCGGCCCGGCATAAGGACTGTGAAACTTGAACAACTGCTGGTCAATCAGCGTGGCTTGCAGGCCGATTTCGTAGGGCAGAAGGGCGCGGGGCGGCAGATTGGGCGGCGCGGCGGGCGCAGGCTTCTGCGGATTGCCGCCGGAAGGCGTCGGCTCGGCCTGTCCAAACGCGCCACAGGGAAGGCAGCACAGAGTCGCCAGAACTGCCAGCCGGATTAACAATGCCGCCTGCCTGCCCGCAACGCGCAATCTCCAGATCATGGTAAAACCTCCTTTCACATAATTCTTCACCACCAAGACGCCAAGAACACC
Organism: uncultured Chthonomonadaceae bacterium; assembly: GCA_963835065.1. Classification (GTDB taxonomy): domain Bacteria; phylum Armatimonadota; class Chthonomonadetes; order Chthonomonadales; family Chthonomonadaceae; genus CAWFQB01. The sequence continues at coordinate 55,767 of CAWIEK010000001.1, read as the reverse complement.
AAGAGAAAACAGGCAACGAAAAAGGCACAGAACCGGAGACGTTTACGTTCACTCCTGTAGTTTTTATTACGTCTTTCTTCTCGCTCTTCTTGGTGTTCTTAGCGTCTTGGTGGTGAAGAATTCCCCTTGTCAGTGCCCGACGGGCAGGATGTTGGTCACGAAGAGAATGAGCGATAAAACAATCAGCACGACGGTTGTCGTCCAGGCAATAGCATTGTAAATGCGGCTGTTGGTGAACTCTCCCATCAGGCGCTTGTTGTTGACGAGCAGGAGCATCAGCACCAGAATGATCGGCAGCAGCGCCGCGCCGATGATGTTGGGCAGCAGAATCAGCGTTGTCAAATGCGAGGGAAACAACATGACCAGCAGGGCGGACGCCACAATCAGAAAGGTAAACGTGCCGATGAACAGGGGCGCTTCCCGCGTCCGTCTGCCCAATGCGGACTCGGAGCCAAGCGACTCGGTCAGCGCGTAGGCTGTGGAAAGCGGCACGGCAATAGCCCCGAAGCACGAAGCGTTGAACAGGCCGATGGCGAACAACACCGTCGCCAGCGAACCGGCGAGGGGCGTCAGCGCTCTTGCCACCTGTCCCGCATCATCCACCTGATGGATACCCGCCGCAAACAGCGTGGCTCCACAGCACACGATGATAAAAAAGGCGATGAAGTTGGTGAAAAATGCGCCGAATAGAACATCAAGGCGGGTATGCGCGTACTCGCTGGCCTGAATCCCCTTATCCCGCACGGACGATTGGATATAAAACTGGCCCCAGGGCGTGATCGTCGTGCCGACCACGTTGATAATCATAAACACGTAATCTTTGAATGGCGAAACGGCTTTCAGGTTGGGAACAAGCGTTTCCCGCGCCACCTGCCCCCAGTTCGGATGCGCCAGAAACGCGCTTACGATGTAAAGCAGGTAAACCAGCGACGCGCCGAGCAGGATGCGCTCCAAACGCTTGTAGGAACCCCGCGCCACCAGCATCCAAACAACTCCCGCGACAAGCGGCAGCGCCCAAAACCGCGCCTTCGGCCCCGCGAACAATTCTACGGCGGCGAGAATGCCCGCGAACTCGGAAACCGTTGTGGCGAAGTTGGCGGCAAGCAGGGCGAGCATGGCGAACAGCGTGATTTTAACGCCATACTCCTCGCGGATGAGATCGGCCAGCCCCTTGCCGGTCACGGCTCCCATGCGGGCGCAAATCTCCTGCGCCACGCCGAGCGAGATGGTGGACAGCACCAATACCCACAGCATGGCGTAACGATACTGCGCGCCGGCGAGCGAGTAGCCATAAATGCCGCTGGCGTCGTTGTCGGCGTTGGCGGCAATAATACCCGGCCCCAACAGGCTGAGGAACACAAACAGGCGACTCGACGCGAAGCGCCGCCGCAGGGAAGGGTTGAGCATGGCGACATCTCCCTGGTGATGGTGATGGTAACGCTCCTGGGCGGGCGTGACAAAGCGGATCACGCCGACAGGAGGAGCGTCATTGGTTCAGGAGGCCGTCATGGAGGGAAGATGGAAGCAGATCGAAAAGGCGTGAGCGCGCAGGAGTGCCCTGCCGCGCTCCGAGGGAAAGGGCTAGGGGCAATCCTGCCGCCGCAAGTCTGCGTCTTCTGCGCCGCCGCGACGACCGTAGGTACTGGCACTGCAATCGGTAGACATTTCCTCTATCCTGGCGCTCCTCAACATGCCCGGCAACAATGGATGCCTGCATAAACACGACAGATACTTAAAACCGCACTGGACGGCGCGGGCATTGGAAGCAAAGCCATGCCATTATACCGCACTTGTGCAGCAAAAACAATGTTCCAGCGTCATAGAAACAAAAGGCCGCGTTTATCCGTCTATCCAACGAACGATAGATAAAAACATATATCGAGATAGAGACATATAACACGAAAGGCGCGAATGACGCTACCAAAAGATAATAAAGCGACAACACAACTCCTGCCGGACGGCCTGCAATCCAATAAGGAGGAGAATTTCACTCCTGAAGACGCGCTTGAAGATGCGGCAGACCTGGCAAGCGCCCACGCTGTAGAGCCGGAGTGCGACGCGCGCAAGCCCTGGTACGCATGCGTCGGGCCTGGCCTGATTACGGGCGCGGCGGATGATGATCCTTCGGGCATCGGCACGTACTCCGTGACGGGGGCGCAATTCGGGTACAGCCTGCTGTGGCTTGTTCCCGCCTGCCTGCCGCTGATGATCGCCGTGCAGGAGATGTGCGGGCGCGTGGGCGTGGTCACGGGCAAAGGGCTGGCGGCGGTCATCAAAGAGAATTATCCGCGCTGGCTGCTGTACGGGTGCGTTTCGCTGCTGATCGGCGCGAACCTCATCAACATCTACGCTGACCTCAACATCATGGCGGCGGCGGCGAAGATGCTGTTTCCAGCCCCGTTTACGCTCTGGCTGGCCGGGCTGACCGCTGTGATTGTGGCCGCGCAGATTTTAATTCCCTACCGCTATTACGTGCGCGTCCTCAAGTGGCTGTGCCTGTCGCTGGCCGCTTATGTCATCGTCGGCCTGATGCCCTCCGTACACAACGATTGGGGCCAGATTGCGCGTCACTGCCTTGTGCCGTCCTGGAGCTGGAAGCCGGAGTTTATCATGACGGTGGTGGGGTTTTTGGGAACCACCATATCGCCGTATCTGTTCTTCTGGCAGGCGGGCGAGGAAGTGGAAGACGAGATCGCCGGGGGGCTTGCCGACGCGCCGGGACACCGGCTTCAGCCGGCGACGGAAGCGGAAGTGCGCGCGCTGCGAACCGATACGATTATCGGCATGGTGGCTTCGCAGGCCGTGTGCTTTTTCATTATAATCTGCGCGGCGGCAACCCTTCACGCGCAGGGCAAAACCGACATCAGCACGGCGCAGGACGCGGCGGAAGCCTTGAAGCCGCTCGGCCCCGCCGCGTACTGGCTGTTCACGCTCGGCATTGTGGGAACGGGACTGCTGGCGATCCCGACGCTTGCGGGTTCCGCCGCGTATGCGCTTGCCGAAACGTTTAACTGGCGCTACGGCCTGTACCGCCGTTTCCATCGCGCCCAAAAATTCTACCTGACTATCGCGGCGATGGTCGTGGGCGGTTTCGCGCTCAATTTCGTCCAAAGCATCAGCCCCGTAAAAGCGCTGTTTTACTCCGCCATTCTGAATGGCGTTGTCGCCGTGCCGCTTCTGGTCGTTCTGATGTTGGTCTGCAACAATCGCAAAATCGTGCAAAACCGGGTCAACGGGCGCGTGTCGAACTTCGTGGGCTGGCTGACGGTAGTGTTGATGGGCGCGGCTGCCGCGTTCATGCTCTGGGCAATGGCAACAGGACACGCTTCATAGACTTCACCTGGCTGGCGATACCACGTTGGCAGGTCTTCTCCTGTCGAAGCAGGTTGAGCGCTTATGGATTATTCGTGCCGTTGCCTGCGCCACCTGTTGTGGGAGCCGTGCCCGCGCCTGCGTGTTCCTTGTCGTACTTGTCCACCTGCGCGCGCTGTTCGGGCGTAAGCAGGGCCATAATCTTGTCCCGGTTTTCTTTCAGCATCGCCTGGCGCTGTTCGCCGGTCATTGCCGTGCCGGCCTGCTGCGCGGCGCGCGCTTTCTGGCGCATGGAACGCTGGTTTTGCATGGCCTGATCCGCGATCTTCTGCTTCTGGTCGTCGGTCAGCTTCAAATCGGCCATCAGGGCAAGCGGCAGGCCGGAGCGCTGGTACACGCCCACATTGCGCTTGAAGTCCGGCAGCATTTTCTTCTGATCGTCGGTGAGAATGGCTTCCACATCGGCATCGGCCTTGTTGGTCATGTCGAGACGCTTGCGGTTGGCTTCCTGCACAGCGGGCGCGCTTCCCTGCTGATCGGGCGGCAGCACGAGCGTTTTATAATCCGCCGCGCGCTTGTCCAGAACCGCTTGAATTTTGGTTTTCTGGTCGTCGCTCAACTTCAGCGTTGCATCCATAGCGGGAACGGTCAGGTCGGAGATATGCACAGGCGGCGCGGCCTGTCGGCGCTGCGCGCCGGGGGCGGGCGTCTGCGCTCCGGCAGGGGCTTGCCCATTGTCCTGCGCCCAGGCCGTTGATCCCGCGACGGCCAGCATCAGCGCGGTCAGAACAGGCAATCCTAAATTTGTGTTTCTCATGCTCGGTTTCCTTTCTGCGAACAATCGGATCAGGCAAAGGCGCGGCGGAAGGAAAGAGGTTTCGATCCATGCCGCAGTGCATTGGCGGATGTTTTTTATACGCGCTCCAGGCTTGATTGTTCGCAGACAGCGTTCCCTTCCTGACGATAGGATAGCTTCCTAATTTCTCTTTCAGGTACATGTTTGTCTACATGGTTTCTCTGCTGTATTCACACACATACGCTTGACGTTCATGGAGACAGTCCCGTACGTCATTGAAGTAGCGCGCCAGCGAAACGCGCTTGCCTTCGCCTGATTGCGGCCATAGAGACCAATTCACTTCCAGCAGCAGATGCTCAGTGTCATTTTTCCGTTAAGACGCTGATCACGCCTTCAATGGGCTTACGCAGTTCCTCCACGATTGTTCTTCAAAAACACCTTTCACCTCTTTGTAGTCACGCTGGCGTACCAGCAGGGTCCCGTTAGCCCGCTTTTGGCCGCCTGCTTGAGCGTTTCCTGACAAGCCTTGTTGATGAGACATTCCCACCCGCCAGACGCATCCTGTTCCTCACACTCCTCGAAATAACCGACGAGCACCTCCGCTTCGTACAGGCAGCCTAGCGCTAAGAACTGATCGTCCATGTAGACATTTTCAGTTATACAAACCGGGATGCACGTCTAAGTAGTATTCCTGCTCCTCCTGTTGAAGCCGGATTTGCTCCCGAAGATCGTTGATACCAGCCGTACGCGTTAACAGGCGCACTTCCGAATGACAAAGCTGTCGAGAAGACGCAGGATACACATCTTCGCCCGCCCCACGCACTATGACCTCTGACTTCACAATATCGAGTGCTTGGCCTTCGAGTCCATCTTGCCAAGTTTCCTCAAGAGTTTCATCGTCGCTGACGATCTCGATGTTTTCTATATCTATGAAAACGGAATTTACACTAACCACATTACCACCTCAAAGCAGTGTATTGGAACGCTCTAAAATCAACAGCAGAGGAAAAGTTCTCTACTGTATTTTGGTATAGAGGGATTGTACCTCAAAAGGGTACAGTAGAGTGACTATAACCGTCCTGAACATAGGTTTTCTCAACGAAATACGGTCTCCTCGGAAAGCGTATTTTCCTGATAAGGTCGTTTCAACGAGTACAGCATACCCGAAAAGAGTATCTGCAACATAAAACCGCCGCACCGGAGATACACTGGCGCGGCGGGTGTATTAACAGCAGGCCGACAAGGAACTTGAAACCGATCACCACGCAAAGTCTACGGCCTGCAGAAAGGCGCGGGCGAGAATCATGTGACCGATGTGGTTGGGGTGTATCCGGTCCCAGGCCAGCGTGGCGGGATAGTAGGTTTGCAGGGCGGCATCAAACGCCTGCTGCGTATCCACGAACAGCGTCTTGTGCTGTACGGCAAGATCGTGAACAATGGCTCCGTAGCGATCCATCTGCGCCCGCATCGCGTCCATCGCGTTCGGTTCGATGTAGAAAGGTGTCATCAGCACCAAACCTTTGAGGGTCGGCAGCGTGTCGCGCACAAGCGTTTCCAGCGTGTTGCGGTATTCTTCGGGGTAAACGTGGCCGTGCGTCTGCTGCGGGCTGTCGAACTGCCGCCACACGTCGTTGATGCCGATCATCAGGGACAGCCAATCGGGTTTTAAGTCCAGCACATCGGTTTGCCAGCGCGTTTTGAGATCGCGGACGGTGTTGCCACTGCTGCCCATGTTGACCACGCGAATGTTGGATTGCGGGTACACGGCTCCGAGCAGGGCGGCCACATAGCTGACATAGCCCTTGCCCAATGTCTCGCCCAATCCTTCGCCAACGGGACGCGCCCGCCCCGCGTCCGTAATGCTGTCGCCAATCATCACCAGTTTGCTTCCGGCTTCTATTTTCATCAAAATCACATTCACCTTTGCGCGAATTGCGGAGCGCGGAGAACGCGCGGCAGAACGTGGCTATGCAGGGCGGCGGTAGCCGGGTTTTTTGCCGCCGGTTCCTCCACCTTATGTTCCTGCAGCCTGCCGGAATGGAACAAGATGAGAATCAGCAGGCCGAAGGCGATGCGGTACGCGATGAAAATGTTCGTGCTGTGTTCCTTCATGTAGCCCAGGAACCAGCGCACGACGGCATACGCGAACGCGCCCGCCACAAACGCGGCCAGCAGGTATTTGGCGGTGTCGCCGTGCAGTTCGTGCGCCTTGACGAGCTTGAACAGTTTGTACAACCCTGCGCCTGTAATCGCCGGAATCGACAGCAGGAAGCTGAACCGCGCCGCGCTTTCCCGGTCCAGGCCGAGCAGCAACCCCGCCGTAATCGTGGAACCCGAACGGGACGCGCCCGGAACCAGTCCCAATACTTGCGCCAGCCCAATAGCGATGCTTTGCTCCAGCGAAATGCCTTTGAGCGATACTTTCTTCCGCCCCACGCGCTCCGCCACCAGCAAAACCAGCGCCAGAACGATTAACGCGGTGGCAACCACGTCCAGACGCCGGAAGTGATGGTCAATGTATTTTTCCAGCAGGACGCCCGCGATGAAAATAGGCAGGCTGCCAATGAGCGTGTACCAGCCAAGCCGCGCGTCCACATCGTCGGGAGGCAGTTTCATCGGGTTGGGATTGCGCAAAATTCCCTGCACATAGCGTACCAAATCCTTGCGGAAGTACGCGATGATGGCGACAATCGGCCCCAACTGGCACACAGCGGAAAACGCCGCGCCGGGATCGCTTCCTCCGAACAACTGCGGTATTACGTCCATGTGCGCCGTACTGCTGACCGGCAAAAACTCCGTCAATCCCTGTAACAATCCCAGTAATATCGCTTGCAGCCAACTCATAACGGGTGGTTCTCCTCAAGGCATTAGGCATTAGGCGTTAGGCATTAGGCTACGAGAGGCTCCTTATATCTGATGCTCGTATGCGCTCCTACTACTGCCTGACGCCACAAGTATACCTAATGCCTACTGCCTAATGCCTGATGCCTTGAACGTTTTTTCCCCGCCCAATTGACAGTCTTCCTATAAATCTGTATACTCTAAGTGGTATTTGACAAAATATGCCTTACGAGTTTCTTCTGAAGTCAAGAGTCTTACCCTCAGCCTGAGAATACCGGAAGGTAGAAGACACAAGGCAGAAGACAGAAGCCAACGCCTGTATACCCGAACACCTGAATACCCGAACACCTGAACACCGAATTGAGTTGGCGGCAATCCTGCGGGCGTCTGGGACTATCTGCAACTCCCCCCATTATCGAGCAGCGAACCGGAGCAGAGAGGCACTTTCATTTGGACACGATTTCCATACTCGGCGGCACACCATTGACCGGCACTGTCCGGGTCGGCGGCAGCAAAAACGATGCGGTCGCCATTCTCGCCGGAACCCTCCTTGTCCCCGGCAAAACCGTGCTGCGCAATGTCCCGCGTATCAGCGACATTGATACGCTTACGGAGATTTGCCGGCGCATGGGCGCGACAACGACGTGGCTAAGCGAAGACACGCTGGAAGTAGACGCGGGGAATTTGACCACGACGACAACGCCCCATGACCTTGTGCGCCAGATGCGCGCCAGTTTCAACGTGCTTGGCGCTTTGCTGGCGCGTTTTGGCGAAGCGGCGGTTGCCATGCCGGGCGGGTGCGACATCGGGACGCGCCCGGTCAACTTCCACGTCAAGGGGCTGGAACAACTGGGCGCAAAACTGCATCTGGAACACGGCATCTATCACGGCAAAGTGAAGCGCCTGCATGGAGCCAACATCTATCTGGAATTTCCAAGCGCGGGCAGCACGCAGCATCTGATGATCGCGGCCAGCCGGGCGCGGGGCCGCACCGTGATTGAAAACTGCGCCGCAGAACCGGAAGTGGTTCACATGGCCGAGTTCCTCAACGCCTGTGGCGCGCAGATTACCGGCATGGGAACGCCCACGATTGTGATTGACGGCGTGGAGGAACTGCACGGCTGCGAGTTCAGCATCCTGCCGGACCGCCTGCAAGCCGGCACGTATGCCATTGCCGCCGCCATCACCGGGGGCGATGTGGTTGTCAAGCAGGCCGTTGCCGAGCATCTGCGTCCCGTCATCAGCAAGCTGACGGAAATCGGCGTGGAAGTGACGAAGGAACCGGATGGCCTGCGCATACGCCGCATGGGTAAAATCTACCCGACGGACATTAAGACCATGCCGCATCCCGGCTTCCCAACGGACATGCAGCAGCCGTTTACCGCGATGCTCAGTCTGGCGGACGGCGTTTCCATTGTCAGCGAAACGGTCTACGAAAGCCGTTTCCGCTATACGACGGAGTTGGAGCGCATGGGCGCGGACATTCGCGTTGAGGGACAGACAGCCGTGATTTATGGCGTGGAGCGCTTAATGGGCGCTCCCGTGAAGTGCCTGGACCTGCGGGCGGGCGCAGCCGTCGTCGTTGCCGGATTGGCGGCGCACGGCGAAACCACTGTCACCAATCTGCACCACCTGGATCGGGGTTACGAAAACATCGTGCCGAACCTGCAGGCGCTCGGCGCGCAGGTATGGCGGACAACCGACGCGCAGCCGGAAGGAGTTCAGTAGTGTTCAGCCTCGTCCCGGAATTGGGCGTGGATTTAGGCACGGCGAACATCCTTGTCTATGTGCGCGGCAAAGGCATTGTCCTGCGGGAACCTTCCGTTGTCGCCATCGCGGCGCAAAGCAAAAGGGTACTGGCGGTGGGCGAAGAGGCCCGCCTGATGCTCGGACGTACGCCGGGCAACATCGTTGCGATTCGTCCCATGAGCGACGGCGTGATTGCCGATTACACCACCACCAAGAAAATGCTGGAGTACCTGTTCAACAAAGTGGTGGGCAAGCGGCAGATCGTGCGTTTCAAGCCGCGCGTTCTGGTGTGCGTACCCTCTCAGGTGACAAGCGTGGAGCGGCGGGCCGTAATTCAGGCGGCGAAAGAAGCGGGAGCGCGCGAAGCCCGCACCATTGAAGAGCCGATGGCGGCGGCAATCGGCGCGGGCCTGCCGATTTCCATGCCGGGCGGCAACATGGTGGTGGACATCGGCGGTGGCACGACGGATATAGCCGTGATTTCTTTGGATGGCATTGTGACCAGCGAAAGCCTGCGCGTGGCCGGCAACCGCATGGACGAAGTGATTATTCGGCACGTCAAATCCGTGTACAGCCTGATGATCGGCGACCGCACCGCCGAAGAAATCAAAACCAAAGTCGGTTCGGCGTATCCCTTAGAGCAGGAATTAAGCCTGCAAGTGCGCGGGCGCGACCTTGTTGCGGGTTTGCCGAAAACGGTAGAAGTCACGTCCGTGGAAATCCGCGAAGCCCTGTCCGAACCTGTATTGGCGATTGTGGAAAAAGTAAAGCGCGTCCTGGAGCAGACCCCGCCGGAATTGTCCGCCGACGTGATCGAGCGAGGCATTGTCCTGACGGGCGGCGGCGCCTTGCTGCGTGGCCTGGATCGCCTGCTTTATGCGGCGACAGGCATCGAAGTCCATGTCGCGGAAGACCCGCTTTCCTGCGTCGCCATCGGCACGGGCCGGGCATTGGAAGAGTGGCGGGCGATTAGTGAAAGCGACTACTGAAAATGATGAATGATGAGTGATGAATGATGAGTACAAACCCTGCTTTGAAAATTTACCTGCTGCTGGCATTGTTCTGCCTTATTTCGCCTTGTCATAGCCTGAGTGTTCATCATTCATTACTCATCATTCATCACTCATCATTACCTCCTGACGTTCGCCCCGACCACTGGGCCGCGCCGTCTGTACAGGAAGTCTTGGACAACGGCGTGATGGCGTTGCCGGACGGGAAAGAGTTTCATGGCGAGGCAAAGGTGACGCATGGGCAGGCTGTAATCGCGCTTGCGAAACTGGCGCAGATGCTGGAAGCGGGAACGTGGAAGGCGCAGCCGTCGCGTCCCGTTGCCGACACGGTGTTGAAGCCGCTGGAGCATGGGGATTGGCGAACGCAGCGCGTGACGCGCTACGAACTGGCGAAGGTGCTGGCAAGCATGGGCGATTACGTGTCCGCCGGGCTGTCCCGCCCCACCCCGGACGCCAAAGATTTAGCGAAGTCTGAAGTGTTCCCGCCCAAGCCCAAAATCACGCTGCCTAAAACGCACCCTGCGTATGCCGCGCTGACGTACCTTGTTGACAAGAATATGGTGTTGCCCAAATCGCCCCTGCTGGCCGCCGACGACAAGCTGTTGTCAGGCGGGGAAATGAGCCGCGCCCTTGCCGAAATGGTGGTCGGCGTCACCAATCGCCTGACCGAATTAGGCAAGGACGCCGACGGCAACACGCCCGACGCGAGTTTTCACCCCAAGCCATCCAAGTAATCATCCTCGCATGAAGCGGCAGTATAAGCCTGACCCTCCTTTGTCTGAACCATGATTTATGTGATTACGATGATTACCATGAGGGACGTATCTCCTCAATCATGGAATCATGAAAAACAGAGAACTTCATCGTCTTCTGTCAGTTCGCCGGCTTTTACCCACCCCCGGCGCGTCCAGATAGGATGCTCTGCCGTCACGCGCAGCGTTGTGCCGTCCACCTCGATTTCAAGCGCTTCCTCCACTTCCCTGCAAGCCGTTCCCGAAACAAACCCCGTTACCAGCCGTCCCGCAGAACTATCAAAAGCAAGTACGGCGCTGCCCTCCCGAATTTGTTCAACGGGTACTTGGCCTTGCGGCGTTGAAATCAGCGTTCCCGGCGCGACGCAGTACGCGCAGGCCATTGAACAGCCATTGGCATGAGACGGCGCGACAAAATCACAACTGCGCTCATAGGGCATAGCCGACAGCGACTTCTTCACGCCCAGCACCAGTACGCCGCGTTTCACCCTGACCCAATCCTGCACCAGTTCGGCGTTGCCGTGCAGTTCGGGTATTTTCCAGTGGGACGCGATTTCAATGCGCCTGGCGTGGGGGAACTTTGCCAGAATTTCCCGGCCCCGCGCATACTCCTCGACCTGCGGTTCCATGTAAATGGTATCAATGTGCAGCAGGCTGCGCGTGTCATGGTGATGCCCGCGCCCGCTTTCTCCCTCTGCCGCGTTTTCACCTGTGGCTTCTTCTTGCGCCGTATCCAGCATCTGCAATTCGTTGGCCTGCTGTGGATTGATTTGCAGTTCCGTCAGGCGCTGCTCCAATGCCCGCTCTTCCGCGCTTGATTGTTCGGTGTTAATCGCCTGTTCTGCCTCTGCCATGCCTTGCTTCCTTGTTCACTGCCTAAAACGAAAAGCCTCTGTTCACAAAATCAACTTGCCTTGTGGAATGGCTGCATATCACTGCAAAATTATACGTTTGTTACGGCAGAAGGTTTGCGATTGAAGGGCGATGTCAAGGTTTTTGACGGGCAAGATAGTCTGTAAACAGTTTGTAACCATCCTGAAAAATTGCGCGGATTTGCGGATCTGTTTCCACGTTCAGGCGTTGTTCAATCTCGTTCCGCAATTCCACTGCAGCCTGGATTCGATGTTAATTCTTGTACAGGCACAGTACGTATCAAAACTGGTGGCGCGGCCTAAAAGAAAATCATCCAGAACAGCCCCGCGCCCCCTTGTCAACAGCAAATTAGCCAGATTGTGCAGGTGTTTATTTACGCGCCACGACTCCCCGGCCCAGGCCGTTTCCGCAACAAACACGTCCCGAATAAGCGACAGGGGTGCAAGTTCAGGATTTGTCAACAGACGCGCAAGAATGGCAGCGCGGAATGTTGCGTTGGCGTCTTCAAAATCGTCAGCATGTTTGCCGTTCCAGGCAAACCGTATTCGGCGGTTGTCGCCTTCATAGAGGGTAATAAAGTTGTCTACAGTGAAAATATCCGGCATCTTTTGCTTGTTCGCGCGTTTCGAGAGAAGGTGATGTTTCGTAAAACGTGTTTTGGCTGTAGCGTCAGACAACACATTGCTACACTTCAAAACGTTTGTCAGCCTGATATGTTTGCGGTATAGAAGGAAAACGGCGCGTCCTGCGCGAACAGCAGGTATTATGCTCAGTTATTGAATTCGCTATTTTGAAGGTTACAACACCCAATCGAACTTCTGCGCCTCCTGGATTGTTAGAAAGATAGGCGCGCACAGGAAGCAGGCGAGATGACGAAAACGAATTTTCCTGCCGCCGCACCCTCCGGGGATGTGACTGCGGAACGGCGCGCTACCTACACGCGCCTGATACGCCAACAGGAAACGGCGCTGCTGCGCGGGGCGTACCGCTTATGCGGGCGCAACGAGGATTACGCGCAGGATTTGGTTCAGGAAGCCCTGGTACGCGGATATGAGGCGTTTCTGGCAGGGAAGTTTACGGAAGGAACCAACCTGCGCGCCTGGCTGCTGCGTATCCTGACCAACGTATACATCAACGAATACCGCCATAAGCAGAAATGGGACGCGGGCATAGATGTGGAAGCGCTGACCGCGCAGGGCGATGCCAGTCCCGAAAATCTGCGCGCCGAACCGGCGGACCGCCCCGCAGACGCGCTGATGGCGCATATCCTGGACGAACCATTGGAACGCGCCCTTGCCGCGCTGTCGGAAGAATTGCGCTTGTGCGTGATTCTGGTGGATGTTCAGGACATGGATTACGCCGAAGCCGCCCGCGAACTTAAGATTCCGATTGGAACCGTCCGTTCGCGCTTATCCCGCGCCCGCAAAACACTGCACACGTCGCTGTACGACTACGCGCACCAACGAAGGAGAGCTTGACACGCTATGACAACCAATCAAAACGCCGAATTGCCGCGCGTTATTGAGCCTTGCGAACACATGGACAATATGGTCAACGGACTGGCCGACGGCTCGCTGAAAGGCCCCGCGAAGCTATATACCAAGTTCCATGTTGCCACCTGTTCCAAATGCCGAACAGCGCTGGCCGCCCTGGAAGACATACATTCCCACTTGAACCAATTGGATCACGCGCCGGAAACGCCTGCTAACGCGAACACCGGTTTAACGTCCGAACGCCGCGAAGCCCTCGATGCGGAAATGACGCTCGTGGAGCAGCAAAATACGAAGTCTGCTTCTTAAGCAGTTGATAGTTGATAGTTGATAGGAGTGCGGGAAATACGAACTTTCAGCGCCCCACTCCTTAGCGTGAACGGAGTAGGCTGAACGAAGAAAGACCGTTAGAAGAATGAACATCAGAAACAATGTTGCCCGACTGTTGGGCTTGATTGGCGCAGCCACCGCGATTGGCGTCCTCGTGCCTGCCAACGCTCAGGAACGTGACGACAAACCGGCGCAGGAATTGGTCGGCGGGCCGTGGCTCAACACCCGGCAGGGCGTGCCCGTCACGCTGGCGTCGCGCAGAGGCAAAGTGACGGTGGTACACTTCTGGACGTATGGCTGCATCAATTGCCGGCATAATCTCCCCGCGTATGCGCGGCTGCAAAAGAAGTTTGCGGCTCAGAATGTGCAGATTATCGGCGTCCATACGCCCGAAACGCGGGGCGAAAAAGCCACTGTGAATGTCGCCCGCGCCATCAAGCAGCACGACATCTCTTATCCCGTGCTTGTGGATGGCAACAGCGCGAACTGGAACCGTTGGGGGCAGAAGTATTGGCCCACCGTGTACCTCATTGACAAACAGGGCCATGTCCGCCAACACTGGGAAGGCGAACTTGGCTACAACGGCGCGGACGGCGAAGCGCAGCTCAGCCGCAGCATTGAAAAACTGCTGCAGGAAAAGTGAACACCGGTTCCGGGCGTTTTTATACGCGATTGGAGTTCAGCAGGCGGTTGTAGCCGGTTTCACCGTTGCCTTGCCTTATTCCGTATTTTCCTCCGCCGGAAGCAGCAGCATGTCTGCGGCAGGCAATGCGCCTGCGCCTGCCGCGCGCAGCAGGTAACCGGCTTCTGCAGGCGTTTTGCCTGTCCATAGATGCTGCGCGTCCGGGTAAAAACTCTGTACGGGTTGCGGGTCGTTGCTGCGACTGTTGAGCGTCATCAGCAGCCATCCGCCCGGAACCGGTGTACGCCACATAGACAAGACATAGACATGGCCCTTCCGGGCGGCGCTGCTTTCTTGCAGTTCCTGCGTTCCCAAAAACTCCCATTGCATGATGCGTGTCCTTCCTTTAAAGCAACTATCAACTAAAAAGACTTGTTTACCTTCCAGCGGGTGAAAACTGCGCGACAAACCCACCATCCAGCGCCATTCGTACTTTCAGCATGTCGCCGGACGAAGCCGTAAACGCCTCCGTCAGCAATCGGTTTGGTTCCGCCTCCGAATTGGGCGCATCCTTCCAAACTTTCGCGGTATACGGCCCGGAACTGAGGAAGGAGAGCGGCAGCGCCAACTCTCGCGCCTGTTTCGCGCCCATGCCGCCTACGTACCACGCTCCGTCCCTTGCGCCGCGCCGTGACCAGAACCTCGCCTACCTTGCCCATTAGCACCTGCGTCTCGTCCCACCATGTCGGAACCACTTTGAGGAAGTCGAAACCGGGTTGTCCCTCGTAGGCGGAAGGATAATCCGCCACCATCGGATTGGGATTGTCGAAGCAGACATACGAGGCCAACTGAAAACATCGCGTTCCCAGCACATTGGGCGCAATATAAATAGGCTTGAACGCCTCTCGCGTCACGGCCCGGAACCCGCCTGCGTGGTAGTCCATCGGCCCTGCCACCATACGGGTAAACAGCAGGTTGAGCGTATGTTCCGGTGTGCAGCGGTCGCTCCACTTGAGGTATTCGAGGTTCAGCGCGCCCTCATGGTTCATCAGGTTAGGGTAGGTTCGCTGCCAGCCGGTCGGCTTCCAGACGCCATGAAAGTGGATGAGGATGTGATGCCGCGCTGCCGCCTGCAATATCTCCTCGGCAAACTCCACTGTCTCCTGATCGTCATGGTCGAAGAAGTCCACCATCATGCCGCTCCACCCGATGCGCTCGAAGGCGGCAAACGCCTCCTCCACGCGCCCGCGCAAGGCGGCCTGATGCACCCACGTCCACAGCCGTACTCCTTTTGACTGCGCATACCGGCGAATGGCGGCAAGGTCTAAATCCGCCCTTACCTGCGTCACATCCGTGTCCGGGCCGGGAACCACTCCCTTCTGCGTCTGCCGATACCAGGGCGTGTCTTCGTTGTCGCAAATCACCGAATGAAACGCCAGCCCATTGGCGGCGCAAAAATCAATGTACGTCTTCTGCGCTTCCATGCTGAAAATAGGCGGGCTGGCCTTCCCGTCCTTGACGACATTGCCGTTCCACCAGGAGAATGTCAACTTGCCCGGCTTGATCCAGGAGGTATCGCCAATCGCGTTTGGCTCGTTCAGGCAATAGAGCGTATTGGACTCCAACAGCGCGCCCGCTCGCTCCCCGACCAGCGCCACGCGCCAGGGCGTCTGCATGGGCAGGTCGCGCGCCACTTTCGTTCCATCCGGGCGGGGCGTGAGGCGGCAAATCAACTCTGCGGCTTCCCCTGTATTGGCAATCCGCATCAGCGACATACCGGCATAGTGGCGCAAGGCGGCTTCAGTAATGGCAAGATACGTACCATCTTCGCGGGCAAGTGTCAGGGGCATATCCAGCAGCGTATCCGGCTTTATGTCCTGCAAGGGCGTCGTGGTGACATTGTGTTCGTGCGAAGTCCGGTAGTTTTCGAGGTATTGCACGTAAGCGCGTGGATTGCCGACCGGCGTGAACGAGGTGCCTTCCTCGGTCACGATCAGCCGCTTTATACCCGCCTGTTTTGGAACTTCATAGCGAAAGGCGATGGCATCGTTGTAACAGCGGAACACGACTGCCACGCGCCGATGACGGGGGTTTTCGAACACAAAGCGCAGTTCATGGCAGCGGTCATTGGCATAGTCAGTCTTGCCGAATAGCACACGCACTCGCTTATCCCAGGAACGGCTGCGTTCCTCCTGCACCCGCACACCCGCAAGCAAGTCGCCTTCCTCCGCAATGTTCAGGCTCAGACGGCAGTTGCTCAAAATGGCCTTGCCGCCAAAGGTCGCCGACCATTGCGGCGTATCAGCGGAGCCGGGTACAGGCATTTGTATCTGTACCTCAAGCCGTCCATCCGGGGAATGTAGAACACGCGCGGCATCCGCGCGAACCGCCTGGCCGCCAATAGCCAACAGCGCCATAAGGACGAAACTGCGAACTGCGCCATAGCAGCGCGGTTGAAGGGAAGGAAATCGAAAGTACACGACAGAAATCTCCTTAAGGTTGTTCAGGGCTTGCCTCTTGCGCGCCGCTCCTCTGCTCCGGTCTAAGTCGGAGAAGAGGGTATCTCACATTAAAATTCCGTCCTTTTGCGCAAACATTTAGCAGGAGAAAATGGGCGTGGCGCAGAACCCTTTCCCACTTCCAGTTTTCTGCTTCCAGGAGGACAAGGATGCGCCCAAAAACCAACATGGCTGCAATGATCCTGTTTATCTTTTCCGCGATAGCAACGTTCCCCGCGTCTGTGTACGCTCAGGAAGCCCCTGCAAAATCCGGGACGCGCTCCCGCAGTGAAGCATGGGGCGTTTTCGGTTACGACCCGGCTGCGGACTTTCGGGCGTATGATCCCCAATATCGCCCGAAAATCAACAAGTGTAAAGACGAGTTGGAGCAGCTGCGACAGGAGATGTTTCGCCAGGCCAAATCTGGCCGCAAAACGCCCTGCGCGCGGCAAATTTATGTGGAAGCGCACTGGCTGGTACAGTACACCGCAAATTTCGACAGAATTGAGAAACGGCTGCAAGCCTTGCGCGACCTGCTCAAACAATCCGCCGATCCCCCGGAAGCGAAGGAGCAATCTCCTGTGGATGGCAGTTTCAACCCGTGCAATCAAGCGTGGTTTTATAAGGTGGATGCCGCGTGTGACAAACTGGTGGTCATGCAATACCTGGACGCCAAACCCAAGCGCCCGCTGCGCTTCCTGGATGAAATCAACAGCCCCGACAAGTTCCGCGCCTATATGGACAGGCTGCTGATTGCCGATGTGCGCAAAACCGGCGAGGACACGCGCTTTGAGTTGAACCTCAGCGGAACCGATCTTGTGCGCCTGATTTTGGGCACGCTTCCCTCCGGCTACGCTTTTCATCCGCAACTCAAAGCGGCCATGCTGGACTATGTAGACAACAAGTGGCAAGACCCGCAGACCGGCTTTTGGGGCTGCTGGTTCAAAACGCAGGACGGCGGCATCCGCAAAACCGCCGACATGAGCGCCACGTTCCACATTATTCATTACCGTGAAGGCAAGGTCAAGCGCTGGCCTCAGATAATCCAAACCACATTGGCAATGAAGAATCTGGAATGGCCTTACGGCTGGCTGCAGGAGGGGCAAATGTCGGATCATCACAACTATGATGTTGTGTCCCTGTTCCACTATGGCTGGCCGGCCATGACCGCCGCCCAGAAAGCCACCGCCAAAACCGAAATCCGCAAAATGCTGGATTTCTGTCTTACAAAGTCGCTGAAACCGGACGGCTCCTTCAACCTGGGCGATGAAGGCACTATCGGCGAGTTTTTCGAGTTTCCCTGTCTGTTCCTGCATGAGATCGGCTTCTTCAGCAAGGAAAACCGCTACTGGACAAGCGAGGCGTTCCCGCAGGCGAAAGCAATTGCCAAACGTATCGCCAGAAAGATCAAGGAACTCCAACTCGACGACCCGGAAACGCAGGTGGCGCAACTGATTGTAGAAAGCGCAGAATGAAGGCTGTACGCTACTCGAACTTTGGGATGGTTAATTGCGCGTTCGGCAGGGAGGGCGCGGAGCGCGTTTTCAGCAGGGTACGGCGGTAGGTTCCGTCTGCGCCAACGAACTCCTGTATTTGCCGCGCGCTGCCTGCCTCCCTGTTGTCGCCAATCTCTTCGCTGTACAGCCAACGGGTGATCTGAAAACCTCCCGCGACAGGCACAACCGCCGCAGGCGCAAAGCCTCCGGCGCGATAAGCCTTGCGCGTCAGTATTCCCATGCTGCCATCCCCCATAAGGGTAAAGTCCGGCGAAGAGAAAGAATGTGACTGCTCCTGCAAGCCGTAATTGGGAAGAAACAGAGCCTCTCCGGCTTCGAGGATTTCCACCTCAAGACGATTCTGCTTCCACAAAAACCAGGTTTCCGGGGAAGTCAGCAGACGCACATAGCGCAAAGCGGTTGGGCCATCAGTAATGGAAACATGGCCGCGCAGATCATTGAGCGTGTGGAGTATCCGCGCTTGCCTGCCGTCCCTCAACTGAATGTATTCCCAACCCTCCATCGGAAAACCCGCGAAGCCTTTGATAACCAGATGCAGATGCGCGTTTGGAAGTTCGCAGCCCAAGATCATAGGATGCAGGACAGAGATCAAGTTGTCAATATCCAGCGAAGGAGGCTTGGACAGGGGGCGTTTTGGGCGCGGCTGCCTTTGTTCCAGCGCATGTCCGGGACGCAGAACCATGATGAAGACCAAGAGTAAGACCAAGAAGGCGCGAAGACACTGTTGGCAAGGCTTCTTCATCCCTGTTCCATTCAGGCAGGCTGTTTAATGTTTAGGCACTACCGTAAAGTCTACATGAGGCTAGTCGAGGAAAAGCGTGATGTGCAGGAACGACCGTTTATGGCGCTTGTCATCGAACTCAGTAAGGCCGTACATGACAGCGATGCTGACCATAAAGAGGAGGATTATCGCAAACGCGAAGTACACTATTTTCGTTCACTTCACGAAGTGGAGCAGTTCCTAAATCAGTTAGGCTACAGTATCGCTAATATTCAGGGCAGTAGAGAAATTGACGCCCCATAACCGTCCTTCCAATCTTATCCTGCTCAACATGGGATTTTGAGCAGGACAAGGAATGTGTGCGGCAGTAAACCCGCAACTCTCAACTCTCAACCTTCAACTCTCAACCTTCAACTAACTTCCGACGTGCAGAACGCGCAGCGCGTGGCTTTGAGGGGGATTTTGCTCAGGCATTGCGGACATTCGCGGGTGGTTTCTTCGGCGGGCGTGTCCACCTTGCGCCGCGCCACCAGCCAGTTGACGGGCCGAACGACAAGGAAGAAGACTACCAGCGCGGTCAGCACAAAACTGATGAGCGTGTTGAGGAATTCGCCTATCAGGAACTTGCTGCCGTTGATGGTGAAGGCATACTCGCTGAAATTCATTTTGCCGGGAATGCCGATGATGGGCGTGAGAATGTCTTTGGTGAACGCCGTCACGACACCCGTAAACGCCGCGCCAATGACCACGCCGACCGCCAGGTCAACCACATTGCCACGCAGTATAAACGTTTGAAATTCCTTGATCGCGCTCATTGCGTCTCCTCTGAAGACATACGTTTGAAGCCTGCGCCGGTGAAAGTATGCGCAGGCAAACTCCTTCTGCTATATGAGCCTTGCCATGTCAGCAAAAGGAATTTGCCCTGCCCTGCCGCGCTTCTATACTAACGGTGTATGAGAAGTTCGTGTTGTAGGGGCGCTGCTTGCCGCGCCTATCCCCTAGTTCTGACACGCTGTTAGCATAACCTGCTTTCTACCGGATACGGAAACGCGCCGTTGTTGGTTCGGACTGCTCGCCCGCGTCGTTGGCGGCTGTCACTGCAATCGTATACTCCACGCCCCGATTTCCCAAAATGCTGCCGATGTTGATGGGCGCTGTCTGCCAGTGGCCTTCTCTATCCGCCCGTACAACGGTATCCGCCGCTGTTCCCTGCAAGGTAATCAGACCGAGCGCCTTGTTGCTGTAGTTCACCCGGACATGCACTTTGCTGTGTGGCGACGCGGTTCCGCGCGACGAGCGGATTGCCGGGCAGGATTTGCATTATCTGAACAGTTGCTGTTACATGCTCGACTTCAATCATGTTTGCCTCGATGCAATTACAAATGCCTGCTGGGTTGCTGCGAATGCAACTCCGGCAGGCGCTTTGCCGAATGCAGTGAGTTCTAACGCTGTGTTTTACTGGCGGTCAATTGGTAAACTCTTCTTCCTACCGTATCGAGCGGCGGCAACGAGTAGGTTGCTTTTTTTGCAATGCCTGCCTGCTGCATCTCATGATAAAAATCGCGGAGTTTCACAAACTCCGGGTCATTGTTAAGCTGAGGCTCGTTGGCTGCTACACATTGTTGTACTCTCTCCACTAATGACATTTTGCTTCTTCTCCTCAGAACAAAAATTTGCTGTGCAGAAAAACAGTATAGTTGTTGCGTCTGATGTACTCGGTGAGAAGGTCGTTATACGCGCGAATAAGAGGCTTCAATATTGCGTCCGAGGAGTAGTCCTCAATCTTCAACTTGACGAACGTTTGAAGCGTGTTGGCGCTTATGTACCTGCCATGAGAATGCCATATTTGATTGTTGCCGAGCAGGATGGCAATTTCCTCTGCGCGTTGTTCTTTTTCTTCTACGGTGACAATTTGCCCAAGTTTCGCAGGGTTGGAGCCATGCGTCTGCCAGTCACGGAACTTGTACTCAACAAGCCATTTCTTCAGCAGAGTTATGGTTAAATTCTTCTGTTGCTCATACTGATTTAGCATAGCCAAATCTTGATTTTGAAGAATCAAGAATTCGGCCTGCGTGATTGTACCATTTCTTGCTTTCTCCAGAATCTTCTCAACCTGATCCAGATAACCCAGAGCCGGTACGTACTGTGTGCCATTGAAAACTTGTGGATCAATGGGACCGAGAGAAGAGGAATAATCCATAAAGATTTTATCGCCGGACATGCAGAAAATCGTTCCGGCAGACAGTGCTGTGTCCGGTACAACAAAATATACTTCTTGATAGTGGAAACGTACAATTTCCACCATTTTCTCTACAGTTTCGGCACTGCCGCCGGGAGTGTTGAGAAACAATACCAGCCTTTGTTTCTCCTGACTTGTATCTTCTTAAGTTTTTCGATACAGTCGCGGAAGAACTTTTCCACGGCGACAAAGATTTCTCCGAAGAAGAAGACAATATCAGCATCGAAGTGCTTCTCAAGAGCGTCAAGACGCTCATTGAGAATGTCTTTGATCGTGCTGTCAAAAATCTGCATCATCTGCAAGCCCTCCCTGCACCCTGAAGAACTATTTTCGGCGCGGACTGAGTTCCTCTATCATTTCAGTAGCCAATGGCGGCGAGAACGGCGTTGCGGGTTGTGGGAACCGAGATTAGAGATTCACCGGATTGCTGCACGGCGCGTTCCGGGTCTTTCAAGCCGTGCCCCGTCAGCGTTGCGACAATCGTAACGGGCTGCGTGAAGAAGCCTTGCGCGGCCAGTTTGCGCAGGCCGGCGATGGACGCGGCGCTTGCCGGCTCCACGAACACGCCTTCTAAAGCGGGCAGCAGTTTGTAAGCGTCCAGAATTTCCTCATCCGTCACGCTGTCAATGCGCCCGCCCGATTCATCCCGCGCCCGGATTGCGCTTTGCCAGCCTGCCGGGTTGCCGATACGGATAGCGGTGGCAACCGTGTTGGGATTGGAAACAGGCTTGCCCGTCACGAGCGGCATTGCGCCTTCCGCCTGAAAACCGAGCATTTTGGGAAGATTGGCGCACTTGCCTGCCGCATGGTACTCCGAATAGCCCTTCCAATACGCCGTGATGTTGCCCGCGTTGCCCACCGGCAAAACGTGGTAATCGGGCGCGTGGCCGAGCGCGTCCACGACCTCAAAGGCGGCGGTCTTCTGCCCTTCCAGCCGATACGGGTTGATGGAATTAACAAGGGCGATGGGATATTGGGCGCATATGTCGCGGACGAGACACAGCGCGTCGTCGAAGTTGCCGTCAATCGCCAGCACTTTCGCGCCGTGAATCAGCGCCTGCGACAGTTTGCCAAGCGCGATGTTGCCGCCGGGAACCAGCACGAAGCAGCCCATGCCCGCTCGCGCCGCATACGCCGCCGCCGCCGCGCTCGTGTTGCCCGTACTCGCGCACATCACCGTTTGCTGTCCGTCCTCATGCGCTTTGGTGACGGCCAGCGTCATGCCCCGATCCTTAAACGAGCCGGTCGGGTTCATGCCCTCGAACTTGCCGTATAGCGTGACATGCGGGCTGATAACCGCCGCCAAACGCGGCAGGGGAATCAAGGGCGTGTCCCCTTCCAGCAGCGAAACAATCGGCGTCTTTTCGCCAACGGGCAGCCACGCCCGATAGCGTTCAATTACTCCACGATACAAAGGAAGACCTCCAGAAGTAGTCAGTAGTCAGTAGAAAATCGCTCTTCTGCTTACCTCTTTGCACGAGAAGCACGCGTTGCAGGAAAACGCATTTCTACTGACTACTGACTACTGACTACTTCATTCTCTTCAACAGCGTCAGCCGCCCAATCGGAATCCATTCCGCGACCAAAATATCGCCGTTACGCAGATACATGGCGTCGTGCGGGTGGATGAACTTGCCGGGGATGAAGTCCGCGCGGGGATGCCCGCGCAAATCCTCCACGCCCGCGCCGTCGCCCAGCATGGCCGCCACATTGTTGTCTTTGTCCAGAATCGTCACCACGCTCGACAGATCGGGGATGACCATTTCGCCCTTGTAAATGTCGGAATTGCACGGGCGGCGCATCGGGGCTTTCACAATGGACACGCCCTTACCGTCCAGCGAAAAGTATTGCAGGCGGTTGTTTTCCCGATCCGAAACCATCAGCAGCGGCTCACTGCCCCGCGTGTCCAGCCAGAGGCCGTGCGGCGTGTGGCATTTGCCCAATTCCGTTCCCGGCCCGGCGAACGTTCGTATCCAACTGCCTTCAATGTTGTAATGGTGGATGTAACTGGAGCCATACCCGTCGGCAATGTAAAAGTCGCCGTTGGGCGCGAAACACACATTCGTCGGCACGAAGGGCGCTTTATCCTTGTAGACGCCGGGTTCGGGCGGAGCGCCTTTCTCCCAGATGACTTCGCCTGTCAGCGTGGTTTTCACGACCACGCGGTGAAACGTGTCGCAGTGGTACAGAAATTCCTGCTTGCCTTCCTTGCGAATGTCAATGCCGTGCCCGCCGCCCGCAAATCGGCTGCCCCACGAGGTCAGAAATTTGCCGTTCTTGTCGAACACCACAATGGCGTCCTTCACCGGGCTGGTGGCGGCAACCGTGTGCGTGACATAAATGTTGCCTTTGGCGTCCTGCGTCACGCCCTGCGTATCGCCCCAATGGATATTGTCGGGCGGCACAAGCCAGTCGCTTACCCAT
Source organism: uncultured Chthonomonadaceae bacterium (assembly GCA_963835065.1). Taxonomy (GTDB): domain Bacteria; phylum Armatimonadota; class Chthonomonadetes; order Chthonomonadales; family Chthonomonadaceae; genus CAWFQB01. Next base: position 32,593 of record CAWIEK010000001.1, on the reverse strand, counting down.
TCGTACTTGTGATGCCCGCTGCCGACCGTGATTTTGATCGGAGCCTTATCGCCGTGCGCCTGTCCTGTCAGGAGCAGGTTTGTGGCGGTCAGAGCGGCAAGCGTCTGTCCCGTCCGCGTGAGAAACTGCCGCCGCGAAAAGTTGGAGGCCGCGAGTTCGAACGGAGAAACGTTGGATATGGAGTTGTGAGAATTGGCTGTCATAGATCGCTCACTTTCTTGCAATGTGGGAGAACCTGTTATTTCAAATCGGATTATCAGAGTTCAAATCGCTAAGCCCCCTGCATTTACGTATGGGGATACAGTGATATTCTTCAGTCAGATGGGGCCTCATCGGGTACGTTTTGATTCGACATCCCCTGCTGCAATGCCTGCTCCATATAAGGCTGAACATGCCAAAAATCGCGGAACCGGGCATAAGTTTCCTGCGCCGCCTCCCGCAAGGCTGCATTTTCCGCCGCGTTTACCGCCTTTTTTTCGGTAGCAGCGCGCTGCGTGGCGCGGATAAGCAGGTTTTTGGGCGTGTGTTCCGCGTCCACGAACTCCAGCATCTGCACATGGTAGCCATGCGCCGCCAACAGTTCGGCGCGCAGTGTGTCGGTCACGAGCGCATTGAGCCGTTCCCGAATGATGCCGTGCCGCAGCATAGGCCCAAGCGCGTCGTTTTCAATTTTAGAATAAAGCTCGTGCTGACAGCACGGCGCGGCCAGAATCACCCGCGCGTTCCACGCAACGGCCTTCGCCAGCGCGTCATCCGTTGCGGTATCGCAGGCGTGAAGCGCGACAACCAAGTCAAGTTGAGGGTTCTGAGTTGATAGTTGATAGTTGATAGTTGATAAGGCATTCTCGTCTTCTATCTTCTGTCTTCTGTCTTCTGTCTTCTCCTCTCCTGTTCCCTGTATCCTGTTCCCTGTTCCCTGCTGCAAAGTCACGTTGCGGATGTCGCTTACAAGAAACGAAAGACCGGAATAGTCCAATTCTTCGGCAAGGGTGGTTAATTGCGCGAGTACGTCCTGCTTTACATCCACGCCGAGCAGGGACAGGTTTAAGCCGCGCAGGGTGTGCAGATAGTGGTACAGCGCGAACGTGAGATAGCCTTTGCCGCAGCCAAAATCTACAATCCGCAACGGCTGGCCGGGATGTTGGCGGGCGCGCTCCATTAATGGCTCGGTCACGTCCGCGACCATTTCCAGAAAGCGGTTGATCTGCCGAAACTTGTCGCGTTTCGTTGCAATCACTTTGCCGTCCGCGCTCATCACGCCCAATTTCACCAAAAACGGAACCGCCTCCCCCTCCGGCAGAATGTGATTCTTGGCGCGGTCGTGGGGAAAGGAGGGGGAAGTTGATAGTTGATAGTTGATAGTTGATAGACCGCCGTCTTCCGTCTTCTCTTCTTTTCTTTTCTTCTTTTCTTCTTCTTTTCTTCCTACGCGGCGTACCGTCACTTCATGGCGCTTGTTAAGCAACGTGTGAACCTCGCCGGAGAGGGTGTAAAAAATGCCTTGCTTGAACTGCGTGGAAAGAAGGGTGACGAGTTCGGCTTGCGCTTCCGGCGCGGCCAGGTTGCGGTGCGTGACTTTTTGCTGCTGGTGGTACGCGAACTGGTACTTGCGCTCGCCCCGCAGCAGGACAGGATTGATCTCGACCTTGAGAACGCTTTCGGGCAGGCGGGCGCGCGGGCCGGAAAGCGCGCCGCGCCGCAGGCTGTCCGGCTGGAAAACTTCAAGCGCAAGCGCGGCTAAATCGTTTGCGGTGGCGGTATCATTCATAGTGAGCGACATTCGTTGTCTATCCATTAGTGGCTAAGTTTTTCCTGCCGGTAGTTTTCGTCCAATGGCGGAAGGCAGGAAAGTATTATACTGGTTTTCGTAAGAAAAATGCCGAGTGTCTTGCTTTGGCACGATTCATGCAATATACTTGGATTAGGCTGCATTTTCAGGCAAACTTGCTTGCCGCCTCACGCCTGGCTGCGCGACGGTGTATCCCCCTGCCTGACTCGCAATCTGCCGGACGCTGCCAAAACTTGTCCCCGCAACGTTTTGTAAGCGCATTGTCGGTCTGTTGACGTTTTCTTAACGATTTTGTTTTATCCGCCTTTTTCCTTGAAGTGTCGGACCTGCAAGCCAATTGTTGTTGATCTTGCAGGCGACTTCGATTTTCGTCTTTTGCTTCCGTTTTCTGCTGTTCACGCCGCAGGAACGTTTGAGGAGTTTCTGATGCTGCTGTCACTCGCTCATCGGCGCGCTGCGGGTTCGTTGTTTCCGCGCGTTCCCTCTCGCTCGCATTGGTTCGCGGGTTTGTTGGCCGCGCTGCTCTGGTTTGCGTTCAGCGCGGAAATCGCGCAGGCGCAGACGACCACGACCCGCTTCGATGGCTCCACGAGCCTGAGCAATGTCGAGGTTGCTATGGCCCATGACACGATAGGCGGTAACACCTATGTCACCGGCTATCCACAAACGGGTCTACGGGCGACGACATTTACACGGTCAAATACGATGATACGGGCGCTGTCGTTTGGACAGCAACCTACAACGGCCCCCGCAACGGCGATGACCGTCCTGCCGCCATTACCTTTGACACCTACGGCAGCGTGTATGTCACCGGCTATTCCGTCAACAATGTCAGCGCCAACAGCGGCAACGATTATATCACCATCAAGTACAATCCCAACGGCGTACAGCAGTGGGCGACTCCCTACAACGGCACGGGCAACAATTCGGATCAAGCCACTGCCCTCGCCGTAGATGGCAATGGCAGCGTGTTTGTCACGGGCGGATCGTTCAGCAGCAACAACGGCACGGATTATGCGACCATCAAGTACAACAGCAGCGGTGTGCAGCAGGGAATCCAAATTTATACCAGCGCAGGCATCAACACCGATCAGGCGACTGCCCTTGCCATTGACAGCGTGGGAAATGTGTACGTGACGGGTTACGCCAAAAACGTCGTGACTTCTGCCAGCGATAATGATTATGTCACCATCAAGTACGACAACGCTTTGAGCGCGGCGGTGTGGACTACTCCCTATTCAAGCGCGGGCAGCGGTTCGGATCAACCCACCGCTCTTGCCGTTGACGGCTCGGGAAATGTGTACGTCACCGGTCACGCTGCCAACGTGGTGGGCGGCAGCGGCAATGACTACCTGACAGTCAAGTACAACGCGATGGGCGTACAGCAGTGGGCGACCCCCTACAACGGCACGGCCAACGGCAACGATCAGGCCAACGCCATTGCCGTAGACAGCAACGGCAACGTGTATGTCACCGGCACGGCGTATACTGCCAATGTAATCGGCGGCAACACGAGCAACAGCATGGACTACGCGACCGTGAAGTACAACAGCGGCGGGGTTCAGCAATGGGCCACAACCTATGACGGACCGGGCGACGGCTCCGATGCGGCTTACGCCCTTGCCCTTGACAGCAGCGGCAACGTGTATGTGACCGGCTCCGCCTACATCAGCAATACGACGGGAAATGACTTCGCCACCGTGAAGTACGACAACATAACGGGTACGCAGCAGTGGGCGCAAACCTACTCTGGTCCCGGCAATCATACGGATACGGCAAACGCTATTGCGGTGGATGGCAGCGGCAATGTCTATGTTTCCGGCACAGTGGATGATACCAACAGTGGAACCTTAAGCGATTACGCCACGCTGAAATATGATGCCAACGGCAATGTCGCCTGGACAGCCGTTACGGACGCGGCGGGCAGCAGCAGCGACACGGCGGTTGCCATCAAAGCCGACAGCAGCGGCAACTTCTATGTCACCGGCTACAACGCCAGCAAATTTTATACGATCAAGTACGCCCACAACGGCGCTGTGCTGTGGAAGGCAACTTACCAGGCTGTCGGGCAAACCACAGGTTTAGCCCTTGATGGCAATGGCAATGTGTACATCACCGGCTACGCGGCCAATGTCGTCGGCAACAGCATGGGCGGCAGCAGCACGGGCAACGATTATGTGACCATCAAGTACGACACGAACGGCGTACAGCAGTGGGCGCAGTTCTACAACAGCACAGCCAACCTGTCGGATATGGCGGTGGCTATCGCCGCAGACAGCGCGGGCAATGTGTATGTCACGGGAACGTCGGACAATGGCAACAGCACCGATTACCTGACCATCAAGTACGACACCACCGGGGCGCAGAAGTGGACGGCTCGCTATGATGGCGGCAGCACCGATACGGCAGCCGCCCTTACCGTTGACGGCAGCGGCAATGTGTACGTGACGGGTTATTCTTTTAATAGCGCCACTGCCCTGGACTTTGCGACTGTCAAGTATGATTCCAGCGGGACACAGAAGTGGGTCGCTTTGTACGATGGCGGGCATGGCAGCGATCAGGCATTTGCCATTGCCGTTGATGGCAGCGGCAATGTAATCGTTGCAGGCTCCGTTTCCGGCAGCGCAACCGGCTACGATTTCGCGGTTGTTAAATACGACAGCGGCGGAGCGCCTCTATGGGCGCGAACCTACTCGGATGCCGGCCTTTTCGATCAGGCCAACGCCGTGACTGTTGACAGCGCGGGCAACATCTATGCCACCGGCTACGCGGCCAATGTCGCCGGGAGCAATACGGGCAACGATTACGTGACCATCAAGTACGACAGTGGGGGTACGCGGCAGTGGATTGCCACGTATAACGGCGCGGGCAACGGCGATGATGAAGCCAAAGCAATTGCCTTAGACAGCAGCGGCAATGTGTATGTCACCGGCTACGTGACCAACAATTCCAGCGGCATTGACTTTGCCACCATCAAGTACAGCAATGCCGGGGTTCAGCAGCAGATTCTCACCTACAACGGCACGGGCAACGGGGGCGATCAAGCGGTCAGCCTTGCCGTAGATGTCAACGGCAGCGTGTACGTGGCCGGAACGTCCCTGGGCGCAACAACGAGTAACGACATTGTAAGTCTTGTTTATGACAACTCCTACCCGCGCTGACCGGCCTGACGCCCGCAACCGCTAACGCGGGCGGCGGAGCCGCCACCTCTGACCCTGACCGGCAGCAACTTCCTGTCCAGTTCACAGGTTTTATGGAACGGCGCGACAAACCTCAGCACGATCTATGTCTCGCCCACCAAACTGCAAGCGATTGTGCCGTCCACGCTCACGGCATCGCCGACAACCGCAAGTATCAGCGTGTACAACCCGGTTTACGGCGGCAGCGCGAGTGGCGCTCTGCCCTTTACGGTTGTTGGAGCGGCTCGTCTGACCGTGAGCGTAACGAGTGTGCAGCGCGTGAACGGGCAGGTGCAGGTAAACTACACCGTCACCAACAACGGCACAGCGACCGCTAACAACGTCACCGTCACCAAACTGCGCCTGACCAGCAGCGCCGCCTCGTACACGGCTCAAACTATAACAGGCGGAACCCCGACAATGCTTGCGGTGGGAGCCAGTCTGAGTGGAAGCGGCCTGTTTGCTTCCTCCGTAGCGGCAGGCAATTATGTCTTTCAGGTGTCCGGCGCGTACAACACCTCGTCCTATTCCCTGAACGCGCCCGTCACCGTGCCGTAATACTCATGCGCGGACAATACCGCCATAAACCAAACCCGAATCAGCCCTTGCGCGAGAACAATGCCAACCCGTTTCGCAGCGCAAGGGCATCGAAAAAAGAATAATCTATGAAATTTCGCGCGTTCCTTTCTTTATTGACCCTGCTGTTCCTACTTCCCCACGTTGCTCACGGGCAGGGCGGTCTGGACTTTACTATTCCCGACGTAGTTGTCAATCAGGGGGATGTGTTCACCATTTCCGCTACGCTCTTCAATACGTCCGCTACCCCAATATTTGTAAACAGTTATTCGCTAATGTCTACAGGGTCTTTGGTGGATATGTATTACAATGATTCTCCTGGCGCTAATTATAGCGCGCTGCTAGGAGATTATTACACCGAGTCCGGGCATACGTATGCTCCCACCGAGACGCAATCGGGTGAGTTTCTGAAGTTTACGCCAAACGGCGTAGCGCCCCCCGGCGATTATACAGTTACGGTCAATCTTTCGGATACCACAACCTCTCCAAGTACGTCGGTGACGCAGACTTCATTCAATGTCCACATTCAGGCCGTGCCGGAGTTCGGAACTACCTTGTCGGTTGCCGGGCTGCTTGGCGCAGGCGGGTACGGATTGTGGCGGCAGCGTCGGCAGCGCCGTCCAACCGCGGCAGGAAGTGAAAATCCTCGTTTTGAACCCTGATTTTTGTGGTAACTTTTCACCACCAAGACGCCAAGAACACCAAGAGAAAACAGGCAACTAAAAAGCCACAGAATCGAAGACAGTTTCATTCTCTCCTGCGATTTCACAATGTCTTTTTGTTCTTCTCGTTCTGCTTGGTGTTCTTGGCGTCTTGGTGGTGAAAAGTTACATTTTGTGATTATAATGATGACACGGATACGCCATGTTCTGATCAGATGCCCGCGCAGCCTTGCCCTGTGCCTTGTCGCGCTGCTGCTGATTTACGTGCCGGAAGTGTGGGCGACGGCGGCATGGTGGTTCGGCAGGGAGCAGAACGCGCACGGCATGTTCGTGTTTCCCATTGCCATCTGGCTGCTCTGGATGCAGCGGGAACAGATACTTCAGGCCGTTCCACGCCCGACCGCATGGGGATTGCTGCCGCTTGCGCTCGGCCTGCTGATGCAAATCGCGGGACACTTGCTGGATTTCAAGTTTTTGGGCATGGTGTCGCTGATTCCCGTGATTGCGGGGTGTGTGCTGTTCTGGCACGGCCCGAACTTATGGCGCGTCGTTCAGTTTCCCGTCTGCTTTTTGTTTTTCGCCGCCAAAATTCCGGTTGCGTGGCTGAACGCGCCTGCCGCGTGGGTGCAGCATTGCAGCGTTGTGGGAGCCGCCACGATTATGAAGACGCTCGGCTACCCCTTGTTTCGCTCCGGCAACATCATCGAACTGCCCGGCGTCGCCCTCGAAGTCGTGGAAGCGTGCAGCGGGTTTCGCAAACTGACCGCGCTGATTCTGTTCGCCACGCTGTACGGCTACTTATATCCTATCAGCCTGCGCAAGCGCGTGTTTTTGATTTTGATGGTCGCGCCCATTGCCGTGCTGGCAAACATCGTTCGCGTATGCGGCCTGATTGCCGCCGCATGGGCGGGCGGACCCCGCGCCCTGACGATTGCGCATGATTGGGCGGAACTGGCCGTGCTGGTTCTGGCCTTTGCTTTCACCGTTCTGCTTGGGAAACACATCGGATGCGCCGTACCAAAATTCTTTCTGCCTGCGCCCTCGCCTGCTGCTTCGGCGCGTTGAGCGTCAACGCGATGTTTGCGCGTGGCGCGTGGCGGCGGCAAATCCCCCTGCCCATCCATGAATTTCCCCGTCAAGTCGGCGGATGGGAAAGCGTTGAAGATCGCCCGCTGGAGGCGGATGTGCAGTGGCGCATCCCTTCCGCCGACGTGCTGGACAGGATGTACGCCAATCCGAGCGGCCATGTCGTCAATATGCTGCTGGTCACGGCGGCGGATACCGTAGACATTCACGACCCGCAGCAATGCCTGCCCGGTCAGGGCTGGGAAATACAGCAGTCCGCGCCCATTACTATTTCCGGGCAGGCCATGACCGACCTTCATGTCCGCAAGGGCGCGGAAACCCTCGAAGCGCTGTTCTGGTGGACGGAAGCCACTTCCAGCACGGACACAACGCGCCGTACACTGCAAAACCTGCTGCACCGTTTGGGAGGGCGCGGCACACTTCTCATCCGCCTGAGCGCGCCCGACACACCCGCCAATCACGCCGTCCTGCTCGATTTCGCCCGCCAAACGCTGGCTCCATTGCAAACCTTAAAATCACATTACAGAGAAAGATCGCATTAGAATGGAACAAAAACCGCATGTCGCGCAGCAAACCGGCGCAGGCATCACCCACAGTGAATTGGAAGACTGGCAGGAGGAAGCGGCAAGCGCGCCTGTTGTTACGCCCGATCCCGGACAAGCGGCGGGGCTTGAATTTAAGCGCCGCTCTGACTGTTCTCGCGTCCCTGCTGGTGGGCGTGGCAATCGGCGTGTTGGTCATGCACAACCGCCATGCGTCCGCGAAAATAGTCGCCACCGTAGACGGCGTGACCATCACTTCGGACGATTTTTATCACCGCTTGGAACAGGAAGCCGGGGCGCAAACCCTGCGCAAAATGGTGAACGAGGAATTGACGCTGCACTTTGCCCACAGGCGGGGCGCGGAGCCGACGGAAGCCGCCGTAAACGCCCGCTTGCAGGCGCTGCGGCAGTCGCCGGCGTTTGAACGGCAACTCAAAGAGCGGCATCAAACAGTGGAAGACGTAAAGCGCGGCCTGCGCGTGGAAATGGCGAAGGAAGCCCTGTTCGGCAGCGGCGTCACCGCTTCCGAAGCCGAAGCGCGCGCTTTTTACAAACAGCAAACCGATCCGCGCAACCCTCATGCGCGCTTTTACACGCCGCCCACAACAACCGTTTCCATTATCGTGACGAAAACCGAAGCCGAGTGCCGCAAAGCAGAAGCCGCGCTGGTTCCCGGAGCCGATTTCGCGGCTGTCGCCCGAACCTTCAGTCAGGATCAAAGCCGCGAAAACGGCGGGCTGCTTCCGCCCATCGCGCAGGGCCGTTCGCAATGCAGCAAGATTCCCGGCATGGAACAGGCGATTTTCGCGTTGTCGCCGGGACAGCGGCTTGGCCCGCGCCTGTTCGCCAATGCCTGGTGGATCATCCGCTGCGAAGCCAAAACTCCCGCCGTCACGCAGCCGTATGCCGCCGTGCAGGAGCCGTGCCGATTGGGAGCGCAGCTGCAAAAGGGCGTGCCCGCCAACGCCGCTTCCCTTTCACAAGACTTCAAGGCGTTTCAGCGCCAAGCGCCCATACAACTTTTTTGGGATCGCTACTACTGGGATGTTTTCAAATAGTCTTATCGGGGATTTTCAATCCCCGGCACAGCAAGTATATGCTACAATAAGATGTTATGAGCGAACAAACGTCTATCTCTGCTGAAACGCGCGCCCGCATTGCCGCACATCTGCTGGCCTGGTATCGGGTTCACAAGCGCGACCTGCCCTGGCGCGGCGCGACTCCCTATGGCGTCTGGGTGTCGGAGATTATGCTGCAGCAGACGCAGGTGGCGACGGTAATTCCGTTTTACCATCGGTTTCTAGAACGGTTTCCCACTGTTGAGGCGCTGGCCGAAGCGCCGATTGAGGACGCGCTGAAACATTGGGCCGGATTGGGCTATTATGCCCGCGCCCGCAACCTGCACCGGGCGGCGCAACTGGTCGTGACGCAGCACGGCGGCAGGGTTCCCGATACGCCCGAAACAATCGCCACTCTCCCCGGCATTGGACGCTACACGTCGGGCGCGATTTTATCCATCGCCTACAACCTGCCCCAGCCCCTTGTGGACGCGAATGTGATTCGCGTCCTTTGCCGCGTGTTCGGACTGCGCGGCGACCCGAAATCCACGCAGAATCAGGCCGCCTTGTGGTCACTGGCTAGCGCAACTTGTGCCCGCCGATTTTCCGGGTGACTTCAATCAGGGCTTGATGGAATTGGGCGCGTTGATTTGTGAGCCTGCCGACCCGAAGTGCGAACAATGCCCACTGCTGGCGGACTGTGTGGCGGGCAACACGCCCGACCCTAGCGCGCTGCCGGAATTCCCGCCGGGACGCGCAACCATTGCGGTCACGCACAGTTCCGCCGTTATCCGTAATGCTGTGGGAGAGGTGTTGATTGTGCAGCGTCCGATGCACGGCCTGTGGGGAGGCTTGTGGGAATTCCCCCGCGTGGTTTGCGCGTCAGGAGAAACCCCGCAGGAGGGGGCGATTCGCGCGGCAAAGGAAATCACCGGCCTTGAAGTTGCGATTGGGCCGCGCCTCGCCAAAGTGAAACACGGCGTTACGCACCACCGCATTACGCTGTACGGCTTTGAAGCCGCGCTTGCCGCTTCAACGCAAGTTCCTTTTCCGCTCAACTGCGCTCAAGTTCGATGGGAGCCGCTCGACGCTCTGGAAACCTACGCCTTTTCCTCCCCGCAGGCATTACTGCGGGACGCGTTGTCCAATGCGATGCGCAAAGAAAAGCCGGAAGCGTACAGTCGCGCGCTTTCCTTTGAAGAATAATTCTGCATGTGCCTTGAACCATGATTTTCACAGCACTCTAGTGATCCGCAGGATTGAGGAGGCGCGTTCATCTTGGTAATCCGGTTAAGCCAGCAAATCATGGTTCAGACATACCGCCCATGGCAACAATTACCGTTGCGAACGGCGACGGCGCAGCAGTCCCGCGCCTGCGGACAGGCACAGCGCAGCCACAAAGGCGACGCTGCCCGGTTCCGGCACGGCCTGGAGACTGCCGAAAAGCCCGTGTGATTCGCCGTTGGGACCGGCGGTAAAGAACAGCGTGTTTGCGCTGCCCCCCTGCCCGTTGTTGCCCGGCGTCAGCGCCCACAGGCCGTCAATTTCCAGCGGATTTCCCGTCGCCTCGTCCAGCAATTGCCCGGCAAAGGTGTTGGTGGCGAGATTATAAGCGTTGATGCGCCCATCTCCGAAGTTGCCCACCAGCAGGTCGCCTGCGAAACTGCCGAAGGAAGTCGGGGCGATGGCAAGTCCCCAGGGCGCGTCCAGCGTTCCGCCGGTTCCCACGCGCCCCAACAAATTGCCGTTCAAATCGAACACGTCCACAAAGCCGTTCCCCGCTCCATCTACCTCATCGTGCTTGGCTCCATCCTGCAGGGCATAAGCAACGTACAGCCTGCCGTTCAGATTTTGGATGTTGAAGGGCGCGTAGCCCGCAGGCAGCCCGGCGTCCTGAAACGCGCTCGTGAGCAGGCGCGTACCTGCGCTGTCCTGAAAAGCGTCAATGGTGTTGGCGCGGAAGTTGGCGGCGTAGAAGTTGGTATGCCCGCCGGTCTGCGCGATAGCCGCGCCTTTGTAAACGTTGCCGCTAGAAGCGGACGCAAACGTTTCCGCCGCCGTTCCCAGGGCGCCCCGCCAACCCGAAATCGTGCCGTCTTCGCTGACAAACAGGAAATTATCGCCGTTGAAGTGGGTGGGCGCGCTGTTGTTGACTTGCCCGGTCACGCTGCCATCGCCGGGAATGGTGACAACCAGGGGAACTGTCGAAGGCACATTGGCGGCATTGACGCGGTACAGGGTGGAGGTTCCCGTCGCGTTGTTGGAAATCCAGAACGGCCCCGTCGCGCCATAGGAAATGCCCCAGCCGTTTTTCAAGTTAGGGTCAACGCTGGCGGCGGGGTTGACGGTTTGATCATCGGTGACGAGATTGGTTTGGCGGAACACCTGCGCGGAAAGCGCGCAAGGCAGCAGGCCCAGCAAAGCCAGGCTTGTAACCACTGTTTTTTTCATGGAACGAGACATAGAATTCTCCTTTATTGACGACACGGATCATCAGGCGTGGTTAGCGCGCGGGAGGGCGCAGAAAGGGAGGGCGCGGGAATCCCTCCATGATTACAGGACGCGGGTGGCCTGGAATAAGCGAGATACAGGGCCGCGCAAATCACGGCCAGCAGCAACGCCGACAGGCCGAGGAGCAGGCGCGGGCGGAACGCAGAAGGCGGTGTCCGCGCCACGCCCCAGGCCGGCGTCCAGGGCGTTGTGTTGGCCGCGCTCAACGCCCCCGCCAGCGTGGACGAGACTTGCGCCAGGCGGGTATAGCGCTGGCGGCAAAAGTCGCACCGACGCAGATGCGCCCGCACCGCAAGACTGCGCGGGAGGGAAAGCGCGCCATGCGCCAGCAGCAGCAATTCTTGATCGCGCCTGTCACACGTCATCGCGGATTGACAACCTTTCTGCCCACCTTGCGCTCCGGCGCGCGGACTTCCCCCGACAGTTCCCGCTCCATCCGCGTGTGCCCGCGATAGAACTGGTACTTCACGGTGTTGAGGTTGCGCTCCAGCGTGGCGGCGATTTCCGGCAAGGTGAGTTCGGCATAATAGTACAGCTCGATCACTTCCCGCTGTTCCTCCGGCAACAGGGTCAGCAAGTCCCGTACGGTTTGCTTCCATTCCGCAGCCCCGCGCCAATCCGCGCGCGTATCAGCGACGAACTCCGCCAGTTCCAGGGGCGCTTCCACGACGGAACGCCCGCGCAGGCGGTGATAGTCGGCGCATTTGCGCAGAGCAATGGCGAATATCCAGGCTTTGAAGCGGGCGCGGCGGGTATAACCGGGCAGCGCCGTCCATCCGGCAATCAGCGTTTCCTGCAGCACGTCTTCCACCGCCGACGCGCCAACGCGACGCAGCACAAATCCCCGCAACAGCGGCGTATAAGCCTGCGTCAGCAAGTCGAACGCGGCATGGTCGCCCCGCTGCGCCGCTTCTACCAGCCGATGCTCAGGATCGGCGGCATTTGCGGGGTTTTCCTTGCCGACAATGCGGGTTGTGAAAAGCCGGAGTACATTCACGGCAAACAAGCCTTTCGCGCGGAGGGCAATCGGCGCGGAGCCGTTTCGAGCCAAAAGTTCGGGATGGGGATTTCCCGAACCGAGATTATTGGAGCCGAAAAAGGAACCGCTTATTGCTTATGTCGCCGCAGAAGAGGAAAAAGTTGGAACAAGCGCCTGCATTTGAAAATTAATTGAAAATAAAACGAACATAGCCCGCTTTGTTTACGTTGTACGGGTGTCGCAACGCAAACAAAGAGGGCTATAGGAACGGCGAAAATACAGAACAAACCTGAAAAACTAAGAATCTATTCCAGGAGGTTCCCCTGCTCTCAAATTTGGGAAAAGGGGTATGTCCACAAGTGGACGCCATCCATTGAGGGCCATTGGGAAAGCCGTTACTGCGCCTGCTTCTGCCCGATGCAGTAGCACAGGCTGTCCGGGGCGCGGACAAAGAACACGCGGTAGGTACTGCCGCCGTGTATGTCGGTACGCAGGGGAGAAATGTCCAGTCCTTGCGGTTCCAGTTCCGCCCGCGCCGCGTCCACGTCACTGGTTTCGATGTACACGCTGGCCTGTTCCGGGTCGCCGCCGTTTTCCGCCAGAACCAGTTCCACGTCATCGCGGCGCAGGGTTCGGGAGCGGACGGGCGTTTCCGTTTCGCCGGTTACGGCAAAGCCCAAATGCGTCGTGTAAAACGCAACGGCGGCAGCCACGTCCTGAACGGGCAAAGCACGCGGGTCGGTATCCCCGATGGGATGTACGGATTTGAAAATACTGGTTGGCATAAAACCTCCTGTGAGTACCTGTAATTTGGCGCGACGGTCTGAACCCCTTCGCGCCGACGCTTGATATAGAACAACGCACTCATTTCGGAAACTCCAAACCGGAAACCGCCCAAAAGAAGAAAAGAGAATTGCGTATGGAACGCATTGAGATTGTACAGGGAGATATTACCAGAATACAGGCCGACGCGATTGTGAACGCGGCCAATACCTCCCTGCTCGGCGGCGGGGGCGTGGATGGAGCCATTCATCGGGCGGCGGGGCCGCAGTTGGTACAGGAGTGCCGCCTGCTGCATGGCTGCAAAACCGGGCAGGCGAAAATCACCGGAGGGTATAATCTGCCTGCGCGGTATGTGATTCATACGGTCGGCCCGGTGTGGCAAGGCGGCGGCAGCGGCGAGGACGACCTGCTGGCCGGCTGTTACCGCAACAGTTTTGCGCTTGCCGCGCAGCATCATTTGCGTACTCTTGCCTTTCCCGCCATCAGCACCGGCATCTACCATTTTCCCCTTGAACGCGCGACCCGCATTGCCATACGAGAAACACTGGCCGCGCTGGAATTGACCCCGGAAATCGAAAAGGTGATTTTCGTTTGTTTCAGCGAGGAAGCGTTTGACGTTTACACTCGTGTTTGCGCTGAAGCAGAGTAGTAAAGCGCGAAAAGAGTGTTTGCTGCGAAAGAGAAAACGCAATGATGCCGAACTTCCGTGACCTGTTTGCGCCTCTGGAAGAGCAGGGGCAGTATCTGCAAACGCTTGCGAACTTGGAAGCCTGCCTGCCATCCCTGACCGACCCGGACGAGCGCAGCATGACTATGCAAATCCTTGCGGCGATACGCGCTTTTGTCGGCGATACGCGGGGCGCGCTCGAAGCCTTCGACAGCGTGGAGCAGCGCGATTACAGCGCCGACCCCGCGCCCACGCTGCAGGAGAACGCGACCTGCCTGGAAGCCCTGCCTGAAATCCTGCGGGCCGCGCAGGGACGCCAGATCGTGATTCTGAATGAGGCGCATCATGTCCCGCGCTGCCGCGCTTTTGCCCTGCCGCTCGCGCTTGCCCTGCGCCAACAGGGTTTCACGTATTTCGCGGCGGAAACGTTCGGCAGTGACATTCAGGATACCGTTCGCAAAGGCTATCCCAATCGGGGAACCGGCTTTTACAGCGAGGAACCCGTCTTTGGTGATCTGGTACGGCAGGCGCTGCGCGTCGGCTACCGCTTTGTAGACTATGAAGCGCGCCCTCCGAAAAACCGCAAAGCAGAAGCCGACGACACTGAAGCAAACAACCCCGAAGCAGAACAAAAGCGCCGGTGAAACCAGAGTAGAAACCGGGGCAGACGGCGTTACAATTCGGGAAACGGCGCAGGCGCGTAATCTCACCGAGCGCATCTTTCAGAACGATCCCAACGCCCGCGTCTTTATCTACGTCGGCTTCAGTCACCTTGCCAAAACGTGGGATACGCAGCCGGACGGAAGCATCCGGGCATGGATGGCCGCCCGCTTGAAACAAAATACCGGCATTGATCCACTGACGATAGAGCAGACTGAGGCCGACGAACACAGCAGCCCGGAACGGGAAACTCCCGGCTATCGAGAAGTGCTAGCGCGGGCAGGCATGACCCGCCCCTCCGTTTTCCGTAACCCGGACGGCGCGTATGGCGTGATCGGCGAGTACAGCGGCAAAGTGGATATGCAGGTGTTTCATCCGCCCGCGCAGGCAGTGCAGGGGCGTCCCGACTGGCTGGCAATGGCAGGTTATCGCCGTCCCTACGCGCTTAAACCGGAGTGGCAGCCCGCCTCCGGTCGCGCATTGGCGCAGGCGTTTGTCGCAGCGGAACCCGACGAGGCCATTCCGATGGATCAAGTCCTGCTCATCGCCGACCAGCCGCTCCCCTGCCTGATGCTTCCCACAGGCCGCTACCGCCTGATGCTCCAACAGGAAGACGGCACAACACGCCTTCTCGCCCACATCGCGCAATCCTGACGCCTTGCCCGGCATTGCCGGGTTGGTCTCCTATAACCTCCTCTTATGCAGACATCATTCAAAATGCTCGATTGCGTAAGGTGAGTGAGTCAAGACATTTCCCGCGTTGACACTTTCCCCTGCTTTCCGGTATGCTTGTCGGGCGAGAAAATTCATTGCGTAATTTTCCTGCCTTTCTTTTCGCGTCTTTTCGCGTTTTTCGCGGTTCATAATTTTAGGAGAACAACATGCCGAAAGTGCTGGTCAGCGACCCGCTTGCCGAAGCGGGCATCGCCAAATTACGCGCCATTGCCGACATCACCGTAGATGTCAAAACCGGGCTGAAGCCCGAAGAACTCAAAGCCATTATCGGCGAATACGACGCGCTTGCCGTGCGCAGCGAAACCAAAGTGACGAGCGACATTCTGGGCGCGGCCAACAAACTGCAAATCATCGGGCGCGCGGGTGTGGGCGTGGACAACATAGATGTGAGCGCGGCCACGCAAAAGGGCGTGGTCGTCGTCAACTCGCCGGACGGCAACACGCTCGCGGCTGCCGAATTGACCGTCGGACTGATGCTCGCCCTTGCCCGCAAAATCGCGCAGGGCGACGCCACAATGAAAGCCGGCAAGTGGGACAGAAAGAAATTCGTCGGCAACGAGCTGTACGGCAAAACGGTCGGCATTGTCGGCTTGGGCAAAATCGGGTACGCGGTTGCGCAGCGCTTGCGCGGCTTCGAAGTGGAACTGATCGCCTACAACCCGTTCGTCAGCGAGGAAGAAACGCGGAAGTTGGGCGTGGAACCCGTGTCGCTGGACGATCTGGTGACGCGCAGCGATTACATCACGGTGCATACGCCGCTCAACAACGACACGCGGGGCCTGATCGGGAGCCATCAGTTCGCGCAAATGAAGGACGGCGTTCGCATCATCAATGTTGCGCGGGGCGGCATCATTGACGAGGCCGCGCTTGCCGACGCGGTACGGAGCGGCAAAGTGGGCGGGTATGCCGTAGACGTGTTCACCAAAGAGCCGCCGGATGCCGACAATCCCCTGCTGGCCGCCGATGTCGCCGCCAACAACGTTCTAACCCCGCACCTGGGCGCGTCCAGCGAGGAAGCGCAAATCAAGGTCGCCGTAGACGTGTGCGAGCAGATCGTAGACGTGCTGCAAGGCCGTCCCGCCCGCACCGCTGTCAACCTGCCCGCGCTTTCCGAAACGGAAATGCAGGCGGTGGCGCCGTATCTGACCCTTGCGGAAAAGATCGGCAGCCTGCACATCCAGTTGGCGCGGGACGCGGCACATGAGGGACGCGCCATCAACGAAGTGGAAGTGGTTTTCAACGGCGAATGGAGCGGCGTGCCCACCAGTCCGATTACCCGCGCCGTTTTGCGCGGCCTGATGACTCCCGGCAGCGACAACGATGTGAACATGGTCAACGCGCCCTCCCTTGCCGAAGCCAAAGGCATCAAAGTGGTCGAGTCGAAGCGGCCCGCCACGCCCGACCATACGTGCCTGCTGTCGGTGCGCGCGCATCTGCCCGGCGGCGACCGCACCATTTGCGGTACGGTCTACAACGGCGAAGCGCATATCGTGCATATTGACGGCTACCACGTAGACCTGATACCGCGCGGAGCCATGATCGTCACGCAGCACACGGACGCGCCCGGCATCGTCGGCAAGGTGGGAACCCTGCTCGGCAGCAACCACATCAACATCGCGGGCATGAACGTTGGGCGCGAGTCCGTCGGCGGGCGCGCGATCATGGCGCTGCTGCTCGACGAGCCGATTGCGCCCGAATTAATGCAGCAGATACGGGGCATTTCCGGCATGGAAGCCGCCCAACTCGTCACCCTCTAACGTACTCCAATTCAGTAATATCAAGCCGCCCGCGAATGTCTGCGCTACATTCGCGGGCGGCTTTTTTGTATTATAGGAACTTTGTTTTAGATTGTTGGCTTCAGCCGCGCGGAACGGCGTTGTCTTTCGACGGATTGGCGGCTTGCATCGGAGGCGCATCGGATGAGGGGCGTATCAGGAAATCCGATAACTCTCCCGAATGGGCGTCAATGCGCAGGGTTGCTAGGCCGTCCGGCAGGCGCAGGAAGACGCGCCAACTGTTGTCCCACTTGTGCAGTTCACTCGGCGCGTTTGCGGCCTGTGTCGGATCGGCGACATGCAGGCGTGAAACCCAATCGCGGGCGGAAGCAAGCGCGGTTTTCCGGCTTATTTCGGGCTGCCGGGAGAGGCGCGCGGACTCGCCGGGAACCTGGCTGATGCTGATGCAGCGCTTGCCGTCCTCATCCCACAGGACATGCACGATTTCTTTTCCGGCGTTGTCCAAACACTCTATCGCCCACAAATTATAGGCGGAGCCGTTGGGGTGCGAGCCGTGCAAAGCATGGGCCGTGAAATGCAGCACATCCTTATCGGGCACAAGGAGGCGGCACAGCGGTTCCGCCGCATCCACGATATGGTTGAGCGTCGTTTGCGGAACCGGCGGCAGGGGCGGCTGAGAGCGCTTTGTCGTATAGAAACACACGCCCGCCGCAGCCATCAGGAAAACCAGCCCGCGTTTCCACGAACCAACATGTTGCGTTTGCATAGCATCACCCCTTTGTGGACTCTCGAAAGATGGACGACTCGAACTGTCTGCGCGTTTCAACAACCTTGACAGAATGCAGCATAGTTATGTCGCACAGAGGACCGTATTTGCGAAAATATATTTTTCGAGTGAACGCTGGCATTATCGGCAGGGCGCTGTCATTGCCGCATACGCGCCGCCACTAATAGATGCCTGTTTTTCAAGAAAAGATACCTGCCGGAGACATAGCCCTTGCCAGGGAAAGAGCGCAGGTTCCAAAATGGAAGGAAACGAATCGGAAATAGAAGGGAAAAAGGTTGTCAGTCAAGAGAGTCACTACGGGCAGCGCAGGATAGAGGAACGAGCCAATTTAATTTTATAATCCGGGGGATGTTCTGCCGGTGACAGAAGCCGGCAAATCGGCGTTCCACATCGGCCTGGGAAGCGCCGGCTCTTCTCGACAGAAAGCGTGGGACAAGCGGGAAGACAACAACAGCGACGACGCGCCAACACGGGAGGCAGGGAGCAGGCACAAAAACTCCACGCTTAACACCAATACCGTTCAAATAAGCATTGGTAGGGACACAACTTGTTGTGTCCTCTTCCGGTAGATGAGAGCGCGGACACAACAAGTTGTGTCCCTACCATGTTCTTTTTGAGGTGAAAAGTGCCTTGTTTGAACGGTATTGTGCTTAACACCCAATTCGATTAAAGCCTCAACAACGCAAAAAACAGCAGGGAACTGCCGCATGACTTTGCGATAGTTCCCTGCTAATTGAGCGTTGAGCATTAAGCGTTGAGAGATAAAGCGCTCAAGAAATTACTGATAGCTGCTCTGCGTCTCATCGAAGAGGTAGGCGGGCGGGGAGTACAAGCCATCCGCATCCCGATGGTACTTGTGCTTGCCCCCGAAGAAGTCTGTCCTGTCTGCCACATTGAGGCTGTCGCTCGTCTCGTTCGTACTTGGGTTCTCTTCCTCCATCCGAATGTCATAGGCATGTGTCCAGCCAACCCCGAACGCGCCGGGTCTATCATCCTGAGAGTTGTACGTGCGCTGCAAGGCCAGTCCTGCGCCTCGTCCCGGCGACACCTGCACATCGGTGAAGCTCTTGAACAGGTTGCCGTTGCACAGGTTCACGTTGCGTAGGATTCTGCTTAAACGTTGAACGAAGTGAACTGCCTGGTACAAAAGTTTAGAATACATAGAAATGAGCTACCCTCAAAAATCGGAAGGTATGTCATAGCTATCTAACGCCCTCATCCACCAGAATCGGCAATATTCCATAACCAATCCAGTTTTTGATAATGTTTTCATACATTGGTAAAATATAAAGCCGGTAACCTTCTTGCTCCACAGCGTCGGCAATCCACCACTCAAACTGTTCTGCATATGAAGCTGGTATGGTGTAAAATAAATCAGGTGAATCGTACTTAGATACGTCCAGTGCTAATGTATATTGCCAGTTTTTTAAAAGCTCAACTGAAGATAATAACGGTTTATTTGTAGTATTTAAATTATTGTAATTGTTAAAACGCTCATCAATGTCACAGTTTTCTACTTCATCCAACATATGTTTACTGAAAGGATATACCCCAATGCCAACTGCATTGATAAGATTGCCTACGTAATCGGGCCATAACAGTTCGACCAACTCACGCGATGTTTTCAGTTCATAGCACATTGCTATCTGGGGCAATTTAAGCGAAGGATGTGCATTATACACCACCTTTTTGGTAGATATATCAAGAGCAACCGCTTTATCAACTAGTGGCTGAGACATATTTCGGGTCCACAACATCAAATTCATGTTGCTAAATATTTCAATATAAAATAATTTTTGAAAAATATTGCTATTGATTGTCAAGTTTAAAAGTTTATCATCAATATTTAAATCCATACTTCTAACCCATGGGATGGATGCGCAATTCTCATATGATTTAACTAATTCAGTTTGTATGTTTATGTTTGGTCGAAGGTATCTCTCATCTCTTACACTTAACATATAATAGTTCACATTGTCTTGGTTAGTGCCTTGAGTTATTAGTGATCGACGAAATAAAACTGCAATTCTGTTACTCATTATTTTAGTCTCCTATAGGATATAAACTCTTGTAGCATCCTCTAAGTACTCAGTTGGATTGAAGATCGCGCTTCTGTCTACATGCCATGTCTACTATTTACATCAAGGTCAAAATCGCGCAAAGTAGCGTTTCCAATCTGAAATAGGGTAGTAGACGGAATAGGTAGACACAACACTGAAATCTAATCCAACTGAGTACTGAAGTACTCTGTTGGATTGAAGAACGTAGTTTGTTTGGGACGTTTTGAGAATAAAAGCACCTTTTCAAAACATCAATCTTCAATCCAACAGAGTACTTAGTGGTTAATTGGAAAATAGCCCTCAATCCCTGACCCCTTCTTCCAATTTTGGAAGAAGGGGAGGCATTTTCATGCGAGATAGGGAACGCAGTTCATGGTGGCTGGAGTAGAACTGTCAGAAGGGTAATAAATCGCTTATCGGAGTAAAGTGCGGATACTCCCAGCCGTAACAGTTGACATGAGGAACATCATGCGTGAGATCAAGCGCAATTCGGTAGCGGCCATCTACCCCAACTAGGTCGATTCGCCACGCACCTGCTTCTCCTTCTGTCCAGCTTGAACTTGTGAATGTCTCGTCCCATATACCTTCTGCGAACTGATCCGCCCATTTTGTTAGTATCCTCTGGATGGCATTTTCTCCCCATTGTTGAGTGAGACGCGCGTTCGCAGCTTCAATCATGGCGTCAGTATTATCATTTGTTGTTCCCCATAGCATATCACCCAAAAAGAACAGTCCAGTGGGATCTACATTGCATACGGGATTGTCGCCGCAATATGGCTGCCAATTGCTACCTTGATGAGCAGAATCCTCGCTAACAAACCTTCCTGTCTGCGCATCATAATACCGATGCTGCATGTAGATGAGGCAGGTTTCGTCTTCGCTGGCATGTCCTAGATTGCCTACGAAGCCATGCTTGCTGGTAATGGTTCCGGTCGTGCCTCTGGTAAGTCCGTATACATCATGCTTTCTGGTTCCCGTAATGTTGCCGCTTGGGTCTACTTCCCCAAGAACAGAGCCTAAGCCGTCGTACAAGTACCATCGGACGGTTCCGCCATTCGCATCGTCTCTGCGATACGCTGGCCCGCTTGCACCCATAAAGTAAGTGGCCTTCACATTGCCAGTGTGCAGTTCGCGCACAAACATGCTGTTGTCGAGAACGAAGTCGGTGCTGACGCCGTTGACGACGGAACTATGCCGGATACCATCACAGCCATAGGTGAACGTGCTGGTGTTTGTACCGTTGACGCACTTGGTCATGCGGTTCTGGCTGTCCCATGTATTTGTGCGTCCACCTCCTGTGAGCGTATTGCCATTGGTGTCATTGGTATAGCTGCTTGTTGTTCCTCCCACAGTTCGGCTCGTGAGCATGTTGGCGGCGTTGGCGACATAGCTCTCATTGCCTGTGCTGCTGTCCGTTTTCGTCAGGCGGTTGCCCATGCTGTCGAACGTGTAGCCCTGCGTCTGCCCGTCACCATAATCCACAGTTGTCAGTCGGTTCAACGCATCATAGCCATACTGCTCTGTCCGGCTTGTTGGATTGCCCGTTACAGGATCAAGACTGCTGATCTGGTTGGTAAGCCGTTGCCCTGCGTTGTCGAGTGTGTAGTTGTTCTGCACGAGCAACTTGCTTTGCCATTGCTGCTGCGCATTCTGGTAATGGTAGGTGTTCTGCAACTGCGTCAGCCACTTGTGCAACGTGTCGAAGGTAGGGAGCGTATCCGTGTAACTAACGAGGTTTGTGCCGGAAAACGCCTCATTGGTCAGCGTTTCCCAACATCTGCCGCTCTGGTCAAGGTACACGTCTATGCGTCTGCCCTGATCATCGGCGAGCGTGGCAAGGCTGTGATTGAGGCTGTTGGGGTCGTCTTTGCTCAGGCAGCCTGTCACGTTGGCGCGGTCATACCCGTATGTCCAACTGCCGCCGCCGGGTAAACTCATGCTCAGACGTTCTCCGGCCAATCCATAGGTGTAGGTTGTTGCGCCGGTCACAGGATCGGTTGTGCTATGAACCCGGTCACTGTTGCTCTCGTAAGCCAGAGTTGTAGTTCCACGATTGTCGCTGACGCTTTCGGTTCTGCCGTTTGCGCCATAGCCGTAGCTGACGGTTTCGGCAGGCGTTTGCTGCACGTTTTGCGCGTTGAAGGTGGCGGGGAAAGCGGCGGACGTAGGCTGTCCAAGCACATTGTAGTTGAATGTGCTTTGCTGTCCCATCGGATCAGTGGACGTGAGAACATGCCCCACTTGGTCATACGCTATGCTGGTGGTGCGGGCAAGATGGCCGGATTGTCCCTGTGGATTGGGGTCTTGCACAACCTGCGTCAAGTTCCCGTAGGCATCTCCATACGTGTAGTTGGTCACAACGCCGTTCTGGTTTGTCTCGCTTGTCTTCTGCCCGTAGCTGTTGTAGGCGTAGGAGAAGCGTGTTCCCGTATTGTTGAGAGTTCCATCGCCGTACTTGGCATCCTTAACCCACAACACGCTGCCTCGGTCTCCCGCGTTGGTGTCCGGGTCGCCTGCCGTTCCCGCATACTTGCTGCCGACGCCGAACGTGCTTGTGTGCCCGTTCATGTCCGTGACAGACTTCTTCTGGAAGAACTGGCTGCCGTTGTAGTAGCTTGTCGTATTTTTCGGCGCGTTCGGGTCGGAAGCAGTCAGCTGCTGGTCAGCACGTTGCCATGCGGCCCATAGGTCATAAACTGGTCCGTAGAGCCGGAGTTGGCGCACAGAGTTGGTTGAACAGACTGAGGTTGCCGCCTGTGTTCGTCTGCTGCGTGACGTTGTTGGCGCTGTCGTACCAGCTTAGATACATGTACACGCCGCTCATCCGCAAGCCATGCTGCGCAACTGGCTGTCCGTCTTGCACAGGACGCTCAACCCCGCGTTGTTGGGGCGATGCAGCTGAACGGATACGTGTCCTGCACCGCCTGGGGCGTGAACGTCCATGTCAGGGTTGCGTGCTTGTCCGTTGTTGCTGGCCGGTCCACTGGCTCCTGTCACCCATGCCGTCCCGTGTAGCTGCCACTCGCAGGCAAGCTGTAGTGTACTCATCGTGTGACCAAGCGGGTCAGTGACGCGCCAACAGCCCGGTTTCGGTTCCATTCTGCCCCGTCACGCTTGTAGCCGTAGCTTGTCGTGCGGTTCAGATGCCCGGTTCCCACCATGCCCGGATCAAGGGTCACGCTGCTGAGGTTGGCATCCGCGTTGTAGCTGTAGGCGACGCTGTACTGCGGACTGTCTACCTGCACAATCCGGTAAATAGGCTGCGCTGTCGTGCCTAAGTTGTTCCACGTGAACACCAACTGCCGCCCCACAGGATCAGTTACCGTCGAGAGCAGGGTAGGAACGCTGCTGCCGTTGACACTGGCGCCATACACAAGGGTGGTGCGGCTGCCATACCGGTCCTGAATGTAGTCACACGCCCGCCAGTTGTCGCTCACCTTCACGAAGTGCTTGACCGTGCCATCCATGCCCGTCTCGGTATCATCCAACGGCACAACCGGCCCAGAGACAAGGAACTGCTGGTAGCTGCTCTGCGTCTCATCGAAGAGGTAAGCAGGCGGGGAGTACAAGCCATCCGCATCCCGGTGGTACTTGTGCTTGCCGCCGAAGAAGTCTGTCCTATCCGCAACGTTGAGGCTGTCGCTCGTCTCGTTGGTGCTTGGGTTCTCTTCCTCCATGCGAATGTCATACGCATGTGTCCAGCCGGTTCCGAACGCGCCGGGTCGGTCGTCCTGAGAGTTGTACGTGCGCTGCAAGGCCAGTCCTGCCCCTCTGCCCGGCGACACCTGCACATCCGTGAAGCTCTTGAACAGGTTGCCGTTGCACAGGTTCACGTCCCGCAGACTGCGATGCCAGGGCAGGGTTCCCGCGCAATACTTGTTGCGGTACGGCCCGCTTCCCTTCCACTGCGCCATCTCCGCAGCCGAGAGAACGCGCACATCGGGCTTCTTGGCCTGCTTTGCCGCCTGTGCCTTTGCTCGCTGCGCATCCACCTGCGCCCACTGCTCCGGCGATAATTTGTCCGTTGTGCCAGGCCGCAGTTCATTGACCACGCGCGGCTTGTTCGCTTCGGCAATCCGCCGCGCCTGCTCGCACCGCGCCGCGTTGAGGGCAAGCGGCAGCCCCCCCGATGTCAGCGCCACCACAAGCGCCGTACTCCGCATCTTCCAGCCGAAACGACCCACCTGCGCCGCGCCCTCGCCAAACACGCCCCGACCCTGCCCCAACCCAAAAATGATGTTCGTGTTCATTGCGTCTCCGCTCCCGACGTACAAACCCACATTCGCAACACGCCCCGCCAATTCCTGCGTTCCTGCCACACTTCACAGCAAAGAAGGAGAAAAAAGAAAGTAGCCGCCGCCAACCTCTCCCACCCATTCGCGTTCATTCGCGTTCATTCGCGGCTACTCTCTCCCCCTCAACCCTCAACGCTCAACGCTTAACGCTATGCCGCTCCACACCCCCTGCCATTCCGCCAAAGTGTACGTCTTTGTTCCCGCTCGGCCCGTGCCCTCCGCGTCCGGGTTCCACACCCTCACGCCCTGCCCACTCACCCGCTCCACCAGCACATAATGCCCCGGCTTGAGCAGCGCGATCAAGGGCAATGCCTGCTTCCCCAACCCTGCCTGCGTCAGTTCCACGCCCACCGCCGCCCATCCATGCGCTTTCGCCACCCGTGCCAACTGCCGCAAACTCGTGCCGTCCGCACCCGTCTGCATCTCCCCGGCCAGCGCGTGAACCTCCACGCTTTTCCCCTGCCGCCGCAGCACTTCCGCCAGACACTCCGGCCCGCACAACGCCCCTTCGCGTTGCGCCCGCGCCTGCTTGGCTTTCTGCTGCCGCATGGCCTGCGTCCACAAGGCTTCGGCATCGGCGGGAATGTCGCCCCCATGCAGCCTTGTCACGCGCTTGATCGCCGCATGAACCAGAATGCTCTGCGGGTACTGCCGCATAAAGTCATCGTATTCCGCTTCCGCGCCCTGCTTATCCCCTGCCGCGCCCACGCAGACGGCATGTTGGAACCCGGCCTCTTCCTCCAATGTCGGCAGGGGCATCTCGCCGACAAGCACTTTCCGCGCTCCATGATCCGGCAGTTCTCCCGCCAGCCGCTGGACGCGCAGGAACCGCGCTTCTGCCGTCGCATAATCCTTGCGCCACGCGCTTGCGTATGCCGCCAGCAGTTCCGCCTGTCCCGCCTGCTGCCGCTTGCCCGCCTCCCCACTGTCCTGCTGCCGCTGCATCACGTCCGCCGCTTCCCGGTCCACGTCCGCCCACTTCCCCGCCCGGTAGTCCGCCCGCAGTCCAACAAGGGGATCGTCAGGATTGGGCGCAGCCTGCGGCTTGCCCGTTTCCGGCGCAATCCAGCCGCCCAGCCCCGCGCTCGTGTACACGCGCGGATTGTGCGCCTGCCCCTGCCGCCACCGGTGCAGTCCCAGGCCACCTATGGTCACGCCGCCTACGAGCGCCGCCACCACCATCCCGCCCACGCGCCGCCGTCCCGCCATTCCCGCCGCGCCCGCCTTCGTTATGCCATTTCTGCTCTTCACGCCATGTCTGCTGTTCATGCTGTATTTTCCTCACGGCCCCGCCGCGCCCAATGCCAATGTTCCCGCAGCCCTACGTGTATCTAGCCACTCCCCGCTTTATGTGTAACATCTCCCCTTCTCCCAGGCTTTTTTGGGAGAAGGGGCCGGGGGTTGAGGGCTATCCTCCCGGCGACAACCCGCCGCCGCCCACCGGAGGACCGAGGCTGCCGCCACTGCCCGCGCAATTCACCGCCGTAGACAGGTTGGTCAAACTGCCCCCGGACGACACGCCATTGCACGTCGCCCCCACTTGGATTTGCCAGCCACTGCCGTTGCCGTGAATGTAGCCGACGGGCAATTGGAACCGACACTGCAAGCCCGTCACCGTCACCTGGGTCGGCAGGGCATTCCCGCCATTGTAAGTGTCGGTGAGCGTCACCACCACGCTGTCACCCACGCCCAGTCCGTGCATGTTCAGCGTGATTGAAGCCGACGAAGGCGAGATGCATCCTGATTCCGTTGGCGGCCCCGTCGAACCGCCAGCCTGCTGGATGCAGCCGGAAATGGGGTAGGGAAGCGTCCACGCCCACAAAGCGCGCGGTCCTAAACTCGCGTTGTACTCCGTTTTGGCAAAGTACGCCCACCCCGCGCTCGTCTCATCTAGGGCCGCCCATACGACGGAAAGCGGTAGACTGCCGATCACGGCGCTGTGCAGCACACTGCTCAAGTCCCACGTCTGCCAGCCCACAAGGGGGTTGGCCGGGTCATAGCTGATGGCAACCCCGTTCGTGGCCGCGCCCGGCGTGAAACTTGGCGCGGAGGGCGTGATCGTCGGGTCGGTCAGGCTCCAGACCAGCTTGCTGTAATCCCAGCCCGCGTCCGCAATCGCCTGACAGCCCACATTCACGCTGCCTGCCGACTGCCCCGCCATGCCCGTAAAGTACGCGCTGATGTTGCCTTCGCGCCAGCAGGAGTTCGTCGGCTGTCCCCCCGTGAATGGGCCGAAGCGGGCGAAACTGCGTCCCACCTTCGCGGGATCGCTGCTGTAGCCCACGAACAAGCCGCCCCGGTACGTGGTCGCGCCGAACACATGATCCAGCAGATGGTTGTCGCTGTAGCGCAAGTCCAGCCGGCTGTCTACCGCCTGGTTGCTGCCCGCCGTTGTCACGCTGCCGGGAATGACCATCTCCATGTCTATCTGCGCATAACTGCCGTTGCTTTGTCCCAGCAGCGTGTACACATACGTGTGGTTGGGAGCAAAGCCCCCCGCAATGGCGTCGTCATAGGTCAGGGTACTGCCCGGAAGCGTGGCAAGCAGGCTGCCGTCGCGCAGGAGTTGGAAGAAACTGTAGTTGGTCTGATCCCATTGCAGGCGCAGCGTGGAAGCGGGCATCACTTTCGTCACCCGCAAATGCGCCGGCAGCAGCGTGAGCGTGGTCGTTTGCGACTGTGTTCCCAATGTGGCCGTAATCGTAATCGGCGTGGGCGCATTGGCGGTGCTGGTCAGCGCCGCGTAGCTGCAACCGCTTTGCCCGGCGGGAACCGTAACGGTTGTGGGAAAGGGCGTATTCGCGTCCAGTCCCACCGCGCCCGCCGGATTGCAGCCCAGCGAAACGCTCAGGCCACCAGGGGGAGCCGGGGCGCTGAGGGTAACGCTGAGATTGGTCTGCAAGCCGCCGATGACGCTTGACGGCGACACGCTCACCCCCGTCAGCGTCTGCGCGCCCACGTGGGAACTGAGGGCACACACGCCCCACAGCCACAGCAGCCCAGGCAACGCCCGCCTCCACTGCGAACACGCGCTCATAAATGGCAATGATAGCGAACATACGGTTACAGCGCGCCTGCCTGAACCTACCCTTCCAGCAGCCAGCATCCTGAGAACTCCTTATAAAGAGGGTATTCGGTGTTGAATATTGGGTAAGAAGATCTAAGAGCCTATCCCGATAGACGCGAATTCGCGTCTGAAAGACGCTTGCACTTTCCTGCCGGGTTAGGCAATACCCGGCCTATTGGGAGAGGCTCTAAGCCCAATACCTGACACCTGATACCTGACACCTGAATGGGAAAGCGCTGCGGAGGAGGAACAACACGCCGCATCAGCTTCCAGCAACCACGCACACGCGCAAGCAAGGCAAAAAGGAACGCACTCTCCGGGGCAGGAAACACCCCCGGCGCACACCTTATCCGCACAAGAACGGCTACACGACGCAAGGCAAGGCAAACCGGAAGACCGATGCCGCCAACAAGCGGGCACAAGTCGAAAGGGAAAAAGGAAAAGCAACAAAACGGAGGATAAATCAGGCTGCAAGTTCAACAACAGCCTTTAGCTTCGGGGCTGATTAAAGTATAAAGCAATACCGCGCCGTTGGCAAGAGGCCAATGTAGAAATTTCACAATTATTTTCAAACGACTTCGCTTAAAGCCTCAACACCACAAAAAGCAACAGGGAACCACCGTATCATGTCACGATAGGTTCCCTTGCACAACGCCAACAACAGCCATCCCGCAAACAAAAACCAGCGGAAAAGAAAAAGACAGCAAAAAAGCCAAACAACACGAAAAAAGGTGAACCTTTTGCCCCACACAATCTGTCTAAGTAGTACAAGTATCTACTATAAAGGCACAAAGGCTGAACGTTGGCAGTTCCTATCAACTATCAACTCAGGAAGGGAGGCGCAAGAAGATGCCTGTCCACTCCCGTCCGCCCTGACGCTGCTGAGGTCACGACGCCTCTCTCCTACAACCTGACACAACGAGACATCGGGCTGGAAGCGCTGCATTGCCAAGATTTCGACGATGACTCTACATATTTCTATCTTTTTCGTTTAGAGCCTATCTCAATAGGTTCCCCTTCTCCTCAAAACGCATTTCCGCTAAGCTTTTGAAATGCGTTTTGAGGAGAAGGGGTTAGGGATTGAGGGCTTCTAGTTGCACTTGGGATGCGCGCCTTCGGCGTCCGTTGTCCACAGGCACACGTCACCGATGACACGATTGTACGGAATCGCTTTGGTGTGGCCGTCCACGAACTGAACGTCCACCTGATCGTTGTGACGCGCTTTGCCCAGATTTATCGCCGCCTGCGGCATCCCGGACGCGCCCGCCGCCAGCGGGCCGCTGTCGCCCTGACTGTAGCTCCAGTTGGCGTTGCCGATGTTTTTCCAGTAGCTCTTGTACTGCGCGCCCTGATTGTTGATGTACGCCAGTTCGACGGCGCAGTTGTTGCCGTTGACGCAGTTGGCGACCTGCAGCTGGCCGCTCTCGTTGTTAAGGTCAGGCACGACGCCGTAGTAGGAAGCATCCGTGACGAGAATAGTACCCGACGGGCGCGGAATCGCGGCAAGGCTGACAACCGCGACATTGGTGCTGCCGTTGAACGCCTGCGCGGGAGCCATCCAGGCGTCGTTGTGGCCGTAGCTGTTCTGCCCGCCGTAGTTGGTTCCCACACACCCGGCAGCCGCGCAGGTCAGCGTCGGGCCGGAATTGGCGTAAAAGGCCATGGGGTTGCTGGTGTCGCCAAACACCTGATAGTTCTTTACGTAAGGCTGCAGCAGGAACATCCAGTACAAGCGCTGCTCGGAGCCGCCGCTGAACTTGGACGCGGCGGGA
Organism: uncultured Chthonomonadaceae bacterium; assembly: GCA_963835065.1. Lineage (GTDB taxonomy): Bacteria > Armatimonadota > Chthonomonadetes > Chthonomonadales > Chthonomonadaceae > CAWFQB01. Next base: position 3,649 of record CAWIEK010000001.1, on the reverse strand, counting down.
TTGCCGACATATTCCGGGCAGATACCCCCTGCCGCGCCCGAAGCCGTTGGCTGGCAGTTCCAGCGGTGCGGGTAGAAAGTTTCATCGTAGTCCTGCACGTACATGATGGTCGCTTTGCCCATCTGGTTCAGGTTGGAAAGGCACGTAGTCTGGCGGGCTTTGGCCCGCGCCTGCGCGAAAACCGGGAACAGAATCGCCGCGAGAATCGCGATAATGGCGATCACGACGAGCAGTTCGATCAGGGTGAAAGCGTTGAGCGTTGAGCGTTGAGCGTTGAGTAACAGGTTCCTGTTCCCTGTTCCCTGTTCCCTGTTCCCTGTGCTTGGTGTTGGGTATTGGGTGTTGGATGTTCGGCGTCGGGTATTCGAGATTGGATGCTTCAAGACAGTTCTCCTTTGAAATTCGCGTGAAAGCAAAAGGCCGGCACGGCGCGCAATAGGCGTAAGATTGCAAGTTTTCTCATAGCGGGCAGGGCATCGGAAAACGGTTGAAGTGTATCACCGCTGCTTTAAGGGAACGTTAAGCGCGTGTTAAATCTTCATTAAGGCGAACGTGCAGGAAACATATCATAAAACTTGACGGCTTGACGGGAAGCGCGGCAAACGCCTATAATGATGCGTAATGAACACGTCACCATCTAATTTCGATAAGTTTGACCTTCTGGTATGCGGCGGAACCGTGCTGGATGGAACCGGAACGCCCCTACAACTCGCCGATGTCGGCATTGTAGGGGAGCGTATCGTTGCCGTCGGCGATTTAAGCGGGCACACGGCGGGAAAAATCATTGACGCGCAGGGACAGCGGGTTGCGCCCGGCTTTATTGACATTCACACCCATTCCGACATTTCGGCAACTTATGATCCCGGACAGGCGAGCGCAATCGGCATGGGCGTGACCACGCAGGTTGTCGGCAACTGCGGCCTGTCGTTGGGAATGGCGACGAACGCCGATGTGTTCGCGTTTGAAAAGCGCTGGCTGGCTCCGTATCGTGCTCGCATCATGTGGAACGATTTTGCCGAACACCTGCGCATTGTGGAAGACACGGGCTTTGCCACCAACTATGTGCCTCTGGCCGGGCATGGAACCCTGCGCAAGCGCGTGGTAGGGCTGGACGAGCGCGCGCCGACGGGTGACGAACAAGCCCCTATGCGGCGCGAATTGGAAGCCGCCATGAAAGCCGGAGCTTGGGGGTTTTCGTCCGGGCTGGAATATCCCCCCTCCGCCTATGCCGGGGAAGACGAACTTGCCGACCTGTGCCGGATCGTGGCCGATTGGGGCGGCTTTTACGCCACGCACCTGCGCAATGAAGGCGACACGCTGGTCGAGGCCGTGCAGGAAGCCTTGAACGTAACGGAAAGAGCGAACCTGCCCCTGCAACTGTCGCACCATAAAGCGGAAGGCCGCGCTAACTGGGGCAAGGCGCAAACCACGCTGCAAATGGTGCGCGAAGCGCGAGTCGCGGCCTTGACGTTCAGATGGATCAATACCCCTACACCGCGTTTATGACCGCCCTGAGCATTCAGACCCTGCCGCGCTGGGCCCTGAACGGTTCGGGCGAAGACCTGACCGCCCGACTATCCGACCCCGCGCAGCGTCAGCGCGATTGCAACGGATATGCGCGCCGCCCACCCGGATTGGGACGATCTCGTCCCGACTCCCCCTGGCGCAATATGCAGATCGGCGTGTGCCGCGGCAGCACGAACATGCAGGGACGGCGCATTGCCAACCTCGCCCGCGAAGCCGGCCAAAACCCGATTGAATTCGTTCTCGACCTGCTGGCGGAAACCGGTGGCAACGTCAGCGCGGTCAATTTTGCCATTGGCGAAACCGACATCGCCCACGTCATGCGCCTTCCCCTCACGTTGATCGGCTCGGACGGCAGCGGAACCCATCCCGACGGCGAAGCCAACGCCACCAACATCCATCCGCGCACGTATGGCACGTTCCCTCGCGTTCTCGGCCGTTATGTCCGCGAACTTGGCATTTTGACGGAAGCCGAAGCCATCTACAAAATGACCCTGCTTCCCGCCCGCCGCCTGGGTTTCGATCACGAACGGGGCCGCATTGCGCCGGGCTGCTATGCCGACATTATGATTTACAACCCCGAGACCGTTACCGACTGCGCGACCTTCGACCACCCGCACCAGTTCGCGAAGGGCATCGAAACCGTCTGGTCAATGGGCGCGTCGCCCACGAAAACGGCCCGCACACGGACGCTCGGCGGCCGCGTCCTGCGCAAAAACCAATGATGAACCACCCGCTTCGCTAGAGACACAGAGACACAGAGGAAAAACCAATGCGAGAGAATAACAAAACCTTTCCCTTTTCTTACTCTGTGAACCCTCTGTGCCTCTGTGTCTCTAGCGAAGCGGGTGGTGAATTAATATGGAGAAAGCTATGATTGATCGGTATACGACGCCGGAGATGCGCGCCCTGTGGAGCGCGCAGAATAAAACGCAGAAATGGCTGGATGTCGAGATCGCCGTTTGCGACGGGCTGGAGCATTTCGGGCACATTCCGGCGGGAACGACAGAGAAAATCCGGCAGGGCGCGACATTCGATCTGGCGCGCATGGCGGAACTGGAAAAAGAAACGCGGCATGATGTCATGGCGTTTGTGAAGAACGTCGCGGAAAATCTGGGCGAGGAAGGCCGCTACGTGCATTATGGCGTGACTTCCTATGACATTGTGGATACGGCGCTGGCCCTGCTGCTGCGGGACGCGACGGATCAGATTATCGTTCGCGCAGCGAGGAGCTGAACGAGGTCATTCGGCAGCGGGCGCGCGAACATAAGGATACCGTGATGATTGGGCGAACGCACGGCATCCATGCGGAACCCATTACGTTCGGGTTCAAGCTGGCGACGTGGCTGGACGAAATGAACCACAATATCGAGCGGCTGCAGCAGGCGCGAGCGGCCATCAGCGTGGGGAAAATTTCCGGCGCGGTCGGAACCCACGCCAATATCGGGCCGGAAGTGGAGCGATATGTCTGCGGCAATTTGGGCTTGGGCGTCGCGCCGATTTCCACGCAGATCATCGCCCGCGACCGCCACGCGCAACTAGTTGCCTCCCTTGCCATTCTCGCGGCGTCGCTGGAACGGTTTGCGACCGAAATCCGCAATATGGCGCGAACGGAAATCCGGGAAGTGCAGGAGTATTTCGCGGAGGGACAAAAAGGCTCGTCCGCCATGCCGCACAAGCGCAATCCCTGGAACTCCGAGACGATTACCGGACTGGCGCGGGTGGTGCGCGGCAACCTGATCCCGATGCTGGAAAGCATGGCGACGTGGCACGAGCGCGACCTGACGAACAGCAGCGTGGAGCGCATCATTCTGCCGGACACGACGACACTGGTGGACTGGATGCTGTGGAAATTCGCCGATATTCTGGACGGCCTGATCGTGTATCCCGAAAATATGCAGCGCAATCTGGAACAGATGGGCGGGCTGGTGTTTTCCGAGCAGATCATGCTGGCTCTGATCCGATCCGGGCTTGTCGCGCGAAGAAGCGTATGGCGTGGCGCAGCGCAACGCGGCGAAATCGTGGGCCGGGCAAGATTTCCGCAGCGCGATCGAGTCCGACCCGATTGTAAAGGAACGCCTGTCCGCGCAGGATTTAGACCACGCCTTCGACATGGAATACCATC